>NZ_JBKBPN010000001.1:0-671878 GCF_046293095.1 Thermomonas sp.
GGTCCGATGTGTTCGAATACATCGAGCGATTCCACAACCCGAGGATGCGACGTAGGGTCGCCAGGCAGGATCAGAAGTTCTCAGCTCTTTCACAACCGTCCGTGATTTCGGGGTAGAACCCAAGCGAAGCGCCGCGCCTCACAGCTGCCCAAGCGCAGTAGCGCCACTGGGCCAGGGTGAGAACAGGGCAATCGCGGTATGCAAACGCAATGTCCAGCGCCCAACCGCCAGGGAACCTGTGCTTGGCCAACTGCTGCTCAAAGAAGCGCTCGGTTTCTGCCGAGCCGATGTCCGTCCACAAGCGCAGTTGAAATGCGGTAACGAAGTCGTCCCGCTCGAGCGTATCGAAATAGTCATCCAGGGCTTCCAGCAGGCGGCCGGGCTCATAAACCGTCCATGCCAATCGCCACTGCAGCCCTTCGATCGGCGTGGTGTGCGCGTCTGGCTTGAACTCCCATCGCATCTGCGGCCACGGCACTTCGATGACGCCCTGGTCTTGCAGCAGCGCGAGAATGACCAGCGTCATCCGCTTGGTCGGCGCAATCGGCAGTCGACGCTGCTGACCGGTCAAGAGCGCCCATAGGTAGAGACAGCCCTGCAACCCGAGCTCATCGACAGTGGCGGGAGCGTGAGGCGCCATAGAAGGGGCGTGACTCGTTGTCGGAAATGCTAAGGATATCTTAGTATTCAGAAGTCGGTCACTCCGCCATCCTTAAGGCCTTCTTAGGGGAGGGCGGTGGTGACCCGGACGACGCAGCACCCGGTCTTCGCACGGCGGCTGGCCGAGGCGCGGAAACGTGCGGGCTTGTCGCAGCGGCAACTGGGGGTACTGGCCGACCTGGATCCGACCGTGGCCTCACCTCGCATCAACCAGTACGAACGCGGCAAGCATGAACCGCAACTCAAGACGGCCAAGCGGCTGGCCGAAGTCTTGGGTATCCCGCCGGCCTTTCTCTATACCGAAGACGAGGTTCTGGCCGCGTTGCTGCTGCGATGGAACGATCTGACGCCACGCCAAAAGAAGGACCTGCTCAAGCAGGCCGAGACAGCACCGGTGAAGCGATCACACAAGGCCGAGTAAGGGCGTCATTGATTTGCCAGCATCCGCGCACGTGGGGCCTGCCCTTCACAGTGCCTTACAGGCAGCGTGCGACAAGAACGGCGCACTCGGCAATTGCCACCCTTTGCCGTGTCTCTCGGGCCTCCGTGCAGCTCGCTGCACGAAACCGACCCCAATGTCTCTCAGGCTCTATGCCGGCGATCGCGTCTGGCTGATCGTGCCGGATTGCATGCTCGCCTCCCAGGCGGCCATTGACCGCTATGGCCCACTTGCGTTTGTGGGAGAGGTGGACGAGATGTGTTTGAGCGATACCGAACTGGCCAAAATCATGGCAGGGTTCGATGTCGACTTGTTTGCCAAAATCTCAAAGAAGGCCGCGAAACTCTTGTTGGCAGGGAGCGGGGCCTGACGCCAGAGTCGGGCGACAAACCCTGGACTATGCTCAAGGCATGCGTTCACACCTGTTGTACATCCGGAACGCCTTGGCAAGGTAAAGTAGCGCCATGTCCACCCGCGCCATCCTGTTGCGTCTGTTGCTGTGCGTTGCCTTGGTATTCAACGGGGCAGCCTCGGCCATGGCGTCTGTGCAGATGATGCAGATGCACGCGGATGGGCATGAAGCCGCAAGTACTCCGGTCGCGCCTATGGCGAGTGCCGAGTCCGAGATGCCATGCCACCACGACGGGCAGCCCGCGCATTCGCAGGATGCGGCCGATGCGGCAACGGCTACCAAGGACAAGCAACCCGGCCAGTCACCCGATTGCTGCAAGTCGAGCACCTGTACCTGTGCATGCGTGCATCAGGCGGCCGCCATGGTGCCGGTGATGGCCTTCCAGGGCACCGCCCTGCTGCATGTCGGTAGCGTGCGATCGATGGCCTTGGGCCATGCAACACCACTGTTGCCCCATCTGATCCGACCTCCCATCGGCTAAGTGTCCTTTGGCGCCCCGGGCGCCGGTTCGCTTGCGCGCGTCGCCGTTCGACGTGCTTTGCAGGCAGTGGTCCAGCGCTTGTGCTGGCCTATGACACTTTGATGGAGTTCACATGTCTTCCGATGCTTTCGGCCGCAATGCCGACGGGTTGTTCAAACCGTCGCGGCGGCGATTCGTGCAGGGGTTGGCCGCGGGTGGTGCTGTGGCCAGCCTGGGTCTCTGGCCCAAACTCAGTTGGGCGCTCAAAGGCCCCGGTAATCCGAATGTCCTGTCGGGTACCGAGTTCGACCTGACCATCGGCGAGACGCCGATGAATTTCACCGGGCGCACGCGTCCAGCAGTCACCGTCAATGGCTCGATTCCAGCACCGCTGCTGCGCTGGCGCGAGGGTACGACGGTCAACCTGCGTGTCTCCAATGCGCTGCCGGAAGGCTCGATCTTTGGCCATGAAACCTCGATCCATTGGCACGGCATCCTGCTGCCGGCCAACATGGACGGTGTGCCTGGGCTGAGCTTTGACGGCATCCACCGGGGCGAGGCCTACCACTATCGGTTTAAGGTGAATCAGGGCGGTACGTACTGGTACCACAGCCATTCGGGATTCCAGGAACAGGCCGGGCTCTACGGCCCGCTCATCATCGATCCCATCGAACCTGAACCGTTCGCCTACGACCGCGACTACGTGGTGATGCTGTCCGACTGGACCGACATGGACCCCACACGGCTGTTCGCGCGGCTGAAGAAGATGTCGATGTACGACAACTACTACATGCGCACGGTCGGGGATTTTCTGCGTGATGCTGAGCGAAATGGTCTTGCGACCACGATCGACGACCGCAAGATGTGGGGACAGATGCGCATGTCGCCGACCGACCTGTCGGACGTCAATGCGAACACCTACACCTACCTGATGAATGGCGAGACCTCGCTGAGCAACTGGACCGGCCTGTTCCGCTCCGGCGAGAAGATCCGCTTGCGCTTCATCAACGGTTCGGCGATGACGCATTTCGACGTGCGGATACCCGGCCTGAAGATGACCGTAGTGGCCGCCGATGGCCAGTACGTGCATCCAGTCACCATCGACGAGTTCCGCATCGCCACTGCCGAAACCTTTGACGTGATCGTCGAGCCGTCGGGGCAGGATGCCTTCACGATTTTCGCGCAGGACATGGGCCGCACCGGTTTCGTCGCCGGCACGCTGGCCGTGCGCGAAGGGCTTCGTGCGCCGATTCCGCCGGTCGATCCTCGTCCGCTGCTGACCATGCAGGACATGGGCATGGATCACGGAAGCATGGGTGGCATGGACATGTCCGGCGGCAAGGGCATGGAAATGAGCTGTGGCGCCAACATGGGCATGGCCGGCATGGATCATGGCGCGATGGCGCAGACGTCGAAGCCGGCCGATGCCGATCCGCATGCAGGTCACGACATGGCGACCATGAAAGATGGCTCGATGGCCGGCATGGATTCCGGGAGCACGGTCACGCACCCGGCCAGCGAAACGCGCAATCCGCTGGTCGACAACCAGGCCATGGTGGTCAGTTCACGGCTTGATGATCCGGGCATCGGCCTGCGCGACAACGGACGCAAGGTCTTGAGCTATTCGATGCTCAAGAGTGCCTTCGACGATCCAGACGGGCGCGATCCTGGCCGCGAGATCGAACTGCACCTCACCGGCCACATGGAACGCTTCGCCTGGGGCTTCAATGGGCAGAAGTTCTCGGACGTCGAACCGCTGCGTCTCAACTACGGCGAACGCATGCGCATCGTGCTGGTGAACGACACGATGATGACGCACCCGATCCATCTGCATGGCATGTGGAGCGATCTCGAGGACGATCAAGGCAACTTCCTCGTTCGCAAGCACACCATCGACATGCCGCCCGGCAGCAAGCGCAGTTATCGCGTGCGCGCCGACGCACTCGGCAGTTGGGCTTATCACTGCCATCTGCTCTATCACATGGAGGCGGGAATGATGCGCACCGTGAGGGTCGACGAATGAAGACGACCATTTCTGTAGCACCCCTCGCGGCAGGTCTGCTGTTGGCCCTCAATGTCGCCGCACAGGAGCACTCGCAGCATCAGATGCCGATGCCGGCCGCGCAGGATCATTCCCAACATCAGATGCCGGCGATGCAGGAGCACACTCAGCATCAGGTGAAACCGAAAGCCAAGCCGAAGGTAAAACCAAAGCCAAAACCGAAGGCGAAGCCCGTCACCACATCGAAGCCGAAAGCAACGGCGCCTGCTGCGCCAATGGATCACGCGGCCATGGGCCACGAGATGCCAGCGCAGGCGCCGGCCGCCATGGGGCATGACGCCGCGCAACCGGCACCGATGGATCACGCCGCGATGGGGCATGCCATGCCGCATCCCGCGGATCAGCCCATCACGCCGATTCCGGTGCTGACGGCCGAAGACCGCGCGGCGGCCGTAGCGCCACCGAACGATCATCCGGTGCACGACAACAGCGTGCAGCACTATGTGTTGTTCAACCGTCTCGAAGGCTTCGATACCGATGATGGCACCGGCATGGCATGGGAAGGCCAAGCCTGGGTCGGCACCGATCTCAACAAGCTTTGGCTGCGCAGCGAAGGCGAGCGGGTCGGTGGCCACATTGAAGGCGCGGATCTTGAAGTCCTGTATGGCCGTGCATTCGCTCGCTGGTGGGATGTGGTGGGCGGTGTGCGCCACGACTTCAAGCCGGGCGCATCGCAGGACTTCGTCGCGATCGGTGTGCAGGGCCTGGCGCCATACAAGTTCGAGGTGGAGGCGACCGCATACCTCGGCCAGTCCGGCCAGACCGCGGCACGCCTGGAGGCCGAATACGAAACACTGCTGACCAACCGGCTGATTCTGCAGCCGCTGGTTGAAGTCAATTTTTACGGCAAGAACGACGCGCGCCGTGGTATCGGTTCTGGCCTGAGTACCGCCGAGGCCGGTTTGCGCCTGCGCTACGAAGTCACCCGGCAATTCGCGCCATACATCGGCGTCGTTCGCGAGCACGCCTTCGGCAGCACCGCAGATTTCCGCCGTGCCGCCGGCGAAGACGTCAATGACACCCGCGTCGTCGCGGGCATCCGCATTTGGTTCTGATCGGGGAGATCACCATGCCATTCGTGACTCGAAAGTCCCTGCTCACCTTGAGCATCCTGTCCGGCGTCGCCCTGGCGGCAGCCGCCGGTTTCGTCTGGTCGGGCGTCTACAACATCGGCGCCGACGACACCCACACCCGGCCCGTTTACTCGGCGCTGCAGGCCCTCCGCGAACGCTCGATCGAGGTGCGCGCCGACAAGCTGCAACGGCCCGCGGATCTCTCCGATCCGGCGCGCATTCGCCAGGGCGCCGGCAACTACAACGCCATGTGCACCGGCTGCCACCTTGGCCCAGGCATGCAGGAGACCGAACTTAGCAAGGGCCTGTATCCGGCACCGCCGAATCTGAGCAAGGAAACGGTCGACGCCGGCAAGGCGTTCTGGGTGATCAAGCACGGCATCAAGGCCTCGGGCATGCCGGCCTGGGGTAAGAGCATGGACGACGAATACATCTGGAACATGGCGGCCTTCCTGCAGGCGCTGCCCAAGCTCACCCCCGAGCAATACCAGGCGCTCGTCGCCAGTAGTGGCGGGCATTCGCATGGCGGAGGCGAGAGCGAAGGACATTCGCATGCAGAGGGGGGCGAGGAACCTCATCACGATGAGGGTGAGGCTCATGAGCATGCCGAAGGCGAGGAACACGACGCGATGGCGGGCATGCCGATGGATGAGTCGAAGCCGCACGCGCATCCTCCGGGCACACCGCCGCATACCGACGCGATCAAGTCCACGCAGGCGCCGTCCGGTGGTGAGGTACATGTCCATGCCGATGGCAAGACGCATATCCACGATGCAACGCCTGCCGCCAAGCCGGCCCCAGCGACCACCAAACCGGCCACTGCTGACCCACATGCCGGCATGGACATGCCGGCAACCGCACCGGCCAGCGATGGCCACGATCACCAACACTGACCGGAGTCGAGAATCCATGATCCATCGAATTGTTTTCCTCGCCTTGCTGGCCCTTCCATTCGCCTCGCAAGCACATGACCCCGCACAGCACGCGAAGACCAATGCCCCCGCTATCAGCTCGGAGGCGAAGCCCGCGGTCGCGGCTGTGGACGCCTTTTCGGCTGCATTGCAGGCCGGTGATCTGAAACGTGCCGGCACCTGGCTGGCCGACGACGTGCTGATCCTCGAAAGCGGCGGTGCCGAGCACTCGAAAGCCGAATACCTGGGCGGGCATGCGACGCACGACGCCGAGTTCCTGAAAGGTGCACATGTGCAGTTGCAGCAGCGCACCGCCCAGGCGACAGGGGATCTGGCGTGGGTGGGGAGCGAAAGCGAACTGCACGCGACGAAAGATGGCAAGCCGATGACGGTGCTGAGCACCGAAACCATGGTGCTCAAGCGCGGTAAAGCGGGTTGGCGCATCGTCCATATCCACTGGTCTTCGCGGACCAAGCGATGAGGAGGGCGAGCATGTCGATGCATACAGCAACAACCGTGCTGGTACTGGCTGCAACCCTTTCACTGGGTGCTTGTGCCAAGCAGGCACCGGCACCGGAACGCGCCGCCGAGGTCACGGCCGAAACAACCGCAGTGCCCGCACCGACACAAGCGTTGCCGCTCGTCGTCGTTCACAAGAGTCCGAGTTGCGGGTGCTGCGGCTTGTGGGTAGACCACATGCGCCAGGCCGGCTTTCAGGTCGAGGTGCGCGACGAGGACAACGTCAATCCGGTGAAGGAGCGCGTGGGTGTGCCGTACGGCAAGGGGTCGTGCCACACCGCCGAAGTGGGCGGTTATTTCATTGAAGGCCACGTGCCGGCCGCGGACGTGAAACGCTTGCTGGCCGAGAAGCCCGACGCCAAGGGACTGGTGCTTCCCGGCATGCCGACGGGGTCGCCCGGCATGGAAATGCCGGACGGGCACACGGAGCCGTACACCGTCGAACTCGTTCGTCGGGACGGCACCACTGCGGCCTTTGCAGCGCACTGAACGCACATGGTGGGCCGAATGCAAAAGGGCTTGACTCTGGACTTTAGTCAAAGGTGGAGACTGGCGGCATCCCGTCACGAGAGATTCCCCAATGAAGATCGGTGAACTCGCCCAAAGCGCCGGTGTCCCCATCGACACAGTGCGGTACTACGAGCGGCAGGGCTTGCTGCCGGAGCCGCAACGTCAGCCGTCCGGCTACCGTCGCTACCAGACTGCGGATGTCCTGCGCCTGCGCTTCGTGCGTCGCGCCAAGGCGCTCGGCTTCACCTTGGAGGAGATCCGCGAACTGCTCGCGCTTTCCAGCCATCGCGAACACGACATGGGCAGTCTCAAGGCGGCCGCCGAGCAGAAGCTGGCGGGCGTCGAAGCCAAGCTGGCGGAACTGGCCCGGATTCGCGATGGCCTCCGGACCCTGATCAAGGCGTGTCCGGGCCATGGCGCGCTTGACGCGTGCCCGATTCTGCACGCCCTGAATGAGGACGCCGCATGAACACGCACATGCATTCTCACCACGACCATGACGCACATGAGCAGGGCGGTTGCTGCGCCAGCAACGCGAACCAGAAACCGAGCACGGTCCTCGATCCGGTCTGCGGCATGCAAGTCGACCCTGCGACCACGCCGCATCACGCCAGCCATGCCGGCACCGACTACCACTTCTGCTCGGCGCGCTGCCGGGAAAAATTCGTGGCCGATCCCGGGCGGTACACGGCCCCCACGGCCATGGAAGAAAAGAAGGGCAGTTGCTGTGCAAGCAAGGCGACTGCCGCGATCTCCGAGCAGACGGTGATTGATCCGGTCTGTGGCATGCAAGTGGACCCTGCGACCACACCGCATCACGCCAGCCACGCCGGGACCGATTACCACTTCTGTTCCGCGCGTTGCCAGGCGAAGTTCGTCGCCGATCCGCCTCGCTATCTCGCGCCGAAGGCCGAGGCGGCGCCTTCCGCGCCAGCAGGCACGATCTATACCTGTCCCATGCACCCGGAAATCCGCCAGGAAGGGCCCGGGACGTGCCCGATCTGCGGCATGGCGCTGGAGCCGGAAATGCCCAGCCTGGAAGACGAGGAAAACCCGGAACTGCGCGACTTCTCGCACCGCTTCTGGTGGACGTTGCCGCTGACCGTCGTGGTCTTCCTGCTGGCAATGCTGGGCGACCGGCTGACGTTCCTGAGCATGGGTGCCCGTACCTGGCTGGAACTCGCATTGAGTGCACCGGTCGTGCTCTGGGCCGGGTGGCCGTTCTTCGAACGCTGCATGCAATCGATCCGTAACCGCAGCCCGAACATGTTCACGCTGATCGGTATCGGCGTGGCTTCGGCCTTCGGCTACAGCGTGGTCGCCACCGTGGCGCCAGACCTGTTCCCGGACTCGTTCCGTGAACACGGCCGCGTCGGCGTCTATTTCGAGGCCGCCGCGGTCATCGTGTCGTTGACCCTGTTGGGGCAACTGCTGGAACTGCGCGCCCGCTCGAAGACATCGGCCGCGATCAAGGCCCTGCTCGGACTCGCACCGAAGACGGCGCGCCGCGTCAACGACGATGGCAGCGAAGAGGACATCCCGCTCGACCATGTCCACGTTGGCTACCGCCTGCGCGTGCGCCCGGGCGAAAAGGTGCCGGTCGATGGCGAAGTGCTCGAAGGGCGTTCCAGCGTCGACGAATCGATGCTGACCGGCGAGTCGATTCCGGTCGAAAAGACCGCCGGCAGCCGCGTGATCGGCGCCACGCTCAATGGCACCGGCAGCCTGGTGATCCGCGCCGACAGGATCGGCTCGGAAACGGTGCTATCGCAGATCGTGCAACTGGTGGCCCAGGCCCAGCGGTCGCGCGCACCGATGCAGCGCATGGCCGACAAGGTGGCGTTCTGGTTTGTCCTCGCGGTGCTGGCGGTGGCCGTGCTCACGTTCTTCGGTTGGGGCCTGTTCGGACCGGAGCCGTCGTGGACGTACGCCGTCCTTAACGCAGTGTCGGTGCTGATCATTGCCTGTCCGTGTGCGCTGGGATTGGCCACGCCGATGTCGATCATGGTCGCCACCGGTCGTGCGGCGCGTGCTGGCGTGTTGTTCCGCGATGCCGAAGCGATCGAGCAGTTGCGCAAGATCGATACCCTGATCGTCGACAAGACTGGCACGCTGACCGAAGGGCGGCCCGCGTTCCGCGCCGTCATGGCCGCCGACGGCTTCGACGACGATACCGTGCTGCGGTTTGCGGCCAGTCTGGAGCAGGGCAGTGAGCACCCGTTGGCGGACGCGATCCTGACCGAAGCCAAGCGCCGGAACTTGCCGCTGTCCGCGACCGATGACTTTGATTCGGTCACCGGCAAAGGCGTGCGCGGGCAGATCGCTGGGCAGATGCTTGCCCTCGGCAACAAGGCGCTCATGGCCGAGGTGGGCGCCGATGTCGCTCCGCTGCTCGCCCGCGCCGAAACCGCGCGAGGAGAGGGTGCCAGCGTGATGTTCCTGGCCGTTGATGGCCGGTTGGCGGGCGCAGTGTCCGTGGCCGATCCGATCAAGGCCACGACCTTGCCGGCCTTGAACGCCTTGCGTGCGGCAGGCCTGCATCTGGTGATGGCTTCGGGCGATGCGCAATCGACCGCCGAGGCGGTGGGTCGCACGCTCGGGATCGAGGATGTGCGCGGCGAAGTGCGTCCGCAAGACAAGGCCGCGCTGGTACAGCAACTCAAGGCGCAAGGGCGACGTGTCGCGATGGCCGGCGATGGCGTGAACGATGCACCGGCCCTTGCGGCGGCCGATGTCGGCATCGCCATGGGCACCGGTACCGACGTTGCGATGTCGAGTGCGCAGGTCACCTTGGTCAAGGGCGACCTACGGCGAATCCTGGAAGCCCGCGAGATTTCGGATGCGACGGTCGCCAACATGAAGCAGAACCTCGCATTCGCCTTCCTCTACAACGCCATCGGCGTGCCGATCGCCGCCGGCGTGCTGTATCCGGTCTTCGGTCTGTTGCTCAGCCCGATGATCGCGGCATTGGCGATGAGCCTGAGTTCCGTCTCGGTCGTCACCAATGCGCTGCGCCTCGGACGTGCTTCCCCTGCCGAATCTGACGCGGCCTTATCGCGCCAGGAACCCAAGCACGGCGCGTCCTGTCACTAGTTGTTCCTTCCCCACATAGGAGTCATGCCATGAAATACGTTTCCCTGTTCCTTATCTCCGCACTCGTATCAGGCGCTGCCTGGGCAGGTCCGCAGCAATCCGCTACGGCGACCGATCACAGCACGCATGCGGCGCACGCACAGCCGGCTGCACCAGCGAAGCAGGACACGTTTGCCGCCTACGACAAGGACAAGAATGGGTTCGTGTCCAAGGCGGAGGTCGCCAAGCATCCGAAGGTCGCAATGTTCGGTATGTCCGATTCCAATCGGGATGGCCGTCTGGATCGAGCCGAGTTCGCGATGATGGAAAGCATGTAACGAAATGCCGGCATGTGGCGGCAGATCACACTGCCGCCACCGTGCGAGTACCAGTCTTTCGCATTAGCTGCCAAGGAGGTGAGCGATGGAACACGCCAAACATGAAGCGCATGCTGGAAAGGGTGGGCATGCGGAGGCAAATCACTACGGACGCCTACTGGCGATGCTCGGGTTGTCTTTCGCGTGCATGTACGCACTCATGTACGCCATGGTCGATCGCTTTGCCAACGTCGTGCCGAATATCAACCAGTTCTACATGGCCGCTCTGATGACCGCGCCCATGGCGATCCTGGAACTTGCACTGATGGGCGCCATGTACCAGGACAAGCGAAAGAACGCCGTGATCTTCGTCTTGGCTGGCCTCGTGTTGGTTGGCAGTTGGTTCGGGATTCGCGCGCAGGCCGGTGTCGGCGACAGGCAGTTCCTCAAATCCATGATTCCACATCATGCCGGGGCAATCTTAATGTGCGAAAAGAACCACTTGCAAAACCCTGAGTTGAAGCAGCTCTGCCATAACATCGTTGCTTCCCAGCGCGCCGAAGTCGAGCAGATGAAAGCACTGTTGGAAGAACGGTAATTCACGTCACGGTCAATCGCCTTCAATTCGCACAGGTTGTGCCTCGCTCATGAGGCCGTCGCAAAGCGCCAAGAATCGCGCAGCGGTCGCGCTCGCCACCGGCACACTGGGAGATGACGCGTTCGAGCTCGGCGGCCATGTTGCTCAGTTCGCGGATGCGATCGCGGATGTCGGCGAGGTGCTGGCGCGCAATGACGTCAACATCGCAGCAGGACATCGCCGGGTCGTCGTCGAGGCTGAGCAGGCTACGGATTTCTTCCAGGCTGAATCCAAGCTCGCGGCCGCGGCTGATGAAGCGCAGCCGGTCGACCTCGGTGGGGCTGTATTCCCGGTAGCCGCTGGCGGTGCGGGCAGGGGCGGGCATAAGGCCCGAGCGCTCGTAGTAGCGGATGGTTTCCAGGTGACAGCCGCTGGCCGCCGCCGCTTCACTGATTTTCATTCGCATTTGCCCTTGACCCTGTAGCGGCTACGGACTTTACGCTGTGCACTTGTGCGGTGCCAACCCGGCGCCCTTTATGGATGTCCGCCGCCGTGCGATTCGTAGCCCGACTCGGTTTGCTGCTCTCCTTGGCCTGCGCATTTGGTGCGGCAGTGGCCGCCGAGCCCGCCAATCCGCGCCAGACCTGGCAACTGCTGGATTACATCGCCGTGGACTACGCCGGCGCGGTGCAGGGCGGGCAGGTGGTTGCGCCGGCGGAGTACGCCGAGATGCGCGAGTTCGCCGCGACCGTGCGAACGCAGCTGTCGGCGCTGCCGGCAACCCCGGCCCAGACGGAGCTGATCGCGCAAGCTGATCAGCTGGTGGCGACCGTGGAGGCCAAGGCCGAGGCGCATACGGTCGCCGCGGCCGCCCACCGGCTGGCCGACGCGCTGCTCAAGAGCTATCCCATCGCGGCGGTGCCTTCGACACCGCCCGACCCGGCACGGGCCGCGTCGCTATACGGGCAGCAATGCGCCGGCTGCCACGGTGCCTCGGGCCGGGGTGATGGTCCGGCGGCGGCCAGCCTGAATCCGCCCCCGATCAACTTCACCGATGTCGACCGCGCGGCGCGGCGCAGCCCACTGGCGCTGTATCAGGCGATTTCGCAGGGCATCCAGGGCACGGCCATGACGGGCTTCTCGCAGATGTCGGAAGCCGACCGCTGGGCCCTGGCGTTCTATGTCGGTGGCTTGGCGTACCCCGAAGAGGCGCGAGCGAAAGGCGAGGCCCTGTGGCGCGAAACCGAGGCGGTACGTCGTCGGATTCCGACCCTCGAATCTCTGACCCAGACCAGCGAAGCCGATCTCGCCGCCTCGCTCGGCGAGGCGCAGCAAGCCCAGGCGATCATCGCGTACCTGCGTTCGCAGCCGCGGGCGGTCACAACCCCCACCGCGGAAGCGAAGAATGACCCGTTCGCACTGGCGCGCCAGCGCCTCGCGGGTAGCGTGCAGGCCTTTGCCGCGGGCGACGCCACGCAGGCCAAGGCCCTGGCCCTCTCGGCGTACCTGGATGGCGTCGAGCCGGTCGAACCGACGCTGGCGGCCCGTGATAGCGCCCTGATGCGCGAAATCGAAACCGCCATGAGCGAGTACCGCGCACAACTCGGACGGAATACGCCAACGACCGAAGTGACGGAACAGGCCGACCGGATCAGCACGTTGTTCGATCGCGCCGCCAGCGTGCTGCAGGATAGTCACACCGACAGCACGACTGCCTTCCTCGGCAGCTTCACCATCCTGCTGCGCGAGGGCCTGGAGGCCTTGCTGATCGTGATCGGCATGATCGCCTTCCTGCGCAAGGCGGAACGACGCGAGGTGCTGCCTTACGTGCACGCCGGTTGGATCGGCGCTTTGCTGGCCGGCGTGGTGACCTGGGCGATCGCCACCTATCTGGTCGGCGTCAGTGGCGCCAACCGCGAGGTCACGGAAGGCCTGTCCGCGCTGTTCGCGGCGATCGTGCTGCTCAGCGTTGGTATCTGGATGCATCAGAAGAGCCTGGCGGGCCGCTGGCAGCAGTACCTCCACGCCAAGATGTCGGCCGCGCTGACGCGGCGCTCGGCGATCTTCCTGTTTTCGCTGGCCTTCATCGCGGTCTACCGCGAGGTATTCGAGACGATCCTGTTCTTCATCGCCATGTGGAGCGAGCACAACGGCGGCGCGATCGTCGCCGGACTGGTGGCTGGTAGCGCTGCGCTGGCCGCAATCGCGTACTGGATGCTGCGGATGAGCAAGCGCTTGCCGATCAGCCAGTTCTTCTCCATCAGTTCGATCCTGATTGCCGTGCTTGCAGTTGTGCTGGTGGGCAAGGGCATCGCCGCATTGCAGGAAGCCGGCTGGATCGGGCAAGCGCTGGTCGCCGTGCCGCGGATCGATTGGCTCGGCGTCTATCCGTCCTGGCAGTCGTTGACGGCCCAGATCGTGGTTGCCGTGATCGCGGTCGGCGGCTTCTATTTCAATGCCCGTTCTTCGCGTGCCCTGGCGCGCGCGGCCAATTGAGGATCTCTCGATGAGCGATTGTGGTTGCCACGACACCGCCGCCACGCTGAGCAAGAACACCGACCACGCCCGTCGCCGAGTGTTGTGGGTCGTGCTGGCGATCAATGTGTTGTTGTTCGTTGGTGAGTTCAGCGCCGGTTGGTGGGCCGACTCCAGTGCGTTGCAGGCCGATTCGCTCGACAGCCTGGGCGATGCGTTGGTCTATATCCTGAGCTTGTGGGTGATCGGCGGAACGCTGCGGCAACGAACCAAGGCCGTGTTTCTCAAAGGCGGCATCCAGGCACTATTCGGCCTCGCAGTGCTGGTCGAGGTTGGGCGTCGCGCATGGTTGGGGGCCGAGCCCGTCGCGCCGATCATGGCGATCGCCGCGAGCATCGCGCTTGTGGGCAATTTGATCTGCTTCGGGTTGCTGACGCGCTTTCGCAGCGACGACATGAACATGCGCTCGGTCTGGCTATGCTCGCGCAATGACCTGGTCAATAACGTCGGCGTGATTGCAGCAGCAGGGCTGGTGAAGTGGTTCGATAGTCCATGGCCGGACTTGCTGATTGGCCTGCTGGTCGCCGTGCTGTTCCTGCGCACGGCGGCCCATGTCCTCACTGGGGCGTGGCAGGACTGGCATCGTCCGGAGTCTGTGGTTGTCACCCAGCCGTCATCGTGTGGCGTGCGACGTTCCCCCGCACCCGACGCTGCCGCCAACCGTCGCGGATGAAATTTCATAACATCCAGCCGGGTGTGTATTGTGCGCGGGTGACTTCGGCCGCCTCCCGTACCTTGCTCGCCCGCTTGCGCGCTTCTGCGCGGCTCGCCGTGCTTGTGCTGCTGGTGTTCGCGCTGAAGCTGGGCACTGCCGCTGCCTGCGTCAAGCATGATTTCGCGGATATGGGCTTCGGTACGGATGGCAGCCATGCCGTGGCGGTGAAGGCGTCGCCGCTGGATGGCGGTAATGACGATTCCACGAAGCTCAAGCTCGGGCATGCCGCTTGCAGCCACTGCGGTTGCCATCACGCGGCAGCCATGGTGCCGGATACGCAGGTCGTGGTTGTGCTCGTGCCGCAGGCACTGCCCATGCGTACGTCCGGGTTACCGCCCAGCGCGTCGCAGCCCTTGGAACTGAGGCCGCCGATCGCCTGAGTCAGGTGTTATGCCCCTCGGGCGCGGAGCGCCCGAGGACACCGTCGACTCAGAGGATCCTCCAATGCACTTTGTTCGTTCGCCGCGACGACGTCGCGTCGCGCGGCTGGCCGTCCTGGCCTTGGCAGCGAGCTTGCTGCCAGGCTTGGCCGTGGCCGCCCAAGCTCCCGAGACACAGGCCCCCGCCGCACTTCGCAACGCGCTGCAGGCCGCCTGGCAACACCACCCCAGTTATCGTGCCACCGAAGCGCAGCTGGCCGCGGCGCGTGCCCGGTTCGATGCAGCCGGACAGCCGCTCTACAACCCCGAAGTGGAGTTGGCTGGCGACGATGAAGGCCCGGATCGCACTACAACCGCGGGCCTCAACCTCACGCTCGATCTGAGCGGCAAGCGCCGTGTGCGTCGCGAAGCGGCCTCCGCGCGGGTCGATCAAGCCACCGCTGAAGCGAAGCTGCGGCGCCGCGATTTCGCCAAACAGTGGTTCGCCAGTTGGGCGGAGCTGCAGACGATGCAGCAACGCGTGCGTACCGGTGAACGCCGATTGGCGTTGGTGACGCGCTTCGGCGATTTGGCGCAAAAGCAGTTTGCGGCCGCCGACATTTCCGGGTTGGAGCGCGATTTGGCGCTGCTGGCCCGTGATGAGGCGCAGGCGGAGCAGTCGCAACTCGTCGCCGAACAGGCGGAGGCCGAGGCGCGTTTCCGCGCGGTCGGCGGCTCACCGGAACTCCTGGCGAGCCTGGCGCTGCCCAGCAATGCATTGCCACCGCCGACGGCGCCCCAAACCGGCATCGAACAGTTGCCCGATTGGCAAGCCGCACAAGCTGCTGCGCTCGCCGCCGAACGCGAAGTGACCGTCGCCCGTCGCAACCGCATCGCCGATCCCACCGTGGGCGTGCGCGGAGGACGTATCGACTACGGCAATGTGCAGGACAACGTGATCGGCGTGTCGCTCAGCATCCCGCTCTTCGTGCGCAATTCGTATCGCGCCGAAGTGGTGGCGGCCCAAGCCGATGCGGATGTCGCGGTCGCGGAAGCCGAACGCGTGCGCGTCGAACTGGATGCCGATCGCCGCCGCGCCATCGACAGCTACGCCGCCGCGCAATCGGCCTGGTCGCACTGGCAGGCGAGCCGCGGCACGGATGTGGAGCGTCGCGCCAATCTGCTGGAAAAGCTCTGGCGCGAAGGCGAGCTGTCTACCGCCGACTACCTGCTGCAACTCAAGCAGACCCTCGACACGCAGCTCGCCGGCGCTGAACTCGAAGCGCGCCTGTGGCGCAGCTACGCCGACTACCTCGCCGCCACCGGACAGCTCGAACGCTGGGCCGGGCTGGAGGGCACCCCATGAGAGAGATTTCGATGACCCCGTTCCGTCTGATGTCCCCGTTGCTCGCAGCGGCGTTGCTGCTTGCCCTGGCCGCATGTTCGAAGTCCCCCTCGACCGAGTCGACCGCAACCGAAGCCGAGAGCGCTGAAGCGCCTGCCGAAAGCGAAGCCGGCATCGCGCCCGTCAAGCTCGATGCTGCGGCGATGAAAGCGGCCGGCATCGTCGTGCAGGCGTTGCAACCCGCTTCGATGAGCGAACAGCTGCGTGCGCCCGGTGAAGTGCTTGACAATGCCTACGGCACGGCGCTGATCACACCCAGCGTCGAAGCACTGGTCGTGCGTCGCCATGCCAAGCTCGGCGACGAAGTGCGTACTGGTACACCGCTGGTGACGTTGTCCAGCGTCGAGGTCGCCAATGCCCAGGCAGACTTGCGCATCGCCGAACAGGAATGGCGTCGCGTGTCTGCGCTTGGCCGTGAAGCCGTGTCCGGGCGCCGCATCAACGAGGCGCAGGTCGCGCTCGATCGCGCCCGTGCCACCGCGCAGGCGTATGGCTTGCCGGGCACGGCGGCCGGGCGCAGCAACGGCCAGTTCACTCTGACTGCGCCGCACGCCGGACGCATCACTGAAGATGCGGTCGTTATCGGCGAGAAAATCGAACCGGGCAAGACGCTGTTCCGCCTGGTCGACGAATCGGTGGTCTGGGTCGATGCCAAGTTGCCGTCCGGGATCGTCCCGCGCATCACGCCTGGTACGGAAGCAACGGTCGTATTCAACGGCGAACGCCTGACGGGCACGGTCCAGCACCCCGCGCATCGCACCTCGGACGCGACCCGCAACGCGGTGGTGCGCATCGAGGTGCCCAACAAAGGTGACCAGCTACACAGCGGCGACTACGTCGATGTGTTCTTTGAAGCCAGCGACGCCACCAATGGAAAGAGCCCTGCTGCGATGATGGTGTCGGTGCCAACCGACGCGGTGGTGCAGTTGGAAGGCGACACGGTCGTGTTCCGCCGCAACGCAACCGGTGCGCTGGAACCGACGCCGGTTCGCACCGGTGAGGCGATCGGTGATCGGACCGTCATCCGCGAAGGCCTCAAGCCCGGCGATGCCGTCGTGGTCGAAGGTGCTTTTGCCGTCAAGGCGCAGATGCTCAAGTCGCAGTTGGGGGAAGAGTGATGATCCCTGACGCCAATCCCGCCCGAGTGGGAGGTGCGCCATGCTGAATCGCCTGGTCGAACTCTCCCTGCGCTACAAATTCCTGGTCCTGATCGTGTTCGCGGTCGTCGCCTTCCTCGGCGTCAGCGCGGTACGCAACGTGCCGATCGATGCCTTCCCCGACGTGACGCCGGTCCAGGTCAACATCTACACCGAGTCCCCGGGCCTGGCGGCCGAGGACGTCGAGCAGTTGCTCACCACGCCGGTAGAGTCGGCGCTGGCCGGCCTGCCCAAGGTGCAGGAAATCCGCTCGGTCAGCCTGTTCGGGTTGTCGTACGTGTCGGTCTATTTCAAGGACGACATGGATATCTACTTCGCTCGCCAGCTGGTCAACGAACGCCTGCAGGAAATCGGCGACCGCCTGCCGGAAGGCTACGGCAAGCCGAGCATGGGGCCCAACACGTCGGGACTGGGGCAGGTGTACTGGTACACGGTCGAACGTGCGCCCGGCGTTTCAAAAAACCAGGTCAGCGACATGGACCTGCGCACCTGGCAGGAATGGACCGTGCGCCTGATCCTGCGTACCGCACCAGGCGTGGACGACGTCAGCTCCTGGGGCGGTGGCGAACGCCAGTACCAGGTGCAGATCGATCCGCAGCGCCTCTATGCCCGCGGCTTGGGCTTTGGCGACGTGATCAACGCGCTGCCGGCCAACAACGGCCAGGTCGGCGGTAACGTGATGGACGTGGGCCGCGAACAGTTCCTCGTGCGAGGCCTGGGCCTGCTGAAATCGACCGAAGACATCGGCGCGATCGTGCTCAAGGCCGAGGACGGTGTGCCGGTGTACCTGCGCGATGTGGCGACGGTAGTCGAAGCCCCCGCGCCGCGCTTCGGTGCGGTGACGCGCGACGGCCAGGAAGTCGTGATGGGCCAGGCACTGGCTCGTATCGGCGAGAACGCCAAGGACGTGGTCGAGGCGGTCAAGGGCAAGCTCGATGTGGTGCGCGATGCACTGCCCAAGACCATGGTGCTCAAGCCAATCTACGAACGCACCGATCTCGTCAACAAGGCGGTGGAGACGGCCGTACGCGCATTGGTGGAAGGCTCGCTGCTGGTCGCGGTGATCCTGTTCCTGTTCCTTGGGGAGGTCCGCTCGGCGCTGGTGGTGATCGTCACGCTGCCGCTGGCGATGCTGATTGCCTTTATCGGCATGGGGCAAGTCGGCTTGTCCGCCAATCTGATGTCACTCGCGGGCCTGGCGATCGGCATCGGCATGATGGTGGACGGCGCGGTGGTGATGGTCGAGAACGCGTTCCGGATCATGGCCGAGCGGTTGGAGCATGGCGAGAAGGTTGACAAGACCTCCGCGGTGCTGGCCGCCGCCAAGGAAGTCGCCAATCCGATCACCTTCGCGATCGGCATCATCATCGTGGTGTTCCTGCCGCTGTTCTCACTGGAAGGCCTCGAAGGCAAGATGTTCAAGCCAATGGCCTTCAACATCGCCTTCGCGATGGCCGGTTCGCTGATCCTGAGCCTGACGCTGATCCCGGTGCTGGCCTCGATGATCCTCAAGCCCAAGCCGGAGCGTGACACCTGGCTGGTCGCACGGATCAAGCGCGGTTATCGCCCGCTGCTGGACAAGGCACTGGCACGCAAGCGTGTGGTGGTGGTCAGTGCCGTCGTGGCGCTGGTGGCGAGCCTCGCGTTGTTCCCGTTCCTCGGCAAGGAGTTCATGCCGCAGCTGCAGGAAGGCTCGATCATGTGGCGGATCACGGGCATCCCGTCGACCTCGCTCAACGAATCGATCCGCACCAGCAACACGATCGCCGCGGCGTTCAAGCAGTTCCCCGAGGTCGAGACCACGCTGGCGATGATCGGCCGCGCCGAGAAGGGCGAGACCGCCGACGTCAACTACATGGAGATCTACACCGCGCTCAAACCCGAGGACGAGTGGAAGTCGGGCCGCGATATCAAGCAGCTCGAAGCGGCGATGCAGGAGGCGCTGGAAAAGGTGGTTCCCAACGTGGTGCCCGGTTACACCCAGCCAATCCAGATGCGCGTAGAGGAGTTGATCTCTGGCGTGCGCGCCACGCTGGCGCTCAAGCTTTACGGCGAAGACCTCGGCGAGCTCGACAAGCTCAGTGGCCGGATCAAGCGCGTGCTGGACAAGGTGCCCGGTGTGGCCGATCTCGCCCTGGAAGCCAACATCGGCAAGCCGCAGATCCGCATCGCGGTCAAGCGCGACGAACTGGCCCGCCATGGCATGAACGCCGAGGAAGTGCTCACCATCGTCCGCAACGGCTTGGGCGGCGAACCGGTGAGCGTATTGCTCGACGGCGTGAAACGCTTCGACATCGCGGTGCGGCTGGATGACCCGACACGCGATTCGGTCGAGTCATTGCGTCGCATCCCGCTACGCACCGCGACCGGTGCCTTGGTGCCGCTGTCGGAGGTGGCCGACATCAACGTGGCCGAAGGCTACTCCTTCGTCCGCCGCGAGCAACTGCAACGCTATGCGGTGATCCAGATGGACGTGCGTGGTCGCGACGTCGATGGTTTCGTCCAGGACGCTGAGGCGGCAATCAAGCAGCAGGTGAAGCTGCCGCCGGGCTACTGGATCGAATGGGGTGGGGCGTTCGAGAACCAACAGCGTGCCTTGGCCAAGTTGGCGCTGATCGTGCCGGTCACGATCTTCTTCATCTTCGTGCTGCTCTATACCGCCTTCAACTCGGTCAAATACGCGGCGCTGATCCTGGCCAACGTACCGTTCGCCACCATCGGCGGCCTGTTGGCGTTGTTTGTCACCGGACAGTACCTATCGGTGCCCTCTGCGATCGGCTTCATCGCGGTGTTCGGTGTGGCGATGCTCAACGGCATCGTGCTGGTGAGCTTTCTCAACGAGCTGCGCGAGAAGGGCCTGTCGGTGCGCGAGGCGGTGGTTCAGGGCACGGCGCTGCGTCTGCGACCGGTACTGATGACCGCGAGCGTGGCGATCCTCGGCCTGGTGCCGATGCTGCTCTCCAGTGGCGTGGGTGCGGAAACCCAGCGTCCGTTGGCGACCGTGGTCGTCGGTGGCCTGATCAGCTCGACGTTGCTCACGCTGATCCTGCTTCCAGTTCTGTACGAATGGCTTGAAAACCGCTCCGACCGCAAGACGGCCGAGCGCAACTCCAGGGAGTCCGCGTCATGAAACAGATCAAGGCATTCGTGCATCGCAACCGCGTCTCGGACCTGATCCACGCGCTGGGAGCCGCCGGCTTCCAGCGACTCAGCCTGTTCGACGTGAAAGGCCTGCTGCGCGCACTCAGTGCGCGCGAGCAGGAGTATTCCGTCGAGTTCGGCGATCAGGTGATCAACGAAGTGCAGATGGAGCTGTTCTGCGAAGACAGCGATGTGGCCCGGGCAGTGGGGATCTTCCGCCAAGTCGGGCACACGGGTCGGCCCGACGCCGGCTGGGTCTATGTCAGCCCGGTCGAGCAGGCGTTTGCGATCGATGGCGCCGTGTAGTGGCGTGGCGTAGCCCCGGTTGAGGATCAGACACATGACCCGAGCACACAACGCAGTACGCGAGTTCGTGATTCCGGTGGGTGTGGCAGTGCTGGCAGTCGTGCCAGCGCTGTTCCTGCGCCTGACCGGTAGCAGCGTCGGCGCCCTGGCGGACACGGCGCTGTTCGGTGTGGCCATTCTGGCCGCCGGCTTCCTGTTGTCCTGGGGAGCGGAGGCTGCCGAGAAGTACATCGCCACCGGCTTCGTGCTGGCGGTGGTCGCGTTGATTACGGTGCTGCCCGAATACGCGGTCGACTTCTATTACGCCTATCGCGCGGGTCAGGATCCGGCTTCGGGATATGTCGCCTATGCCGCCGCGAACATGACCGGCGCCAACCGCCTGCTGATCGGCTTGGCATGGCCGCTGCTGGTAGGACTGCATTGGTGGAGGTCAAGACAACGCGGAATCACGTTGCAGTCAGAGAACTCGGTCGAGATTGTGTTCCTGGCCCTGGCCAGCGCGTATGCCTTCGTCATCGTATCGAAGAATCGTATTGGCGTATTCGACTTTGTCGTGCTGGGCGCCTTGTTCTGCCTCTACCTGTGGCGCACCTCGCAGGCAGGCAACGAAGAGGAAGAAGATGACGAGGAGCCAGGCCCGGGAGCGGTGATTGCGCAGTGGTCGCCCGCCTGGCGTTGGACTGCGATGGCAGTGATGAGTCTGGTGGCGGCTGGCGTCATCTTGCTGGCCGCGGAGCCGTTCGCCGAGTCTCTTGTGGCTTCTGGTCGTCGTCTGGGGGTCGACGAGTTCCTGTTGATCCAGTGGCTGGCGCCGCTGGCCAGTGAGGCCCCGGCGGTCACCATCGCCATCCTGTTTGTCCTGGATGGCCGCGCCCGTGCCGGCCTGACCACCATGATCAGCGACAAGATCAATCAATGGACCTTGCTGGTGGGCATGCTCCCGATCGCCATGAGCATTGGCGCTGGCGAACTGACCTCACTTCCGCTGGACGCACGGCAGCATGAGGAGTTCTTTCTGACAGCGGCGCAATCGGTATTCGCCCTCATGTTGCTGTTGTCGTGGCGTTTAGCACCATGGGGTGCGATCGCCTTGGTCTCGCTGTTCCTCACCCAGCTTGGACTGGCGTTCTTCTACCAGGCGACGCCGGAGCGCGAAATAGCCGTGCTTACCGGGATGGCTTGGGTTTATCTGACACTGGCGGCAGTGTTGATGATCTTCAATGCCAAACAGTTGCCGGTGCTATTCCGTTCGGCGTGGGCAGTGCGCCGGCTGGAGCCAAAAGAAGCATCTTCTTGAACTTAAGGATTGGAGGACCCGAACATGGGTGCAGGGCACGATCACGGAACAGGCGAGATTCAGCATGAGAAGCCGCTGTGGTGGGCCTTCGGGCTCACCGCTGCCTTCCTGATTGCGGAAGTGGCTGGCGGCTTGATCACCAACAGCCTGGCGCTGTTGTCGGACGCCGCCCACATGATGACCGATGTGATCGCGTTGGCGATCTCGCTGGTCGCCGTGCGGCTGAGCCGTCGACCGCCGGACGCCAAACGCACGTATGGTTATGCGCGGATGGAGGGCATTGGCGCGATGGTCAATGGCGGCCTGCTCTTCGTCGTGGCCGGCTACATCTTGTGGGAAGCCGTGGGTCGCTTCCGCCAGCCACCGGAAGTGGCCTCGACCGGCATGATGGTCATTGCCTCGATCGGCTTGGTGATCAACCTGATCTCCATGCGCTTGCTCAAGGCCGGTAGCGGCACCAGCCTCAACGTCAAGGGCGCGTACCTCGAAGTCTGGAGCGACATGCTGGGGTCGGTGGGCGTGCTGATCGGAGCGTTGATCATCAAATTCACCGGCTGGAAAGTCGCCGATCCGATCATCGCCGTGTTGATCGGCTTGTGGGTGCTGCCGCGCACGTGGACATTGCTGCGGGAAGCCGGTCAGGTGCTGATGCAAGGCGTACCGCACGGGCTGGAATTGGATGAGGTTCGCACCATGATGCTGTCGCATCCCAACGTCACCGCCGTGCATGACCTGCACGCGTGGGCATTGGGCTCGAAGGAGCCCGTACTGACGGCGCATATCGTGTTGCGCGACGGGGGCGACGGAGAGCAGGTCCGGCGCTCGCTGGCCGCTGCGCTGGAGGAGCGGTTTAATGTTCACCACGCGACGCTGCAAGTCGAGATGACGCCATGTGACGAGGCACATGGTCACGTCTAATCGGCTAACGCGGCGTACTGACCGTGCGCTCCTCCGCATGCTCCAGACGGTCCAGGGTCGGACACGACTTGCCGGCGGGTGCTTGACCGCATTCGGCGATGAGGTTCATCAGATCACCTTCCAAACGATGTAATGCATCGAGTCGTTGACGAACGTCGGCCAGCTTGAGCTCAGTCAAGTGACGCGTTTGTTCGCAGGCCCGCTTGCCTTTGAGCTCCAACAGCCCGGCAATTTCATCCAGGGTAAATCCCATCGCCTGGGCGCGTCGGATGAATTGAAGACGGGTGACATCGGCCTGCCCGTAGTGGCGGAAGCCGCCCAAGGGCCGCTGGGGTTCCGGCAGCAATTGGCGGCGCTGGTAGTAGCGCACGGTCTCGACATTCACGCCGGCCGATGCCGCCAGTTTGCTGATGGTGAGGGCGCTCGTGGCCATGGCTTGACTCCGTACTTAGGTACGGACTGTAGTATGCGCCCATGGCTAGCCTTCCTGCCAAATCGTCCCTTCCGGCCATCGTTGCAGCGAGCCTTGCCGCTATAGGGGCATCGGTGTGCTGCGTTGTGCCCTTGGTTCTGGTGCTGCTAGGTATCAGCGGCGCGTGGATTGCCAACCTCACCGCGCTGGATGCCTGGCGACCTTGGTTCAGCCTGGCCACGTTGGTGTGCCTTGGCTGGGCATTTTGGAGCCTGTACGGCCCTGCCTCCCGCTGCCGAACGGACGGAGCTTGCATTGATCCGCGCGTGTTGCGCCGCCGCCGGCGTTGGCTCTGGATTGCGACCGTCGTGATCGCGCTGCTGCTGCTCTTTCCGTATTACGTAGCCTGGTTCTTGTAGGAGAGGAACGATGCGTCAGTTGATTGTTGGGTTGATGATCTTGTGGACGGGCATGGCGTTGGCCGCGACGCCGAAGAAGGCCGTCCTCGATGTTGAAAACATGACCTGCCCGGCGTGCAGCATCACGATCGAAAAGGCCCTCGGCAAAGTACCTGGCGTTTCCAAGGCACAAGTCGACACCAAGGCGGCCACTGTCACCGTGGACTTCGATGCCGATCGCACCAACGTGCCGGTTATCGCGCGTGCGATCACCGAGGCAGGTTTCCCGGCCAAGGCGAAAGCGAACGGTGGCTGAGTTGCAGTTGCAGAGCACGCTGACGTGTCCGCAATGCGGACACCAGGCCGTCGAGACCATGCCGACGACGGCGTGCCAGTACTTCTACGAGTGCACGGCCTGTGGTGAGCTGCTACGGCCCAAGCCGGGCGATTGCTGCGTCTTTTGCTCCTACGGCACGGTGCCTTGCCCGCCGATCCAGCAGCAAAGGCCCTGCTGTGGATAGGTGGTTGGACGCCGGGTGTGAGGAACTCGCCGGGCTAAACCGTGTCTATGGGCTATCCGGCTTGCTCTCCGCCAGAGGAGTACCATCTCGCCCATGATCCGGCGCGCCCGCCACCGCCTACAGATCGCCGTCCTGGTGATCGTCTGCCTGTTGTTCCAGCAGGCGGCGTTGGCGGCGTACCTGTGCCCGATAGAGCAGAGGCCCGCCGAGACCACGGCGATGGCCGAGCCTTGCGCCGAGATGGGCATGGCACAGCAGCAGGACACGGACAATCCGCTGCTTTGTCAGAAGCACTGTAATCCTGATCACACAGTAACGACTGATACAGCCAAACTGTCCGTGCCGCCGCTGGCCATGCCGGCGTTCGTCCTTGCGCCGGTCTTTGAGCAACCCGTATCCCACGTCGCCATCCAGGTCGACGTGCCGATTGCCCGATCCGATCCGCCTCCGCGGCTGCGATTCTGCAGTCTTCTGATCTAGCCCCCGAAACGACGTAGCGAATTCGCGCCGACGCCGATGCGCCGTGCGCGCTGTGTCATGTCTGTTTCGGAGGCGTCATGAACTCCCGTTTTGATCGTTGTCGGTCCTGGGGCGCACTTGAGCGTGCGCTAGTCCGGACCTTGTGCATGGCCGTGCTGGCGATGCCAATCGCGGCCTTGGCCGCATCCCACGAGCTCACGCTGGCGGAGGCGGTGCGCTTGGCCACCGAGCGTGCGCCCATGCTCGATGCACGTCGGGCCGGGGTATCGGCCGCGCAGGAAGAGGCCGCACGCGCTGGCGCCTTGCCTGATCCGATGCTGACCGTGGGCATCGACAACCTGCCGGTGACCGGCAGCGACGCCTTCAACAGCCGCGTTGACGACATGACCATGAAGAAGATCGGCTTGCGGCAGGAGATTCCGTCGCGGGCCAAGCGTTCGGCGCGACAGTCCTTCGCCGCCAGGCAGATCGACGAAGCCCAGGCGCAATCACAGGCCGAGGTGCTGGCCGTCCGTCGCGCTGCGGCCGAAGCCTGGATCGCGGTCTGGGCGGCGCAACGTCAATTGGGCGCGTTGCAGAAGTTGCGGGAACAGGCGGCGTTGGCTGCGAAGGTGTCGAAGGCGCGGTTGGCTGGTGGTGGCGAATCGGTGAGTGACGCGCTGGCTACCGAAGCGGCGCTGCTGGAACTCGACAACCGCATCGAGGCCGCGCGGGCCGAAAAACTGGCGGCCCAGGCCGGACTGGCGCGCTGGCTGGGCGACGCAATGGTCGAGGTTTCCGATCAAGCCCCGAACCTCGACTCGCTGCCCGTCTCCGAAGCCCGATTGCTGGCGGAGGTGGATCGGGTGGGGCCATTGCTTCCCGCCACCGCTCAGCTCGAAACCGCCGCGGCCGCGGTCGATGTCGCCCGCGCCGACAAGCGTCCGGACTGGAGCGTGGGTGCGTCCTATGGCCAGCGTGCCGGTGGTCGCGACGACATGATCATGCTCGAAGTAGGCATCGGCCTGCCGTTGTTCTCGCGCAACCGACAAGATCGCGGCATCGCCGCTCGCGAAGCGGACTACCAGGCTGCATTGGCTACGCGGGAAGACCTGCGCCGTCAGGAAACGGCGCGCATTCGTGCCGACCTCGCCCGATGGGAAGGGTTGAAGCGCCAGGTCGCCTTGCACGAGGACTCCCTGCTGCCACTCGCACAGGACCGCAGCATGGCCACGCTTGCCGCGTATCGCGCCGGAGGCGAGCTGCAACCGTGGCTCAACGCCCGACGTGACGAACTTGATGTCCATCTCGCGCACGCCGAACACCTCGGTGAACTCGGACGTGCCTGGGCCGCCTTGGCCTTCCTGCTGCCCTCGGAGATGCAGCCATGAACACCACTCATCGCGGCGCGGTCATTGCTGCTGTTTCGCTCGTGCTGGTCGCCGCTGTTGGCCTCGGCTACTGGTGGGGCTCTCACGGGGGTACGTCCTCCGCCGCCGCATCGAGTCCGCAGTCCGCCGAACGCAAAGCCCTCTATTGGTACGACCCGATGGTGCCCGACCAGCACTTCGACAAGCCCGGCAAGTCGCCCTTCATGGACATGCAATTGGTGCCGAAGTACGCCGATGAAGCGACTACCGAAGGCGTTGCCGTTGCACCGGGCGTGCGCCAGAACCTCGGCATTCGTACGGTGGTGGTCAAGCGTGGCCAATTGACGGCAGCCGTCCGCGTGCCCGGCACCATCGGCTGGGACCTGCGCCAGGAACGCATCGTCAGTGCACGGGTCGACACTATCGTCGAACGCCTACACGTGCGCGCCCCATTTGAGCCCGTGCACGCGGGGCAACCGTTGGCCAGCATCATCGCGCCAACTTGGGGCACTGCGATTGCCGAAGCGCGTGCGCTCGGTGGAGCCCGCTCCGCTGCAGCACGCGGGTTGCAGTCCGCCGCCCACGAACGATTGCGGGCATTGGGTCTGCCCGCGGGCAGCGATGCAGGGCAGGGCGGACGACTCACCTTGACCTCGCCCGTGACCGGTGTCGTCAGCGAAATCGGTGTGCGCGAAGGGCAATCTGCGCCGATGGGCACACTGCTGTTCCGCGTCAACGGTACCCGCACGGTCTGGCTCGAAGCGTCGATTCCGCAAGCAGGGAGTGCAGGCATCGCGACGGGTACGCCGGTGGAAGCGGCTGTTGACGCGTTGCCAGGCGAGACCTTCCACGGCCGCGTGGAAACGTTGCTGCCGCAAGTGGACATGAGCAGCCGCACGCAGCGAGCCCGCATCGTGTTGGACAACCCGGACGGCCTGCTGGCACCGGGCATGTTCGCGCAGATCACCTTGCAGCCAACCGCGAGCGTCGAACGGCCGCTGGTACCGACGGACGCGTTGATCGGAGCGGGGGCGCAGGCCCGCGTGATCGTGCTCGGCGCCAACGACACGTTCCATCCCGTGCGCGTGCAGGCCGGTCGCAGTGGCGACGGCATGACCGAAATTCTTGCGGGGCTGAAAGGTGGCGAGAAGGTGGTGGCCTCGGGGCAGTTCCTGATCGATTCGGAAGCGAACCTGTCAGGCGCGCTCGAACGCCTCAATGCCGGCGCGGGCGATGAAGAAGCGAATATGCCGAGCGATGTCATGCCCGGTATGCCGGACATGGCGATGCCGGCAACGCCTGCACCCGCGCGCCCGACACCATCCGTGCCGTCCAAGAAGAAGGCGCCCCCAGCCGTTGCAAAGCCAGCGGTCACCGCGTCACCCAAGGCGCGGCAATGCCCGGTGGCCTATTGGTACGACCCGATGGTGCCGGATCAGCGCTTCGACAAGCCCGGCAAGTCGCCCTTCATGGACATGCAACTGGTGCCCAAGTTCGCGCCTGGGGCGACCCCGGATTGCACGATCCGTGATGTGCCCGCTGTGGAGCGACAGCCATGATCGCCCGCATCATTCGCGCTTCCATTGCCAACCGGCTGTTCGTGCTGGTGGCCGCCATCGCGTTGGCGGCGACGGGCATCTGGTCGGTATCGCGCACGCCGCTTGATGCGTTGCCCGACCTGTCCGATACGCAGGTCATCATCCGCACGGAGTGGCCCGGTCAGACACCGCGCATTGTCGAAGACCAGGTCACCTATCCGCTGACGACGACCATGCTGTCGGTGCCGGGGGTCAAGGCGGTGCGCGGCTTCTCGTTCTTCGGCGATTCGTTCGTCTACGTGCTATTTGACGACAAGACCGACTTGTACTGGGCGCGTTCGCGTGTGCTCGAGTACCTGAGCCAGGTGCGTGATCGCCTGCCGGCGCAGGTCAGCCCGGCGATCGGGCCGGACGCCACGGGCCTGGGCTGGATCTACGAGTACGCGTTGGTGGATCGTACCGGCAGACACGATCTCGGCCAGTTGCGTGCGTTACAGGACTGGTTCCTGCGCTACGACCTCAAGACCGTGCCCGACGTGGCCGAAGTCGCAAGCGTGGGCGGCATGGTCCAGGCCTGGCAGATCACGCCGGATCCGCAGGCATTGGCCGCCCGCGGAATCACCATCACGCAGCTCACGGATGCCATTCAGGCCGCAAATGGCGCCACCGGCGGTTCGGTAATCGAGCAGGGCGAAGCCGAATTCATGGTGCGCAGCGAAGGCTACCTGCGGTCGCGCGAGGATTTCGAACGCGTGCCGGTGACAACGGGCGCCGATGGAGTTCCTGTCCTGCTGCAGGATCTGGCGATCGTGCAACGTGGACCAACGCTACGGCGCGGCATCGCTGAGCTCGATGGGGAAGGGGAGGTCGCCGGTGGCGTGGTCATCCTGCGCTCGGGCAAGAACGCGCTCGCCGCGATCAAGGCGGTGAAGGCGAAGCTGGCGGAGCTGAAAGCAAGCCTGCCTCCGGGCGTGGAGATCGTGCCGACCTACGATCGCTCCGAATTGATCCTCGAAGCCGTGCACAACCTCACCCGCAAGCTCGGCGAGGAATTCCTGGTGGTGGCGCTGGTGTGCGCGCTGTTCCTCTGGCACCTGCGCTCCTCGCTGGTGGCGGTGATCACCTTGCCGCTCGGCGTGCTGGCGGCCTTCATCGTGATGCATGCCCAGGGCATTACCGCGAACCTGCTGTCCTTGGGCGGCATCGCGATCGCCATCGGTGCCATGGTCGATGCCGCTGTGGTGATGATCGAAAACGCACACAAGCATCTCGAGCAGTTCCGCGACGTACAAGGTCGCGAACCCGTAGGGAACGAACGCTGGGAGCTGATCGCGGATGCCGCGGCCGAAGTTGGTCCGGCATTGTTCGTGAGCTTGCTGGTGATCACCCTTTCGTTCGTGCCGGTGTTCGCCCTGCAGGCGCAGGAAGGGCGATTGTTCTCGCCATTGGCCTATACGAAGACCTATGCCATGGCCGCGGCGGCGGGTCTGTCCATCACGCTGATCCCGGTGCTGATGGGCTATCTGATCCGTGGCCACATCCGCGCGGAACGGGACAATCCGATCAATCGGAGCCTGATCGCGTTGTATCGCCCGGTGCTGGATGCGGTTCTGCGCTTCCCGAAACTCACTTTGGCGCTGGCCGGCATCGTGCTGCTGCTCAGCCTGATCCCATTGTTGCGCCTGGGCAGTGAATTCATGCCGCCCCTGGAGGAAGGCACGCTGCTGTACATGCCCTCGGCCTTGCCAGGCCTGTCCGCCGGCAAGGCGTCGCAATTGCTGCAGCAAACCGACCGCATGCTCAAGACTGTGCCGGAGGTGGATCATGTCTTCGGCAAGGCGGGCAGGGCAGAAACCGCCACTGATCCGGCGCCATTGGAGATGTTCGAAACCACGATCACCTTCAAGCCGCGCAGCCAATGGCGGCCAGGCATGACACCGGAGAAACTCCGCGAGGAGCTGAATCGTGCGGTCCAGGTCCCGGGACTGACCAACCTGTTCGTGCCGCCGATTCGCAACCGCATCGACATGCTCGCCACCGGCATCAAGAGCCCGATTGGTATCAAGGTGTCGGGGCCGGACGTGGCCGTATTGGCGCAATTGAGTGATCGCATCGAGCAGGTCGCGCGTACGGTGCCCGGTGTGAGTTCCGCGCTCGCCGAACGCATTGCCGGTGGCCGCTATCTCGACGTCAACGTGAGGTCAGACGCTGCTGCCCGCTACGGATTGAGCCAGGCCGATGTGCAACGCCTGATCGCGACGGTGGTGGGTGGGGAGCCAGTGTCGGAGACGATCCAGGGCCGCGAGCGCTATCCCGTAGTCGTGCGTTATCCGCGCACGGTGCGCGATTCACCGGCGGCATTGGCGCAACTGCCGGTGCTGGCTTCCAATGGCGCGCAGCTGACATTGGGGCAGGTGGCTGACCTCAGCGTCAGCGAGGGTCCACCGATGCTGCGCAGCGACAATGCCCGCCTGAGCAACTACGTCTACGTCGATGTCGCGGGACGAGATCTCGGTTCTGTCGTCGCCGACCTGCAGCGTGCCGTGGCCCAACAGGTGCCGATGCCCGCCGGCTATGCCGTGGGATGGTCCGGGCAGTACGAATACCTCAAGCGTGCCAGCGAACGCTTGCGGGTCGTGGTGCCTGCCACCTTGATGATCATTTTCGGCTTGATCTATCTCGTGTTCCGGCGTGCCTCGGAAGCCGCGGTGATCATGCTCAGCCTGCCACTCGCGCTGGTCGGTGGGCTGTGGCTGATCTGGGCCATGGGCCACGCCGTGTCGGTCGCCACGCTGATCGGCTTCATCGCGCTGGCAGGTGTCGCTGCCGAGTTCGGCATCATCATGCTGCTGTACCTGCGCCATGCCTGGGAGCGACAGCTCGCCGCACATCCGAATTCCGGCGAGATCGAGCTTGACGCTGCCATTCGTGCGGGTGCGGTACAACGTGTCCGGCCGAAGGCAATGACGGTGGCCGTGATCCTTGCAGGTCTTCTGCCGATCCTGCTGGGCGGCGGGGCTGGCTCCGAAGTCATGCAACGCATTGCCGCACCCATGGTTGGCGGCATGCTCAGCGCCCCGCTGCTCTCGATGCTGGTGATTCCGGCGGCATATGTCCTATTGCAGCGCCGGCGTCTGGCGCGCGGATCGACGAATCTCGTTCGGAGGTCATGACATGAACGCGCCATCGCCAGTCGTCCCATCAACCCTCCGTGCGTGCCGGCTGCCACGCTACGAGGAGTGTTCTCTTTAGCGGCCACCTCATTCCAGGAGCGCCATCATGAAAACCATTGCTGCCTTGTCTGTTGTTCTCTTGCTCGCTGCCTGTTCGGCACCGCAAGGCGAAGCCGCCAAGCGCGACGCGGCAGCGACACCGTCGCCGCAGGTCGCGACAACGGAGCCGGCGTCATCCGCCTCCCCCGTGGCCGACATGCCTGCTGCCGCCGTGGCCTTCGCCTCAGGCAAGGTCGAAGCCGTGGATGCCACCGCCGGCACCGTCACGATCGCCCATGGCCCGGTCGACGCATTGAAGTGGCCGGCGATGACCATGACCTTCAAGGCCGGCAGTGTCGATATCGCCGGCTTGAAGTCCGGCGATCAGGTGGATTTCGAATTCACCTCGACCGGAATGGACGGCACACTGACCAAACTCACCCACCGCTGACGAGCTCATGGTGGAGCCGGGCGCGCGTTGCTGCGAGTTTCCCACCATGACTTCAGGATGTCTGTGCGGTTGCCCGTCTAACCGCCGCGGATTCTATCCAGCAAGCGGTGCCACCATGAAGGCGCCGATGAGGTTCCCGGCGGTTGCGCCGGAAGAGACCCCGTCGTTGCAGGAGGTCGTGCCTCGCGTTGCGCATGCCATTCGACATCGCGTTGATCGCGCTTGCGCACACGCGCGATTTCGGCCTTCGACATTGCCCACGACCATCGCACACGGTTGTTTTCGATCCAGTAGTGGGAGCGGCAGGGAAAGCTCCAATTCCCGATGGACGGGTACAACGAAACCGTATCGCCACGCTCAGTCAATCGCCATTTCGCCGGATTGAGCGGGGTGACGACCTCGAGACCACAACCGCAGCAGCACAGATGAACTGCCGTGCGGTAGCGCTTGGAGATATACAGGTGACCTGCCCGCAAGACACTTGGAATCGCCTCGACGAAGACGGGCTGCAGGCGATTGATCGGGCTCAAATGATGTCCTCGCCGACCAGGGCGTTCGGCGCTATGGCGTAGCTCGTATTGTGCTCGCCTCCGCTGTCACGGTAGAAGCCTGCCCATTTTTTCCAGCGAATGACCGCGAGTGTTGCGTTAAGCGCATTGAGCTCGGCGATCTGGACATTAGTCTTGTACTCATTCTCCTCGCCGTCGTCGTCAACGAAGGGAATCCGTTTACGTGCCATTTCGCGCGATGCAGGCGTACTTGTCGTGACCCGCAGGACGCCACCGAGTCCCTGTTCACTGCGGGTGACGCCCATGCCCACATCGATGAAGGGAACCCCGAATTCTTCCAAGGCGGCAACCAGATCCCGTTTCACCGCGCCTCGATCGAGGCACAGGAACACGAAGTCCAATCCGCGAAGTTGTGCCAGATTGCCCGCGCTCAGGTATTCATTGTGCGGGTGGATGCCACGGCGCATCGCTGCATAGAGCGTGGCGAAGTAGGTCACCTTCTGCTGCTTGGCGCGTAGCTGATCGAGGGAAGCTGCGCCAGGCGCTCGGAAAGCATTGTGGCTGGAGAAGAGATCACCATCGAACAGGTGGATTTCCCGGACCTGCGTTTTCGCCACAAGGTCGAGGATGTACGCCCCGGTACCGCCCAGGCCAACAATGGCGATGCGCTGGGCGGTCAGTTTCTCGTTGAGCGCGCCGATGCCCGCGCGGCTTGATGCCGTGTCGGCATACTTGAAGACGGACTCAGCCTCATCTTCGATCTCAAAGACCGGATACGTCTGCGCTGTTGCGGTCGAATCCAGCCGTTGGGCTTCGCCGACGATACGACCCAGATAGGTCGTCATCTTGTGGTGGAAGTCCCGGTAATCTGCCTTGGCCGAAAATGTCAGGACATTGGTGAGGCCATCGCCCAGATCCTGGCGCGGGCTCTGGTTTTCGAACCCACGAATCGGCTGGCCGTCGCCATGGCATGGGTGCTCGCCCATCCAGTAGCACACATGCGTGTTGGGCTTTTCGGTATGTTCGCCGTCATCCAGCGTGAGTGGCGAAATGAGCGTGCCACGCTCAACCACACCCTGCGAAGTGACGTAGGGGACGTCCTGGATGACAAGGTAGCCGCCGCGGATCGCAAGGTCGTAACCTTCGTTCCGCAGTTGCTCCAGGTCGGGATTAAGACCGATTAGTCGCTGTGACATCGAACTCCATACCATCCTTCACCATCACCGAATCCCCTTCCAGCAGCGTGCCGTTGGGCTTGTCGTTGTGGCCACGTGTGTACTGAATCGTGAATTGAATGCCGTCGCCGCTTGGCGGGTTGTCGAAGGCGTAGGCGATGACATCGTCGAAAGTCAGTCGTTCCTTGGCGATGGACTTGGGTCGACCGTTGAAGATCACGGTCACTTCCTTGTCATGGCCAGGCGCCTTGTCGGCGTGTTCGTTATTCATGGTGGATCCTCATGAAAAAGGGCAAGAATCAGGCGGCCTTGCGGCCGATCTGCTGCAGTTCCATCACGTCAAGCGTGAAATCCAAGGGCACTTGGATCGGCTCAACCGGGGTGCGTTTCTCGTTGTAGACGTCGACGTCGGTCTTGAGCTGCACGCAATCACCGACGATCTGCTGGCGTCGCTGTGCGAAGGATTTGACGAAGTGGGTATGTGGCGCGTTCGGATCATCCAGGTCCGCCCACAGGGAGAGCGTCTTGTTCCCCCGCTTTTGGGTGGCCGCGTGCTTCGCGCGGTACCGGCGTCCGAAGCGGTCGACCCGATACTCTTCGCGAAAGACCTGCGCGATGTCGGTCGCGATGGCGTCGATCACGGTCTTGACGCTGGGCTTGTGCAGCCCATTGGCGTAAGCCCATTCCGCGACGGCGTGCGCATCCAGCAAACCGTCGGAACCGACTTCCTGCTTGTAGCGCTCCACGTAATCTTTGACAGCGTTCGAATAGCCAGACATTGCTGATTCCTCTTAAGCCGTGTGAACCACACCCCAGCCATCGGTCAGCGCCGCGGCGGTGACGAGGGCTCGGACTTTGACTTGGTGCTTGCGGAACAGGTCGTAGCGTCCCAGGCGCCGCTGTAGCTGACCGACTACCAGTCCCGGATGGATATTCAGTCTTTGGGCAAACAGAACCACGCGCTCCTCAGCAAAAAAAGGCGAGACACGGGCCACGAAGCCATTCATCTCGCTGCGGGAAACGCAGAACTCGGCGGCCTCAGTGTTCGCTACCGCTTCCTCTTCGCTGATCTGGTCAGCTGCCGTGCCTTCCAGATCCTGGTCGAGGACGTAACCCTGCGCCTGACCATGTCCACGCAGTACATGCTCCAACTCGTGCCGCAGCACGAACCAGAAGTTGTCGATGCGATCGAGACGCAACGAAAGGGCGACCACGGGTTCTTGAGCGGTCAGCCAGAAACAGGCACCGTCGATCTTGCTGCCCGGAATCGGCTCGACCACGACGAAACGCACGCCGCACTCAGCCAGGATGCGCGGCACGTGCCGGGTTTCCTCGGGGGCCGACAACAGGGCGGACAGACGCGGCAATGCCTGACGCAAGGCTGCCTCGGTGTAGGGGGCGATGACCAATTCCGACGCGATGCGGCGCGCCCGGCATAGCCAGGCCAGTTGCAGCATGTTGGGCTTGTCGAAGGCGTCGGTCTTGCGTGCGGCATGCGCGAAAGGAATCTCGGCCTCGATATCGTCCAGCCCGAAGAACGCCTGGAACTGCTGTTCCAGCACGTCGATGCTCTTGGAAGCTTCGATCCAGCCGCGCTTGATCATTTCGCGCACGGGGAAGCGTTCGTACAGTTTGGCGCGCCGGGCAATGAGCCCATCGGAGACTTGCACCTTGGAGAGCTGGTACTGGCTCTCCAGATTCATCCACAGCTCGGGGCCGGTACCCAGCGAATCGCCCAACTGGATCGCGGTCTCCGGGGTAATGGCCTTCTTGCCGGCGATCAACTCGTTGATGAGGCGCACCGGGCGCCCAATGATTTCCGCCAGTTCAGTCTGGGACCAGCCGCGGGCTTCCAGTTCCTCCCGGAGAAACTCGCCCGGCGGGAACGTCTCGGCAATCGTATTCATGCGTTCGTCCTCGGGTGGGGGTCAGTGGTAGTCAATGATCGAAATGACAACGACACATTTGCCGTCATCGTCTTGGCGGATCCGCAACACCAGCCGCCACTGGCTGTTCAACCGCATGGAGCATTGCCCGGCACGGTCGCCCTGCAATTTCTCGTAGTGCAGCGATTTCATGGCGTAGAACGCACGTTCGTCGACCGCGGCCCGGATGAGCTGCATCCGTTTGCGAAAGGCCTTCACGATGGCGGCGTCAAAGCCCGCGGTGAATCCCGGGTCCGCCTCAAGCCTCCGAAGTGAGGCGTCTTCGAAATCCACATCCATGGGCAGGCACGGTAGCAGGCCGATTCTCAGCTGTCAATGACCCTATTACACTAAGTGTAATAGCGGTCAAATCAGTCTTCGAGAAGCTTAGCCGCCGGATTGTCGGTGACCCCGCCGGCCTGGAAGTAGCCGATCACGCTGGCCACCGCGCGGTGTTCGGTCATGGCCATGATGGCGGGCAGGGCAATGCCTTGGCGCCCACCTTCGGTCACGAAGCCCGATCGCAGGCTGTGGCCGCCGAAATCGCCGTCGAGTCCGGCCTTGGCCGCGCGGCGTTGCACCACCTCGGCGATGGCCTTGGGGGACAGGCCGGGGCCGATCCGCGCCTTCCACAGACGTCGGAAGATCGGCCCCTCGGTCAGGCCACTGGCGGTCAGCCATGCCGCCATCGCATCCGCAGCCGCACCCAGAATCGGCTTGTCGGGCGTAGAGGAGGCCGTCGGGCCAGCCTGCTGGCTCTTGCTGTGCTCGAGTCGGTACACGAAGGCGCGCTCACCGGCGCGGCGCAGATCGCCGAGGTCGGCCGCGGCGACCTCGCTGCGGCGGCGGCCACCGCTGGCAAAGGCGAAGTAGAGCAGGGCGCGGTCGCGGATCCCTTCCAGGGAGTCGTCGCAGGTGGCGATCAAGGCTTCCAGTTCGCGTTTGGCGATCGCGGTCTTCTTGGTGGGCCGTTCCCCGCGCTTGACCGCCGCCCGGCGACCGCGGGCGAGCAGGTGCCGCACCGCCGGCGCCTCGCAGGGATTGGCCACCTTGTTGAGCTGGTGTGCCGTGGACAGCACCGCGACCCGGTGCACCACGGTGCTGAGCTTGAGTGCGCCTGCGCGCTGTTTGAGCTTGGCCGCGACCAACTGGGCATCCAGCGCGGACGGCAGTTCCCAGGCCAGGCCAGTCTTCGAGCGCCGGGCCACATGGTCGACCACGAACTGGACCACGGCGGTCTCCGGAACCGGCAGCGCAATCACTGTGCCATACCGGCCTTGGAACCAGGCGGCCCAATAGCGCAGCGCGCTGGCGTAGCTGCGCGTGGTATTGGCCGAGGCCGCTTCCGCCAAAATTTCCCGCACGGCGTCCGCAGCGCTGGCTGCCAATTGCTCCGGCAGCAGCGCGGGAAGCAGTTCGATAGCCGGTACCAGTTCGTTATTTTTACATATGTACTATGTAGTAAAATAGACGAAATAGGGCATCTACCGACGATAACTATCCTTTATCGGCAGTAGGATGGCAACGGGGTAGGGCACCGCAGTCGGAGACAGGTATGGCTAGGCCAGGCGTGGGTTTTGAGGACATCTCGGAGGCGGCGGACGCATTGTTGGACGCCGGCGAACGACCGACCACCGAGAAGATCCGCGGGCTGTTGGGACGCGGCTCCCCGAACACGATCGGACCGTTGTTGGATCGCTGGTGGGCGGCGCTGGGCCCGCGGCTGCGCCAGCAGCACGCCAAGCTGGACATGCCCGAGGCGCCGACGGACGTGGCGGCGCTGGCCACGCAGCTTTGGGCGCAGGCATTGGCCGCGGCGCAGCAGAACGCGGAAACGAGCCTCGCCAACGAACGGATAAGCTTGCAAGAGGCCCGACGCGAGATCGAGGCCGAGCGCAAGACCCAGCAGGCCGATCTCGATGCTGCCGCCGCCGCCGCCGAGGCCGCCGTTCGGGCCAAGGGCTTAGCCGAGACCCGCCTCCACGACGTCCAGCGACTCAATGAGCAGCAAGCGCTGCAGCTGGTCGATCTGGCCCAGCAACGAGACGCCCTGCAGGCCCGCTACGACCGGCAAGAAGCCGAGTTGCTCGAGCTCACGGAGCGGCTACGGCAGCAGGAAGCTGTCGCAGCGACGGAACAAGCGGCTCACGCTCAGCACCTGCGCGCCACTGAAGACCGCGCTCACGGCGAAATTGACCGAGCTCGGCAGGAGACGAAGGACCTCCGTGCCCAACTAACCGCGCTGGCCCGAGAACGTACGGTCAGCGAGCAATTGTTGCGGCAACAGCGCGAGGAGGCTGTGGCGGCGACGGTCGCGGCCCAGCGCGAGGCCGGGTTGCAGCGAGGGCGGGCCGAGGCACTTGAGCAACAGCTGGACCGGTTGGGTGATCTGCCGGCAACATTGCAGGCGACGCTGGCCCAGGCTCAGAACATGACCAAGCGGCCCATCAGCCGAGATAGGGCGACCACGAAACGCACCGCCAAACGCAAGTCCGCGGTAGACTAAGGAATCCTTAGGGAAAAGTGCCGCGTCACCAAAGTGATCTCCGAAGACGAGCTCAGTCGTTTGATGCAGCTGGCGATCGCCGATAAGGCGGCGGAACCAGCGTTCTTCCGTGCCTTGCTGGAGGCGACGGTCTACGCTCACGCCCCGCGCCATGACCGTAGTGGCCGCCTGCGTTTCATCCAGTTCACGACGCCCGACGGACTGACGGTGCTGCCGTTCTTCAGCGACGAGACGCAAGCCAAATCCGCCGCTGGCGCAAATGCAACGGTGGTCGTGTTGCTCGGGCGACAGCTGTTTGAGCTGGCCCGGGGTGCGACCTTCATGCTCAATCCAAATACCGTCAGCTGCACGCTTTACCCCGAAGAAGTGGCTGCATTGCTCGATCGCGGCGAAGTCGCAGTCCTGGAACGCGTCGAGGCCGGAGAACACCAGTATCGGATTAATCCCCTTGACGAAATTCCCGCGTGGGTGGTCGACCATCTGCTTCCGCTGTTTGCAGCCTTGCCCTGTGTTTCGGCCGCGTATGCCGTCGAGATCGGCAACTCAGACACCCCAGGACGTGGGCTACTGATCGCCGTTGCTGTGCCGATTAAGGATGCGGAACGTGTTGCGCGGGCCACCACCACCGCGTTACAGACACACGCCGATGAGCTCCAACTGTCGGTGGATCTCACTGCGTTCGAGCCGGGCGAGGTGCCAGACTGGCTGGCGGACGCTGTAGTAGCCCCATTTTATGAACGAGCCATCGGTGAGCGACTTGTCCCGGGGTCCGAGCGGGTACAGTGAGAGCGGCGTGGAAGCCAGCTCGAACGGGGCTGACCATTGCTCGGGCGCCATGTCCGCTATAGGTCACATCAACTAAGCAGAGTAGTCAGGAGTATCGGGCCGAGAGCGCCGATGTTGTTGGTTGGACGCCGTTGTACGCTCGTTGCAAATTGTACGATTCGAGCGAAATCCGTATTAATGATTCACACCGTCCAGACGAAAACGAAGGGCCGCCAGCTTGAGATCTGCGGCAATATCGAGCCCCAAGTGCCTCAGATTTGCTGTTCTGTTCGCTGGATAGATGGAACGTAGTGCCTTGACTGGAAAACTGCACGCCCACGAGTGCGCCGCCAAACCAGCAAGCCCACCGACGGCTCCGGCACCGATGCAGGCGCTGAGTCCGGCGCATCGATTCGGTAGACATTTCTGCAATGCGCCAACCTCAAGGCGATAAAGACTGCCTAGGTTCATCGGATGGCAAAGTTGTCTGCCTCGAATCGTAGAGTTTCTACCTGGAAGAGGCGGAAATCTCTGCGATGAACACAGCCATCCGACGGTCAGAAATGCCTGACCCGCCGCATGCCCATAATTTCGCATAATGCATACCGTGCCGTATGGTTCCCGTTCAGGGCTTTACGGCAAACGCTCCCGCCTTCCTTCTATCACGCCTGACCAGTTCCGCGAGCTTCGGGAATTCACCGGCAAGACTCGCGCCGATGTGGCCCGCCTCGTTGGTGTCAGCCTGCGCACCGTAGGCAACTGGGAAACAGGCGCAGCAAGGCCCAGCTACGCCGCTTACAGGCTCCTCCGCGTCATTCTCCGGGGCGACACGCTGCATCCCGGCTGGGAGGCGTACAGGTTCATCCGGGGCAAGCTGGTGACGCCAGAGGGGCGGGCACTCGGCCCCGGTGACTTGTCCTGGCTATCGCTGCTGGTGCAGCGGGCCAATTTCCAGAGTTTGGTTTCCGTGGCACGGCTTGCGGGCTACCCCGGATTTGGTGTAGGGTCGGCAACGTCGATGCCCCGCGCCCACGGGCGAGCAGTTGGCAACGACCCATCATCTGCCACTGAACATCTTCGGGGCGGACCGAGAGGACAGGAGGTTTCCTCCGCTCTCGCGGGACAGCGACTTGACGATAAGTCGTTGAAAGCTAAGGGAATTCTTCGGAATCCCCTTAGCTTGACCCTATCAGTCCGCCAGCAGACAGTGCCGCAAGGTCAAGCGACCGATTCCCCCCCGCAACAACCACTCCCAAATTCTCGGCGACGATCGACGCCGATCACTTCGCGCTCTGCTTTGCCGACGCTTACGCGCTCAAAGCGGACACGCCGCACCGACGCCGGCGGTACCGACGCCGGCGGTGCGGCGTGCGGTAGCGCGCTGCAAGCCATCGTCATGGAGGGTCAGCCATGAGCCGCCGCCATTGCCGAGGGCGCGTTGCCTCTGCGAATTACCTCGTGTGGGAGCGGGCGGTTGCGTTCTACTCGAACCTGCTTGTCAACGCTGATCGGCTCCTCGCCGAAGAACGGGATCCCGCCATGCTTCTGGCCGGCTGCAAGATCCGTGACGAGCTCCAGGAAGCGCACCGCCTCGCCTTGCACAAGCTGCGGGCGCTGGGTGGGGCGCAGGCGTGAACTGGACTTCGGGTGCAGGGCGGAGCCCTGCGGGTGATGGGCCATGGATGGCCCGCTCTGGAGGTGCTGGCGTAGCCGGCACCGTAGCGGCTGGAGCCGCCTCGGCGGAGTCTCCAAGGGTGGCCCGAACCACCCTTGAAAACCCGCTTTTTTGCTTTTGCCCGCGAGGGCAGTTCTTGCCGTCGGTTGCATCCGTCGGCCACACTCAACGCCGCACAGGAGGCGGCATCGCCATGGTACAGACCAACAAGCGACTTCGCATAATGCATATTATGTAAAGTAAAAGCCATCGTGGCATCGAATCCGCATGGATTCACGTATACCCAGACACTCTTCATTAGTAACGACTCAAAGGCGGCTCTCTTGATATCCACCGCCCTGGTGCTGTTCCGGCGCGACCTGCGCCTGACGGACAATCCGGCGCTTGCCGCCGCCTGCGCCGCCCACGACCGGGTGTTGCCGGTCTACATCCATGCGCCTGACCAGGACGCGCCGTGGGCACCGGGCGCCGCCAGCCGCTGGTGGTTGCACCACGCGCTGGAAGCCCTGCGCGCGCAGCTGCTGGCGCAAGGTGGCGACCTGCACATCCGGCACGGCAACCCGCGGGACGCACTGCGCGATCTGGTGCGCGCCACCGGCGCTACCGCGATTTACTGGAACCGCCGTTACGAACCCGCCGGGATCGCCTGCGACACCGCGCTCAAGGCTGCACTGCGCCAGGACGGCATCGAGGTGCACAGTCACGCAGGCAACCTCTGGCATGAGCCATGGACCCTGGCGACGGACGCCGGCCAGCCCTACCGGGTGTTCACCCCGTTCTGGCGCAAGCAGCGGTCGCAGCTCCCAGACGCGGCACCGCTGCCCATCGCCCGGGCCCGCGAGTGGATGCAGGTTCCGGGCAACTTGCCAACAGCTGCGCTGGGGCTGCTGCCCAAGATCCGCTGGGACGCTGGGCTGGCCGAGGCGTGGACGCCGGGGGAAGCCGGCGCCCACGAGCAGCTGGAGATTTTCGCGGACGATGCCGTCCTGGATTATGCGAAGGGCCGCGATCTACCCGCCCGCCACGGCACCTCGCGGCTGTCGCCGCACCTGCATTTCGGCGAGATCACCCCACGGCAGATCCAGCGCGTCCTGCAGGACCGTGCCAGCCGCAGCGACACCCGACAGCGGCCGGATCTGGAGCCTTACCTGCGCGAGCTGGGTTGGCGCGAGTTCGCACACCACCTGCTCTTCCATTTTCCGCAGACGCCGGAGGCGAACTTCAATCCCCGCTTCGACGGCTTCCCGTGGGCGCCCGCCGACGACGCGCTGCTGGCGCGCTGGCAGCAGGGCCGCACCGGCATCCCGCTGGTGGACGCCGGTATGCGCGAACTCTGGCACACCGGCTGGATGCACAACCGCGTGCGCATGGTGGTGGCCAGTTTCCTGACCAAGAACCTGCGCCAGCATTGGCTGCAGGGTGCGCGCTGGTTCTGGGACACGCTGGTGGACGCCGATCTGGCCAACAACACGCTGGGCTGGCAGTGGGTGGCCGGCTGCGGCGCAGATGCGGCGCCCTACTTCCGGGTCTTCAACCCGTACCTGCAAGCGGCCAAGTTCGACCCGGACGCTACCTACATCAAGCGCTGGCTGCCGGAGCTGGCCCCGCTGCCGGCCAAGGTGCTGCACGAGGCGGGCAAGCATTCCGCCCTGCTGGCAGCCCGCGGCTACCCGGCCCCGATGGTGGACCTGGGCGCCTCCCGCGATGCCGCGCTGGCGGCCTGGGGCACGCTGGCAAAGCAATGACGACCGCCGGCAGGCTCATGCCGGCCAGGCGATCGCCTCCGGGGCGCAGCCCCGTTCGAACAGCGGGCGGCTGAACCAGTAACCCTGCATCAGGCGGATGCCAAGATCGCGCAGGCAGCACATCTCATCGACCGTTTCGATGCCCTCTGCGATCACCTGGATCCCCAATTCGCAACACATCGCCGCCACGCCAGCGACGATGGCACGGCGCGGCTTGCTCTGGTCGATCCCGCGCACCAGCGCCATGTCCAGCTTGACGATGTCGGGCTGGAAGTCGGCCAGCAGGTTCAGTCCGGCAAACCCGGCGCCGAAGTCGTCGATCGCGGTCATGAAGCCGATGCGCTTGTACTCGCGCAGGATTTCCGCGAGCCACTTGCCATCGTTGACCTGCTCGCCTTCCACGGTCTCGAAGATGATCCGGTCAATCGGAAAGCCATGCTTGCGCGCCGCCACCAGCGTCGAGCGGATACACAGCTCGGGTCGGTAGATGGCATTCGGGAGGAAGTTGATCGACAGGTTGGACTGCATGCCCAGCCGCGAGGCGATCTCGATCGCCTTGCCGCGGCAGGCCTGGTCGAATTGGTAGCGATTGGCGTCGGTGACCCGCGACAGCACCGTGGGCGCAGGCTCGCCGCCCGGGCCGCGCACCAGCGCCTCGTGGGCGAACACCTGCCTGTGGTCAATATCGACGATGGGCTGGAACGCATAGCTGAAATCGAACTCCAGCGGCGCCGCATCGCGGCAAAGGCCGCAACCTTCGCGCGTTTCCTTCGGCTCCATGCGGTGCCCCCATTGCGACGCGATGGCCTACGAGACTACCCGACGGCAGGAAGATCGAGGGTGCGATCTCAGTTGCAGTTCCGCGCGATGGCGGCATTGTCGATGATGGCAGGCCGCACGCCGTCCATGCGCACCAGATGCAGCATGCAACCGCCAATGGCGCGCGTGGTGGTCAGCACACCCGGCAGCAGGCGTCCGGCGACGGCCAGCACGGGGCCACCCAACGCATACAGGACCCGCCGTATCCGATGGGGCGAGGCTTCACCCAGCACCGGTCGCACCACCCCTGGCCGCAGGCAGGTGTAAGCCAGGCCGGAGCGGGCAAGAACGGCTTCCGCCTCGCCCTTGACGCGCAGCGGCATGACCCGGCTGCCGGCATCGGCGCCCATGCCCGAGACATAGGCGACGAAGCCCCCGGGATTGGCCGCTGCATATGCCTCGATGACGCGTGCCAGCGTGGCCACCGTCGCCTCGCGGTATGCCGCTTCGGTCATGCCCACGGGCAACGGGCCGGCGCAATACAGACAGGCGTCATGGCCATGCAGATCAAGGCGGGCCAGCGCCTCCTGGGTGAAGGCCGGCACCTGCAGCACCTGCACCTTGGGGTGTGGCGCAGCGTACGGGCGGCGAACCAGCACGGTGACGCCTGCGATGTCGGGCGCCTCCAGCAGCACCTGCAAGACGCCCTGCCCCACCAGCCCGGTGGCACCGACCAACAGCACCTGCTTGTCCATCGTGTGTCTCCTCACGTGCGCCCACCGCAGCGTTGAGAACAGTAGCGAACGGAAGGCCAATCGCGCGCCCACTTGCGACGCCACTGGAACGGCCGGCCGCAGGTCGCGCAGATCTTCTGTGGCAATTCGCTTTTCTTGCGCATGCGTGGCATGACAGCCGCCTTATTTGCCGGCCACTACCCCGCGGCCGCCGTCCACCCCGATGACCTGCCCGGTGATCCAGTCAGCCTGCGGCGAGAGCAGGAATGCGGCCAGACTTGCGATGTCGTCGGGTGTTCCCAACCGCGCCAGCGGGTGCATCGCGGCGATCGATTCGCGCATGCGCGGATTGCCCACGATACCCTGCGCCAGCGGTGTCTCGGTCAGCGATGGCGCGATGGCGTTGATGCGCACCGCAGGCGCCAGTTCGGCCGCCAGCGCCCGCACCAGCCCCTCCACCGCGGCCTTGGCCATTCCGATGGAGGCATGCATCGGGAAGCCGCGGCTTGCCGCCACCGAGGAAAACAGCACCACCGAGGCGCGTTCGCCGGCAGCACGGAGTGCCGGCAGTGCGGCTTGAATCGCCAACGCGGCACCCGCAGCGTTCAGCCGGAAATCGCGCTCGAAATCCTCGGGCGTCAAGCGGGTAAAGGGCTTCAAGTTGATGCTGCCCACGGCATAGACCAGACCTGACAGCGACGGACCTGCGTCTGCCGCCACCTGTTGGACTGCACCTGGCTGGAGCACGTCAACGGCGGTGTACGTGGCACCCAGCGGATCGGCGAGCGCCTGCAGACGCTGCACATCGCGTGCCACCAGGTGCAGCGCGTGCCCTTCTGCCGCCAGACGCCCACACAGCGCGCTGCCGATGCCACCAGTGGCGCCATACACCAGGATCTTGCCTGCCATGCGTCCTGCCCTTGCCGTTGACCGTCATCAACCGCTACGGGCAGGACTGCCGGGCGGATGCAGCGCCCGGCGATCTGGCGTCCGTCAGTGCGCTGGCATGACGGTGGAATCAGGCCTGTCCTGGGGCTGGATCGGCGTGTGCAGCGCCGTCCGGCGTGATGCGGAACCACAGTGCATACAACGCCGGCACAAACAGCAGGGTGATGGCGGTGCCCACCGCCACGCCGCCGATCAGCACATAGGCGAGCGGCCCCCAGAAACTGTCATGGGTCAGGGGGATGAAGGCCAGCATCGCCGCCAGCGCGGTCAGCACCACCGGGCGGGCGCGCTGCACGGCGGCTTCCACGACGGCGTCGAACGCGCCCAGCCCCGCCTCGAAGTTGTCGCTGACCTGCTGCGTGAGAATCAGGGTATTGCGCATCAGGATCCCGGCGAGTCCGGTCAGGCCCAGCAGCGCCACGAACCCGAACGGCTGCCAGAACACGACCAGCGCCAGCACGGCACCGATCAGCCCCAGCGGCGCAGTGGCCACCACCATGAAGGTGCCGGCAAACGAGCGCATCTGCAGCATGATGAAGATCAGCATGAACGCCACCATCACCGGCTGCAATTTGGCGATCGAGGCATTGGCCTTGCCCGATTGCTCCACCGAGCCGCCGATGGCAACGCGATAGCCGGGCGGCAGGTCTGCTCGCACCTTCTCCAGCCTCTTCCAGACGGCATCGGTGACATCGTTGGGCTGTGCGCCGCGCACCTCGCCCTGCACCGCCACGAAGGGTTCGCGGTTGTAGCGCTTGATCACCGGCTCCTCATAGCGCACCTCCACCCGGCCGAGCTGCGCCAGCGGCAGCTTGCGCCCGTCGCGGTTGAGCAGCTCGAGACTGCCCACGGTTTGCGCGTCAAGCCGCTTGCCGTTGAGTGCGCCGCGCGCGATCAGATCGACGCTGCGGATGTCGCGCCGCAACTGCGTCACCGGCACGCCATCGAGCAGGAACTGCAGCTGTTGCGCCACATCCTGCGGGGTCAGGCCCAGCAGGCGCAGCCGATCCGGGTCGGCGGTCAGGTGCAGCACGGGGGTACGTTCGTCCCACTCCAGGTGAGGGTCAACGACGTGCGGGTTCTGTGCCATCACCTCGCGCACGCGGTAGGCGATCGCGCGCACCTGGTTGGGATCCTGGCCGAAAACGCGGAACTGCACCGGCCAGATCACCGGCGGCCCGTACAGCAGCCGCGCCACGCGCACCCGCGCCTGGGCGAACTCACCGGCACGGATGTGTTGCTCCAGCGTGGCCATGATGCGGTCGCGTGCGGCCTCGTCCTGCGCCACCACGATCAGCTTGCCAAAGGCAGGATCGGGCGGCTCGGGGTTGGCCGAAATGAAAAACCGCGGCGCGCCCGCGCCCACATAAGCGGACAGGGTTTTGACCTCGGGCATCGGCGAAAGAATCGCTTCCAGCTGGCGCACGGTTTTGTCGGTCACGTTGATCGCGGTGCCTTGCGGCAGATAGACGCTGACCAGCACCTCGGTGCGGTCGGAACTGGGGAAGAACTGTTTCTGCACCACCGTGGCCATGCCCACGATCGACAGCACCAGCAGGCCCACCGTGCCGGCCACCACGATCACGCGATGGCGCACGCACCCGGTGATGAGGGCGCGCAGGCGCTGGTAGCGCGGTGTCCTGTAGAGGTGTGCATGGTCGTGCTGCTGCGTAGGCGGCACTTCGCGCAGCAGCTTCACGCCCAGGTAAGGCGCAAACATCACCGCCACCAGCCAGGAGACGAGCAGGCTGATGCCCAGCACCCAGAAAATGTTGCCGGCATATTCCCCCACGCCCGAGCGGGCAAAGCCGATCGGCAGAAAACCCGCCACGGTGACCAGGGTGCCAAACAGCATCGGCGCGGCCGTCACGTTCCAGGCATGGGCGGCGGCGCGCACCTTGTCCCAGCCCTCTTCCAGTTTGACCAGCATCATCTCCACCGAGATGATCGCGTCGTCCACCAGCAGCCCCAGCGCGATGATCAGCGCGCCCAGGGTGATGCGGTCGAGATTGATGCCCATCAGCCTCATCACCAGGAAGCTGATCCCCAGCGTCACTGGCACGGCGATGCCAACGATCAGCCCGGCACGCCAGCCGATGGCCAGCATGCTCACCCCCATCACCACGATCACCGCTACCAGAAACTTGATCTGGAACAGGTTGACCGCCTTGGCGATGGCATCGGCCTGGTTGGTGAGCTGCGTGAGCGTCATGCCCAGCGGCAGCTCGGCTTTTTCCTGGTCCAGATAGGCCTGCAGGCGCTTGCCCAGTTCCAGGCCGTTTTCGCCTTTGTTCATCACCACGCCAAGCAGCACGGCATCCTGACCGCGCGCCCGCACCAGATACGAAGGCGGCTCCTCATAGCCGCGGCGAATGGTGGCGATATCGCCCAGCCGCAACACCTTGTTGCCGGCACGGATCGGCAGCGCCGCCAGCGTGTCGGGGTCGCTCAAGTCGGCATCGAGCCGGATGTACAGACGCGGCCCGTCGGTTTCAATCCGGCCGGTAGGCACCAGCCGGTTGCTGGCATCGATGGCTTCGAAGATGGCCTGCGGCGACAGACCCAGGTTCACCAGGCGGGCATTGTCGAACTCGACATAGACCCGCTCGCTGCGCTCGCCCAGCACCAGCGCCTTGTGCACGCCGTCGATACGCTGTAACTGATCGCGCAGGCGCTCGGCCTCACGCACCAGATCGCTCATCGGCAGCCCCGGCGCGGTCAGCGCGAGCAGGCTGAAATAGACGTCGGAAAAATCATCGTTGGCGATCGGGCCGATCACGCCATTGGGCATGTTGCGTGCTTCGTCCCACATGCGCTTGCGCACCTGGTAGAACAGCTCCGGCACCTTGGCTTGCGGGGTGTAGTCCTGGAACTCCACCTGCAAGGTGGCTTGCCCCGGGCGCACGGTGGTCTCAATCCGGTAGAGGTATTCCACCTCCTGGATGCGCTTTTCCAGACGATCGACCACCTGCTCTTGCAGCTGCTGCGCCGAGGCGCCGGGCCAGGCGACGCTGACCTGCATCACGCGTACGGTGAAGGCCGGGTCTTCGGCGCGCCCCATCGAGGCAAAGGCGTACAGCCCACCCAGCACCGACAGAATCAGCAAAAACAGCGTGACGGCGCGCTCGCGCACCGCGAGCGCCGACAGGTTGGGAAAACTCATCGCGCCAGCTCCCGCACGCGCATGTCGTCCTTGAGCAGGTGGGTGCCCAGGGCCACCACATGCTCACCGGCCTTGAGCGCACCCGCGACCGTGGCCTGACGATCATCCAGTGCCAGCACGCGCACCGGCACAGGTTCCAGGCGCCCGTCGCGCACGCGCCAGACGCGCGGGCCATGACCGCGCTCATCCAGCGCGCCGATCGGCACCCGCCACTGCGCCTGCGCGGCGGCCGGGTTGCCGCCATCGGCAAACCGGGTCGAGACGATGCTGCCCAGCGCCAGCGCCTGCGGCAGATTCGGCACCGTGTAGCGGGCGCGCCGGGTGCGTCCGGACGCATCGACCATGGGTGCGGCTTCGCGCAGCGTGAGTGGCCGCGTTTGTCCGTCGGGCAGGACGGCCTCGCCCGCAGGCGGCGGCAACACGTCATCCGGGAAGAAGACTTCGATCTCACGTTCACCAGCCTGTGCCAGCACCGCCACCGGTTGCCCCGCGCTGACGACCTGCCCGGGCTGACCGCTGACCTCCATCAGCACGCCCGCGGCCGGGCTGCGCAGCTGGGCATACCCTAGGGCATTGCGCACCTGGGCAAAGCGCGCCGCCGCGGCATCACGCCCGCTTTGCGCTTGCCGCACCGCCAGCGCGGCCCGTTCCACCGCCTGGGCGCTGACGAACTGGCTGTCCTGCAACTGACGGAACCGTTCGAAATCGGCCTGCGCGGTACGCAGCGCCGCTTCAGCGGCTTTCAGGTCAGCCTCGGCGCTACGCAACGCCTGTTCCAGATCGATCGGGTCGAGGGTGAACAGCACCTGCCCGGCCTGGACCGATTGCCCGGCATCGGCCTGGCGCGTCAGGATCCGCCCACCGACCTGAAAGGCCAGCGGCGATTCAAAGCGCGCCCGAACGGTGCCTGACAGCGCCCGGGATGAAGCCGTCACCGGCGCCACGGTCACCGTGCGGACATAGGGTGCGGCATCCGCGGCCGCGTTGGCGTCAGATGTGCGATGGCACGCAGTGGTCAGTGCGAGCAGGCTGGCGATGGCGGTCACCAGGGCGGCGCGATGGGCAACAGGCATGGATGAACGTCTCTGGGTTTATTTCTAAACTTTAAAGTTTACATATTGGGCCGCGTGGCGACCAGAGGCGAAAACACTCTTTCAGCGTTCGGCGACATCGCCGTGACGCACGTGAGTGCCGACCCGGCATTGCAACGCCGGGCTTACGCACAACGAACCTGGACTGGATGCAGGCGGCGGTTGCATCCAGCCCGACCGGCCTGCCGTAACACAGGCATCCCCGCTTTGGAGTTTCCCGCCATGCGCAGCCTGATTGCCGCTGCTCTGCCCGCGCTGCTTGCCATCCTGTTGACCGGTTGCGCCGAAGCGGCCACACCGATCCGGCCCGTGGCGCAGGTCGATCTACCGCGCTACATGGGCCGCTGGTACGTCATCGGCATCATTCCCACCTGGCTGGAACAGGGCAATCACAATCCGGTGGAAACCTACCGGCTGGATCGCAATGGCAATGTCTGCACCTGGTACCGCTACCGGCCCGACCGTTTCGATGCCCCGGTCAAGCGCCTGAAATCGACCGGTCTGGTGGTACCCGGTACCGGCAACGCCGAATGGAAGGTGCGCTTCTTCGGCCTGTTCAAGGCCCAGTACAAGGTCGGCTGGCTGGCCGAGGACTACAGCCAGGTGCTCGTCGTGCGCGATGCCCGCGACTACCTCTGGTACATGGCGCGCACACCCACCGTGAGCGAGGCGGACTGGCAGGCCATGCTGACCCGTGCCCGCACGTTTGGTTACGACGTCTCGCGCATCCAGCGGGTGCCGCAACGCTGGCCCGAGCAGGGCCCAGGCAGCGACCAGTTCGACGGTGAGTGCCCATGAACGTGGCGGTCCTGCTGCTGGCGCTCTTGATGCCGCTGGTGGCCTGGCTGTCCAATACCGGCCTGCTGGGCCCGAGCAATGGCGAGATTTCCAACCGCTATCCAACCCTGATCGTGGCCGCAGGCTATGCCTTTGCCATCTGGGGGCCGATCTTTCTGCTTGATGGCGTGTTTGCCATCGCCCAGGCCCGCATCCGCACGCCCGATGCGCGCCTGCGCCGTATCCGCGTGCTGACGGCCATCGGCTTCGCACTGACCTCGCTGTGGATGGTGGTGTTCTCGTTGCAGTGGTTCTGGCTTGCGCTGGCCATCATCTGGGGCAGCTTGGGCTGTCTGCTGGCAGCAGCCTGGCTGGCATCTGAGACCCGCACCCACTCGCGTGGCCCCTGGTGGCAGTACATCCCGCTGTCATTGCACGCCGGCTGGGTGTCGCTGGCGGTGTTTCTGAATGTCGCGCAGGTGGTGGTGGCCTTCGGGCTGCTGCCAACCGACCGGATGTTGCCGTGGACGCTGGTGCTGTTTGCATTGGCTGGGCTGTTGCTGCTGGTCGTTCTGCTGAAACTGCGCGGTAACCCCTGGTACGCCTTGGCGGCGCTGTGGGGCCTGGCCGGCGTGTCGGTCAAGCAGCAGGCGTCCGAGCTGCCCGGTGCCAATGTCGCCGCCACGATCGCGCTGGTGCTGGCGGGACTGGTCGTCTTCACTGCGCTGGCCCTACGCCGCAACGGCTGGCGCACCCAACCCGGGCGCCACACCGGATGACCTGCCTGCGGCTGGTGCTGGGCGACCAGATGAACCCGCGGCATCCCTGGTTCGATACGGTGTCGCCGGATGTTCTGTATGTCCTGATGGAAGTCCGTCAGGAAACCGATTACGTCCTCCACCACGCGCAGAAAATCATTGCCATCTTTGCAGCCATGCGCCGCTTTGCGGATCGCTTGCGCGCCGCCGGTCATCGCGTTGCCTATCTGCGGATTGACGATCCCGACACCCTGCCGTCGCTGACCGCCAACCTGGACCGGCTGATGGCGCTGCACGGTGCCACTGCGTTTGAGTACCAGGCGCCGGACGAATGGCGGCTGGACGCGCAGCTCAAAGACTACGCCGCGCGCCTGCCCATTCCTGCGCGTTGCGTGGACAGCCACCACTTCCTCGCAGCACGTGATGCCGTAGCGAGTTTTTTCGGCACCCGCAAACGCTGGACCATGGAGCTGTTCTACCGGCACATGCGGCAACGCCACGGCATTCTGCTGGAGCCGGACGGCGCCCCGCTGGGCGGGCGCTGGAACTTCGATGCTGAAAACCGCAAGCCCTGGCGCGGGGATCCGCCGGAGCCGCCAGACTTGCGGCCGCCCCATGATCACACCGCCCTGTGGGCCAGCATCCAGGCCGCGGGTGTCACCAGCTTCGGCAATCCGTCGGCGGATGCATTCCGCTGGCCGATCGACCGCGAGGAAGCGCTGGGCCAGCTTGATGCGTTTGTCGAACATGCGCTACCGCACTTCGGTGACTACCAGGACGCGCTGAGCAGCCGCGCCCACCGGCTCTTCCACTCCCTGCTGTCATTCGCGTTGAACGTGAAGATGCTTTCACCGGCCGAGGTGATTGCACGGGTGGAAACCGAGGGCCGCGCCGGTCGTGCGCCACTGGCAGCGGTGGAGGGCTACATCCGCCAGATCCTGGGCTGGCGCGAGTACGTACGCGGCGTGTATTGGGCGCGCATGCCCGGCTACGACGCCAGCAATGCCTTCGGGCACGACCGCCCACTGCCGGACTGGTTCTGGACCGGGCAGACCCGGATGGCCTGCGTGCGTGCGGCGATCGGGCAGTCGCTGGCACACGCACACGCCCACCACATCCAGCGGCTGATGGTGATCGGCAACTTCGCCCTGCTGGCCGGGCTGGACCCGCAGGCGCTGCATCGCTGGTATCTCGGCATCTATATCGATGCCTTTGAATGGGTGGAACTGCCCAATACGCTTGGGATGAGCCAGTTCGCTGACGGCGGCCTGCTGGCCACCAAGCCCTATGTCGCATCGGCGGCCTATCTGCATCGCATGGGCGATCACTGCGGGCACTGTTACTACCGTCGTGACGCCCACATCGACCCACGCGCATGTCCGTTCAATGCGCTCTACTGGACCTTCCTGGATCGCAACAGCAAGCGTCTGGCCGGCAATCCACGGCTGGCAATGCCCTACCGGCAGCTGGCACGCATGCCGGCCGCAAAGCGGGAGGCGTTGGCGATGCGGTCGGCGGAGGTGCTGGCAGATCTCGACGGGCTCTGATCCACCGCATCCAAAGCGAATCGGCCGGCGTAAGCACCGGCAAGCGCTGCAACCGGCAAAGGTCGTATGCCGCGCGCCCTTCCCCCGCCTTCTCGAGGCCACGCCATGTCGCACCCCCTGCGGGAACCCGCCCCCATCCAACGCCTTGCACCGCTCACCGCGTCGCAGCGCGTACGCGAACGCCTGCGCAGCGCAGGCACCCGCTTCCATGCCAATGACAACATCGCTGACTACCTCGAAGACGGCGAGCTGGAAGCGATAGAAAGCGAGGTGGCCGCCAAGGCGCAGGAGATGCTGCGCGCGCTGGTCATCGATACCGACAACGACCACAACACCCGCGACACCGGCCGCCGCCTGGCCAAGATGTTCGTGCGCGAGGTGTTTGCCGGCCGCTTCCAGACGATGCCCGCGGTCACCGAGTTTCCCAATGCCGAGCGCCTGAACGAGCTGATGATCGTCGGGCCCTTGCGTGTACGCAGCGCCTGTTCGCACCATCTCTGCCCGATCATGGGCCAGGTGTGGGTAGGCGTGCTGCCCAATGCCGACTCCAACCTGATCGGCCTGTCCAAATATGCCCGCCTGATCGACTGGATCATGAGCCGGCCACAGATCCAGGAGGAAGCGGTCAGCCAGATCGCCGACCTGCTGGAGCAGCGCCTGAAGCCGGACGGCGTTGCCGTGGTGATGGAAGCCGACCACTACTGCATGCACTGGCGTGGCGTGAAGGACGACGGGTCGAAAATGATCAACAGCGTGATGCGTGGCCGCTTCCTCACCGACCCATCGCTGCGTAAGGAGTTCCTGTCCCTGCGTCGAAGCGGCTGATTCCGGCCGCAACGCCAACAAACGAACGGCCCGCATCGGACAATGCGGGCCGTTTTCGTTTGGATGAAAGCTCCGGTCAGGCCGGAGCGGGCGCAGAGATCAGAGACCGACCATCGGCTGCAGCTTGCGGGCCAGCCAGCCGCGGAACTGCAGCGGGCCGTCCAGGGCCGCCACGCAGATGCAGGGCACACCGGGCGAAGTCACCGGCTGGTGTTCGATGTCGCTGTCCAGGTCGGCCATGTCGCCGGGGCCGAAATGGCCCAGTTCGTCGTCGTAGGCACCTTTCAGGATCTGGGTCAACTCGCTCCCACCGTGACTGTGCACCGGCATGCTTTTACCGGGGGCGATCTTCAGCAGGACGAGCGCGTCGCCGCTGCTGCGGGGCGCGCGGATCATGTGTACGCCTGGCGCCATCCAGCGCCAGCGCAGCGCCTTCCAGCTCTTGCCAAAATAGGGCTGCAGCGGACGCGGCAAAGCGTCGGTATCGCGCCGAGTATCGACAGGATCGGGCCGTGCACGCCCGGACGCCATCGGCAACGGTTGCCGCAGGCGCGCCAGCATGTCGTCGCGCAGGCGCTCGGCGCGTTCCCCTGCGGCCGGCACCGGCTGCTGCTGGAGCAGCAGCGCGCCACCGACGTGCTCGGCCTCGGCCCGCCGGGCCCGGCAGTGCGCACATCCTTCGAGGTGGGTCTCGGCGACGGCCGCCATTTCGGGCGACAGCGCGCCCGCGGCAAGGCTGACCAGCGTGGCCGGGTCCAGATGGTGGCGTGGGCTGCTCATGCCGCCCCCTGCACGCTGGACTGCAGGCGCTGGAATGCGCGGCGGATGGAGGATTTCACCGTCCCAAGCGGCATGCCGAGCTCGTCGGCGATCTGCTGGTGGGACTTGGCTTCGAAATAGGACATGCGGATCAATCGGGCTTGGGTTGCGGACAGGCGCTCGATGCGCTCGTTCAGGTCGGCGTGGGCGGCATAGCTTTCGGCGGAGGAGAACACGGGGTTCTGTGGCTCCTCCTCCAACTCCCATTCCGGCTCTGTGTCCACCGCGATCCAATGGTTCTCACGCCGCAGGCGGTCGATGTGCAGGTTGCGGGCGATCCGGAACAACCAGGTGGACAGCGCGCTACGGTTGGCATCGTAGCTTTCAGCCCGCTGCCACAGCCGCAGCAGCGCCTCTTGCGCCAGTTCCTCGGCCACCGCCTCCGGCACGCCCAGCCCTCGCAGGTACAGGCGGACGCGCGGGGCGAAGTGGTCGTAGATCCGCATGAAGCAATCCTGGTCGCGCCGTCGCGCAACCGCCTGCATCTGACCGGACCAGTAGCCCGGGTCTCCGGGGCTTGCATCGGGAATCGACATGACTCTGGCCGCCTCGAAAGGCGACAGGTCTCCGGCGTTGGGATTGGCTCGCATGGTAGGGCAATTGCCGGCGGAAGGGATTCGTCGATTCCTACGCAGGGCCTTCGGGTTTGGATGCGGCAGGGGAATAAATGACACCCCCCCTGCATCCATCGCGGGAAAAGTCGCGTAAATAGACGCGTTCCCAACGGATGCTCACGATGCCCCAGGACCCGGCGCCCCCACCCCAGCGCACTTCTGCGAAAGCCACCGGCACCCGCTGGCTGCGCCAATGGTTTGACAGCGCCGCGATGCCGGTGCCGGAGGGTGCCGATGCAGACCGGGTGGACTGGCTGCGGGTGCTGCCCTTCGTCCTGCTGCACCTAGGCTGCCTGGCCGTGATCTGGGTGGGCGCATCCCCCATCGCCCTGCTGGTGGCCGCCCTGCTCTACGCCGTGCGCATGTTCGCGATCACCGGCTTCTACCACCGCTACTTCTCGCATCGCGCCTTTCGCACCTCGCGCCCGATGCAGTTCATTTTTGCTTTGGTCGGTGCGGCCAGCGTGCAGCGCGGACCGCTGTGGTGGGCGGCGCACCACCGCCACCACCACCGCCATTCCGATGCGCCGGAGGATCCGCACTCCCCCCGCCACGGGTTCTGGCGCAGCCACATGGGCTGGTTCCTCACCAAGCGCGCCTTCGCCACCGACCTAAGCCGGGTGCCGGACCTGGCCCGCTTCCCGGAACTGCGCTGGCTGGACCGCTTCGATGTGGCGGTACCTGCGGCTATGGCCGTGGCCCTGTATGGGGTAGGCGAAGTGCTGGAGCGCGTCGCGCCGGGGCTGGGCACCAACGGCCCACAGCTGCTGGTGTGGGGCTTTTTCGTCTCGACCGTGGTGCTGTTCCACGCCACGGTGACCATCAACTCGCTGGCGCACCGGTTCGGCAGCCGTCGTTTCGCGACGACCGACGACAGCCGCAACAACCTCTGGCTGGCGCTGCTGACCTTCGGCGAGGGCTGGCACAACAACCACCATTTCTATGCCAGCAGTGCACGGCAGGGCTTCCGCTGGTGGGAGATCGACCTGACGTGGTACGGCTTGCGACTGCTGGCGGCGCTGGGGCTGGTGCGCGACCTGAAGCCGGTACCCGCCTGGGTGCTGGCCAAGGCGGAGCGCTGACATGCGCATCGCCGTCGTCGGTTCCGGCATTTCCGGGCTGGCCAGCGCCTGGCTGTTGTCGCACGCGCACGACGTGGTGCTGTTCGAGGCGAACGATTACCTCGGCGGCCACACGCATACGCACCCGATCGAGCTGGCCGGCCAACGCTATGCGGTGGACACCGGCTTCATCGTCCACAACCCAGCCCACTACCCCCTGCTCACGCGCCTGTTCGACCAGCTCGGCGTGGCCAGCCAGCCCACCACCATGAGTTTCTCGGTGCACAACGCGCGCACCGGGCTGGAATACAACGCGACCACGCTGGACACGCTGTTCTGTCATCGCCGCAACCTGGTCTCACCGCGCTTCCTGGGCATGGTGCGCGACCTGTTCCGGTTCTACCGGCAGGCGCCCTCGCTGCTGGACGGCGACAGCCCCGGCCCGGGCATCGGCGACTGGCTGGATGACAACGGCTACGGCGAGGCCTTCCGCGACGACCATCTGGTGCCGATGGCGTCGGCGCTGTGGTCCTCCCCGCCGGAGCAGATCCTGGCCTTCCCGGCCCGCTATCTCGTGCAGTTCATGGCCAACCACCAGATGCTGCAGGTCAGCGGCCGCCCCGAATGGCGGGTGGTCCGCGGCGGTTCGTCCACCTACGTGGCGGCCCTGCGTGCACGCTGGCAGGTGCAGGAGCGGCTGCGCTGTCCAGTACGCAGCGTAAGCCGCGATGCCCACGGCGTGACCGTGGACAGCGCGGTGGGTAGCGAACGCTTTGACCGCATCGTACTGGCTTGTCACAGCGACCAAGCCTTGGCCCTGTTGACGGATGCCACCGCCGAAGAGCGCGACGTACTGGGCGCCATCGCCTACCAGCCCAACGACGTGGTGCTGCATACCGATGCCCGCCTGCTACCACGCAATCGCAAAGCCTGGGCTGCCTGGAACGCCTACGTGCCCGGCACCCCGGATGCGCCCTGCACAGTCAGCTACTGCATGAACCTGCTGCAGGGCCTGCAGTCACCCGAGCCGTTCGTGGTCACCTTGAACCGCAGCGACGCCATCGACCCGGCCAAGGTCTTGCGCCGCCTGCATTACCAGCACCCGGTCTATAACGCCGTCTCGGTAGCGGCACAGCGCCGCAAGGCGCGCATCCAGGGCCACCACCACACCTGGTTCGCGGGCGCCTACTGGGGCTGGGGCTTCCATGAGGACGGCATGAGAAGCGCCGTCGAAGTCGCCGCCGGCCTGGGCGTCCGTTGGTCCGAGGACGGGAGTTCGCAATGAGCTCGCACCCGTGCAGCGCGGTGTACGAAGGCACGGTTCGACATCGTCGCCACCTGCCGCGCCCACATGCGTTCGAATACCGGATGGCGCAGCTGTATCTGGATCTCGACGAGCTGGAAACGGTGTTTCGTGGGCGCTGGCTGTGGTCAGCGACGCGACGCGCACTGGCCGAGTTTCGCCGGTCGGATTTCCTTGGCCCGCCGGAGCGCCCGCTCAAAGAAGCCGTGAAGGATCGCGTCGAAACCGCCACCGGCGAGCGCCCGGCTGGCCCGGTGCGGCTGCTGACACACCTGCGTTATGCCGGGGTGATCTTCAACCCGGTCAGCTTCTACTACTGTTTCGACGCCGACGGTGAGACCCTGCACAGCATCGTCGCGGAGATCACCAACACGCCGTGGCAGGAGCGCCATGCCTACGTGCTGCCGGTCGCCCAGGCGGTCCGGCATGGCCGCAGCCTGCACTGGCAGTTCGACAAGACCTTCCACGTCTCCCCCTTCATTGGCATGGCGCGTCGCTATGACTGGCGTTTCAGTGTTCCCGGGGAGGATTTGCATGTGCATATGGACGTGTTCGACGGTCAGTCGCGCGAGTTCGACGCCCATCTGACCCTGCACCGCCGCCCCCTGACCGGCGCGGCACTGGCCCGCGTGCTGTGGCGCTATCCCCTCATGACCACCCAGGTGGTGGCCGCCATCCATTGGCAGGCGCTGCGGCTGTGGCTGAAGCGCACGCCCGTCCACGACCATCCCCGTTTGTCCGGAGGCCGTCCTTGAACGCCATCGTCCAGTCCGACCCCGCGCCGCGCTTCGGCGCCTTCGATCGCTTCCTGCGCCAGCGCCTGCTGGAGCGCCTGACCGGCTTCGGCCACGGTCACCTGGAAGTCCGCGACGCGCTGGGCATCATCACGTTCGGCCGTGCGGGTGATGGCCCCAGCGTCACCCTGGAGGTGCTGGACCCGGGCTTCTACCGCGCGCTGGCCGGCAACGGCAGCGTGGGCGCGGGCGAGGCCTACATGGACGGCCTGTGGCGCTGCAGTGACCTGGTGGGCCTGGTGCGCCTGCTGGTGCGCAACCGCGACCTGCTGGATGGCATGGAAACCGGCAGTGCACGACTGGGCGGCTTGGCGATGAAGGCCATCCACCTGCTCCGCCGCAACACCCGCTCGGGCAGCCGGCGCAACATCGCCGCCCATTACGACCTTGGCAACGATTTCTTCCGGCTGTTCCTGTCGGAGGACATGATGTACTCCTCCGCTTACTGGGCCAGCGCCGATGACACGTTGGAGGCCGCCTCCACCCGCAAACTGGACTTGATCTGCCGCAAGCTGAACTTAAGCCCCAACGATCATGTGATCGAGATCGGCACCGGCTGGGGCGGGTTTGCCGTGCACGCCGCCAGGTACTACGGCTGCCGCGTCACCACCACCACTATTTCGCACGAGCAGTACACGCTGGCGCGTCAACGCGTGCAGGCCGCCGGGCTTGGCGACCGCATCACCCTGCTGCAATCGGACTACCGCGACCTCACCGGCCAGTACGACAAGCTGGTGTCGATCGAGATGATCGAGGCCATCGGCGCCGAGTATCAGCCCGCTTACTTCGGCCAGATCGGGCGGCTGCTCAAGCCGGATGGGCTGGCGCTGGTGCAGGCCATCACCATCGAGGATCACCGTTACGAACAGGCGCTGACTTCGGTCGATTTCATCAAGCGGCACATTTTCCCGGGCTGCTTCATCCCCTCGATCAACGCCATGCTGGCGGCCAAGACCCATAGCAGCGATCTGGCGCTGGTGGGGCTGGAAGATTTCGGGCTGTCCTACGCCCGCACCCTGCAGGCCTGGCGGGAACGCTTCCTCGCCCAGCTGCCGGCAGTGCGCGCACAGGGGTATGACGAACGCTTCATTCGCATGTGGGAGTTCTATCTGGCCTATTGCGAGGGCGGGTTCCGCGAGCGCGCCCTGGGCGTGGCGCATCTGTTGCTGGCCAAACCCGGCTGGCGCCCGTCCGGAGCGGAGGCGGCATGACCGTCTGGCTGACCCTGCTGGGGTATCAGGCCGTCTGGTTTGCGGCGGTGATCGGTGCCGGCCACGGCCTGTGGTGGCCGGGGGTCACCGCCGCCGCGCTGTTTGCGCTGTGGCGGCTGTGGGTGTCGTCGCAGCGCCTGCTGGAAGCCCGGCTGGCGCTGCTCGGCGTGGGCCTGGGTCTGGTGCTGGAAACCCTGTGGGTGCGCACCGGCCTGCTGGACTACGCAGCAGCCCCGGCACATGGCGTGCCGCTGTGGATTCTGGCGCTGTGGCTGGCGTTTTCCCTGTGCGTGGTGCCATTGCTGGGCTACCTGCACCGGCGCCTGCTGCTGGCTGCGGTGTTGGGGGCCATCGGCGGCCCGCTGGCCTATCTCGGTGCCGCGCGCGGCTGGCACGTCGTCGAGTTCGCCCAGCCGCACTGGCAGAGCCTGCTGGCACTGGCGGCAGGCTGGGCGGTGGCGATGCCGCTGCTCGCCTGGCGCGCCCGGCTCGGCCTGCAACCCTGACATTTGCGAGGTGCATCATGCGTCTGAGCGAACAAGCACTGCTGATCTGGCTGCTGGCGGCCGCAATGATGGTGCTGGGCTGGCGCTGGCAGCGTCGGCGCAACAACGCCGGCATCGTCGATGTGCTGTGGTCGGCAGGGCTGGGCATGGCCGCGCTGGTGCTGGCCTTGACTGGCACCGGTGCGCTGTCCGCCCGCCTGCTGGTGGGCGTGATGGCCACTGCCTGGGCGCTGCGGTTGGCCCTGCACCTGTGGGCGCGCGTGCGGAGCGAACCCGAGGACGGCCGCTACCGCGCCTTGCGCGAGCACTGGCACGGCAGCCAGGCAATGTTCTTCGGCTTTTTCCAGTTCCAGGCACTGCTGGTGGTGCTGTTCGCATTGCCGCTGGCGGCGGTGGCCGCGCATCCCGCCCCGGCGACCTGGCAGCTCGCCGCGGCGGCGCTGATCTGGCTGTTTTCGGTTGCCGGTGAGGCGCTGGCAGATGCACAGCTGGCGCGTTTCCGGGCCAATCCGGCCAACCGCGGCAAGACCTGTCGCAGCGGACTGTGGCGCTACTCGCGGCACCCCAACTACTTCTTCGAATGGCTGCACTGGTTCAGCTACGCCATCGCCGCCATTGGCAGCCCGCTGGCCTGGCTGGGCTGGCTGGGGCCGGTGGTGATGTACCTGTTCCTGCGCTACCTGAGCGGCATTCCGTTCACCGAACAGCAGGCCCTGCGCACGCGGGGCGATGACTACCGGGACTACCAGCGCCGCACCCCGATGCTGTTCCCCTGGTTTCCCAAATCCTGACACTGAAAGGAGCGCCCATGTCCGTGGTCACCCTGCAACACGACGAACTGCCCCGCGACCGACCTGCTCCGGGTCTGCTGGGCCTGGCCGAACGCGGCTGGCTGCCGGATGCCCTGATCCGCGCCGGCATCCGTCGCCTGTGCAGACAGCGCCTGAAGGAAGAACTGGCCGGCGGCGTGGAAGCCCAGTCCGCACGCCAGCGTGCGCGGCTTGATGCGTTACGGGAAAGCCCGCTTGCGATCGAAACCGAGGCCGCCAATGCCCAGCACTACGAGCTGCCGCCGGCGTTTTTCACCCGGTGCCTCGGCCCACGGTTGAAGTATTCCTGCTGTTACTACCCGCGCGGCGACGAAACGCTGGGCGAGGCGGAGGACGCGATGCTGGCGCTGTACTGCGAACGCGCCGGGCTGGCCGACGGCCAGGACATTCTGGAGCTGGGCTGCGGCTGGGGCTCGCTGACCTTGTGGATGGCCGAGCGCTTCCCGAACGCCCGCATCACCGCGGTCTCCAACTCCAACGGCCAGCGTGGCTTCATCGAAGCCCGTTGTCGCGAGCGCGGGCTGGAGAACGTGCGCGTGCTGACCCGTGACGTGAACACACTGGAGCTGCCGACGGACGCCTTCGACCGCTGCGTGTCGGTCGAGATGTTCGAGCACATGCGCAATTACGAGCGCCTGCTGGGGCGCATCGGCAGCTGGCTGCGCCCGGGCGGCCGGCTGTTCGTGCACATTTTCGCGCACCGCACCCTGCTCTACCCGTTCGAGACGCAGGGTGAGGACAACTGGATGGGCCGGCACTTCTTCACTGGTGGCCTGATGCCGGCGGCCGACACCCTGCTGCATTTCCAGGGCGCACTGCACATCCGCCAGCAATGGTTGCTAGACGGCACCCACTACGAGAAGACGGCCAACCACTGGCTGCAACAGCAGGACGCGCATCGTGACGAGGTGATGGCGATCCTGCGCGAGGCCTGCGGCGACGCGGCCGGGCTGTGGTACCAGCGCTGGCGGATGTTCTGGATGGCCTGCGCCGAGCTGTTCGGTTACGCCGATGGCCAGGAATGGCTGGTGTCGCATTACCTGTTCGAGCGGGCCAGGCGCTGAACCGGCATGTCCAGAAGGCTGACCCGCTGGCGGATGCTATGGCTGGGGCTGATGCTTGCCTGCGCCCAGGCCGCCGCCCGCCGCCTGCCGCCCATTCCGGCGGCGGCCCAGCTCGACCTGCCGCGCTTCATGGGCACCTGGTATCTGGTCGGCGGCATCCCTACCCCGTTCGAGCGCCACGCCTGGAATGCCGTGCAGACCTACACGCTGCGCGATGACGGCAGCATCCTGACCACCCTTACCTTCCACGAGAAACGCGCCGACGGGCCACGCCGGCACACCGAGGCACCCGCCACGGTGCGTCCGGGCACCGGCAACGCGGTGTGGGACGTGCGTGTGTTCGGCCCCTTCAGGTCGCAATACAAAGTGGTCTGGCTGCGCGCCGATTACGGGGCGATGCTGGTGGCGCGCGATGCCCGTGACTACGCCTGGCTGTTTTCCCGCACCCCGCAGGTGAGCGCAGCCGATCGTGCGCATGCGCGCCAGCTGCTGGCGGATGCCGGATACCCGTTAGAGCACTGGCGCGATATCCCGCACACGGCACGCGCCGGCAGTCATCGCTGAACGGGCTCAGCCGCCGCAAACAGCGCGCACCTGCGCATCCAGCCGGCTCAGCTGGGCAAACCTTCGACGCAGCCCCAGCCGCTCCAGGGCCGCCCGGCGCTTGGCATGGGCGGCGCGGCAGCGGTCAGCGGTGGTCGCGACCAGATGATGCTGCCGCGGCCCGGCGGCAAGCCGGCCAGGTGGTTGGCTTGCCCGGCGCGGGCGCGTCGCCGCCTGCGCTGCGGGGACCACCGGATCAGGCCAATAGTCCACGACCCGGTCCAACCGCGTCGCCCCGGTGCAGGGCCGGGACTGGTAGCTGACCGCAGCCGCCGGACCCACGCAGCGATAGAGCTGCTCGGCCTGCGCAGGCCAGGCAATCGCACTGCAAAGCAGCAGGACAATACGGACGAGTCGCTGCATCGGTCGCTCCGGCGGGATGGGAGCAGACAGGATTGCGCCGGATGCCGGCCAGCGCCGTCGGCGCACACACCGTCAGGGGGTCGGAAAACGGCGCACCGATTCACTTGCCGTCAGCGAGATCCTCCAGGATCGGGCAGGTCGGCCGGTCGTCGCCCTGGCACTTGCGTGCCAGGGTTTCCAGCGTGTGCTGCATCGCCTGCAACTCGCGGATCTTTTCACCCAGCGCGGCTGCATGGGCGCGCGCCAGCTGCTTGACCTCGGCGCTGGCGCGGTGCGGGTTGTCCCACAGCGCCAGCAGGGCCTCGATCTGCTTGATCGAAAAGCACAGCGAACGCGCGCGCCGGATGAAGCGCAGCCGGTGCAGGTCGGCCTCGCCGTACAGCCGGTAGTTGGCGAACGTGCGCGCCGCCGGCGCCACCAGGCCGATGCTTTCGTAGTGGCGGATCATCTTGGCCGAAACACCGGTCAGCGTCGCGGCCTGGCCGATGTTGTGCAAGCCCTGCTCCAGCGCATCGGCCAGCTCGGGGCGAACGGTCTTGCAGGTCATGGCGTTTTCCTTGCAGGTCAATCGCGGGCGCGTGGCGTCCAGCGCCGCAGCAGCAGGGCGTTGGTGACGACGCTGACGCTGGACAGCGCCATCGCGGCACCGGCCAGCATCGGATCAAGCAGGCCCAGCGCCGCCAGCGGGATGCCCACCACGTTGTAGACGAAAGCCCAGAACAGGTTCTGGTGGATCTTGCGGACGGTGCGCCTGGAGATGTCGATGGCGTCCGTCACCAACCGCGGATCCGGCCGCATCAGGGTGACGCCGGCCGCGTGCATCGCCACGTCGGTGCCGCTGCCCATCGCGAAGCCGACCGTCGCCGCGGCCAGTGCCGGCGCATCATTGAGACCGTCCCCGACCATCCCGACCGGGCCCTGCGCCGCCAGCGCGCGGATCGCCGCCACCTTGTCCTCCGGCAGCAGTTCGGCGCGGACGTCGTCGTCACGCAAACCGATCGCGGCGCCGATGGCATGGGCCGCACCGCGGCTGTCGCCGGACAGCATCACCGGCCGCAGGCCCATGGCCCGCAGCGCGGCGATGGCCTCGGCGGACTGCGGGCGCACCGCGTCGCCAAAGGCCAGCAACCCGCGCAGCTGCCAACCCGCGGGCGTGGCCACGGCCAGCCACGACGGGGTCAGCCCGGCCTGCGCGGCGGCATCCGCCAGCATCCGCACGGTGGACAGGTCGACGCCCAGCTCGCCCATCCAGCGGGCATGCCCCAGCGCGACCCGGGCCTCCCCCAGACGCCCCTGCACGCCGCGCCCGGCCACCGCGGTGATGTCGGTGACCCCGGCGGCCGCGATGCCGCGTTCTCGTGCGGCATCCAGCACCGCCTTCGCAAGCGGATGCTCGCTACCCTGCTGCAACCCGGCCGCCACCGCCAGCAACCCCGTCTCGTCGCCATCCAGCGCATGCAGCCGCACCAGCGCCGGTTTGCCGACGGTGAGCGTCCCGGTCTTGTCGAACGCCACTGTGCGTAGGTGGCGCGTGGTTTCCAGCGCTTCCACGTCCTTCACCAGGATGCCGGCGCGCGCCGCCACGCCGGTCCCGGCCATGACCGCCGCAGGCGTGGCCAGCCCCAGCGCGCAAGGACAGGCGATGACCAGCACCGCGACCGCATTGAGCAGCGCCTGCGTCCAGTCGCCCTGCAGCAGCCCCCACCCCAGCAGCGTGGCAAGGGCGATCACGATGACGGTCGGGACGAACACCGCGCTGACGCGGTCGACGATGCGCTGGATCGGCGCCTTCTTCGCCTGCGCGTCCTCCACCAGCCGCACGACTCGGGCCAACGCGGTCTCGGCGCCCACCGCGGTGGTGCGCAGCCGCAGCCGCCCCTCGCCATTCATCGCACCGCCGGTCACGGTGTCACCCGGCGCTTTCGGCACCGGCAGCGACTCGCCGCTGAGCAGCGATTCATCGCTATGGCTGCGGCCGTCCAGCACCACGCCGTCCACCGGGATGCGCTCGCCAGGCAGCACCACCACCTCGTCGCCCACCGCCACGTCGTCGATCGGCACGCTGGTCTCGACGCCCGCGCGCAACACCCGCGCGGTCCCGGGGCGCAGCGCCTGCAGCGCGCGGATGGCGTCGGTGGCCTGGCGCTTGGCGCGCCCCTCCAGCCATTTGCCCAGCAGGATCAGGGTCACCACGACGGCCGACGATTCGAAATACAGCGGCGGCGCGTGGTGGCCCTCCGCCGGCGCCAGCAGGTGGTACACGCTCAGCCCGTAGGCGGCGCTGGTGCCCAGCGCGACGAGCTGGTCCATGTTGCCGCTGCGCGCGCGCAGCGCCGCAAACCCGGCGCGGTAGAACCGTGCGCCCAGCCAAAACTGCACCGGCGTTGCCAGCAGCCACTGCGCCCAACCGGGAAGCGCCCAGTGCACGCCGAGCGGCATCAGCAGCATCGGCGCCGCCAACGGCAGTGACAGCAGCATGGCCAACCACAGGTGGCGGGTCTCCCGGGACTCACCGCCGGCAGACGTCGGTGGCGCGGCCTCGGCGTGCAAACGCGCGTGGTACCCCGCCTGTTCAACCGCCTGCAACAGCCGTTCGGCGGGAACGCCGGGCGCGACGACCGCGGCGGTTTCGGTGGCGAGGTTCACGCTGGCGTCGCGGACGCCCTCGACCTTGCGCAGGGCCTTTTCCACCCGGCCCGCACACGATGCGCAAGTCATCCCGGTGATGTCCAGGCGCAGGGGGGAATCGGATGGCATGGCAGCCTCCATCGGCGGAATTGACAGGCACCAGCTTGAACTTTACCAAGATGGGAAGGTCAACAGGCTTGAACCCGCTTGACCTTCCCACGGTGGCAGGCCAGACACTGCCCCCTGTTTCGTCCATGTGGAGTTCCCCATGCTGCTTCAAGTCCGGAACATGTCTTGCCAGCACTGCGTCCAGGCCGTGACCCGTGCACTGCGCGCGCTGGACCCTAACGCCACCGTGGAGGTGGATCTGGCCCGCGGAGAGGTGCGTGCACAGGGCGCCTTCGGCGCGGATGCCGCCCTCGCCGCACTGGCCGACGCCGACTATCCGGCCACCCTGCTCTCGCTGGAGGACTGACATGGCCCGCCCGCCCGACGCCGACCGCCGACGTCTGCTGCGCGGTATGGCGCTGGGCGCCACCGCGCTGGGGCTGCGGCCGTTGTGGGCGCTGGCCTCGCCGGGCCAGCCCACCGTGCTGGCCGGCAACGCCTTCGACCTGAGGCTGGGCCGCACGCCGGTCAACATCACCGGGAAGACCGTGTCGGCGTTCGCCGTGAACGATCTGTTGCCGGGTCCGATCCTGCGCTGGCGTGAGGGCGACACCGTGCGTATCCGCGTGCGCAACACGCTGGCGGAAACGAGTTCGATCCATTGGCACGGCCTGCTGCTGCCGGCCAACATGGACGGCGTGCCGGGGATGAGCTTCGATGGCATCCCGCCCGGCGGCGACTATCTGTATCAGTTCAAGGTGCGTCAGAGCGGCACCTACTGGTACCACAGCCATTCCAGCCTGCAGGAGCAGGCCGGCCTGCTGGGGCCGATCATCATCGACCCGCTGGGGCCGGACCCGCTGGCCTGCGCGCGCGACTACGTGGTGCTGCTGTCGGACTGGACCGACCTCGACCCGATGCACCTGTTCGCGCGCATGAAGAAGCGCAGCGACTACGACAACCTCTACAAGCGGACCGCGCTGGATTTCCTGCGCGATGCCCGCAAGGACGGGCTCGACGCCACCCTGGCCGACCGCAAGGCCTGGGGCGCGATGCGGATGAGCCCCACCGACCTGGCCGATGTCAACGGTCACACCTACACCTACCTGGCCAACGGCCATACCGCCGCACAGAACTGGACCGCGCTGTTCACGCCCGGCGAGCGAGTCCGCCTGCGTTTCATCAACGGTGCGGCGATGACGTTTTTCGACGTGCGGATTCCCGGCCTGACGCTCACCGTGATGGCCGCCGACGGGCAACCGATCCAACCGGTGGACATTGACGAGTTCCGCATCGCGCCGGCGGAAACGTTCGATGTGATCGTGCAACCGCAGGACGATGCGGCCTACACCGTGTTCGCGCAGGCAATGGACCGCAGCGGCTATACCCGCATCACCCTGGCGCCACGCCCCGGCATGGCGGCCGCGGTTCCGGTACCCGACAAGCGTCCGCTGCTGACCATGGACGACATGGGCCACGGTGGCCACGCCGGCCACGGCAAGCCCGCCGCCACCGAAATGGCCTGCGGCGCCGCGATGGGCATGCCCGGCATGGCCATGGCCGGGATGGACCACGGGACGCACGGCGGCGCCATGCAGAACCACCCCGCCAGTGAGACCGGCAACCCGGATGTGGACATGCAAACCATGATGCCTGTGCCGCGCCTGGACGACCCTGGCATCGGCCTGCGTGACAATGGCCGCCGGGTGCTGCGCTACGCCGACCTGCACAGCCTGCAGCCCCCGGCTGACGACCGCGAACCGTCGCGCACTATCGAACTGCACCTCACCGGCAACATGGAGCGCTTCACCTGGGGCTTCGATGGCATCCGCTTTGCCGACGCCGCGCCAATCCGGCTGCGTTATGGCGAACGCGTGCGCATCACGCTGGTCAATGACACGATGATGGAGCACCCCATCCATCTGCATGGCATGTGGAGCGACCTCGAGGACGAACACGGCCAGTTCCTGGTCCGCAAGCACACCGTCAGCGTGCCGCCAGGCACCAAGCGCAGTGTCCGCGTCACCGCCGATGCGCTGGGCCGCTGGGCCTTCCACTGCCACATGCTGCTGCACATGGAAAGCGGCATGATGCGTGAAGTGCGGGTGGAGGAATGACCGTGCGCGCATGGCCCCTCCTCCCGCTGGCACTGTGGCTTGGCACTGCTGGCGCACAGACCCACGACCACCACACGATGCACGCATCCCAGGCCGCGCAGGACGTGCCCGCGGCGCCGGCGAAGGCCGCGGACAAAGACCAGACCGATCCGCACGCGGCGCATCGCGCGATGGCGGCGGGCACCTCCAGTTCGATGGGAAGTACCTACCAAGTCCCGCCACTGACGGATGCCGACCGCGTTGCGGCTTTTCCGGCACTTCACGCAGCCCATGCGCATGGCGATCCGCTGGTGTGGATGGTGCAGGCCGATCGTCTGGAATACACGCAGGACGATGCACTGGCGTGGGAAGGCCACGCCTGGATCGGCCGGGACCGCGGCCGGCTGTGGCTGCGCAGCGAGGGCGAACGCGTGCGGGGGGCCACCGAGGCCAGCCTCGAAGCCCTGTGGGGACGCCCTGTCGATGCGTGGTGGGACGTCCTGGCCGGCGTGCGGCACGACCAGGGGCACGGCCCCGCGCGCGACTGGCTGGCGTTGGGCGTGCAGGGCCTGGCGCCCTACAAGTTCGAGGTACAGGCCACCGCCTACCTCGGCCGCGGCAGCCGCAGCCTGCTGCAGGCCGAAGCCGAGTACGACCTCCTGCTGACCAACCGGCTGATCCTGCAGCCGCGTGTCGAAGCGGTGCTGCACGGCCGCGACGACCTGGCGCGGGACGTCGGTGCCGGGCTGTCGTCCACATCGCTGGGGCTGCGCCTGCGCTACGAGGTCCGCCGCGAGTTCGCGCCCTACGTCGGCTACAGCTGGTCCACCAGACACGGCCGCACGGCGGACATCGCGCGCTCAGCCGGCGAGCCCGTGCATGACCGCAGCTGGGTGGCCGGCATACGCGTCTGGTTCTGAGGTGGTTCGGAGCGGACGCGTCGCGTGCCGGCGGCACGCCGGGTGACGCCCCTGCGTCCTAGCGCTTCCTGCGGACGTACAGCACCAGCGCGTGGTCGGCGATCTCGTAGCCATGCTCGGCCGCGATTTTCTGCTGCAGGCGTTCGATTTCCTCGCTCTGGAACTCGATCACCTTGCCGGTATCGACATCGACCATGTGGTCATGGTGCGAACCGCGGTCCAGTTCATAAACGGCGGTGCCGCCCTCGAAGTTGTGCTTGAGCACCAGATGCGCGGCCTCGAACTGGGTCAGCACCCGGTAGATCGTGGCCAGACCGATCTCCTCACCCTCGGCCAGCAGCTGCTTGTAGATGTCCTCGGCGGTCATGTGCCGCGGTTTGGCATGCTCCAGCAGCTCCAGGATGCGCAGCCGTGGATGGGTGACCTTCAGGCCGGCCTTGCGTAGATCCTGCGACATCGACATTCCTCCGTGGGCCGATCCGGCACCGGGCAACAGGTGGTGAACAGCACGGCGTGCACCGCGGAAAACACCCCCTGCTGCGGCTCGTCGCGGCGTGCCGGGAGTGTATCATCGGCATTTCCATCACAGTCCCGGCCCGCCGATGCGCAAGCTGCTCCTCGTCCTCATCGCCACCCTGTTGGTCAGCGGTTGCGGCCTGCTCTACCGGCAGCCGGTGTTCCAGGGCAACCTGCTCGACAAGGCCGCGGTGGACCAGCTGCAGGCAGGCATGGATCGGCAACAGGTGATGGTGCTGCTTGGCACGCCGTCGATCCGCGACCCGTTCCACCACGACCGCTGGGATTATGTGTCTTCACAACGCATCGGCCGCACCGGCGCGCCGGTGGTCAAGACCATGACGCTGTGGTTCGAGAACGGCCAGCTGGCCCGCTGGGAAGGCGAATATTTCCCCGAGCAGGACTCCGAACTGGCGAAGAACGCCATCCACTACTTCGGCCCCAACTTGGCCAAGGACAAGAAGAAACGCCGCTGAGTCGCTGCCGACATCAGCGACGCCCCACTCTCCGCGACTGCGCGCGCCGTCGGCGCGCCTGCATCGGGTCGCACACCAGCGGCCGCAGCAGTTCGATCCGATCCCCATCGTGCAGCCGGGTGTGGCCGCTTACCGCCTGGCCGAACACCGCCAACGCCACGAACTCGCTATCCAGGTGCCAGCCGGCCGCCGCCAATGCGTCCTCGACGCATGCATCTGGAGCCAACACCACGTCCACCGCCTCGTGGCGGTCCGGCCAAGCGCGCACCAACTGCACGCGCATTCAGCCGCCCCCCTTGTCCGCCTCGCGCACGAAATCGTCCACCATGCGATCGGCCAGGCCCTGCATGCCCAGCTGCAGCGCCGGGCCCAGCAGGCGGTTCAGCGGCTCGAAGTCCAGCCGCAGCGTCACCTTGCAAGCGCATTCGTCCAACGCATGGAATTCCCAGCGCCCCTGCAGGTGGCGGAACGGGCCATCGCGCAGCGCCATGTCGATATGGTGGGGAGGCGCCAGCAGGTTCTCGGTGGTGAACCAGATATGGAACCCGCCAATCCCCAGATCCAGCCTTGCCAGCAGGCGGTCGTCGGTTTCTTCCAGCACCTGCGCCTCGCGGCACCATTCGAACCGCCGGGGATAGGCCTTCACGTCGTTGACCAGGGCGAACATCCGGGCCGCGGAATGTTCAACGAGGGCGCTGCGCTGGATGACGGGCATCGTGGGGTCCATGCGACCGGGACGCGCCGCGACGGGTCCGGATCGGCGAGAATGTCGGAATGAGCAAGAAGAACGGCAAGGATAAGCCAAACGGCGGCGGCACCATCGCCCTCAACAAACGGGCGCGCCACGAGTACTCGTTCGAGCAGAAGCTCGAGGCGGGACTTGCGCTGGAGGGTTGGGAGCTGAAGGCGATCCGCGCGGGCCGCGCCAACATCGGCGACGCTTACGCGGTGGTTCTGCACGGCGAACTGTTCCTGGTTGGCGCGCAGATCACGCCGCTGATCCAGGCGTCCACCCACGTGGTGGCCAACGACCGGCGCACCCGCAAGCTGCTGCTGCACCGGCACGAGATCGACACGCTGATGGGCCGCATCCAGCGCGACGGCTACACCCTGATCCCCACCGCGTTGTACTGGAAGGGCAACAAGGTGAAGGCCGAGCTGGCGCTGGCCAAGGGCAAGCAGACCCACGACAAGCGCGAGGCCAGCAAGGAGCGCGACTGGAACCGCGAGAAGCAGCGCCTGCTGCGGCGGCACAACAAGGACGCCTGACCGGGCGTCCGTGCGCCTTCGGCGCCGGCGAACCGATCGGCGAAAACAAAATGGCCACCCGGAGGTGGCCATTTGTCGTTACCGATGAAGTCTGCGGGTCGGGAGGTGGCGTCCCCACGGGGATTCGAACCCCGGTCGCTACCGTGAAAGGGTAATGTCCTAGGCCTCTAGACGATGGGGACAGAACCGCAAACTTGTTGAAACGTGGTGGAGCCAGCCGGGATCGAACCGGCGACCTCCTGCATGCCATGCAGGCGCTCTCCCAGCTGAGCTATGGCCCCACGGGCTGGAAAGACGCGCATTCTGGAGGCGAAATCGGAAGCCGTCAAGCCTTTTGCGAAGTTTTTTTTTCAATCGCCGCTGCCAAGTGCGTGCAGCGTGCCGAGGCCGTGCCCGCGCTCGGCCAGGTACTGCAGCCACTTGCCCAGGAAGGTGTTCATCCGCAGGCGATGGTCAAGGATGCGCTCGGGTGGCGGGAACATGCCGATCACGTCCTGCCAGCGGCGCGCGGCATAGCAGTGGGTCGCCTCCAGCTGGCGCGCATCACGGTACAACCGCAGGCTGGCGGACGGATCCGCCATGCCGGTCTCAGGATCCAGCAGGCCGTAGCTCATGCGCAGCTCGGTGGTGTATGCATGGCATTCCAGCACGTCAAGGCGGACGTCCAGCCCATCGCCGATCGAGGACACATACGTGCCGGGCCCGAGATGGGCGGGATCGAACAGCCGCTGCAGACGCCCGTGGTTCTCGGCGTACAGGGCCATCAGCCAGCCGAAGCGGCTGAGAGTCGGCAAGCGGTGGCGGCGTTGAAGGGCAAGGCGCATGGCCTGATCCTACACGTGACCTCCCCGGCGCGGCAGCATTGACGCCCGCGCCCACCGGGCGCAGGCTGGCGAAGTACCGGCCGCGTCAGAACATCTCGCGGTTGATGCCCAGGTGCTCCATGACGCGGCTGGAGATTTCCTCGATCGAGGCATGGGTGGTGCTGAGCATCTCGATCCCCTCCCTGCGCATCATGGCCTCCGCCTGCGCCACCTCGCGCCGGCAGGTGTCCAACTGGGCATAGCGGGAATTCGGGCGACGCTCCTGGCGGATCTGGTGCAACCGGGCCGGGTCGATGGTGAGGCCGAAGAGCTTGTGCCGGTGCTGCCGCAACAGTGCAGGCAAGCACTCGCTCTCCAGGTCTTCGGGCGTCAACGGATAGTTGGCCGCACGCACGCCGTGATGCAGTGCCAGGTACACGCAGGTCGGCGTCTTGCCCGCCCGCGAGACGCCCACCAGGACAAGGTCGGCATCGCCATAATCCAGCCGCGCACCATCATCGTGTGCCAGCGCATAGTTCATGGCATTGATGCGGCGGTGGTAGGTCTCGAAATCCACCATGCCGTGGGCATGCCCGACCCGCGGCTGCCGGGTCTGGCCAAGCTCGCGCTCCAGCGGACCGATGAACGGCGCGAAGATGTCCAGCATCAGCGCTCCGCTCTGTGCCAGTACTGCCGTCAAGGCAGGGTCCACACACGAACTGACCACGACCGGGCGCATGCCGGCTGTCTCGCCCGCATGGCGGATTTTCGCGGCAGCCTCCGTCGCCTTCTCAAGGGTATCGATGAACGGCAGCCGGTCGCTCATGAACCGGATAGCCGAAAACTGCGTGAGCAGGCTGTGGCCGATGGTCTCGGCAGTGATGCCGGTACCGTCGGAGACATAGAACACGGGACGGACGGGGGCCATAGGGATTCCTTGTGGGCGCTCGGGGTAAAATAGCGGACTTCCGCGCGCCTGCGCCGCCCACGCCCCACGGAGCCTGCCTTGAGCAACCCTGCCTCGACCCGCAACGTCCTTTGGCTGCACGACCTGCGCCTGTCCGACCTCGCCCAGGTGGGTGGCAAGAATTCCTCTCTGGGGGAAATGATCGGCCAACTGTCCGGCCTCGGGGTGTCCGTGCCGGGCGGCTTTGCCACCACTGCCGATGCGTTCAAGGCCTTCATCGCCCACAACGATCTGCACCAACGCATCTATGACCGGCTTGCCGCCATCGACGTCGAAGACGTGCCCGCCTTGACCCGGGCGGGTGCAGAGATTCGCGGCTGGGTGATCGATGCGCCGCTGCAGCCGGAACTGGATCGCGACATCCGCGAGGCTTACGCCCGGCTGTGCGCCGACGCGGGCAGCCAAGACATCGCCGTCGCGGTGCGCTCCTCCGCCACCGCCGAGGACCTGCCCGATGCCAGCTTCGCCGGCCAGCAGGAAACCTTCCTCAACGTGACCGGCGCCGATGACGTGGTGCGCAAGGTCAAGGAAGTCTTCGCCAGCCTCTACAACGACCGTGCGATCGCCTATCGCGTGCATCACGGCTTCAAGCACGAGGACGTGTTCCTGTCCGCCGGTATCCAGCTGATGGTGCGTTCCGATGTCGGCGCATCCGGCGTGCTGTTCACTCTCGACACCGAATCCGGCTTCCGCGACGTGGTGTTCATCACTGCCAGCTACGGCCTGGGCGAGATGGTCGTGCAGGGCGCGGTGAATCCGGACGAGTTCTACGTCTTCAAGCCCACCCTCAAGGCCGGCAAGCCGGCGATCCTGCGCCGTTCGCTGGGCAGCAAGCAGCTGCGCATGGTCTATTCCGACGTGCCGGGCGAACGTGTACGCACCGAGGAAACACCCGCGGAGCTGCGCAACCGCTTCTCGATCACCGACGCCGACGTGCAGGAACTGGCCAAGCAGGCGCTGGTCATCGAGCAGCACTACGGCCGCCCGATGGACATCGAATGGGGCAAGGACGGTCACACCGGCATGCTCTACATCCTGCAGGCGCGCCCGGAGACCGTGAAGTCGCGCGCACATGCCACCCAGATTGAGCGCTATACCCTGGGCGCCCGCGGCGAGGTGCTGGCCGAGGGCCGTGCCATCGGCCACAAGATCGGCAGCGGCACCGCGCGCGTGGTGCGCAGCCTGGACGACATGAACCGCGTGCAGCCCGGCGACGTGCTGATCGCCGACATGACCGACCCCGACTGGGAGCCGGTGATGAAGCGCAGCGCCGCCATCGTCACCAACCGCGGCGGCCGCACCTGCCACGCTGCCATCATCGCCCGCGAACTGGGCGTGCCGGCGGTGGTCGGCACCGGCAACGCGCTGGACGCAATCCGCGACGGCGACACCGTGACGGTGAGCTGTGCCGAAGGCGACACCGGCTTCATCTACCAGGGCGCCCTGCCCTTCGAGCGCACCACCACCGACCTCGGCAACATGCCGCCGGCGCCGCTGAAGATCATGATGAACGTGGCCAACCCGGACCGCGCGTTCGACTTCGGCCAGCTGCCGAACGCCGGCATCGGCCTGGCACGCCTGGAGATGATCATCGCCAGCCACATTGGCGTGCACCCGAAGGCGCTGCTGGAATACGATGCGCAGGATGCCGCCACCCGGGCCAAGATCGATGCCCGCATCGCCGGCTACGCCGGCCCGGTGGAGTTCTATATCGAGCGCCTCAAGGAAGGCATCGCCACCATCGCCGCCTCGGTCTACCCGAAGCCGGTGATCGTGCGCCTGTCCGACTTCAAGTCGAACGAATACGCCAACCTGCTCGGCGGCTCGAAGTACGAGCCACACGAGGAGAACCCGATGATCGGGTTCCGCGGCGCCTCGCGCTACATCGACCCCAGCTTCAAGGCCGCGTTCGCGCTGGAGTGCGTGGCGGTCAAGCGCGTGCGCGAGGCGATGGGGCTGGACAATGTGTGGGTGATGATCCCGTTCGTGCGCACCCTGGACGAAGGCCGCAAGGTCGTCGAGGTCCTGCGCGAGAACGGCCTGGTGCAGGGCGAGAACGGCCTGAAGATCATCATGATGTGCGAGGTCCCATCCAACGCGCTGCTGGCCGACGAATTCCTGGAGATCTTCGACGGCTTCTCGATCGGCTCCAACGACATGACCCAGCTCACCCTCGGGCTGGACCGCGACAGCGCCATCGTCGCCGGCCTGTTCGACGAGCGCGACCCGGCCGTGAAGAAGATGCTGGCCATGGCCATCGCCGCCGCCCGCAAGAAAGGCAAATACGTCGGCATCTGCGGCCAGGGCCCCAGCGACCATCCGGATCTGGCGCAGTGGCTGATGGAACAGGGCATCGAGTCGGTCTCGCTGAACCCGGACACGGTGGTCGATACCTGGCTGGCGCTGGCCAAGGCCAAGGCAGGCTGAAACTCCTGCGCCCGGCCTTCACGCCAGGCCGGGCACACTGATGCTCTTTCCGCAGCGCTCCCTCCGGGCGCTGCCCCTGCCGGAGACCGCATGCCCGCCGCCCTGTCGCTGTTCGCCCCTGCCACCGAGGCCACCCGCCACGAAGCCGCCACCCTGATCCGGGATGTCCGCGGGATCGACTGGCTGAACCTGCTGGAAACTTGGGGCCTGCGGCTGCTAGCGGCGATTGCGATCTTCGTGATTGGCCGCTGGCTGGTGCGCCGATTGTCGAATGCCCTGGACCGGGTGCTGGGACGCGCCAATGTCGACCCCACCCTGGGCGGCTTCCTGCGCAACATCGCCTATGCGGTGATGCTGGTGCTGGTGATCTTCACCGCACTGACGGCTCTCGGCATTCCCACCACGTCGATGTTCGCCATGCTCGGCGCCGCGGGTCTGGCGGTGGGCCTGGCGATCAAGGATTCCCTGTCCAATATCGCTGCCGGGGTGATGCTGATCGTGCTGCGGCCGTTCCGTGCCGGCGATCATGTGGTGATCGGCGGTCAGGAAGGCATCGTCCAGGAAATCCGTGTGTTCCAGACCTGGCTGCGCAGTTTCGACCATCGCGTGCTGATCCTGCCCAACAGCCAGATCGCCACCGCCGAAATCATCAACTACTCGATGCTGCCGCTGCGCCGGATGGAGGTCAGCGTGGGCGTGGGCTACAGCGATGACCTGAAACTGGCGCGCACACTGTTACTGCAGATCGCCCGCGACAACCCGCTGATCGTGGACGACCCTGCACCGGTGGTGCGCGTGATGGCGCTGGCCGACAGCAGCATCACCCTGACCCTGCACGCCTTTGCCCGCAACGAGGACTACATGGACGCACGCAGCCAGGTGGTGGAAGCCGTGCGCGACGTGCTCACCGCAAACGGCATCAACATTCCGTTCCCGCAGCGCGACCTGCATCTGCATTACCCAACGCCGCCTCCGACCAGCGCCAGTTGAAAGCGCAGGGCGGGTATCGCTCAGGTGTTGCTGGCCGGACCCGCCAGGGCCGCGAAATGGACGCGGTAGTGGCGCAGCTCCGCGATCGAGTCGTGCACGTCGCTCAACGCGGTGTGAGCGGATTCCTTCTGGAACCCGGCCAGCACCTGCGGCGCCCAGCGCTTGGCCAGCTCCTTGATCGTGCTGACGTCCAGATTGCGGTAGTGGAAATAGGCTTCCAGTGTCGGCATCAGGCGGTGCAGGAAGCGCCGATCCTGGCAGATGGAGTTGCCGCACATGGGCGACGTGTTGGCCGGCACCCACTCGCGCAGGAAGGCCAGCGTGCGCGCCTCGGCCTCCGCCATCGGCACGCCCTCCTCCAGCACCCGGCGCCACAGCCCGGACTTGCCGTGCTGGTTGCGGTTCCAGTCATCCATCGCCTCCAGCGTGGCGAGGGGGTGGGCGATGGCCAGTTCCGGACCTTCGGCCAACACGTTGAGCTGGGCATCGGTCACCACCGTGGCGATTTCCAGAATGGAATCGCGCCCTGTGTCCAGGCCGGTCATTTCCAGGTCGATCCAGATCAGGCGGTCTTGGGCAGCATCGGCAGGCATGGGGCTCGCACGCGTGTTCAGGTAGCGGCATGATACCGGCTTGCCGATGGGACGCCGCATGCTCCAGCAAACCGCCACCGCGATCGCCACCAATGCGCTGGGCCACCACGCCATCCTTTCCGCGATGCTGGCGCCGGCGTTCTTCCTCACCGCCACCGCCGGCCTGCTGGCCTCGGCCAACGCCCGCCTGGCACGCGTGGTAGACCGGCTGCGCGCACTGCTAGCCAGCTGGGAACAGGGTTCGCCCGATGCCGGCGAACGCGAGGACCAGATCCGCCGCCATCGCCAGCGTGCACACCTGGTGCTGCGTGCCTGCCGGCTGCTTTACGGCGCACTGGCCAGCTTCGTGGGCACCAGCCTTGCATTGGCAGCCGATGCCCTGCTCGACTCCCGGCTGGGCGGCCTGCCGACGGCGATGGCGGTGCTGGGCGTGCTGTTCCTGCTTGCGGCCAGTTTCGCCATGTGGCGAGAAGTCAGCCTAGCGGTGAAGAGCTTCGACCTGGAGCTGGACCAGGTGATGGCACAGAAACGCCGCTGATCATCCCCGCGCTTTGCCGCGCCGGGCACGGAAATAGTCCGTGAGCATGGGCCCGGCGATCTCCGCCAGCACGCCGCCGACGACGTCAATGCGGTGGTTGTGGCGCGCATCCTCCAGCAGGTCGAACACGCTGCCGGCGGCGCCGGTCTTCGGATCAAATGCGCCGAACACCACACGGGCGACGCGGGCGTGCACCATCGCCATCGCGCACATGGCGCAGGGTTCCAGGGTCACGTAGAGCGTCGTCCCCAGCAGGCGGTGGTTGCCCAGCCGGCGGCCCGCTTCGCGCAGGGCGACGATCTCGGCATGGGCGCTGGGATCGTGCTCGCCGATATTGCGATTCCAGCCCTCGCCCAGCACCGCACCGTCGGCGGACACCACGACCGCACCCACCGGAATCTCGTCGTCCTCGTCACGGGCGCGCTCGGCCAATGCCAGCGCGTGGCGCATCCAGCGTTCGTCGGTGGACTGCAGGTCGGTCATCGAGCGATCGATGTGGTGGATGCGGGTGGATGGAAGAGGCACTCGTGGCGGTCAGACGCATCGACCAACCCGGTTCCGCCTGCTCGACGCGGCAATGAACGACCTGCGCACCCGTGGTGCGCGAGCAGGCCGTTCATTCCCATTCGATCGTGGCCGGCGGCTTGCCGGAAATGTCGTAGACCACGCGGGAAACGCCGCGCAGCTCGTTGATGATGCGGTTGGATACGGTGCCGAGGAAGTCGTACGGCAGGTGCGCCCAGTGCGCGGTCATGAAGTCGATCGTTTCCACCGCGCGCAGTGCGATCACCCACTCGTAGGCACGGGCATCGCCCACCACGCCCACCGACTTCACCGGCAGGAATACCGCGAACGCCTGGCTGGTCTTGTCGTACAGGCCGGCCTTGCGCAGCTCATCGATGAAGATGGCATCGGCCTTGGCCAGCAGCTCGGCGTACTCGGGCCTCACCTCGCCAAGGATGCGCACTCCCAGCCCCGGGCCCGGGAACGGATGGCGGTAGACCATCTCGCGCGGCAGGCCGAGTTCGACACCCAGCCGGCGCACCTCGTCCTTGAACAGCTCGCGCAGCGGCTCCACCAGCCCCAGCTTCATATGCTCGGGCAGGCCGCCGACGTTGTGGTGGCTCTTGATGACGTGGGCTTTGCCGGTCTTGCTGCCGGCCGACTCGATGACGTCCGGGTAGATGGTGCCCTGCGCCAGCCACTTGGCGTTCTTCAGCTTGGCCGATTCCTCGTCGAAGATCTCGACGAACAGATTGCCGATGATCTTGCGCTTGGCCTCCGGGTCCGACACGCCCTTCAGCTTTTCGAAATAGCGCCCGGCCGCGTTCACGCGAACCACCTTGACGCCCATGTGCTCGGCGAACATCGCCATCACCTGGTCGCCTTCCTGCCAGCGCAGCAGGCCGGTGTCGACGAACACGCAGGTCAGCTGGTCGCCGATCGCCCGGTGCAGCAGCGCCGCGACCACCGAGGAATCCACGCCGCCGGAGAGGCCGAGGATCACCTCGTCCGACCCCACCTGCTCGCGCACGCGGGCGATCTGGTCGTCGATGATGTTGGCCGCCGTCCACAGCGTGGCGCAGCCGCAGATATCCACCGCAAAGCGGCGCAGCAGCGCCTCGCCGGCCGCGGTGTGGGTGACTTCCGGATGGAACTGCACGCCGTAGATCTTCCTGGCGTCATCAGCGAACGCGGCGATGCCCAGGCGGTCGGTACGGGCGGTGACGGTAAAGCCCTCCGGCGCGCGGGCGACGTGGTCGCCGTGGCTCATCCACACGTTGCGCAGCGCGTCGGTGGTGGCCACCTTCGACAGCAGCGCGTCCTCGCCGATGATCTCCAGCGTCGCATGGCCGAATTCGCGCTGGTTGCCAGCCTCGGTGGCGCCGCCCAGCTGCACGGCCAGCGTCTGCATGCCGTAGCAGATGCCCAGGATCGGCACACCGGCCTCAAACACCTGCGCAGGCGCGGCGGGGCAACCGGGCTGGGTGGTCGACTCGGGCCCGCCGGAGAGGATGATGCCCTTCGCGCCGAACGCGGCGATCTCCGCCGGGTCGTGGTCCCAGGCCCAGATCTCGCAGTACACCCCGATCTCGCGGATGCGGCGCGCGATCAGCTGGGTGTACTGCGCGCCGAAATCGAGGATCAGGAGCTTGTCGGAGTGGATGTCGCCGTGCGCGGACTGGGTCATCGTGGTGGTTTCATATGTTGGAAACAAAGAAGGGAAACTCGCGTCTCCCTTCCGTGGCATGCCTCAACCCGCGCGGTAATTCGGCGGTTCCTTGGTGATCTGCACATCGTGGACGTGGCTCTCGCGCTGCCCCGCACCGGTCACCCGTACGAACTGCGGGCGCTTGCGCATGTCCTCGATGGTGGCGCAGCCCACGTAGCCCATGGTGGCGCGCAGGCCACCCACCAGCTGGTGCACCACGCCGGCCAGCGGGCCGCGGTACGGCACCCGCCCCTCGATGCCTTCCGGCACCAGCTTGTCGGCATCCGAGGCATCCTGGAAATAGCGGTCCTTCGAGCCCTTCTCCATCGCGCCGAGCGAGCCCATGCCGCGGTAGCTCTTGTAGCTGCGGCCTTGGAACAGCTCGGTTTCGCCGGGGCTTTCCTCGGTGCCGGCGAACAGGCCGCCGATCATCACGCTGGACGCCCCCGCCGCCAGCGCCTTGCCGATGTCGCCGGAATAGCGGATGCCGCCGTCGGCGATCAGCGGAATGCGGTCCTGCAGCGCGCTGGCCACCATGTCGATGGCGGTGATCTGGGGGACACCCACGCCGGCCACGATGCGGGTGGTGCAGATCGACCCCGGGCCGACGCCCACCTTCACCGCATCGGCACCGGCATCCATCAGGGCCAGCGCGGCATCGCCAGTGACGATGTTGCCACCCACCACCTGCACCTTCGGGTAGTGCTTCTTGACCCAGGCCACGCGGTCGATCACGCCCTGCGAATGGCCGTGCGCGGTGTCCACCACGATCACGTCCACGCCGGCGGCCACCAGTGCCTCGACGCGTTGCTCGGTGTCGCCCCCCACGCCGACCGCGGCGCCCACCAGCAGGCGCTCGCTGGCGTCGTAGGCCGCGTTTGGGTTGTCCGACTTCTTCTGGATGTCCTTGACGGTGATGAGGCCGCGCAGCTCGAAGGCGTCGTTCACCACCAGGACTTTCTCGATGCGGTGCTTGTGCAGCAGGTCCAGCACCTCGTCGTCGCTGGCGCCCTCCTTCACGGTGACCAGCTTGTCTTTCTTGGTCATCACGTAGCGGACCGGATCGTCCAGTTTCTTCTCGAAGCGCATGTCGCGGCCGGTGACGATGCCGACCAGGTGGCCCGAGGCATCCACCACCGGCACGCCGGAAATGTTGCGCGCGCGGGTGAGCTTGAGCACCTCGCCGATACTGGTGTCCGGGCCCACCGTGAACGGGTCGCGGATCACGCCGGCCTCGAAGTTCTTCACCCAGGCCACCTGCGCGGCCTGCGCCTGCGCGGTCATGTTCTTGTGGATGATGGAGATGCCGCCCAGCTGGGCCATTGCCACCGCCAGCCGCGCTTCGCTCACGGTGTCCATCGCCGCGGAGGCAATCGGCAGGCGGATGCGCAGGTCGCGGGTGAGGCGCGTTTCCAGCGAAACGTCCTTGGGCAGGACGGCGGAATGCGCGGGGACGAGCGAAACATCGTCGTACGTCAGTGCTTCAGCCAGGATGCGGAGCATCGGCAGACCCATGAGCAGTGGGGAAGCGCGTCATTCTAGCGCTTTTTGCCTCTGCCTTGCTGTCACCCGGCGGTGCGGCCGGCCACCCACGTGCCAGCGCCTCCCGCAAAAGCGGTCACCGGCCCGCCCTGCAGGATCCTGCCCCGGAGGCTATCCGCCTGGTTGCGGGGCAGGCCTGTGGCCGCTCCGCAATTCCGGGGCTTCCTGCCGGGAGAAAACCTCAGCCCTTGGCGTCGGCCAGTTCCGCCGCTTCCAGGGTGTTCTGCATCAGCGTGGCCACGGTCATCGGCCCCACCCCGCCCGGTACCGGGGTGATCCAGCTGGCGCGTTTTGCCGCCTCCTCGAAGCCCACATCGCCCACCAGACGGCCGTCGTCAAGGCGGTTGATACCGACGTCGATCACCACCGCGCCCGGCTTGACCCAGTCGCCCGGGATCAGGCCCGGCCGGCCCACCGCCACCACCAGGATGTCGGCCTCGCCAACGTGGCGCTTCAATACGTCCGGCGGGGTGAACTTGTGGCAGCTGGTCACGGTGCAGCCGGCGATCAGCAGCTCCTGCCCCATCGGCCGGCCGACATGATTGGACACGCCGACGATGGTGGCGCTCTGCCCGCGCACCGGCCGGTCGGTCCAAGCCAGCAGCGTGGTGATGCCGCGCGGCGTGCACGGGCGCAGGCCGAACTGGCGCAGCGCCAGATGGCCGACGTTCTGCGGATGGAAGCCATCCACGTCCTTGTCGGGATGGATGCGCTCGATCAGCGCGCTGGCATCATGGATGCCGGGCAGCGGCAGCTGGATCAGGATGCCGTGGATCTTCGGATCGGCGTTGAGCTGGTCGATCAGGGCCAGCAGTTCGGCCTCGGTGGTGCCCGTTGGCAGGTCGTAGTCGAAGGCCTGGATGCCCACCTTGTCGGCCGCGCGACGCTTGTTGCGCACGTAGGACTGGCTTGCGGGATCGCTGCCCACTAGCACCACCGCCAGACCGGGCCGCGACTTGCCCTCGGCCAGGCGCGCATCCACGCGCGCCCTCAGGGTCTCCAGGAGTTCGTCGGCGATGCGTTTTCCATCAAGGATGCGGGCAGTCATGCGGTACGGCCGAGGAGCGTCGGGGCGCGCATTATCGCGCAGCCGCCCCCGTTGCGCCTTGCTGCCCTACTCCGAGCCTTGCAGCGGCACGCTATCCGGCGGCACCAGCGGTGCCTGCCCCGGTGCGGGGCAGCGTGGCACGCCCGAGCCCAGCACGCAGTTGATGCAGCAGGTCGGCGCCACTGGCGCACTGGGCAGGAACGACGGCGGCGCCACGGGCCCCAGCCGGGCAAGCGCGTCCTGCGGCTTGAGCTTGAGCAACGCAGCCCAGTCCTGCCGGTTGAAGCTGCACGCGGCCTGCGTTTCCGGCGAGCACTCGACGTCGCCGTCGGTCCGGCGCGGCACGCCCCACAGCTGGCCCTGCGCATTGAGGTTGAACAGGCGCATGGTGACCGCCTGCTGTACGTTGCCGCCCACCGCATAGGCTTTGCCGCTCTCGACACCAACGACAAGATCGCAATGCATCGGCAGGCTGCTGGTGTTGCCGTCGATCGCCTTGGCCAACCCCTCGGGGCCGTACACACGGCCGGTACGCACGTAGCAGAGCATGTCGCCCGTCGCCAGCGCGGCCGTCATCGGATCAACCAGCACGTAAGGACTGTCGGCGGATTCCCGGCGGGCGGCGCGGACGTAATCGAAATGGCTGGCTGAGCTGCGGAACCCGGGCACGCCCGCGCGTTGCATAACCCAGCTGATGAACGCGGCCGACCAGGGGTTGTCGATGACGAAGCCGCGACAGCCCAAACCGGGATAAGTCAGGCTGACGGCGGCGTACTGGCAGTCGCTGGCGCCCGGCTTGAATCCCATCGGCCCCAGCAGGCCGCTGGCCTGCCAGTAGAACGCCACGCGCCGCCACGGAGCCCCGCCATCCTTCAACCCGCTGGCCTCCGCCTCGTAGGCATTGAGGCTGGCCAGACGGCCGTCCGCATCGATGAACGGCCGGTTCCAGCGCAGGTGCTCGTCGCAGGCGATCGCGGCGATGCGCGTCGCCACTTGCGGGTCGGCCTGCCGGCCTGCCAGCGTCGGGCAGGGGTCCGCGGCCAACGCCTGGCCACCGGCCAGCAGCAGCAACAGGCAGAGCCAGGCAAGCCTCCAGGTCATCCGGACCATATCGTCCCTCCTCATCCGCATTGCGCCACTGCAATGAAGTGCCATGGACTGCAGACGGGTTTCAGCCGCTGCGCTTGACGTGGCGCATCAGGCGCCGCTTCTTGGCGACCTGGCGCTCGGTCAACTCGTTCTTCCTGCCTTCGTACGGGTTGCTGTTCTCGCGGAACACGAAGCGGATCGGCGTACCGACCAACTTGAAGCGTTTGCGGAAGAAGTTCTCGAGATAGCGCTGGTACGTGGCGCTGAGCGTCTTCAGGCGCGTGCCGTGGACGACGAATGTTGGCGGCACGTCTCCCCCCGGATGGGCGAAGCGCAGCTTGGCCACGTGGCCGCGTACTACCGGCGGCGGATTGGCGGCATACGCCGCCTCGATCGCGCGGGTCACGTCCGAGGTGCTGAATTGGCGGGTGGCCGACCCATGCGCGCGGTGGATCGCCCGGAACAGCTCGCGCAGGCCCGAGCCATGCAGTGCGGAAATGCGCACGCGCTCTGCCCAGTCCACGAAGGACAACTTGCGCGCCACCAGCGCCTCGGCCTGCTGGCGCTCGTAATCGGTGCGGCCATCCCACTTGTTGAGCACGATCACCAGCGCACGACCGGCATCCAGCACGGCGCCCAGCACGGTTGCGTCCTGATCGGTCACGCCCTCGCTGGCATCCAGCATCAGCACCGCGACCTGGCACTGCTCAATCGCCTGCAGGGTTTTGAACGCGGAGAATTTTTCCACCGCTTCCTCTACCCGCGCGCGACGACGCAGACCTGCGGTGTCGATCAACCGGTACTTGCGGCCTTCGCGTTCCAGGTCCACCGCGATGGAGTCGCGGGTGGTGCCAGGCACTTCGGAGGCGATCATCCGCTCTTCGCCGAGGATGCGGTTGACCAGCGTGGACTTGCCGACATTGGGCCGACCAACGAAGGCGATGCGGATGCGCTCAGGGTCATCGTCGAGGGTTTCCGCATTGCCCGCCTCCGGCAACCATCCGGCGATCTTCGCCATCAGGACGTCGAGCCCGGTGCGATGCGCGCCCGACACCAGCAGCATGTCCGAGAGGCCGTAGCGGGCGAACTCGGCCTGCGCGGCACGCTGGTCGATGCCATCGGCCTTGTTGACCACCAGCACCGTGCGCTTGGAGAGCTTGCGCAACCAGCGCAGGATTTCATCGTCGAGAGCAGACGCACCTTCGCGGCCATCCACCACGAACAGAATGATATCGGCCTCCTCGGCAGCAGCGCGGGACTGGCGTGCTGTTGCACCCGCCAGCCCTTCGTCCTCGCCAGCGATGCCACCGGTATCAACCAGCACGAACGGCCGATCCTCCAGCAGGCGGCACACGCCATAGTTGCGGTCGCGGGTCACCCCGGGCTCGTCGTGCACCAGGGCATCGCGGGTGCGCGTCAACGCATTGAACAGCGTGGACTTGCCGACATTGGGACGCCCGACCAGGGCTACGAGGGGAAGCATTGGATCACACCTTTGGCCGCGGATGCCCGCAGCATTGCGTTGGAATTCCCGGGCACTGGGACCCGGCTCAAAACAACGACGGCCCCGGCAGGGTAGCCGGGGCCGCCAGGATCTGCCAGCCGATGCGGCCGGCGCGGCGCGTCACTGCAGCGTGAACGCAGCCAGCTTGCCGTCCACGGATTGCACCACCAGGATGCCATCGGCCGCGACGACAGGCTTGCCCGCCACCGCCTTGCCCAGCTTGCTGCGCGCGGCGAACGCGCCGTCGTTCAGGCGCAGCCAGTGCACCACGCCTTCGAAATCGCCAACCACCGCGTAGTCGCCCTGCACCGTCGGCGCCGATACAGCGCGGTTCAGCAGGCCGGCCTGCTTCCAGAGGCTACCACCGCTGTTCTTGTCCAGGCCCACCACGTTGCCATCCTTGTCGGTAATGACCACAGCGGAATTGCTGAGCCCCAAGCCGCGCGGGCCGCCGCTGTCGCTGACCCACATCACCTGGCCACTCGGGCCGTCGATGGCAACGGTGCGGTTCTTGTAGCTGGTGGCAAACAGCGTCGTGCCCTCCAGTACCGCCTCGCCGTCCACGTCGGCCATGCGTTCGAGCTCGGTGCGGCCGTCCGGCTCGGCGACCGGGGTCGTCCACAGCACGTTGCCGTCATTCATGTTGAGTGCGGTCAGGCTGCCATCGTCACCGCCGACGAAGACGATGCCCGGGCCCAGCGTCAGGCCGCCGGTGCCGCGCACCGTAAGCGTGGGGGTATCGACGCTATGGAACCAGCGACGCGCGCCGGTCTCGGCGTCGAATGCCGTGACCCGACCGTCGTTGGAATGTACAAACACCATACCCCCGCCGATCGCCGGCGCGGCCAGGACTTCATTGTTGACCTTCGCGGTCCATTTCTCATGGCCATCGGTGGCATCCAGGGCCAGCACGTCGCCCTCCAGGCTCCCGGCAACCACCAGTCCGCCGCCCACGCCGGGCCCGCCGCTGAGTGGCAGCTTGGTGTCGTGGTGCCAGCGCTGCGCGCCGGTGGCAAGGTCGAGCGCGTACACCCCCCCCTCCACGGCCGCCGCATAGACGGTGCCATCGGCGATAGCCGGATGCTGGCCGATGCCCAGGTACTTCTCGCCCTTGCCGACCTGGACGGTCCACAGACGCTTGACATTGATCGTGGGCGTGATGTCGACAAGCTTCGCCGGCTCACCGGCCTTGTCCTTGTGGCGGCCGCCGAACAGGTTCTTGACCGAGCTGCAGCCGGGCACCACCAGCAGCGCCGCCAAGGCGATGCCACACATCCGCAGGTAATGTTGCTTGTCCATCAGCCATTGGCTCCCGTATGCGGCAGGGCACCGCCCGCCTCGACCAGTTTCATCTCGACCAGCCGGTGCTGCGGATCCGCCACGTCGATCAGCGCCAGCGCCTTGCGGTAGGACGCCTGGGCCTTGGCCTTCTCGCCCATCGCGAACTCGGCATCGCCGCGTGCCTCCAGCATCAATGCGTTGCGCCCGTCATCGAGCAGCGGCAGGGCTTCCGCAGCCTTGCCCGCATCAATCAGCAGGCCTGCCAGGCGCAGCTGCACGACCGGCTTGAGATCGGTCTTCTCAACCTGGCCAAGCGCGCGCAGGGTGGCGATGGCATCGTCGCGCTGGCCCGCATCCACCTGGGCCCGGGCCAACTGCAGCGCGGCAAGCGCCGCCAAGGTTGGATTGGCTTTCTGCAGCGTTGCCAGCAACGCCTTGCCCTTGTCCGCGGGGATCTTGCCGGCCTCAAGCGCCTCGCTGGCCTGGGCATACGCAGCGCTTGCCGCCATGCCCGCTTGCAGCCGCTGCCCTTGCCACCACTGCCAACCGGCGATCACCGCTAGGCCAAGGCCCACGCCGCCAATCAAGCCAAGCGCATTGCTGCGCAACCAGTTGCGGACTTTTTCGCTTTGTTCGTGCTCGTTGAGCAGTTCGTCGATCGCCATGCTGCCTCTCGCCCGCCGTCCTGGACGGGGCGCCTGTCATTGTATCGGGGGATGCCCGAACCGCCGGCAACTCAATTCGCCGCGGTGAGCGTGCCGTCGGAGGATACCTCAAAGCGCGCGACGTTCGCGCGGGCATGCGCCACCGCATCGACGGGCCTGCCGCGACTTTCCAGCGTCACCGCGGCCGCATTGCCGATGGTCATGCGGGCCACGCGCGCAGGCGCGTAGCGACGTTCGGTACCCGCCGCCAGCAGCGCCTTCTCCAGGACACTGCCGTCGCGGGCGACCACTTCCAGCCAGGTCGGGGCGCTTGTCCGCAGCAGGATGTCTGTCGGTGCTTGCGACACCGCCAGCGGTGCCATCGACGCGACAACCGTCCGCGGCGCAAGCTCATCGGCGGGCAGCGCGGTGGCCGGAGCATCCAGGGGCGCCACCGCGGTTGCTGCGCTGGCCTCCGCCAAGTGTTGGCGGGTAGCCACCCATGCCGGGATCACCAGCGACAGGGTCAGCACGATGTAGACCAGACGACGGCCAATCTGTTCGGCCCACCATTGGACCTTGGGAATATGGGTCCGGCTCACCAGATGGGTGGGTTCGACCTGACCGACGTCCAGCGCCTCCATCATCGGCGCCGTGGTGAGCCCCAGCAGCCGGGAGTAACTGCGCACTTGGCCACGCACGAAGACCGGCGCGCCCAGTTTGGCCCAATCCTCCGCCTCCAGCGAGCGGACGATGCGTGCAGGCATGTGCAGGCGCCCGGCAACCTCCTCCACGCTCAAACCCGCCGCTTCGCGCGCCGACCGCAGGCGCTCGCCGCAGCCGGCCAAGGCCTCATGGGTCGGATCAGGATGGCGGGTCAAGGTCATTGCCGGGGCGGAACCGTGCTGGAGCCTGAAGAAATCGCCTGCAAACGTAAAAGATAGCGCGAAGCGGCCACATTGTCGCCTGTTTTTTCCTCGATCCGGGCGGCAAGCTGCAAAGCAGCCGGGTCATCGGGGGCAAGCGCAAGCCAGCGTTCGGCAAACGCCCTCGCCTCGAGGTAAGCACCGCGCGCATATTCCAGCGCAGCCATTCCCGACAGCGCCGGCACGTTTTCCGGATCCAGCGCCAGGACCGCGCGCCAGCTGGCCTCGGCTCGCACCGGCTGGCCCGCTTTTTCGGCACAAGCACCGGCATTCGCCAACGCCACCGCGGGGGTGCTGTAAGCCGGATCGGCCAAGGCACGATCGAACCACAACAGCGATGCCTGCGCCTGCCCGTTGGCGCAAAGCCAACGTCCGTAGTTGTTGGCATAGATGCCATTGCCCTGCGAACCCGTGGCTGCGGCCTGGAAGTACTTGCCTGCCGTAGCCTCTTCCCCACGCGCCTCGGCAATCAGGCCCAACAGCGTCTGGGCGTCGCCGGAACCGGGCTGCGCTTTGAGTACCTTGAGCGCACTGGCCTGCGCCTCATCGAATTTGCCCTGCTGGTAGAGCAGACTGGCCGAGGCCAGCAGCAGGGTGGGATCACCAATGTCCTGGGCGTGCTTGCCACTCACATCGTAGCGTGGCGCCACCTGGGTGTAGCCGCGCTGATGCGCGCTGGGGCGGACGATGGTCAGCCGCTCGAGCTGGCTGCAGCCGGCCGCCACCAGGCAGCCCAAGACCAGCAGCGCAAGCCTTTTACGCTGCATCGGCAGCCCCCGTGGCCAACAAGTGTTTGCGGTGCTCGGCGGAACGGCGCGTGCGGTCCATCACCTGCCCTTTCAGCTGGCCGCAGGCGGCATCGATATCGTCGCCGCGGGTGCGCCGCACCGGCGCGATCATGCCGGCGTTGTTCAGCAGTTTCTGGAACGCCCGGATGGCGCCTTCGTCGGGGCGCTCATAGCGGGCGCCCGGGAACGGGTTGAACGGAATCAGGTTGACCTTGGCCGCGTCCTTCATCTGCACGCGGCGGTCAAAATCGCGCAGCAGCGCCACCAGCGCGCGGGCATGCTCCGGCTGGTCGTTGACGCCGCGCATCAGGGTGTATTCGAAGGTGACGGACTCGCCTTTCTTGCGCAACGCATAGCGCACGCAGGCATCCATCAGCTCAGCGATCGGATACTTGCGGTTGAGCGGCACCAGCTGGTCGCGCAGCTCGTCAAACGGCGCATGCAGCGACACCGCCAGCGACACATCGCTTTCCTGCGCCAGCCGGTCGATCATCGGCACCATGCCGGCAGTGGACAGGGTAACGCGCTTGTTGGCCAGGCCGTAGCCAAGGTCATCGCGCATGATGCTCATCGCGCGCACGACGTTATCGAAGTTGGCCAACGGCTCGCCCATGCCCATCATCACCACGTTGGTGAGGCGGCGCTGCTGGTGCGGGACATTGCCGAGATGACGCGCCGCCACCCATACCTGACCGATTATTTCGGCAGTGGTGAGGTTGCGGTTGAAGCCCTGGGTCGCGGTGGAGCAGAACGTGCAGTTGAGCGCACAGCCCACCTGCGAGGAGACACACAGGGTGCCGCGCCCCTTGTCCGGGATATACACCGTCTCGATGGCGTTCTTGGCATCCATGCCCAACAGCCACTTGTGTGTGCCGTCGGCGGAGGCCTTGTCGAACACCACCTGCGGTGCGCGGACCACGGCATGCGATTCGAGCTTTGCCCGCAGCGCCTTGCCGAGGTCAGTCATCTGGGAAAAGTCGGTGACGTAGCGGTGGTGGATCCACTTCATCACCTGATGCGCACGGAATTTCTTTTCGCCCAGCACCTCTTCGAAGAAACGCTCCAGGCGGGGGCGATCGAAATCAAAGATGTTGGTGCGGCCGTCCGCGCCGGCGTCGACCGGGGTGACAGCAGACGCACCCCCGCCCTCGCCCACCAGAGCGATGTCGAGAGCGGAGGAGCGCGGGTGCGTCATGGCAACGGCCTCGTCAGCGCGAATAGACGTCGGTGGCCGGGAAGAAGTAGGCGATCTCGATCGCAGCGTTCTCCAGCGAATCGGAGCCATGCACGGCGTTGGCGTCGATGCTCTCGGCGAAGTCGGCGCGAATGGTGCCCGGGGCGGCTTCCTTCGGGTTGGTGGCGCCCATCAGTTCGCGGTTCTTGCGCACCGCGTCCTCACCTTCCAGCACCTGGATCATCACCGGGCCGGAAATCATGAATTCGACCAGCGCATTGAAGAACGGGCGCTCGCGGTGCACGGCGTAGAAGCCCTCGGCCTCGGCCTTGGACAGGTGCTTCATCTTCGCGGCGGCAACCTTCAGGCCGGCCTTCTCGAAGCGGGTGTAGATTTCACCGATGACGTTCTTGGCGACGGCATCGGGCTTGATGATCGAAAGGGTGCGCTCCAGCGCCATGGGACTCTCCGGATGTGGCGGGCGTCCATGCCGGATCGCCCGAGGATAACAGAAAAACCCGCGTACTGGCGCGGGTTTGGCCGATATGGCTACTGATGATTCTAACCGATTTCTCCAGCCGTCGGCACCTGCGCCCAAGTCCCGCGGATGGCCGGCGGGCGCGATTGACATACGCCAGCGTACGGAGTAATCTCAAACGAGCGTTTGATTTGGAGGCGCACGATGGCCGCCGCGCAGCATTTCTCGACCAAGGATCGGATCCTCCACGCTGCCGAGGCGCTGTTCGCACAGCAGGGCTTTGCCACCACCTCGCTGCGCCAGGTGACCAGTCTGGCCGACGTCAACATCGCCGCGGTCAACTACCACTTCGGCAGCAAGGACAACCTGATCAACGAAGTGTTCCGCCGGCGCATGGATGTGATGAGCGCAGAGCGGCTGGCGGCGCTGCGGCAGGCGGTGGAAACCGCACCGGGCCAGCTGGAGCCGATCCTGGCCGCCTTCATCGAGCCGGCGCTGGCCATGGCGCAGGACCGCCAGGGCGGAGGCGCCTTCATCCGGGTGATCGCCCGCACCTACGCGGAAAACAACGAGAATTTGCGCAAGTTCCTGTCCGACCAGTACGGCCATGTCCTGCGCGAGTTCGCCCAGGCGTTGGCCGACTGCCTGCCCGGCCTGGGCAAGGAAGCGCTGTACTGGCGCCTGGATTTTCTGTCTGGCGCGCTGACCTATGCCATGGCCGACTTCGGCCTGATCAAACGCCCCCTCAACGCCCCCGAGGCGGCCCACCGCAGGCGTGCCGCACAGATGCTGATCCGCTTCGCCGCGGCCGGCTTCCGTGCGGATGCAACCTGATTTTTCAAGGAGATGGAAAACATGTCTCAGAAACTGCTTGTACGCCGCGTCGCCGTGCTGGGTGCCGGCGTGATGGGCGCCCAGATCGCCGCCCACCTGACCAATGCCGGCATCGACACCGTGCTGTTTGACCTGCCGGCCAAGGACGGCGACCCCAATGGGATCGTGCGCAAGGCCATCGCCAACCTGGGCAAGCTCAGCCCCGCTCCACTGGCCAGCAAGGCGCTGGCCGACGCCATCACCCCGGCGAACTACGAACAGGATCTTGCGCTGCTTAAGGGCTGCGACCTGATCATCGAGGCGATTGCCGAGCGCATGGACTGGAAGCAGGACCTCTACAAGAAAATCGCTCCGTTCGTACCGGCGCACACCGTGCTGGCGTCCAACACGTCTGGCCTTGGCATCGATGCGCTGGCCTCGGTGCTGCCGGAAGAACTCCGCCACCGCTTCTGCGGCGCGCACTTCTTCAACCCGCCGCGCTACATGCATCTGGCCGAGCTGATCCCGGCCAGTACCACCGAGCCGGCAGTGCTGGATCAGCTGGAAGCCTTCCTGACCACCCAGCTGGGCAAGGGCGTGGTGCGCGCCAAGGACACGCCCAATTTCATCGGCAATCGCATCGGCGTGTTCTCGATCCTGTCGGTGATCCACCACACCCGCCAGTTCGGGCTGGGGTTTGACGAGGTGGATGCGCTGACCGGACCGCTGCTGGGCCGGCCCAAATCGGCCACCTACCGCACGTCCGACGTGGTCGGCCTGGACACCATGGCGCACGTCATCAAGACCATGGCCGACACCCTGCCGCAGGACCCCTGGCATGGCTACTTCCAATCGCCCGACTGGCTGCAGGCGCTGATCGCCAAGGGCGCGCTGGGCCAGAAGACTGGCGCCGGCATCTTCCGCAAGGCGGGCAAAGACATCCTGGTTCTTGACCTCGACACGCAGGACTACCGCATGGCGGATCGTGGCGCCGCGCCAGAGGTTGTGGAGATCCTGAAGCTGAAGAACCCGGCCGAGAAGTTCGCCAAGCTGCGCGAAAGCACCCATCCGCAGGCGCAGTTCCTGTGGGCCTGCTTCCGCGACCTGTTCCATTACAGCGCTTACCACCTGGCCGACATCGCCGACACCGCGCGCGACGTGGATCTGGCCATCCGCTGGGGCTACGGCTGGGCGCAGGGCCCGTTTGAGACCTGGCAATCGGCGGGCTGGTCGCAGGTGGCGCAGTGGATCCGTGATGACGTCGCCGCCGGCAAGGCGATGAGCAGTGCCGCTCTACCGGCCTGGGTGTCTGCACGCGATGGCGTGCATACGGCAGAGGGCAGCTACAGCCCGTCCCGGAACGCCGTGCTGCCCCGTTCGTCGCTGCCGGTCTACCGCCGCCAGCGCTTCCCCGACCCGGTGCTGGGCGAGCGTTTCGCGCCGGGCCAGACCGTGTTCGAGAACGACGGCGTGCGCATGTGGCACGACGGCGACGATATCGCCGTGGTCAGCTTCAAGACCAAGATGCACACCGTTTCCGACGCTGTGCTGGATGGGCTGCAGGAGGCCATCACCCGCGCCGAGCGCGACTTCGCCGGCCTAGTGATCTGGCAGCCGAAGGAACCCTTCTCCGCCGGTGCCGACCTGGCGGGCGCGCTGGGCGCGCTGCAGGCCGGCAAGCTGGCCGAGTTCGAGGCCATGGTGGCCAACTTCCAGGCCACCAGCCAGCGGATCAAGTATTCGCTGGTGCCGGTGGTGGCGGCAGTCCGCGGCCTAGCGCTGGGCGGTGGCTGCGAGTTCCAGATGCACAGCGCGATAACCGTGGCGCACCTGGAAAGCTACATCGGCCTGGTCGAGGCCGGCGTCGGCCTATTGCCGGCCGGTGGCGGGTTGAAGGAGTTCGCGGTGCGCGCCTCCGCGGCGGCGGGCCCCGGCGGCGACGTGTTCGCCGAGCTGAAGAAAGTGTTCGAGACCGTGGCGATGGCCAAGGCCTCCAACTCGGCGCTCAACGCCAAGGAACTGGGCCTGCTGCGCGGCACCGACAAGATCGCCTTCCACGCCCACGAGCTGCTGCATATCGCCAAGGCCGAGGCGCGCGGGCTGGCTGAGGGCGGCTATCGCCCGCCGCTGCCGGCGCGCCGCATCCAGGTCGCGGGCGACGTCGGCATCGCCACGTTCCGGATGCTGCTCGTCAACATGCTGGAAGGCCGCTTCATCAGTGAGTACGACTACGAGATCGCCGACCGCATCGCCACCGTCCTGTGCGGCGGCGACGTGGATCGCGGCGCACTGGTGGACGAGGACTGGCTGCTCAAGCTCGAGCGCAAGCACTTCGTCGAGCTGGCACAGCAGGAAAAAACCCAGGCCCGCATCGCTCACATGCTCAAGACCGGCAAACCGCTGCGTAACTGACATGAAACAGACCAGGCAGCGCACCCAGGCGTTTCCGCGGCAGGCGAACAGTGTGCGTTCCGCCCGCCTGCGCGGCACCGGATGCGTTGCCGCAGCGGCACAGCCTTGTGCCGTCTCCTTTCCAGACATTGGAGTTCATCCATGAGCAAGCAGATCCAGGACGCCTACATCGTCGCCGCCACCCGCACCCCGGTTGGCAAGGCGCCCAAAGGCGTGTTCCGTAATACCCGCCCGGACGACATGCTGGCGCACGTGCTGAAGGCCGTGATTGCGCAGGCACCGGGCATCGACGTCAACCGCATCGACGATGCCATCATCGGTTGCGCCATGCCGGAAGCCGAGCAAGGCATGAACGTGGCGCGCATCGGCGTGCTGCTGGCCGGCCTGCCCAATACCATTGCCGCGCAGACCATCAACCGCTTCTGCTCGTCCGGTTTGCAGGCGGTGGCCCTGGCTGCCCAGCAGATCCAGCTGGGCCATGCCGACCTGATGCTGGCCGGCGGCACCGAATCGATGAGCATGGTGCCGATGATGGGCAACAAGGTGGCGCTGTCGCCAGCGGTGTTCCGTGATGATCACGTGGCGATTGCCTACGGCATGGGCATTACCGCCGAGAAAGTCGCCGATGAGTGGAAGGTCTCGCGCGAGGATCAGGACGCCTTCGCCCTGGCCTCGCACCAGAAAGCGCTGGCGGCACAGGCGGCTGGCGAGTTCCGCGACGAAATCACTCCATACGATGTGGTGGCCCGGCTGCCCGATCTTGCCGGCAACACCGTGCAGGTGAAGCAGGTGCGGGTGGAAAACGACGAAGGCCCGCGTCCCGACACCTCGCTGGAAAGCCTGGCCAAACTGCGCCCGGTGTTCCGTAACGGCCAGTTCGGCGGCAGCGTCACCGCCGGCAACGCCTCGCAAATGAGCGATGGCGCCGGTGCGGTGCTGCTGGCGTCCGAACAGGCGATCAAGGACTACGGGCTGACTCCGCTGGCCCGCTTCGTCAGCTTCTCGGTGGCCGGCGTGCGTCCGGAAGTGATGGGCATCGGCCCAGTGGCGGCCATTCCCAAGGCGCTGGCACAGGCCGGCCTGCGCCAGGATCAGCTGGACTGGATCGAGCTCAACGAGGCCTTTGCCGCGCAGGCGCTGGCGGTGATCCGCAGCCTCGGCCTGGACCCGACCCGGGTCAATCCGCTGGGCGGTGCCATCGCGCTCGGCCACCCGCTGGGGGCCACCGGGGCCATCCGCACCGCCACGTTGGTGCATGGCCTGCGCCGGCGCAAGCAGAAGTACGGCATGGTGACCATGTGCATCGGCACCGGCATGGGCGCCGCCGGTATCTTCGAGGCGCTTTGAGCGTAGTGCCAGGAACGAAAACGGCGCCGTCAAGGCGCCGTTTTCGTTGACAGGGTGCGCGCCGGTTTACGTTTCGACCACACCCATTTCGCCCAGCGCATCCTGCATCAGTCGGCGCGCCGCGTCGCTGAGTTTCTCGTTGTCCAGCGCATAGCGGATGGTGGCCTCGATGAGGCCCAGGTGGGTGCCGCAGTCGAACCGGGTGCCGTGGAAACGAAAGGCATCGACGCGCTCGCGATCCAGCAGCGCGGCGATGGCATCGGTCAGCTGGATCTCGCCGCCGGCGCCTTTGGGAGTACTTTCCAGCAGATCGAAGATCGCCGGCGACAGCACATAGCGCCCGACCACCGCCAGCGTGCTGGGGGCCTGCTCGGGCCGGGGCTTTTCGACGATCTGGCGGATCCGCCCGGCCTGCCCGGTAAATGCGTCGGTGGCCACGATGCCGTAGCTTCCAGTCTGCTCGCGCGGCACGTCCTGCACCGCCACCACACTGGCACCGGTGGCCTGGGCATGGTCGGCCATCTGCTTGAGCGCACCATCGCCGCGACTCCAGATCAGATCGTCCGGCAGCAGCACGGCAAAGGGCTCACTCCCCACCACCGGGCGGGCGCACAACACTGCATGGCCCAGCCCCAGTGCCTCGGCTTGGGTCACGAACACGGCGCGCACGCCCTCGGGCAGCACGTTGCGGACCAGCGCCAGTTGCTCCTGCTTGCCCGACCTTTCCAGCTTCTGCTCAAGCTCATAGGCCTTGTCGAAGTAGTCCGCCACCGCGTGCTTGTAGCGGTTGGTGACAAACACCAGGGTGTCACAGCCGGCTGCGATGGCTTCGTCCACCGCGTACTGGATCAGCGGCCGATCGACAATCGGCAGCATCTCCTTGGGCACGGTCTTGGTGGCCGGCAGGAAGCGGGTGCCGAGCCCGGCGACGGGAAAAACGGCTTTGCGGATGCGCGCTGGGGACTGTGTCGTTGGCATCCGGCTGATTCTACAGCGGCTGCCTATCCGCAGTCTCAGACCGCTTCCCGCCCGGGAAGGCCACGACGCGGCTCACCACTGGTTCAGCCGCGTGATCCTCGACAGGCATGAACTCGGGAACCGCCTCGCGCAAGGCCTGCGCAAGACCCTCCAGATCATGGTCGGCGATCTTGCGCCGCATTGCCTCCAGTGCCCGCAGTACCCGCTCCGGCATCACGGCACGTGGCTCTGCCTGCAGGATGTCGGGATAGACCGTGCAGCTGTAACGCTCGTCAACGTGGAACAGGGTCTCGTGGAGCCGCTCGCCCGGGCGCAGGCCGGTGTACTCGATCACGATGTCCTTGCCCGGCTGCTTGCCTGCCAAGCGGATCATTTGCTCGGCCAGCAACCGGATCGGCACCGGCTCCCCCATGTCCAGCGTATACACCGCCTGTTGGGCACCGATCGATGCCGCCTGCAGGATCAGCAGGCAGGCCTCGGGGATCGTCATGAAATAGCGGGTGACGTCCGGATGGGTGACGGTCACCGGCCCGCCGCGCCGGATCTGTTCGCGAAACAGCGGGACCACGCTGCCTGACGAATCCAGCACATTGCCGAAGCGGACGATCACCATCCGGGTGGAGCGCGGATCCACCAGCGCCTGGCACGTCATTTCGGCCAACCGCTTGGTGGCGCCCAGCACGTTGACCGGATCCACTGCCTTGTCGGTCGAAATCAGGACGAAGGTGCCGACATTCGCTGCGCGGCAGGCCTTGGCCACGGTCCAGGTCGCGATGGCATTGTTGCGGATGGCTTCGCGCAGTTGGCCTTGCAGCAAGGGCACGTGCTTGTAGGCCGCTGCATGGAACACGGCCTCAGGCGCCACCACGGCAAGCGCGTGCTCGATGAGGGCAGGATCACCGCAATCGCCAAGGACCGGCACGCATTCGATCCCCGGAAAGTCGCGGCAAAGTTCTGCATGGATCCTCGACAGCGCCAATTCGCTGATCTCGACCAGCCCGATCCGCTTCGCACCGTGGCGCGCGCATTGCCGGCAGAGTTCCGCACCAATTGAACCGCCGGCACCCGTCACCAGCACCGATTGCCCGCCCAGCCAGCGCCTGATTGCCTTCCAGTCCGGTGTCCTGGGCTTGCGACCCAGCAGGTCTTCGATCGCCACTTCCTTGAGCTGGCCCGGCAAGGCCTGGCCCTCGAGGAGATCGGTAAGCCGGGGAACCCGGCGGAACGGCAGCCGGCTGTCCTCGCACAAGCCAATGATCCTGCGCATCGCCGCGGCATCCACGGAAGGCATCGCGATCACCAGCAGCTGCGCGCCGGTTTCGCGGGCAATCCGGCTGACGTCGCTGATTTTGCCAAGGACCGGAAGACCCTGCAGACGCGTACCGTGCAGCTGAGCGGCATCGTCCAGAAACCCAATGGGGTCGTAGCGACCCAGCCGCCGCAAATCCCGGACAAGCGATTCGCCAGCTTGGCCGGCCCCCAGAATGAGGACGCGCTCCGCACCTTCGCCCGGCTGCAGCAATCGATGATCCTTCCAGGCGCGAAAAATCAGGCGCGGGGCACCGAGGAGCACCGTCAAAACGAACGGATACAGCAGAAGTGCGGCACGGGAGACAAGATCCAGGCGGCTGTAGAAAAACAGGCCCGCAACGATGGCGAGCAGGCCCAGAAGGCTGGCCTTGAAGATATTCAGCAGGTCCGGAACACTGGCGAACCGCCAGAGCCCTCGATAAAGCCCTACTCTCCAAGACACCAGGCCCTGGGCGATCAGTACGATCGCCACGGTGCTGGACCAGGGGGCCAAATCAAACGAAGATCGCTGCAGCGCGTAGCGGAGATAATGCAGCCCCTGCCAGCACACCCAGACCATCACCAGATCGTGCAGGATCACCGCGATTCGCGGCAATCGATACTTGAGGCGATGCGTCCATGTGCTCATCGGCCGATTCCTTGGTGTCTGCACATGATCCTGTTCTGCAGATAATGCCACATGGCCACCGAAGCAGCCGCAAAAGCCAGTGCGCCTGATCCAATTGCTGGCCCGCCGGATCGCCCCATGGCCAGCATGATCGCGATCGCCCCCAGTGTCCATCCTGCATAGGCCAACGTGACCGGAACATGACCCACGCGCCGCGCCAGCTGCTGGTAAAGGTGCTGCACATGCGGCTGCCACCAGCGCTCACCTCGAACCATGCGCCACCCCAACGTCAGGCTGGCATCGACCCAGCAGGCTGTGGCGGGCAGCAAAAGCAGTGGCAGCTGCTCGCGCGGCAGCCCGATCATCGCCAACGCCGCCCCTGCCGCCAACAGATAGCCCAGCGCCCCACTGCCCACGTCGCCCAGGAAAATCCGTGCTCGCGGGAAATTGAACGGGAGGAAGCCCGCACAGCCGGCGGAGATGGCGACCGCCAGCACGCGGGCCGGGCCGGTTGCCAGCCATGCAAGCGCCAGCATCCACAGTAGTGCCTGACTGGCCGCAAGACCGTCGATGCCGTCGATGAAGTTCCAGATATTGACCAGGACCGGCACCAGCAGGCCCGCCACTACTGCGAGGCCGAAAGGGGCACCCCAGGCAGCGGCCGCCAGTCCAAGGCACAGACCTGCCACTACGTGGGCCAACAGGCGCGGCCAGGCGGGCAGCGACCGGTGATCGTCCCACCAGCCGACCGCTGCCACCAGCAGTAGGCCAATGCCTGCCAGACCGGCCGCACGCGCATTGTCCAGCGATAGCAGACCGAACGTCCCCAATCCGACGGCGACGATGCCGATGCCGCCGCCGCGCGCGGTGGGCAGTGCGTGGCTGCGGCGCATGCCAGGCGCATCCAGCAGCCCGCGGCGACGAGCATGGCGTCCCGCCCAGGCGGTCCCCAGCGCCGAGAGCAGCACTGCACCCACCGCCAATGCGGCGAGCGGGCCGGGTTCAGACCACCGCATAGTTCAGCAGCGGCTTTACCGTTCCCCATTCCTTGCAGCTGGGACACTGCCAGTGGTGGCTGCGTGCACCGAATCCGCACCGGTTGCACCGATAACTGGGATTGCGCACCAACAGCTGTTCGGTGATGTGCTTGAGGTCGTGCAGCGTGGCCTCCGCATCGGCACGATCCGCCAGGCTGAGCTCGATCAGCGCTGCTTCGCCACGGACGGATGGCCGGTCCTTCAGCTGCTCAGCAAGGAAGCGACGGGCGGCACTGACGCCCTCGTCGGCTTCAACCATGCGGGTCAGCGCCAGCACCGGCGAGATGCCACGGTAGTGTTCGCACATCGCGGACAGGAACGCACGCGCGCCGATACGTTCGCCCACTTTGTCGTAGTTTTCGAGCAGGCCGGGCAGGATCACCGGCAGATACTCGGGGTCATGCCGGGCGGCACGCTCGAAGGCGCGGATTGCCGCTTGTGGATGACCGGCATCCGCTTCGATGCGGCCTTCGATGATGCCTGCCCGCACCGAAGTGGGGTCGGCCGCATAGGCCCGTACGATGGCCTGACGGGCACCCTCGACGTCACCATGGGCGCGATGGCGATCCGCCAGCTCGCACTCGAACTGTGCGATCAACCTGCCCATCGGCTCGCCGGTGGCGGCCTCATAGCGGGTGGCGTTGTGGATCGCCTTTTCCCATTCGCGCTCGGACTGGTAGATGCCGATCAGGTGGCGCAATGCCTGCGGCGCACGCTGGTCCAGCTGGGAGAGATCGTTGAAGACGGTTTCGGCACGGTCCAGCAGGCCGGCACGCATGTAGTCCTCGCCCAGCGCGGACAGCGCCTGGATTTTCTGGGTGTCGCTGAGATCGGCGCGTTGGGCCAAGGCCTGGTGCAGACGGATCGCACGATCCACCTCACCCCGGCGGCGGAACAGGTGGCCCAGCGCCACTTGGGTCTCGAAGGTATCCCTGTCCAGCTCCGCGACGTGCAGGAACAACTCGATTGCCTTGTCCGGCTGCTCGTTGAGCAGGTAGTTGAGACCGCGGAAATAGGTGCTCGAAAGTTTGCTGACCTGATGGTCGCTGTGCTGCTCGCCGCCACGGCGGCCCAGCACCCAACCGAACAGCCCGGCCAGCGGCACAAAAATGACGAACCATACCCACTGATTGAGGAAATCCACGTTCACTCCCCTGCATCCGTTGCCGCGACCTGCCCTGCCCTGTCATGCCGCTGTGCATGTGCCGGCACGCTGAACACCATACCCCCGGCATGCGCCGGATACTCCGCCCCGGAAGCGGGCCGGCGAGGTTGACCCGGCGGCGCCAAAATCCAGGCCCACGGTACGCGCCCAGGACACCCTCCGCCAACCCGGCAGCAGGCAGCAGGACCTGCGGCATGTCGCAGGAATCGTGCCACGCATCGATCTGCGCATCACCTGGATGCGGCAAGCTTAGCGGGCCAGGGATCGCCGGCCAGCTTTTCCGTCAGATGCCGCGCTCAATCCTGCGACGGTTGCGGCAGTACACCGGTCACCCGCTCGCGCAGCTCCTTGCCCGGCTTGAAATGCGGGACATGCTTGCCAGGCAGGGGGACGGCATCGCCAGTCTTCGGATTGCGGCCGGTCCGTGGCGGCCGGTAATGCAGCGAGAAACTGCCGAAACCGCGGATCTCGATCCGCTCGCCAGCGGCCAGTGCGCCGCCCATCATCTGCAGGAGCGTCTTCACCGCCATATCGACGTCGTCAGCCTTCAGGTGCGGCTGGCGGCGTGCGAGCAGTTCGATGAGTTCGGACTTCGTCATGGGGGGCGGGAGAGTCGGATGACACGAAGACGGCGGCCCGGCTGGAGCCGGGCCGCCTCGGATCAGCTGACCGGAAGGATCAGTCGGCCTTGCTGTTCAGCTGCTCGCGCAGCAGCGCGCCCAGCTTGGTGGTGCCGCTGGCCGCATCGGCATTGGCCTTGTTGTATTCGGCCAGCGCTTCGGCGGTCTCCGCCGCGTCCTTGTCCTTGATGGACAGCTGCAGGCTGCGGCCCTTGCGGTCCATACCCACGAACTTGGCTTCGACCTGCTGGCCGACCTTCAGCACCTGGCTGGCATCGTCCACGCGGTCGTGGCTGATGTCGCGCGCCATGACGTAGCCTTCCACGCCATCGCCCAGGTCGATGGTCGCGCCCTTGGCGTCCACGTCCTTGACGGTGCCGGACACCTTGCTGCCCTTCGGGTTAGCGGCCATGAACTGGCCCAGCGGGTCCTGCTCCATCTGCTTGACGCCCAGCGAGATGCGCTCGCGCTCCGGATCGACCGCCAGCACCACGGCCTCCAGGGTGTCGCCCTTCTTGTAGTTGCGGGCGATGTCCTCGCCGGTGGAGTTCCAGCTGATGTCGGACAGGTGGATCAGGCCATCGATGCCGCCTTCCAGGCCGATGAAGATGCCGAAGTCGGTGATCGACTTGATCTGGCCGGACACCTTGTCGCCCTTCTTGTGGATGGCAGCAAAGGTTTCCCACGGGTTGCTGGTGACCTGCTTGATGCCCAGCGAGATGCGGCGACGCTCCTCGTCCACGTCCAGCACCATGACCTCGATTTCGTCACCGACCTGCACCACCTTGGCCGGGTTGACGTTCTTGTTGGTCCAGTCCATCTCGGAGACGTGCACCAGGCCTTCCACGCCCGGCTCGATCTCGACGAACGCGCCGTAATCGGTGACGTTGGAGACCTTGCCGAACACGCGGCAGTTGGCCGGGTAGCGGCGGGCGATGTTGTCCCACGGATCCTCGCCCAGCTGCTTGAGGCCCAGCGAGACACGGTTGCGCTCGCGGTCGTACTTGAGCACGCGCACTTCCAGCTCCTGCCCGACCTCGACCACTTCGGACGGATGACGCACGCGCTTCCACGCCATGTCGGTGATGTGCAGCAGACCGTCGATGCCACCGAGGTCGACGAACGCGCCGTAATCGGTCAGGTTCTTGACCACGCCCTTCAGCACGGCGCCCTCGACCAGCTTCTCGAGCAGCTGCTCGCGCTCTTCCGAATGCTCGTTCTCGACCACCGCGCGGCGGGAGACGACGACATTGTTGCGCTTGCGGTCGAGCTTGATGAGCTTGAACTCCAGCTCCTTGCCTTCCAGGTAGACCGGATCACGGACCGGACGCACGTCGACCAGCGAACCCGGCAGGAATGCGCGGACGTCCTTGATGTCGACGGTGAAACCGCCCTTCACCTTGCCGCTGATGCGGCCGACGATGGTCTCGTTCTTTTCGAGCGCTTCCTCCAGCTCGTCCCACACCATGGCGCGCTTGGCCTTCTCACGCGACAGCACGGTCTCGCCAAAGCCGTTCTCCAGCGAGTCGAGGGCGACCTTGACCTCGTCGCCGATGCCGACGTCGATCTCGCCAGCCTCGTTGCGGAACTGCTCAATGGGAACAATACCCTCGGACTTCAGGCCGGCGTTGATGACCACGACATCGTTGCGGATGTCGACCACGGTGCCTTTGACGATGGCACCGGGCTTGAGCTTGGCAAGATTGGCCTGGCTGGCTTCGAACAGTTCGGCGAAGGATTCGGTAGCTACGGAGTTCATGAAAAATCTCGGGTGGATACACAGGCTGCCCGCAGCAACGGGGCGGCCCACCTGGGTTGGTTGGCGTTGACGCAGGAAGCGCCTTGGCCATGTGTGGATGGAGGATGGATGACCGCGGCTGCCCAAGGCATCCGCGGAACGGTTTCTGCTGTGCGGGCGCCAGGCCTTCAGGCCGCAGGCGGGACGACGACGTCGAGGACGCGGTCGACCACCGTGTCGATGGGAAGCCCGGTGGTGTCGATGATCACGGCATCGGTTGCCGGACGCAGCGGCGCCACCGCGCGACTGGCATCGCGGGCATCGCGGGCGAGGATCTCGCGCAGCAGACCGTCGATTGTGACCGAAACCCCTTTTTCTTTCAACTGCTTATATCGCCTCTCCGCGCGCTCTTCGGCGCTGGCGGTCAAAAACACCTTGTAGGGGGCGTCGGGGAAGATCACCGTCCCCATGTCGCGGCCGTCGGCCACCAGCCCCGGCGGCTGGCGAAAGGCGCGCTGGCGCTCCTTCAGGGCGGAGCGGACCTCGGGGATCGCGGCGATGGCGGAGGCGGCCGCGCCGGCGGTTTCGGTGCGCAGCTCCAGGGTGGCATCCACCCCATTCACGATCACCCGCGGCTCGCCGGCACCGTCCTCACGAAACACCACCGTGGTATCGAAAGCGCATCGCACCAGGGCGGAAGCGTCGGACAGATCGATGTCCGACCAGCCTGCGGCGATACCCACCGCCCGGTACAGCGCGCCCGAATCCAGGTAATGCCAGCCAAGCCGGGCCGCCACGAGCCGGCTGATGGTGCCTTTGCCGGAACCGGAAGGGCCATCGATGGTCAGAACGGGCACGGTCATGTCCATGCCTGCATTATGGCGCCTGCGCGCGCCCCCGCACACCGGCACACGGGGCCGGCAGGCCAAGCTGTTGAAAAAGCAGACGAATACCCGCTACAATGCGCGGCTTACTGCTCCATCCCATCCATTTGCCGAGGTTTCATCATGAAGGTCCTGTCCTCCCTGAAGTCGGCGAAGGCCCGTCACCGCGACTGCAAGGTGGTTCGCCGTCGTGGCAAGGTCTTCGTGATCTGCAAGTCCAACCCGCGTTTCAAGGCGCGCCAGCGCTGAAACCGGTGTGAAGGCGCCGCGCCCCGCGCGCGGCCCGACCCCGCAAAGGCCGCCGCGAGGCGGCTTTTTGCGTATCGGCGTATAGAATCCTGCTTCCACCCCCGGGAGTACCGCCATGGCCCATCTGTTCCGCAACCTGCTTCTCGCCCTCTGCTTCACCGCCTCGGGCACCGCTTTCGCCGGCGACACCCTGCTGATCCAGCGAGTGCAGCAGGAGCCGGGGAACCTGCCCGCACGGGGCCTGCGCATGGCCGAGGTGGAAGCCCGATATGGCGCACCGGCCGAGCGCTTGGATCGCCGCGGCGGCCAGAAGCGCGCGTGGCCGGCGATCGATCGCTGGGTCTATCCCACCTTCACCGTCTATTTCGAACACGGCCGGGTGATCGACGCGGTGGCCAACAAGGTCAGCGCCGACGAAATCGGCCCCAAGCCCGCCTCCCGCTGAGGCGGCTTCCCGCAACCCGGGCCCGCCTGCCGGGCCGCTGACGCAGAACCGATGACCGCAACTTCCGTGCGCTTCCCCGCCGAGTGGGAACCCCAATCGGCGATCCTGATCGCGTGGCCGCACGCCGGCACCGACTGGGCCGACCGCCTTGGCGAGGTCGAAGAAACCTACATCGCCCTGGTTCAGGCCATCACCCGCTTCCAACCGGTGGTGATCTGCGTGGCCGACGACGACATCGAAACCTACGCGGAAATGCGTCTGCGCTCCAACCGCGTGGACATGGCGCGCGTGCGCTTCGTGACCGTCGCCTACGACGACACCTGGCTGCGCGACTCCGGCCCCATCACCCTGCGCGATGGCGCAGGCTTCCGCCTGCTCGATTTCCGTTTCACCGCCTGGGGCGGCAAGTTCGAGGCCGGACGCGACGACCTGCTGGTGGAAACACTGGCCGCACAGGGCCTGTTCCGCAACGCAACCCGCCAGCGCATCGATTTCGCGCTGGAAGGGGGCGGCATCGAGACCGACGGCGCCGGCACCCTGCTCACCACCTGGCGCTGCCTGCACGAACGCCACCCCGACGCGACCCGCGAGCAGCTGTCCGCGCAACTTGCGGTCTGGCTGCACCAGGACCGCGTGCTGTGGCTGGAGCACGGCGCGCTGGAGGGCGACGACACCGACGCCCATATCGACACCCTCGCCCGCTTCGCCCCCGGCAATGCGATCGTCTTCCAGGCCTGCGATGACGCGACAGACTCGCATCACGCCGACCTCAAGGCGATGGCCGACGAGATCGCCGCCCTGCGCACCCGCGACGGCCGGCCCTACACGCTGTTCCCGCTGCCGTGGGCCAAGCCCGTGATCGACGAAGGCCGCCGACTGGCGGCCAGCTACGCAAACTTCCTGATCGTCAACGGCGCGGTGCTGATGCCGGCCTACGGCGATCCCGCGGACGCCGCCGCAGCCGCTGTACTGGCGCAGGCCTTCCCGGGACGCGAGATCGTGCCGGTGCCGTGCCGGCCGCTGATCTGGCAGAACGGCAGCCTCCACTGCATCACCATGCAATTGCCCGAAGGACTGGTCTGATGTCCAAGTACAGCAAGCTCCCCGTCGCGCTGGTGCAGGAACGCAACCACGGCGATGCCGACGCCAACCTCTCAGTGATCGAAGCGCGCGTCGCCGAGGCCGCTGCTGCCGGTGCCCGGCTGGTGCTGCTGCAGGAACTGCACAACGGCTCGTACTTCTGCCAGCACGAGTCGGTGGCCGAGTTCGACCGTGCCGAACCCATCCCCGGCCCCAGCACCGCGCGTCTGGCGGCGTTGGCCAAGCGCCACGGCGTGGTGCTGGTCAGCTCGCTGTTCGAGAAGCGCGCCGCCGGGCTTTACCACAACACCGCGGTGGTGTTTGACAGTGACGGTACGCTCGCCGGCAAATACCGCAAGATGCATATCCCGGACGATCCCGGCTTCTACGAGAAGTTCTATTTCACCCCGGGCGATCTGGGCTTCACGCCCATCGACACCTCGGTGGGCCGGCTGGGCGTGCTGGTGTGCTGGGACCAGTGGTATCCGGAAGCTGCACGGCTGATGGCGCTGGCCGGTGCCGAGCTGCTGCTGTATCCCACCGCCATCGGTTGGGATCCGGACGATGCCCAGGACGAGAAGACCCGCCAGCGCGACGCATGGGTGTTGTCGCATCGCGGTCACGCGGTCGCCAACGGCCTGCCCGTGCTGGCCTGCAACCGGGTCGGGCACGAACCCTCGACGCTGGGCGCCGCTGGCATCGACTTCTGGGGCAACTCCATCGTGCTGGGCCCGCAGGGTGAACGCCTGGCCGAAGCCGGCACCACACCCACCCTGCTGCTGGCCGAAGTGGACATGCAGCGCAGCGAGCAGGTCCGCCGGATCTGGCCGTTCCTGCGCGACCGCCGCATCGACGCCTATGGCGATCTGGTGAAGCGCTACCGTGACTGAGGCCATCCCGCAGCGCGATGCCGGTTTCGCCGGCCAGCCCGTCATCGAGGTCGAGCGCGACGGCGTCCACTACACCCTGCTGGGCACGGCGCACGTGTCGAAGGCCAGCATCGATGCGGTCCATGCCGCCATCGACAGCGGCCAGTTCGACGCCGTCGCCGTGGAGCTGGACGAGCAGCGCCACAAGGCGCTGACCCAGCCCGATGCGCTGGCGCAGCTGGATCTGGTGAAAGTCATCCGCGAAAAGAAGGTGGCGCCGTTTGCCGCCAATCTGGCGCTGGCCGCCTACCAGCGCCGCCTGGCCGAGCAGCTGGGCATCGAGCCCGGCGCGGAGCTGAAGGCCGCGGCCACCGAGGCGGTGGCGCGCGGGCTGTCGCTGCAGCTCATCGACCGTGACGTCGGCATCACCTTCCGCCGCATCCTGCAGGGCCTGCGCTGGTGGGACCGCATGAAGCTGATCGGCAGCGTGATCGGCGGCCTGTTCGCCAGCGAGGATGTCACCGAGGACGACATCGAGCGCCTCAAGGAGGGCGACATGCTGGAATCGAGCTTCGGCGAATTCGCCCGCCAGACGCCCTCGCTCTACACCAGCCTGATCGACGAACGCGACCAGTACATGGCCGCCAAGCTACGCGAGCGGGACGACGGCGCACGACGCGTGCTGGCGGTGGTCGGTGCCGGCCACCTCAAAGGCATGGCCCGCTATCTCGCCGAGGACACGCGCGCGCCGGCGGCGCTCACTGCCGAACTCACCCATGTCGCCCGGAAGCGCAACATCCCCTGGGTCACCCTCACCCTGATGGTGCTCATCTGCGGCGGCATCGCGTGGGGTTATTTCCACGGCGGCCGCGACCTGGGCCGCGATCTGCTGCTGCAGTGGTTCGCCTGGACCGGCGGCCTGGCGGCGCTGGGGGCGCTGCTGGCGCGCGGGCACGTGCTGAGCATCCTGGCTGCGGCCATTGCCGCGCCACTGAAGCCGTTCCGACCGGGCCTGCCGCCCGGCATGTTCAGCGCGCTGGCGGAGGTCCACCTGCGCAAGCCGGCCTATCCGGACTTCCTGGCGCTGCGCGACGACGCGCAGACATTGGGCGGCTGGTACCGCAACCGCGTGTGCCGGGTGGTGCTGGTGTTCCTGCTGACCAACCTTGGCAGCGCAGCCGGGGTATGGATCTCCGGCGCCAGCATCTTCGCCCGACTGGTGCACTGAGCCTGCGGATCAGACGCCGGCGCTGGCCACATCCAGCCTCACGTCCATCACCACCGGATCGTCGGGATCCATGCTGACGGCAAAGCCCAACTGCCGGCACATGCGCAGCATGGTGGCGTTCTCTCGAAGTACCTGCCCCTCCACGACCTTCAGGCCCACGCTGCGCGCGTAATTCACCATCATGCGCATCAGCTGCCAGCCGATGCCGTAGCCCTTCAGATCCGAGCGAACCAGGATGCTGTACTCGCCTTTTTCGAAGTTGGCGTCCGCCAGCAGGTGGACCACGCCGAGCAGCTGGCCGGTGTCGGTGCCCAAGGCGACCAGGGCGATGGCACGTGCGTAGTCCAGCTGGGTCAACCGCGCGATGAACTCGTGGTTGAAGTGGCGTACGGTGGAGAAGAACCGCAGGCGCAGGTCCTCGTCACTGACACGATCGAAGAACTCGCGGAACAGCGCCTCGTCCTCTGGCCGCACCGGGCGTACGAACATGCGCTCACCGTTTGCCAGGTCGACCGTGCGCTCCCACTCGGACGGATAAGGACGGACCACCATCCGCGGGTGCCAGGGGCCGCGCTGCGGCGCAGCTTCGCAGGGGGCGATGGCCACCCGCGCGTCCACCGCGACCACACCATCGCGATCCGCCAGCAGCGGGTTGATGTCCAGTTCGCGCACTTCGGGCAGGTCGGCCGCCAGCTGCGCCAGCTTCACCAGCACCAGCGCCACCGCGCGCTCGTCGGCAGCGGGCACGTCGCGATAGGCCTTCAGGATGCGCGAAACGCGGGTCCGGCTGATCAGTTCATGGGCCAGGCGCAGGTCCAGCGGTGGCAGTGCCAACGCCTTGTCGTCGATCACCTCCACCGCCGTACCGCCGCGGCCGAAGACCACCACCGGGCCGAAAGTCGGGTCGTCCGCCAGGCCGACGATCAACTCGCGGGCCTTGGGCTTGACCACCATCGGTTGGATCGTCAAGCCGTCGATGCGCGCGTCCGGCCGCAGCGCTCGTGCGCGGGAAAAGATGGCCTCGGCGGCCTCGCGCACAGCGGCACCACTTGTCAGGTTCAGCCGCACGCCGTCGACGTCGGACTTGTGGACGATGTCCGGCGACAGGATCTTCAGCGCGACGGGCGTTCCCGCCGCGAGCATCGGCGCGGCGATGGCTTCGGCCTGCGCGGGATCGGCCGCCAGCACCACTGGGATCGCCGGGATCGCGTAGGCACGGAGCAGTGCGGCCACTTCCAACGGGTCCAGCCAGCGTCGTCCCGCCGCCAATGCGCCCTCCACCACCGTCCGCGCACCAGCGGCATCCACCTCGAAATCCTCGGGCAGGCTGGGCGGGGTTTCCATCAGCGCCTGCTGCGCCTCCTGGTGGCGGACGAGGTACATGTAACCGCGCACCGCGTCCGCCTCGGTGGCGTAGGTCGGCACGCCGGCGGCATCCAGCCGGGCCGTGGCGTCTTCGCCCGCCCCGACCCACACGCCCAGCACCGGCTTGTGGCCGGCAGCGCGCGGACGCGCGGACAGCAGGTCCGCGACCGCGCTGGCGGTTTCCAGGGACGACGACAGCGCGGTGGGCACGTGCATGGCCAGCACGGCGTCGTTATCGGGACTTGCCAGCAGCGCCTCCAGCGAGGCTGTGTAACGCTGCGCATCGGCATCGCCGATCACGTCGATGGGGTTGGCGCGCGACCATGTGGGTGGCAGCAGCGCATCCAGCCGCGTGCGAGTGGCGTCATCGAGGGTGGCAAGCGTACCGCCCATGTCCACCAGTCGGTCCACCGCCAGCACGCCGATGCCGCCGCCGTTGGTCAGGATCGCCAGCCGGCGCCCGGGCGCGCTGCGCAGGTGGCCCAGCGTTTCGGCGGCAGCAAACAGTTCGTCGAGCGCCATCACCCGCAGCAGACCTGCACGCCGGAACGCCGCGTCGTAGACGGCATCCGAGCCCGCCAGCGCCCCCGTGTGGGTGGCGGCGGCGCGCGCGCCCTGCGCATGTCGACCGGACTTCACCACCACCACCGGTTTGGCGCGCGCGGCGGCACGCGCGGCGGACATGAACTTGCGCGCATCGCGGATGGATTCGATGTACAGCAGGATCGCGCGGGTCCTGGGGTCCTGCGCAAACCAGTCGAGCAGATCGCCGCCGTCCACGTCGGCCGCATCGCCCAGCGACACCACGGCGGAAAATCCCACCCCGCGCGCACGCCCCCATTCCACCAGGCCCGACGCAATGGCGCCGGACTGCGACACTAGGGCGAGGTCGCCCGCCAGCGGCGCACCGGCCGCGAAACTGGCGTTCAACCGTGCATGCGGCGACATCACCCCGAGGCAGTTGGGGCCGACGATGCGCAGGCCGTGCGCGCGCGCGATGGCCTCCACCTGTGCCAGGCGGGAGCCAGGCCCCTGCCCCAATCCGGCGGTGACGATGATCGCCGCGCGGGCGCCAACGGCCGCCGCATCAGCGATGACGTCGGGCACGGTCTCGACCGGGGAGGACACGACGACAAGGTCCGGCCGGAACGGCAACGCGGCAAGCCGGGCGACCGACGCGACGCCCTCGATGGACGCATGGCGGGGATTGACCACGCCCATCGGGCCATCGAACCCCGCCTCGCGCAGGTTGCGCAGGATGGCACGCCCGACCGAACGCTCACGAGGGCTGGCACCCACCAGCGCCACCGAGCGGGGACGGAACACCGCATCAAGCGCGTAGAGGCTCATCCGGGGACGCCGACGTGAATGCACATGCCGACAGGGTAACCCGCGGCGCCCCTGCGTTGGCAGGCCGTGGCGACACGCCACGGCCCCCAGACTCACTATCCTGCGCTAAGCCGCCAGGCGCGGCCAGCGCCACGCCAGCCAGATGATCCCTGCGCACAGCGCGATTTCGATGCCGCTGTACGCGACATAAAACCACCACGCCCCGGGCATGGTCAGCGCCACGAACAGGGCATAGAACAGGGCCAGCCCGATCGAAAGCGGACGCAGGACGCGCAGCGGCACCACCAGCGACAGGACCACCATCAGGCCGGGCACGGCAAGCAGCAGCGCCACGAACAGCAGCGACCCCTGGCTGGCGGGGCCCATCGGACCAGCGCCGTCGAGCATGTGCTGGAGTTTGCCGGGCTTGTACAGGCCGAAATAGTCGCCGTAGAGGTAACAGAAGGTCAGGCTTGCCCACAGCGCCGAGAGTTTCAGGCGATGCGGGAGCGGCGGATCCGACAGCGGTGCGCGATGGAGGTGCATCAAATGTTCCAGCAAGGGATCGTCAGGCTGCAGACCCCGCCGGCGGAACGGATCCGGGGCGAGTCATGCGAACGCCAAAGGCCAGCAGCCACAGGCAGCTGCCGATCTCGCCGAGGGCCGCGGGCAGCGTGAGGTAATCCATCGGGATGCCCAAGCCGCCCGGCACCAGACCACCGAACACCTTGGCGACGTAACCAAGCCCCCCCAGCACCAGCAGGCCACCCAGCAGACGCGGCAAGCGCCCGGAGCGCAGCACCAGCATGCCGAACGGCAGCAACCACAGTCCCCAGAACAGGCTGGCGATGCGCAGGCCATGGCCATAGCGCTCCATCGCCGCGGCGAATGCGGCCTGTGCCGTGCCGTCCTCCGCCGAACCCTGCACCAGCGCCAGCGCTTCCATCCGATGGGTCGCCGCGACCAGGCCCACCGGCACGCTGGCCACCGCCAGCGCCACCATCAACACCGCCGCCTCGCGACCGGCATCGGCCAACACCCGGTAGAGCGCCAGCGGCACCAGCAGGAAAGCGACCTGCATCAACAGGAAGGCCGCAATGCCTGCGCGGAACAGGTCCGCCTGCGCCCTCGCCTCCAGCAGCGTGGCGCCCGTGCGGGACGGCACGTAGGCCAGGCAGAACAGTCCGGACAGCACGACCACCAGGTACAGCGCGCCAGCAAGCCGCCCGCCGCGCCGCAACCGTGCCGCGTCGGCAGGCATCATGCCGACACCGGCTGTTGGCGGCGCTGGGCGCGGTCCAGCTTGGCGCGGGCGATCAATCGCGCGGTGCCCGAACGCAAGTCATCCAGCAGCGCGTAGATGGTCGGCAGGAACAGCAGGCTGACCACGGTCGAGAATGCCAGCCCACCGGCGATGGCGCGCGCCATCGGATAGTACGGCGGCATCCCTTCGGCGGTCTTGGTCGACAGCGCGATCGGGATCATCGCCAGGATCGCGGTCCCCATCGTCATCAAGATCGGTCGCAACCGCTCGCGGCTGCCCTCCACCAGCGCATCGATGCGCGGCAGGCCGCGGCGGCGCAGGTTGTTGATGTGCTCGATCATCACGATGCCGTTATTCACCACCACGCCCATCAGCACCAGGATGCCGATCACCGCCATGATGTTCATCTCGGTGCCGGTCAACCAGAACAGCCAGTACACGCCGAAGATCGAGAACAGCACGCAGGACATGATGGCCAGCGGGAACAACAGCGACTCGAACACCGCCGCCATGATCACCAGCATCAGCACCAGCGCGATGACGATGGCGCGGAACATCTGCTTCATGCCGTCGAAGTTGATGTTGAAGCCGGCACCGTCGAAGGTGTAGCTGTAGCCTGGCGGGAACTGCACGCCCGCAAGGGTCTGCTCGATCGCCTTGCGCGCATCCTGCACCGATGTCCCCTGCGCCAGGCCGACCTGCACCTGCAGCATGGTCTGCCGGTTCTGCCGCTGGATCTGGGTCGCCGCAGGGGAGGTATCCACATCCACCATCGCCAGCAGCGGCACATCCGTACCGTTGGGGGCCCGCACCATGAAGGTGGACAGATCCTCGACGCCGTATTCCTCCGAGCCGGCAAAACGCACATTGACCGGGATTTCGACGTCCCCACGGTGGAAATCGCGCAGCGAGGAGCCGCGGAGCGCCATGCCCACGAATTGGGCCACCTGCTGGGCACTGAAGCCGTAGGCGGCGGCCCGCTCGCGGTTCACCCGCACCCGTAATTCGGTATTGGCATCGCCGGTATCCACGCGAACGTCGCGCAGCTTGGGGTTGCGCGACAGGATCGGCACGATGTCGCCCGCCAGCTCCTTCAGCGTCTGCGTGGAATCGCCAACCAGGCTGAAGGTGATGCCCTGGCTGGCATCGCCACCGCCCCCACCCGGCCAGCCGATCCCGATATTGGCACGTGCGGATTTCGGCAACCCCTTGCGCACCTGCTCGGTGATCTTCTTGTTCTGCTCGGCATCGTCGATGGTCAGGAACATCCGGGTCTGCGCCCAGCCCTGCTCGCTGTAGCGGCTGTAGACGCGATCGACCTTGAAGTCCTTCCGGTGCGCGTTGATGAACTGCTCCACGCGCGCCACTTCCTTGCCCATCTCCTCCTTGGAGTAGGCGCCCTTCCACTGGTAGAAGACGTTGATCTCGGTGGGATCGCTGTCGTCCCCACTGCCGGGGGTGTGCAGTATCGGATACACGCTTGCCAGCGAGATGGCGAGGATGCCGGCCACACTCCAGCCGCGGTGCTGCAACGTCCAGCGCAGCGCCCGCGCATAGCGCTCCTGCAGGCGCGAAATGAAGGGCGACTTCACCGCCGGCGGCGTTTTCATGCGCGCGGAAAGCATCGGGATCAGGCTGATGGCCACCAGCCATGACGCCAGCAGCGAAACCGAGATCGTCACCGCCAGCTGCGACAGGTAGATGGTGATGATGTTCTTCTCGCCAAACAACATCGGCAGGAACACCACGCAGTGGCAGAGCGTGCCCGCCGACAGCGCGATGGCAACGTGGCGGGTGCCAAGGATCGAAGCGAGCCAGGGCTTGTCGGGATACTTTTCGCGCTCCTGGTAGATGCTCTCGACCACCACCACGGCGTTGTCCACCAGCATGCCTACCGCCAGCAGCAGGCCCATCATCGAGATGATGTTGAGGGTGATGCCGGCGAAGTACATGAAGCCCAGGGTCATGGTGAAGCAGATCGGAATCGCCGTGGTCACCATCAGGGTGGACGGCCAGTGGCGCAGGAAGGCGTACAGCACGACCACCGACAGCAGCAGGCCGATGGCGCCGGCCTCAGCCAGAGCGGACAGCGAACCCACCACGGCCTGGCCCTGGTCGTCGGTGATCTCAATGGCCACGCCGCGCATCGCCGGATCGGCTTCCAGCACCTTGATTTCCTCGCGTACGCGGCGCGACAGATCAACCAGGTTCGCGGCGCGCTCCTTGTAGATGTCCACGCCCACGCTGGGCTTGCCGTCCATCTGGCGCACATAGTTCATGCGCTGCGGCTTGAATTCGACATCGGCGACGTCGGACAGGCGGGTACCCTTCCTGTCGATGGGCAGGTCACGCAGCTGCTGCAATTGCTGCAGCTCCCCCAGCGGCTGCACGCGCAGGCGCTGACCCGCCTCGGTGATCTGCCCGGCGGAAACCGCAAAATTGGCCGCCTGCAGCTTCTGCACCAGCTCATTGAGCGCCACGCCATGCGCGGTCAGGCGGTCCTTGTCCAACGCGACCAGCACCTCCTGCTTGGCCACGCCCTCCACTTCCACGCGGGCGACGCCCGGAATGCGCTCCAGCCGCTGCTTGATGCTGCGTTCGATCAGGTCGGCGCGCGTGGTCAGATCCACGTCGCTGGTCAGGCGCAGGCTTATCGCCTCGCGATCGGACGTACTCCAACGCTGCACGAAATAGCGCCGGAAATCGTCGGGAAGCTGGTCGCGGATGGCGTCGATGCGCTCGCGCGCCTCGGACGCAGCGATGGCCACGTCCCGGCTCCAGTCGCTGAAACGCACCTGGATCGAGCCACCGTCGGCATTCGCCCGTGAGTTCATCGACTCGATGCCCGGCATCGTTGCCAGCGCTTCCTCCACCGGCCGGACCAGGTTGCGTTCGACCTCCTCCGGGGTGGAGCCAGGATACGGCAGAGATACGAAGAAAAACGGGATGGAGGCTTCCGGCTCCGCCTCCAGCGGCAGCCGGAAGGAGGCGATCAGGCCGATCACCACCATCGACACGAACAGCATGATCGTGGTGATGGGACGGCGGATGGAGAGTTCGGTGATGTTCATCCGTCAGGCCTTCGCGCCACCGCTCAAGGGGTCGTGCTCGTGGGCGATCACGTCCGCCGCCTGCGCGGCCACGCTGCGGGCGCGGCGCCCCCGCTCGGCGTAGTACTCGTCCGGCTTGCGGTCCAGCAGGTCGTACACGATCGGGATCACCAACAGCGTCAGCAGCGTGGAGACCAGCAGGCCGCCGATCACCGTGATCGCCATCGGGCTACGCACTTCGGAACCCTCGCCAAAAGCCAGCGCCAACGGCAGGAAACCGAACACCGCCGTCAGCGTTGTCATCATGATCGGCCGCAGGCGCGAACGCGCGCCGTCCACCAGCGCCTGCCGCTTGGGCACGCCGGCCTCGCGCAGCTGGTTGACCTTGTCGATCAGGATGATCGCGTTCTTCACCACCAGGCCGACCAGCAGGATCAAGCCGATGAACACCACCACCGAGGCCGGCGAACCGGTCAGCAGCAGCGCGGCCACCGCACCGACCAGTGCCAGCGGGATGGTGAACAGGATGACGAACGGATGCAGCAGCGATTCGAACTGCGAGGCCATCACCAGGTAGACCAGGAAGATGGCGAGCGCGAACGCGAACAGCAGCGAGCGGATGGATTCGTCAAGCTCCTGGCCCTGACCACCAATGCGCATGTCGATATCGGTACCCAGCGGATTCTTCGCCACCATGGCCTCGACTTCCCGGATCGCGCCGCCAAGGTCGATATCGCGCAGGTTGGCGGACACGATGGCGACCCGACGCTGGTCGACACGGTGGATCTCGCTGGGGCCGGTGGTGGCAATCACGTCGGCGACCGCGGCCAGCTCCACCGGTGTGCCGCTGCCGGGATTGACGATCAGCCGGCGCAGGGTGTCCACCGAGCTGCGGTCGGACTCCTGGACACGCACCAGCACGTCGATCTTGCGGTCGCGGAAGCTGTAGCGTGTGGCCACGTTGCCCTTGACCTTGTTGACCACGACATCGGCGATCTGGCGGGTGGTCAGGCCCAGCGCGGCAGCGCGGTCCTGGTCGAAGCGGATCTGGATCTCGGGGAAGCCCTGCTCCACCGTCGATTTCACGTCGGCATAGTGCGGGTTGGCGCGCAGCATCCCCGCCAGCTTGTTGCCGGCCTTGCGGATCGCCTCCAGATCGGTGCCCTCCACCTCGATCTCCAGCGGCGGCGACAGGCTGAACAGCTCGGGCCGGCTGAAGTCCACCTGCACGCCGGGGAACTGCTGCATGGTCTTGCGCAGCGACTCGGTCAGCGCACCCTCTGCATCGTTGCTGGTCATCACCACCGACAGCTTGCCGATGTTCTCGCCGCTCTCGGTCGGATTGGCATCCAGCCGGGTGCCGCTGCCGGACACGCCGTAGAGCACCCGCACGCCTTCGTCCTTCGCATGCGCGGCCTGCACGTCGCGGATCAGCGCGTCGGTTTTGGCCAGCGGCGTGCCGGGCGGCAGCTTGGCGGTCATGTCGAAGCGGTCCTGCGCGAACTGCGGGATCAGGTCGGTGCCCAGCAGCGGCACCGCGGCCATGGTCAGCGCGAACGCCAGCGCGGCGACGGCGAGCACCGGCACCGGCCGCTGCAGCGCCTTCGGCAGCACCCGCATGTACGCGCGCTCGGCACGGCCGTAAGGCGCCATCGCCAGGTCGCTGGCCTTGCGCATCACCGGCCCGACGACCGCCGCCAACCCGCGCCAGACCCGCACGATCAGCCAGGTCACGCCGAAGAAGCCATAACGGAACATCGCGCCGAGGCCACGGCCAGCATAGGCCGCCGGCCTCTGCCATTTCTTGCCCGGCTGCCAGTGCGGATGCGCGGCCTCCTCGGGGAAACCCAGCGGCGGACGCCCCTTCAGCGCGCTCAGCATCGGGATCAGCGTCATCGCCACCAGCAGCGAAACAGCGATGGCGATCGCCACGGTCAGCGCCTGGTCGCGGAACAGCTGGCCGGCGATGCCCTGCACGAACACCAGCGGCAGGAAGACCGCGATGGTGGTCAGGGTGGACGCGACCACGGCCATGCTGACTTCACGGGTGCCGGCGATGGCGGCATCAAGGATGCCCAAGCCGCGCTCACGGGCTTTGGCAATCGATTCCAGCACCACGATGGAGTCGTCCACCACCAGGCCGGTGGCCAGCGCCAGCCCCCCCAGCGACATCACATTGAGGCTCAGTCCCAGCTGGCCCATGAAGAAAAAGGTGGCGATGATCGACACCGGCAGCGACAGCGAAATGACGAAGGTGCTCCAGCCGTCGCGCAGGAACAGGAAGATGATCAGCACCGACAGGATGCCGCCGATCACGCCGTCCAACTTGACGTCATGGATGGCATTGCGGATGAATTTCGACTGGTCCTCGATCGTGGTCAGCTCGATGTCGGCCGGCAGCTTCTCGCGGATGCTCTTGAGCTTGGCTTCCAGCGCATCGGCGGTGGATACCGTGTTGGCATCGCCTTCCTTGTAGATGGCGAGTTCCACCGCTTCGCGGCCGTTGAGGCGGATGATCGCCTCGCGCTCCTTGTAGCCCTGGCGCACGGTCGCTACGTCGCGCAGGCGCAGCGGCGAGGCGCCCGACTGGGTGTTGCCGCCGCCCTGCGACAACGCCGCCATCACGCGCGCATCGCCGCTGGCCGCAGCCAGGCGCAGCGCCTGCTCGGTGGAAGCGTTTGAAGAAGCGCCCGCTGTGCGAGTGGTCAGCAGCATGTTCGCCATTTCCTCGACGGTGGCGAACTGGTTCACCGTGCGCACGAGGTAGCGCTGCGAGCCTTCCTCCAGGCGACCGCCAGAGACGTTGACGTTTTCCTGGGCCAGGCGGTTGATGACACTTTCCAGCGACAGGCCGTACTGCGCCAGCTTGCGCTGATCGATATCGACCTGCACTTCATCCTCAAGGCCGCCGCCGACCTTCACCGCGGCAACACCGTCCACCGGCTCGAGCTTGCGCTTCAAGTCATCGTCGGCAAAGCGGCGCAGTTCGATCAGCTGGCGGATGCTTTCCTCCTGGCTGCCCGGCTGCCGCTTCGGCGACAACGCAAGCCGCATGATCGGCTGGGTGGAAGGGTTGAAGCGCAGCAGCACCGGCGGTTTGGCGTCCAGCGGGAACTGCAGGGTCTCCATCTTGTCGCGCACGTCCAGGCTGGCCTGGTCCATGTCGGTCCCCCAGGCGAACTCCAGCACCACGTCCGACTGGCCCGTCCGTGAAATCGACTTGAGCTTGCGCAGCCCCTTGACCACGCCCAGCGCTTCCTCGGCAGGTTGCGAGATCAGGGTTTCCACCTCGGCTGGCGCCGCGCCCTCGTAGTCGGTGCGCACGGTCAGGGTGGGATAACTGAGGTCGGGCAGCAGGTTGACCTTGAGGCTGCCCAGCGAGATCAGGCCGAACAGCACCAGGGTCAACGTCATCATCGCGACGGTGACGCGGCGGCGGGTGGCGAACTCCACCAGGTTGAAACCGCCCGTCGGCGCGTGGTCCGGCGGCGTGTTCGACGGCACGCTCATCGGGCACCCGCCTGCGCGGGCGCCGGGGCGGCAGGCTTGTCACCGATCACCTGCACGGCGCTGCCTTCGCGCAGGGCCGACTTGCCGGCAACCACCACCAAATCGCCCGCGCGCAGGCCCTGGCGTACCTCCACCCATTCGCCATCGACGTAGCCCAGCTTGAGCTCGGCGCGAATGGCCTTGCCGTCTTTCACCGTGAACACCGCAGGCGTACTGCCGTCTTCCAGCAGCGCGGCACGCGGAATCACCAGCGCATTGGCACGCTGGTCGTAATTGATGCGGATGCGCCCGAACATGCCTGGCTGCAGCAGGCCGTCACCGTCGAACGCGCATATCACCCGGAAGGTGCCGCTGCCGGAGTCCACCACTGGCGAGACGCGGTCGATGCGGCCATTGAACACCTTGCCCGGCAGGGCATCCACGGTGAGCTGGACGGCCTGGCCGGCCTTCAGCGTCTCGATCTCGCGCTCCGGCACGTTCAGCGTGGCTTCCAGACGCGAGGTATCGACGATGGTGAAGATCGGCGTATTGATCTGCACCAGGTTGCCCGGTTTGATGCTGCGCGTCGCCACCACGCCGGAGATCGGCGCGGTCACCGTGCCGTAGGACAGCTCAAGCTTGGCCATGCGCAACTGCGCGCGGGCGTTCTCCAGGTTGTAGCGGAGCTGGTCCACGTCGTTGATGCTGACCATGCGCTGCTCCAGCAGTTGCGCGGACCGCCGGTAGTTGGCCTCCAGCTTGCGCACCTCGGCATCGGCCTGGGCCACTTGGAGACTGGCACGATCGCGATCGATCCGCACCAGCGGCTGGCCGGCGACGACCTTCTGGCCGACGTCGGCATAGACCTGCAGGGCGATCCCGGAGGTCTTGGCGACCACCTGCGCTTCCGCGCGTGCTTCCAGTGGGGCGGTGCCGGTGTAGCTGGCGGCGATCGATCGGGTGGTGGCTTTGGCAACCTCCACTGGAATCGCCTCGGGGCCCTTGCTGGCCGCCTCCTTGGCATCCGCCCCTTGGCCACTGCCTCCCTTGCAGGCACTCAACCCCAGGGCGATGGCCAACAGGCCAAGCCTGGCGAGGAAACGCACGCGGTCGCTGTGTTGACGGTGGACATGGCGCAATAGGGACATGGGATAGGGAATCGCAATTGGTTGGTGTTGTAGTCAAGTATTTCACCACACCTGGTGCCCGCGCTATCCGCCGAAGGTCATGCCTGACCCGATTTCCAGGTCAGGCTGGAGAACTGACCTGCCTGCCTGAATAGGAACAAACCGGGATCATCGCTATACTCGAAAACCGCGACGCCGGATGCGGCGTCTTCCATCTCCCGAACGACACAGCCCGGAACAGCCCGATGATGCGACCGCTGCCGATTGCCGCAAGCCTTGTCCTGCTTCTGGCGGCTTTTGCCGTCACCGCGCAGGACCCGCCCGCCCCCGCGGCGGCGGAAACCTCCGCCACCGCAGCCGCACCGGCCGCATCCGCCGCCGGCGATGCCGCCCGTGGCAAGGGATTGGCCTATACCTGCCGCGGCTGCCACGGCCTGACCGGGTACAAGAACGCCTATCCCAGCTATCACGTGCCGAAAATTGTCGGTCAGTCGGAAACCTATCTGCGCAACGCCCTGACCGAATACCGCACCGGCAAGCGCAAGCACCCGACGATGCAGGCCCAGGCGCAGAGTTTTTCCGAGCAGGACATCGCCGACCTTGCCGCCTACCTGTCCAGTCTGAAGTGAGCCGCGCCATGACCAAGATTTCCCTGTCCCTGCTCGTTCTCGGCTGCGCGCTGGCCCTGTCCGCCTGCGGCGGCAAGGCCGAAGGCGAGCACGCCAGCTCGTCCGCCGGCCTGCCGAAGGGCGATGCCGCCGCCGGTCGCGAATTCGCCGCCCAGGGCGGCAGCGGTGCGGCGCCCTGCGCGTCCTGCCACGGCGCCGACGGCAATGCACCGATCGATGCCATGTACCCGAAGCTGGGTGGGCAGTACGCCGACTACATCGCGCATGCACTGCAAGCCTATCGCGACGGCTCGCGCGACGGGGCGACGGCCACCGTGATGGCCGCGCAGGCCAAGGGGCTGAGCGACCAGCAGATCGCCGATCTGGCCGCCTACTACGCCAGCGTCACCGGCACCCTGCGCGACCTGCACGACGCGAACTGACCAACCACGCCACGCGCCAGACTTCCAGAAAGGGGCCGCAAGGCCCCTTTCTGCTGCGGGCGCCGCAGCTGGGGGATTGATCGACATCAGGGCGCCTCGCTCCGGTCGCAGCCACAATCAACGGCGATGCCACCCGCCAAGCGGATTTCCATGGGCAACCCCATCCCGATCGACGTCAACCCGTCTCCCGATATCGCGCTCGACCCGGCGCCGGTGGCCGCGGCACTGGGGCTGTCGACGGCCGAGTTCCTGCGCCTGCTGGAGACGCGCCGGATCAGCCAGCTCTGCGAACGCGGCACCGGCGAGGACGCAGGCCTGTACCGCGCCAGCTTCTATCGTGGCCGCAGGCGTGTCCGCGTGGTGCTGGATCACGCGGGGCGCCAGGTCGGCCCGCTCGAGATTCGCGACGCCTGACCAGCGCACGCATGAAAAAAAGACCCGGTCTCGCAGGCATTGCGCCTGGAGGGGACCGGGTCCGCGGCCGGAGCGATTCTCCAGCGGCGCCTTGCACACCGCGGAGTTTTTCTCCGGAGTGCCAAGGCTACGACCGGCGACGTTAGGAAAAAGATAAGTCCGCCGCATTCAGCACTGCCGTTCGTCGGCGATGCGCATTCAGTCGCGCGCCCACGGCCACCAGCCGCGGCCAATGCGCGCGTAGCGGTCGGCGGCGCGCTCGAAGGGATTGCTGGCCACCACGCCGCCATGCAGCAGGTACAGCGGCAGAAACAACGCACCCAGCGCCATGTACTGGAAGACATGGGCGCGCTCGTGGTCGGCCAACAGAATCTGTGGCTCCTGACCCTGCCCGGCATCATGCGCATACGTGTTGCACGCACGCTCGAGCACGTCGCCGGTGTCCAGGATCACGTTACCCAGCGTGAGTGCCCCGCCCGGCCCCCATGGCACCCGCTGGAACACGCAGGCAAGCTCGCGTCGGCTGATGCGCACGCGCGCCCCGGCTGCCAATGCCGCCAGCCCCACCGCCAGGCCAAGCGCAGTGACAGGCATCGCCCAGACGATGCCGACGCCCTGCGCGAGGCGCAGCAGCCAGCGCGGCGGCACGCACATGCTCAGCGCGACCGCTGCGCCAGCCAGTCGTGGATGGTCTGCGGCACTTCCTTCTGGGCGCGCCCGGACACGTAAATGCCGATATGCCCGCCCTTGAACGACAGCTCGGTGTAGTCAGCGCTGCCGCACAGCCCGCGCAGCGCGCGCGAAGCATCCGGCGGCACCAGGTGGTCCTGCTCCGCGTAGATGTTGAGGATGGGCATTTCCAGCAGGCCCAGATGCACCTCGCGCCCGCCCACCTTCGCGCCACCGGTGACGAAGCGGTTCTCCTGGAAGAACTGCTTGCTGAACTCCCTGAACGCCTCACCCGCCTGGTCGGGCGAATCGAAGATCCACTTCTCCATCCGCAGGAAATCCTCCATCGCCTTGCGGTCGTCGAGGATGTCAACCATGCCCACGTACTTCTGCGCGAACAGCCGCCAAGGCTTCAGCATCAGGTACGTGAAATTCATCATGTCGGCCGGCACGTTGCCAAGCGTGTCCACCAGCAGGTCCACGTCGATCTCGCGGTTCCAGTTCGACAGCATGTTGTCCGGGGTGTGGAAGTCCACCGGGGTCACCATGGTGATGAGGTTCTTCACCCGTTCCGGGTGCAGCGCCGCATAGCACAGCGAGAACGCGCCACCCTGGCAGATGCCGAGCAGGTTGATCGCCGGCAGGCCGTGCGCGTCGCACAGGTGCTCGACCGCGCCGCCGATGAAACGCTCGATATAGTCCTCCAGGGTGAGGAACCGATCCGACCGGTCGGGATAACCCCAGTCGATCACGTAGACGTCCTCGCCGCGGGCCAACAGGCCCTTCACCAGCGAGCGGTCGGCCTGCAGGTCCACCATATAGGGGCGATTGACCAGCGCGTAGGAGATCAGGATCGGGACGCGGGCCGAGGGCGGGGCGTCGCCCCGAAAGCGGTACAGCACCACCTTGCCGTCACGCCAGACTTCCTCGCGCGGCGTCACGCCGTAGTGCACGTCGTCCAGGTCGCGCAAGGTGTCAAGGCTGGCGGACAGCTTGCGCTGCAGCCGGGCGGCGTCTTCGACCAGCGATTCGAAGGTGATGTTCAGCGGACCGATCATCTCAGCGCTTCCTGGCAGGCGTCTTGGCGATCTTGCGGGTGGTCCGGGTGGACTTGGCCGGTGCCGGCTTCACGGGCGCGGCCTTGGCGGTGCGGGTGGACGCCACACGGGTGGCGCTTTTCGTCACCTTGCTCGCTGTCGCGGGTTTGGCCGCCGCCTTCTTCTTGACCACGGAGGTGCGCGGCGCGGGTGCAGGGGAACGCGGTGCAGGCGCATTCTCCCGACGCTGCAGCCGGCGCAGCTGACGCTCCACTTCAGCCAACCGGCGGTAGGCGCCATCCAGTTCCGAGCGCGCCGGCCAGCCGAAGGTGGCTGCAGCCTGCTCGCCCACCGCCTGCGCGGCCGCGCGCAGGCGCATCTGTGCGTTGACCAGTTCACCGAAAGCGTGGCGGTACTCCGGCGACAGCGCCATCTGCGCCCACGCTTCCTCCGCGGCATCCACCCAGAGGTCGAACAGGGCGCGCACGCTGCCGATCTGACGGCCGGGCTCCTCGTGCTCGGCCAGCTTGGCTTCGAACCGCGCCATCGCGTCGCGGGACACCGCGTCCATCAACTTGCCGTAAGCCTGCTGCGCGTCCTGCCAGCGCAATTGCGCCAGCGCCAGCGCTTGCAGGCGCTCCTGATGCTCGCGGGTGAAGCCGAAGGCCGGCATCCGCAGGGCGGCAGCCGCATCGGCGCGCAGCCCCTGCAACGAGGCATTGGCAGCGTCCATCCACTGCGCGATGCCTTCCAGCCCGGGCCCGCGCATGCCATCCACCAACCCCGCGAACGGATGGCTGCCGGCAAAAGCCTCCTGCCACGCCGCCGCGACATCGGCGGCGCTGTGATCGCGGCCGGCAAAGCGCGCGGCCACCTGCTGCATCTGCGCGTACCAGTCGCCGCACTGGCGGTTGAAATGCGCCAGCGCCGGGCCGAAGGCCTCCGTGCCCCCCGCCTGCCGCATCCACGCCTCCAGCATGTCACGCATGCCCTGCAAGCCGGGGTCGGCCGGCGGCGGCGCGGCGATGCCGCGCATCGCATCCCCCCACAAGGACATGTACTGGCGCGCCAGCGCCGCGAAATCGTTGGATGCGTCCGCCATGGTTCCTCCCGGAATTGCCCGATCCTAGCAATGCGGCGATGACACCGCCATCGCGCCGCTCACGGTTTCGGAATGCGCAAGGTCTTGCTGATCATCAGCGAGCCCGACAGCGCATACAACAGCACCAGTGGATGCAGCTGCCAAGGCCCCAGCTGCACGACGCCCAGCCACAGGGAAGGGCCGATCTCGCCGCGCCAGGCCAACCAGGCCAGCAGGCCCACGATGACCACGCTGGTCGGAATCGGCGTGCCCTCGAAATAGCGCACCTTGCCCGCGTCGCCGGACAGCTGCTCGGCGGTGACGTTGTAGCGCGCCAGCCGGCTGACGCCGCAGCCGACGAAATAGCTCAGCACGCCCCAGTCCCAGCCGCCCTGCAGGCCGCAGGCATAGCCCAGTGCCGCCGGGGCGACGCCAAAGCTGATCACGTCGGCCAGCGAGTCGAGCTCGCGCCCGAGGGTGGAGGACACCTTGCGCCAACGGGCGATCCGGCCGTCCAGTGCATCGAAGACGAACGCCAGTGGAATCAGCGCCATGCCCACCAGCAGGTCGCGCACGTTGCCGTCCTGCAGGAAGCGCATCGCCGCGAAGATCGCGCCGGTACCGCAGAAGGCATTGGCCAGGGTGAACCAGTCGGCGAGATGGAAGTCCCGCAGCATCGAGAAGTGGCGCTGCTTCATCGGGGGCTCCGGCAATGGAGCCCCCAGCGTGCCAAGCGGGCGCGAAGCCCGCAAGCTCAGCGTGGGATCGCCAAGTTGGCCGGCGCCAGCGGCGCCCCCATGCGTGGCACCGTGGCGATCACCGCATCCGCTGGCAGCGCGCCGGTTCCGTCGAGCCAGGCATCGACGCGATCCAGCGCCTCGTACACGTACGGCAGCAGTGGCAGGTAGGCCGCGGCCATGTGCGGCAGGCCGAGGAACGCATCGAAGTGCTGGGCGTTGCGGACCTGCCAGTAGCGCACGTCGCGGCCGGCGGCCTTGGCCATCGCCACGTACGGCGCGCTGGAGAACGCCTGCGGCACCAGGCCATCGTCGGTACCGTGGATCACCACCACTGGCAGCCCGGCCCGCGGCGGCGCGGCACGGGTGGCCTTGATGCCCGCTTGCACGCGCCGGGCGTCGTTGCCATCGCCGGTCCAGAGGGAGCGCAGGCACTGCAGGCCGGTCAGGCCCAGGTCGGCCAGCGGCTGCGGATCGACGATACCCACGCCGGCACCCGGGGGGATGCCGCTGCCGTCCGCGATCCACGCGGCCCGCTCCGCCGCGGTGGCCGCGCGCGGGCTGAAATCGGCGCCGAGGGCCGCATAGCGGTAGCCACAAGGATGGGCATCGTGCGGATAGCGGCCGTAAGCCGAGGCATAACCCACGGCGATCGCACGCCACAAGTCGAAGCCCACGCTGATCGCACCCGCGCGCAGGGCCGCATCGGTCCAGCCAGCGGCATGCAGCTTTGCCAGCGCGTCCCGCTGCTGCGCGTCAAGGGTCGCGCCCGACAGCACGCCGCGCGCGGCCAGCGCCGCGCACTTCGCCTCCAGCCCCGGCATGGCCGGGATGCCAAGCGGCGGCAAGGCGCAGGGCATCAACAGCGCGGCCTCGGTGGTGTAGTCGTAGAGCGATCGTGCCCCGTGGCCCTCGGCCAGCACGTTGGGTTCACCGGCCACGACCGCATCGAGCCAGGGCTCGCCGTCCTCCGCCGCGCGCAGCACCGCGCCACCCCCGTTGGAGATGCCAACGGCAATAACCCGCGTGTTGCTGAAGGTGAATGGCGCCTGCTGCGGCAGCTGCGCATTGAGCGTGGCCAGCGCGAATTCCGCCGCCTGCTTCACGTGGCGCCCCCAATCGACTTCCGGGTTGTCCTGCGAATGGGCGTGTTTGTAGGCGATGCCGGTGCCGGTGGCGGGCGTCGGCGTGAAGGCAAGCCCCGCACCGGCCGGCGCCACCGTCCCATCCTCGCGGATGCCCTGCCCCGCATCGAGGTCGAAATAGTCGGTACCGGCGCCTTTGTCGGTGTAGGCCACCGCGCAGCCGCGCGGCAGGCCCCAGGCGCCCGCCACGGCGATCGCGCCATAGACTCCGCGCGAGCCGGACGAGGCCGCCACCACCACGCAGCGCTTCCCGGCATCGAAGGCATCAGGCAGCTGTACCAGCACGCGGTGGGGCTGCGATGCGTCGGGCACCCGCGCCAGTGCACTGAACTCGCGGCCCGGCACCGGCGCCAGACTGCCGTACAGGGTGCCGTAACCGCCGCCGGGGGCCAGGTCGGCAATGCCGCGCCAGTTGCTCCACAGCGCGCGCCGGCGCAATTCCGCCGGCGTGGGATGGTCGACATCGGCGAACGCGGGCGGCACCATCGTCTGCAGGCCCGCCACGCCGAGGCCAGCGGTCAGCAGGTCGTCGTGGTCGCGGTGCACAGTGGCGCGCGTCGGGCTGAACATGGCGGCAGGCTCCTGGGCGGCGGGCAGGCCCGCGCAGCCGGCCAGCAGGACGAGGGCCGCAGCGAAGGCGCGATGGTGGAATGTGGTCATGCCCCGACCATACCGCGAGGCCGGGTCAGGCTGCATCGTACTTTCGTCCCGGCCACGGCCGCGGTGATCCTGCTAGCGTATGGCTCCCCCTTTCCACCGGACGCCCAGCATGCGCGAGTCCTTCCTCCACGGCCGCACCGCCCTGGTGACCGGCAGCACCTCCGGCATCGGCCTGGCTATCGCCAAGGCCCTGGCGGCGGCCGGCGCGCGCGTGGCCATCAATGGCCTTGGCACCGATGAGCAGATCGCCGCAGCCATCGCCGAAGTGGACGCCGCCGGCGGCGCCCGCCCGGATTCAGTCAGGCACTTCGGCGCGGATCTGCGCGAGCACGCCGAGATCGAGGCGATGATGTCGGGGCTGGCCGAGTGGTCGAACGGCGGCATCGACATCCTCGTCAACAACGCCGGCATCCAGCACGCGGTGCCGCTGCACGAGATGCCGGTGCACAAGTGGAACGACATCATCGCCGTCAACCTCTCCTCGGCGTTCCACACTATGCGCATCGCGATGCCGGCGATGGCCTGCCGCGGCTACGGACGGGTCATCAACATCGCCTCCGTGCACGGCCTGGTGGCATCGAAGGACAAGGCGCCTTACGTGGCCAGCAAGTTTGGCGTGGTCGGCCTGAGCAAGGTCGCCGCGCTGGAATACGCCGCGCTGGGCAACCGCGACTCCGGCGGCGTGACGGTCAACTGCATCTGCCCGGGCTGGGTGGAAACGCCGCTGATCGAGCCGCAGATCGAGGCGCGCATGCAGGGCGGCAGCCGCGAGGACGGCGTACGCGCCCTGCTGGCGGAGAAACAGCCCAGCCTACGCATGACCCTGCCCGACGAAATCGCCACGCTGGCGGTGTTCCTGTGCCGCCGCGAAGCGCACAACATCACCGGCACCGCAATACCGGTGGACGGGGGTTGGACCGCGCAGTAACACCATGCCTTCGCTGCTGATCGCCGACGACCACCCGCTGTTCCGCGCCGCGCTGCGCCAGGCCGCGCGTGACGCGCTGGGCGACGTGCAGCTCTTCGAAGCAGGCGCGCTGGACGACGTGCTGGCACTGCTGGACGCGCAGCCGCAGGTGGACCTGGTGCTGCTGGATCTGCACATGCCCGGCAACCACGGGCTGGCCGGGCTGGCGGCGATCCGCGCACAGTTCCCGGGGGTGGCGGTGATCGTGGTGTCGGCCAACGACGACCCGCGCGTGGTGCGTCGCGCGCTGGACCACGGCGCCGCGGGCTACCTGCCCAAGAGCGCGGGTCTGGACGAACTGCGCGATGCCATCCGCAGCGTGCTGGCCTGCGAGACCTGGCTGCCGCCAGCCCTGCGGGCCAGCGTGGCGCGGGCGCAGAGCGCGCCACAGGACGCGGATCTGGCCGCACGCCTGGCCAGCCTGTCGCCGCAGCAGTTCCGGGTACTGGCGCTGGTGGCCGAAGGCCTGCTCAACAAGCAGATCGCCGACCGCCTGGACGTGCAGGAGCGCACGGTGAAGGCGCACCTGACCGCCATCTTCGAGCGCCTGGGCGTACGCAACCGTACCCAGGCCAGCGTGGTGCTGCGCGAGCTGGAGCTGTCTGATCCCGCTCGACAGATCGAGGCGTGACCGGCAGGACACGCGCTGGCGAATTCATCGCCAGCCCCGCTGACAGCCGCACCATGCCTGGCGTGGAACCCGTTATCCACACTCTTATACGGCACTCCATCCACAGCATGTGTGGACAACCGGCCTCGCCTTGCTTCATGTGCATGCATTCGCGTTGGCGATTTTCCAGCCAAACCCGTTGACAGCCGCGCCAGGCTTGGCGGACGCGGGCTTATCCACACCGTTATACGCGTTGCATCCACAAGCCCTGTGTACAACCGGCGCGCACTGCAACGGCCACAAAAAACGGAGTGGCGAACAATTCGCCACTCCGCTGGAGCCCTTGCAGCGCCTTGCGATCAGACGCTTATCCACATCGTTATGCGACGCACCATCCACAGCTGCTGTGGACAATCGCCGCAAAGCCTCACATGGTCGCTGCATCAATGACGAAACGGTACTTCACGTCGCTCTTGAGCATGCGCTCATAGGCCGTCTCGATCTGGTCCGCACGGACCATCTCGATGTTGGCGACGATGCCGTGCTCGGCACAGAAGTCCAGCATCTCCTGGGTCTCCTTGATACCGCCGATCAGCGAACCGGCGATCGCACGACGCTTGAAGATCAGGTTGGCGACGCTGGGCGAAGGATGCGCGTGCTCGGGGACACCGACCAGGCACAGCGTGCCGTCGCGTTTGAGCAGGCTGGTGAACGCATCCAGGTCGTGGCTGGCAGCGACGGTATCAAGAATGAAGTCGAAGCTGTTGCGCTGGGCCTTCATCTGTTCGGCGTCACGCGAGATCACCACGTCGTCGGCACCCAGCGCATGGGCTTCCTGGCGCTTGGACTCGCTGGTGGTGAACGCCACGACACGCGCACCCATCGCATGGGCGATCTTGATGCCCATGTGGCCGAGGCCACCGATGCCGACGATGCCGACCTTCTTGCCCGGACCAACGTTCCAGTGGCGCAGCGGCGAATAGGTGGTGATGCCGGCGCATAGCAGCGGGGCCACGGCCGCCAGCTGGTCATGCGGATGGCGCACGCGCAGGACGAACTTCTCGTCCACCACGATCCGCTGCGAGTAGCCGCCCAACGTGTGGCCGGGCGCGTCGGCGGTCGGGCCGTTGTAGGTGCCCACCATGCCCTGCTCGCAGTACTGCTCCAAGCCTTCCTCGCAGGCGGCGCAATGTTGGCAGCTGCCGACCATGCAGCCGACGCCAACGGTATCGCCGACCTTGAAGCCGGTCACCTCGCCACCGACGGCACTGACGTGGCCGACGATCTCGTGGCCGGGCACGCACGGGTACAGCGTCCCGGGCCACTCCGAGCGCACGGTATGGAGGTCCGAATGGCAGATCCCGCAGTACGCGATTTCGATCTGGACGTCGTGCGGGCCCGGCGCGCGGCGCTGGATGTCGAGGGCGACGATGGGCTGGTCGGCGGCGTGGGCGCCCCAGGCTTTCACAGTCATGGCAGTTTCCTGATGGGGGATAAGCGCTTCATTGTGCGCTCATCGCATGCGCGGGGGGAGCATCCCATCGGAATGCAGCGTTGCGCGGGATCAGACCCGGGAGTAGCGCCAGGACACCATGCGCCCGTCGCGGTACGGCATCACGCCGTGGAACGGGCGCGGATCGGCGTCGAACACCAGCGGCAGGAAATGGCGGTCGCCCTCCCACAGTGGCAGCTCGAGCAGGCGATCGACGTCCACCCACTCCAGCGTGCCCTCCGGGTTCCGTTCGGGCGGCTCGCCGCAAAAGGCATCCACCACGAACACGAAGCCCAGCCAGTCCTCGCCCTGCTTGCCGAAACCAGGCCAGCTGATCGTGCCGCGCAGGCGCACGGCCCTGCATTCGATGCAGGCTTCCTCGCGCAGCTCGCGACGCAGGCCGGCCAGCACGTCCTCGTCGGGCTCAAGCTTGCCGCCCAGACCGTTGTACTTGCCAAGGTGCTGGTCGCCGGGACGGGCGTTGCGGTGGATCATCAGCACGCGACGACGGTCGGGTGACAGGACGTAACCGAGGGTGGCGACAATGGGGGTATAGGGCATGCGCACAGTGTGCCAGCGGAGGCTCTGCATGCGACAATCGCAGGCATCGACGGAAGCGTGGCCGAGTGGTTTAAGGCAGCGGTCTTGCTCGCGCAGGCAGGATGCCAGAGCGAACAGCGGCGCAGCCGCTGGCCCGCAGGGCGAGGCGCAGGATGCGCCGAGTAAAACCGCCGTGAGACAATCCGCAGATACACGGAAGCGTGGCCGAGTGGTTTAAGGCAGCGGTCTTGAAAACCGCCGTGGTAGCGATACCACCGTGAGTTCGAATCTCACCGCTTCCGCCATCCCTATGCCGGGGCCTTGGCCTTGCCGTTCGCCCGGGCCTTCGCCTTGGCCTTCAGGCATTCGGGGTCGCTGCAGCCCAGCCGTGCGGCCTCCAGCATCGGTGGCAGCTTCTGCGCCAGGAAATCGATGAACACGCGCACCGCCGGCAACATACCGCGACGGGAGGCGAACACCGCATGGGCGATGCCCTGCGGCAGCCGCCAATCCGGCAGCACCACTTCCAGCCGACCCGAGCGCACGGCCTCGGCGCAGATGGTCTCCGGCAGCAGGGTGATGCCGATGCCTGCCTCGGCCATGGCCTGCATCATCGGGAAATCGAACCCGGTGACGCGCGGCTGCAGTTCGATCCGGCGCACCTCGCCGTCCGGGCCGTGCAGCTCCCAGCGCTGGCGCGCCTCGTCCTCGCTGATGCTGAGGGTGACATGCTGGGCAAGCTCTTCCGGGGATTGCGGGCGACCGGCGCGATCCAGATAGGCGGGGCTGGCGACCAGCAGCTCCTGGATCTGGCCGAAGCTGCGCATCACCAGGCTGCCGTCCTCGTCCAGCTTGCTGCGCACGCGGATGGCCACGTCCACGCCTTCGTTGATGACGTCCACCCGACGGTTGCTGACCACCAGCTGCACCCGCACCTTTGGATATAGCGCCATGAACTCGGGCAGCAGCTTCGGCATCTGCTGCTGCGCCATCGACACCGGCACGCTGACCCGCACGCTGCCGCGCGGCTCTGCGCTCAGGCGGTCCACCGCCTCGCGGGCGGCCTGGGCCTCGGCCAGCATGGACTGCGCGTGACGGTGCACGCTGGTGCCGACATCGGTCACCGCGAAGCGGCGGGTGGAACGCTGCAACAGGCGCACGCCCAGTTCCGTCTCCAGTGCGCTGATACGCCGGCTCAGCCGCGACTTGGGAATGCCCAGCGCGCGCTCGGCGGCGGCGAACCCGCCGTGGTCCACGACCGCGGCGAAGTAGTAGAGGTCATTCAGGTCATGCACGTCGATAATTCCATTTATGGAACGATTAGTGATATCTGATCACGCTTATCCCATCAAAGCAACAGCCTAGAGTGCCGCCCACACGGCAACGCCGCTTCCCCACAAGGCACTCCGATGAAACTCCTGCATCTGGATTCCAGCATCCTCGGCGACGGCTCGGCCAGCCGCGCGCTCTCGTCCGCCATCGTCGCACGCTGGACGCGCGACGTCCCCGGCCTGGAGGTCCTGCACCGCGACCTGGCCGGCGAGCACGTCCTGCCCCACCTGGACGGCGCCAGCTTGGCCAAGGCCGACCCCACTGAGGCTGCACGCTCGGCCCGCGCGCTCGAGGATTTCCTGGCTGCCGACATCGTGGTACTGGGCGCGCCCATGTACAACTTCGGCATTCCCAGCCAGCTCAAGGCCTGGATCGACCGCATCGCGGTGGCGGGCAAGACGTTCCGCTACACCGCCGACGGCCCGCAGGGCCTGGCCGGCGGCAAGCGCATCGTGGTGGCCGCCACTTACGGCGGGCAGCACCCGGCGGACAGCGGGCGCAATTTCGTCGAGCCCTACCTGCGCCAGGTGTTCGCCTTCCTGGGCATCACCGCGGTGGAGTTCGTCAGCGCCGAGGGCCTGAACATCTCGCCCGACCTGTGCACCCAGGCGCTGGACGCCGCGCAGGCGCGCATTGACGCGATCCTGCCGCTGGCCGCTTGAACCCTTCCGCGCCCTCCCCCCTGCCGGAACGCGACGGGCCCGCAATGCGGGCCCGCTTTTTAGCTGCACGAATCAGGTGCGTCAGGCGATGCGGTCGGCCCCGCCCATGTAAGGGCGCAGGACCTCCGGCACCACGATGCTGCCGTCGGCCTGCTGGTAGTTCTCCATCACCGCGATCAGCGCGCGCCCCACGGCCACGCCGGACCCGTTGAGCGTGTGCACCAGCTCCGGCTTGCCGGTGGCCGGGTTGCGCCAGCGCGCCTGCATGCGGCGGGCCTGGAAGTCGCCGCAGTTGGAACAGGACGAGATCTCGCGGTAGGTCCCCTGCGACGGCAGCCAGACCTCCAGGTCGAAGGTCTTGGTGGCGCCAAAGCCCATATCGCCGGTGCACAGCAGCACGCGGCGGTACGGCAGGCCCAGCTTTTCCAGCACGGCCTCGGCACTGCGGGTCATGCGTTCATGCTCGGCGCCTGACTCGTCGGGTTTTGCGATGCTGACCAGCTCGACCTTCTCGAACTGGTGCTGGCGGATCATGCCGCGTACGTCGCGGCCGCCGCTGCCCGCCTCGGAACGGAAGCACATCGAATGCGCGGTCATCCGCAGCGGCAGGCGCTCGGCGTCGAGGATCTCGTCGCGGACGATATTGGTCAGCGGCACTTCGCTGGTGGGGATGAGGTAGCGCTTGTGCTCGCCCAGGTGGGTGGAGAACAGGTCTTCCTCGAACTTCGGCAGCTGGCCGGTGCCGCGCATCGACTCGGCGTTGACAATCACCGGGACGTTGGTTTCCTCGTAGCCGTGCGCGCCGGTGTGCAAATCCAGCATGAATTGCGCCAGCGCACGGTGCAGGCGAGCCAGCTGGCCGCGCAGCACAGTGAACCGCGAGCCGGACAACTTGGCCGCGGTCTCGCCGTCCAGCCAGCCGTGGCGCGCACCCAGCTCCACGTGGTCCTTGACCTGGAACTCGAATGTCCGCGGTGTGCCCCAGCGGTGCTGCTCGACGTTGGCGGTCTCGTCGGCGCCCAGCGGCACGGACGGATCCGGCAGGTTGGGAATGCCCAGCGCAATGGCTTCGATCTCGACCCGGATGCGCTCCAGCTCGACTTCCGAGGCCTTCAGCTCTTCGCCGAAGCCGGCCACCTCGGCCATCACCGAGGTCACGTCCTCGCCCTTGGCCTTGAGCATGCCGATCTGTTTGCTGCGGGTGTTGCGCAGGTTCTGCAGCTCCTGCGTGCGCACCTGGATGCGCTTGCGGTCAGCTTCCAGCGCCTCCAGCCGGGCCACGTCCAGTTCGAAGCCGCGACTGGCGCGCAGGCGCTCGGCGAGATCGGCGGTGTGGTTGCGCAACAGGACGGGATCAAGCATGGGGATCTGGCGGGTCGAAAGTGAACCGTCATTATCACCGAGCGCGCGCCTGATCACAGGCCGCCCGTCAGGGCTGTGCCAGAATGCAGGCATGTCGCCGTCCGCTCCGCCGCCGCCATCCCGGCCCGCCCTGCCGCTGTCGCCCCGCCTGCTCAAGCGTCTGGCCATCGCCTTCGGCATCGGCCTGCTGCTGTTCCTGCTGGTCTGGCTGAATTCGCGGCACGATTACGACTTCTACAAGCCCGACGGCTCCGAGGCCGCGCCCGGCCAGACCGAATCGCTACCCGCCCCGCTGCCTCCCGATGTTGCAGGACGCCAGGACGGTGCCAGCGGCCTGCGGGTGGTTGGCAAGGGCAGCGCCAGTGACACCCCGGTGGCGCCGGGTGACAGCCCGGCCCGGATCCTCCAGGCTCCCGCGCGCCCGGCCGCGCCTGCGCCAGCACCGCCACCCGCCACCGCCGCCGCCACCGACCGTACGACGCCGGAACCGCTCTCCACGCCCGCGCCGCGCTACCCGCAGGAAGCCCTGCGCATGGGCGCCGGCGGCACGGTGCAGATCCGGGTCACGGTGGCGGCGAACGGCAGCGTGGACCGTCTGGAGATCACCGAGAGCAGCGGCAACCGCTATCTCGATCGTGCCGCGCTGGAGGCAGTGCGGCGCTGGCAGTTCCAGCCCGCGATCCGCAACGGCCAGCCGGTCGCCGCCGATGTCACGGTGCCAATCGCGTTCAACCCGAACGGGCGCTGAGAACGGGCGCTGCGGCCCGCCTCAACCCCCGATCCCACCGTGGGTGAGCGCGGCCGGGTCCAGCAGCCGACGTAAGGTGTCGGCGTCCAGCCCGCTGTCTTCCAGCGCCACCTCCAGCACCGGACGGCCTTCGGCGTAGGCGCGCTTGGCGATCCGTGCCGCCCGCTCGTACCCGATCACCGGATTGAGCGCGGTGACCAGGATGGGATTGCGCGCCAGCGCGGCGGCAACGCGGTCTTCGCGCACGCGCAGGCCGGCGATGGCCTGGTCGGCCAAGGCGCGCATCGCGTTGGCCAGCAGGCCGATGGCCTCGTCGAGGTTGCTGGCGATCAGCGGCAGCATCACGTTGAGCTGGAAGTTGCCGCTCTGCCCGGCCACGGTCACCGCCTGATGCAGGCCGATGACCTGGGCACAGACCATGCACACCGCCTCTGGGATCACCGGATTGACCTTGCCCGGCATGATCGAGCTGCCCGGCTGCAGGGCCGGCAGCTCGATCTCGCCCAGCCCGGCCAGCGGGCCGGAGTTCATCCAGCGCAGGTCGTTGGCGATTTTCATCAGCGCCACCGCCAGCGCATTGAGCTGACCCGACAGCTCCACCAGGTCATCCTGCGCTGCCAAGCCTTCGAACAGGTTGTCGGCCTGGACAAACTTGATGCCGGTAGCGGCCGCCAACGCCTTGGCCACGCGCTTGCCGAACTTGGGATGGGCATTGATGCCGGTGCCGATGGCGGTGCCGCCAACCGGCAGCCGGCGCACGCGCTTCAGGCTGTCCTCGATCCGGGCCTGCGCCGAGTCCAACTGTGCGGCCCAGGCGGAAAACTCCTGCGCAAACGTGAGCGGCATGGCATCCATCAGGTGGGTGCGGCCGGTCTTGACCACGCTGCCCAATGTCTTGGCGCGCTTGCCGATGGTCTTGCGCAGATGCGTCAGTGCCGGCAGCAGGGCTTGCCGCACCTCGAGTGCCGCCATCACCCGGATCGCCGTCGGCACCACGTCATTGCTGCTTTGACCCAGGTTGACGTGATCGTTGGGATGCACCGGCTGGCCACAGGCGGCGCTGGCCAGATGGGCGATCACCTCGTTGGCATTCATGTTGCTGGACGTGCCCGAGCCGGTCTGGTAGCGATCCACCGGGAACTGGTCGGCGTGGGCCCCACCGGCAATGGCCGTGGCGGCCGCCACGATGGCGTCGGCGCGGGGAGAATCCAGCAGCCCCAGGTGGCCATTGACCATGACCGCCGCCGCTTTGACCAGCGCCAGCGCGCGCACGAACGCCGCTGGCATCGGCCGTCCGGAAATGTGGAAGTTGTCGCGTGCACGCTGGGTCTGCGCGCCCCACAGCGCATCGGCAGGCACCTGCAACGCGCCCATGCTGTCGTGCTCGGTGCGGGTCTTGCTGCGGGTCATGCGCGTGGCCATGGGCTGCTCCAGGGGTGTGGTGCCCCGGAGCATAGCCCTGCGACGGTTTAGAATGCGCGTTTACCCGCCCGCACGCTGCCCATGTCCAACGCCCTGACCGCCCTGTCTCCGCTCGATGGCCGCTATGCCGGCAAGGTCGATCCGCTGCGCCCGATCTTCTCGGAATACGGGCTGATTCGCGCCCGCGTGATCGTGGAAGTGGAATGGCTGCTGGCGCTGGCCGCCGAGCCGGGCATCCCGGAACTGGCGCCGTTCTCCGCTGACGCCGTGGCGCGTCTGCGGGCGCTGGCCGACGGCTTCTCGGTCGAACACGCGGCGCGGGTCAAGGCCATCGAGGCGACCACCAACCACGACGTCAAGGCGGTGGAATACTTCATCAAGGAACAGCTGAAGGACGATGTCGAGCTGGGCCCGGCGCTGGAGTTCGTGCACTTCGCCTGCACCAGCGAGGACATCAACAACCTGTCCTACGCGCTGATGCTGCGTCAGGCGCGGCAGGACGTGCTGCTGCCGAAACTCGACGCACTCATCCAGACGCTGCGCGCAATGGCGCACGAGCACGCCGCGCTGCCAATGCTCTCGCGCACCCACGGCCAGACTGCCTCGCCCACCACCGTCGGCAAGGAACTGGCCAATGTGGTGGCGCGCCTGCACCGCCAGCGCACGGTGCTGGCCGGGCTGCCGATGCCCGGCAAGATCAACGGCGCGGTGGGCAACTACAACGCCCACGTGGCGGCCTATCCGGACGTGGACTGGCCGGCGTTCTCGCGCCGCTTCGTCGAGTCGCTTGATCTCGACTGGCAGCCCTACACCACCCAGATCGAGCCGCACGACGGCATCGCCGAACTGTGCGACGCCGCCAAACGCATCGATACCATCGCGATCGACCTGTGCCGCGATATCTGGGGCTACATCTCGCAAGGCTACTTCAGGCAGGCGGTCAAGGCTGGCGAAGTGGGCAGCAGCACCATGCCGCACAAGGTCAACCCGATCGACTTCGAAAATGCCGAAGGCAACTTCGGCATCGCCAACGCCCTGTTCGAGCATTTCGCCGCCAAGCTGCCGATCAGCCGCTGGCAGCGCGACCTCACCGACTCCACCGTGCTGCGTGCGCTGGGCACCGCCTTCGGCCACATGCTGATAGGCTTCGACGCCCTGCAGCGCGGCCTGGGCAAGCTGAGCGTCAACCCGGAGCGGCTGGCCGCCGACCTCGACGCCAGCTGGGAAGTGCTGGCCGAGGCCGTGCAGACGGTGATGCGCCGCCACGGCCTGCCGAATCCGTACGAACAGCTCAAGGCGCTGACCCGCGGCCAGGGCATCACGGCGGACTCGATGCGTGCCTTCATCGCCGCGTTGGATCTGCCCGATGCCGACAAGGCACGCCTGCTGGACATGACCCCGGGCCGCTACACCGGCCTGGCGGAGCGGCTGGCGCGGGAGATCTGACATGCAGTCTGGCCACCCGGTAGTCCTGGTGGCGGCCCTGCTGGCGCTGGCCGCGAGCGGCCCATCGCGCCCAATCGACGGTGTGCCGGCGCCCGTGGACGTGCCGGCGTGCCCGCTTGACGCCAGCCCGATGGACGGCTGGAGCGACCGCGCTCCGCCGCGTCGCATCTTCGGGAACACCTACTTCGTCGGCACCTGCGGCATCGCGTCCATCCTGGTGGTGGGCGATGCCGGCGCGATCCTGATCGACGGCGCGACCGACCGGGCTGCCGACGCGATCCTCGCCAACGTCCGCGCGCTCGGCATCAATCCGCGGCAGGTCAAGCGCCTGCTCAACACCCACGAGCACATGGACCATGCCGGCGGGCTGGCCGGCCTGCAGCGGGCCACAGGCGCTCCCGTATTGGCACGCGCCCCTGCGGTCGCTACCCTGCGGACCGGCAAGCCCGGCCACGACGACCCGCAGTTCGGCGAGCTGGCCGGCTTTCCCGCCGTGGCCGACGTGCGCCCCCTGGCCGAAGGCGCCGCGGTGCGCCTCGGCAACCTCGTGCTGCAGTCGCATCCGACGCCCGGCCACGCCCCCGGCGGAACCAGCTGGACGTGGCGGTCCTGCGAAGGCAGGCGGTGCCTCGACTTTGCCTACATCGACAGCCACAGCGCGCTGACCGACGGCCACTTCCGCTTCATCAACCATCCGGCCTACGTGGCCGCGTTTGAGCGCAGCCTGGACACCGTCGCCCGCCTCCCCTGCGACGTGCTCCTCACACCCCATCCTGTCGCCAGCAACCTGCTGGCGCGGCTCCGCGGCGAGGCACCGCTGGTCGATGCGGGGGCCTGCCGGGCCTTCGCTGCGGCCGCGCGCGCCAACCTCGCCAGCCGCCTGGCCGACGAACGCAAGGAACCGAGGCGATGACCGAGGTGCCCCCGCCCATCGAAATCGACGCCGCTGCCGGGCCGGCCCCACTGGGCATGCCACCGGAAACCTTCCTGCGCGACTACTGGCAGAAGCGTCCGCTGCTGATCCGCAACGCCTTTCCCGGCTTCGTCTCGCCAATCACGCCGGAAGACCTGGCCGGGCTGGCCTGCGAGGACGGCGTGCTGGCGCGGCTGATCGAGCATGACAAGGCCCGCGATGGCTGGACGGTGCGCCACGGGCCGTTCGCGGAGGACGATTTCCCCGGCCTGCCCCACCACGACTGGACGCTGCTGGTGCAGGACGTGGACAAATGGGATGCCGACCTGCGTGCGCTGTTGCCACACTTCGACTTCCTGCCGCGCTGGCGGATCGACGACATCATGGTCAGCTTTGCCGCCACCGGCGGCTCCGTCGGCGCGCACGTGGACCAGTACGACGTGTTCCTGCTGCAGGCGCAGGGCCACCGCCGCTGGCAGATCGACGCCTCGCCCGCGCCGCCGCTGGAGTTCCGCAACGACGTCGACATCAAGCTGCTCCGCGACTTCCAGCCCACCCACGACTGGGTGCTGGGCCCCGGCGACATGCTCTACCTGCCGCCCGGCGTCCCCCACCACGGCGTGGCGGAAGACCCTTGCCTGACCTTCTCGGTGGGCATGCGCGCGCCGTCCGCGGCCGAGTTGCTGGGCGACTACGCCGACACGCTGGCCGCCGACGCCCCGGACGAACTGCGCTACGCCGACCCCGATCTCGTGCTGCCTGCCGATGCCACCGAGATCGACGAGGCCGCGATGGCACGGGTGGAAGCGGCGCTGCGCCGGTTGCGGATGGACGATCCCGACCGCTTTGGCGACTGGTTCGGCGCCTTCATCACCACCTACCGTAGCGCCGTGCAGCCGGCACCCGACGACGATGCCCCGCCGCGTACCGCGCTGGAGCGGGCGCTGGCCGCCGGGGCCCGGCTGTGGCGACACCCGTGGTCGCGGATGGCCTGGCGGCGCGCCCGCCAGGGCGGCCCGGGCGCGGCGCGGCTGTACGCCGGCGGCGCCGCCCACGCCCTCGACGTAGACGACGCTCGCCGGCTGGCCGCCGCGGACACCGTCGATGCGACGCTGTACGCTGGACTTGCGGAGGCGGGCAAGGCCACGGTGGTGGCCCTGCTGGCCGCCGGCCACTACCGCCTGGACGAGGAGGACGCGCCATGACCGAGGACGCCGCCAACGACGGCCTGCTGCGGATCACCGACAAGGCCAGCGCGGTCGAAGTCACCGCCCGCGTGCTGGCGGGCGCACGGCGGGCCGTGTGGATCCGCAGCCTGGATCTCGAACCGTGGCTGTTCGACCACCCCGACGTGCTGGCGGCGCTGCGGGCCTTCGCCACCTCCGGCCGCGAGGTCGAGGTGCGCGTGCTGCTGCACGATGCCGCCGCGCCGCAGTCCGCGCGCATGAAGCTGCTGGCACTGGCCCAGCGCCTGCCCAGCGTGTTCCAGTTCCGCGAAGTGGTGGATCCCGCCTACCGCGAGGACCGCGCCGCGATGGTGGCCACCGACGCCGGCGGCTACTACGTGCGCGCGCAGGGCGACGACGTGGCCGGCAGCGCCTGCCTGGATGGCCGCGCCCGGGTGCGGCAGTTGCAGCAGCGGTTCGAGGAAATCTGGGAGCGATCCCGTCCCGTGACTGAATACCGGGCGCTGGGCATCTGAAATCCGCCGCTTATTGACTTCGGTCGCATGCGCCCGCGGCACCCCTGCGGCTATAATTCCGACTCTTTGCTTGCGCGCATTCAGATTTTGTCCCGTCCTGACCTGAGGCCAGCGCCGGAACGGGCACACCCCCCACCCCACCGATAGGTTGCTTGCCACACCGTGGACAGTCTCCTCAAGCAGTTCGCCCAAACCTCCCAGCTCGGCGCCAATGGCGCGTACATCGAAGATCTCTACGAGCAGTACCTGGTCGCGCCGGACAGCGTGGACCCCAAGTGGAAGCACTATTTCGATGCCCTGAAAGGGCGCGAAACCGGCGATATCCCGCATTCGGCGGTGATTGCCCAGATCGCCGAAGCCAGCCGCCAGGCCCGCCAGGCCAGGCCTTGCACAGGTGCCGGCGACGAGCGCGAGCGCCATGTCGGCCGCCTGATCACCGCCTACCGTTCGCGCGGCCATCTGGCCGCCAAGCTGGACCCGCTGGGGCTGACCCCGCCGCTGGATCCGCCCGACCTCACCCTGCCATTCCATCAACTCTCCGAGCGGGACCTGGACAGCGAGTTCAGCACCGGCGGCGTGGCCGGACGGCCGCGCATGAAGCTGCGCGAGCTGCTGGCCGTGCTGAAAGCCACCTACACCGGCAGCATCGGCGCCGAGTTCATGCACATCACCGACGCCGATCAGCGCCGCTGGATGTACGAGCGCCTGGAAGCCGCAGCCGGCAATTACGGACTGACCAATGAGGACAAGCGCCGCATCCTTGAACGGCTGACCGCCGCCGAGGGGCTGGAGCGCTACCTGCACACCAAGTACGTCGGCCAGAAGCGCTTCTCGCTGGAAGGCGGCGAATCGCTGATCCCGCTGCTGGACGTCACCATCCGCCGCGCCGGCACCCAGGGCGTCAAGGACATCGTGATGGGCATGGCCCACCGCGGCCGTCTCAACGTGCTGGTCAACACCCTGGGCAAGCCGCCGCGCAAACTGTTCGACGAGTTCGAGGGCAAGTTCGAGCACACCCGTAGCGAAGGCCACGCCCACACCGGCGACGTCAAGTACCACATGGGCTTCTCCAGCGACGTGGCCACCCCCGGCGGCCCGGTGCATCTGGCGCTGGCGTTCAACCCGTCGCACCTGGAAATCGTCGATCCGGTGGTGGCCGGCAGCGCACGCTCGCGCCAGCACCGTCGCAACGATCACGAGCGCAAGCAGGTGATGCCGATCCTGATCCACGGCGACGCCGCCTTTGCGGGTCAGGGCGTGGTGATGGAGCTGTTCCAGATGTCGCAGGCACGCGGCTTCCGCGTCGGTGGCACGGTACACATCGTGGTGAACAACCAGGTGGGCTTCACCACCAGCGCCACCGAGGACGCCCGCTCCACGTTGTATTGCACCGACGTGGCCAAGATGGTCGACGCCCCGGTGCTGCACGTGAACGGTGACGACCCCGAAGCGGTGGTCTTCTGCGCCGGACTGGCGCTGGATTTCCGCCAGACCTTCGGCAAGGACGTGGTCATCGATCTTGTCTGCTACCGCCGCCACGGCCACAACGAAGCCGACGAACCGGCCGCCACCCAGCCGGTGATGTACAAGAAGATCCGGTCGATGAAGACCACCCGCGAGCTGTATGCCGAGCGGTTGGCCGCTGAAGGTAGCGTACCGGCCACCGAGGCACAGGCGCTGGTGGATGCCACTCGCACCAAGTTGGACGCTGGCGAAGTCACCACGGAGCTGGCCAAGCCACAGCCCGACGCATTGGCCGTGGACTGGTCGCCGTTCCTGTCCGGGAAACTGTCCGATCCGGTGGATACCCGGGTGGCGCGCAAGACGCTGGACGCGCTGGCCAGCCGGATCAACACCATTCCGGACACGATCAAGCTGCATCCGCGCGTGGCCAAGATCTATGACGACCGCCGCAAGATGGCAGCCGGCGAGCAGCCGGGCGACTGGGGCTTCGCCGAAAACCTGGCCTATGCCACCCTGCTGGACGAAGGCTATCGCCTGCGCCTGGTCGGCCAGGACTGCGGCCGCGGCACCTTCTTCCACCGCCACGCGATCCTGCACGACCAGAACACCGACGCCTACCACCTGCCGCTGCGCGAGCTGGTGAAAAACCCCGAGGACGTCACCATCATCGACTCGCTGCTCAGCGAGGAGGCGGTGATGGCGTTCGAATACGGCTATGCCACCGCCGATCCGATGACTCTGGACATCTGGGAAGCCCAGTTCGGCGACTTTGCCAATGGTGCGCAGGTGGTGATCGACCAGTTCCTCGCCGCCGGCGAGGCCAAGTGGGACCGCCTGTGCGGCCTGGCCCTGTACCTGCCGCACGGCTACGAAGGCCAGGGCCCGGAGCACAGCTCGGCGCGGCTGGAGCGTTTCCTGCAACTGTGCGCGCTGGACAACATGGTGGTCTGCACGCCCACCACCCCGGCGCAGGATTTCCACATGATCCGTCGGCAGATGCGTCAAAGCACGCGCAAGCCGCTGGTGGTGATGACGCCCAAGTCGCTGCTGCGCCACAAGCTGGCGGTGTCCACGCTGGACGAGCTGGCCAACGGCAGCTTCCAGCGGCTCATCCCGGACACCACCGCGACCGCCAAGAAGGTCAAGCGCGTGGTGGTCTGCGCCGGCAAGGTCTATTACGACCTGCTGGAAGAGGCGCAGAAGCAGGAGATCAAGGACGTGGCCCTGGTCCGCGTGGAGCAGCTGTATCCCTTCCCGCGTCCGGAGCTGACCGCGGAGTTGAAGCGCTTCGCCTCCGCCACCGAGGTCATCTGGTGCCAGGAAGAGCCGCAGAACCAGGGCGCTTGGTACCAGATCCAGCACCATCTGCGCGCCTGCCTGCAGCCCAAGCAGGTGCTGGGCTACGCGGGCCGCGCACGCTCGCCCTCGCCCGCCGTCGGCCACATGGCCGACCACGTGGCCGAACTCAACAAGCTGCTTGCCGACGCCCTGGTGAACCCGCTGGGCGGCGACAGCGACGCCGACTAACCTATTTCCGCATTCCGACAGGACGCCCTCATGGCCATCGAAGTCAAAGTCCCGGTTCTCCCCGAATCCGTCTCCGACGCCACCATCGCCAGCTGGCACAAGAAGGCCGGCGACGCGGTGAAGCGCGACGAAAACCTGCTCGACCTGGAAACCGACAAGGTCGTACTGGAGGTTCCCTCGCCGGTCGACGGCGTGCTGAAGGAAATCCGCTTCAAGGAAGGTGACACCGTCACCAGCCAGCAGGTGATCGCAGTGATCGAGGAAGGCGCCGTGGCGGCTGCCCCGGCCGCCGAGCCTGCCAAGCCCGAAGCATCCAAAGCCGAAGCCCCCAAAGCCGAAGCCCCCAAGAGCGAACCGGCCAAGCCGGTGCCGGCCGCTGCCGACAGCCTGCCGCCGGGCGCCCGCTTCGCCGCTGCCACCAGCGGCGTGAACCCCGCCGACGTGGCCGGCACCGGCCGCCGCGGCATGGTCACCAAGGAAGACATCGTCAACTACGCCAGCGGCAAGACCGCCGGCGTGGCCGGCGGCGCCCGCCCCGAGGAGCGCGTGCCGATGACCCGCATGCGCGTCCGCATCGCCGAGCGCCTGATGCAGTCCAAGAACTCCATCGCCATGCTGACCTCGTTCAACGAGGTCAATCTGGCCAAGGTCATGGAGATGCGCAAGGAGCTGCAGGACGACTTCGTCAAGACCCACGGCATCAAGCTCGGCTTCATGAGCTTCTTCGCCAAGGCGGCCGCCAACGCGCTGCAGCGCCATCCGATCATCAATGCCTCGGTGGACGGCAACGACATCATTTACCACGGCTACGCCGACATCAGCATCGCCGTGGCCACCGACAAGGGCCTGGTCACGCCGGTGCTGCGCAACGTCGAACGGATGGGCTTTGCCGAGATCGAACAGGGCATCGCCGACTACGCCAAGAAGGCACGCGACGGGAAGCTGGGCCTGGACGACCTGCAGGGCGGCACCTTCACCATCACCAACGGCGGCACCTTCGGCTCGCTGATGTCCACCCCGATCGTGAACCCGCCGCAGAGCGCCATCCTCGGCATGCACGCCATCAAGGAGCGTGCCATCGTCGAGAACGGCCAGGTCATCGCCGCGCCGATGATGTACATCGCGCTGAGCTACGACCATCGCATCATCGACGGCAAGGACGCGGTACTGTTCCTGGTCGACATCAAGAACCAGCTGGAAAACCCGCACCGCATGCTGCTGGGCATGTGATTCCGGCGACGGGAACCGGCAACGGTTCCCGTCCTGTTTCGGGGCATCACAGGTCGAATCCTGCCCCCGCTACCAAGTTCAGGAACAAAGCAATGAGCGAACAACAGCAATTCGACGTCGTCGTCATCGGTGCCGGCCCGGCCGGCTACCACGCCGCCATCCGCGCCGCGCAGCTGGGCCTGAAGACCGCCTGCATCGATGCCGCCCTCGGCAAGGACGGCAAGCCCGCACTGGGCGGTACCTGCCTGCGCGTGGGTTGCATCCCGTCCAAGGCGCTGCTGGATTCCAGCCGCCAGTTCTGGAACATGGGCCACCTGTTCGACCAGCACGGCATCAGCTTCAAGTCGCCTGCGATCGATGTGGCCAAGATGGTGGCCCGCAAGGATGCCATCGTGAAGCAGTTCACCGGCGGCATCGCGGCGCTGTTCAAGGCCAACAAGATCACCACCTTCTACGGCTTCGGCCAGCTGCAGCCTGGCAACGTGGTGACGGTGAAGCAGCACGACGGCAGCGAAATCGCGCTGAAGGGCACCAACGTCATCCTCGCCGCGGGTTCCGACTCCATCGAGCTGCCGTTCGCCAAGTTCGGCGAGCACATCATCGATAACGTGGGTGCACTGAACCTGGAACAGGTACCCAAGCGCCTGGGCGTGATCGGCGCCGGTGTGATCGGCCTCGAACTGGGCAGCGTGTGGAACCGCCTGGGCGCCGAGGTCACCATCCTCGAGGGCATGCCCACCTTCCTCGCCGCTGCCGATGCCGAAGTCAGCAAGGTCGCGGCCCGCGAGTTCAAGAAGCAGGGGCTGGACATCCGCCTGGGCTGCAAGGTCAGCAACACCGAAGTGAAGAAGGACGGCGTGCACGTCCGCTACACCGACGACAAGGGCGCCGAGCAGACCCTGGTGGTGGACAAGCTGCTGGTGGCCGTGGGCCGCCGCGCCGCCACCCGTGGCCTGCTGGCCGAGGGCACCGGCGTGCAGCTCAACGAGCGCGGCCAGATCGTGGTGGACGAGCATTGCCACACCGGCGTCGACGGCGTGTGGGCGGTGGGCGACTGCGTGCGCGGCCCGATGCTGGCGCACAAGGGCTTCGAGGAAGGCATCGCGGTGGCCGAGCTCATCGCCGGCCTGCCCGGCCACGTCAACTTCGACACCATCCCTTGGGTGATCTACACCGAGCCGGAAATCGCCTGGGTCGGCAAGACCGAGGAGCAGCTGAAGGCCGAGGGCATCCCGTACAAGGCCGGCAGCTTCCCGTTCGCGGCGGTCGGCCGTGCGGTGGCGATGGCCGAGCCGGCAGGCTTCGTGAAGGTGCTGGCGCACGCCGAGACCGACACCATCCTGGGCATGCACCTGGTCGGCGCCAACGTCTCCGAGCTGGTGCACGAGGGCGTGCTGGCGATGGAGTTCAAGGGCAGCGCCGACGACCTGGCGCGCATCTGCCATGCGCACCCGTCGCTGAGCGAGGCCGTGCACGATGCCGCGATGGCGGTGCACAAGCGGGCGATCCACAAGGCCAACTGAGGCCGCCCGCGTCCCCGGACGGCGCCTTCGCGGCGCCGTTCGCATTTCGAGACCCCGCCACGCCGATGCCCCTGCAGTTCCTGCTCAAGACGACGATCACGGTGGCGCTGGTGCTGCTTGCCTCGGGCCTCGCCAAGCGCCCCGGCCTGCTGGGCGCACTGGTGGCGGCGCTGCCGGTGACGTCGCTGCTGGTGCTGGGCTGGCTGTATGTCGATACCGGCGACCCGCGCCAGGTGGCGCGACTGTCGATGGATATCTTCTGGTTCGTGCTGGGCGGGCTGGCGTTCTTCCCAGCGCTGAGCCTGTCGCTGCGGGCCGGCTGGCCGGTGTGGACATGCTTCGCGGTCGCGGCACTCGCCGCCTTCGCCGGCATGAGCGCCACCCAGGCGGCCTTGACCCATTTCAGGAGTGCAGGATGAAGACCCTCTGCGTCTATTGCGGTTCCAACGCCGGTGGCGATCCGGCCTACGTCGCCCTCGCCCGCCGCTTGGGAAAGCGGCTCGCCGATGACGGCATCGCGCTGGTCTACGGCGGCGGCAATGTCGGTCTGATGGGCACGGTGGCCGACGCCGTGCTGGCGGGCGGCGGCGAGGTGATTGGCGTCATCCCGCAGCAGCTGGTGGACTGGGAAGTGGCGCACAAGGGCGTCACCCGGCTGGAGGTGGTCGACTCCATGCACACCCGCAAAGCGCGGATGTTCGAACTGGCCGACGGCTTCGTCGCCCTGCCCGGCGGTTTTGGCACGCTTGATGAAATGTTCGAGATGCTGACCTGGCGCCAGCTGGGCCTTGGCAAGAAGCCCTGCGCCTTCCTCGAAGCGAACGGGTTCTGGCAGCCGCTGATGGCGATGCTGGACACCATGGTGCGCGAGCGCTTTCTGCATCCCGAGCAGCGCCAGGACATGTGGCACGGCAGCGACATCGACGCCCTGCTGGCCTGGATGCGCAGCTACGTGCCGGCGCAGGCCGACAAGTGGTTGGACGAGAAGCGCCGCTCGCAATTGCAACTCACCCCGGAGGACGTATGAGCATCCCCACCCGTTTCCGCGCCTTCCGCATCCATAACGACGCAACCGGCTATCACGCCGGCATCGAAACCCTAGCGCTGGACGACCTAAGCCCCGGCGACGTGGTGATCAAGACCGCGTACTCCTCGGTCAACTACAAGGACGCCCTGGCCGGCACCGGCAAGGGCAAGATCCTGCGCCAGTTCCCGCTGGTCGGCGGCATCGACGTCGCCGGCCATGTGGTCGCCTCCACCGATCCACGCTTCAAGGAGGGTGACCCGGTGCTGGTGACCGGTTGCGGCCTGTCGGAAACCCGTGACGGTGGCTATGCGGACTACGCACGCCTGGACGCGCGCTGGGTGATTCCGCTGCCCGCGGGCCTGACCCTGCGCGAGGCGATGATCCTGGGCACCGCCGGCTTCACCGCCGCATTGGGCCTGCTGCGCATGATCGAGAACCGGCAGACACCGGCACTGGGCCCGCTGGCGGTGACCGGTGCCACCGGCGGCGTGGGCTCGCTGGCCATCGCCATCTTCCGCAAGGCCGGTTTCGAAGTGCATGCCATCAGCGGCAAGGCCGACCAGGCCGACTATCTGCGCGCACTCGGCGCCCACGCCGTGCTGGGCCGCGAGGCCCTGGCCCCGAACCGCCCACTGGATTCGGCGCGCTTCGGCGGCGGCCTGGACAATGTCGGCGGCGCCATGCTGGCCAGCCTGCTGGCCCAGACCGCACCCTACGGTAATGTCGCCAGCTGCGGGCTGGCGGCCTCGCCCGAGCTGCACGCCACGGTCATGCCGTTCATCATCCGCGGCGTCTCGCTGCTGGGCGTGGCCTCGGCTGGCACCGCACGCGAGATTCGCGACGAGGTCTGGCGCCGGCTGGCGCACGACTGGAAACCGGACAACCTGGACGCGATCTGCACCCACGAAACCACCCTGGACACACTGCCCGAGGTGTTCACCCGGATGCTGGCCGGCGGCTCGCTCGGCCGCACCCTGGTGCGCATCGACAGCGGGCACTGACCGGGTTGCAGGCAGACGACCTACCGCTACAATCGAACCCATACCCAGGGGATTTTCCGCATGGCTCGCATTCTGATCGTTGACGACTCGCCCTCGCAGTTGATGAGCATCCGTCGCATCGTCGAAAAGCTCGGTCACGAGGCGTTGACCGCCGAAGACGGTGCGGCCGGTGTGGAAGCCGCCAAGCGCGAGCTGCCGGATTTGATCCTGATGGACGTGGTGATGCCCAACCTCAACGGGTTTCAGGCCACCCGCTCGATCACCCGGGATCCGGCCACCAAACACATCCCGGTGATTCTGGTCACCACCAAGGACCAGGACACCGACCGCGTCTGGGGCATGCGTCAGGGCGCCAAGGCCTATATCACCAAGCCGTTCAGCGAGTCCGAACTGGCGGAGATGATTCGCCAGTACCTGCCCGGCAACGCCGGCAGCGGGGCCGGCACCGCCTGAGCCAGGCACCCGCATGGCCAAGCGGCGCATGCGGGCGCGGGCGATGCGACGGGCCGGAGACCACAACCACGGCCTGCTGCCCGCGGGCGCCGGCGGGAACGCCGCCGGTTACGCACGCCGCCAGTCGTCACCGAACGCATCGCGCATCTTTTCATAGGCCTTGCGCTGGGCCTCCGTATGCGCTTTTGGCGCAAGGATCTCCAGTTCGACGATCTGGTCGCCCGCCGGCGCATTGCCGCTACCGGGTAGCCCGCGACCGCGCAGCCGCAGTTTGCGACCAGCTTCCGAATCCGGCGGAATCTTCACCTCAACCGGCCCGCCCAGGGTGGGCACATTGAGCGTGGCCCCCAGCGCCGCTTCCCAGGGCGCCACCGGCAGGGTGTAGAGGATGTTGCGGCCATCGACCTCGAACTGCGGGTCGGCCGCGTACTCCACTTCCAACAGCAGGTCGCGGCCGCCGTTGCCCTGCCCGGCCAAGCGGATGACCTGGCCAGGCCGTATGCCCTTGGGCACGCGCACGTCCAGCGTGCGGCCGGCCACGCCGATGCGCACGCTGCTGCCGTTGTAGACCGCATGCAGCGGCACCGCCAGCCTGGCGCGGGTGTCGCCCATCGGCTGCCCTGCACGGGCGCCTCCGGGGGCGCGGCCACGGCCTCCGAACAGGTTCTCGAAGAAGTCGGAGAACCCGCCGCCGGCACCACCGCCGGCGAAGATCTCGTCGAAGTCAAAATCGGGCTGCCCGCCCGGACCGCGCCCGAAGCCACCCGGCGGCGGCCGGATCTCGTCGCCCGGGCGGTAGCCGCTGGCGCGCAGCTGGTCATAGGCCGCCCGCTTCTGCGGATCGCGCAGCGCCTCGTAGGCCTCATTGACGGCCTTGAACTTCTCCTCGGCGCCTTTTTCCTTGCTGACATCCGGGTGGTACTTGCGCGCCAGCCGGCGGTAGGCCGTCTTGATTTCCGCTTCGCCGGCGCTGGGTTCGACCCCGAGGATGCCGTAGTAGTCCTTGAATTCCATGCCAGCCAATTTCCAGATCAAAGGGGGGAAGATACGACATGCCGGGCCTTCCCCGATATGTCCTCCATGTCGTCACCACCTATATGGATGCGACAGCTCCGGCCGTTCATGCTGCGGATCACCGCTGCACGATGGGCCGCACAACCACGGGGGGAGACGGTCTGTTGGAGGATGCCCCAACAAAGACGGCCCGCGAGCAGCGCGGGCCGTCCAACATACACTCACCGGGCCCCGACGTCCGGCGCGTGGCCGCATCAGGACACGCGGGTCTCGCGCTTGCCAACCGGGATGCGACGCGGGGTGGTTTCAGGCCGCTTGGGAATGCTGATTTCCAGCACGCCGTTGTGGCCCTGGGCCGTAATGCCCTCCGGATCGGCGCTGTCGGGCAGCGCGAAGCGGCGGTGGAACATGCCGTAGCGGCGCTCGATGCGGCTGTAGCGCTCGGCGTGCTCCTGCACCTCGCTCTTGCGCTCGCCCTTGATCGACAAGATGCCCTTGTCCATCATGATTTCGACATCATCCGGATCGATACCGGGCAGATCGGCCAGGATCAGGAAGCGGTTGTCCTCCTCGCGGATGTCCACCCGCGGCGTCCACTCGCTGGTCACCACCGACGACCCATCGGCCAGGTCGCCCAGTTGGAAGAACCGTTCGAACAGCTGACGCACGTCATCCGCAGCCGAGAGCTGGCCGGTACGACGCGGCGCTTGCGTGATCCTGGAATCATGGGTATGAGTGATCGTGTTCATAGCATCCTCCTCCTGCGAGTTGCGGCAGTACCACTGCCGCGACCCAGTAGATGGGAGCAAGGGCATCGTCGCTCAAGAGACGCGCCGCCGGCCCGCTCAACCGCAGTCAGGATTTTTTCAGCCATACAGGAGGCCCCCAATGTCCATCCAGATCGGCCAGCGCGTCCCCGAAGCCGTCCTGCAGTACATCGAGGACGGCGTCCACCGGATCGATACCCACACGTTGTTCGGCAATCGCAAGCTGGTCCTGTTCGCGGTGCCGGGGGCCTTCACCCCGACCTGTTCGGAACGCCACCTGCCCGGCTACGTGGAGCACTACGATGCCTTCCGCGCCAAGGGCATCGAGGTGGCCTGCATGGCCGTCAACGATGCCTTCGTGATGCACGCGTGGGGCAAGAGCCAGCATGTGCCGCCGGGGATGAAAATGCTGGCAGACGGCAATGCGGACCTCACCCGCGCGCTGGGGCTGGAGCTGGATGCCAGCGGCTATGGCATGGGGGTGCGCAGCAAGCGCTTCGCCCTGTATGCCGAGGACGGCATCGTGCGGGGGTTGTGGGTGGAAGCACCGGGTGAATTCCGGGTCTCTTCCGCGGAGTACGTGCTGGCCCATCTCCCCACCTGACTGCCATTCCCTGCCGCCGGCATCACGGAGGTGGGGTGGCGGCCGGACAGGTCAAGCCAGCAGCCGCACCCACATCCCGGCAAAATCGGCACTGACGCCGCGGCTGGCGGCCCAAGCTTCCAGCATCTCCAGGCCTTCGTCCCGACTGAAGCGCCCCTCACGCACCAGCATGGCCAGCGCCGCGGCGATGCGGCCGGCCCGCAATGCACGGCCCAGCGGGTCGGTGGGCATGGCTTCGGCGCGTTGTGCCTCCAGCGCTACGCCTATGCGATCGGACAGCTCCCACGCCATGGCGATGCGATGGGCCATGGGCGCAGCCTGCTCGTCCAGGACGCGCGCCACCGTGCGCGGATCGGGGGCCAGGTGCGCATGCAGCGCATAGTTGTCCCGCAGCACCTGCGCCACCACGATGGCGCCCAGCCCGTGCAGCAAGCCCACCATCTGCGCGGCGAAGGCATCCTCCTGTCCACGCCCGGCGCGTATCATCCCGGCAGCCACGTCGGCAGCCAGCTGGGTGTGCTCCCAGATCACGCCCGGCAGGCGACCCAGCGGGCCATCTCCGGTCTGCATGACAGGCTGCAGCAGCGCGGCGGCAATAACCGGCCGCAGGCCATCCAGGCCCAGCAGCGTTGCCGCACGCATCAGACTTTCGACCGGTTTTTCCTGGATCCGGTAGAACGGGCTGTTGGCGATCCGCAACAGGTTGGCGGAGAGCGTCGGATCCTCGCTGACGATATGGGCGATCTGTTCCAGCGAGATGTCGGGATCATTCAGCGCACGCATCAGCTTGGGCAACAGCTGCGGCCGGCGCGGCATGTGGCGGGCCTGGAACTGGGTGCGGGAGAGCAGGTTGGCACAGGCCGCGGCGATGGCGGCGTGCGCGGCAGCGGCCTCGTCGGCCGGCATGGGATCGGCCGCCGATGCAGGCGTCACCGCGGCGGCATAGAGCTCGCGTACCAGTGCCCGGCCGGTGGGAATGCGGGGATCCGCAGCAGCCTCGGCGTCCAGCGGGGCGGCATCCGCGTCGCCCTCGTCGTCCGACGGGCGTGGCGCGTAGCGGGGGGCTGGACGGCGATCATCACCGTCGTCGCGCAGGTACCACCAGATGGCGATGCCGATCACCACCACCAGCACGCCAGCGATCGCCCCCCATGCCCACGCGTCCATTCTTCCTCCGCCGTCCGTTTCCCCGGTGCACGCACAGGCACCGTCCCCGGCATGCACGGGGACAGGCTACCCGAAGTCGAGCGCGAAATCGCAGGCCGGGGCGTCCCCGCCGGGGGGCATCGCCGCGGCTCATTCCGCCGCGTCAGCGATCTCGTCGGCAGCGGCGTCCAGGGTGGCGTCCAGGCGCTCGATCGCCTGCAGCTTCTCCCCTTCGGCCAGACGCATCAAGGTGACACCCTGGGTGTTGCGGCCCACCTGCGAGATGTCCGATGCCGGCGTGCGGACCAGCGTGCCGCCGTCGGAGATCAGCAGCACATCGTGGTGATCCGACAACTGGATTGCGCCGACCAGCGCGCCGTTGCGCTCGTTGGTCTTCATCGCGATCACGCCCTGGGTGCCGCGCCCCTTTTTCGGGAACGCGTCCAGCGCGGTGCGCTTGCCATACCCGTTTTCGCTGGCGGTCAGGATATCCCCCTCGCCATCGACCACGATCAGACTCACCACCCGTTCGCCCTCGGCCAGCTTCATGCCACGCACGCCGGTGGCGGTGCGGCCCATGGCGCGGACGCTGGCCTCGTCGAAGCGCACCGCCTTGCCATTGCTGGCAAACAGCATGATGTCGCGCTGGCCATCGGTCAGTGCCGCGCCGACCAGGGCATCGCCGTCGTCCAGGCTGATCGCGATCTTGCCGCGCGCCAGCTTGAAGGCGAACTCGGTCAGCGCGGTCTTCTTCACCGTGCCGCCCTTGGTGGCGAAGAACACGAACTTGCCGTCCTCGTACTCGCGCACCGGCAGCACCGCCTGCACCTTCTCGCCTTCCTCCAGCGGGATCCAGTTGATGATCGGCCGGCCGCGCGCATTGGGGCCGGCTTCTGGCAGCTGGTAGACCGGCAGCCAAAACACCCGGCCCTGGCTGGTGAAGGTGAGCAGGGTGTCGTGGGTGTTCACCAGCCACAGCTGGTCGATGAAGTCCTCGTCCTTCGTCACCGCGGCGTTGCGGCCCTTGCCGCCGCGCTTCTGCGCGCGGTAGGCGGTGGCCGGCTGGCGCTTGGCATAGCCTGCGTGCGACAGGGTGACCACCACGTCTTCCGGCGCGATCAGGTCGAGGATGTCGAGATCCTCCTCGGAGGCGCGGATCTCGCTGCGGCGCGGGTCGTTGAACTCGGCCTTGAGGTCGCGCAGCTCGGTGCGGATGACGTCCATCAGCACGTCCGGGTTCTCCAGGATGCGGATCAGCCCGGCGATCTCCTCCAGCAGCTGGCAGTATTCGTCGGTGAGCTTCTCCTGCTCCAGTCCGGTCAGGCGATGCAGGCGCATCTCCAGGATCTGCTGGGCCTGGGTGTCGGTGAGCTGGTAGCCGCTCGCCAACAGGCCCACGCCAGCCGGCAGGTCCTCCGGACGCGAGGCCTCGGCGCCGGCCGCGGCCAGCAGGCTGCCGACCAGGCCCGGCTGCCAGGTGCGCGCCAGCATGCGCTCCTTGGCGACCTGCGGGTTTTCCGAGGTCTTGATCAGCTCGATCATCTCATCGATGTTGGCCAGCGCGACGGTCAGGCCTTCGAGGATGTGGGCGCGGGCACGGGCCTTGCGCAGCTCGAAGATGGTGCGGCGGGTCACCACCTCGCGGCGGTGGCGCACGAAGGCCTGGAGGATCTGCTTGAGGTTCAGCAGCTGCGGGCGGCCATCGACCAGCGCCACCATGTTGATGCCGAACACCGACTCCATCTGGGTCTGCGCGTAGAGGTTGTTCAGCACGACCTCGGCGGATTCGCCGCGCTTGACCTCGATGTAGATGCGCATGCCGTCCTTGTCGGACTCGTCGCGCAGCTCGCTGATGCCCTCGAGCTTCTTCTCCTTCACCAGCTCGGCGATCTTCTCGATCAGCCGCGCCTTGTTCACCTGGTAGGGGATCTCGGTGACGATGATCGACTCGCGGCCGTTATCGGCCACCTCGATATCGGCCTTGGCGCGCATGCGCACGCGGCCCTTGCCGGTGCGGTAGGCGACGTGGATGCCGCCGACGCCGTTGATGATGCCGGCGGTGGGGAAATCCGGGCCGGGGATGAACTCCATCAGACCATCGATGTCGATCTGCGGGTTGTCGATCAGCGCGATGGTGGCATCGACCACTTCGCCGAGGTTGTGCGGCGGGATGTTGGTCGCCATGCCGACCGCGATGCCGGCGGAGCCATTGACCAGCAGGTTCGGTACCCGGGTCGGCATGACCGTGGGCTCGAGTTCCTTCTCGTCGTAGTTGGGCTGGAAGTCGACGGTGTCCTTGTCGATGTCGGCCATCAGCTCGTGCGATAGGCGCGACATGCGCGCCTCGGTGTAACGCATCGCCGCCGCAGAGTCGCCGTCAATAGAACCGAAGTTACCCTGCCCGTCCACCAGCATGTAGCGCAGCGAGAACGGCTGCGCCATGCGCACCAGGGTGTCGTACACCGCGCTGTCGCCGTGCGGGTGGTACTTACCGATGACGTCACCGACGATGCGCGCCGACTTGTAATAGGGCTTGTTGCTGTGCGCGCCCAGCTCGTTCATCGCGAACAGCACGCGGCGGTGGACCGGCTTCAGGCCATCCCGAACGTCCGGAAGTGCGCGCCCCACGATCACGCTCATGGCGTAATCGAGGTAGCTCCGCCGCATCTCGTCTTCCAGCTTGACGGGGATGATTTCCTTGGCGAGATCGGCCATCGTGCGTCCGTTTCCAATCGTGAATTCCAGCCCGCAGGCGCCCTACGGACACAAGGTCCGCACGCAGGCCAAACGGGAATTCCAGCAACGGGAAATCATACCATCCGGGGGCAGGTAACGCACCCCGGATATCGCGGAGAATCAACCGTTTGCGCGCGCCTGCCGATCGGGCACGGGTCAGCCGAACAGCGCCCGCATGCGTGCCGCGTCGGGCCGCTCCACCACGCCCTGCTCGGTCACGATGGCGTCGATCAGATCGTGCGGCGCGACGTCGAACACCGGGTTCCAGGCGCGCACGCCCTCCGCCACCACGCGCTTGCCACGGAATGCCAGTAGCTCGGCCGGGTCGCGCTCTTCGATCTCGATGAGATCGCCGCTGGCCGTGGCCATGTCCACGGTCGAGGACGGCGCGACCACCATGAACTTCACCCCGTGGTACTTGGCCGCGATCGCCAGCGAGTAGGTGCCGATCTTGTTGGCGGTATCGCCATTGGCGCAGATGCGGTCGGCGCCGACCACCACCCACTGCACCTGCCCGGTCCTCATCAGGTGCGCCGCGGCGGAATCGGCGATCAGGGTGGCATCGATGCCATCCTGGCCGAGCTCCCACACGGTCAGGCGGGCCCCCTGGTTCCAGGGCCGGGTCTCGGTGGCAAAGACGCGCTCGATGCGGCCGGCAGCGACGCCGGCGCGGATCACGCCCAGCGCGGTACCAAAGCCCGCCGTGGCCAGTGACCCGGTGTTGCAATGGGTCAGCACACCGCTGCCGAGGCCGATCAACGCGGCGCCCGCACGCCCCATCGCCCGGTTGGCGGCGAGATCCTCGGCCTCGATCGCCCGCGCCTCGCGCTCCAGCGCCTGGCGCCAATCCTGCCCGGGGGCGACCGCCGCCAGCGCCCGGCGCATGCGCGCCAGCGCCCAGGCCAGGTTCACCGCCGTCGGCCTTGCGGCGTTGAGCTGCTGCAGGGCGGGCTCCAGCTGGCGGGCGGCATCGGCAGCACTGACGGCCTCCAGGGCCCGCCCGGCCAGCACCACGCCCCAAGCCGCTGCGATGCCGATGGCCGGCGCGCCGCGCACAGTCAGGGCGCGGATGGCCTCGGCCACGTCCTCACTGGTCCGGCAGGCCTCGTGCACCACCGTGAACGGCAGCACGCGCTGGTCCAGCAGTTCCAGCGCATCACCGGTCCAGCGGATCGGACGGATATGGTCGTAACGGTCGTAATCGATCGCGGCATCATCGGTCATCCGCCCATTTAACCACGCCCACCCGCCTGCTCCATGCCTCAGAAACTGAGGAACTCCGCACGACAGCCCTGCGCAACCCAGATGCCGGTGCGTTGATAGCCCCAGCTGCGGCCTTCGATGCAAGACGCACGGGACAGCTGGCGCACCAGCCGGACGCCGGCACGGATATTGGCGGCACACGCCACGTAGCGGCCATCATGGGATTCGCAGCGGAACACCCGGCTGCCGTAGCCGTAATCGGGGCGATCCCAACCGCCGCCGCGCACCAGCGCGAACTCGCCGCGGCAGCCCTGCGCAACCCAGACGCTGCCGCGGTCGGCACCCCAGCTCTGGCCTTCGATGCAGGCCGATCGGGACAACTGGCGCACCAGCTGCGCACGCCCGCGACCCGGCAGGGCGCAGCGGTTGTAACGCCCGTCATTGGAGCCACAGCGCACGATGTCACCGCCCGGAGGGCCGTCATGACCGCCGCCCAGCACGCGGAAGTCGGCGCGACAGCCCTGCGTGACCCAGACGCCACTGCGACCATCGCCCCAGCTGCGCCCCTCGATGCAGGGCGCGCGGGAAATCTGCCGCTCCAGCACGACGCGCCCACCCCCGGTGGGACACTCGCGGGTGCGGCCATCCTCGGATTCACAGCGGACGATGCCGCCGCCGCGGTAACCATCGTCACCGTAGTACTGGGCAGCAGCCGGCAGGGCGGCCGAGGCGGCCAGCAGGCCGGCGAAGGTGGCGATCAGGGTACGCATGGTCTGGCTCCTTTATCCCTCGGCCCGGCATGGGCGCGATCCCGATGCCCGACTCTAGGCGGGCCGGCTTAACAGCAGGAAAAATACGTCGCGCACGCCGCCGCGCGGACACCCAGCATTCATTCACCCGTACCGGACAGCGCCCCCCTGTCAGGCGCGCGCAAAATCGAATGCCAGCACGTCGGCGATGCGATCTGTGTCCAGCAGCGCCATCAGCAGGCGATCCACGCCCAGCGCCACGCCCGCGCAGGCCGGCAGCCCGTGTTCCAGTGCCGCCACCAGCGCCTCATCCAGTGGTACCGCGGGCAGGCCGCGAGCCGCACGCACCTGGCCGTCGCGGACGAAGCGCGCGCGCTGCTCGGCGGCGTCGACCAGCTCGTGGTAGCCGTTCGCCAGTTCCAGCGCGCCCAGGTACAGCTCGAAGCGCTCGGCCACCGGCGGATCGTCCGGACGGATACGGGCGAGCGCCGCCTGCGAGGCCGGCCAGTCGTGGACCGCCAGCAGCACATCACGATCGAACGTGGGCTGCAGGCGGTGGGTCATCAGCAGGTCCAGCCAGTCGTCGCGGGTCAGGCCGTCGGGATCGATGGCCACGTCGCCCAGCGCGTTGCGCAGAATCCCGACATCGTCCAGCAGCGGGTCCAGCTCCAGCCGATCCCGGTAGAGATCGCGGAACGTCGTCACCTGCAGTGACGCCTCTCGCCCGACCAGCGCCAACGCCGCGCGCACCAGCGTCACCGTTTCGTCCAGCAGGTGCAGGTGATCCCAGCCAATGCGGTACCACTCCAGCAGGGTGAATTCGGGGTTGTGGCGACCACCCGCCTCACCATCGCGGAACACCCGGCCCAGCTCGAAGCAATCACCGATACCCGCCGCCAGCAGACGCTTGAGCGCGAATTCCGGCGACGTGCGCAGCCATCGGGTGCGCGGCGCGCCATCCGTTCGCCCGGAGAACTCCACCGAGAACGAGGCAATGTTCGGCTCGGTATTCCCCGCCAGCGACAGCACCGGCGTCTCCACTTCCAGGACGCCACGCGCATGGAAGAATTCGCGCACCAGGCGGTTGAAGGCGGCGCGCAGGCGCAGCGCCTCGAAGGTGGCGGTGGGTTGCCAGCCGGTCATGGCGCGCGCCTCCCGCAACGACGCAACATGGCGGCAAGCGGGGCTTTCATGCGTGCTCCGCCAGGAATGCGAGCAGCTTCGCCTCGTCCCAGACCTCGACACCCAGCTCCTCGGCCTTCGCCAGCTTGGATCCGGCCGCTTCACCGGCCACCACGAACGAGGTCTTCTTCGATACGCTTCCAGCCGTCTTTGCACCCAGCGCTTCGAGCTTTTCCTTCGCGGCGTCGCGACTCATCGACGACAAGGTGCCAGTGAGTACGACGGTCTTGCCTAGCAACGGCCCGGCGGCCTGCCCGCCTCGCTCCGGCAGGCGCGCCCGCAAATCCGCCTGCGCCTGCGCGCTGCGCAACAGCAGGCGGGCGTTGGCCTCCACCTCGAGCCAAGCCACCAGCGCTGCCGCGGACTCGGCCGGTAAGCCGGCGGCGACCAGGGCATGCATCGGCGCGTCCAGCAGTGCCTGCGCGTCGGCAAACGCGGCACCCAACTGACCGGCACGGATCGCGGTGACCTTCGGAATCTCCAGGTCCACCAGCAGCGTGGGCAGGTCCAGGCCCTCGCGCAGCGCGGGCGATGGCGGACGGGTGTCGTCAATCCGCACGCCACGCTCCAGCAGCCGGTCGATGACCTGCTGGTTGCCCGGCTGGTCGAAGAAATGACCGATTGCCCGCGCCACCTCGCCGCCGATGTCGGGCACGCGCTTGAACAGCGGCCACGGCAGACGCCGGATCAGTGCGAGGTCCCCAAACCACTGCGCCAGCGCCTTGGCGGTGCTCTCACCGACATGGGGAATGCCGAGCGCGAACAGGAAGCGTGCCAGCGTGGTGGTGCGGCTGCGGTCAATCGCCTCGATCAGGTTGTGGGCCCATTTGGTGGCGACCTTGCCGGCCTTGACCGTCTCCGGCACAGAACCCTCCCGCTCATCGGCACGGCGCTTCATCTCCAGCAGATCGTCCAGCGTCAGCCGATAAAGATCAGAGACATCTCGCAGGTAGCCGAAGTCCACCAGCGATTCGATGTAGCGCTCGCCCAGGCCATCGATATCCATCGCCCGGCGCGACGCGAAGTGGAACACCGCCTGCACGCGCTGGGCCGGGCAACTGAGTCCGCCGGAACAGCGCCATACCGCGGCGCCTTCTTCGCGCACCAGCTCGGCGCCGCAGACCGGGCAGGCCGCGGGCATGGACCAGGGCTGCGTGCCGGGCGGCCGTTCGTCCAGCACCACTTGCACCACCTCGGGGATCACGTCGCCGGCGCGCCGCACGATGACGGTGTCGCCCACGCGTGCATCCAGCCGGGCCACGTGGTCGGCGTTGTGCAGGGTGGCCCGCGTCACGGTGACGCCGCCCACCTGCACCGGCCGCATCAACGCCCACGGCGTCACCGCGCCGGTGCGGCCGACGTTGACCTCGATCGATTCCAGCACTGTGGCCTGCTCCTGCGCCGGGAACTTGTGCGCAATCGCCCAGCGTGGCGCGCGCGAGACGAAGCCCATCTCGCGCTGGCCGGCGTAGTCGTCCAGCTTGTAGACCACGCCATCGATGTCGAACGGCAGTGCGTCGCGGGCGGCACCAATGCGCCGGTAATAAGCCAGCAATCCGTCGAGACCATGCACCACAGTGGCCAGCTCACTGACTGGCAGCCCCCAATCGCGCAGGCGAGCGAGCGTTGCCGAGTGGGTCTCCGGCAAGGTACCGCCTTCGACCAGGCCGACGCCGTAGGCGAAGAAACTCAGCGGACGCTGCGCGGTGACCGCAGGGTCCTGCTGGCGCAGCGAGCCGGCGGCCCCATTGCGCGGATTGGCCAGCACTTTGCCACCGTGCAGGCGCGCGTGTGCGTTCCAGCGCTCGAAGTCCGCGCGCGCCATGAAGACCTCGCCGCGCACTTCCAGTAGCGCCGGCCAGCCTGCGCCCTCCAGCAGTTGCGGGATGACAGAAATGGTGCGCAGGTTTGCGGTCACGTCCTCACCGGTGGCGCCGTCGCCCCGGGTCGCACCCTGCACGAACACACCGCGCTCATAGCGCAGGCTGATCGCCAGTCCATCCAGCTTGGGCTCGGCGGAGAACACCAGATCATCGCGCCCCAGCCGCTCGCGGATGCGGCGGACAAAGTCGGCCACTTCCTCGTCGCTGAAGGCATTCGCCAGCGACAGCATCGGCACCGCATGTTCGACCTGCGCGAACCGGCCGGAGGGCGGCGCCCCCACCTTGCGTGTCGGCGACTCCGCGCTGGCCAGCTCGGGATGCTCGCGCTCCAGCGCCTCCAGCTCGCGTACCAGTGCGTCGTACTGGGCGTCGGTGAGGTCCGGATCGTCCAGCTGGTGGTAGCGCCGGTTGGCGTCCTCGATGCGGCGGCGAAGGTCGGCGATGCGGGCGGCAGTGTCGGTCATGCCGCCGATTGTCGCCTGCCCTGCCGCCCACCCCAAGCCCTGCCTGCCGGCCGGGCCCCCCGCGAGTCACCAGCGGGTGGACTTGCCCAGCGGCGGCGCGGCGTTCTGGCGGTCGTAGGCGCGCAATTCGTCGCGGATGTGCTGGATACGCTGGCGGCCCAGCGCGCTGCGCTCCTCGTCCAGCACCACGCCGTCCAGCAGGTCGGCCATGCGCTGGGCGGCGGGCTCCATGGTTTCCCAGGCGTCCAGCGCCGGGATCGGCGCAGGCAGGGTCAGGAAGAACGCGATCGCCGGGGTTTCCACCTCGCCAATGCGCGCCATGTCGAAGCTGCCGGGCTTGATGATGTTGGCCACGCTGAAAATCGGCCCGACCTCGGGGCGACCGTCCACCAGGCGGTGGAAGACGTCCATGTAGCCAAAGGTCAGGCCAGCCTTCTCGGCGGCCACCACGATGTCCGGCCCCCGCAGCTTGCTGCCCGCCTTGGCCGCCACGTACAGGGAGATGATGCGATCGAACTGGTCGACAGGGCGTTTGCCCAGCGTGCTCTGCGGCGCGGGATTGCCCAGCGGCAGTTCCTCCTGTTCGACGTTTTCCTCCCAGGCCGCATCGCCTTCCGCCCCCGCAGTGGGCTCCACCCGCCCGGATGCCTCGCCGCCCGCCTCGCGCGGGACGCGACGCCCCTGCCCGTCCTTGCGGCTGCGGCCGAAAAAGATGATCGCGCCGAGCAGCAGCGACATCGCCACCGCAATGCCGATCCGGAGCAGGGTCATGTCCGACATCGATAGGCTCTCCTGAAACGGATTAGGCGGCACCGGCCAGGCGCGCGGCCTCGGCCAGATCGACGGACACCAGGCGGGACACGCCCGGCTCGCGCATGGTCACGCCCGAGAGCTGTTGCGCGGCTTCCATCGTCGCCTTGTTGTGGGTAACAAACAGGAACTGTACCGTCTGACTCATCTCGCTGACCATCGCGGTGAAGCGGCCGACGTTGGCCTCGTCCAGCGGCGCGTCCACTTCGTCCAGCAGGCAGAACGGCGCGGGGTTGAGGCGGAAGATCGCGAACACCAGCGCCACCGCGGTCATCGCCTTCTCGCCGCCGGACAGCAGCGAGATATTCGACACGCGCTTGCCCGGCGGGCGCGCCATGATCGCCACGCCGGTGTCCAGCAGGTCCTCGCCAGTGAGTTCCAGATAGGCATGGCCACCGCCGAACAGGCGCGGGTAGAGCTCCTGCACGCCGGCATTGACGCGGTCGAAGGTGTCCTTGAAGCGGCCGCGGGTCTCGCGGTCGATCTTGCGGATCGCCTCTTCCAGCGTCTCCAGCGCGGCCCGCAGGTCGGCGTCCTGGGCATCCAGATACTCCTTGCGCTGGGCGGCCTCGGCATGCTCGGCGATCGCGGCCAGGTTGACCGGCTCCAGGCGACGCAGCTTTGCATCCAGTTCGGCAACGGCACGCTCCCACGCCGCGGCATCGGCATTCTCCGGCAGCGCATTGAGCACGTCGTCCATCGCGAAGCCGGCCTCGGCGATGGCGGCGGAGAACTGCTCCGCTTTCAGGGCCAGCGCCTGTTGCTCAAGGCGTCGCTGGTTGATCGCTTCGCGCTGCTCCAGCGCCTGCGCGTCGCGCTGCTGGCGCACCTGTTCGTACTGGCGCAGCTCGGCATCGATGCCTTCCAGCACCGATCGGGCCTGTGCCAGCTCGCGGTCGGCACGTACGCGCTCCTCCAGCGCAAGCTGGCGTTCGGCCTCAAGGGCTTGGACGGGGGCATCCCCTTCGGCCAGCTGCGCGGCCAGCTCGCCCAGGCGTGAATCCAGTTGCCCGCGCTGCCCGCCCATGCGTTCCAGCGCTTGCGCCAGCGCCACCGCCTGCACCCGCTGGGATTCCACTGTCAGCGCCAGCGCATGGGCGGCGTCGCGCGCCTCGCGGGCGGCGGTACGGGCGGCTTCGCGCTTCTCGGTGAGATAGCGACGTTCGTTTTCCAGTGTCTGCCGCGTGGACTCCAGGTTGCCCATCCGGCCCAGCGCATCCTCGATGCGGATGCGCGCTTCGGCGGCCTGCTGCTTGTAGCCTTCCAACGCTTCGTCCAGCTGCGCCAGTTCGGCATCGATACGGGCGATGCGATGGCGCGCGTTCTCCAGCCGGCCCTGCTGGCTCTGCAGCTGACCGGCCAGCTCGGACACGTTGCGATGCGCCATGTACAGCTGGCGCTGGGCGTCCTCGCGCTGCTGCTCGGCGACAAGATGCGCATCGCGCAGCTGGGCCAGCGCGGCGTCCAGCTCACGCTCGCGCAGCTGGAGTTGCTCAATCTCGGCGCGCAGGGCCTGGATGTCCTTTTCGCGCAGCAACGCGCCCTGCTTGGCCGCACCGGAGCGCGCGATGCGCACCCATCCATCGCCCAAGCGCTCGCCGCCACGAGTGATGACCGAGTCGCCCTCGCCCAGCGTGGCCTGCAGCGCGCGCGCATCGGCCAGCGTCTCCGCGGCGTGCAGGCGCGCCAGCAGGCGGCGGATCGCACGCGGACCCTGCACCTTGGATGCAAGCGAGGTGGCGGGGTAGACCGTGTCGTCGGCGGCGCCGGCGACCAGCGCCAGACGGCCCTCGCCGAGTTCGCCCAGCGCATCGACCAGCTGCTCCGGCGCCTCGACGATCACCGCTTCGATCAGCTGGCCCAGCGCGGCTTCGACCGCGTTCTCCCAGCCGGACTCCACCTGCAGGCGCTCGCCCACGCGGGCGGCATCGTGCAGGCCGTGGCTTTCCAGCCACTGCTTGGCCGCGCCCTGCTCCTGCCCCAGCGCGGCGGCCTGCAGGGTTTCCAGCGACGCCAGGCGACCGCGCGCGGCCTGCGCCTGCTTGCGCAGCTCGGCCAACTCCGCCTGTGCGGCGCGCTGGCGCTCCTGCACGTCGGCGGTGGCCTGCTTGCGGGCTTCCACCTCGCCGGTCAGCGATTCCAGCGATTCCTTCTGGGTCTCGTGCTGGAGCTGCAGCTGCTCGAAGGCATCGGCCAGCGTGTCCAGATCCAGGCCGGCGCGCTCCTCACGCAACTGCTGCCGACGGCGGTCGGTGTCAAGGATCTGCCGGTCCAGATGCTCGATGCGGGTGCGCTCGACATCGCCAGCGCGCGCGGCTTCAGCCTGCTCGCGGCTGTGCGCGTCCCAGCGCTGCTGCCAGTCGGCCAGCCGCGCTTCGGCATCACGCAGCGCGTCCTGGCGCAGCAGGTCTTCTTCCTGCAGCAGCTCGAGCCGGGGTTCGGCCTCGGCCAGCGCTTCCTTCAGGACGTCGAGCTTCTGCTGGTCGCCGCTGATGTGGTGCCCCAGTTCGGCCAGCGCCGCCTGCGCCTCATCGCGCGCACGCTGCAGGCGCACCGACAGCTCGCGCTGGTGGGCAATCTGCTGCTCCACCCGGGCCAGCGTGCCGCCGACCTGGTAGACCGCGGCCTGGGCGGCATTGAGGGCGTCGCTGGCGGTTTCACGACGCTCGCGCCCGGCTTCCAGCTCGCTCTCGGCATGGCGCTGCTCTGAGATCAGCTGCTCCAGCCGGGTTTCCTCGCGCGCCAGCTTCTCGCGCAGGCCCTGCAGGCGGGCATCCAAGGTGCGGAACTCCAGCGCTTTCCACTGCGCGTCCTTGATCTTCCGCTCGGCCTGGATCGCCGTGTACTGCTCGGCCTGTTTTGCCTGCCGAGCCAGGTGCTGCAATTGCTTTTCCACTTCCTCACGCAGGTCGCCCAGGCGGTCCAGGTTCTCGCGGGTGTGACGGATGCGGGTTTCGGTCTCCTTGCGGCGTTCCTTGTACTTGGAGATGCCTGCCGCTTCCTCCAGGTAGACGCGCAACTCTTCAGGCTTGGCCTCGATGACCTGCGAGATCATGCCCTGCTCGATGATCGAGTAGCTGCGCGGCCCCAGGCCGGTGCCGAGGAACAGGTCGGTGATGTCGCGGCGACGGCACTTGCCGCCATTCAGGTAGTACGCGCTCTGGCCGTCGCGGCTGACCGTACGCTTGACCGAGATCTCGTTGAACGCGGCGTATTCGCCGGTGATGGTGTGGTCTGAATTGTCGAAGATCAGCTCGACGCTGGCCTGCGAGACAGGCTTGCGCGCGGAGCTGCCGGAGAAGATCACGTCGGTCAGCGAGTCGCCGCGCAGGCGGCTGGCCGCGCTCTCGCCCATCACCCAGCGGATCGCGTCGATGATGTTGGACTTGCCGCAGCCGTTCGGACCGACGATGCCGGTCATGTTGGTCGGCAGGTGCAGCGTGGTCGGGTCGACGAAGGATTTGAAACCGGACAGCTTGATGGTGGAAAGGCGCATGCGCGTCGATGGACCCTGGCGGCGCAATGCGCCGCTTGCAGAAATGGGGGGAACGTGTCCCCTAAGTAGCTGATTTACCGAAGGGAAGACAGGTGGCACGCGGGTGCCATTGGCCGAGTATAGCCGGCGTCAATCGGCCTCGCCCGGGGCTTTGGCGCGGATCGCCAGAGCGTGGATGTCGGTCTGCATCATCTCGCCCAAGGCGGCATAGATCAGGCGATGCCTGGCCAGCAGCGGCTTACCCGCGAACGCGGCACTGACAATGTCCACGCGGAAGTGGCCTTGGCCGCCGCGGGCACCGGCATGGCCGGCGTGCCGGTGGCTGTCGTCGTGCACCTCCAGCGACACCGGTGTCAGGGCCTGCGCCAGCAGGGTGCGGATGCGCTCGACGCGTTCCGGGTTGAGCCGGGGAATATCGGCCTCGGTCCAGCCGGCGGTCACGGCAGCACCTTGCGGAAGGGCCGCACCTCGACGCGGGTATAGACGCCGGCCGCGCAGTAGGGATCGGCATCGGCCCAGGCGCGGGCTGCGTCCAGCGATGCGAACTGCGCCACCACCAGGCTGCCGGAGAACCCGGCTGGACCCGGATCCTCGGCATCGATGGCCGGGCACGGGCCCGCCAGCAGCAGCCTGCCCTCGTCACGCAGCGCGTGCAGACGCGCCAGATGTTCCGGGCGCGCGGCCAGCCGTTTCGCCAGCACGTCCTGCCCGTCGTACCCCTCGATCACGTACCACATGCCCTGCGCCCTCCATGAACCAATGCCGCCATTGTAGGGGGCACCAGTGGACAGCCGTGACGGCAGCCCGTACCCTTGGCCGATCGTGAAAGGCCCGATCCTGCGGCCCGCGCGGCCATCCGGCGCTCCACGCCGCCCCGCGCCCGTCGATCCGGCCTCCCGCCACCCGTTCCGATGCCGCCCCGCGACGGGCGCATGCGCGCCGGCATGGCGGACTGCTGCAGGTGCAAGCTGATCCGGCCGGATACGGCCACCGACCCATGCTGTGGCCCGGAGGGGGCCGCAAACCAGATGACATCCCAATCCAGCAGCGGCCCGTTGGCCGATGCCCCCGCCCAAAATCCGAGCACGCGCCCCGAATCGCAGGCCACACCCCAGCAGCAGGAAATGCCGCTGGCGATGGTGCTTGGGCAGCCGGTGGTGGAGATCCCCAAGGATCTGTACATCCCGCCGGACGCGCTGGAAGTCATCCTTGATGCCTTCGAGGGCCCGCTGGACCTGCTGCTGTACCTGATCCGCCGGCAGAACCTGGACATCCTGGACATCCCCGTCGCCGAAATCACCCGGCAGTACGTGGATTACATCCAGACCATGCACGAAATGCGTTTCGAGCTGGCCGCCGAGTATCTGGTGATGGCCGCGATCCTGGCCGAGATCAAGTCGCGGATGCTGCTGCCGCGTCCCCCCAGCGAGGACGGCCTGGAGGACGACCCGCGCGCCGATCTGGTCCGCCGCCTGCAGGAGTACGAGCGCTACAAGAAGGCCGCCGAGGATCTGGACACCCTGCCCCGGCTGGAACGCGACACCACGGTGGCCACCGCCCACGTCCCCGAGCGTGCCGCGGTGCGCCTGCCGCCGCCCGTGGAACTGAAGGAAATGCTGCTGGCCCTGCACGACGTGCTCAAGCGCGCCGAGCTGTACACCCAGCATGCGATCAAGCGCGACGCCCTCAGCGTGCGCCAGCGCATGGGGGAATTGCTGGAGCGCCTGGCCGGCGGCGCCTTCCACCGGTTCGAATCGCTGTTCACCGCCGAGGAAGGCAAGCTGGGCGTGGTGGTCACCTTCCTCGGCCTGCTGACGCTGGCCAAAGAGCAGCTGATCGACATCGTGCAGGACGCGCCGCTGGCGCCGATCTACGTGAAATCACTGGCCGGCGACAACGCCCCCGTCGCGGTGGATGCGCTGTCCAGCGAGTTCGATGACGCAACCGAGCCGAACGCATGACCCAGATCGACCAAGCCCTCGTCACCCGCATCGTCGAAGCCGCACTGCTGGCCTCCCACCAGCCGCTGTCCCTGGTCCAGCTGAAGGGTCTGTTCCCGCTGGACGAGCCGATCCCGGACAACGCGGTGGAATCAGCCCTGCTGGAGCTGCAGGCAGCCTGCGAGGCGCGCGGCGTGGAGCTGGTCGAGGTCGCCTCGGGCTGGCGCTTCCAGGTCAAGGCTGACGTGCATCCCTGGGTAGCGCGCCTGTGGACCGAGCGGCAGACCAAATACACCCGCGCCACCCTGGAGACGCTGGCGCTGATCGCCTATCGCCAGCCGATCACCCGCGGCGAGATCGAGCAGATCCGCGGCGTCACCGTGAACAGCAGCATCATCAAGGCGCTGGAAGAGCGCGACTGGATCCGCGTGGTGGGCCACCGCGACGTGCCCGGCAAGCCGGAGCTGCTGGCCACCACCAAGACCTTCCTCGACTACTTCGGGCTGAAGCGGCTGGACGAGCTGCCGCCACTGTCGGAACTGAAGGACATCGGGGAGCTGGAGCCGCAGCTACCGCTGGAGCCGGCAATTCCGGCCGGCGCGGCCGGAACCACCACCGACGCCGCCACGGACGCCGCTGCCAACGCAATCGCCGCACCCACCGATAGCGACACCAACACCGACGGTGCCAGTGGGGAAACCCCCATCGCCGGGCAGCAGGACGACGACACGGCTCCTGAAGCCCTGTCCGTCGACCACCAGGACCAACCCAACGCAGAACCCCACGGAGACGACGCGGACGCCGCATCGTCGGAGCAGACCCCATGAACAATAAAGAACAGACCCGCCGCCCGCTGAGCCTCAAACGGGACGCTGCGCCCAACACCGAGGCCCCGCGCATCAGCGAACGCCTGCACAAGGTGCTGGCGCAGGCCGGCCTTGGCTCGCGCCGCGCGCTGGAACAGCGCATCGCCGACGGCCTGGTCAAGGTCAATGGCGAAGTCGCACAGACCGGCATGAGTATCACCGGCGGCGACAAAATCGAGATCGACGGCCGCACTTTCGTGGCCAGCGCGCTGACCGAACCCTCGCGCGTGCTGATGTACAACAAGCCTGAGGGCGAGGTCACCACCCGCGAGGATCCCGAGGGCCGGCCGACCATCTTCGACGCCCTGCCCGCGCTGAAGGGCGCCCGCTGGATCGCGATCGGCCGCTTGGACATCAACACCACCGGCCTGCTGCTGCTCACCACCGACGGCGAGCTGGCCAACGCGATGATGCACCCGTCCCACGAAGTGGAACGCGAGTACGTCTGTCGCGTGCGTGCGCCGGAAGGGGAGGACGAAGTGTCGGACAAGATCGTCGACCGCCTTGCCCGTGGCGTGGCGCTGGAAGACGGCCCGGCCAAGTTCGACGAGATTGAACGCATCAGCGGCGGCGATGCCCCCCGCGAAGGCCGCCACGACTGGTTCCGGGTGCTGCTGAAGGAAGGCCGCAACCGCGAGGTGCGCCGGCTGTGGGAGTCGCAGGGCTGCCAGGTCAGCCGCCTGAAGCGCATCCGCTACGGCCAGGTGCGCCTGCCGCAGCCGCTGCTGCGCGGGCAGTCGCAGGAACTGCCGCAAGCCGAGGTCGAGGCGCTGCGCAAGGCGGTCGGGCTGGAGGACGGCGCGCCGTCGGCGCTGACGCTGATGCCGGTACTGGGCCAGCGCAAGGCGGCCAAGACAGTCGTTGCCGGCAACGCCCGCGGCCACGGCTACGTGGGCGGCCACACCACTGCCGACGAAGGCCGCGAGCTGCGCCGCTTCGACCAGTTCCGCGAGGACCGCGGCCGCCGCGGCGCCCCCCGCAAGGCCGGTGGCCTGACCGTCACCGGCGAGATGGCCGCCCAGCAGCGCGACAAGCGCCTGAAGGTGAAGGGTCCGCGCCAACCCGGCCAGCGCATGAAGCCCGGCGAGCAGCGCGGCGACAACCCGGCGGCGATGCGTACCTGGTTCGTGCCGGACGGCGTGGACACCGGCCCATCCGGCCACCGCAACCCCGGCCAACGCGGCCCGAAGAAGTTCGGCGACAAACCCTACGGCGCGAAGCCCTATGGCGATCGCCCGGCCGGTGGCCGTCCCGGCGCCGGCAAGCCGCGGCCCCAGGGCAGCGGGTTCGGCGGCGGCGCGAGCGAGGCCCGCCCGCAGCGCGCGCCCAAGCCCTACGGCCATCCGGGCAACGCCCCGCACTTCCCGTCCGACCACGCCCACGGCGGCGGCTTCAATCCCTACGGCGCGCCGTCGCAGCGGCCTCGCGGCGGCAAGCCCGGCGGCGGTCGTCCCGGCAACGCCGGCCCGCGCGGTCCGCGCCCGGCCGGTGGCAAGCCCAGCGGCGGCCACCGTGGGCCGCGCGGTGGAAACCGCTGAGCGCATCGCACCGGCGCACGCGGTTCGCCCCGCGGCGCTGGTGCCATCCGGCATCACGGCGGCTGTGCGGCCAAGGCGCAAGCGCCTTGACCCCGCCGGCCGTCGAAGCGCTTACGATCGGGGCTGACACCACACGCCGCCAAAGCCCCATGCCCGCTACCCTGCTGTCCCTCCTGCTTGCCGCAGCCGGCGCCCAATCGCCTGCCGCCACGCCCTCGCTGGACTACGTCGATGCCAAGCGCCTCGCCGATGCCGACGAGGCCAGCGTGTCCGGGCCGGCCCACGACGCCATGCTGGCCGCGCAGAAGCAGCTGCTGGACGCGGGCGTGGTGGCGTGCTCGCTGGGCCGGCCGCAGTCCGACTTCAGCCCGTTCACCTTGGTCATGCGCCTTGACGCTGCCGGCCGCGTGCAGCAGACCTGGCGCCAGGGCAGCTCGCCGCTGGCGATCTGCCTGCAGCGCTACGTGCGCGACAAGCTGCTGTTCGTGCCGCCGCGCGCGCCGTTCCATGCGGCGCTGGAGATCAGCTTCACCAAGTGAGGGCGCCCGGCCTGACGGACCACAAGAAGCACTGACGGAACGATACGTGTCCCTCCGATGAATTGATGCTGATTCAGCAACAACCCATCATGGCACCCGCAGCCACCGGCCTTCTGCCGTTGCGCACAGGAGCACCGCCATGCAGACCACCTCCCCGAAGCGCATCCTCGAGATCACCAGCGCCCCCGGCCGCCACTGGGTCGGCAATGGATTCCCGGTGCACGGAATGTTCGGCTACAACGGTCCCGGCGTGGCCCAGCGCAGCCCGTTCCTGTTGCTGGACTACGCGGCCCCCACCCGCTTCGAACCCACCACCGAGCGTCGCGGGGTCGGCCAGCACCCGCACCGCGGGTTCGAGACTGTGACCATCGTGTACGCGGGCGAAGTGGAGCACCGCGATTCCGCCGGCAACGGCGGCGTGATCGGGCCGGGCGACGTGCAGTGGATGACCGCGGCCGGCGGCATCCTGCACGAAGAGTTCCACTCCAGCGCCTACGCGGCACAGGGCGGGCCATTCGAGATGGTGCAGCTGTGGGTCAACCTGCCCGCCAAGGACAAGCTGGGCCCGGCCGGCTACCAGGGCATCCTGGACGCGCAAATCCCCACGGTGGCACTACCGGAGGGCGTCGGTACCGCCCGCCTCATCGCCGGCGAGTACGCGGGCCAGCGCGGCCCGGCCCGCACCTTCACCCCGATGCACGTCTGGGATGTACGCCTGTCCGCCGGTCGGAGCGTCGCGCTGCCGCAGCCGGAGGGCTGGACAACGCTGCTGGTGGTGCTGGACGGCACCGTGCAGCTCAATGGCACGGAGGTGCTGCGCCCGGCGCAGATGGCCACGCTGTCCACCGGCGGCACTGGAGTGACGATCGAGGCCAACGGCGACGCCAAGCTGCTGCTGCTCGCTGGCGAGCCCATCGACGAGCCGGTGGTGGGCTATGGCCCGTTCGTGATGAACACGCAGCAGGAGATCCTGCAGGCCATCGCGGACTTCAACGGCGGCCGGTTCGGCACGCTGCCGTCCTGATCCACCGCGACGGCGCGCAGACAGGCACGCCGTGCCCTCAACCGGACCATCCTCAGGCAAGCGCAGCCAGCGCGGCGGCGTAGTCGGGTTCGCTGGTGATCTCCGGCACCAACTGCGCGTGCAACACACGATCGTCCGCATCCAGTACCACCACCGCGCGCGCCGCGACGCCAGCCAGCGGGCCATCCTCCAGCGCCACGCCGTAGTCGTGCAGGAACGCACGACCGCGCATGGTAGAGAGCATCACCACGTTCCCGATACCCTCGGCGCCGCAGAAACGCGCCTGCGCGAACGGCAGGTCGGCGGAGATGCACAGCACCACCGTGTTGGCCAGCTTGGCGGCGTCCTGGTTGAAATGGCGCACCGACGCGGCACACACGCCGGTATCGACGCTGGGGAAGATGTTCAGCAGCTTGCGCTTGCCGGCGAAATCCGCCAGCGCGCGGTCGGCCAGGTCGGTGCCGACGAGGGAGAACGCCGGGGTCTGGCTGCCGACGGCCGGAAGCTGGCCGCCAACGCGGACCGGGTTGCCTTTGAGGGTGACGCTGGACATGCGGAAGTTTCCTGTGTGGGGAACGGACGCGAAAGCATACGGGGCCGGGCGTCAGTCCGGCGTCACGATTCACGGTACCAGACCGTTCCATGCCGGCGACGCGAATTTCTCCCGTGCCAGCGCCTCCGCACGGGCCAGCTCGTCCGGCCGCACCGTGTCGTCCACCAGGCCATGCATATCGCGGAAGGTCTGGATCATCCGCGCGATCACCTCGGTGCGGGGCAGTCCGGTCTGGCTGCGCAGCGGATCGACCCGCTTGTTGGCGCTCTGGGTGGCCTTGTCGGACAGCTTCTCGCGCCCGATGCGCAGCACCTGCAGCATCTTGTCGGCGTCGATGTCGTAGGCCATGGTCACGTGGTGCAGCACCGCCTTGCCGCGGCGCATCTGGGCGGCGCCGGCAATCTTGCCGGCGTTCGAGGTGATGTCGTTGAGCGGCTGGTACCAGGCCTCGATGCCCAGCGAGCGCAGCGCCTCCAGCACCCAGGCGTCCATGAAGGCATAGGACTGCTCGAAGGACATGCCCGCCACCAGCGACTCCGGGGCCGACAGCGAGTAGGTGATGGTATTGCCCGGCTCGATGAACATCGCGCCGCCACCCGTGACCCGCCGCACCACCTCAATGCCATGGCGCGCCGCGCCCTCCGCATCCACTTCGTTGCGCAGCGACTGGAAGCGGCCGATCACCACCGCCGGCGAGGCCCACTCCCAGACCCGCAGCGTGGGCAGCCGGCGACCGGCCGCCACCTCGTCGGTCAGCACTTCGTCCAGCGCCATGTGCAGCGCCGGCGACTGCGGCCCGGCGTGGACCAGCCGCCAGTCCAGCGCGCGCCAGCGGGCGTTCATGCCACCGCACCGTCGATGGCGCGCCGCACCGCGACCGCCACCGCGTCCGCGCTGATGCCGAACAGCCGCGCGTCCACCGGCAGCGCCGCGGCCACCGCGGCGGCCAGCACTTCTGGCGCAGCGGCGGAAGGCATCCCGAACAGCGCGCGGTTCATCGCGTCCAGCGCCTCGTCGGGCTCGAGAAAGAAATCCCCGCTGATCGCCACCCGGACCAGCAGGTCGGCCGCGATGGCGACATCGGCCACCACCAGCTTGCCCCCCGGCATCTTGTATTCGCCATGTCCGTTCATCCGGCCATTCTAGGCCGGGGTGGACGCCCGGCGGGGACGGTCACGGCTCGATGGTGAACGCGTCGCCGTCCTGCAGCGCCGGGAAGCGCTGGCGGTGCGCCAGCAGTTCGGCGGCCTGCAGCGTGGTGGTCACCACCACCGGCTCGTCCATGCACTCGCTGACCGGCTGGCCAAGGAAATCCACCACCGCGCTGTCGCCGCTGTAGTGCAGGCCGTTGCCGTCGGTGCCGACCCGGTTGACGCCCACCACGTAGCAGACGTTCTCGATGGCGCGGGCGCGCAGCAGGGTCTTCCACGGATAGCTGCGCACCGAGGGCCAGTTGGCCACGTACAGCGCCAAGTCGTAGTCCGGCAGCCCCGGGCGTGCGGCGTCGAAGCGGTTGCGCGAAAACACCGGGAAGCGCAGGTCGTAGCAGACCTGCAGCAGGATGTGCCAGCCCTTCCACTCCACGATCACCCGCCGGTTGCCTGCCGCGTAACGCTCGTGTTCGTTCGCATACGAGAACAGATGGCGCTTGTCGTAATAAGCCAGCCCGCCGCCGGGCACGGCGAACAGCATGCGGTTGTAGATGCGCTCGCCGTCGCGCAGCTGGACGCTGCCGGTGATGGCGGTATCCAGGCGGTCGGCCTGCTCCAACAGCCAGTCCACGGTAGGCCCGCGCATGTCCTCGGCGGATGCGATGGCGTCGTTCGAGAAGCCGCTGGTGAAGGTCTCCGGCAGCACCACCAGGTCGGTCAGACCGTGCAGGGGGGCGATCAGCTGCCCGTAATAGGCGCGGTTGCCCGCCGGGTCGTGCCAGCGGGTGTCGCCCTGGACGATGGAAACGCGAAGATCGGACAGTCCGGTGTGCATGCCTTGCTCCCGCCCGGCGGGCGTGGAATCCAGCCAGGATTGTTCCACCTGCGCGGGCGGAAGGAAATCCTGGCTTCAGGCCTTGGGCGCGTCCGGCACGAACTTCAGCACGTTGCCGTTGATGCAGTAGCGCTTGCCGGTGGGTGGCGGGCCGTCGTCGAAGACGTGCCCGAGATGGATGCCGGAGCTGGCGCTGCGGACCTCAATGCGGTGCATGCCGTGGCTGTCGTCCTGCAGGAACTGCAGCGCGCCCGGCATCGGCTCGAAGAAGCTGGGCCAGCCGCAGGCGCTGTCGAACTTGGCGTCGCTGCGGAACAGCGCCGCGCCGGTAATCGGATCGAAATAGGTGCCGGGGCGCGCTTCGTTCAGGTGTGCGCCGGTGCCGGGCAGCTCGGTGCCGTTCTCGAAGGCGATCCGCTGCTGCTCGGGCGTGAGCAGGTGGAAGCCCAGCCATTGCCAGAACTTCCTGGCATCGCCGGCGTAGCCAGTGAAGCGCGACACCTCCTTGCCCTGCTGGAACAGCACGATGGTCGGCGTGCCCAACAGCGGGCCGGCCAGCGTCCAGCCGTTGGGCGCCTTCTGCGACCGGGTCTTGGCGAACGGCACGTCGGCCTTCCAGCTGGACAGCACGTCGGCCTCGAACTTCTCGCAGTAGGGGCAATCCTCCGCCTCGTAGACCACCAGCTGGCGGTCGGCGCGCAGCGCGCTGCCGTCCAGCGGCGGCGTCGCGGCCACCTCGGCGCCGAGGCCGAACTTCACGCCGGTACCCCCCAGCCCGCAGTAACCGTCCGGGTTCTTGATCAGGTAGTCCTGGTGCGACTCCTCGGCGCGGTTGTAGTGCCGCACCGGCAGGATCTCGGTGGTGATCGCACCATAGCCGGCCTTGGTCAGGTTGGCCTGGTAGATGGCGCGGCTCTGCTCCGCCAGCGTCTTCTGTGCCTCGCTTGTGAAGTAGATCGCGCTGCGGTAGTTGCTGCCAATGTCGTTGCCCTGCCCGCCCACCTGGGTGGGGTCGTGGTTTTCCCAGAACGCCGCCAGCAACGTCATCAGGTCCAGGCGCTTGGGGTCGTAGCGCACACGCACCACTTCGGCATGGTTGCGGGCCTGGCTGCGGCCGGCGCGGATCAGGCGCTCCTCGCGCAGAACGTCCTCATAGGCCACTTTCGGCGCATCGCCACCGGCGTAGCCCACCTCCACGTCCGCCACGCCCGGCACGGCGCGCAGGCGTTTTTCCGCGCCCCAGAAGCAGCCCATGCCGAAATAGATGTCCTGCAGATTGGTGGCGTTCACGACGGATGTCTCCGATGGCGGCAAGGCGGGGGTGGCGTGCAGGGCCCGCCAGGCAAGCAGTGCCGCAGCGCCCGTCAGCAGCAGGGAAAACACCAGGGCGAGGGTTTTGTCGGCCTGCATGGGGGTGGCCTCCGGTTCGTGGCTACAACTTGGACAAACGTTCGACGGCGCGGTTCACCGTGTCGTCGTTCTTGGCGAAACACAGCCGCAACAGGCGCTGGCCGGCCGGCGGCGCGGCGTAGAAGGGCGACAGGGGGATACCGGTCACGCCGTGCTCCACCGTCAGCCAGCGGGCGAATTCCAGGTCCGGCAGGTCGGACACCGCAGAGTAGTCGACCAGCTGGAAGTAGCCGCCCGGCACCGGCAGCGGCTTGAGCCGGGTCGCGGCCAGCTGCGCACGAAAGCGGTCGCGCTTGTCCTGGTAGAACGCGCCCAGGGACTCGTAGTGCTCCGGCTCGGCCTCGATCATCTCCGCGAACGCGTGCTGGGCCGGGTTGAAGCTACAGAACACGTTGTACTGGTGCACCTTGCGGAACTCCGCGGACAGCGCCGGCGGCGCGATGCAGTAACCCAGCTTCCAGCCGGTGCAGTGGTAGGTCTTGCCGAAACTGGAGATGACGAACGCGCGCGCACGCAGGTCCGGATACAGCAGCGCCGACTCGTGGCGGGCGCCGTCGAACACGATGTGCTCGTAGACCTCGTCGCTGAGCAGCAGGATGTGGGTCCCGCGCAGGATGTCCTGCAGCACCTGCATGTCGGCGGCGGTGAACATCGCGCCCGACGGGTTGTGCGGGCTGTTGACCATCAGCAGGCGCGTGCGCGGGGTGATGGCGGCGCGCACCGCGTCCCAGTCGGGCGCGAAGGTCGCCGGGTCCAGCGGCACGTGGACGGCCTTGCCGCCGGCCAGGTCGATGGCCGGCTCGTAGCAGTCGTAGCAGGGATCGAGCACGATCACTTCCTCGCCGGCGCGCACCACCGCGTGGATCGCGTTGAAGATCGCCTCGGTGGCGCCACTGGTGACAGTGATCTCGGCGTCGGCATCGGGGCGCCAGCCGTAGCAGCGTTCGGTCTTGGCGGCGATGGCCTGGCGCAACGCGGGGATGCCCGTCATCGGCGCGTACTGGTTGTGACCGGCCTGCATCGCCCGGGTAAGTGCGTCCACCAGGCGGCCGGGAACCGGAAAATCAGGAAAGCCCTGGCCCAGATTGACGGCGCCGTGTTCGGCAGCCAGCTGCGACATCACGGTGAAGATGGTGGTGCCGACGTTGGGCAGTTTGGTCTGGACGTGCATTGCGGTGCCGTGTTTAGCAGGCAGTCCAGTGTACGGAATCCTCCCGGGAACGGATGCGCGGACGGCATGCCCATCCGGCATGGGACGGGCATCCCGTAGAATCGCCATCCGATGCCCGCACCCGCCGCCGCCCACACCAGCCCCCTGCTCGCCGCCCGCGGCCTTGCATTCTCGCGCGACGACACGCCCGTGTTCGGGCCGCTGGACTTCGCAGTGGACGCCGGCGAGGCGCTGCTGGTGCAGGGCGGCAATGGTGCCGGCAAGACCACGCTGCTGCGCGTGCTGGCAGGACTGCTGCGCGCGGAAGCGGGCACGGTGGAGATCGAGGGCATGCCGGCCCTGCCCGCCTCGCGGGCCCGGCATATCGCCTACCTTGGCCACCTGCCCGGCCTGAAGGCCGACCTGTCAGCGCTGCGCAACCTGGAGTACCTCTGTGGCCTGCATGGCCAGCGGCGCAACCAGACGCCGGAGGCGGCGATGGCCATCGTCGGCCTGGCCGGCTTCGAGGACGCGCCATTGCGCACGCTGTCCGCAGGCCAGAAAAAGCGCCTGGGCCTGGCCCGGCAGTGGCTCTCGCCCGCACCGCTGTGGCTGCTGGACGAACCGTACGCCAACCTCGACCTCGAGGGCATCCAGTTGGTAAACCGCATGGTGGAAGCGCATCTGCGCGAAGGCGGCGCGGCGCTGATTACTACCCACGGCGCCTATGCGGCGCCGCCGGTGCGTACCCGCCTGCTGGAACTGGCGAGGCCGTCCGCATGATGGCCCGCGCCGCCCGCGCCCTGGTCACGCGCGACCTGCAGCTGCTGTGGGCGCGCCGCGGCGACGCGCTGCAGCCGGCGCTGTTCGCGCTGCTGACCGTGGTGCTGTTCGCGCTGGGGCTGGGCGGCGATGCCCGATCGCTGGCACCGGTGGCCTCGGCGGTGCTGTGGCTGGCAGTGCTGCTGGCGGGACTGCTGGCGCTGGACAATCTGTTCCGCGGCGATGCCGAGGACGGCTCGCTGGAGCAGTGGATGCTGGCCCCGGTGCCGCTCTGGTGGCTGGTGCTGGTGCGCACGCTGATGCACTGGCTGACCACGGCGCTGCCGCTGATCGTGGCGGTGCCGCTGCTGGGCGAGCTCCTGTACCTGCCGCGCGCGCAGTTGCCGGTGCTGATGGCCTCGCTGCTGCTGGGCACGCCCATCCTCAGCCTGCTGGGCGCCGTGGTCGCGGCGCTGACCGTGGGCATGCGCCGGGCCGGCATCCTGGTCGCGCTGCTGGCGCTGCCGCTGTACGTCCCGGTGCTGGTGTTCGGGGCCGGCGCGGTCGCGGCGGATGCACAAGGGCTGGACGCCGTGGGCGCGCTGCTGCTGCTGGGTGCGGGCCTGGTGCTGTCGCTGGCCATGGCGCCGCCGACAGCCGCCGCAGCGCTGCGCATCGCGCATTCCTGATCCGCGCGACGCCGCCGCGCCGGCCAAGCGCCCAGGCCGGCACTACCGTCTGCTTGCGCTGGATCAAGGCGGACCCGGCCGCGTCGTTCCAGAATGCCGCCACTGGCCCCACGGCCAATGCCCTTGGCTTCACGGAGTACTTGCATGACATCCCACCGGGCGCTGCCTGCCGGTGAACCTGCAACCTGAATCACGCGGGCAGGCGGGCCGCCAACACCACGCATCACATGAGGTCGATGCCCGCTTGATCGCCCCCGGCGCCCTCGGCAGCGGCAGACTCCACGCCCTGCAACGTCCCGCCTTCCCCGCCCCGGGGCAGGACTGTCTGCAGACGCGGCAAGCGCCGACGAGGCCGGGCAGCCTGCCACGCCCGCCCCGCCGGCCGCCCATCGGATATCGACCCCCGACGGACTGGTATCCTTCGCTGCACCACATGGGGCGATCCACACGCTGCCCCGCAAAGGCCACGATGTCTCCGCTGATCCGCTGGTTCCACCAACTCGGTTCCCCCCCGACCTTCGACCGCTTTGCCGCCCGCTGGGCGCCATGGGCTTGGTTGCTGGGCCTGCTGCTGATGGCGGTGGGTGCCTACGGCGCACTGTTCCAGGTGCCGGCCGACTACCAGCAGGGCGACAGCTTCCGCATCCTCTACATCCACGTCCCGGCAGCCTGGATGAGCATGGCGGTATTCGGGCTGATGGCGTTCTATTCCGTGATCGCGCTGGTCTGGCGCATCAAGCTGTGCGAGATCCTGGCGATGGCCTGCGCGCCCAGCGGCGCCGCCTTCACCGCCGTGACGCTGGCGACCGGTTCGATCTGGGGCAAGCCGATGTGGGGCACCTGGTGGGACTGGGACCCGCGCCTGACCACGGAACTGATCCTGCTGTTCCTCTACCTCGGCGTGATGGGCCTGTATGCGGCCATCGACGACCGCCGCAACGCCGCCCGCGCGGCCGGCCTGCTGGCGATCGTCGGCGTTGCCCTGCTGCCGGTGATCCGCTGGTCGGTGGTGTGGTGGAACTCGCTGCACCAGGGCCAGACCATCCGCCTGTTCGGCGAATCCAGCATGGATGCCAGCATGCTGCCGCCGCTGGTCTGGATGATCGTCGGTACCAAGCTGTGGTTCCTCGGCTCGCTGCTGGCGCGCGCCCGCGCCGACAACCTGCGTCGTGAAGCCGGCAAGGACTGGGTGGCCCGGCTGGCCGCCGGCATGCCACCGGAGACGGCCCGATGAGCTACCGCGAATACGTGATCGCCGCCTATGCGGTATTCGCCGCCATGCTGCTGTGGGACTGGCTGGTCCCGACCCTGCAGATCCGCGCCGCACTGCGCGCGGCCACGCGACGCCTTGCGCGCCGCAAGGCAACGCCCTCCCCGAACCCGGAACTCCCGCTGTCGCGGGACTGACCCAGACACCATGCACCCGACCCGCAAACGCCGCCTCCTGCTGATCCTCGTCCTGCTTGCCGTCGCCGGCGTGGCTACCGCGCTCGTTGCAATGGCGCTGCAGCGCAACGTGGCCTACCTGTACACGCCGCACGAAGTGCTGGGGGGCAGCGCCGGCGAGAACGTGCGCAATGGCGATGCCCGCTTCCGCCTGGGCGGCATGGTCGCGGCTGGTTCGTTCAAGCGCGCGCCCGGCTCGATGGAAGCGCATTTCGAAGTGGACGACGGCGACGCCCGCCTGCCGGTGGTCTACACCGGGATCCTGCCCGACCTGTTCCGCGAGAAGCAGTCGGTGGTGGCCACCGGGCGCATGCGTGGCGATGTGTTCGTGGCCGAAGAGGTGCTGGCCAAGCACGACGAGACCTACATGCCCAAGGAAGTTGCCGACAAGATGGGCGCCGCGCACAAGAAGCACCACGTGCAGGACGCCACCGCGCCCGCCGAAGGCACGCCCTGATGCTGCCCGAGCTTGGACAGATCGCGCTGATCCTGGCGATGCTGGTGGCCGCGCTGCAGGCGCTGCTGCCGCTGCTGGGCGCGCACCGCGGGCTGCCGGCACTGATGGCGGTGGCGCGGCCGGCCGCCTACATGCAGCTGCTGCTGGTCGGACTGGCCTTCGCCACCCTCACGCACGCCTTCGTGGTCGGCGACTTCTCGGTGCAATACGTGGCCGAGAATTCCAATTCCCTGCTGCCGACGATCTACCGCTACACGGCGGTCTGGGGTGCGCACGAAGGCTCGCTGCTGCTGTGGGCGCTGGTGCTGGCGCTGTGGACAGCCGCGGTGGCGCGCTTCTCCAAGGCGCTGCCGATGCCGGTGGTGGCGCGCGTGCTGGGCGTGATGGGCATCGTGGCGCTGGGCTTCCTCGCCTTCCTGATCTTCACCAGCAACCCGTTCACCCGCATCCTGCCGGCCGCCACCGAAGGGCGCGACCTGAACCCGCTGCTGCAGGACCCCGGGCTGATCATCCACCCGCCCATGCTCTATGCCGGCTACGTCGGCTTCGCGGTGCCCTTCGCGTTCGCCATCGCGGCGCTGCTGGAAGGCCGCATCGACGCGCAGTGGCTGCGCTGGACGCGGCCGTGGACCAATGCCGCCTGGGCGTTCCTGACCCTGGGCATCGCCATCGGCAGCTGGTGGGCCTATTACGAGCTGGGCTGGGGCGGCTGGTGGTTCTGGGACCCGGTGGAGAACGCCAGCTTCATGCCGTGGCTGGCCGGCGCGGCGCTGCTGCATTCGCAGGCGGTGACCGAAAAGCGCGGCAGCTTCGGCGGCTGGACCCTGCTGCTGGCGATCGCCGCCTTCTCGCTGTCGCTGCTGGGCACCTTCCTGGTGCGCTCCGGCGTGCTGACCAGCGTGCACGCGTTCGCGGCCGATCCGGGCCGCGGCCTGTTTGTGCTGATCTTCCTGGGCATCGTGGTCGGTGGTTCCCTGCTGCTCTACGCGCTGCGCGCGCCGGACACCGAAAGCGTCGCCAAGCCGTTCGCCACCGCCTCGCGCGAAACCCTGCTGCTGCTCAACAACCTGCTGCTGGCCACCGCGTGCGCGATGGTGCTGCTGGGCACGCTGTACCCGCTGCTGGCCGACGCGCTGGAGCTGGGCAAGATCTCGGTGGGCCCGCCCTACTTCGCGATCATGTTCACCCTGCTGATGGCGCCGCTGGTCGCGCTGGTGCCGCTGGGCCCGCTGACCCGCTGGCAGCGCGAGGACATGGCCAGCCCGCTGCGCCTGCTGGCGCCGTGGGCGGTGCTGGCGCTGGTGCTGGGCGTGGCCGCGTTCTTCCTCGCGCCGCAGGGCCGCTGGAAGACCGCGGTGGGCATCCTCGGGGCCACCTGGGTGGCGGCGGGCACGCTGCGCTTCGTCTGGTCGCGCCTGCGCGACAGCGGCCGCCTGACGCTGGAGATGTGGGGCATGAGCCTGGCCCATCTCGGCATCGCGGTATTCCTGATCGGCGCTCTGCTGGTCGAGGGCCTGAGCCTGCAGCGCGAGCTGGCGGTGAAGGCCGGCGACACCGTGGCACTGGGCGACTACGCCTTCCGCTTCCAGGGTATCGACGAAGCCACGGGCCCCAATTACGTGGCCGACCGCGCCACCGTGCAGGTGCTGCGCAACGGCACCGTCACCGCGACCCTGCATCCGGAAAAACGCCGCTACCGCGCAGGTGGCCAGGTGATGACAGAATCCGGCATCGCCCGCGGCGTGTTCGCCGATGCCTACGTGGCGATCGGCGAGTCGCTGGGCGGCGACAGCTGGGCGATGCGCGTGCACGTCAAACCGTTCGTGCGCTGGATCTGGGCCGGCGCGCTGCTGATGGCCCTGGGCGCCGGCGTCACCGCCTTCGACCGCCGCTTCCGCACCACGCGCAAGGAGCCCGCATGAAACCCGCCCGCTGGCTGCCGTTGGCCGCTTTCACCCTGCTTGCCGCGCTGCTGGCCGCCGGGGTGTGGATGAGCCGCAACCCCGACCGCAATGCCCTGCCCTCGCCACTGATCGGCAAGCCGGCCCCCGATTTCGCGCTGCCGGTGCTGCACGACCCCAGCTACACGGTGAAGCTGTCGGACCTGCGCGGCCAGCCGTTCCTGCTGAACGTGTGGGGCAGCTGGTGCGTGGAGTGCCGGGTGGAACACCCGGTGCTGACCAAGTTCGCCGAGACCAAGCGCGTGCGCGTGGTCGGTTACAACTGGAAGGACGAACCCGCCGACGCGCTGCGCTGGCTGGAACAGTTCGGCAATCCGTTCATGGTGGTGCTGTCCGACGTCGAGGGCCGCACCGCGCTGGATTGGGGTGTGTACGGCGCGCCGGAAACCTTCCTCGTGGATGGCAAGGGCATCGTGCGCTGGAAGCACGTCGGCCCGCTCACCGAGGCGATCATCGCGCAGGAACTGCTGCCACTGGTGGCGCAGATCGAGGCCGGGCGATGAGCCGCCTTCTGCTTGCCGCCCTGCTGTGGCTGGCCACGCTGCCCGCGTTCGCGCAGGCCAACCAGCAGACCGATGCCGCCCCGCTGCGCTTCCACGGTGCGGCGGAGGAAGCCCGCTTCCACGCGCTGACCCTGCAGCTGCGCTGCGTGATGTGCCAGAACCAGTCGCTGGCGGACTCCAACGCCCTCATCGCACTGCAGCTGCGCCGCGAAGTGCTGGACCTGATGCGCCAGGGCAAGAGCGACGACGAGATCAAGACATACCTGGTGCAGCGCTACGGCGAGTTCGTGCTGTACAAGCCCCGATTCGAAAGCGGCACCCTGCTGCTGTGGCTGGGCCCGGCGGTGGTGCTGCTGGCAGGCATGGGCGTGGTGGTGACCCTGGTGCGTCGCCGCAAGGGCGCGACCCCGCAGGTCGCCACCGACGACGGGCAGGAGTGGTGATGGCCGTTTTCCTCATGATCGCGCTGCTGTTGTGCCTGCTGGTGCTGGCCACGCTGCTGCGCCCGCTGTGGCAGGGTGCGCGCGGCGTCGCGCTGGGCATCGGCATCGCGGTTCTGCTGTCCACCGGCCTGCTGTACAAGCTGGTGGGCACCCCGCAAGCACTGGATCCCGCCACCCGGCAGGCGCCGCGCACGCTGGAGGAGGCCGTGGTGCAGCTGCAGGCCGCACTGGCGCGCGACCCTGCGCAGGCCGACGGCTGGGCCTTGCTGGGCCAGGCCTACCAGCGCCTGGGCGAGGCCAGCAACGCCCGCGACGCTTTCGCCAAGGCGGCCAAGCTGGCCCCGGACAATGCCGACGTCCTCACCGAAGCCGCACAGTCCCGGGCGCTGGCCGACCCTAGCCGCACGTTCGATGCGCAGGCCGTTGCGCTGCTGGAAGCGGCCCTGAAGGCCAACCCGGCCCACGAGCGCGCGCGCTGGTTCCTCGGCGTGGCCCAGCGCCAGGCCGGCCGCAACGCCGAGGCCGCGGCCACCTGGGCGCCGCTGCTGGCGCAGGTCGACGCCGCCACGGCGGCCAGCCTGCGTAAGGAAATCAACGCCGCCCGCGCACAGGCCGGCCTGGCGCCACTGGCCGAACCCGCCGCGCCGCCCCCCCTGTTGTCCGTGAAGGTCTCCCTGGATCCCGCGCTGGCCGCGCGGGTGCGGCTGCGGCCGGATGCCACCGTCTTCGTGATCGCGCGCCAGGTCGGCGGCCCGCCGATGCCGGTGGCCGCGCAGAAGCACGCCGTGTCGGAGCTTCCCTTCACCGCCGCGCTGGGCGATGCCGACAGCCCCATGCCCACGCTGAAGCTGTCGCAACTGCGCGAGGTGGAACTGGTGGCCCGGCTCTCCGAAAGCGGTGAGGCGATGCGCCAGGATGGCGACCTGGAATCCAAGCCGGTCCGCGTTACCCTGCCCGCCACCGGCCCGGTGACTCTGGTGATCGGCACCCCCTGACCTGCGGGCATCCGGCCATGACCGATCGGCATGGCCGCGCGCGGTCGAACCTGCAACCATGGCAGGCTGCGCCGCGTAGAAGCCACATGACCGAATTCATCCCGCCCGCCACCCGCTGGTTCCCGCTGCCCTCGCCGTTCCCGATGAAACGCGGCGGCGCGCTGCACGGTGCGCGGCTGGCCTATGAAACCTGGGGCACGCTCGACGCCGGTGCCACCAACGTGGTGCTGGTGCTGACCGGCATGTCGCCTGATGCCCACGCGGCCTCCAGCGCGGCCGACCCCAGCCCCGGCTGGTGGGAATGGATGATCGGCCCCGGCAAACCGATCGACACCGACCGCTGGTTCGTGGTGTGTATGAATGCGCTGGGCAGCTGCAAGGGCAGCACCGGCCCTGCCTCGCCGGATCCGGCCACGGGCGAGCCCTACCGCCTCGGCTTCCCCGAGCTGTCCATCGAAGACGGCGCCGATGCCGCCGCCGCACTGGTGCGCGGGCTGGGCATCCGGCAACTGGCCTGCGTGGTGGGCAATTCGATGGGCGGCATGACCGCGCTGGCGCTGCTGGCCCGCCACCCCGGCATCGCCCGCGGCCACGTCAACATCTGTGGCGCGGCACGCGCGCTGCCGTTCTCCATCGCCATCCGCTCGCTGCAGCGCGAGGCGATCCGGCTGGACCCGCAGTGGAACGGCGGCGACTACGAAATCAACGGCTGCTACCCGGAAAACGGCATGCGCATGGCGCGCAAGCTGGGCGTCATCACCTACCGCTCGGCGCTGGAATGGGATGGCCGCTTCGGCCGCGTCCGCTTGGATCCGGAGCGCCGCGAGGACGACGACCCGTTTGGCCTGGAGTTCGAAGTGGAGAGCTATCTGGAGGCGCATGCGCGCCGTTTCGTCCATCGCTTCGACCCCAACAGCTATCTCTACCTCAGCCGCTCGATGGACTGGTTCGACCTCGGCGAGGCGCACGGCGGCGACACCCGGCGCGGACTGGCTTCGCTGCAGGACGTGACCCACGCGCTGGTGATCGGCGTGAAGACCGACATCCTGTTCCCGATCCAGCAGCAGGAGGAAATCGCCGCCGGGCTGCGCGATGCAGGGGCGGACGTGCGCTTCCTGCCGATGCCCTCGCCGCAGGGCCACGATGCCTTCCTGGTGGACGAAGCGCGGTTCGGCCCGGCCGTCGCCGGCTTCCTGCGCACCCTGCCCACCGCCAGGCTGGACGCCAACCGCGTGGCGTGAGCCACACTCGGCTATACTGCGCACCCGCGCCGGAATGGCGGAATCGGTAGACGCAGCGGACTCAAAATCCGCCGCCCTTAAAAGCGTGTGGGTTCGAGTCCCACTTCCGGCACCAGTGCACGCGGCATCGACGTCCACGACGGCCCGCTGCTTTGATCAAAAACCCCGCCCATGCGGGGTTTTTTGTTGTTCTGACACCCCCAGCAATGGCGCTTCAAGTCACAACTTCCGGTCGTCGCGCACGCTGCGCAGGTGACAATGAGAGGCCGGCCCAGACAGCACTCGATCACATGCGTTATGCAAATCCGGCATGTCGAGATGCCATCGCGTGATCAGATCCGCCCGACTGCAGTACACTCGGGCTGGTGAACGCCATGCCCGCCTTGTCCGACCTGCCCGCCACCGACTTCCCCGGAAGCGACCGCTTCTACGCCCTGCTGGACGCCGCCGTGGCGCTGGGCGAGCCGGAAGCCATCACCAATGCCCTGCGCGCGGCGCTGGAATCGCTGATCCGCGACCCGTCGGTCCAGCTGCCCGATGCCGTGCGCATGCCGGTGGCCGGCCACTACGCCCGGCGCGAGCTCTACCGCAGCCCGATCCACGGCTACAGCGTGGTCGCGATGACCTGGGGCCCCGGCCAGGACACTCCGCTGCACGACCACGACGGCCGCTGGTGCGTGGAAGGCGTCTGGGAAGGCGAGCTGGACATCATCCGCTACGAACTGCTGGAAACCGATGGCGTGCGCGCGCGCTTCCGTGCCGCCGAGACGCTGCGCGCCGGCCCCGGCAGCGCCGGCAGCCTGATCCCGCCGCACGAGCACCACGTGCTGCGCAATCCGCATGACGACGCGGTGGCCGTATCGGTGCACGTGTACCAGGCGCCGCTGACGCAGTGCGCCCGCTTCCACCACGACGGCAACGACTGGTACGTGCGCGAGCAGTCCTGCCTGACGACCGACGCCACCGACTGACGCGCAACATCGCGCCTCAGCCGCGGTGCGCTTCACCTCGGGGCAACGCGATGGCCGCCGCGATCTCGCGCGCCTGCTCGCGCAGCTCGTGGATGGCGGTGGTTTCCCACAGCTGGCCCATGCGCAGGGCGCCGATCACGAACAGGGCGGAATCCGCGCGTCCGGCCGCATCGACCACGCGCCCATCAGCAGCCACCGCAAGCCCCAGGCCGTGGGGACCCGCCACGATGCGGCCGTTGGCCTGCAACTGGCCCAACAGGCAGTCCGGACGCGGATCGATGGTGGTGTCGATGCCGGTGGCGTTGATCACGCGGTCCACCGTGAATTGCTCCGGTGCGTCCGCATGACGCGGCTGCACGGCCACCTGGATGCGGCCACCGTCGCGCAAAGCCAAAGCCTGCAGGCGGGCCGCCTGCACCCGCAAGCGTCCACTGGCCTGCAAAGACGCCAGCGTGGCGGCCGCGACCGGGGCGATGCGGTGGCGGTGGACATCCCAGTAGCGCACCGCATGGCGCAGGAAACGCCGCTGTTCCGCATGCGGCAGCGACGTCCAGAGCTGCTGGCCCCGCGGGCGCAGGCGATCGAAGACCCACTGCCAGGGCTCACCGGCCGCGGTCGCCGCCTGGGTGGCGGCACGCAACGCCCGGAAGCGGGCGCGTAGCGACGGGGCGTCCAGTCCCGTGGGCGGTGCACCCACCGGGCCCGCGGCGGCATGCGGCCGCGGCAACAGACCGTGGCGGGAGACCACACGCAGGCGCCCGCGATGGCGTTCGGCCAGACACAGCACGGCATCGACCATGCTCAGGCCGGAGCCGACGATGCAGACGTCGGCGTCCTCCGGAATCCCCGCCACCGCGCCGTCGTCCCACGCCTCCACCACGGGCACCGCGCCCTGCATGATGCTGGCCGGCAACGGCCGCGGCCGGTTGCCCACCGCCAGCACCACGTACCGCGCGTCCAGCCGGATGCCGGAGGCCAATCGCAGACGCTGGCTGCCGGGGACGACGTCGATGCCGTCCACGCGGTCGCGCAGCACGCGCAACGCCCCGAACCGGGGCTGCGCGCGCAGCGTGTCGAGCAGGTAGCGGCCGTAGGCCTGGCGCGGGACGAAAGCCGTCGCCAGCAGCTCCGCGTCCCCGTATCCACGGGCCGCCAGGTAGCGGACGAAATGGCCGGGATCGTCCTGGAGCGCGCTCATCCGCCCGGCCGGGACGTTGAGCAGGTGCGTTGCCTGGGCGGTGGCATAGGCGGCGCCACCGCCCGGCTCGGCTGCGGGGTCGATCAGCGCCACGCGTAGGGACAAGGCGGGATCCGCCAGCAGCTGCAGGGCCACCAGCACGCCAGCGGCGCCGCCGCCGACGATGGCGACGTCGACGGCGGCAGGAGTGTCACGGTCGTCGCTCATGCTGGCGCTGATCGAAAGGAGGTCAGCATTGTAAGTGCGGACCGGCGGCGGCTCGCGTCACCGCCGCTTCATCCCACCGACACGCGGCGGTCACGGCCTGCCGCGATGCTGCCTGGCACCGGCCACCGGGGAGTACCGGCCATGCGCTATAGCCTCGTCACCGAGACCTACCCGCCCGAAGTGAACGGCGTCGCCTTGACCGTGCACGGGCTGGAGCTGGGCCTGCGCGAACGCGGCCATGCGGTCGCGCTGGTCCGCCCCCGCCAGCCCGCTGATAATGGCGGCGCCGACGGCACCCTGCTGATCCGCGGCGCGGGGCTGCCCCGCTATCCCGGCCTGCGCTTCGGCCTGCCGGCTTCCCGCGCGCTAACGCGGCACTGGCGGGCCGAGCGACCGGATGCGATCTACGTGGCCACCGAAGGCCCGCTGGGCTGGTCGGCGCTGCGTGCGGCCCGCCGCCTTGGCATCCCTGCGGCCACCGGCTTCCATACACGGTTCGACGACTACGTCCGCAGCTACGGCGCACCGTGGCTGCAGGGCACGGCATTGCGCTGGATGCGGCACTTCCACAACGGCGCGCAGGCCACGCTGGTGCCAACCCGCGAACTGCAGCGCTTCCTCGAAGGCCAGGGGTTCCACAACGTCGTCCTGCTGCCGCGCGCAGTGGATACCTGCGCCTTCCACCCCGACCACCGCGATCCGGCGCTGCGCGCCAAATGGGGGCTGGACGACAACGCCCTGGCGGTGATCCACGTCGGCCGCATCGCGCCCGAGAAGAACCTGCCGCTGGCGGTGCGCGCCTTCCGCGACCTGCAGCGCGTGCGGCCCGATGCCCGCTTTGTCTGGGTTGGCGACGGCCCCGCGCGCGAGGCGCTGCAGCGCGAGAACCCGGATTTCGTCTTCTGCGGCGTCCAGCGCGGTGAGGCGCTGGGCCGGCACTTTGCCAGCGGCGATCTGTTCCTGTTCCCCAGCCGCAGCGAGACCTTCGGCAACGTCACCCTGGAAGCCCTCGCCAGCGGCGTGCCGACGGTTGCCTTCGATTACGGTGCCGCCCGCGAAGTGTTGCGCGATGGTGTCCACGGCGCCGCCGTGCCCTGCGGCGATGACACCGCCTTCCTCGCCGCTGCACTGCGGTTGGCCGGCGACGACGCCCTGCGCACGCGGATGCGGCCCGCATGCCGCCAGGCCGTGGCCACCCTGCGCCCGGCGCGGGTCGCCGAGGCCTTCGACCACCTGCTGCAATCGCAGGCCACCGGGAGCACGCCCCATGTCGCAACCGCCGTCCCCTGAGCGTCTTGCCGCCGTCGAACAGGCCTGGTGCCTGCAGGCCAACGGGCTCTGCGCCCGCCGCCTGCCCTTCCACTACTTCGCCACCGTGAGCCGGCTCGGCGATGGCGTGTTCTGGTACCTGCTGATGGCCGTGCTGGTCGCCGCCGATGGCATCGACGGCCTGCGCGCCTCGCTGCATCTGGCGGTGACCGGACTGGCGGCACTGCTGCTGTACAAGCGGCTGAAGCGCTGGACCCGTCGCCCGCGGCCGTTCGCCCGCGACCTGCGCATCCGTGCATGGGTGGCGCCGCTGGACGAATTCAGCTTCCCGTCCGGCCACACCTTGCACGCGGTCGCCTTCAGCGTGGTGGCGGTGGCGCACTACCCCGTGCTGGCCTGGCTGCTGGTGCCATTTGCCGCAAGCGTCGCAATCTCGCGCGTGGTGCTGGGCCTGCACTACCCCAGCGACGTGCTGGCGGCAACCGGCATCGGCGGCCTGCTGGCAACCGGCTCACTGTGGCTGGCAGGCATGGGCGGCTGGCTGCCCTGACCACCGTGCCAGCCGGCGCGGCCGGTACACGCGCCCGTACAATCGGCGGGTCGACTCGGGAGCCCGCATGCAACTTGATCTCACCGGAACCCACGCACTGGTCTGCGGCGCCTCGGAAGGCATCGGCCGCGCCACCGCCGTCGCACTGGCCGGTCTTGGCGCCAACGTCACCGTGCTGGCCCGGCGCCAGGACGTGCTGCGCGAGGTCGTCGCCAGCCTGCCGCATACGCACGACCAGGCGCACGGCCTGCTGGCCGTCGACCTGGCCGACGCCGACGCCCTCCGGGCCGCAGCCGATGCGCTGGCGGCCCGCTCGCCCGTGCACATCCTGGTCAACAACACCGGCGGCCCGCCGGGCGGCCCCGCGCATGCTGCGCCGGCCGAGGCCTACCTCGACGCCTTCCGCAAGCATCTCATCGCCAACCAGACGCTGGTACAGGCGCTGCTGCCCGGGATGCGCGCCGCGCGCCGGGGCCGCATCGTCAACGTGATCTCGACCTCGGTGTACGAGCCCATCCCCAACCTTGGCGTGTCCAACACCATCCGCGGCGCGGTGGCCAGCTGGGCCAAGACGCTCTCGCGCGAGCTGGGCGGCGACGGCATCACCGTGAACAACGTGCTGCCGGGTTATACCCGCACGCGCCGGCTGGAGCAGATCCTGGCCGACCGCAGCGCCGCCACAGGCAAGTCCCGGGACGAGGTGGCGCAAGCGATGCTGGCGACGGTCCCTGCCGGGCGTTTCGCCGACGCGGAGGAACCCGCAAACCTGATCGCCTTCCTGTGCAGCCCGGCCGCGGCCTACATCAATGGCCAGTCCGTCGCGGTGGACGGCGGCCGCATGCAGTCGATCTGAGCGCATGCCCGAAGGTCCCGAGATCCGCCGCGCCGCCGATCGGCTGGCCGCTGCCGTGGCGGGGCAGCCGCTGCTGCGCGCGCACTTCGCATCACCCGCGCTGAAGCAGTTTGAACGCAGACTGCCGGGCAGCCGCATCCTGACGATCACGCCGCGCGGCAAGGCCCTGCTGACCGCGTTCGACAACGGCTGGACGCTGTACACGCACAACCAGCTCTACGGCGTGTGGCACGTTGCCGGCCCGGGCGAGCGCCCTGAGACATCCCGCAGCCTGCGCGTCGCACTGGAAACCCGGCGCGCGTCGATCCTGCTCTACTCCGCCTCGGACATTGAACTCTGGCGCAGCGACGAGATCGAAGGCCATCCGTTCCTGCAGCGCCTTGGCCCGGACGTGCTGGACACCACGCTGGATGTCGCCACCGTGGCCGCACGCCTGCAGTCACCTGCATTCCGCGGCCGTGCGCTGGGCGCGCTGCTGCTGGACCAGGGCTTCCTGGCCGGCATGGGCAACTACCTGCGCGCGGAGGTGCTGTTCGACGCGGGCCTGCACCCCACCCTGCGCCCGCGCGATCTGGACGACGCACAGACCACGCGCCTGGCCGAGGCACTGCTGTCGATCCCGCGCCTGAGCTACGCCACCCGCGGCATCGAACCCACCCGCGGCATGCGTGCGGACTACCTGGCGCGCGAAGGCCAGGCGTTCCGCTTCCGCGTGTTCCAACGCGATGGGCAACCCTGCGAGCGTTGCGGCACGCCGCTCGAACGCATCGCCAGCCAGTCGCGCCCGCTGTTCCTGTGCCCGCGTTGCCAGCCCGGGCGGCCACCGAAGTAAACTGGCGGAATGCGACGGTTCGGACACGTCATCGGCGCCGCCAGCGGCGGCTTGCCCAGCGCGCGCTGGCTGCCGGTGTTCGACCCCGCCCATGCGCAGCCGTATGCCGAGGTTGCGGCAGGCAATGCCAGCACCATCGAGACGGCGGTTGCCGCGGCCAGCAACGCCGCGCCGGCCTGGGCCGCACTGCGCAACAGCGACCGCGCCCGCCACCTGGAGCGGCTGGCGGACGCGCTGGAAGCACGCCTGGACGCCTTCGCCCGCGCCGAGGCGATCGACGCCGGCAAGCCGCTGGCGCTGGCGCGCGAGGTCGAGATCCCGCGCGCGATCTCCAACCTGCGCTTCTTCGCGCACGCCGCCACCCAGTTCGCCAGCGAATCCCACCACGGCGAGGCCGGCCTCAACTACACCCTGCGCCTGCCGCTGGGCGTGGTGGGCTGCATCAGCCCGTGGAACCTGCCGCTGTACCTGTTCACCTGGAAGATCGCGCCGGCGCTGGCCGCCGGCAACACGGTGGTCGCCAAGCCATCGGAGATCACCCCCGCCACCGCCACGCTGCTGGGCGAACTGGCGCTGGAGATCGGCCTGCCGCCGGGCGTGCTCAACATCGTCCACGGCCTCGGCGCGGACGTCGGCGAGCCGCTGGTGGCGCACCCGCAGGTCAAGGCGATCTCGTTCACCGGCAGCACCGCAGTGGGCCGCCGCATTGCCGGCATCGCCGGGCCGCAGCTGAAGAAGGTGTCGCTGGAGCTGGGCGGCAAGAACGCCACGCTGGTGTTCGCCGACAGCGACTGGCGCGCCCATCTCGATACGCTGGTGCGCAGCGCGTTCCAGAACAGCGGGCAGATCTGCCTGTGCGGGTCGCGAATTCTCATCGAGCGTGCGATCTACTCCGAATTCCGCGATGCCTTCGTCGCGCGCGCCCGCGCGCTGCGCATCGGCGGCCCGCTGGAGGACGGCGTGCAGCTGGGACCGATGGTGTCGCAGGCCCATTTCGACAAGGTGATGGCGGCGATCGCACGCGCACGCGCCGAGGGCAGCCGCGTGCTGTGTGGTGGCGAGGCGATCGCGCGCGCGGGCTGGTTCATCGCACCCACGGTGATCGAAGGCCTGGGGCCGGACTGCGCCACCAACCGCGAGGAGATCTTCGGCCCGGTGGTCACGCTGCAAGCCTTCGAGTCCGACGACGACGCGCTGATGCTGGCCAACGCCTCCGACTACGGCCTGTCCGCCAGCGTGTGGACGCGCGACCTGGCACGCGCGCACCGCTTCGGCGCGCAGCTGCGGGTCGGCATCGTGTGGATCAACACCTGGCTGCTGCGCGACCTGCGCACGCCCTTCGGCGGCACCGGCGCCTCCGGCATCGGCCGCGAGGGCGGACGGGAGGCGATGCGGTTCTTCACCGAGCCGCGCAACGTCGGCCTCGCCTTCCCATGAGTCGGGCGGCTGCAATGGGCGCAGGGCTGTGCCTGGCACTGCTGGCCGGCGTCGCCGTGGCGACGGGCACCGGCGATGACGCGCCCGCCGACCCGATCGCCGCCTACTTCGCGCGGATGCGGGCGATGACGACGCCGTTCGCGGAGTTCCGTTTCATGACCGGACCCGAGGTGGCCGCCAATCCGACCTGGAAGCAGATCGCGGGGCAAACGCTGGCGGCCAGCCTGGCCACGCTGGGACGGCCGAACGACGCCATCCGCAGCTTCCCCATCCACGACCGCCGCGCCGCGCCCGACGACCTGCCGACGCCGGCCACCCACACCGCCCAGCCGGCGGTGGACTGGATCGTCGACCGCGCCGCCGACCTGCGCGTGGTCATGGTCAACGAGGCGCACCACCGCCCCGAGACCCGGCAACTGACGCTGGCCCTGCTGGCACCGCTGCGGGCACGCGGCTTCACCCATCTCGCCGTGGAAGCCCTGGCCGATCCGCCGCTTCCCAAGGGCTACCCCACGCGCGACACCGGCTACTACACCCGTGAACCGGTCTTTGCCGAGCTGCTCCGCTCCGCGCTGCGCCTCGGTTTCGTGCTGGTGCCCTACGAGCCGGCATCGACACCCGGACAGACCCAGCAGCAGCGCGAAACCGGCATGGCCGCCACGTTGGCGGCGTTGCTGCGCGCGCAGCCCGACGCGAAGGTCCTCGTGCACGCCGGCTACGGCCACATCGGCAAGACCGCAGGCAGCCAGCCCGGCGGGGCCGATCCGATGGCGCTGGAATTCATGCGCCTGTCCGGGCTGCCGATCCTCGCCGTCGACCAGACCCGGCTGACATGGGAGGACGGCGCCGCGGCCGACCGGCTTGTGCGGACCTTCGACGTGCAGGCACCCGCGGTGCTGGTGGAACGCGGAGCCCGGTCCGCATGGCGCGGCGAACCCGAGCGCTTCGATGCCAGCGTGCTCCTGCCCGCCGTCGATGCCGGCGCGCTGCGCCCCGGCTGGCTCACCCTCGGCGGCCGACGCCAATCCGTCCCCCTCGACCTGACACCCTGCATCGGCCACCTGCCCTGCCTCGCCGAAGCCCGCTACGCCAACGAAGGCGACGACGCCATTCCCGCCGACCAGTTCGTGCTGCTGGCCGATGGCGAAACCGACACCCCGCTCTACCTCGCCCCCGGCCAGTACCGCATGCGTCTGACCGGCCCCGACGACACCGTGCTCGCGGACCGGACGCTGGACGTCCCCGCGCACCGCCCATCCCCATCGGACACCCCATGAAGAAGCAACTCCAGACCCTGCTGCGCAACAACCAGTCGTGGGCCGACCGCGTCACCCAGGAAGACCCCACGTTCTTCGACCGCCTGTCGCGCCAGCAGAGCCCGGAATACCTGTGGATCGGCTGCTCCGACTCGCGGGTGCCGGCCAACCAGGTGATCGACCTGCTGCCGGGCGAGGTGTTCGTCCATCGCAACATCGCCAACGTGGTCGTGCATACCGACCTCAACTGCCTGTCGGTGCTGCAATTCTCGGTGGACGTGCTGAAGGTCAAGCACATCCTGGTGGTGGGCCATTACGGTTGCGGCGGCGTGGGCGCCACCCTGCACGGCACCCGGCTGGGGCTGGCCGACAACTGGATCCGCCACGTCGGAGATGTCGCGCAAAAACACGCCGCGCTGCTGGACGGCCTGCCCGCGGAGGAGCGCCACGACGCGCTGTGCGAGCTGAACGCGATCGAGCAGGCGGTGAACGTGTGCCAGACCACGGTGATCGCCGATGCCTGGGCGCGCGGCCAGCCGCTGGCCGTGCACGGCTGGGTATACAGCCTGGCCGACGGCCGCGTGCGCGAGTTGGGCATGGACGTGGATTCCGCGGAAGCCCTGGAGCAGGTGCAGGCCGCGGCGATCGCCGGGGTCGGCCAGCGCCGCCGGGGCCGCGCGTGAACACCGGCATCCACGCCGGCGCGGCGCCGAAGGCGGTGGGCCACTACCCGCACGCGCGCCGGGTGGGCAACCTGCTGTTCCTGTCCGGCATCGGCCCGCGCGATCCCGCCACCAACGCGATTCCCGGAAACCGCCACGATGACGCAGGCCGCCTGGTCGGCTACGACATCGAGGCGCAGGCGCACGCGGTGTTCGCCAACGTGCGCGCGGTGCTTCAGGCCAGCGGCGCACGCTGGGAAGACCTGGTGGACGTGACGGTCTATCTCACCGACATGGCGCGCGATTTCACGGCCTACAACGCCGTGTGGGCCGAGTATTTCCCCGACCCCGCGCTGGCGCCCTGCCGTACCACGTTGGGCATCACCGCGCTGCCTACGCCGATCGCCATCGAACTCAAGTGCATCGCCCGCCTCGAGGACTGAACGCCATGCTGCCTTCTGCTTTCAACCTGCACGCCTGGATCGAGGAACACCGCCACCTGCTCAAGCCACCCGTGGGCAACAAGTGCATCGTGCAGGAGGATTTCATCGTGATGGTGGTCGGCGGCCCGAACGCGCGCACCGACTACCACTTCGAGGAAGGCCCGGAGTGGTTCTTCCAGCTGGAAGGCGAGATGGTGCTGCGCGTGCAGGAGGACTTCGACGGCGAACGCGGCCGCGTGCGCGACATCCCGATCCGCGCCGGTGAGGTGTTCTACCTGCCGCCGCGCGTGCCGCATTCGCCGCAGCGGATGCCGGATTCGGTGGGGCTGGTGATCGAACGCAAGCGCCTGCCGCATGAAAACGACGCGCTGATGTGGTTCTGCGTGCACTGCAACCACAAGCTCTACGCGGACTTCTTCCACCTGGTCGACATCGAGCAGGACTTCTTCCGCGTGTTCGAGCGGTTCTACCGCGACGACCACCTGCGCACCTGCGCGCAGTGCGGCACCCTCAACCCGCGGCCGGGCCGCTACGAGCAGCCGGCGGAATAAGCCCCGTTCCCTGCCTGCATGGCCAGGCAGCCGGAAACGGCGTGCAACGAAAAAGCGGGCGCAAGGCCCGCTTTTTCGTGTCTGGCGCAGAACGCGGCGATTACTCGCCGCTGCCCTCGCCTTCGGTGACGGCCTTGATCGACAGGCGGATGCGGCCCTGCTTGTCCACTTCCAGCACCTTGACCTTGACCAGGTCGCCTTCCTTCAGCCTGTCGGAGACCTTCTCCACGCGCTCGGCGGAGATCTGCGAGACGTGCACCAGGCCGTCCTTGCCCGGGGCGATGGTCACGAACGCGCCGAAGTCCATGATCTTGGCGACCTTGCCCTCGTAGATCCGGCCCGGCTCGACGTCCGAGGTGATCTGTTCGATCCGCGCCTTGGCCGCGATCCCGGCGGCAGCGTTGACCGAGGCGATGGTGATGGTGCCGTCGTCCTGGATGTCGATCTGGGTGCCGGTCTCCTTGGTGATCGCCTGGATCACCGAGCCGCCCTTGCCAATCACTTCGCGGATCTTGTCCGGATGGATCTTGATGGTGATCAGGCGCGGCGCGTAGTCCGACAGCTCCGGGCGCGGCGCGGTGATGGCCTTGGCCATCTCGCCGAGGATGTGCAGGCGGCCCTGCTTGGCCTGCGCCAGCGCGACCTTCATGATCTCCTCGGTGATGCCCTGGATCTTGATGTCCATCTGCAGAGCGGTGACGCCGTGCTCGCTGCCGGCCACCTTGAAGTCCATGTCGCCGAGGTGGTCCTCGTCGCCCAGGATATCGGACAGCACGACGTACTTGTCCCCTTCCTTGACCAGGCCCATCGCGATGCCGGCGACCGGGCGCTTGATCGGCACGCCCGCGTCCATCAGCGCCAGCGAGGAGCCGCAGACCGAGGCCATCGACGAGGAGCCGTTCGACTCGGTGATCTCGGACACCACGCGGATGGTGTACGGGAACGCCTCCATGCCCGGCATCATCGCCAGCACGCCGCGCTTGGCCAGGCGGCCGTGGCCGATCTCGCGGCGCTTGGGCGCGCCGAAGCGGCCCGCTTCGCCCACGCAGAACGGCGGGAAGTTGTAGTGGAACAGGAAGTGTTCCTTCCACTCGCCGGCCACGTCGTCCATGATCTGGCCGTCGCGGGCGGTGCCGAGGGTGGTGACCACCAGCGCCTGGGTCTCGCCGCGGGTGAACAGCGCCGAGCCGTGCACGCGCGGCAGCACGCCGACCTTGCAGCTGATCGGGCGCACCTCATCCAGCTTGCGGCCGTCGATGCGGATCTTGGTGTCCAGCACCGCACCGCGCATGGTCTGGTATTCCAGCTCGCCGAATTCCTTGGACATCTCGGCGCTGCTCCAGCCCTCGGCCTCGGCGCGGCCGGCCAGCGCCTGCATCACGTCCTTCTTGATCGCGGCGATGGCGTCGCGGCGCTGCAGCTTGTCGCGCACCTGGAAGGCCTGCGCCAGCTGGTCGCCGACGGCGTCCTTCAGCGCGGCGATCATGGCGGCGTTCTTCTCCGGCGCCTGCCAGGTGGATGGCGGGGTGCCGGCCTCGGTCACCAGCTCGTTGATGGCGTTGATCGCCTTCTGCATCTCGCGGTGGCCGAACATCACCGCGCCCAGCATCACGTCCTCGGACAGCTCCTTGGCTTCCGATTCCACCATCAGCACGGCGCTGGAGGTGCCGGCCACGACCAGTTCCAGGTCGCTGGTCTTGAGCTCGGACACCGACGGGTTCAGCACGTACTGGCCGTTGATGTAGCCGATCTTGGCGGCACCGATCGGGCCCTGGAACGGGCTGCCGCACAGCGACAACGCGGCGGAGGCGCCGATCAGCGCGGGGATGTCGCCCTCGACCTCGGGGTTCAGCGACACCAGCTGGGCGATGATCTGGACTTCGTTCTTGTAGTCCTCGGGGAACAGCGGGCGGATCGGGCGGTCGATCAGGCGGCTGATCAGCGTTTCCTTCTCGGTCGGACGGCCTTCGCGCTTGAAGAAGCCGCCGGGGATGCGACCACCGGCGTAGAACTTCTCCTGGTAGTCCACGGTCAGCGGGAAGAAGTCCTGGCCTTCGCGCGCCGACTTGGCCGCCACCGCGGTCACCAGCACCTCGGTGCCGTCGACCTTCACCAGCACGGCGCCGCCGGCCTGGCGTGCGATTTCGCCGGTCTCCAGGGTCACCTGGTGCTTGCCGTACTGGAAGGTTTTGCTGATCTTTGCCACTTGGGAATCCTTGATGTCTTGAACGTCGACGCAGGCAAGCCCCGCTTGCTGCGCTGCATCGCGCTGGGCGATGCGGGAATGCGGCCGGGCCGCGGCGGGTGGAACGGGTACCGCACAAACGAACCGCGGCGCATTCCTGCGCCGCGGTGGGGGGTCGGTCAGCGACGCAGACCGAGCTTGCCGATCAGCGCCTTGTAGCGCTCTGCATCCTTGCGGTGCAGGTAGTCGAGCAGGCTGCGGCGGCGGTTGACCATCATCAGCAGACCACGACGGCTGTGGTGGTCCTGCTTGTGGGTCTTGAAGTGCTCGGTCAGCTGCTCGATGCGCGCCGTGAGCAGGGCGACCTGGACTTCCGGCGAGCCGGTGTCATTGTCGCCGCGCTTGTGTTCGTTGATGACTTTCTGGGTATCGATGGACATGGTTGCCTCGTAGTCGCGTGGCCGGCAGGAACGGGCGGAAAACGCTCGCCCGCACCGCACGGCTCGCCGTGATGATGCGGAAAGAATGTTGGTGTGCCCTTGAGAGCAGCGGGAGTATAGCCCGCGGCGGGGGTCACGGGCAACGCGGGGCGTCCGCGCGGGCCTCGGCCGCGCCGGCGACGGCCGCCCAGCGGAACAGCCGGGCCGGGCGCAGGCCGCCCTCGGCATCCACCTCGCCCAGGCCCAGGCCGCGCCCCTGCTCGTCCAGGATCGCCACCTGCCGGCCACGCGGCGGATACGGCCCGCGCAGGCCCTGACCGCGGCCCAGCCGCTGTGCCTGCGCCGCGTTCACCCGCACCTCGGGCCAGGAGGCCATGCCGGCCTCGATCGGCAGCAGGCAGGCATCCAGCACGCGCTCGCCGGCGTGCGCGCGCAGCTGCTCCAGGCCGTCCAGCGTCCACATGCGCGGATCGCGGAACGGGTCCACCCACAGCCGGCGCAGCTCGGCCACGTGCGCGCCGCAGCCGAGCAGTTCGCCGAGGTCGCGGACCAGGCTACGCACGTAGGTGCCGGAGCCGCACTCCACGTGCAGGCGCAGCAGCGGCTCGCCGCCGTCCAGCAAATCGGCGGCGCTGAGTAGGTCGAAGGCATGCACCTCGACCTCGCGCGCCTCCACCGCGATCGTCTCCCCGCGGCGCGCCTTGGCATACAGCGGCTCGCCGCCACGCTTGAGCGCGGAATAGATCGGCGGGCACTGGCGGATGCGCCCGGTCAGCCGGCGCAGGGCGGCGTCGATGGCGTCGATCGTGAGCACCGGCACCGGGCGCTCGCGCAGGGCCTGGCCCTCGGCGTCGTCGGTGTCGGTGGTGATGCCGAGGCGGGCCACGGTCTCGTAGGCCTTGCGCGCGCCCAGCAGGCCGCCGGCGATCTTGGTGGCCTCCCCGAAGCAGACCGGCAGCAGGCCGGTGGCGAGCGGGTCGAGGCTGCCGGTGTGGCCGCCCTTCTCGGCGCGGAACAGGTGGCGCACGCGCTGCAGGGCCTGGTTGGACGACAGCCCCTGCGGCTTGTCCAGCAGCAGGATGCCGTCCAGGCGGCGGAACACGGTGCGCGGACGGCGCTCGCGCGGGTCAGTCGGGATCGCCACTGCCGTGGACGTCGGGCAGATCGCGCAGCAGGTTGTCGATGCGCTCGCCGCGATCCACCGATTCGTCGTAGTGGAAGTGCAGTTCGGGCACGTGCCGCATCCGCACCGCGTGCGCCAGCTGGTAGCGGATCTCCGGCGCCAGCGCCTTCAGCGTCTTCAGCGTCTCCGCCGCACGTTCGGGCTGGAGCACGGTGACGAACACCTTGGCATGCGCCATGTCGCGGGTCACCTCGACGTCGGACACGCTGGCCGACGCCAGGCCGTGCTCGCGCACGAAGGCATGCACCAGCGTGCCCAGCTCGCGGCGGAGCTGGGCGGAGACGCGGTCGGTACGGTGGAAGGATTTCTGCGCCATGGCGGGGACGCACGCCTTACAGCGTGCGCTGCACCTCGATGCGTTCGAAGCACTCGATCTGGTCGCCCGGCTTGACGTCGTTGTACGCCTTCACGCCGATGCCGCACTCGGTGCCCGCGCGCACCTCGTCCACGTTCTCCTTGAAGCGGCGCAGCGATTCCAGCTCGCCCTCGAAGATGACCGTGTTGTCGCGCAGCACGCGGATCGGCTTGGACTTCTTGACCACGCCCTCGACCACCATGCAGCCGGCGACCGCGCCGAACTTGGAGCTGCGGAACACGTCGCGCACTTCGGCGATGCCGATGATCTCCTCACGCACTTCCTTGCCGAGCACGTTCGACGCGACCTGCTTCACCTGGTCGATCACGTCGTAGATGATCGAGAAGTAGCGCAGGTCGACGCCATTGCCCTCGATCACCTTGCGCGCGGAGGCGTCGGCGCGCACGTTGAAGCCGATCACAGTGGCCTTGGAGGTCACCGCCAGCTGGGCGTCGGACTCGGTGATGCCGCCCACGCCGGAGCCGATCACGTTGATCCGGATCTGGTCGTTGGACAGCCCGGTCAGCGCCTCGCGCAGCGCCTGCATGGTGCCGTGCACGTCGGCCTTCACCACCAGGTTGAGGGTCTGCTGGGTGCTGCCCTCGCCCATCTGCGCCATGATGTCCTCCATGCGGTTGCCCGCGGAGGCCACCAGCCGCAGCTCGCGGCGCTTGGTATCGCGCTGCTGGGCCACGTCCTTGGCCAGGCGCTCGTCGGCCACCACCACGAAGTCGTCGCCCGCCTCCGGCACGCCGGACAGGCCGAGGATCTGCACCGGGATCGACGGGCCGGCGTCCTGCACCTGGCGGCCGTTCTCGTCGAACAGCGCGCGCACGCGGCCGTACTGGATGCCGCACACCAGGTAGTCGCCCTTGGCCAGGCGGCCCTGCTGCACCAGCACGGTGGCGACCGGGCCACGGCCCTTGTCCAGCGCGGACTCGATCACCACGCCGGTGGCACGGCCTTCCGACACCGCCCGCAGGTCGAGTACTTCGGCCTGCAGCGAGATCGCGTCGAGCAGGTCGTCCACGCCGAGGCCGGTCTTGGCCGACAGCTCCACCATCTGCACGTCGCCGCCGAACTCCTCGGCCACCACGTCGTGCGCCAGCAGGTCGTTCTTGACCCGCGACGGATCGGCGTCGGACTTGTCGATCTTGTTGATGGCGACGATCAGCGGCACCTTGGCCGCCCGCGCGTGCTGGATCGCCTCCACCGTCTGCGGCATCACGCCGTCGTCGGCCGCGACCACCAGCACCACGATGTCGGTGAGCTTGGCGCCCCGCTGGCGCATCTGGGTGAACGCCGCGTGGCCGGGGGTATCCAGGAAACTGATCACGCCCTTCGGGGTGGTCACATGATAGGCACCGATGTGCTGGGTGATGCCACCGGCCTCGCCGGAGGCCACCTTGGTGCGGCGGATGTAGTCCAGCAGCGAGGTCTTGCCGTGATCGACATGCCCCATGATGGTGACCACCGGCGGGCGCGGCGCCTTCTCGCCCTGCACTTCCCCGGTGTGTGCCAGCAGCTCGGATTCGGCGTCACCGGCATCGGCGTGCACCGCCTTGTGGCCCAGCTCTTCGGTCACCAGCACCGCGGTGTCATGGTCGATGGTCTGGGTGATGGTGGCCATCACCCCCATCTTGAACAGCGCCTTGACCACCTCGCCGCCCTTCAGTGCGAGCTTCTGGGCGAGGTCGCCGACGGTGATCGCGTCGCCGATGGCGATTTCGCGAACGACCGGCGCGGTCGGCTTGTTGAAGCCCGACCCCGTACGCGACTGGTCCAGCGAGCGCTTGGCCGGCTTGCTGCGTGCACGCGTCGGATTGCTGCGGCGCGCGCGGTCGGACGCCGACAGGTGCAACTGACCGGCAAAGCGTGCGGTATTTTCGTCATCCTCAACACTGGCCTGCATGATGTGCGAGCCACGGTGGATCGGCTTGCCCTTGGCATGGGCAGCTCCCTTGCTGTCCGCCTCGCGCGCGGGCGCAGCGGGCTTGGGATGGCCGTGGCCATGGCTCTTGGCACTGCCGCCCTCTTCCAGTGCCGCCTCCGCGGCCGCCGCGGCTTCGGCGGCGGCACGCTCTGCCGCCTCCTGTTCACGACGGCGGATCTCGGCCAGTTCCTCGGCGCGCTGGCGGTCCTTCTCGGCCAGCGCCTGCTGCTCGGCGAGGTTGCGGGCGCGCGACTCCTCAAGCTTGCGCAGCGCATCGGCGCGCTCGGCGTCCAGCTTCTCGTTCGCAGTCAGCGGCCGGCCTTCGCCCGGCTTCAGGGTGATCTTCTTGCGGGTCACCACTTCGACGGTGCTGGCGCCGCGACCGGCTTTGCCGCCGCCGCCCACGGTGATTGCCTGCTTGCGGCTGCGGCTGAGGGTGATCTTGCCGGGCGCGATGACCTCCTCGACCGGCTTGTCGGCCTTGCCGTGCGCGCGGCGCAGAAAGCCGTGCAGCTTGAGTTTCTCGGCGCTGGTGATGACCTGGTCGGGCCCGCTGAATTTCATGCCGGCCTCGGCCAGCTGTTCCAGCAGTTTCTCGACCGGCGTGTTCACCAGTTCGGCCAGCTTGCGGATGGTGGTTTGCTGCGACATTCGGTTTCCGGTGTCATTGGCCGCCGCAGAGGCGGCCGGATGGGGCGATTGTAGGACGGGCCCGGCCCGCCGGGTGCCGACGTTCTTATTCGAACCAGTGCTTGCGCGCTTCCATGATCAGCGCGGCGGCGCGGGCCTCACCCATGCCGTCCAGGTCGGCGATCTCGTCGGTGGCCGCCTCGGCTAGGTCTTCGCGGGTGCGCACGCCACGCTCGGCCAGTGCATAGGCGGTGGCCTCGTCCATGCCCTCAAGCGTGAGCAGGTCTTCGGCCGGCTGGTGCTCCTCCAGGCTCTCCTCGGCGGCCAGCGCCTCGTTGAGCAGGGCATCGCGGGCGCGCGAACGCAGCTCCTCGACGATGTCCTCGTCGAAGCCCTCCACCGCCAGCAGCTCGGCCACCGGCACGTAAGCGACCTCTTCGACGGTGCTGAAACCTTCGCTGACCAGGATGCCGGCAATTTCCTCGTCCACTTCCAGCTTGTCCATGAACAGCTGGCGGGCGGCGGCCTGCTCGGCCTCGGACTTGGCCTGCACCTGGTCGGCGGTCATCACGTTGAGCTGCCAGCCGGTCAGGCGACTGGCCAGACGCACGTTCTGGCCACCGCGGCCGATCGCCTTGGCAAGGTTCTCCTCGGCCACGGCGAGATCCATCGAATGCTTGTCCTCGTCGACGATGATCGACTGCACCTCGGCCGGCGCCATCGCATTGATGACGAACTGGGCCGGGTTGTCGCTCCACAGGATGATGTCCACGCGCTCGCCATTGAGCTCGTTGGTCACCGCCTGCACGCGCGAGCCGCGCATGCCGATGCAGGCGCCGATCGGGTCGGTGCGGTTGTCATGCGCCAGCACCGCGATCTTGGCGCGATCACCCGGGTCGCGGGCGCAGCCCATGATCGAGACCAGGCCCTGGCCGACTTCCGGCACTTCCAGCTTGAACAGTTCGATCATAAATTCCGGCGCGGCGCGGCTGATGAACAGCTGCGGACCACGCGGCTCGCTGCGGACGTCGTACAGGTAACCGCGCACGCGGTCGCCGGTGCGCAGCACATCGCGCGGGATACCCTTGTCCTTGGGAATGATCGCTTCGGCATTGCCACCCAGATCCACGTAGACGTTGCCGCGCTCGACGCGCTTGACCACGCCCGTGACCAGTTCGCCCACGCGATCCTTCCAGGCGTCCACCACCTGCTGGCGCTCTGCCTCGCGCACGCGCTGCACGATCACCTGCTTGGCGGCCTGCGCCGCGATGCGGCCGAATTCGGGGTTCTCGATCTGTTCCTCGATGTAGTCGCCAACCTCGACGTCCTCGCTCTCTTCAAGCGCGTCCATCAGGCGCACCTGGCGGTCCGGCGACTCCATCACCACGTCGTCGGCCACCACTTCCCAGCGGCGGAACGTCTGGTAGCTGCCGTCCTTCGGGTCGATCTGCACGCGCACCAGCACGTCCTGGTCGACGTAGCGCTTCTTCGCCGCCGACGCCAGCGCGGCCTCGATGGCCTCCAGGATGACCGACTCCGGCACGCCCTTCTCGGCCGCGACCGCATCGACGACCAGCAACAGTTCCTTGCTCATGCCCGCTTACTCCGCATCGGACGACCCGCTGGCCGCCGTCTTGTTGGTTGGATGTGTCTTCGCCGCCGGGGACTTGCCCGGCGCCGTGTTGTGCTTGGAGGATTTCTGCTTGCCCGGACGCAGATCGCGCCCCGACTTGTCCTGCGCAGGCGCCAAGCCCAGCGCCACCCAGTCCGGCACCAGCCGCGCCTTTTCGATGTTGGCGGCGGCGGCGGCGAATTCGGCGCCATCGAGGCCGAACACCACGGTATCGCCGTCCACGCGCAGGATCTGGCCCTGCAGGCGGCGACGGCCGTCCTGCGGCAGCTTCAGGGTGACCTTGGCCGACTCGCCGACGAAGCGCGCGAACTGCGCGGCGCCGAACAGCGGCCGGTCGATGCCGGGCGAGGACACCTCGAGGGTGTAGTTGCCCGCGATGGGGTCTTCCACGTCCAGTTGCGCCGACACCTCGCGGCTCACCGCCTCGCAGTCCTCGATGCCGACCATGCGCGTCCCGGCCTCGGCTTGCGGCACGTCGATGTAGAGGCGCACGGTAGCTCCGCCCGGGGCGGGCAGGTATTCGATGCCCAGCAGCTCCAGCCCCATCGATGCCACGGTGGGCGAGAGCAGCGCGGCGATGTCGTCGGCCTTGTCAGTCACGTCTTTTGTTTGCCAAACCCTGGTTCATGGAACGGCCCTGCCCGGACGCGGACCCCGGAAACGAAAAAAGGCCCCGTAGGGCCCTTTTCCGATGACGCTGGAGTGCGAAAGCTTGGAGCGGCTTTCGCGAGCCCGAGCCCGGTGCCGTCGAAACCGGACGGCACTGAAACTTGGTAGCGGGGGCAGGATTTGAACCTGCGACCTTCGGGTTATGAGCCCGACGAGCTGCCAGACTGCTCCACCCCGCAGCAGAGTCGCGCATTGTAGACAGACCGCGTTCCACTTGCAACTCTCTTTTTCCGTTCACGCGGATCGCTGCGCTGGCCCGCCGGCGGATCAGGCAGTGGCGTTGCGCAATAGACGCTCCACGCCCAGGCGTGACGCCTCGACTGCTCCGGCGAGATAGCCCGGGAACTGCGGCGACCACTCGCTGGCGATCCCGGTCAACACCTCCCGCCAAGGTCCGTCCGCCGCACTGGCAGCGGGTGCCGGCACATGGTCTGCGGGGCCCGCGAGGTCGGCCGGGGTGGCGGCGCGGGGATCGATGGCCCAGTCCTGGAGATACTCCGCCCGCGGCACCCCGGCGGCAGCGCCGAACAGCCGCACCAGCTGCGCGCGGCAATGGGCACGCAGCACGTCCGGCGGAATCGCACGCCGCGCCAGCGCGGAGACACCCAGGAAGCCGAACAGCGCGGCAACGCCGTCCGGTTGCGACGCGTCGTGGATCTCGGCCAGCGGACCGACGGTACTCTGCGCCATGCCCGACAGACCCGCCTCGCGCCAGAACGGCCGGTCGAACACCGCCACGTATTTGGCGTGCGGTGCCATCCACGTCGGCGTCGCCGGCCAGGCGGCCGCAAGCTCCAGCGGGAGCGCCGGCGCGAATGTGATCGCCGCCTCTGCGACGCGCGGCGGTACTGCCAGCAGCACGTGCGCCGCATGCCAGCACACAGTACGACCCGCAGCATCGGCGGCTTCGATCTCGACGCCCTTCGGCGTGTGCCGGAGCGCACGCACGGCGACCGACGTGACCACCTTTGCTGCGTCGATGTGCCCATGCAGCGCATCCACCAACGCACGCATCCCGCCGCGCAGACGGAACGCATCCGCCATGCCGATGCCACCCGGATCACGCATCGGCGGCAAGGATGCGGCGCGCTCCACCAGCCCGTCGCCCTGCCCCGGCTGCGCGAACCGCACCAGCCCCAGCGCATCGACCAGTGCAGCCAGCTCGGGCTGGAACGATGGCCAGAACCAGGTCGGCCCCAGATCCACCTGCGCGGCCGCCGTGCCGTCGACGGACACTCCGAGGATGCGGCCCCCGAGGCGATCACGCGCCTCCAGCATCACCCAGTCGGTGATGCCGACAGCGGCCAACCGCGCCGCGGCAGACAGGCCGGCCAGCCCGCCCCCGATGATCGCCACGCGCACCGGCGTCATGGCGTGCCGTCGGGCGCCCACAGCCCCAGCGCGCCCGTCTTCAGGTAGACGGTGGCTCCTTCGGGACTGGCCACAATGTCGGAATGTGCGCCGGGCGGAAGACGCAGCCAGCTGCCCGGGCCCAAGCGCTGACCGTCGGCCAGCAGCGCGCCCGCCAGCACCACCGCTTCCGCCCCGGGCGCTGCGGCCGCCAGCAGCGGCAGCCCGGGCGCCAACGCCAGCAGGCACACCGCCTCATCCTCGTTCGTGAACAGATCACAGCGTCGGCGATCGCCGTCCTTACGCCACCGGGCAGGATCCCGCGTGTCAAGGCGGACCCAGGCCCGCTCGTCCGGCCGCATCTGGCGCAGCTTCACGAAGATCACCGCACCTTCCGCGCTGGCGGGGCGATGGCGGGAACCCGGCGGACTGCGCAGGTACCAGCCTGCGGGGAAGTCCTTGCCGTCCTCGGAGAACGTACCCGACAGCACCGGGATTTCCTCGCCGCCGGGATGGTCGTGCGCGGGAAAGTCGGCGCCGGGCGCATAGCGCACGAAACTGGTGGCCCGGGCCTGCTCGCCGCCGATGCGGTCCAGCATTACCCGCTCGACGCCCGCCTGCGGCGACGCCACCCAGTTCCAGGCATCCCCCGGCACGACCACCCGGCGCGAAAAGTCAGCATTGATCCACATGGCGCTCTCTACGGTACAGATGGCAGGCATGGATTCGCTCTTTCAGCGGTAATACCCGCAATCGATCCGATGGCGGAAGCACCACTGGGCGCCGCAGCAAGGTCAAGGACATCGTGAAGCGCCGCCTGAGGACGGGAACTCACCCGGTTGCGCGGTCCCTGTCCTGCGCCGTCGCCAGCCACGGCACGGCCAGGGCGGCCAGCGTTGCGGCGGCGGCACCGGCCCAGAACGTCACGGAAGGCGACCAGCGGTCCCACAGCCAGCCGGCCGTGCCGCTGGCCAGCAGCAGCGCCACGCCCGACAGCAGGTTGAACACGCCGTATGCGGTGCCGCGATAAGCAGGTGGCGCGGTGTCCGTGACCAGGCTGGCCAGGATGCCCTGGGTCAGCCCGAGGTGCAGGCCCCACAGCGCGATACCGGCGAACAGCAGCCCCGGCCCCACCGCCAGCGCCAGTGCGATGTCTGCGAGCACCAGCACCGCCATGCCGATCGCCAGCACGTGCCGCCGCGGCAAGCGATCGGAGAGTTGACCTGCAGGATACGCGGACAACGCGTAGACGGTGCTCATCACCACCAGCACCAGCGGCACCCATGTCAGCGGCACGCCCCGCTCCGAGGCACGCAGAACAAGGAACGCCTCGCTGAAACGGGCCAACGCCACCAGCGTCCCCAGCGCCACCAGACGCCAGAATGGCGCGCCCAGACGGGCAAGCCCCGCGCGATCCAGCGGCAGCCGCGCGGGCCGCAAGCCGCGGTCGGCAGGCTCGGGCACTTTCAACAGCAGCAGCACCGCAAGGATGCCCGGCAGCACCGCCACCCACAGCACCAGCCGGATGTTGTCCGCGAAGGCCCATAGCAGCGCGATCGCCAGCGTCGGGCCGAGCACCGCGCCCACCGTATCCATCGACTGGCGCAGGCCGAAGCAGGCGCCGCGGATGGCCGGCGGCGCGAGGTCGCCGATCAGCGCATCGCGGGGCGCCCCGCGGATGCCCTTGCCGAACCGGTCCAGCAGACGCGCGGTGGTCACCGTGGCCACCGAATCGGCCAGCGGGAACAGCGGTTTGACCAGCGTGGCCAGCCCGTAGCCCAACAGCACTAGCGGCTTGCGGCGACCCAGCGCGTCGCTGATGTAGCCGGAGAACACTTTGGTCACCAGCACCAGCGCCTCGGCGGCCCCTTCGATCAGGCCGATGGTCAGCGCGCTGGCGCCCAGCCCACCGGCCAGCAGCACCGGCAGCAGCGCATGGACCATTTCCGATCCCACGTCGGTAAACAAACTGACCCAGCCCAATGCCCAGATAGTGCCGGGGATAGGGACACGGGGACGGTCAGCGGCGTCGGACATCGACACAATCTCTCACAGACATAGGGTGCAGACTCTACCTAGCTTCGGGTGGTGTGGCTCAGTGGGGCCAGGTCAGCCACAGGCAAGAAAAAACCCCAACCGAGAACGGTTGGGGTTTTGTTATTGGTGGCGGACGGTGTTGACCATGTGCCGACCGGCCTCCCGAGCTTATGAGCGTTTCTGCGGGCGCGAGCGGGCGCAGTCAGGCTTTTCGTTTCAGCCGCGCGACTTCTGCGTGGAAGGCCGGGGTCAGGTCTGCGATCAGCGACTCAATGTCGCGCACCTGATGTTGAACCGTCAGCACCGCGATGCCTTGCGGCACGAGGTCGTAGATCACGAAGTGCTGCCGCGCCGGAACCATCAGAAACGGAGCAGAGCGGTACTGCCGCAAGCGCCCGCTCTCCGGGTTGGCGGCAGCAACGCCCATCGCTGCGTACAGGTCGGCGATGTACTGATCGGCAACGTCATCACCCCATTCGCGCTGTGACCGCGTATGGATGCGGCGCAAATCCAGCGCCGCAGTCCGGGTCAGCAAGAACGTGGCGGGTGATGGCGTGTCATTGCCAGCCATCGGCTTCCTTGCGGTCGAGCACAGCCATGTCGGTCTTGAAGTCGCCGCTGGACGCAAAGGCGCGGCCAGCTGCCAAGTCGCGGTAGCCAGCGAGGATGGATTCCTGCACGAACTGGCCCTCGCGCCGTTCCATGTCGCGGCGGATCAAGTCGCGCACGTATTCGCTGGGCGTTTCGTAAAGCCCCGCTTCGCCGACCATTCGATCCACGAATTCGGCCAGGGGTTGCGACAGGCGGGCATTGATGCGTTCGGACATGGGAGCCTCCCGGAGGGATTAGACTTGAGCATTGTCGCACAAGAGGCAGACTTTGTCGCAACTATTGCGCACACGGGAGACAAGTGACTACCACTCCCTGATTTCGCTGATTTCCCCAAGTTCGCGCTGCTCCTCGATGCGATACCCCATCGCCCGGTAGCCCCGTTGCCGCTTGTCCCACATCCGCAGCAAGGCCGCATGGCCGGTGTCCACGAAGTCGATGATCCGCACATCGGTCTTGCTGGCGTGCTCCCGGTGCAGACGCCCAGCGTACTGTTGCAGCGTGCCCTTCCACGAGACGGGCATCGCCAGCACCAAGGTGTCCAGCGGCGGGTGATCGAAGCCCTCGCCGACCAGCTTGCCGGTGGACAGGAGAACGCGCGGTGCGTCGGGCGGCAGCGCATCGAGGTTTGCCACCAGCGCCGCTCGCTGCTTCCTGGACATTCGGCCATGCAACACGAAAGGCACCGGTTCCAACCCATTGAGTGCCGCTTTGATCGCATCGAGGTGTTCCGTGCGTTCGGTCAGAACCAGCACCTTGCGCCCCTGTACGACGGCACCACGCACCTCGGCGGCAATGGCTTCCGTTCTGGCGTGGTCGTTGGCCAGATACCGAAACACGTCCTGAATGCCTGCATCGGTCGGAAGATCGATCCGTGTGAAGCGTGAATGAGGCTGTACTTTGAGATCGTGAGGCGCACCGGCAGGCTTGGCCGCCGTGAAACGGATCGGCCCGCACTGCATGAAGATGATCGGCTGCTGACCATCACGGCGGATGGGCGTCGCTGTCAGGCCCAGCACGTACTTGGCCTTGGTTCGCTTCAGGATGGCATCAAACGACACAGCGCCAACGTGGTGGCACTCGTCGACGATCACCAGGCCGTAGTTTTCTACCAACGGGTTCACCTCGCCCTGCCGGGAGACGGACTGCATTACAGCGATGTCGATCTTGCCAGTTGGCTTGGCCTTGCCACCGCCGATGGTGCCGACCACACCCTTGCCAACGCCCAGGAAAGCCTGCAAGCGTTCCTGCCATTGCTTGAGCAGTTCCGTTCGATGCACCAGCACCAGGGTGTTCACACCTCGGCGCGCGATCACTGCGGCGGCAGTGACCGTTTTGCCAAAGGCCGTCGGTGCGCATAGCACGCCGGTGTCGTGACGGAGCATCCCAGCAACTGCGGCCTCCTGGTCCAGACGCAAAGTACCGACGAAGGAAACATCGATGGGCTCCCCTCCGAAGCGCTCATCACGCAGGTCGCAGGCGATACCGTTGTCCTGCAGCAGGTCCAGCGCGGCGTCGAGGCAACCGCGAGGCAAGGCGATGTGCTGCGGGTAGTTCTCCGCGTTGCCAATGACACGGGGCTTGTCCCATACCGACATACGCATGGCCTGACCTCCACGTTTTGGAGGGCATCCCGGTGCGCCCCGGCACCAAGCTCGCCGCCCTCGTGGTGGCGCTGCGCCACCCGCAGGGCGCGATCAGCCTGCAACTGATGCTGGCCACCGGCTGGCAGCCGCACTCGGTGCGCGGCGCGATCTCGGGCCTGCTGCGCAAGCGCCTGGGCCTGAACGTGGTGCTGACGCGCAACGCCGCCGGCGAGCGGGTGTACCGCATCGGCTGACGGTTGGCAGTGCCGCAAAGGGTGGGAGTTCGGTTCACACCCCTGGGGTACGCACGACATGCGTACCCTGGCCGTCCCTCCGGTCGCTGGCCGTGGCCGCGTCGGCGTCGCCGGCCTGCAAACCGCAAACCCTGCAAACCTGGGTTTGCAGTCGGACGCTAGGCGAATGCCGCGCTCGCGCCCCCCGTATGGCGCCTTCGCCAGGAAGGACCCCTTTTACCTGGGGCATGTATGCGTGCGCCGACCATAACAATCGACGCTGACCATCACCATCGTCACCACCATCACAAGGACCGGCCCAGCGTGACAGTGGTGATGGTTGTGACGGTCGCCGCTTATTGTTTACACCGGCCAGCGCGCAGACATGCCCTGGCGATCCAACCGTCACACAGAATCAGGCGCCTGCATCCACGCCGGAATGTCTCTTTGGCCGTGCAACACACGCCAAACGTCGATGTGGTCCGAGTGCTCGACGTAGAGCACGAGGTGCGGGTAGCGCGTCAGCGGCCATGCGCGCAGGCCCGGCAGGTTGAGTTCATGGGCGTAGCGTTGTGAGCCCGTAGCCGGGTGGCGACCGATGTGCCCGTAGGCCCTCTCCAGCGCATCGACGAAGCCCATTGCCACGGCTTCGCCCGCTTCATTCAGGTAGTAGGCGACCGCCTCGTCCACATCCCGATTGGCCTGCTCACGCGGGATGACGGGCTTAGTCTTCACGCCTTGGGAGCAGGTTTGGCGGCCTTGCGCACTCGGTCACGCAGCCCGTCGAAGTAGCTGGCATCGGCGAGGGCCGCCGGGGCCGAGGTTGCTCCCGCCAACAGCAGGTTGCGCAGTTGCAGGCGGTCTTGATCCTTGCGGATCAACTCGCGCACGTACTCGCTGCTCGTGCCGTAGCCGCGCTGGCTGACCTGTTCGTCCACGAAGGACTTGAGGGTGTCGGGGAGAGAGATGTTCATCGTGCTCATGGCGCAAGCGTAGGTTCTTTGGCAAAATTTGGCAAGACTCATATTCCACCCAGCCGAAAGAAGGCATCCATGCCCAACCCGAACAACTGTCTGCGCTACTGGGATTTGGCCGACCACATCTGCATCGATGACGCCATTGCCCTGTGGTGCGGCGTGGAGCCTGCACAACTCGCCAATCTGAACTTCGAGACCCAGTGCATGAGTGCCAAGCGAGCCGCCTTGGTCACCGCCCTGCGCACGGGGCGCCTCGAATATGAAGATCTGGGCATCCTCACCTCGCATGGCAAGGTGTTCAAGGGCGCGCCCATCGACGAGTTGCTGGAGAAAGATCGTCTGGTCATCAACAAGGCCAGCCTGCGCCGCTGGTTCGAACAACTGCCGTTTGAGGACCGCCCAGCCTTCCTGTTCGACGAGGCCCGCCAACCCGTACTGCCCGATGGCAGCGAGGCAGCCGAGATGAACAGCCTGAAGGCCATCGCGCTCATGGCGCACCTGCTGGCCAAGTCCGCCAGCAAATACCAGGTCGGCAACCGCCCGAACGCCTCTGCCATCAGTGAAGCCGTCATCCAGGCGGCCGAAGAACTGATGCCCAACGACACGCGCGGCCTGCTGTCCTTCAACAAGAAGTTGGGCGAGGCAATCAAGCTGTTCGGGCCGGAGATCAATCGGCACCGGACCTGAAGATGGATTTTTGAAGTTCAGAAAACCTTTCTGAACTTCCTATTCGCCAAGTTCGAGGCGAACCACGATGGCGGCATTCCAAATGAACCCGAAGGAATGCCGCCATGCCCAAACGGGCCCGAACATCACACATTGCCAGCACCGCTGACCTGCGCGCTGAAAAACCCCAACCGAGAACGGTTGGGGTTTCATTATTGGTGGTGGGGCAGCACCCCGCACCAAACGACTATTGAAAGTACGCAATCGAAGCGTTGCGGGTTGCTGCGAATCCGTGCGAACCGGATCGAAAAGCCTGTCGGTACGGCCTTTTGCTGCGGACAATCAGACGGTTTTTTCGCTCTGATTGGCCTCCGGAAAGGCCGCTCAACCTCGTCTGCTTTCCGTGGCCAGTTCAATTCTCGAAACGAGAACTGAACCCGCGTCCGTTGCCACAGCCAATGACACACCCATTTATCCCTGGTGCAAGGCGATCCGCCATGCGGCGAATGGCACCCATATTCACCGCATAACGTGCGGCTATTGACTTGCGCGTGCGGAGAATGTGTTCCATAATCTCCGCATGAATAGCGGCGATTACAAATACATCTGGCAGGCCAACGACTGGCCGAACTTGCGCTTCGACCTGGCGGCGTTGGCTGGCCCCATGGCCGAGGTCAGTCGTGCCCAAGGTTTATTGATGGGACGCTTGGCCGATGTCGGCATGGCGTTGCGCGACCAGGCGAGCCTCGCGGCGCTCACCGAGGACGTGGTCAAGACCAGCGAGATTGAGGGTGAGCAGCTCAATGTTGAATCCGTGCGTTCCTCCATCGCCCGCAGGCTGGGCGTGGACATCGGCGCGCTCGCTCCGGTCGATCGCCACGTCGAGGGCGTGGTCGAGATGGTGCTGGATGCCACGGCCAACTGCCAAGCACCGGTAACTCGGGAGCGTCTGTTCGGCTGGCATGCCGCACTGTTTCCTACCGGCTACTCTGGGCTCTCCAAAATCAAGGTCGGCGGCTGGCGCGACGATGCCACCGGCCCGATGCAGGTGGTGTCCGGCCCCATTGGCCGCCAGCGGGTGCATTTCGAAGCGCCGCCTTCTGATCGTCTGGATGCAGAAACCAGTCGCTTTCTCGACTGGCTGAACGCAGCATCGAACGAACCGCCGCTGCTCAAGGCCGGGCTTGGTCACCTGTGGTTCGTCACCTTGCACCCGTTCGACGACGGCAATGGCCGTATCGCCCGAGCCATTGGCGATCTGCTGCTGGCGCGTGCCGATGGCAGCCCGCAGCGCTTCTACAGTTTGTCGGCGCAGATCCAGCGCGAACGCAAGGCTTACTACGACATTCTGGAGCGGACCCAGAAGCGGTCGCTGGACGTCACCGAGTGGCTCATGTGGTTCCTCGACACGCTTCACCGTGCCGTCGACCAGGCGCAGCACACCCTCAATGCCGTGCTGGCCAAGGCGCGGTTCTGGCAGCGCTGGGCGACCACGCCGCTCAACGAGCGACAGGTGAAAATGCTGAACAAGCTGCTCGACGGTTTCGAGGGCAAGCTCACCAGCAGCAAGTGGGCGGCCATCGCCAAGTGCTCGCCGGACACGGCGTTGCGCGATATCAACGATCTGCTGGCGCGTGGCGTCCTGAGAAAATCAGATGCTGGCGGGCGTAGCACCAGCTACGAGCTGAATGATCTGCCCGAGTAGTGGCGCTTCCTGAAATTGCCTTGGCTCGAAGGCGGAATAGCGCCTTCATGGACTCCTGCCAACTCGTTCAGACGGAGACCAAGATGGAAGTCGCTCACCTCAATCAAAAACAACTCGCTGCCCGCTGGAGTATCAGCGAGGCCACCCTGGAACGCTGGCGCAGCGCAGGGATCGGCCCCAAGTTCCTGAAGCTATGCGGGAGAGTGCTCTACCGGCAGGTCGACATCGAGACCTACGAGGAGTCGTGCCTGGCGACCTCGACCAAGGTCGCGACGCAGATCAGTGCTGGCTGAGATGTTCCGCTTCGTCGGTAGATATCGACAAGTACCGACGATTTGCAACATGGCAGCACCGGCAGCCGTTTGGACAAGCCAGATTTTCGGCCGATGGAAAGTCCGCAGTCCGCAAGCGCGGACTGATCGAGCGTTTTGTTGAAAATCAATGGCCTGGCATCAGGCCGTGCGGGCTGGTGAGGGTTCCTGCGGGTTCGTGCGGAAAGATTCGAACGCCTGCGGGTTTTCGGTGGGGTGGAACCCTGCGCCAAACCTATGTAACTCAGCGCCTTAGAACCGCTGCGAACTCCTGCGGAAAGGTGCGGAATCCAGCCCCAACTGCCAACAATCCTACCAGTTCTGCCCGGCCGGGGTCACCAGCCAAGTGCATCGGACAGGACGCCAGTTCGATTCCATTTACGGAATTGAACCCGCGTCCGCCAGGCGTCTACTCTGACCTGATGGCAGGCGACCGGAGCGGGTCACGCCAACCGGACTGGCCGTGCAACTTTTGGCCGGCGAGCTGAACTCGCGGTCTGCAGATTTGCTTCCCGGCTGAGAATCCGAAGGACCGCTTGGTCATGGTGGAACGATCGGAATGCCTCAGTCACGGCGCTGTCCACGAATCTTGCAGTGGTCTGGCCGTCAGCTGGGGCGGAAACGATGCCATCCGGGATGTTCCGCGACCAACCCCTGGCAGCCCGAAATCCACTCACCATGTGCGAGAAGTACGGCCATGCGTGGTCAAGGTGTGCGTCGTCGATGGTGACCATCTTTCCGGTCAACTCGCATTCAACCCGGCCTTGATCGTCGCCGTACCGGGCAAACGCCTGCTTCTTGGCGAGAACGAGATCAAGCGCGACCGCCTGCCGGCACGCGTTGTAAAAATCCTGGGACGGCCCCTTCGGCTTGCCCTTGACCGCATCGATGTACGAGAAGTCGGTTTCAGTGCCGTCCTGCCGAACAATCCAGAACCCCGATGTGCTCCAGCCGGTCCCGGTATTCAGGCGTCGCTCAAAGTGAGCAATTTGGCCGGCACCTTTTGTGGGCTCACCGACAGCATCGAGCACCGGGTCCCCTTGGCGGACACCCCTTGTGCGGCACGCCAACCCCACTTCCTGCGCATTTCCTGCACCCGTACCACGTGGGGGTTTACCTTCAGCTTGACCGCCCAGGCCAGTGCGCGGCGTCGCAAGTCTTGCGCCGGGTACTGCGACGATTTCATTCGCCGCCCTCCGCGAGCAGCAAACGCACAACGAGATCGACGACCCGTGCCCGCTCGTCCTGCGCCAGGGCGAGGAGGGGCTTGTAGAGCGAGGCACGGAGCCGTCGCTGCTCGTCGGCGTTAACCGAGGCATTCGGGAAACGCCCGAGCAACTCCTCGGCATCCTTGGCCAGCGTCATGGGATCGATGCCCGCCGCTTTGACGGCCGCGTCCTCACGCAGCACCCAGGCGACGGCAAAGGCACGCGCGGACAGGCCACTGTCGCGCGCCGCTTTCATGGCCGCTTCCTTCTCGGCAGCCAGTGCCGCCAGCTGGTCCATCGCCGCCAGACCGGTCGTCTTTCCTAAGCAGTTGACCTGCGTCAATCGGTCGGGAGATGGCTATGCATCGTCTCTTGAATTTTTTCCTGACAGGCGCAATATCCTGCAAAGTCTTGCAAGGATTTCCTTGAACGGAACCGCAAAGCGGCCCGGTTGGAGAGGGTGAAATGAAAGCGCACCTACAGGAGATCTTCACGCTCGACGAGTTGGCTGCGTACTTGAAGGTCGGTAAACGGACGCTTTATCGCCTCGCCGCGCACGGGGAAATTCCGGCTTTCAAGGTCGGCGGGACGTGGCGGTTTCGTCAAAGTGAAATCGATCGCTGGATCAATGATCAGACCCAAGCCGGGGCAAAGAAGGAGGTGATGCGCAAGCGTGAACAGCAGAAGTCATTCGAGTCGCCCGTATCGCCTGGGCGCGCAGTTTGTCGCGGTAGGCGAAGGGATTAAGTGATTTGTCAATTTCTTAATTTTCTGGAGGTGTGACATGGATTTTGATCTGAAAAAATTGGCTCCGTGGAACTGGTTCAAGAGCGAGCAAGATGAGCAGAAGGCATCCCCTTCGTTGCCGGTACAGCGTCATGATCAGTCGGCAGGCAGTGGCTCGATCAGCCCGATCCTGCAACTGCATCGGGAGATCGATCGGCTGTTCGATGATGCATTCCGAGGCTTCGGTTTTCCGGCGCTGACCATGCCGCGCCTTCCATCCGATTGGCCTGGCATGTTGAAGCCGGCCCTGGATATCCAGGAAACCGAGAAGCAGTACGTGATTGCGCTGGAAGTGCCTGGTGTCGAAGAAAAAGATATCCAACTCACGCTGGACAACGACGTGCTGACGGTGCGGGGCGAGAAGCGCCAGGAACAGGAGAAGAAGGAAGGTGGCTTCCACCGCATCGAACGCTCGTACGGCAGCTTTCAGCGTGCCTTGAACCTGCCTGAGAACGCCAACCAGGATTCGATCAAGGCCTCATTCAAGAACGGGGTGCTCACGATCACGATCGATAAGCACGAAACCAGTGCGCCGAAGCGAGGGCGCTTGATCCCGATCAACGGCTAACGCCGCCGGCTCGTCCGTCACAAGAAAAACCTTGCAAGAGACGAGGTATCGTGTAGTGACTCGCGATACCTCGTCACATCAACCTTTTTGAGGAGCATCAGCATGGCCAGAAAACAATGCCAAGTCTGCGGCCAACCCGCTACCGTGCGGGTGGAAGCGAATCTCAACGGGCGCCATAGCACCATGCTGTTGTGCGACGACCATTACCGCCAACTGGTGCGGCAGCAAAAGCGCACCGTCTCGCCGCTGGAAGCCCTGTTCGGCTCGCGCAGCGGCCTGTTCGAGGATTTTCTGGGCAACGACTTCTTCCGCATCGGTGACGACGCCTCTCCCGCTGCGTTGGCCGCCGGCGATGACGAGGTGGTCGATGCCTCTTTCGGCGAGCCCGCGGCTTCGGGTGGCGGCACGTCGCGCCGTCGCGGCAGTGGGCTGGCCAGCCGCATCAGCGAACAATCAGGAGCCCTGCTGCAGGAGGCCGCCAAACAGGCCGCCGAATTCGGCCGTTCCGAAGTGGATACGGAACACCTGCTGCTGGCGCTAGCCGACAGCGATGTGGTCAAGACCATCCTGGGTCAGTTCAAGATCAAGGTCGACGATCTCAAGCGCCAGATCGAATCCGAGGCCAAGCGCGGCGAGAAACCTTTCGAGGGCGAGATCGGCGTGTCGCCGCGGGTCAAGGATGCGCTCAGCCGCGCCTTCGTGGCTTCCAATGAGCTCGGTCACTCCTATGTCGGCCCTGAGCACTTCCTGATCGGTCTGGCCGAAGAGGGCGAAGGGCTGGCCGCCAATCTCTTGCGCCGCTATGGCCTGACACCGCAGGCGCTGCGCCAGCAGGTCAGCAAGGTGGTCGGCAAGGGCGCCGAAGATGGCCGCGCCGAGGCGCCGACCAACACGCCGGAGCTCGACAAATATTCGCGCGACCTCACCAAGATGGCGCGCGACGGCAAGCTCGATCCGGTGATCGGCCGCGCGCAGGAAATCGAGACCACCATCGAGGTGCTGGCGCGGCGCAAGAAGAACAACCCGGTGCTGATCGGCGAGCCCGGCGTGGGCAAGACCGCCATCGTCGAGGGGCTGGCGCAGCGCATGGTGGCGGGCGAAGTGCCCGAGACGCTGCGCGACAAGCGTCTGGTGGAGCTGAACATCAACGCGATGGTGGCCGGCGCCAAGTATCGCGGCGAGTTCGAGGAGCGCGTGCAAAAGGTGCTCAAGGAGATCGCCGAGCACCAGGGCGAGCTGATCCTGTTCATCGACGAGGTGCACACCATCGTCGGCGCCGGTCAAGGTGGCGGCGAAGGCGGGCTGGACGTGGCCAACGTCTTCAAGCCGATGATGGCGCGTGGCGAGCTGAACCTGATCGGCGCCACCACGCTCAACGAGTACCAGAAATACATCGAGAAGGACGCCGCGCTGGAGCGCCGCTTCCAGCCGGTGATGGTGCCCGAGCCGACCGTGGCGCAGGCCATCATGATCCTGCGCGGCCTGCGTGACACCTTCGAGGCGCACCACAAGGTCAGCATCAGCGAGGAGGCCATCATCGCCGCCGCCGAGCTGTCCGATCGTTACATCACCGCGCGCTTCCTGCCGGACAAGGCCATCGACCTGCTCGACCAGGCGGCCGCCCGCGTGAAGCTGTCGGCCACGGCGCGCCCGGTGGCGGTGCAGGAGCTGGAGTCCGAACTGCACCAGCTGCGCCGCGAGCAGGACTATGTGGCCGCGCGCAAGCAGTACGACAAGGCGGCCGAGATCGGCAAGCGCATCGAGGCCAAGGAGGCCGAGCTGAAGAAGCTGACCGAAGCCTGGGAGCGCGAGCGCGCCTCGGGCAGCGCCGAAGTCAAGGCCGAGCATGTGGCGCAGATCGTCTCGCGCCTGACCGGCATCCCGGTCAACGAGCTGACCGTGGAGGAGCGCGAGAAGCTGCTGCACCTCGAGCAACGCCTGCACGAGCGTCTGGTGGGCCAGGACGAGGCCGTGCGCGCGGTGGCCGATGCCGTGCGCGTGGCGCGCGCGGGCTTGCGCGAAGGCAGCAAGCCCGTGGCCACCTTCCTGTTCCTCGGCCCCACCGGCGTGGGCAAGACCGAACTGGCCAAGGCGCTGGCCGAAGCCATCTATGGGGATGAACATGCCCTGCTGCGTATCGACATGTCGGAATACGGCGAGCGCCACACCGTGGCGCGGCTGGTCGGTGCGCCCCCGGGCTATGTCGGCTACGACGAAGGCGGCCAGCTCACCGAGAAGGTGCGGCGCAAGCCCTACAGCGTGGTGCTGCTCGACGAGATCGAAAAGGCCCACCCGGATGTCTACAACATCCTGCTGCAGGTGTTCGACGACGGCCGTCTGACCGACGGCAAGGGCCGCGTGGTGGACTTCACCAACACCATCATCATCGCCACGTCGAATCTCGGCTCGGACATCATTCAGCGCCGCCTCAAGGGGCGTGGCGAGGTGGGGGACGCCTACGAGAAGACCAAGCACGAGGTGATGGACGTGCTGCGCGGGCACTTCCGTCCGGAGTTCCTCAACCGCATCGACGAGATCATCGTCTTCCATGCCCTGGGCAAGGAAGAGATCCGCCACATCGTCGGCTTGCAGTTGGACCGCGTGGCACGCAATGCCGCCACGCAGGGCGTGACGCTCGCCTTCGACCAGACGCTGATCGACCATTTCGCCGAAGAAGGCTACAAGCCCGAATTCGGTGCCCGCGAATTGAAGCGCTTGATCCGCAGCGAGCTGGAAACCGCTTTGGCGCGCGAAATGCTCGGAGGCGGCATCGGCAAGGGCGATCACGCCACCGCACGTTGGGACGACAAGGCCGAGCGTGTGAGCTTCGAGCGCACGACGGCGCCCGAGGGCGAGGCGGAGGTTGAGAAAGCCGAGTCCGACGCGAAAGCCCAGGGCGAAGCGCCGAGTGACACGGGCAAGGGCTCGCGCAAGAAGAAGCCGGCGAGCGACGCGTCCTGACGGTGGGCGAGGCCGCCGTGTCCGCCCCCATCGGCTTGGCATGGGCAGCCACGCTGGTGTCGCTGGCTGCCGCCTTTGGCGCAGCGGGTCACGCCGTCGTCTACAAGCGTGACCCGCGTTCGGCCACCCTCTGGGTGCTGCTGATCGTTCTGCTGCCGCTGGGCGGATCGCTGCTCTACCTGCTGTTTGGCATCAACCGCTACCAGCGGCGCGCGCGGCGGCTTTGCCCTGGCGACGGCCACCGACAGGGCGCGACCGACACACCCTTGGTGCCCGCGAACCTGCCGGTCGGGCTCGGTGGGCTGGCCCATCTGGTGGGCCGCAGCACCGGCCTGCCGCTGACCGCCGGCAACCGCATCGAGCCATTGCACGGGGGCCAGCAGGCCTACCCGGCCATGCTCGCTGCGATCGACGCGGCGGAGCACAGCGTGGCACTGGCCTCCTACATCTTCGACGGCAACGGCATCGGCGGGCAGTTCGTTCAAGCGCTGCAACATGCCCATGCGCGCGGCGTGCAGGTGCGCGTGCTGATCGACGACGTGTACGCAAGGTGGACGCCCCGCAGTGCCTACAAGGCGTTGAAACAAGGCGGTGTGCCCGCGGCGGCATTCAACCCGACGCTGATCCCGGCACGCCTGCACGCCGCGCACCTGCGCAACCACCGCAAGCTGCTGGTGGTGGATGGCACCATCGGCTTCACCGGCGGCATGAACATCGCGGCCGACTACTGGCAGCCCGACGCCCCGGAACGGGCCTGCCGCGACCTGCATTTCCAGCTGCGGGGGCCGGTCGTGTCCCACCTGGCGCAATGCTTTGCCGACGACTGGTTCGACACCACTGGCGAACGGCTGGCCGCATCGTTCTGGGGGACGCCCACGCCCCCCACAGACGCGGCGGGTGCCAGTTGGGCGCGCGGCATCGAAACCGGCCCCGACGAGACGATGGATCGGATGCGCTGGACTTTCATGGGGGCCTTGAGCGCGGCGCGGCAGTCGGTGCGCATCTGGACGCCGTACTTCGTGCCCGATCAGCCGATGATCGCGGCCCTGAGCACGGCGGCGCTGCGGGGTGTGCGCGTGGATGTGCTGACCCCTGCCGAGGGCGACCACCCAACCGTGCAATGGGCTGCGCGCGCGCACTACTGGCAGGTGCTGGAGCATGGTGCTCGCATCTTCGAGCGGCCCGGAGCGTTCGATCACAGCAAACTGATGCTGGTGGATGACCAGTGGTGCTGCTTGGGCTCCGCCAACTGGGATGCGCGCAGTCTGCGCCTGAATTTCGAGTTCAATGTCGAGGTCTACGACGCGGCGTTGTGCCAGCAACTGGCTGCGCACTTCGACGCGATACGGGATGCCTCGCACGCCGTTTCACCCGAGGCAGTGCGCTCCAGACCGCCGGCCCAGCGCCTGCGCGACGGCGTGGCCCGGCTGTTCGCTCCCGTCCTTTAGCCTGACCGACCCTGAGGAACACCCGAGATGGAGAAGAAAGACCAATGGAACGCCGGCTACTGGCTGGTCGCCGCGCTGCTGCTGCTGATGCTGCAGAACTACTGGCAGACGGCCAGCACCGTCGCGCCGGTGCCTTACAGCGAATTCGAGAAGGCGCTGGCCGAACGGCGTGTGGCCGAGGTGCTGGTGGCCGACCGCACGGTCACCGGCAAGCTGAAGTCGCCCGACAGCCAGGGCAAGACCACGATCGTCGCCACCCGGGTCGAGCCGGATCTGGCCGAGCGGCTGTCGAAGTACGAGGTGCCCTACACCCGCGTGGTGGAGAGCACCTGGCTGCGCGACATCCTGTCGTGGATTCTGCCGGCGCTGGCCTTCTTCGGCGTCTGGTTCTTCCTGTTCCGGCGCTTTGCCGAGAAGCAGGGCATGGGCGGCTTCCTGAGCATCGGCAAGAGCCGCGCCAAGGTCTATGTGGAGAAGAACACCGGCGTCACTTTCTCTGACGTGGCCGGGGTGGACGAGGCCAAGGCCGAGCTGGTGGAGATCGTCGATTTCCTGAAGAACCCGCAGGACTACGGCCGGCTGGGCGCGCACATCCCTAAGGGCGTGCTGCTGGTGGGCCCGCCGGGCACCGGCAAGACGCTGCTGGCCAAGGCGGTGGCGGGCGAGGCCGGCGTGCCCTTCTTCTCCATCTCGGGCTCGGAATTCGTCGAGATGTTCGTCGGCGTGGGCGCGGCGCGCGTGCGCGACCTGTTCGAGCAGGCACGCGCCCAGGCGCCGGCCATCATCTTCATCGACGAACTCGACGCGCTGGGCCGTGCGCGCGGCGTCGGCGGCCCGTTGGGCGGCCACGACGAGCGCGAGCAGACGCTCAACCAGCTGCTCACCGAGATGGACGGTTTCGACAGCTCGGTGGGGCTGATCATCCTGGCGGCCACCAACCGGCCGGAAATCCTCGATGCGGCGCTGCTGCGCGCCGGCCGCTTCGACCGCCAGGTGCTGGTGGACCGGCCCGACAAGAAGGGGCGGCTGGACATCCTGAAGGTGCACGTCAAGAAGATCACGCTCGCGCCCGATGTGGACCTGGAACAGGTGGCGGCGCTCACCACCGGCTTTTCCGGCGCCGATCTGGCCAACCTGGTCAACGAGGCGGCGCTGGCCGCGACCCGGCGCCGCGCGCAGGCGGTGGAGCTGGCCGATTTCACCGCCGCCATCGAGCGCATCGTCGCCGGCCTGGAAAAGAAAAGCCGCGTGCTCAACCCGAAAGAGCGCAAAACGGTGGCCTACCACGAGATGGGCCATGCCCTGGTGGCGCTGGCGCTGCCGGGCACCGACCCGGTGCACAAGGTCTCAATCATCCCGCGCGGCATCGGCGCTTTGGGCTACACGCTGCAGCGGCCGACGGAAGACCGCTTCCTGATGACGCGCGCCGACCTGGAGCACAAGATCGCGGTGCTCTTGGGCGGGCGGGCCGCCGAGAAACTGGTGTTTGGCGAGCTCTCCACCGGTGCCGCCGACGACCTGGCGCGCGCCACCGACATCGCCCGCGACATGATCACCCGCTTCGGCATGGACGAGGATCTGGGCTACATCGCCTTCGAAGCGCAGCGCCCACGCTTTCTCGATACCCCGGAGCTGACCAGCGGCGGCTGCCGTGTGGCCGAATCCACGCAGGCGCGCATCGACGCGGCCATCCGCGCCATCGTCATGGGCGTGTTCGAGCGTGCCACCGCCATCCTGCAGGCCAACCGGGACGTGCTGGAGCGCTGCGCCCAGGAACTGCTGCGCCGCGAAACCTTGGACGAAAACGACATCCGCCAACTGACCGAGAGCCCCCAGCGGGCAGCCTCGACGACCGAAACAGCGCCGCTCCTTCCCTCATCTTCAACCTCTCCAGGAGTCTCAACATGAGCGACAGCCTTCATATCGTCTGCCCGCACTGCCAATCGATCAATCGTGTCCCGGCGGCCAAACTGGCCGATCAACCAAACTGCGGGCGTTGCCAGCAGCCTTTGTTCACCGGTGCGCCCATCGAGCTGACCACGACGACCTTCTCGCGCCAGGTGGAGCGCAGTGACATTCCCGTGCTGGTCGATTTCTGGGCGCCCTGGTGCGGGCCCTGCAAGATGATGGCGCCGCAGTTCGAGCAGGCTGCGCGCCTGCTCGAACCCAAGGTGCGGCTGGCCAAGGTGAACACCGAGGCCGAGCCGCAACTGGCCGCCCGCTTCGGCATCCGCAGCATTCCCACCTTGGCGCTGTTCCAGGGTGGGCGAGAGATCGCACGTCAGGCCGGTGCCATGGGAGCACAGGACATCGTGCGCTGGGCATCGTCTGTGCAGGCCAGCCGCCGCTGAACGATGCACGACCTGCTGGGCACGACCCTGCTTCTGTTGGCCGCATGCAGTCTGGCGGCCACGCTAACCGCCAGACTGAAGATCCCAACCTTGTTGGGCTATCTGGTTGTCGGTGTCTTGCTGGGCCCTACGGTCACGGCCTGGATCGTACCGGGGCAGGCGTTGAGTTTCCTGTCCGAGCTGGGCGTGGCCTTGCTGCTGTTCATGGTCGGGCTGGAGTTCTCCCTCGGCCATTTCTGGCTGACCCGCAAGACCGTGCTGCTGGCCGGTACGCTGCAAATGGCGATCGTCGCCGGTGCGGTTGCGCTGGCATCGACGTGGCTGGGTGTGTCGCCCGGCATCGCTGCGCTATTGGGCGCGGCAGCGGCCATGTCATCGACCGCCTTGGTCAGCCGGCAACTGGCCGATCAGGGCGAGCTGACCACGCGTCACGGCCGCAGCGCGATTGCCGTGCTGGTCTTTCAGGACTTAGCCAGCGTGCCCCTGCTGGCGCTGATAGCGATCTGGGCGCGCGGCGACTCCCCCGAACTTGGCCGTGTGCTGATCGAGGTGGCGGGCGTGCTGCTCTTGTTCGCTGGCTCGGCCCTGGCTTCGCGCCATCTCTTGCACGGTCTGCTGGGCTGGGTGGCGCGGCAGGGTCATGAAGAGTCCTTCGTGCTGGTTTCGCTGTGCCTGGTGGTGGGAGCGGCTGCGGCGGCCCATGCATTGGGTGTGTCGGCTGCACTCGGGGCCTTTCTCGCCGGCATGGTACTGGGTGAGAGTGATGTCCGGCACCTCATGGAGGACCGTCTCAAGCCCTTTCGCGACGTGCTGTCGGGCCTGTTCTTCGTGACCATCGGCCTGCAACTGGATGTGGTCCAGATCGTTGCGGCGCCGCTGAAGGTGCTGGGCTGGTTGGTGGCCTTGGTGCCCCTCAAGATCGGGCTGAACTATCTGGCGCTGCGGGCAACCCGTCTGTCGGCCCTCGACGCATGGCGCACGGCTTTCGTGCTGGGGCATGGCGGGGAGTTCGCGCTGCTGCTCGTAGGCATGGTCATGCAGCAGCACCTGATTGCCGTCACCGTCGTCCAACCGATGCTGGTGGCGTTGGTCTTGAGCATGGGGCTGGCGCCGCTGTTGATCCGCCACCACGACCGGCTGGCGCAGATATTCAGCCGCTCACCTGCACGCGGTCAGCCGCCGCAAGCCGAAGAAGGCGAGGTCGCTGAGCAGGCGCAGTCGCTGCATTACCATGTCATCCTCTGTGGCGCGGACGAGGCCGGGCAACTGCTCAGTCAAACGCTGCGCCTGGCAGGCGTGCCGCACTTGCTTCTGGAATCGGACCGCCAGAAGGTCGAAGCTGCGCGGGCGCTGGGGATGCCGGCATCGTATGGCGATGCCAGTCGGCTGCCGACACTGCTCGCGGCGGGGCTGGACAAGGCGCGCCTGGTGGTGCTGAGGTTTGCCCATCCGCAGCCGGCCGAGCGCATCGCGCGAGCGGTCCTCGAACGCTGTCCCGGCTTGCCGGTGGTGGTGTCATGCCGCCAGTTGCACAGCGCGCACGACGCCAGCACCTGGCAGGCGCTGCCCAACGTGCGCGTGTATCACGAATCTTTTGCGGCTGCGCTGGGGCTGGCCGAGCAGGTCTTGCTGCACAGTGGCGTGTCCGCCGAGGGCATCAATGCCGCCCTCAGTAACATGTGGCAAAAACTGGCCAGAACAGATCCATCAACGAGCAAGCCTTCATGACACAAGACCGCCGCAGCGTGTTTCAAGTCTTCCGCGACCAGTGGGTCATCATGAGCTTTTACGAACGCTTCGAGCAGGTGATTGCGCTCATCTTGTCGGCGGTGATCGCCGTGATCGTCTTGGTTTCGCTGATGCAACTGATCTCCGTCGTCTTCACGCTGCTGATCGTCGATGCATTCAATCCACTCGATCACAAGGTATTCCAAAGCGTGTTCGGCATGATCATGACCTTGCTGATCGCCATGGAATTCAAGCATTCCATCGTGCGCGTGGCCTTGCGCCGCGACAGCATCATCCAGGTCAAGACGGTGATCCTGATCGCCTTGATCGCGCTGGCCCGCAAATTCGTGATCCTCGATCCCGAGGTGAGCCCGGGGAAGATCGCGGCCCTGGCCGGTGCCACCCTGGCCTTGGGTGCGACCTACTGGCTGCTGCGCGAGCGCGATGACCGGGCCGCCGGGGAAAGCCCAAATGAGCAGTCGTGATCTGCGCCACGCGCAGGATGCCGGCGCGCGGCATCGCGGGCTCAATCGTCTGCAGACGGCGCTGCTGGTGCTGACCTTGCTCGGCATCGCTGCCATCGCTGGCAGCCTGCTATTGGGCGAGCAAGGACTGTGGCTGGCGCTGGCGTCCGCCATCCTCGCGTTACTGATCGAGCCTGCCACGGCATCGCGTCTGACCCTGCGCCTGTATCGCGCGCGCCCTCTGTATCCGGATGAAGCGCCCGAGCTTTGGGCCATGCTCCGCGAACTGACGGCACGCGCCGGATTACCTACCGTGCCGGTGCCGCACTACGTGCCCAGCGCTGTGGTCAATGCCTTTGCCACCGGCTCGAAAAATCACGCCGCCGTCGCGCTCACCGATGGGCTGTTGCGCAGCCTCACGCCTCGTGAACTGACCGGGGTGCTCGGACACGAAATCGCCCACATCGCCAATGAGGATCTGCGCGTCATGGGCCTGGCCGACTCCATCAGCCGGCTCACCCACCTCATGGCTCTACTCGGTCAGATCACGATTCTGTTCAGTGTGCCTGCGCTGTTGCTGGGCATCGCGGAGGTCTCTTGGCCTGCGCTGCTTTTGTTGGCGGTCGCGCCACAATTAGCCCTGTTGGCGCAGCTGGGGTTGTCCCGGGTCCGTGAATTCGACGCCGACCGGCTCGCCGCCGAATTGACCGGCGATCCGCACGGGCTCGCTTCCGCGCTCGCGAAGATCGAGCGGTTGAGCCATTCCTGGCGCGCCTGGCTGTTACCCGGATGGGGCAATCCGGAACCCTCCTGGTTGCGCACCCACCCGGCGACGGCGGAGCGCATCCAACGCTTGCGGGAGTTGGCCGAGTCGATGGCACCGCAGCCGCTTCAATCCAGGCCATTCCGGCCGGAATTCGCCCTGGTGCAGCGTCCGCCGCGCTGGCGCGCCAGTGGCCTCTGGCGCTGATTTCAAAAAGGAGATCCTGATGACCTACCCCGACCCCTACAGCCGCCCGACGCCGGACCGATTCATCCGGCGCTGGCTCGTCATCACCGCCAGTGTCGCGGCGCTCATGCTGCTGTGGCAGTTCCTGCCGGCCATCGAAGCCTGGTTCAGCCCCCGCGAGGCAGCCGAGCGCACGGTGACGCCACGCGGCGATCTGGCCGCCGACGAAAAGGCCACCATCGAACTCTTCGACAAATCGCGCGCCTCGGTGGTCTACATCACCACGGCCCAGTTGGTGCGCGATGCCTGGTCGCGCAATGTGTTTTCGGTGCCACGCGGCACCGGCTCAGGCTTCATCTGGGACGAGGCAGGTCACGTCGTGACCAACTTTCACGTCATCCAGGGGGCGTCGTCCGCCACGGTCAAATTGGCAGATGGCCGCGACTATCAAGCAGTGCTCGTCGGCACCAGTCCTGCGCATGACATTGCGGTGCTCAAGATCGGCGTCGGCTTCAAGCGCCCGCCGGCAGTGCCGGTCGGCACCAGTGTCGATCTCAAGGTGGGCCAGAAGGTTTTTGCCATCGGCAATCCCTTCGGGCTCGACTGGACGCTCACCACCGGTATCGTTTCCGCGCTCGACCGCACGCTCGACGGCGAAGGTGGCGGCCCTGCCATCGACCATCTGATCCAGACCGACGCGGCCATCAACCCCGGCAACTCCGGCGGCCCCTTACTCGATTCGGCGGGGCGGCTGATCGGCATCAACACCGCCATCTACAGCCCTTCGGGCGCGTCGGCCGGTATTGGCTTCTCGGTGCCGGTCGACACGGTCATGCGCGTGGTGCCGCAGATCATCAAGACCGGCAAGTACATCCGCCCGGCGCTGGGCATCGAGGTGGACGAGCAACTCAACGCGCGCCTGCAGGCCCTTATCGGCAGTAAAGGCGTGTTCGTGCTGCGCGTGACGCCAGGCTCGGCAGCACAAAAGGCCGGACTGACTGGCGTCGACGTCGGCCCGCAAGGCATTTCGCCCGGAGACCGCATCGTCAGCATCGACGGTAGTACCGTCGACGATGTCGCCCAACTCCTGGCCCGACTTGACGACAAAAAAGTTGGCGATGTCGTGATCTTGTCAGTGGATCGGGCTGGTAAGTCGCGCGAGGTGCAGGTGGAGTTACAACCGGGAGTTTGATGAAAAGTGGATCATGGGCCTGGGCCTGCACAGCGAAACAACCTAGCAACTTCAGCCTCGCGCCGAGTAACGAGCCCCGGCAGCACTTTCCCGCCACCATAGACCCAACGGCGCAGCTCACTTGCGGCAGCAGCCCAATCCCGCTGATTGACCCGGCGACGCAACGTCGACGTCTGCAACCGCCCCGCACCGAGGTTGAACGTAAAGTCCACGATGGCCGCCAGCCGCCCCCCGGGCTCGGTGGCCAGCACCGGGCAGTAGCGCAGCGTGGCGGTGAGCGCCGTCTGCAGGTCACTGGCCAGATAGGCCTCCGCCTCGTCCTCCGTGATCGGTGGGTGATTCGGATCGCAGAGGTGGCCGTAGCCGATGCTCCAGTAGCCGGCCGGGCAAACGTAGGGATGTGCGCGGCCCGGATCGGCTCTCGGCACACGGTGGAAGCCCTCGAAGCGCTTGGCCAGTTCGATGGCCGCTTTTGGTACCTCGATCAAGGCCGCACCCGGTCGAACACGCGGCCGAGGAACCAGAAGTTGAGCACCCCGGCCCACAGTGCCTGATCGGCCTCGGTCCAGGCGTGCAGGATCGCGGTGCCCCAACCTGCGCCAGCGGTCACGGCGGCCGCGAACGCCGCCGTCTTGGCGGCGCAGTACAGCGTCATGAACCAGTAGGTGATGACCGGGCGCACGCTGCAGGACAAGGCATCAGCCCAGCGCACCCCGGCTTTCTCGCCCTGCGTGCGGACGGCTTCGCGCAGCGTCTCGATGGCACCGACGTTCCACGCGGCATCGGCACCCGCGCCGATTTCCGACATTCGCTGCGCTCCGCGCAGCTTCTCGAACTCCAGCGCCTTGTCCTGCATCGCGAGCTCGTGACTGCGCTCGCCTTTGCGGTCCAGCCATTTCAGGATTTCAGGCGCGAGGCGGAAGGCCCCTCCAAGGAGGCCACCGAGCAGTGTCTCGATCATTGCGGGCCTCCAATCAGTTTCAACTTGATGGCGGCGCCAACGAGCAGTGCGGCCAGGATGCCGGTCGTGATGACCTTGACGGTGGTCTGCCAGGCCGTGCGTCGGGCATCACGCCAGGCTTCCAGCAGGTCGCGTAGTTCGCGGATGTCGCGTGCGGCGTGGCCGTTTTCCAGGCCAAGGTGGGTCAGGACACGCTCGGCTCCGCGTTCAGCGGCGCGGTCCAGCAGTTCGTCGAAGTCCTCGCGGCGCAAGAGGAGCATGTTCTCGACGAGAGCAGGCTGTTGTTGTTCGGGTTCGGTCATTGCGGTCTCCAGAAATGCGAAACCCGCCTCGTGGGCGGGTTTCTGGTGGGTACGAAGATGGGAAATCAGATGGCGATGCCTGCGCTCCAGCCGGTGGACTTGTAGGCCGAGAGCTTGGCCTCGTCCTCGATGTAGCAAAGCCAGCCGATCTTGGGCGAGTGGTACTCCCAGGCATCGGCAATGCGCGCCGCGATCTGGTTGGTTTTGCCTGCCCACACGCCGGTGGCAGCGGCAGGAATGAGGTAGCGGTCGCCGTTGGTGGGGCTGGCAGGTGGCGTGGTCAGGTCGCGGTCTTTCACGGATAGGCCGACCACAGCGCCGAGGCGCTTGAGGTTGGCGTCCATGCCGGTGTCCCAGCCGCTCTCGCCGAGCGTCCAGCCGTAGTTGAGCCCAAGGTTCGGGTCGGTCGATGACATGGTCTATCTCCAGAGGTTCGATGCTTGGCGAATGTGCCGGACTGCTTCCGGGTCGCCGGTGCGGTGGCTTTGCTGCGGATGCTGCCGCCAGTGACGCCCAACGATGGGCAGGTACAGCACGCCACCGCGTTTGGCTACGAGCAGGGTCAGCAGCCAGTCGGCAAAGTTGTGGATGTCGGTGGTTTCCTCGAGTACGGCCTCGACGGCGGACCGGCGCATCACGATCAGGCCGTGCACGTGGCTGGCGCTGTTGGCGTGTTGCCAACGGCTGTAGGCCAGACGCCGCACCGCGATGTCCCGGCCAGACTCGTCCATCAGCGCTTCGTCGGTGTAGGCCATCACCGCCTGCGGGCAGGCACCCAGCGCATCGGCCAGTTGCGTGAAGGCACTGGCTTCGTACAAATCGTCGGGATCGACAAAGGACACCAGCGGCAGCGTGCCTTGTGCATAGCCTGCCGCGCGTGCCTCACCGATACGGCCCGGAATGCCGGGCAAAACGTGCAACTGGATCGGTGCCTCCTCGAGGCTGGCGATGCAGACCTCACGCCATTCGGCAGGCTCGTTCAGGGTGAGCAGATGAACATCGATGCGCGGCTCCATCACACACCTCCCCAATACTGCCCCCAGCGTAGGCCGTAGCCCGCGCGATCCATGACCCGCACCTGCGGCTGCCAGCTGCTCAAACCATCGCGCTCGGCACTGATCTCCACCGTGATGCGGTCGCCCAGCGCAGCGGCATCCAGCGCGGCCACTGCTGCCGTCCAGATAAAGGTTGTGCCGAGCAGTCCCGTTTCGGTGTGCGCCAGCACGCCATTGCGATTGCGGATGCGTAGCGTGTAGGTCACGCCCAGTTCCGGCCCGATGTCGCCCTCGTCTTGCTGCACGAGATAGGCGGTCTGCTGCGTGCGGTCGCGATGCGCCCACGCGACGTTGAGATCACCGGCCACCACGGCAGGCTCAGTCTGGCCGTTGAGGCGGATACGACCGGGGGGATACGGCAAAGCCTGCCGACCGGCCAGCACCATCGGCTGCCCATTGGCGGCCAACACAGGATCGCCCTGATCGGTCGACGTGCGAGGAATCGCGCCCACGAACACCGATTCCCCCGGGGCGCGCTCCGCACCTTCGGATGCCAGCCATTCGCCGACACCGATCAACCGAGTCCCCGAGGCATGTGCTTGGGGTGTGGTGTCGAGCACGCCGCGTGCGAGATCGATGGTCGCGTTGGCAGCATCGAAGGCCAAGACGGCAACGGCCTCTGCAATCGCCCCACTGGCGGCCATCAGATACGCGTAGTCGCCCTCGGCCAGTCTTTCCGGCTGACTGACGGCGGTCACCGGCACGCCGATGGCATCGACCTCGCTGGCAGGCAAGGCTGCATCGAGCATCAGCAGCGGCGCATAGTCCTCGCCCACGTCGGCAGTGAGGTCGCCACTCGATGCGCCGGTGGCCAGTTGCCAATTCAACTGCCCGGCGCCACCGGCGGCGGCCAGCGCACCGACGTAGGTGTCCGTATCGGTCAGGTAGGCCAGATCTGCGCGCGACAAGCGTCGGGCCAGTTCCCAGTACGGCACCTCGACGGCCAGCACCAAGGCGGGTGGCAACGGTGAGAGGGGCGGCTCCTCGACGTGCGGCGGCGGGGGTGACAGTACGGTGTCGTTCATCCCGAATACATCCTCCATGGCTTCGATGCGCCACTCGGCCGCGCCCAAGGTGCCGGTGTCGATACCGGTGACGCGCACCACCATCCTCTCGATGCCCAAACGCGGCCAGTTCAGCAGGAACACGTCGCCCGGTAGCGGCGCGCGTTCCAGTGCATCGCGTGCCACGGTCAGACTCATCCGCGCCAGGGGTGAACCCAAGGCGCGCAGGTCACGCAAGGCCAGCCGAGCAGCCAGCGGCCCGTAGTTGACGCCAGGGTAGTCGCGGCGCTGATTGATCACGCCGCCTTGCAACTGAATGGCAGCGAGGTTTTCCACGGTGACGGTCGCATCACCGCCGGTTTGCCAGTCGGTGTAGACTACCGTCAGTTCGTTGGGCAGTTCGCCCCACTGGGCGCGCTCGAAGCGCTCCAGCCGCACGATCTCGTCGGGCCCCAACTGCGGCAGGCTGTCGATCCAGTAATCGTCGCGCAGCAGCTTGAGCTCGAAAGTGCCTTGTTCCGGGTCGGTGTAGAGGATGCCGCCGATGTGGTCGATGACCTGGCCGATGAAACTCTCGATGGGCTGTTGCCGTGTCCAGATCAGATTGAGGCCGAAGCCTTCGCTCGACAAAGCCCATGCCGCGTTCCAGAAACTCCAGCCGATGGTGCTCTGCGGATAGCCCATACCCCAATGTGGATCGGTGAGGCACTGCACCAGGATGTGCGCCGGGTTCATACCGACACTGATCTCACGGGCCTCAATCTCATCCCAGGTGCGGACTTCGGCGTTCCACTCCATCCACGGCGCATCGAACCAACCCGCCGTGAAGCGCCGGACGCGCACTGCCCACGGTTTGATGTAGGGGTTGTTGGCCGCGAACAGGATCTTGCGTGCCACCAAGGACAGCACGCCCCGAAATGCCGGAATGGAACCGCCGAGGCGGCTCATCAGATAGTCGTTGCGGCTCTGACCGGCACCACCTGCCAGCACATCGATGGTGCCGACCACGCCGCCCTCGTGCGAGTCGCCACCGAACAGATCTGGCTTGTTGATGCTGATGCTGGCCAAACCATGTCCGGAGGGCAGCGGCGCGCGGTCGGCATCGCCCCACGCGGTACGGTCGCCCATCTGGATTTCCTGCACGGCATCGACGGGCCCTTGGCATAGAGCCAGATGCAGTCCCATCCGGTAGCGGTAGCCGACGGTTTGCTTCTTGCTGCTGCCACCCATCAGCCGTGCTCCTGCTGATTGGGACGCTGGCGAGCGTGCTCGACCACGCGCAGTGCCATCGCATCGCCCGTGGCCAGCAAGGTTTCGGCATCACAGCCCTCGCGCAGGAAGGTGCGGAAATCCAGATCGTGACGGGCGAACCACACGCGCGTGCCGTTCACACACAGGCCGACGGCGCGCACATGATCGATGGTGACGACGGTCTGCGTGCTCATTTCTTGCCACCTTTCTTCTTGATCGGATCGGCCTCCAGATTGCCGTACCAGACGACGTTGGAACCGCGCAGCAGCACCGTGCCGAACACGACCGGGATCGGTCGGCCTTCTTCTGCGGTGGGGGCATCGACGTCGGACAGCGATGCCGGTTTGGGTTCGGGCGGTTTCGGGGCGAGCGCGACCGAAACCAGCGCCGCCACCACGATGACGACGAGGTACCACATGGCGATTTCTCCAAGGATTCAGAAGACGCCCGTCGAAAACGGGTTCTTGCTCGGGATGGCGGGAAAACCGCCGTAGTTGTCGAGGTTGCCGAAGCGCGAGGCGCACATGGCCGTGCTGTGGTCGCAGCCCACTGTCAGTTGCACCTCGGTGCCGACTTCAATGGCCACCGGATAGAGCAACTCCACACCACCACCGTAGTCATTGACGATCATGTGGCGCGCACCTTCCGGGGTTTGCAGCCAGCCACCGGCCAAGCCACCACTGACGCTGCCGGGCGTGCCACCGTCGAGATCGACGTTGCGGCCATGGCTGTTGCTCACCAAGGCGCTGGCAGAAATCGGTGACGCGCCGCAGGCCGCCGAATACAGCACATGGGAACACTTGCGGCTGTAGAGCCGCCGCAACCCGATGCGCTTGAGACTGACTTGCGCGGACTCGTAGCGAACCCGAGCCACATCGTCCGCGACCTCGACCCCGAGCACCCGGCCCATCCAGCGCGTACCGGAGATCCACCAGTAGTCGCCCCAAGTGTCGCGCCGTCCGATGCGCAGGGTAGCGGCCTGCCGCAGTCCTGGTCACGCTGGCCACGTTGTGCGACGCGCGCACGACGATCTGGTTGCCGACATAGCCAAAGCACACCCACGCCCGGGCCAGGCCGGGGTGGGTGGCGTCGATCTTGGTCTTGACCTCGAGTCCGACACGACTGGCCAGCGCACTGATGCGCGATGCGAGACTCATCAGACCAGCGCACCCACAAAGACCGCGACGAAGTCAGTGTCTGTGTTGCCGACATCACTGGCCGCGACAGCACCGATGTTGCTGCGTGCCTGAAGTTGCTCGGCCACGGTCAGCGACTGCGCCGCATCGAAGCGCACACGGTTGTTGACGGCGGCCAGCAAGGCATCTAGGCCACTGGTGCCGTTCTGCAGCAGTTGCTGGATTTCCACCAGCGTGTCGTAGGCGGCATCGGCACCACCCAAGATCTCGGTCTTGAGCGCATCGAGCAGCGAGACGATTTTGTTGGACGAGTACGTGGTCGTGGCCGCGACGTGCGCATCGTCGATCACTGCCGAGGACACTACGGCGGCTTTCAGTTCGTTGATGGCCGCGACCAGATTTGACTTGTCGGTGGTGGTGAGGTTGGCCAGGTTGCCTGCCTTGGCGCGGACGTCGTTGAATTCCTGCGCGACGCGGATGACCAGGCTTTCGATACGGGTACCGGCTGCAGGAGTTGGAGTTCCGCAAGGTCGACGCCAACCTGCTGGATCGCAACCAGCGTCGCATCGAATCTCTGGTCGAAACCGGCAAGGTGAAAAAACGCGACCGCGATTACCGTCCGGCCGCCGGCACCGCGCTGGTCCGGGAATACAAAGGCGTCGAGTACCGCGTGATCGCGACCGCCGACGGTCAGTATGACTTCCAGGGACGCATGTACCCGAGTCTCTCAATGATCGCCCGCGAAATCACCGGCATGCGCTGGTCGGGGCCGCTGTTCTTTGGACTCAAGCCGCCATCCACTGCCAAAACCAAGCCCACAACCAAGAAGAGAGGTGGTCGATGAGCGAAGTCTTGAAGCGCCGCATGCGCTGCGCGGTCTACACGCGCAAATCCACCGATGAAGGGCTGGACCAGGAATACAACTCCATCGATGCCCAGCGCGATGCCGGTCACGCCTACATTGCCACCCGCCCATCATCAGCCGCGAACTGTGGGACAGCGTCCACGCGATTCTGGCCACCAATGGCTGGGTGCGCGGCAATGCAACGCGGGCAACCGTGGCGTATTTACTCAAGGGGATCGTGTTCGGCAACGATGGCCGCGCACTGTCGCCGTGGCACACCACCAAGAAGAACGGCCGGCGCTACCGCTACTACGTGCCCCAGCGCGACGCCAAGGAACACGCCGGCGCCTCGGGTCTGCCGCGACTGCCTGCCGCAGAACTCGAATCGGCAGTGCTCGATCAACTACGCGCGATCCTGCGTGCCCCGAATCTGCTCGGCGACATGCTGCCACAGGCGATCAAGCTCGACCCGACGCTGGACGAGGCCAAGATCACCGTGGCCATGACCCGGCTTGATGCGATTTGGGATCAACTGTTTCCTGCGGAGCAGACCCGGATCGTCAAGCTGCTGGTGGAGAAGGTGATCGTGTCGCCCAATGACCTCGAAGTGCGACTGCGCGCCAACGGCATCGAGCGGCTGGTGCTTGAACTGCGCCCCGAGCCGGTCGAGCAAACTGAGGAGGCCCTGGCATGAGCGACATCCGCATCCAGAAAACCGGCGAGCCGGGCATCGTTGAGGCGAGTGATGGCCGGCTGACCCTGTCCGTGCCGATCCAGATCAAACGGCGCAGCGGCCGTAAGCTGGTCACCTTGCCAAACGGCGAAACCGCGCCGGTCAGACCGTGGGACATGGCGCCGACCTCCATCCAACTGGCGCTGGCCAGGGGCCACCGCTGGCTGGCCATGCTGGAATCGGGGGAAGCGAAGTCCTTGAAGGAGATCGCCACGCGGGAAGGAATCGACAACAGCTACGTCAGCCGGATGGTCAATCTGACCACGCTGGCACCCGACATCGTGGCGGCCATTCTGGATGACACGCTGCCGAACCACATCACGTTGTTCGATCTGGCGGTGGACCCGCCAGCGCTGTGGGATGAGCAGCGGGTGAGAGTCGGGCTCTGAGGTGGAGACACCACCTCAGCTCAACAAGCCCTTGAGATCCTTGAGCATCAGGAACAGGTGGTACGGATCGGTCGGGCTGGGCTCGAATTCCCAGGATTCGTACCACTGCCGCGCTGCGTCGTCTTTCGCATGGACCAACAGGCAGCGGATGCCGGCGATGTCGGCGGCCTGTGCGGTGCGCAGCAGGGCGTCCTTGAGCAAGGCTTGGCCCAAACCTTTACGCTGATGCGCCTTGTCCACCGCGAGTCGCGCCAGGATCATGACCGGCACCGGGTGGCGCGCCAGCCCCTTCATGACCCTCGACGGCGCAGCAATCGGATCGACACTACCAACGGCCAGGCTGTAGAAGCCGACCACCATGTCACCCAGGCAGCAGACATAGGTCTGCGCGCTGTTGGCCTTCTGGTTGACGAGCGCGTAGCGCTGCAGGAACTGGTTCAGCGCGGTCTGGCCGCAGTCGAACGCATCGACCTGATCCGTAGCAAGCAGCTTGCGAACGGGGGAGTAGTCATTGCTCAACCCAGCACCCCGGGTTCACGTAACAACTTCTTCAAACGCGGCTTGCTTTGCACCGGGCGGTCCAGCGCCTCCTGGAAGGCCTGCCACTGCGTATCGTCCAGCACGAACTGGCGACGATCTGCCAGCGTCTGCGCGGCCGCCGTCACGCCCGCGTCGAGCAGGAACTCGCTGACGTTCTTGTGGCAGGCGCGCGCAGCATCCTGCAGCAGTTGCTTGACTGGCGTGCTGGCACGAACGTCAATGCGTTCGGTCTTGGAAAGATTCAGGGTGCTCATGGTGCCCCTCCGGACAGATTTTGGATGTCTCTATTGTAGGCGTCCGGACATTGTCCTGACAAGGTGTTTCTTATCTTGGCCAGCATCCAAGCACGTACTTCTGCGTTGCAATGTGTCGGTAGTGCTCGATAACGACCGACGAAATGCAACCGCAGCGTTTCCGTCGCCACCCGATGCTGCAATCCAACCGCTTGATTCGTCCGCGCGTAACCCATTGATCTGTATGGGGCTGATTTGCGGCCTTTGCGGACTTCGGGCCGGTTTCAGGGAGCGAGGTCGGAGCGAGGAATGGCCAGGAGAGAGTGGAATGTGGCCCAGAACGGGCTGAGAGGCTGACCGGTGCAGTCCGCAGGTTTCCGCAGAAACCCCCAAGAACACGCGGGAACCGGTGCGATCGGGCAAGAAAAAACCCCAACCGAGAACGGTTGGGGTTTTGTTATTGGTGGAGGTGGGGGGAATTGAACCCCCGTCCGAAGGCACTCCATGCCCGGCACTACATGCTTAGCCCGGTGTTTGGTCTCGGATGCCGGCAACACACCGTGCGAAGCACGCCGTCATCCACACCCGCTAAATTTCGGAGCCGGTTGGCGGGTCGCCGCCGGAACCTATCCTGTGATAATGACCCTACATCCACGAGCACAGGCACAAGTGGGTTCGGGGCTAGGCCTTAAGCGGCCAGAGCGTAGTTGTCGTCGTTGGCAACTATGAGTTTTGCAGCTGGATTAGCGAGGAAAGCTACCCCCTCGGCATGCGCCGTGCGATTTCGCGACCCCCGTCGAAGCCAGTGCACCCCCGGGAAGCGTCGATCTCACCGACACCGCCAGTATAGGGGCGGCGCCGGGGTTCACAAGCCCGGCGTGCCGGGGCGTTCACCCGGCGCAACGGAAACGGGCCGCGCGTGGCGGCCCGTTCCGGATGCCTGCAAGGACGAACGGCTTACGAGCGCAGCGGCAGCAGGCGGATTTCCACCCGGCGGTTGAGCGCGCGGCCCTGCTCGGTGTCGTTGCTGGCAATCGGGAAACGCTTGCCCATGCCCACAATCTCGAAGCGTTCGCGCTGCACGCCCTGCGCCATCAGGTAGCTGGCCACCGCATTGGCGCGCTGCTCGGAGATGCGCTGGTTGACCGCGTCGCTGCCGATGTTGTCGGTGTGGCCGCTAACCTCGACGATGGTCTGGTTGTACTCGCGCAGGGTGCTGGCGATGGTGTTCAGCGCCGGATAGAACTGCGGCTTGATGTCGGTCCGGTTGAAATCGAACGTCACGCCATCCGGCAGGTTGAGCTTGATGACGTCGCCGTCGCGGGTCACGTCCACGCCGGTACCGGCGGTGGCGCGGCGCAGCTGGGCTTCCTGGCGGTCCTGGTAGGCGCCGATGGAGCCGCCTGCCAGCGCGCCGATGCCGGCGCCGACCATGGCATGCTGGCGACGCTCCACCGCGCTGTCGCCGCTCAGCAGGCCCGCGGCGGCACCAATGGCCGCGCCGATCAACGCGCCGCGCTTGGTGCGGTTGGGGTCGTTGGGGTCGTTGGTCTGGCCGGTGTAGGTGGCACAGCCGGCGGTGAAGGCGGCCAGGCATACGCCCAGGATGGCAAGCTTGATGTGGGGCTTCATGCGGATGTCCTCGTCTTGGATGGCGCAGCGGATGTGCGCAGCAGAGGCTAGGAGGCACTGCGTGGCCTGAATGTGAACGGCCCCGCGCCCGTTAAGCCACGGTTGCGTCTTGCAGCAGGGCTTCGGCCGCCTCGGCGTCCAGCGGCGCGTCCCAGCCGCCCATCATCACCAGGTACAGCAGCTTGTCGAACTCCTCGCCGAAACGCCGCACCACTGCATCCGGGTCGGGGATCAGGCGCGCATCGGCGATCAGCCCGAAGTGCACCTTGCCGCGGTAGCTGAGGATCGACAGACCCAGGCCGATCGAGCCGGTCTGCGGCACCCAGAACATGATGTCGCGCAGCGTGCAGCCCGCCATGTAGAGCGGTTGCTGCGGGCCGGGCACATTGGTGGCTACCGCGCTGGCCTTGCGGCTGAACAGCTCCAGCGCCATCTCCTGCACGGGCTGCGGGGCGATGCCCAGCGCCGCCAGCAGGCCGTAGGCCACGATCGCCTGGCGCGACTGCTTGAGCTGGTTCATGCACTCGGCCACGCGCTGCAGGCGCCGCAGCGGATTGTCCTCGCCCACCGGCAGATCGAGGAACACCAGGCCGAAGTGGTTGCCCAGCTTCTTCGCGTGCTCCAGCGGGCGCAGGTTGACCGGCACCGTGGCGCGCAGGCTCAGGCCGTCCAGCGCCTCGCCGCGTTCGCGCATGTAGCCGCGCAGCGCACCGGCGGCGGCGGCCATCAGCACGTCGTTGACGGTGCAGCCGCAGGCGCGCCCGACCGCCTTCACTTCCTCCAGGTCCAGCGGCTCGGCCCAGGCCACGCGCTTGCTGACCCCCAAGCGACCGCGCAGCAGCGACGGGGGGTCGTCCGGCAGCGACAGCGCATACAGCAGCTCGCGCGCGATGTCGCCGCCCTCCTTCGCCAGCAGCGTGGCCAAGGACGGGTCCTGCATCATCGCCATGCCCTGCTCCAGCGCCTTGCCGCCAAGCTTCATGTAGCGCTCCATCGCGCCGACACGTCGCGCCACCGGCGCCGCCTGCTCCTTCAACCAGGCCTTGTCGAGGCGCGAGGCCGAGGACGATTCGCGGCTGGTATCGGTGAGCGACAGCAGCACCTGCACCAGCGCGATGCCGTCGGCATAGCAATGGTGGATGCGGGCGACCACGGCGGAGCCGCCCTGGTAGCGCTCGACCAGGTGGAACTGCCACAGCGGCTTGGTAGGGTCCAGCGGGCTGGAAGCCAGCTGGCTGACGAAGCGTTCCAGCGCGCGCTTTTCGGCCGCCCTGCCCGGCCGCCCCGGCAAGCCGGACAGCCGCACGTGCCAGTCCAGGTCGAAGTTTTCGTCCTCCACCCACTGCGCGCCGGCGGCACCGTCGACCGGCTTCTGCCGGAACCGGGCATAGGCGAGGAAGCGCTGCTGGATCACCCGTTTCAGCTGCGCCAGCGACATCGGCTCGGCGAACATCAGCACGCCGGTGATCATCATCGGGTTGGTTGGCCGCTCCATCCGCAGCCAGGCGGTGTCCACCCGCGACATCGGCTCGCGCTTCGGGCGCCGGCGCGGCGCCTCCCTGGAACGCTTCGGACGCGGCTTGGACATCGGCATTGCGGCTCTCCCCGGGCTCCGGGCGAGTGAATCACGCCGGCTTGCAGATGGTCAACGCGGGCCTGCGTCCCGCCATGCGGACTGCATGCCCAGGCCGAGGCACAACAGGAGCAGGACACCGATTTCCGTCGCCCACACCGAATAAGGCACGCCCAGCGCCGCCAGCAGGACAACCCGCCCGTGGATCCAGTCGCCGTACACCGCGGCATCGATGGCGGGCACCCCGAGCAGGGGCAGCATCGGCAGCAGCAGCGCAGCCGGCAACATCCAGCCGCGGCGCCCCGGCGGCAGCGCCCGCCAGCACGCCCACAGCGGCGGCAGCACCAATGCCAGCACCGTGACGGTGGCCGGCCACGGCGCGGCACGTGGTGCAACCAGCGACCACAGGCGCCCCTCGTCGCCACCGCCGGTCGCCGCCGTCAGCAGCCGCATCAGCGGCTTGTTGGCGATGACCAGGGCGAACCCCCACCACGGTGCGCGGCCGCGCAGCACCAGTACCATGCCGGCCCACATCAACACGTAGCTCAGCGCCGGGCCGGCGGCGGTGGTCCAGGGCCAGCGCGCATCGCAGCCGTCGGCCAGTGCGAACAGGCTCAGGCTCATCCGCCCGCTGGGCCCGCACAGCACCAGGCCGGCCAGGTGGTGCGTGAACTCGTGGGCGAAGGACGCCAGCCAGCACAGCGCCACCAGCGCGAGCAGGCTGCGGGGATCGAAGGGGAAACGGTATCCGGGCATCGCGGCGCATCCGTGGGCAACGCTACAGGGATGCCGCCGGCAGGCAAACGGTTTACCCGGGTTGGGAGACGCCCGGGTATTCGCGTGGCACGCGCTCGTTGAGGCGGGTGAGGATTTCGTAGGCGATGGTACCGGCGCGCCGGGCCACGTCCTCGACGCGGATCGTCTCCTCGCCCTGGCTGCCGATCAGCACCACGTCGTCCTCGACGTAGGCGGTGCCGTCCGGCCCGAGATCCACCATGAACTGGTCCATGCACAGGCGGCCGACGATGGGGCGCCGTCGCCCGCGGATCAGCACCTCCCCGTTGTTGGACAGCGCGCGCGGATAGCCGTCGCCGTAGCCGATGGGCACCGTGACCACGCGGGTGCCAGCGGGTGGCGCCCAGGTGGCGCCGTAGCCGACCGGATGACCGGCGCGCACCACCTTGAAGTACACCACTTGCGAAATCAGCGACAGCGCGGGACGCAACTCCACGGTGCGGTGCGCGTCGGGGTCCGGCAGCACGCCGTACAGGATGATCCCGGGCCGCACCATGTCCAGCCAGGTGTCGGGGAAATGCAGCACGCCGCCGGAATTGGCCAGGTGGCGGATCGGCATCGGCGCGCCCAGCCGGTCGAAGTGCGCGCATGCCTCAGAGAAGCGCTCCAACTGCAGCGCGGTCATCGGCGATGCGGGGTCGTCGGCGCAGGCAAGGTGCGAATAGATGCCCTTGATCTGACACCAGCGCGACGCCAGCGCGGCCTCGATCAGCGGCCCGCACGAATAGCTGTGCACGCCAATCCGCTCCATGCCGGTATCCACCTTCAGGTGGATGACCGCCTTGCGGCCCAACGCCTCCGCGGCGGCCTCCACCTGCCGCAGCTTGTCCAGCGACGACACCGTGATCTCAAGGTCATTGCGCAGCAGCGATGCAACCTGTCGGCCCAGGATGCCGCCCAGCACCAGGATCGGCGCGGTGATGCCGGCGCGCCGCAGCGCCTCGCCCTCTTCCACGAAGGCCACGCCCAGCTGTTCCGCACCCTGCGCCACCAGATGCCGTGCCACCGGCACCAGCCCGTGGCCGTAGGCGTTGGCCTTGACGATGGCCATGACCGGCACGCCGACGCGCTGGCGGATGGCACGCAGGTTGCCGCCCACGGCGTCCAGATCGACCACGATCCGGGTGGGACGCTGGTTCAGAGGTTCGCTCATGGAGGGCTATTCGACCACGCACGCCCGGCGCTGCCTAGCCGGCGACCGGGCAAGAGGGCGCATGGCCTATTCGAAACTGCCCACGCTGTCGTGCGCGAGGTTGTCGAAGCGGGTGTACTCGCCGAAGAACTTCAGCTTGAAGCTGCCGGTGGGGCCGTTTCGGTGCTTGCCGATGATGATCTCGGCCAGCCCCTTGTCCGGCGAGTTTTCCTTGTTGTAGTACTCGTCGCGGTAGATGAAGACGATCATGTCGGCGTCCTGCTCGATCGCGCCGGATTCGCGCAGGTCGGCCATCACCGGGCGCTTGTCGGTGCGCGATTCCAACGAACGGTTGAGCTGCGACAGCGCGATCACCGGCACGTTCAGCTCCTTGGCCAGCCCCTTCAGCGAGCGGCTGATCTCGGAAATCTCGGTCGCGCGGTTCTCGCTGTTGCCGGGCACCTGCATCAGCTGCAGGTAGTCGATCACGATCAGTCCAAGATCGTGCTCGCGCTTGAGCCGGCGCGCCTTGGCACGCAGCACCTCGGGCGACAGGCCGGGGGTGTCGTCGATGAAGATCTTCACGCCGTTCATCTGCGCGATGGCGCCGGTGACGCGGCTCCAGTCCTCGTCCTCCAGATCGCCCGTCTTCAGGCGCGTCGCATTGACCCGGCCCAGCGAGGAAATCAGGCGCAGCGCCAGCTGCGCGGCGGACATTTCCATCGAGAACACCGCCACCGCCTTTTTCGACTTCAACGCACCGTACTCGGCGATGTTGAGCGCGAAGGTGGTCTTGCCCATCGCCGGACGCGCCGCGAGGATCACCAGGTCAGTAGGCTGCAACCCGGCCGTCATCTGGTCGAACTCGACATAGCCGGTGGGCAGGCCGGTGACGCCGCTGCCGTTCTCGGCGCGCTTCTGCAGCACTTCGAACGCCTCGGCCAGCGCGCGCCGCACCGGCACGAAGTCCTGCTTGCCGCGCGAATGCCCCTCGGCGATGGCGAACACTTCCTGCTCGGCCTTCGCCAGCAGCTCGCCGGAGTCGCGCCCCTCCGGCTGGAAGCCGTCGTTGACGATGGCGGTACCGACGTCGATCAGCTTCCGCTGGATCGCCTTGTCGCGCACGATCTCGGCGTAGGCCTTGATGTTGGCCGCGCTGGGCGTGCTGGCGGCAAGCTCCACCAGATAGGCGCCGCCGGCAACCTGCTCGCCGATGCCCTGCGAGTCGAACCACTCGCCCACGGTCACCGCGTCGCACGGCCGGTTCTTTTCCACCAGCTCGCGAATCGCGCGGAAGATCAGCTGGTGGTCGCGGCGGTAGAAATCCTCGTCCACCAGCTGGTCGGCGACGCGGTCGAACGCGCTGGGGTCCAGCATCAGACCACCCAGCACCGCCTGCTCCGCCTCGATCGACTGCGGCGGGACGCGCAGTTGTTCCACCCGCTGGTCGTTGCGGGTCTTGAAGCTGGATTCCTGGCGTGCCCCTGGCCTGGCGCTCATCGGCTGCGTGACTCCCCCGGCGCCCCGTCGTTGCGGGCCGCTCGTTGTTGTTCAGTGGATACGGGCATCGTAGTCGGCTCCGGCGGGAAGCGTTGCAGATAACCCTGTGGATAACCGGTGGGCATCTCACCCGCTGCGACGCCGACGCTCCGGAAAACGAAACGGGCGCCTTTCGGCGCCCGTCCCGGTGTGGCTGGCTGCGGCAGGATCAGGCCGCTTCCGGCACCACCACCACCTTGACGGTGGCATCGACGTCGGCGTGCAGGTGCACGTGCACCTCGAACTCGCCGGTGTGGCGCAGCGGGCCTTCGCCCATCACCACTTCCGACTTGTTCACTTCGACGCCCAGCTGCTTGGTCAGGGCCTCGGCGATCTCGCGCGGGCCGACCGAGCCGTACAGCTTGCCTTCGGTCGAGGCGTTGGCGGCAACGGTCACGCTGGCATCGGCCAGCTTGGCCTGGCGGGCGGTGGCCGCGTCCAGGGTGGCGGCAGCCTTGGCTTCGTACTCGGCGCGCCGGGCTTCGAACTCGGCCAGGTTGGCAGCAGTGGCCGGCACGGCCTTGCCCTGCGGGACCAGGAAGTTGCGGCCGTAACCCGGCTTCACGTCGACCTTGTCGCCGAGATTGCCCAGGTTGGTGACCTTCTGCAGGAGGATCAGTTGCATGGTGGTGCTCCGTATTCGTTAGCAGGCGATGCCTGCAACGGGTGCTGTCCGAATCGGACGGGGATACTGCCAGCGGCGGGCCGGCGGCAAGGCCGGCCAGCGCTGGCGAGGCATCAGATATTGTGGTTGTCGGTGTACGGGATCAGCGCCAGGAAGCGCGCGCGCTTGATGGCGTTCTGCAGCTGACGCTGGTACTTCGACTTGGTACCGGTGATGCGGCTGGGCACGATCTTGCCGGTCTCGGTCAGGTACTGGCGCAGGGTGTTGAGATCCTTGTAGTCGATCTCGGTCACGCCTTCGGCGGTGAACTTGCAGAACTTGCGGCGGCGGAAGAACTTGGACATGGACGTGCTCCTCAGGCGGCTTCGGCGTTGTCGGATTCGCCAGTGCCCACGGCACTGTCGCTCTCGTCGTCGCGGCGGCGACGCTCGGGCTTGTCGCCCTTCTCGTCCTTGTTCTTCATGATCAGGGACTGTTCGGTCACGGCATCGTCGCGACGGATGACCAGGTGGCGCAGGATGGCGTCGTTGAAGCGGAACGTGTTGACCAGTTCGTCCAGCACGGACTGCTCGGCCTCGATGTTCATCAGCACGTAGTGCGCCTTCACCAGGTTCTGGATCGGGTAGGCCAGCTGGCGGCGACCCCAGTCTTCCAGGCGGTGGATCTTGCCGTTGCCGGCTTCGATCGCGCCCTTGTAGCGCTCGATCATCGCCGGGACCTGCTCGCTCTGGTCCGGATGGACCAGGAACACGATTTCATAGTGACGCATGGTGGTTTCCTTGTGGATGGCGGCTGGCACGATGCCGGCCGGACAGCCCTCGGCCACCTGCCGATGGACGGGCAGGCGCGTTCGGGCAAGAGCCTCCCGCGAGCGGGAGCCCGCCATTATGGCGAATCAAGGGGTTGCGTGCAAATTCAGGCGCGCGCGTCGGGGGCGGTGGTGAAGCTGGACCCGCAGCCGCAGCCGCCGGTCACGTTAGGGTTGTCGAAGGTGAACTGCTCGTTCAGGCCCTGCTTCACGAAGTCGATGCGGGTGCCGTCCACCTGCGGCAGGCTGGCGGCATCCACGTAGATACGCACGCCGCCGTCGTCGAACACCACATCGTCGGCCTGCTGCTGGCGCGCCATGTCCACCTTGTAACCCCAACCCGAGCAACCGCTGCGGGACACGCCGAAGCGCAGGCCCAGGGCCTGGGGATCGGCTTCGAGATAGCCCCGGATACGGGCGCGTGCGGAATCGGTGAGCTGGATGGCCATGCGGGGATTGTAGCTCCGGTAAACTGCGCGTTCTATTTCAGGCTTGCAACGCAGGATTTCAAGATGACGACGATCTCCGTGGCCCAGGCACTGGCCGGGCACGTGCCGGAAGGTGGCCAGGTTTCCGTGCGCGGCTGGGTGCGCACCCGCCGCGATTCCAAGGCCGGCCTGAGCTTCGTCAACGTCAGCGACGGCTCCTGCTTCGCGCCCATCCAGGTGGTGGCCCCCGACACCCTGGCCAACTACGAGTCCGAGGTGAAGCACCTGACCACCGGCTGCGCGGTCATCGCCACCGGCACGCTGGTGAAGTCGCAAGGCCAGGGCCAGAGCTTCGAGGTGCAGGCATCCAGCATCGAGGTCGTCGGCTGGGTCGAGGACCCGCTGACCTACCCGATGCAGCCCAAGCAGCACTCGCTGGAATACCTGCGCGAGTACGCCCACCTGCGGCCGCGTACCAACTTGTTCGGTGCCGTCACCCGCATCCGCCACTGCCTGGCGCAGGCGGTGCACCGCTTCTTCCACGAGCGCGGCTTCTACTGGATCAGCACGCCGATCATCACCACCTCCGATGCCGAAGGCGCCGGCCAGATGTTCCGGGTGTCCACGCTGGATCTGGCCAATCTGCCGCGCGACGGCAAGGGCAACGTGGACTTCAGCCGCGATTTCTTCGGCAAGGAAACCTTCCTCACCGTGTCCGGCCAGCTCAACGTGGAGGCGTTCTGCCTGTCCCTGAGCAAGGTCTACACCTTCGGCCCCACCTTCCGCGCCGAGAACAGCAACACCACGCGCCATCTGGCCGAGTTCTGGATGATCGAGCCGGAAATCGCGTTTGCCGATCTGAACGACGACGCCAACCTGGCCGAGGACTTCCTCAAATACCTGTTCAAGGCGGTGCTGGACGAGCGCGCCGACGACATGGCCTTCATCGCCGAGCGCGTGCAGAAGGACGCCATCACCCGGCTGGAGGCCTTCATCAATGCGCCGTTCGAGCGCATCGACTACTCCGATGCCATCTCCCTGCTGCAGAAGTCCGGCAGGAAGTTCGAGTTCCCGGTCGAATGGGGCCTGGACCTGCAGACCGAGCACGAGCGCTGGCTGACCGAAGAGCACGTGGGTCGCCCGGTGGTGGTGATGAACTACCCCGAGCACATCAAGGCGTTCTACATGCGCCTGAACGACGACGGCAAGACCGTGGCGGCAATGGACGTGCTGGCGCCGGGCATCGGCGAGATCATCGGCGGCAGCCAGCGCGAGGAACGCCTGGACGTGCTGGACGCACGCATGGCGCAGTTCGGTCTGGATCCGGCGCACTACGGCTGGTACCGCGACTTCCGCCGCTACGGCACCGTACCGCACGCCGGCTTCGGGCTGGGCTTCGAGCGGCTGGTGGTGTACGTCTGCGGCCTGACCAATATCCGCGATGCGATCGCCTACCCGCGCGCGCCCGGCCACGCGGAGTTCTGAGCCCGCCATGGATGCCGACCTGGTTTTGTTCCTCGCCCTGTTCGCCTTCGCCATCGCGATCGCGGGCGCCACCGCGTTCGTGATTTTCTGGCCGCTGACGCTTGTGCATATCCGCGACCGTCACCCGCAAATCACCGCTCAACTGGGCGAAGGCGCCTTCCTGAAGCCGCGCGCCCTGTGGTGGCTGCTGCGCGGCGGCTATCGCACCGCCGGCGACCGCAACCTGTCGGGTCTCGCCACGCCGTCGCGCATTTCGCTGCTGGTGATCCTGGGCGGCGTGGCGCTGGGCGGCGTGCTGTGGTTCCTCGGGCAGGCACTGACATGAGTGCGCCGCGCGATCGCTGGTGGCTGGCCACCCTTGGGCGCACCGTGGTCTGGGCACGCCTGCGCGAGCGGGATGCCGGCACCGCCGAGGTGTTCGACAGCGACGGCAACACCCTGCCCTACGACAGCGTGGACACCGCGTGCGCCGCGCTGATGGACGCCGAGTTCGTGGAATTCGATGGCCTGGACGAGGACGACGCGCTGGCCCGCGGCTTCTCGCTGGGGGAGATAACGCCGCCCAGTGCAGGCGACGAGGCCACGCTGCGCGAACGGATGGTGCAGTCGCTGGGCGCGCGCGCCTGATACCCAGCTCGCCCCCGCTGCGGGGCGCGCGGCACCGGCGAGGCTGGCCGACGCCACGGCGAACCAAGGTCAACTAGGGCGAAGGCTTCGTCGGTACCGGCACCGGCCGGACGCTGCCGTTGTCTTCCTGCAGCGCCGGCTTGAACGGGATGTCCGGCGCCGCGCGACCGGTGGACGGCTGCTCGTTGGCATCCGGGTCGACCGGCAGGCAGCCGCCGCCGAACTGCAGCAGCGAGATCACGCACTTCAGCTTGAGGCCGGTGCCCGGGATCGGAATCGACAGCTCCTTGATCCCGCGCCGCACCCATTCCTGCAGCAGATTGCCGTCCGGAATCCAATACCTGTCGAAACGCGTGCCGCGATATTCCAGGCCCGGCCGCTGCAGCCAGGTACCGGCGCGATCGAGGTCCAGGCCGTCTTTCTTCGACCATTCGTCCGGCAGCCGCACGCTGCCGTCGCCGTTGAACAGGCCCGGCTTGCCATTGTTGCCGCTGCCATCGCGGGTGCCCTGCCCCGACCCCGTGCCGGCGATATTGCGGGACGATGCCCCCCAGTCGTCGCTCCTGGCAGCACCCGGCCACCCGCCCGGCGCAGGTTTCAGGGCGGGCCCGGCGCCCTTGCCGTCCGCCGCCACGCCGCGACCGTCGGCCGATGCACTGCGTGCCCCCTGCCCGGTTCCCGCTGCGGCCTGTCCGCCGCCCGCTGCCACGGCCGCCTGCCCCGGTGTCGTCCCCTGACCGGCCATGGCCGGCGATCCACCTGACTCCTCGGGGCGCAGTGGCAGCGCGCGGACTTCGCCACGCAGCTGCGGCACCTGCACTGCCGGCGTCCGCGGGGCCGGCGCGGCCCGCTCGCGCACCACCAGGGCACTGTCGGGCTGGAACACCTCCAGTTCGCGCACCTGCTCTTTCAGTTCCGGAGTCCGCAGCGCCAGCTGCGGCGGGGCCTGCGACAGCGTGCGCACCCGGGGCGCATCAAGCTGCGGGACCGCCTCGACCTGCTGGCGCGGCTGGATCTCGCGCAGCGTCGCCTGCGGCAAGGCCACGCTGCGTTCGCGCGGGGGCGGCAGGCGGAATTCGCCGGGCTGCGGCTGGGGCACCTCACTGACCTGCAGCACCTGGCGCGGCAAGGTCGGCGCTTCCGCAAGCGCGGGCACCGGACGGCTGGCGTCGATCGGCGTCGGTGGCGCCAACGCCGCCGGGGCGAGATCGGGTGCCGGAGGGGACACCTCGGCAGGGCGGGATGCCGCGGCGGGCGCTGCCTGCCGCGAAACCGCCGATCGCGTCGGTGCGGACGCCGGCGCCCCCGCACTGGCCTTCGCGCCGCCGCCCGTTTCGGCATTGCCACGCCCGATGAATTCCACCTGCACGACCTGGCCCGGATCGTCCTGCGGCTGCGCCATCGCCAGCAGGCGCAGGTACATCAGCCACAGTAGCAGCGCCACCAACACGACATGCAGCAGGATGTCCACGACGCCCACGCCGATGCGCAGCGCGCGTTCGTCGCGCGGGTCAGGCGGTCGCGTCAGGCGCTGCAGATGGAAGAACGGCAGGCCCAGACGCGTGGCCCGCGCCTCCTTTTCGTAAGTCAGGCGCTGCGCCAGCGGCGCCACCCAGGCATCGACCTGCGCCCGCGCCGCAGCCGCATCGACCGAGGGCTGCGCGTCGAACCAGCGCTGCCAACCCGCAGGCATGCCGCTGGGCGCGTCCGCCGCGCCACGCCTGAGCAGGCGGCGGCGCTCCAGCGCGGCGATCAGCTCCTGTGCCGTCGTCACGCGCGCCCGGCGCCGTCAGGTCCGGCCGTGCGGCAGGTAGGGTGCGCTGCCAGTCGCATGGTCGGTGGCATCGCGCACACCGGTCACGCCCGGCACCTTCTCCAGCAGGGTTTTCTCGACGCCCTGCTTGAGGGTGATATCGACCATGCTGCAGCCGTGGCAGCCACCGCCGAAGTTCAGCACGACGATGCCATCCGCGGTGACTTCGGTCAGGGTGACGTGGCCCTTGTGCATGGCCAGCTGCGGGTTGATCTCGTTTTCAACCACCCAACGCACGCGCTCCACCAGCGACGCCGACTCAGCCGGCGCCAGCCCCTTGATCTTTGGCGCGCGGATCTGCAACTGGCCGCCGGTCGCCAGGGTGGCGTAGTCGATCTCGGCGCCGTCGAGGAAGGGCACGCTGGCGGCATCCAGCCACAGCGTGAAGCCCTCGCAGTCGATGGCCCATTCGTCGCCCGCCAGCTCCTCGCTCCCGGCGAACTCCAAGCGCACGTCGGCGCGTGGGGTGCCCGGATGCTGCGCCGACAGGCGCACGCCCAGGCCCGGAATGGCCTCGCGCTGGATCAGCTTGCGGAAATGCGCCTGCGCGGCTTCGGAAATCTGGATCATGCCGCTATTCTAGCCACGCAGCGCTGCCACTGCGCATCGCCCGCACCCCGGTTCAGCCCCCGCACGGAGACCCCCATGGCCGACCTCATCCCCCTCGCGCAGGCGCACTGCATCGTCCGCCGCGGCCACGAGCACCGGCTGGGCGAAGCCCGCATCCGCGAACTGCTGCCGGAAATTCCGGGTTGGGAGCTGGTCGAGCAGGGCCACGCCCTGACCAAAACCTTCACCTTCCCGGATTACTACCGGACGATGTCGTTCGTGAACGCGCTGGCGCATGTCGCCAACACCGAGAACCACCACCCCGACCTGTCGGTGCACTACGACCGCTGCGTGGTGCGCTTCTCCACCCACGACGTGGGCGGCCTGAGCGAGAACGACTTCATCTGCGCGGCGAAGGCGGACCAACTGGCGGGCTGACGCCGCGCGTTCCGACGGCCGCCCCAACGGGTCACCCCAACCGGTCCAGCACCTCGATCAACTCCGGCACCAGCGGGGCATTCAGCGTGTACGGGGCCTTGCCACCGTCCAGCGCGAACTCCAACGTGGAGGCGTGCAGGAACAGGCGCTTCAGCCCTGCCTGCTCGCGCAGCCGCTTGTTGGCCGCCGCGTCACCGTACTTGTCGTCACCCGCGACGGGGTGGCCGATGTGCTGGGCATGGACGCGGATCTGGTGGGTCCGGCCGGTTTCGATGCGGACTTCGCAGTAGCTCTGACCGCCCCGCCGCTCCAGCACCCGGAAATGGCTCATCGAGGGCTTGCCGGCCGGATTGACCTGCACATGGCGCTCGCCGCCCTGGCGCAGGCCGACGTGCAGCGGCGCATCCACGCTCATGACGCCACCGGGCATGCGGCCCACCAGCAGCGCCAGATAGCGCTTTTCGATGCCGGATCCATGATCTTCCCGCAACAATCGCTGAAGTTCCGTCAGGGCGGAGCGTTTTTTTGCCAACACCATCAGGCCCGACGTGTCCCGGTCCAGCCGGTGGACCAGCTCCAGGCTGTCGCGCGGCCGAAGCGCGCGCAGGGTCTCGATGACCCCGAACGAAATGCCGCTGCCGCCGTGGCTGGCGATGCCCGAGGGCTTGTTGATCGCCAGCAGGCGCGCATCCTCGAACACGATCGCCGCGTCCAGCACCGCCAGTAGACCTTTCGGCGGCGAACGATCGCCATCCTGCGGCGATTCGATGCGAACAGGCGGGATCCTGACCTCATCTCCTGCCTCCAGCTTGCGCTCGGCCTTGGCCCGCCCGCCGTTGATCCGCACCTGGCCGCTGCGCACCAGCTTGTAGACCAGGCTGCGGGGCGCACCCTTCAGCTGCCCCAGCAGGAAATTGTCCAGCCGCTGGCCGGCACGGTCCTCGGGGACGCGGACCGTGCGCGCGCCGCCGCTGGGGGAAGAATCCGGCTGTGTCATCGGGACCTGATCTGGTACACTCGGGGGGCGATGCAAGGGTTTGATTTCGCAGGAAGAGTCGGGCGTTACAACGCCCATCCGGCCGAAAGCCGGCCTGCCTGGCGAGGCCCGCCGCAGTGACGTTGCCACCACCCTCGGGGCGGACATGTTAACGGCTGCGCGGCAAACCCGCCCGTTGCCGGCCGTAGGCCGTGACTGTCCCCGTTGAACAACGCCCCGCGCGACGCGCCCATTCCGCAAGGTTTGGCGTGGCGGTCGCCGGCCCTGCAACACTAAAACCAAGGAACAAGCGCTCCCGCGGTTCGCCGTGGTGTGGCAGCGCTGGAAAACTCAAGAGCAGCCCGGCCCGCGCCCCGCGCGGCCGCGCGCTTCGCGGTCTCCAGAAGCGAAACGCCGATGGCGTTCCGCGCATCGCCCGTGACCGGGCGAGGGGCGCAGAAGGAACGCACTATGAAGCGAATGCTCATCAACGCCACGCAGGCGGAAGAACTGCGGGTCGCGATTGTCGACGGGCAGACCCTGTACGACATCGACATCGAACAACCCGCGCGTGACAACAAGAAATCCAACATCTACAAGGGCCGCATCACCCGGCTCGAGCCCTCCCTCGAAGCGGCCTTCGTCGAATACGGTGCCGAGCGCCACGGCTTTTTGCCGCTGAAGGAAATCTCCCGCGACTACTTCCAGGCCGGCGTGGATCCCAACAAGGCCGGCATCAAGGAACTCCTGCGCGAGGGCCAGGAAGTGGTGGTGCAGGTGGACAAGGAGGAGCGCGGCAACAAGGGCGCCGCCCTGACCACGTTCATCTCGCTGGCTGGCCGCTACATGGTGCTGATGCCGAACTCGCCCACCGCCGGCGGCGTGTCGCGGCGGATCGAGGGCGACGATCGCGCCGAGCTGAAGAAGGCGATGGACGCGCTGACCATCCCCGACGACATGGGCGTGATCATCCGCACCGCCGGCGTCGGCCGCGACGCGGAAGAGCTGCAGTGGGACCTGGACTATCTGCTCAGCATCTGGCGCGCGATCGCCGAAGCCGCGCTGACCAAGCCGGCGCCGTTCCTGATCTACCAGGAGTCGCGCCTGATCGTGCGCGCCCTGCGCGACTACATGCGCTCCGACATCGGTGAAATCCTCGTCGACACCCCGGAGATGTACGCCGAGGCGCTGGAGTTCGTCGAGCAGGTGATGCCGCACAACAAGCGCAAGCTGAAGCACTACACGGACGATGTGCCGCTGTTCAACCGCTTCCAGATCGAGTCGCAGATCGAGAACGCCTACGAACGCACCATCCGCCTGCCCTCCGGCGGTGCGCTGGTGATCGACCAGACCGAGGCGCTGACCGCGATCGACGTCAACTCGGCACGCGCCACCAAGGGCGGCGATATCGAGGAAACCGCGTTCAACACCAACCTGGAGGCGGCCGAGGAAGTCGCCCGCCAGCTGCGCCTGCGTGACCTCGGCGGGCTGGTGGTCATCGACTTCATCGACATGTCCTCCAGCAAGCATCAGCGCGAAGTCGAAAACAGGCTGCAGAACGCCCTGAAATACGACCGTGCGCGCGTGCAGATCGGACGCATCAGCCGCTTCGGCCTGCTGGAGATGAGCCGCCAGCGGCTGCGCAACAGCCTGGGTGAGGCCAGCCAGATCGTCTGCCCGCGCTGCGAGGGCCACGGCCGCATGCGCAGCGTCGAATCGCTGAGCCTGTCCATCATCCGCGTCGCCGAGGAGCACGCGATGAAGGACAACACCGGCCAGGTGCTGGTGCAGGCCCCGGTGGAAATCGCCAACTTCCTGCTCAACGAGAAGCGCAGCGCGCTGCGCGAGATCGAGCGCCGCCACGACGCACCGATCGTGATCGTGGCCGACGAGCAACTGCAAACGCCGCACTACGAAGTCACGCGCATCCGAGACAACGAGATGGGCGAGGAAACCAGCAAGCCCAGCTACCAGCGCGGCACCCCGCGCAAGCTGAACACCATCGCCCTCACCAAGGCCCAGCTCAACATCCCGCCGCCGGCGGTGACCAAGGTCAAGCCTGCGCAGCCGGCCCCGCTGCGCGAGCCCAAGCCGATGCCGCAAGAGCCCCAGCCGGCAATCGCCCCGGCATTCGCACAGGCACCGCAGCCGGCGCCTAAGGTCGCCGCGCAGGGCGGCGGTGTGCTGGGCTGGTTGCGCAGCTTGTTCGGCGCTGCGCCGGCGGCATCGGCCCAACCCGCAACCCGCGACGATGGCAACGGCCGCCGCGACGAGCGCGGCAACCGCCGCAGCGAGCGCGATGGCCGTGGCAACCGCGATGGTCGTCGCGACGACAACCGCCAGCGGGACAACCGTGGCGAGGCGCAGAAGCAAAAGCAGAAGCAGCCCCAGGGGCAGCAGCCGAAGCAGGATAAGCCGCAGCAACAACCGCAGACACAGAAGCAGGACCGCCAGGCCCAGCCGCAGAAGCAGGAGCAGCCGCGGCAGGACAAGCAGGCCCAGCCGCAGAAGCCGCCGCGTCCGCCGCGCCCGGATCGTCCGGCGGACCCCGCTACGCCAGTCGCCGCCGACACCGCAGCGGCAGCGGATGTGATCGCCGCAACCACCGCAGCGCCGCAGACCAACGTGCCATCGCCAGTACCGGCGGATGCCGAGGCGCCGATCGCCATGGCCGCGGACACCGCCGCGACCGGTGCGCCGGGCCAGGAGGACAGCACCGCAGGTGAAGCCGGCAGCAAGCGCCGCCGTGGCCGGCGTGGCGGCCGCCGCCGCCGCCGTGGCAACGGCGAAGCCGCGGGCCTGGCGGACGACACCGCAGCGGAGCAGGACGAGGCGCTGGACGAAGTGGTGGCGGTCGATACCGCGCAGCCCGAATTCGACTTCGACGACATCAAGGCACCGAAGCCGGCCGCCTTGCCATCGCCCCAGGCACCGGCCCCGGCTCCCGCTGCCAGCCCGGCAGCGTCGATGGCCACCGCCGCTGGCATCGCGCCGCAGGAAGCGATGGCGACGGCGGCGACTTCCACCGATGCCACCACGCAGGCGATCCGGGAGGAAGCCGCCCCCGTCGTTGCGGAGGCGTCGCCCGTGCCACTGCCGCCGGTGGATGCGACCACCGCGACGGCGTCGGTCGACGCCAGCGCGGATGCCGCAGCAGCGATGGCGCCGGTAGTGGAAACCACCGCGGCGCACGCCCCGGCAATGGCCGAGGCCATGGCTTCCAACGTGGCCAGCGTCGAGGCCAGCGTCGAGGCCGGCGCACAGGCCACCACGCCGGACGCGGAGGTGCCAGCGGATGCCGTTGCCCACAACGCCAACCCGACGCCGGGCCTGTTCGAGTCGCTGCCCGATATCACCGCGCCAGCGGCCGCCAACGCGGCCACCCCTGCCGCGGACGACGAGGCCACGCGCAACGTCTGACCGGCGCTTGCAGGCAGGAAAACGAAAAACGGCGCCGGGGTCACCGGCGCCGTTTTTCATGGGCAAGGCAGTGGATGGGGGCGTGCGCTCAGTGCACCGCGTGCGCGGGATCGACCAGCCCGTACTGGCTGACCAGACGCGCCAGCGCGATGTTGTCGTGGATGCCCAGCTTCTCGAACAGGCGGGTCTTGTGGGTGTTCACGGTCTTGGCGCTCAGGCTGAGCTGGCGGGCAATCGCCTCCTGGCGCAGGCCCTGGTTGAGCAGCAGGGCGACTTCCAGCTCGCGCGGCGTCAGCGTGTCGAACGGGGATGCCGAATCCCCCTGCAACCCGGACAACGCCATGCCTTGGGCGATGCTGCTGGCGAGGTACTTGCGCCCGCGCGCCACGTCACGCACCGCGCGCAGCAGCTCGGACGCATCGCAGGCCTTGCCGACGTAGCCGAAAGCGCCCGCCTCCAGCAAGCGGCGCGGCATCGGGCCGTCTTCCAGCACCGACACCGCGATGACCCGCGTGCCGTAATCGCCGCGGACGACCCGCTCGGTCAGCTCCAGCCCGCTGAGGCCCGGCAGATGCAGGTCGCACAGCACCACGTCCGGCTTCAACTTGCGGATCTGCGGCAGCGCCAGCTCCGCGCTGTCCGCCTCTCCCACGACCTCGATATCGGCCTCCGCGCCCAGGATGAGGCGGAACCCGGCACGCACCAGCGCGTGGTCATCGACGATGTAAACCTTGATCCCCATGGCGGCTCCCCTGATCCGATGGGTACAAGGTAGCGCCACGCCCTGCTCCGGCCAAGCGGGGTTCGCCGCACCGGCTGCTAGGGAAACTCCGACCCGCGTGCCGCCAGCATCCGATCCAGCATCGACTTGAGCGCCAGCGGGCGCAGCGGCTTCACCAGCAGCGGCAGGCCCGCTTCCTGCGCGGCCAGGCGGACCGCGCCGGTCTGGTCGGCACTCAGCAGCATGCAGGGCGCCGGCGGGACGCGCGCAGCCAGGCGCGCATGCAGCGCCACACCATCGTCACCGGCATCCAGGTGATAGTCGAAGATCCACAGGTCGAAGCTGCCCTCGACGAGTGCTGCCGATGCGCCGGCGCCATCGGCCACCGCCACCACGTCGCATCCCCAGCCGCTCAGCACGCTGGCCAGCGCTTCGCGAGCCTGGGCCTCGTTGTCCACCACCAGCACGCGTAGGCCCGCCAGACCGCGACGGGCGGCCGTGCCCGAAACCGCCGCAACGGGCGCACGGGGCACGCTGACGGCGAAAGTGCTGCCGCGACCCGGGGTGCTGTGCAGCAGGACATCCGAACCGAGCAGTTGGGCAATCCGGCGGGCGATGGCCAGCCCCAGCCCCAGGCCCTGCCCCGGCGCGTCGTCGCCGCGGCGGAACTCCTCGAAGATCACCGCACGACGCGACGCCTCGATGCCGGGGCCGGTGTCGTGCACCTCGATGCGCAGATCGTCGCCGTGGCGACGCACGCCCAGCAGGACGCGGCCACGGGCGGTGTAGCGCACCGCATTCGCCAAGAAGTTCTGCAGCACGCGCCGCAGCAACTGCGGGTCGCTGCGTACCCACGCACGCGTCGGCACGAACGCCAGTTGCAGACCGTGTTGTGCGGCCAGCACGCGGAACTGCGCGACCAGCGGCTCCAGCACGTCGGCCAGCGGGAACGGGCGCGGCTGCGGCACCAGCCCGCCCGCCTCCAGCCGCGACATGTCCAGCAGCGTGGTCAGCAAATCCGTAGTGGAATCCAGCGCCACCCCGATCTGGCGCGCCAGATCGCGCTGCCCGGCATCACCGCGCTGTTGCAGCGTATCGGCGAACAGATGCGCGGCATGCAGGGGCTGCAGCAGGTCGTGCCCGATGGCGGCAAGGAAGCGGCTCTTGGCGTCGTTGGCATGCTCTGCCTCCCGCTTGGCCGCCTCCAGCAGTGCGGTGCGCTCGGCCACCCGCAGCTCCAGCGTTTCGTTCACCCGTATCAGCCCGGCCTCGGCCTGGCGGAACGCGGTGACGTCGGTGAACGTGGCGACAAATCCCCCGCCGGGCATCGGGTTGCCGCGGATTTCGACGATGCTGCCGTCGGGGAACACGCGCTCGGACAAGTGCGGCGTGCCGGCGCGCATGTGCGCCAGCCGGCGCTCCAGCGCGGCGGCGTCGCGGGCGGGGTCAATGCTGGCGATCTCGCGTAGCGCCCAGCGCGCCGCCTCGGCGATCGGCATGCCCACCCGCAGCATCCCGGCCGGATAGCCGAACAACTCCTCGTAGCGCCGGTTCCACGCCACCAGACGCAGCTCGCCATCGACCACGCTGATGCCCTGGCTCATGTTCTCCAGCGCCGCCTCCAGCACGCGCTGGTTGAAGCGCAGGTCCTGCGAGGCTTCGCCGACGATGGCGGCGACGGTGTCGAGGTCGGCGCCGCGGCGGTCGGCATCGTCGACGGGGTCGCGCCGCGCGGCGTCCAGCAGCAGGCGCGCGGAGGCGCTGCCCAGCACGGCGGCTAGCTCGTGTTCCAGCTTCGATTCAATCCGCGCCGGCACCGGGCCGGTGGCGGGCGCATGCCGCAGCAGGGCATCCACCCGTGCAGCGGGCAGGAAACGGCGGCCGGCATCACGCAGGCTGTCCCGATCGGCTGCGCCCGCCTGCCGGCGGTGCGGCGCGCCGCGCAGCGCCGCCACAAGCAGCGTCATCGTCGTGCCGACGAACAGGCTGACGCCAACGGCGCGGCCCAAGCGGCTCCAACCGGTCAGGCCGAACAGCGCATCCGGCGCCAGCGCCGCGATGCCGAACGGGCCGCTGCGCAACCAGCCAAGGTCACCGCCCATCGCGGCCACCAGCGTCGGCACCAGCATCACCCACAACCACGCGGCAAACCCGGCCAGCACGCCCGTCGTGGCGGCGACGGCAGGCGTCTGCGGCCGCCAGACCGCGAAGCCCAGTGCTGGCACCAGCGTCGCCAGCGCCGAGAACGACACCGCGCCGACGTCCGCCAGCGCCTCGTTGCCGCTGACCAGCCGGCTGTACGCCCAGCCCAGCAGCATCAGCGCAATGATCCCGACCCGGCGCAACAGCAGCAGGTCGCCGCGGTGGTCGTCGCCCTGCCCGCGTGCCCACGCACTGCGCAGCAGGCCCGGGGCGAACCAGTGGTTGCCGATCATCAGGCTCAGCGTGAGCGTGCTCACGATCACCATGCCGGTGGCGGCGCTGAGGCCGCCCAGAAACACCAGCAATGCCAGCGCCGTATTGCCGCGTGCCAGCGGCAGGGCCAACGCGTACATGTCGGTGGGCACCGCATCACCCAGCAGCGCCGCACCGGCCCGGGCCAGCGCCAGCGTGGGCAGCGCAATCAGCAGCAGGTAAAGCGGGAACTGCCAGCGCGCGGTGCGCACGTCGGCCTCGTCGCGGCATTCCACCACCCCGACATGGAACTGGTGCGGCATCACGAACATGGCGAGTGCACCCAGCAAGACCAGCGGGATGAAACCACCCGACGCAGGCGGAACCGAGATGGCAGGCGCCACATCCAGGCCACGCAGGCCGAACCAGACGAACGCCCCGAGCGCCAGCATGGCGACCAGCTTGAACAGCGACTCGAACGCCAGTGCCAGCACCAGCCCGCGGTTATGCTCGGCGGCACTGACCCGTCGGGTACCGAACAGAATGGCGAACAGCGCCATCGCCAAGGCGACGTACAGCGCGCCATCGCGCCATAGCGGCGGCGCATCCCCACCCGGCGCGCCTGGCCCGAGGGTGACGGTGGCCAGGCTCATGGTGATCGCCTGCAACTGCAGCGCGATGTAGGGAATCAGCCCAAGCACCGCCACCAGCGTGACCACGGCCGCCAGCCACGCATCCTTGCCCAGCCGGGTGGCGATGAGGTCGGCCAGCGAGGTGGCATTGCTCTCGCGGGCCAATCGCACCAGGTGCGCCATGAACCCGATGGCCAGCGCGTAGAACAGGATGGCGCCAACGAACGTGGGCGGCAGCGGCCAGCCGTAGCGCGCCGCCTGGGTCACCGTGCCGTAGAAGGTCCACGATGTGCAATGCACCGCCAGTGAAAGCGCATACACATGCCGCCAGTGGCGGGCGAACACGCCGGGATGGCGCTCCGCGTACAGCCCGGCGCCGAACAGCAGGCCCAGCCAGAGCAGTGCGGCGGCAACGACCGAAGCGATGCTCAGCATCGCGGCACCTTCAGGCACGGGAACGGCGGGACGTCATGGCGATCCATGGCCGGCGAGCATAACGCGACGGCGGGCCGAGGCCCGCCGCCGCACTGCCCCGCCGGAGGGCTGCCGGGTCAGAAGTTGTAGCGCACTGACAGATACATGTTGCGCGGCAGGCCGTAGTAGGCGGTCTGGATATTGGCGACACTGGAAAATTCCTGACCATCGATCATGTAGCTCTCGTCGGTCAGGTTGCGGATACCGGCACGCACCTGCCAGGTGTATTGCGGCGAATCCCAGACGCCGTAGACACCGACCACGCTGTAGTAATCCTGCTTCAGCACGTCGCGGTTATCGACCGACAGCCAGGTGGTGCCGCGGTAGGACAGGTCGCCGCCGATCGTCAGGCGCGAGCCATTGGCCAGGCCGAAGCCTTGCTGCACCGCAACGCGGGCGGTCACCCTCGGCGAGAACGGCACATGGTCATGGTTCACATTGAGGTCGTAACCCGGGTAGCCGGGGTCCAGGCGGAAGTCGTCGAAGCGCTTGTACTTGGCATCCAGCCAGCTGAACTGCGCGATGATCGTGGTGGCATTGCCCACCAGGGTGCTGCCCTCCAGCTCGATGCCCTTGATGTCCAGGGCGGCTGCGTTGAGCACCGGGAAGGTACCGACGTCCTGCGACACGCGCGCTTGGAAGTCCTTGTAGTCGCTCACGAACGCGGTGATCCCGCCACGCTGGCGGCCGTCGGCGGACTGCGCCTTCAGGCCGGCTTCGTAAGTCCACACAAACTCGGGGTCGTACTTGGCGTTGAGCACGTCGTAGGGCGTGTTGGCGCGGCCGTTGAAACCACCGGACTTGTAGCCGCGGTTGGCCGAGATGTACCCCATCAGGCCGTCGCTGAACTTCTTCTGCAGGCTGACCGACGGCGTGACCGCGGTCCACGAGGCCGAGCGGCGCGGGAACGGCACGGTGCCATTCAGGCCGGTGAACGGCGCGCCCCAGAATGTGCTGGTGGAACGCTCGTAGTCCTTGGTGTCCTTGGTCCAACGCACGCCGGCAGCCAACGTCCAGGTGGGCGCGAACTCCCAGTTGGCGTGCGCGAACGCGGCGGTGCTGGTGGTGGTCAGGTCGTCCTCGATGGTGCGCAGGAAGTTCACGCCGCTGCCGAGATAGGAGAACAGATCATTCGCATAAGCCTCCTGGTAGGAGGTCACGTGTTCGCGCAGCCAGTACGCGCCAAAGGTGAGGTGCAGGGTGCTGCCATTGTCGTAATGCAGCTGGAATTCCTGGCTCTTCTGGTTCTGGTCCAGCGCCACCAGCACGTCGCCCAGCTGGTACTTCGAAGCATCGATATCGATGTAGGAATGGGTCTTCAGCATCCGGTAGGCGGTGATGCTCTTGAGCCGCCACTGTGCATTGATGTCCCAGTCCATGGCCAGCGAGGCACCGTCATGCTTCAGCGTCTGGCCCTTGTCCGGCGAGAACGAGGTCTCGGCCGAGTGGTTCCAGTTCCCCGTCTCGCCCGGCTGCAGCACCTTGACGCCGGCCGGGAACAGGCTGGTCTGGAGGAGCGGGGCCATCGGCCGGCCCATGGTCAGCGCGGCGTCCTGCTTGGTGTGATCGATCGAGAGCGTGGCGCTGAAGGCATCAGAGGGCCTGAACGCCAGCTTGGCGCGCAGCGCCTCGGTGTCGTCGTCGTTGAAGTTGTGACCGCCGGCGCGATTCTTCACGTAGCCGTCGTTGGTGATCTTGGCGCCGGCGATGCTGGCGGCGAAGGTGTCGCTGAGCTTGCCGCTGTAATAGAAGCTGCCCTCGCGGCGGCCGTAGTCGCCGAACGTCAGCTCGGCGGCACCGCCCTCGTGATCGAACGGGTTCTTGGTGCTGACCTTGATCGCGCCGCCGGTCGAGTTCTTGCCGTACAGCGTCCCCTGCGGGCCGCGCAGCACTTCCACCTGCGACACATCGAACAGCGAGAACAGCGCACCGTTGATGCGCGAGTAGTAGACGTCATCGACGTACAGGCCCACGCCCGGGTCGAAGGTCTGCAGCGCATCCGGCTGGCCGATGCCGCGGATGAAGGCGTTCACGCTGTTGGCCGAGCCGCGGCCCTGCACGATGTTCGCGTTCGGCACCGAACCCTGCAGGCCGTCGATGCCGGTGGCCTGCATGTCCTTGAGGTCGCTCTCGCCGAAAGCGGACACCGCCACCGGCACGTCCTGGATGGATTCCGCTCGACGGCGTGCGGTCACCTTCACGGTGTCCAGGGTCTTCGCCTCCTGCTCGCCCTTCGCGGCCTTGGGGGCCTCCTGCGCGGCGGCCTGGCCGGCGCCGACCAGCAGCGACACGGCCAGCGTGCCGTGGATCACCATGCTCAATTGCTTGCGTTTCATCTGTCCCCCTCCGGGTGCTGCGGGCGGCACGATTACCACCAATGCCCGGCACGGTAATCGCCCTGGCCGCGCGGCGGCATTGGACGTTCGGACAATGGGCCGCCCCGCCCCGGGCCCGGACACTCGCAGCCCTGCAACCATCGCCGGGAATGGGCATGTCGTTTCTGATCGTGTTGGCCGCGCTGTGCTTCCTGATGCTGGTGGCCTACCGCGGCTACAGCGTCATCCTGTTCGCGCCGGTGGCCGCACTGGGGGCGGTACTGCTGACCGACCCCTCGCAGGTCGCGCCGATGTTCACCGGCCTGTTCATGGACAAGATGGTCGGTTTCCTGAAGCTGTACTTCCCCGTGTTCCTGCTGGGCGCGGTGTTCGGCAAGGTGATCGAACTGTCCGGGTTTTCCAAGGCGATCGTGCAGGCCGCGATCCGGGTGGTGGGCGCGCAGCGCGCCATGCTCTCCATCGTGCTGGTCTGCGCGCTGCTGACTTACGGGGGCGTCTCGCTGTTCGTGGTGGTGTTCGCGGTGTATCCGTTCGCCGCCGAACTGTTCCGCCAGAGCGACATCCCCAAGCGGCTGATCCCCGGCACCATTGCGCTGGGCGCGTTCACCTTCACCATGGACGCGCTGCCGGGCACGCCGCAGATCCAGAACATCATCCCCACCACGTTCTTCGGTACCAACACCTGGGCGGCGCCAGTGCTGGGGACGCTGGGCGGTGTCTTCATCCTGGCCGCCGGCCTGCTGTACCTCGACTGGCGGCGCCGGGTGGCTGCACGCAATGGCGAAGGCTACGGGGACGCGGCTGCGCTGGTCAACGAGCCTGCGCCGTTCGCCGGCGGCAAGCTTGCCAACCCGGTAATCGCCGTCCTGCCGCTGCTGGTGGTGGGCGTGGTGAACAAGCTGCTGACCCTGTGGATCCCGCTGCACTACGGCGAGAGCGCCAGTTTCGTGCCGGCAGTGATCGGCAACCCCGCGCCGGTGGTGCAGGAGGTCTCGAAGGTCGCGGCGATCTGGGCGGTGGAAGGCGCCCTGCTGGCCGGCATCGCCTGCGTGCTGCTGTTCGCCTGGAAGGCGGTCAAGGCCAGCTTCGCGGAGGGCAGCAAGTCGGCCATTTCGGGTGCACTGCTGGCGGGCATGAACACCGCATCGGAATATGGGTTCGGTGCCGTCATCGCGGCGCTGCCCGGCTTCCTGGTGGTCGCCAATGCGCTGCGTGCGATCCCGAACCCACTGGTCAACGAAGCCGTGACGGTCACCGCGCTGGCCGGCATCACCGGCAGCGCGTCCGGCGGCATGAGCATTGCCCTGGCGGCGATGGCCGAAACCTTCATCGCGAATGCGAATGCCGCCGGCATCCCGATGGAGGTCCTGCACCGCGTCGCCGCCATGGCCTCCGGGGGCATGGACACGCTGCCGCACAACGGCGCGGTGATCACCCTGCTGGCAGTCACCGGCCTGACCCACCGGCAGGCCTACAAGGACATTTTCGCCATCACCTGCGTCAAGACGCTGGCGGTGTTCGTGGTGATCGGCCTGTACTACGCGTTCGGGCTGGTCTGACCGGGCTTGCCAGCGCGCCGCGCCGCCCGCACCATCGGCGGCCATGAACGAACCCATCGAAGACCCGCGCCAGCTGTCGCGCCGCACCACGCCCACCTGGGAAGTCGAGCTGCTGATCTCCGGCGTGGCGGTGTTTGCCATGCTGCAGCTGCCGGGCCAGCTGGACGATGCCCTGCTCACGCTGGAGCCCCGCCTGGATGGCAATTGGCGGCAGCTGGCCGTCTTGACCTACGTCTATGCAAAAGGCGCTGCGATGATCCTGGCGATCACTTTCGTCCTGCATCTGTTGCTGCGCGCCCGCTGGATCGCGCTATCCGGCATGCATGCCGTGCATCCGGACGGCATCCGCTGGGACAAGCTGAAATCAGGCCCGATCATGCGCCGCATCGAGATCGCCCGGAGCCGCCCACTCCCCGAATCCATCGAACGTGCCGATCACCGCGCATCCGTCGTTTTCGCCATCGGGGTGATGATGGCGCAGATGATGATCGCGATCGCGGTGGCCGCTGCGGCCGCATTCGTGGTCGCACTGTTGCTGAAGTCGACCACCGGCATCATGGGCGTGCCGGGCTGGCTGGCCGTGCTGTTCACCGTGATCATGCTGCCCTACGTGGCGGCCGTGCTGATCGACCAGAAATTCACCACGCGCATGCGGGAGGGCGGCCGCGGGCAACGCCTCCTGCATCGCGTGCTGGATGCCTACGCACGGATCGGGTTTTCCCGTGGCAGCAATCCTGTGATGGCGCTACTGGCCAGCCACGACGGTGACCGCAAGACCATGCTGATGACGACAGGCCTGATGATGCTCGCGCTGGGCAGCGTGGCGGTCAGTCTGGTGATGCTGGCCTCGCCGGAACGTTTGGGCAGCTACGGGATGTTTCCGCGGGCGGACGCGCTGACCGCTGACGTGGATGGCGCGCACTATGATGACCAGCGCGATCCGCTGCGCGATGGCGCCCATCCCTACATCCAAAGTGCAGTAGTCACCACGCCCTACCTCAAGCTGGTGGTGCCTTACCAGCCGCGCCGCGACGAGGCGGCGATGCGGGCCAGTTGCCCGCATGCCGACGCGCTGCCGAGGCAGGCGCAGGCCCAGGCCCGCCTGGCCTGCCTGGCGGCACTGCATCCGGTGTCACTGGATGGCAGACAGCTGGGACAACTGGCCTACGATGCAGGCAGCGACGCACGCGCCGACAGGCCCGCGCTGGTGGCGATGATCGACCTGCGCGGCCTGTCGCCGGGACGGCACGAGCTTCGCGTCGGCCGCCCCGTCCGCAGTGACCTGCCGGAAAAACAGGACAACCCGGACCCCGGTTACGACGCCATTCCCTTCTGGCGCTGAGCAGGGCGGGCAGCGGCATAAAATCGGCGGGTGAGCGCCCGGCAACGCAAGATCATCCACGTCGACATGGACGCGTTCTACGCGTCGGTGGAGCAGCGCGACGACCCCACGCTGCAGGGGCAGCCCGTGGTGGTGGCGTGGAAGGGGGCGCGCTCGGTGGTTTGCGCCGCCAGCTACGAGGCGCGCCGGTTCGGAGTGCGCTCGGCCATGCCCGCGCTGCGCGCCGAGCGCTTGTGCCCGCAGGCGGTGTTCGTGCCGCCCGACTTTCCGCGCTACAAGGCGGTGTCGCGGCAGGTGCGCGCGATCTTCGAGCGCTACACCGACCGCATCGAGCCGCTGTCGCTGGACGAGGCCTACCTCGACGTCACCGCACCGAAGCGCGACCTGGGCAGTGCCACCGCCATCGCCACCGAGATCCGCGACGCGATCCGCGAAGAGACGCACCTCACCGCCTCTGCCGGCATCGCGCCCAACAAGTTCCTGGCCAAGATCGCCAGCGACTGGAACAAGCCGGACGGCCAGTTCGTGCTCAAGCCGGCGATGGTGGATGCGTTCGTCGCCATGTTGCCGGTCGGCAGGATTCCCGGCGTCGGCAAAGTGATGGAGGCGAAGCTGGCCGAATTGGGCATCGTCACCTGCGCCGACCTGCGCGCGTTCGGTGCCGTGCCGCTGGAAGCGCGTTTTGGCCGCTGGGGCCGGCGCCTGCACGAGCTGTCGCTGGGCATCGACGAGCGCGAGGTGCAGACCGGGCGCCCGACCGTGCAGATTTCCAGCGAGGACACCTTCGCCAGCGACCTGCCGCTGGATGCGCTGGGGCCACACATCCGCCGGCTGGCGGCCAGCACTTGGGCCGGCTACCTGCGCGAGCGCGCGCAGCACCCGGACCGGGTGGCCCGCACCGTTGTGCTCAAGCTCAAGACCGCCGACTTCCGCACCCTCACCCGCAGCCTGACCGCGGCGGAGCCGCCGACCTCGGAGCAGGCGCTGGCCGATACCGCCTGCGCGCTGCGGGCCCGCGTCGGCCTGCCCGGCGACACCCGCTATCGGCTGGCCGGCGTGGGTCTGACCGGCTTCGCCGAACCCGACGGCAGCCGCGCCCAGGACGACCTGTTCGCCTGAACGCGGCGGGGCGCCGTCAGGGCAGCGTGCCCGCCACCACCGGCAAGCTGATGTAGCTGGCCTGCTGCGGCGTCGCCCAGATCCGCTGGGTTGCCTTGCGGTAATCGCCAGGCTGGGCGAAGAAGATGTTGTCGACGAAGGCCTGCGGGTTGCGGTCGTACAGCGGGAACAGGCTGGACTGCACCTGCACCATTAGGCGGTGGCCAGGCTTCAGCACATGGTTCACGTTGGGCAGGTCGAAGGTGTAGGCCAGCGGCGCATCGGCCTGCAGCGCCTGCGGTTTGTCAAAGCCCTCGCGGTAGCGGCCGCGGAAGATGGTGAGCGCGATCGGCAGCTGGTAACCGGCCATCTTCGGGTCGTCCGGGTACTGGTCGGGATAGACGTCGATCAGCTTCACCACCCAGTCGCTGTCGCTGCCCGAGGTGGATGCGAACAGATGCGCGACCGGGATGCCCGCCAGCGACAGCGGCGCGGACAGCGGCGCGCTGGTATAGGTCAACACGTCGGTGCGGCCGTCAACAAAGCGTTGATCCTTCACCAGCCAGGTTGTCCACGTCGCGCGGTCGCCCATGTCCACCGGGCGCGGCACGAACGGCACCGGCTTGGCGGGATCGGACACGTACTCGGCGTACCGGGGCCCGCCGGCCGCGGGCGTCGCGCCGAGGGTCTCGTCACCGCGCAGGTACAGCGGCACGGACGCGTGGGGGCAGCCCCCTGCACAGCTCTGCGGCCAGCGCTCGTAGCGGTCCCAGCGGTTGCTGCCCGCGTCGTAGACCAGCACCGGCGGCGTCTTGGCCACCGGCGCACCGGGCTTGAGGTACTGGTCGAAGAACGGCTTGAGCACGTCGCGCCGCCACTGCAGGGCGGTGTCGCCGTCGAAGCGCAGGTCGCCCAGGCTGCTGCCGTCGTAATTGGCCTGGCTGTGCCGCCACGGCCCCATCACCAGGAAGTTGCGGGTGTTGTCGGTGTCCTTCGGCTCCAGTGCCGCCCAAGCGTGGTGGGCGCCATACATGTCCTCCTGGTCCCACAACCCCTGCTCCCACATGGTGGGCACGGTGATCGCGGGCAGCTTCGCCAGCAGCTTGTCCAGTGCCTGCTGCTGCCAGAACGCGTCGTAGGCCGGATGCTGGCTGACCTTGTGCCAGGCCGGGATCTGCTCCAGCCCGGCCGCCTTGGCATACGCGCCCACCGAGCCGGCGCGCAGGAAGCTGGTGTAATCGTCATTGGTATCGCGCGGGATCTGGGCGCCTTTGCCCCGCGCCGTCATCTGGCCAGCGAAATAGCCCAGGTTGACCTGCCGGTAGGCGCCGTTCTGGAACCAGTCGTCGCCGATCCAGCCGTCCACCATCGGGCTTTCCGGCGCCGCCACCTTCAGCGCCGGGTGCGGGTCCAGCAGCGCCATCACCACGGTCAGGCCCTCGTACGACGAGCCCAGCATGCCGACGCGGCCGTTGCTTTCCGGCAGATGCTTCACCAGCCAGTCGATGGTGTCCCAGGCATCGGTGGCGTGATCGATGCCGGTCGCGTTCAGCGGCCCGCGCGGCGGCCGCGTCATCACGTAGTCGCCTTCGGAGCCGTACTTGCCGCGCACATCCTGGAACACGCGGATGTAGCCGTCCTCGGCGAACACGCTATCGCCCTGCGGCAGCGCATCGACCATGCGGGTGGCGTTGGGGATGCGCTCCGCCCGCGCAGCCGCGTTGTAAGGCGTGCGGGTCAGCAGGATCGGGGCGTCGTGGGCGCCCTTCGGGATCATGATGACGGTGTAGAGCTTCACCCCGTCGCGCATCGGGATCATCACCACGCGCTTGGTGAAATCGCGCTGCGGCTCGGGCGCCTTGAACGCCTTGCCGGTGATGTCGGGCGTCATCGCCGTCACCGCCGGTGCCCGCTGCGCGGCAGCACTCCCCGCCATGCCCAGAGCCAGCACCACCACCCCCGCCAATGCCGCCCTCCCCATTGCCTTCTGCCTGCGCATCGCGTGCCTCCCGTCGGACCAGCGCCGGAGTCTGGCACGGCGGCGGGCGCGGGTCTGCGTGCCCGTCCGCACTTCGCCGCCGGCGCGGCTTGGCATATTCTGGGCGGATGACTGCCCGCTCCCCGTCCGCGCCCGGCCTGTCCCGCCAGCAGGCCAAGACTCTGGCCCTGGCCTCGCTGGGCGGCGCGCTGGAGTTCTACGATTTCGTGGTGTTCGTGTTCTTTGCCACCACGATGGGCGCGCTGTTCTTCCCCGCCGACATGCCCGAATGGATGCGCTTGGTGCAGACCTTCGGCATCTTCGCCGCAGGCTACCTGGCCCGACCGCTGGGCGGCGTGCTGATGGCCCATTTCGGCGACCTGTCGGGCCGCAAGCGGATGTTCCTGCTGAGCATCCTGCTGATGGCGTTGCCCACCCTGCTGATGGGCCTGCTGCCGACCTACGCCCAGATCGGGGTCGCGGCGCCGCTGCTGCTGTTGCTGCTGCGGATCCTGCAGGGCGCAGCGATCGGCGGCGAAGCGCCGGGGGCGTGGGTGTTCGTCAGCGAACACGTCTCACCGCGCCACCGCAACCTCGCCTGCGGCTCGCTGTCGCTGGGCCTGCTGGCCGGCATCCTGCTGGGGTCGCTGGTGGCGCGCGCACTCAATGCAATGCTGGACGAGGCGCAGCTGATGGCTTGGGGGTGGCGCCTGCCGTTCCTGATCGGGGGCGTGTTCGGCCTGCTGGCGATGCGGCTACGCCGCCAGCTGCAGGAAACCCCGGTGTTCGCCGAACTGCAACAGCAACGCGCGCTGTCAGCGGAGCTGCCGCTGAAAGCGGTGGTGCGCGACTATCCCGGCGCGGTCGCGCTGGGCATGCTGCTGACCTGGCTGCTGACCGCTGCGGTGGTGGTCACGATTCTGATGATGCCCACCTTCCTGCAGGGCATGGGGGTCAGCCGCGACGCCGCGCTGGCCGGCAATGCGCTGGCGGTGCTGGCGGCGATGATGGCGAACCTCATGGCAGGCGCGCTGGCCGACCGCTTCGGCGCCGGCCGATTGCTTGCCCTGTGGAGCCTGCTGCTGGGCATCGCGTTCTGGTGGTTCTACGGCGAGGCGCAGGCCGGCGCGTATTCGCCGTGGCACTACGCGATCGCCGGCAGCGCAGTAGGGCTGACCGCCATGATTCCGGCGATCGCGCTGGGTGGATTCCCGGCCCGGGTCCGGTTTTCGGGGTTGTCGTTTTCCTACAACGTCGCTTATGCCATCGCCGGTGGGCTGACCCCGGTACTGCTGAGCCTGGCGATGAAAAACAACCCGGCCGCGCCCGCGCACTACATCGCCGGCGTCGCCATGCTGGGCGTGACGCTGGGTGCGTGGGTGGAATGGCGCGACCGCTGCAGCTCCATGCACTGAGTCCCTGCGCAGACCACAGTAGCCACTGCGACGTTGTCAAGCTGTTGCCGACGCGACGACAGGGCGACAATGCGGTTTCCGTGATCGCGTGAAGCCGTCTGTTGATGACCCCGTCCTCTCCCGCCCTCGCCCGCAGCCTTGCGCAGAAAATCGCCGCCACCATCGCCGATGACATCGGCGCGCAGCCGCAGCAGGTGCAGGCGGCCGTCGGCCTGCTGGACGAAGGCGCCACCGTCCCGTTCATCGCGCGCTACCGCAAGGAAGTGACCGGCGGGCTGGACGATACCCAGCTGCGCACGCTGGAAACGCGCCTGACCTACCTGCGCGAGATGGAGGACCGCCGCGCCGCGATCCTGTCCAGCATCGAAGAGCAAGGCAAGCTGACCGACGCACTGCGCGCCGAAATCGAGGCCGCCGACAGCAAGTCGCGCCTCGAAGACCTCTACCTGCCGTACAAGCAGAAGCGCCGCACCCGCGCCCAGATCGCCCGCGAAGCCGGGCTGGAGCCGCTGGCCGACGGCCTGCTGGCCGACCCGACGCGGGTGCCGGAGGAGTTCGCCGCCGGCTTCGTCGATGCCGACAAGGGCGTGGCCGATGCCAAGGCCGCGCTGGAAGGCGCGCGCGCCATCCTGATCGAACGCTGGGGCGAAGACGCCGCATTGCTGGGCGAGCTGCGCGAGTGGCTGGCGCGCGAGGGCCTGATTCGCTCGAAAGTGGTGGAAGGCAAGGAAGCGGCGGGCGAGAAATTCCGCGACTACTTCGACCATGCCGAGCCGCTGGCGAAGATTCCCTCGCACCGCATGCTGGCGCTGCTGCGCGGCCGGCGCGAAGAGTGCCTGCAGCTGGACCTCGACCCCGGCGCGGATGCCGAGGCGGGCCACCAGTACGCGGAAGGGCGCATCGCCCTGCATGCCGGCATCGAGTCACGCGGCCGCCCCGCGGACACCTGGCTGCGCAACGCGGTGCGGCTGGCCTGGCGCGCGAAGATCCACATGCACCTGCTGCTGGATCTGTTCAACCAGGCGCGCGAGAAGGCCGAGGGCGAGGCTATCGCCGTGTTCGGCGACAACCTCAAGGACCTGCTGCTGGCCGCGCCGGCCGGCCCGAAGGCAGTGCTGGGCCTCGATCCCGGCCTGCGTACCGGCGTGAAGGTGGCGGTGGTGGATGCCACCGGCAAGCTGGTGGCCACCGATACCCTCTATCCGCATGAACCGCGCCGGCAGTGGGATCAATCGCTGGCGACGCTGAAAAAACTCTGCCTTGCCCACGGCGTGCAATTGATCGCCATCGGCAACGGCACCGCCTCGCGCGAGACCGACAAGCTGGCCGGCGACCTGCTGAAACAGGTGCCGGAACTGAAGGCGCAGAAGATCGTGGTCAGCGAAGCCGGCGCGTCGGTGTACTCGGCCTCGGAACTGGCGGCAAAGGAGTTCCCCACCCTGGACGTGTCGCTGCGCGGCGCCGTCTCCATCGCCCGCCGCCTGCAGGACCCGCTGGCGGAACTGGTGAAGATCGAGCCGAAAGCCATTGGCGTGGGCCAGTACCAGCATGACGTGGACCAGTACCGCCTTGCGCGCGCACTGGACGCCAAGGTGGAGGACTGCGTGAACGCCGTCGGCGTGGATGTCAACACCGCTTCCAGCGCCCTGCTGGCGCGCGTGTCCGGCCTGTCCGCGACGGTGGCGGAGAACATCGTCGCCTACCGCGACCAGCACGGCCCGTTCAGCACCCGCAAGGCACTGCTCAAGGTGCCGCGGCTGGGTGAGAAAACCTTTGAACAGTGCGCCGGCTTCCTGCGCATCATGGACGGCGAACAGCCGCTGGACGCCTCGGCGGTGCATCCCGAGGCCTACCCCGTGGTCGAGCGCATCCTGGCAGCCGGCGGCAAGTCGGTGAAGCAGATCATCGGCGACACCGCGTTCCTGCGTTCGCTCAAGGCCGCGCAGTTCACCGACGCGCGCTTCGGCGAACCCACCGTGCGCGACATCCTCAAAGAGCTGGAGAAACCCGGCCGCGACCCACGCCCGGAGTTCAAGGCCGCGCAGTTTGCCGACGGCGTGGAGGACATCAAGGACCTGCGCCCCGGCATGGTGCTGGAGGGCGTGGTCAGCAACGTCGCCGCGTTCGGCGCCTTCGTGGACATCGGCGTGCACCAGGACGGGCTGATCCATATTTCCGCCCTGTCCGACCGCTACGTCAAAGACCCGCGCGACGTGGTCAAAGCGGGCGACATCGTCAAAGTGAAGGTGCTGGAGGTGGACGTCGCACGCAAGCGCATCGCCCTGACCCGCCGCCTGGATGATCCGGTGGGCGAAGCCCGCCCCGATGTGCGGCGCGATGATCGCCCGCGCCGCGACGGCCAAGCCGCGCGCGACCCGCGCCCGTCGATACAGCAGGCGCAGCCGGCGAAGGCGCCCTTCAACAGCGCACTCGCCGATGCCTTGCGGGGTCTCAAGCGATGACCGCGGCAACACCGCCCGACACACCGCCCGACCCGCGCCCGCAGCCGCCCACACCGCCGCTGCCGGGCGAATGCTGCGAGAGCGGCTGCGAGCGCTGCGTGCTGGACATCTATGCCGAAGAGCTGGCGTATTACCGGCAGGCGCTGGCGGCGTGGAAGCAGCGCCACCCAGACGCTGACGACTGACCTGCTCAGCCCGGCAGCGGCGGCACCGGCGTGGGCCGTCCGCGGCCATCCAGCGCGATCATGGTGAAGCGCCCACGCGTGCACAGCTCACGCTCGCCCCCCAGCAGGTCCTCGGCGATCAGCTCCACTTCCACCTGCATCGAGCTGCGCCCGACCCCGACGATCCGCGCCACCACCTCCACTGACTGGCCCTGCCGGATCGGCAGGCGGAAGTCCACCTGTTCCGAGCGCGCCGTCACCACCGTGCGCCTGGCATAGCGTGACGCCGCAATGAACGCCGCCTTGTCCATCCACGCCAACGCCTGGCCACCGAACAGCGTGCCCAGGTGGTTGGCGTGATCCGGAAACACGATCTCCTGCAAGCGCGCCTCGATGGGTCGCGTCAGGTCAGAAGGCATGATCGAACGCCACCTCACCCTGCACGCCCACCTGATACGCCGATACCCGCCGCTCGAAGAAGTTGGTCAGCTCCTGCACGTCCTGCAGCTCCATGAAAGGCAGCGGGTTGCGCACGTGGTACTGGCGCGCCATGCCCAGCTTGTCGAAATGGGCATCCGCGCAGTGCTGCAGGTATTGCCGCATGTCGCGGGTGGAAATACCGGCCACGCCACCAGCCAGCACGTCCTCAGCGAACTGCAGCTCGCATTCAATCGCTTCTGCCAGCATCTCCCGCACCTGCGACTGCAAATCGGCATCGAACAACCCGGGCTCTTCGGACAGAATGGTGCGCACGCACTCGAAGGCGAACTCCATGTGGCAGCTTTCGTCGCGGAACACCCAGTTGGTGCCGGACGACAGCCCCGGCAGCAGCCCGCGAGACCGGAAGTAATAGACGTAGGCGAAGGCGGCAAAGAAGAACAGGCCTTCGATGCAGGCGGCAAAGCAGATCTGGTTGAGCAGGAACTGCCGCCGCTGTGCGAGGGTTTCCAGCCGTCTCAGGCCGTGGATCGAATCGATCCACTTGAAGCAGAAATCCGCCTTCTTCTTGATCGAGGGGATATTTTCCACCGCCGCGAAGGCGCGGAAGCGCTCGTCCGGGTCAGGCAGGTAATTGTCCAGCAGGGTCAGGTAGAACTGCACGTGCAGCGCCTCTTCATAAAGCTGGCGCGACAGGTACATGCGGGCTTCCGGCGCGTTTAGGTGCTGGTACAGGTTCAGCACCAGATTGTTGGACACTATCGAATCGCCGGTGGCGAAAAACGCCACCAGCCGGTGGATCAGGTGACGGTCGGCGGGAGAAAGCTTCTGGTGGAGGTCCGCGATGTCGATCTGGAAGTTGATCTCGTCCACCGTCCAGGTATTGCGGATGGCGTTGCGGTACATCTCGTAGAACTGCGGATAGCGCATCGGCCGCAGGGTCAGGGCGAAGCCGGGATCAAGCAGCATGGCGGGGCCGGAGGCGCTCATTGGCAGGCCTCGCAGGTTTCCGGGTTTTCCAGCGAGCAGGCTACCGCCTGCGTCGGCGTGTAACTGGCCACCGTGGTCTTGGCGATTTTTGTTGCAGGTCGAGAGCGCAGGTAGTAGCAGGTCTTGATGCCTTGCTTCCATGCGTACATGTACATGGACGACAACGCGCCGATGGTGGGGCTTTCCATGAACAGGTTGAGCGATGCGGACTGGTCGATGAACGCGCCGCGGTCGGCGGCCATCTCGATCAGGCTGCGCATCGGCAGCTCCCATACCGTGCGATAGACCTGGCGCAAGGGCTCCGGGATTTGCGCAAGGGCCTGGATCGAGCCGTCGGCCAGCTTGATCGCATCGCGCATCTCCGGGGTCCACAGGCCCAGCTGCTTCAATTCGGCGACCAGGTAGCGATTGACCTGTAGGAAATCGCCGGAGAGGGTCTCGCGCTTGAACAGGTTGGAAACCTGCGGCTCCACGCACTCATAGCAGCCGGCGATCGAGGCGATGGTGGCGGTGGGGGCGATGGCGACCAGCAGTGAATTGCGCAGGCCGTGCTGGCGGATGCGCGCGCGCAGCGCCTCCCAGCGCTCCTGATGCTCCGGCACCACGCCCCAGGCATCGAACTGAAGCTCGCCGAGCGAGGCACGGGTATCGGCAAATGCGACGTGCGGGCCATGTTCAATGGCCAGCTCGCAGGAGGTTTCCAAAGCATGGAAATAGATGGCCTCCGCAATCCGGCTCGAGAGTGCGCGCGCAGGCTCCGAGTCGAATGGCAGGCGCTTGCGGAAGAACACATCCTGCAGGCCCATGCAGCCCAGGCCCACCGGGCGCCAGCGCAGGTTGCCGCGACGCGCCGGTTCAATCGGGTAGAAGTTCAGGTCGATCACCCGGTCAAGCTGGCGCACCGCCAGGCGGACTGTTTCGGCGAGCTTTTCGAAATCGAACTCGCCGTCATCGTCAAGATGGTTGGCAAGGTTGATCGAGCCGAGATTGCATACCGCGGTTTCCTCGGCGCTGGTGACTTCCAGGATTTCGGTGCACAGATTGGACAGGTGGACGACGTTGCCGGCACGCAAGGTCTGGTTGCTGGCGCGGTTGCACTTGTCCTTGAAGGTCATCCAGCCGTTGCCGGTCTCGGCCAGCGTACGCATCATCCGCGCATAGAGCTTGCGCGCCGGGACCGTCCGCACCGCTTTGCCCTGCGCCTCCGCCTGCACGTACGCGCGCTCGAAATCCTCGCCGTAAAGATCGACCAGCTCCGGCACCTTTGCCGGATCAAACAGTGACCAGTCCTGGTCTGCCTCGACGCGCTTCATGAACAGGTCGGGCACCCAGTTGGCGAGATTGAGATTGTGGGTGCGGCGCGCCTCGTCGCCGGTGTTGTCGCGCAGCTCGAGGAAGTCCTCGATGTCGGCATGCCAGGTCTCCAGATACACACAGGCCGCGCCTTTGCGCTTGCCGCCCTGGTTCACCGCCGCCACCGAAGAGTCCAGCGTTTTCAGCCAGGGGATGATGCCGTTGGAATGGCCGTTGGTGGAACGGATCAGCGAACCGCGCGAACGCACGCGGCTGTAGCTGACGCCGATCCCGCCGCTGAACTTGGACAGCTGGGCGATCTCACCGTATCTGGCGTAGATGGATTCCAGCGAATCCTGGGGCGAATCCAGCAGGAAGCAGGACGACAGTTGCTCGTGGCGGGTGCCGGCATTGAACAGCGTGGGGCTGGACGGCAAATAGTCCAGGCTGCCCAACCGCTGGTACAGCGCCAGCGCCTCCGGCACGTCCTCGGAGAGTGCGCTGGCAATGCGCAGGAAGAACTGCTGCGGCGTCTCGATAACCTTGCGGGTGTGCGGGTGGCGCAGCAGATAGCGGTCGTACAAGGTGCGCAGGCCGAAGTAGTCGAAGTTCCGGTCCAGCGCCGGGTCGATGGCATCGTTGAGCTTGCGCGCATGGGCCTGCACGAAGGCCAGCAGACGGTCGTTGATCAGGCCGACTTCATGGCCGCGCGCGACCGACTGCGAGAACGCGTGGATCTCCTGTCCGGCCACTTCCTTGGCAATGGTGTTCGCCAGCAGGCGCGCGGCCAGCCGGCCGTATTCCGGTTCCTCGCCGATCAGCAGGGCGGCGGTGCGGATCGACAGCTCGTCCAGTTCCTGCGTGGTGGCGCCGTCGTACAGGCCGGAAATGGTGCGGGTGGCCACGCGCATCGGATCGACCGCGTGCAGGCCCTCGCAGCAGCGCTGGATGGCACGCACGATCTTGTTGAGGTCAACCGGCTCGCGGGCACCGTTGCGTTTGGTGACACCCATCGCGGTCGCAGTGGGGGGCGGCGCGAGATCGAACGGCGGAGCGGCCGGCGCGTCGGCCGACAGGCGGGTGGAAGGTGGCATCAGTGGTCTCCCTGCGTGATGCACGGGCCCGGGCCTGTCCCTCGCAGGCGCGGATGGCATCGGAAACCACAGGGTGGACGGGCGGTGTCGCACGGCCTGCGACCGGCACGGCTTCGTGCGGTGCGACCCTGCTGCTACCTGCCATCTCCCCCCGGAGATTCCGCGGCCGGCACCGCGCGGCGTGCTTCGCGCGGCTGTCGGCAGGTCTTCGGACTCGTGGATGTGGCGGGCCAGGGGCCCGACCGCCTCGGTCGCCGCTTCCCAGGGCCACCGCCCCAGTGCGAATCGCGACTTCGTCTCCACCTACCGCTGCGGGGCAGTGCCGGGATTGGCGCGCCATTTTGAAACAACGCGCGCCGCACCGGCTTCCCTTTTCATCCGACAGGTTGTGCCTGACGGAACCGACGCCCCCAAGATAATGGGGCTTCCCCGCGGGGTCAATCCCGATCTATCGCCCCGGCGGCGGTGTCCGCATAGCACCAGCAGGTCGGCGTGCCCAGGGCATCCCCCGGATCCTGCAGGCGGGTTCCCGGCGCCATCGCCAGGGCCAACGCCCCCTTGCCAAACGCCCAGGCCAGCGCCTCGGCGCGACCGCCCTCGGCGGCGGGGCGTGCTGCAACCGCGCGGGCAGCCCGCGGCTGCAAGCCCACGCCCTTGCGCTTGCCGTGCGCCTCCTTGAGGGCCCACAGGGTATGGAACACCGCGGCGCGGGCAGAACCGGCCGCGTCACGCACGCGCTGCTGCTCTTCACGCGAGAAGACAAATCGGGCCAGTGCCTCCCAGTCGCGCTCGCGCCGCGGCAGCTCCACGTCGACCCCCACCGGCGCATCGGCCAGCGCCAGCGCCAGCCAGTCGCCGCTGTGGCTCAACGACACATGCAGCGGCGCGACTTCCCCATCAACGCGCAGCAGCGGGCGGCCATTGGCCTGCGCATCCAGCGCAATCCGCTGCACGTCCAGCTGCAGCCATTGCGCCGCCAGCCAGCGTGCTTGCCAGTGTCCGGCAAGGAAGCTGGCGCGGCGCTCGGGGGCAGCGATCGTCTGGAAACGATGCCGCTCCGTCTCGCTCAGCCAGTCCAACCCGCGTGCCTCCGCGGCGGCGGCGGCCGACGCGAGGGGCAGCAGGTGCAAGCGCGCGACACCGCTCATGCGGGCGACCGCCGCACCTGCTTGCGCACGTCAATCCACCATCGCCGGCAGCAGCTTCTCGGGTTCGGCCTGCACGTCCAGCACCAGCTCGCCTTCGACGGCATCCAGCACTACCCGGCCGCCATCCACCAGCTTGCCGAACAGCAGCTCGTCGGCCAGCGGGCGCTTCACCTTGTCCTGGATCAGCCGCGCCATTGGGCGCGCCCCCATGAGCGGGTCGAAGCCCTGTTGACCCAGCCATTCGCGCGCGGCCGCGGTGGCCGAGAGCGAGACTTTCTTCTCGTGCAACAGGGTTTCCAGCTCGATGAGGAACTTGTCCACCACGCGCAGGATGTGCTCGAAGCCCAGCGGCTGGAACTGCACCACCGCGTCCAGCCGATTGCGGAACTCGGGCGTGAAACCGCGACGGATCGCCTCCATCGCGTCCGGGCTGTGGTCCTGCCTGGTAAAGCCGATGCTGCGCCGCGCCGCCTGGGTGGCGCCCGCGTTGGTGGTCATCACCAGGATCACGTTGCGGAAATTGGCCTCGCGCCCGTTGGTGTCGGTCAGCGCGCCGCGGTCCATGACCTGCAGCAGGATGTTGAAGATGTCCGGGTGGGCCTTCTCGATCTCGTCCAGCAACAGCACGCAGTGCGGCGTCTTGACGATTTTTTCGGTCAGCAGGCCACCCTGGTCGAAACCGACGTAGCCCGGAGGCGCGCCGATCAGGCGGCTCACCGAATGCGGCTCCATGTATTCGCTCATGTCGAAGCGGATCAGCTCGATGCCCAGCTGCAGGGCCAGCTGGCGGGTGACCTCGGTCTTGCCCACGCCGGTGGGGCCGGCGAACAGGAAGTTGCCGATCGGCTTGTCGGGGTTGCCCAGCCCGGAACGCGCCAGCTTGATCGCGCTGGCCAGCGTCTCGATGGCCGGGTCCTGCCCGAAGATCACCATCTTCAGGTTGCGCTCCAGGTGCTGCAGCACATCCTTGTCGGAGGCGCTGACCTGCTTGGCCGGGATGCGCGCCATCTTCGCGACGATGGTCTCGATCTCCTCCACGTCGATCAGATGCTTGCGCGCCTCCGGCGGCTGCAGGCGTTGGCGGGCGCCGGCCTCGTCGATCACGTCGATGGCCTTGTCCGGCAGCAGGCGGTCGCCGATGTGCTTCACCGACAGATCCACCGCGGCGCGGATCGCCTCGTCGGCATAGGCCACGTCGTGGTGCGCCTCGTACTTCGGCTTCAGCCCCTTGAGGATCTCCACTGCTTCGCCCACGGTGGGCTCCACCACGTCGATCTTCTGGAAACGCCGCGCCAGCGCGCGGTCCTTCTCGAACACGCCGCGGTATTCCTGGAAGGTAGTCGAGCCAATGCAGCGCAGCTCGCCATTGGCCAATACCGGCTTGATCAGGTTGGACGCGTCCATGGTGCCGCCGCTGGCCGAGCCGGCGCCGATGATGGTGTGGATTTCGTCGATGAACAGGATCGCGTTGGGCTGCTTCTTCAGCGACGCCAGCACGCCCTTCAGGCGCTTCTCGAAATCACCGCGGTACTTGGTACCGGCCACCAGCGCGCCAAGATCCAGCGAATAGATTACCGCTTCCTGCAGCACCGCCGGCACCTCGCCGTCGACGATGCGCTTGGCCAGCCCTTCCGCCAGCGCGGTCTTGCCCACGCCGGCCTCGCCCACGTACAGCGGGTTGTTCTTGCGGCGGCGGCACAGCACCTGGATGGTGCGCTCGATCTCGTCCGCGCGGCCCACCAGCGGGTCGATCTTGCCGGCAGCGGCCAGCGCATTGAGGTTCGCCGCGAACTCGGTGAGCGGATCGGCCTTGGACTCGCCTTCGCCCCCCTCGGCCTTGCCCTCGCCCTCCTGTGGCTGCGCGCCCGCCTCGTCGTCCTGGCGGGCGATGCCGTGGCTCAGGTAATTCACCACGTCCAGCCGGTGCACGTCCTGCTGGTTGAGGAAGTACACGGCGTGCGAGTCCTTCTCGCCGAAGATCGCCACCAGCACGTTGGCGCCGGTGACCTCCTTCTTGCCGGAGGATTGCACGTGGTAGACCGCGCGCTGCAGCACGCGCTGGAAGCCCAGCGTGGGCTGGGTGTCGCGCCCGTCGTCGTCGGCGAAGCGGCTGACCGAGACTTCGATCGCATTCTCCAATTCATCGCGCAGCCGCGGGATATCGGCGCCCACGGCGCGCAGCACGGCTTCGGCGGACGGATTGTCCAGCAGCGCCAGCAGCAGGTGTTCGACCGTCATGAACTCGAAGCGCGCCTCGCGGGTGCGCTTGTAGCACTGGCCGATGGTTTGCTCGAGATCCTTGCTGAACATGATGCTGCGCCTTGGGGGAACGTCTCCCTCTATGTAAGGCGCAATCCGGCGCGGGGCAAGCCCCCCGCCGGACGCGGGTTCAGGAAGCTCCGGCCCCATTGGGGCGACCACCGTCCAAGGTTGGCCGGCCCGCGGAACAATCGTGCAAGCGATTGATTCAGCGAAGATCCGAACAAGGCCATCCTGGCGTAGTCAGCCCACGCCGCGCCCGGCACCTGCCCGGGCTCGGCCCATAAATCAATCGCTTGCGCGATCGATGCGTGATTGACCCTCCATGGCCGAGGCAGTCTCCGAAGTGTTCGGAGATTCCTGGCAACATCCGAATCCGGACAGGCGCCGGCATCGACATGGCGGACATGTCCTGGAAAGTCCCGCCCGGGGCGCCCTTCAGGCCCGCTCCATGGTGCACAGGAGGGGGTGCTGGTGCATGCGGGCGTATTCGTTCACCTGCGCCACCTTGGTCTCGGCGATCTCGCGGGTGTAGACCCCGCACACCCCGCGCCCGCGGGTGTGCACGTGCAGCATGACCTGGGTGGCCTTCTCCAGCGACATGCTGAAGAACTGCATCAGCACGTCCACCACGAAGTCCATCGGGGTGTAGTCGTCATTCAGCAGCATCACCGTGTACAGCGGCGGTCGGGCCAGCTCCGGGCGATCCGGGGCAACCACGGTGCCGTGGTCGGGTTCACGCTGCGGCTTGTCGGGCTCGGTCGGCATGTGCAAATTATACGGGCGCCCTTCCCTGCCGGCGGCGCGGATCCCCTCTTGGCAGACATTGCACGCCCAACTCCGGAGCCCCCATGCGTCTGCCAATATTTGCCCTTGCCTGCCTGCTCCCTCTCGCCGCGTCGTCCGCCCACGCCAGTGATGCTTCGGTCAAATCCAGGCTCGAGGCGCGCGGAGTGAAATACGAGATCGACGATGATGGCGACTACAAGATCCTGATTTCCTACAAAGCGGAGAAACGCACGCAACTGGTCTTCGTCTCGGGCGCCACCCAATCGGTAAAGGGCTTCCAGGTGCGGGAAGTGTTCTCACCTGTGGGCCGCGTGGAAGAAGACGGAATAGCCAAGCAGGCGCTCGCACTCCTCGAAGAAAGCCGGTCGATGAAAATCGGCGCGTGGGAAGTCGCAGACGATGTCCTGTACTTCGTCATCAAACTGCCGGACACCGTCGACGCGACCCAGCTGGAGGCCGCCATCGAGATCGCCGCACAAAACGCGGACGACAAGGAAATCGAGCTGTCCGGGGACAAGGACGCGTTCTGATGAGCTATCGCGAAGGGCGCTTCTGGCAGCCGGACGTGACCGTGGCCACGGTCGTGGTCCGCGACGGGCGCCTGCTGTGCGTCGAGGAACGCGTGGCCGGCCGGCTGGTGCTCAACCAGCCTGCCGGGCACCTGGAGCCCGACGAAAGCCTGGTCGACGCCGCCCTGCGCGAAACCCGTGAGGAGACCGGCTGGAACGTCCGCATCACCCATCTGATCGGCACCTACCAGTGGAAGGCTCCGGAGACACAACGGCATTACCTGCGTTTTGCGTTCGCGGCCGAGCCGCTGGACGAGATCGCCGGCGCCACCCTCGACGAAGGGATCGTGCGCGCCCTGTGGCTGACGCCGGAGGCGCTGCAGGCCGAGGCTGCGCGCCACCGCAGCCCGCTGGTCTGGCGCGCCGTGGCCGACTATCTCGGCGGCAGCCGGCACCCGCTGTCGCTGGCGCGGCAGATCGTATGAACCCGGCCCCGCGCATCGTCGTCGGCATGTCCGGCGGCGTGGATTCGTCGGTCGCGGCCCTGCTGCTGCGCGATGCCGGCTGGGACGTCACCGGCCTGTTTATGCAGAACTGGGCCGAGGACGGCTCCGGCGAGTGCCGCGCCGAGGACGACCGCCGCGACGCGGTGGCGGTGTGCGGCGCATTGGGCCTGCCGATCCGTTTCCGCGACTTTTCGAAGGAATACTGGGACGGCGTGTTCCGCCATTTCCTCGACGAATACGCGGCCGGCCGCACGCCGAACCCGGACGTGCTGTGCAACCGCGAGATCAAGTTCAAGCATTTCCTCGACGCCGCCCGCGAGCTGGGCGCCGAGGCGATCGCCACCGGCCACTATGCGCGCGTCGATGCGCAAGGCGGCATGTACCGGCTGCTGCGCGCCCTCGATCGCGGCAAGGACCAGAGCTACTTCCTGCACCAGCTGGGGCAAGCCCAGCTGGCCGCCACCCGATTCCCGCTGGGCGAGCTGCAGAAGAACGAGATACGCCGGATCGCCGCCGAACACGGCCTGCGCACGGCCGGGAAGAAGGATTCCACCGGCATCTGCTTCATCGGCGAACGCGATTTCCGCAGTTTCCTCGCGCAGTACCTGCCGGCGAAGGAAGGCGACATGCGGACCCCCGACGGTGTCCGCATCGGCAAGCATCCGGGCGTGTTCTATTTCACCCTCGGGCAGCGCGAGGGACTGGCGATCGGCGGCGTACGCGGGCGTCCGCAAGCGCCGTGGTTCGTGGTCGCCAAGGACGTGGCGCGGAACATCCTGTACGTGGACCAGGGCCACGACAGCCCGTGGCTGCTGTCGCGCACGCTGCGCAGCGAGGCCGCGCACTGGATCGCCGGCAGTCCGCCCGCCACGCGCTTCTCCTGCACCGCGCAGACCCGCTACCGCCAGCCGGACGAGCCTTGCCAGGTCGAGGTCCGTGACGACGGCACCCTTGCCGTGCGCTTCGAGCGCCCGCAGCGGGCAGTCACGCCCGGTCAATCGGTGGTGCTTTACGATGGTGACCTCTGCCTCGGCGGCGCGGTAATCGCGGCCACCGACGCACCCGTTCCCGAGACCCATTCCACATGAGCAATCCCATCGACGACCGCGTGCTGGCGCTGGCCGGGATGGTGCAGGCACTGACCCTGGTGCGCCGCATCGCCGACACCGGCCAGTCCGAGTCGCGCCCGGTGCAGGTCTGTCTGGACAGCGTGTTCCGCATCGATGCCGCCGATACTGCGGCCGTCTATGGCGGCGCCGACGCCCTCCGCGATGGCCTGCGCCATCTGCGCGACTACCTCGCCAATGGCAACAAGGACGAGGCGCTGGGCCGGCTGGCGCTGGCCGTCCTGCAATTGGAGCGCCGGTTCGTCCGCGCCGACGCCATCATCTCGAAAGTGCAGGCCGGCCTGCGCCAACTGTCAGGCGAGGCGCAGGCCCAAGGCAGCGCCCATCCCGACGTGATCGCCGCGCTGGCGCGGCTGTATGCGGAGACGATCAGCACGCTGCGGCCTCGGGTCATGGTGCAGGGCAACCCGCACTACCTCGGCCAGGCCGGCGTGGTAGCGGAAATCCGCGCCCTGCTGCTGGCTGCACTGCGGTCGGCCGTGCTCTGGCGCCAGCTGGGCGGCAGTCTGTGGGATTTCGTCCTGCGCCGCCGCGAAATGGCCGCCGCCATCGATGCCCGTCTGGCCTAGTACGCGGGGTCACCGCCGCGACGCCACGGGCGCGCGGCGGCGACCACCCGCGACTCAGAAGCGGTAGCTCCCCCACAGCGAGGCCATGCCACCGCGCCCGGCACTGCTGGCGCGATGGCTGACATCGAAGCGCAGCTGCGCACCGCGCCCGAAGCCCGCCGACAGCCCCAGACCAAGCCACTGGCTGCGCCCGGCCAGGCCGATGCCCTGCAGGGGCGCCCACTGCGACAGGCCGGTGAAACTGGCATTGAACAGTTCGCCGCTGGCCGCGAAGGACTGCTGCCATTCCACGCGCGCATCGGCGCGCAGGTCCAAGGCCCCAAACCGCCAGGCGCGATCCGCACGCAGGCCGGCCAGCCCCTGCCAACGGCGGCTGTCCCATGCATTCGCCTGCAGGCCGAAGCCGGTATCGCCACTCTCCGCAAAGCCATCGTTGGCGATGCGCACAAACTGCGCGCCAAGGTAGGGGGTCAGCGCGAATCCACCCAGGTCGATGCGCCGGCCCACCTCGCCGAACGCCGAGACGTAATTACCGGACAGCGGCGTCGCCACCGTGTCGCGCAGGCCACCCAGCAACAGGTTTCGCTGCATCTGGCGCTGGAAGCCGCCGGCGGCCAATTGGGCCTGCACCTGCCAGGGGCCACGCCACGCTGCCAGATACAGCTGCGCCTCGTGCTGGCGACCGCGGCTGTGGTCGCCGGATGCGCCGAGCCAGCTGGACTGGTCGAGCCGGTTCATCGCCAGGCCCACCACGGCCGAGGACCCGATGCGCCAATCGTTGCCCACCATCTCGCCGACGGCATCAAGGCCCATGCTGTCGTAGCCGGCCTGCGCCAGCTGGCCGCTGGCCGCCAGGTCGCGGTACCAGCCGCCCGCCCGTGCAGGGGCAAGGGCCAAGGCATCAACCCGTTGGGCCAGCGTGCGTCGCCCGGCATCGATGGCGTCCAGCGTCATCGCCGACGAGGCGGCGTGCAGCTCGCCGGCGAGACTGCGCAGGGAGGCGTCCGCGTTGGCGGCGCTGCCGGACTGCTGCAGCGCGCCCGCCGCGTCGATGAACGTCGCGCCGATCCCGCCGGGCGCGAGCCCGCCCAGCTGGGCGTCGATCGCCTGCATCGCCGATTCCACCCGCACCGCCGCGGCCAAGCTGATGCCTTGCAGCCCCATGCCCGCTACCGCCTTGGTGACGTCGATGCGGTTGATGTTGAGGAAGACGTTATTCGGGTCGTAGGCCAGCGAGGCATCCAGGAAGACGTTGGTTGCCGCTTTCAGCGAAGTGAAACTGCCGTTGATCCCGCCACTGGCGTTGAGCAGCGTTTCCTTCGCCGACGTGGTGTAGCCGCTCTTCACGCCCAGGATCGAGATCGTGCCGTTGAGCGCGGCCGCGCCGGACACCCGCAGCGCGCTACCCAGCCAGACGCCCAGATTGCCGTTGGCGGTCTGGTTGAAGTTGCCCGCGATGGTGGCCGGTGAGGACGCACCGGACAGGAAACGCCCGCTGTTGGCGACATTGCCGCCCAGCGCGCCACTGGCCCAGACCGTGGCGCCGTTGGCGATGGACAGGTCGGACTGCAGCCCCTTGCGGATGTCCAGGCCGCCGCCCTCGACCCGGGTCGCGCCGGTGAACCTGCCGGGTTCGGCCAGCGTCAGGGTGCCGCTACCGCCCTTCACCAGGCCACCGCTGCCGACAATCTCGTTGCGCCACACCGAATTGCCGGAGAACGACACGCTGAAATCGCCCCAGGCGAAGTTGCTCGGCCCCATCGCCGCCTTGGTGACGTCCAGCAGGCCCCAGCCGAACACGGGATCGACGCCCGCTGCACCGAGGTCCTTGGCGCCACCCAGGATGGCCTGCCGCACCTGGTCGTTGCTGAAATACGGGAATGCCGCCCACACCACCGCTGCGGCGCCGGCCACCTGCGGCGCCGCGTAGGAGGTGCCGCCACCCGAATACAGTGCGTAGCTGGCATCGCCGACCTTGGCCTTGGGATCGATGAAGACCACGTTCCCGGGCGCGGCCAGGCAGTAGTTCATGGCGCTGCCGCACTGCTGCGAATAGCCGGTGAGCTGGGTCGGATTGGCGGGATCCAGCGCCGCTACCGTCAGCCAGCCCTTTTCCAGCTGGGCATCGGCCGCCAGGGTCGGCAGCCGTGCATTGTCGGAGGGTTCGCCCGCGTAGCGCGGGTCATTGCCGCTGTTGCCATTGGCGAACACCACGATGCCACCGCGATTGACCACGAAATCCTTCCAGGCATTGGCCAGCTCCAGCGTCAGCGCCGGGTCGTTCCAGTACAGGCCGCCCCAGGAGTTGTTGATGATCTTGGCGCCAGCATCGGCCAGTTCCTTGTTGATGGCCTGGAAAAAATCGCCATAGCCCTGACCCGCCTGGATCTCGTTGCCCGCACCGGAGCCATCGTCCACCGGCGGCGCATCGCTGATGATGCGCGAGGCCACGATGCCGGCCGACTGCGCCACGCCGCCGCCCCAGTTGCCGATGGCCTTGCCGGCCGCCATCTGCGCGACCACGGTGCCGTGGCCCACCTTGTCGTCGACGGTGGTGTCGTTGGTCGCCGGATCGACATGGACGAAGTTGCGCGCCACCCGGCCGGACAGCGCCGGATGGTTGCGGTTGGCGCCGGTATCCACGAAACCGATCGTCACCCCCTGCCCGGTGAGCCCCGCGCCCAGTGCACCCGCTGCATTGGTCAGCTGCAGGTGCTGGCTGTACTGCGGCAACGTGCGGGGGGCCGCCAATGTGGGCAACGTCGGCGGATTGACCTCCAGCGACGCATCGTTGGCGACGTTGGGCGTGAAGCCCAGGCCGGTGGGCGCCGGCGGCGGTGGCGTGGGCCGCACGTTGGCACCGCCGCCTCCACCGCCGCACGCAGCGAGCGCAAGCGCGATGGCGCCGGGCAAGAGGAGCGAAACCCGCGGCAGCGGGCGATGCATCGGGAACGGCTTGTCCATGAGACCCCCAGGGTTGGTTGCCGGGCATGCCGTCGGGGCACGCGCCAATGGCCATGTTGTAAGCGGTCGCAGCCGCCATCGCAACGCTGCGTCCCGCGGCACCAGCTGAATGCGGCGCCGCAACATGGGCGGTATTTCAGGCGATAATCGGGGCTTGCCGGTTCCTATCGGCCCCACGCATCCGGAGCTTCCCATGAGCGACGTCGTCATCGTCGGTGCCAAGCGCACCGCCATCGGTTCCTTCCTCGGCCAGTTCACCGGCGTGCCCACGCCGACACTGGGTAGCACCGCCATTGCCGCCGCACTGGCGCAATCGGGCCTGTCTGCCGAACGGGTGGATGAAGTGATCATGGGTTGCGTGCTGCCGGCCGGCCTGGGCCAGGCCCCGGCCCGGCAGGCCTCGCGCGGCGCCGGGATCCCCGATGCCGCCGGCTGCACCACCATCAACAAAGTCTGCGGTTCCGGCATGAAGGCGGTAATGCTGGCGCACGACCTGATCAAGGCCGGCTCGGCCCAGACCGTGGTGGCCGGCGGCATGGAGTCGATGACCAATGCTCCGCACCTGCTCAACGGCTCGCGCACCGGCATCCGCTACGGCAGCGCCGAGTTCCTCGACCACATGGCCTACGACGGCCTGACCAACCCCTACGACGGCAAGGCGATGGGCGTGTTCGGCGATGCCGCCTGTGCCAAGTACGGCTACGACCGCGCCGCCATCGATGCGTTCTCTGCCGAAAGCGCGCGCCGCGCCCAGGCCGCCCAGGCCGCCGGCGCCTTTGATGCCGAAATCGCCCCGGTGACCGTGAAGACCCGCAAGGGCGAGGTCGTGGTCGCCAAGGACGAAGAGCCCGGCAAGATCGACCCGGCCAAGATCCCGGAACTGCGCCCGGCGTTCGGTAAGGACGGCGTGCTGACCGCCGCATCGTCCTCTAAGATCTCCGACGGCGCCGCCGCGCTGGTGGTGATGTCGGCCGACGCCGCCGCTGCGGCCGGCGTCACGCCACTGGCCCGCATCAAAGCCCACGCCACCCAGTCGCAGGCGCCGGAGTGGTTCACCACCGCCCCGATTGGCGCCATCCAGCGCGTGCTGGGCAAGGCCGGCTGGCAGGTGGCCGACGTCGATCTGTTCGAAATCAACGAAGCCTTCGCCTGCGTGGCGATGGCGCCGATGACCGACCTGGGCATTCCGCACGACAAGCTGAACGTCAACGGCGGCGCGCTGGCGCTGGGCCATCCCATCGGCGCCTCCGGCGCCCGCCTGCTGGTGACCCTGATCCATGCCCTGCGGGCCCGCGGCGGCAAGCGCGGCGTGGCCTCGCTGTGCATCGGCGGGGGCGAAGCCACCGCCGTGGCCATCGAACTGGCGTGAAGCAGGCGAACGGATGAATGAAAAAAATCCGGCCAACCGCTTGACACGCGCAACAGGCTTGTCATCATGGTAGGGCACGCAACACTTTGCGTTGCCCGGATTTATTTAAGACGAGGAAACCGCATCATGTCGATCAACAAGATCCTGCTGGCGATGGCGCTGGGCCTGGCCCTGACCGCGTGCAGCAAGCCCGAGTCGGCTGCCGACGCCGCCAACGCCGAGGCCGCCCCGGCTGCCGACGCCCAGGCTGCCGCCGACAGCGCCGCTCAGGCTGCTGACGCCTCCGCCGAAGCCGCGCCGGCCGACGCCGCCGCTGCCCCGGCTGAAGCTGCGCCGGCCGACGCCGCTGCTGCCCCGGCTGAAGCCCAGCAGGCTGCCGACGCCGCCGAGCAGGCTGCAACCGCGGCCGAAGAGGCCAAGAAGTAATCAGGGCGACGGGGACTATATTTTCCAGAGCCTTGTACCAAAAATCGGGAAAGCCGTCGGCGTTCCGGCGGCTTTTTCGTGTCCCGGCCATCCGGGGCTGTTTTAGTCAGTGAACGACCCGCCGGCGCCTGCCGGATCGCTAAGCGCACTGGCGTTGTCTGATCAACTCCCGCTCCACCCTTCAGTCAACCCTCATCAGGAGATTTCCATGAACACCAAGCTTTTCGCGCTCCTCGCCGCTGGCGTCCTCGCTCTGTCGGCCTGCAAGAAGGAAGAAGCCCCGGCCGCCGACGCCGCTGCCCCGGCTGATGCCGCTGCTGCTCCGGCTGCCGACGCCGCTGCTCCGGCTGCTGACGCCGCTGCTCCGGCCGCTGAGGCCCCGGCTGCTGACGCCGCTGCCCCGGCTGCTGACGCCGCTGCCGCTCCGGCCGCTGACGCCGCTGCCGCTCCGGCCGCTGACGCCGCTGCCGCTCCGGCTGCTGAAGGCGAGAAGAAGTAATCGCCTGCCGGCGCAAGCCGGTCGAAAAGGCCCGCCTCACGGCGGGCCTTTTTTTTGATTTTTCGCCCACCCGGCATCGCCATGTTCTGCGGCACGCAAAAAAGACCCCGCCGAAGCGGGGCCTGGAATGGTGCGGAAATCCCGCGGGCTCAGGCCGGCTTGACGCCTGCGGCCTGCATGCCTTTGGCGCCTTGCTGGACCTCGTAGCTGACGCGCTGCCCTTCCTGCAGGCTGCGGAAGCCCTTGGCGTCGATGGCCGAAAAATGCACGAACACGTCGGCGCTGCCGTCCTCCGGGGCGATGAAACCGAAGCCCTTGGCGTCATTGAACCACTTCACGGTGCCGTACTGCATGGTGGCGAAGACCTCTCTTGCGGATGCGTTGGATGATGGGGCCGTTGGGTGGAACACGCCGCCGCAAGGCAGCGGCGCCTGCCGAGTATGCAACAGCGCCCCGTCGGCGCAAGGCCCCCTTCAGCCCACCAACAGCGCCCGCAGTAACGGCGGTACATTGCCCATGGCCACCGCGACGTTGTCCAGGACATCCTGCAACGTGATCACTTCGTCCACGTCCGGCCCCGCGCCCGCGGCCCAGTTGGCGACGATGGCCAGACAGGCATAGTCCAACCCCAGTTCGCGGGCCAGGCCGGCCTCGGGCATACCGGTCATGCCCACCAGATCGCAGCCGTCGCGACGCATGCAGGCGATCTCAGCCTTGGTTTCCAGGCGCGGCCCCTGGGTTGCACCGTAGCAGCCGCCATCGACCAACGGGACGCCGGCGCGGGCAGCGGCGGCCAGCACCTCGCGCCGCAGCGCCGGCGTGTAGGGATCGCCAAAATCCACGTGCAGCACGTCGCTGCCCGGCTCTTCGCACAACGTCGAGATGCGGCCCCAGGTGTAATCGATCAGCTGGTCCGGGCAGGCCAGCACACGTGGTCCGAAGCGTTCGGTGATGCCGCCGACGGTGTTCAGCGCCAGCACGCGCGTCGCACCCAACGCCTTCAGGGCAGCCAGATTGGCCCGGTAGTTGATCTTGTGGGGCGGCAGCGAATGGCCTTCGCCGTGGCGCGCGAGGAAGGCCACGCGATGGCCGGCATAGGTACCCACGCGCACCGGCCCCGACGGCGACCCGTAAGGGGTTGCCGGCTGGTGGGTTTCGACGTCGGCCAGATCACCCAGCGCATAGACGCCGGTGCCGCCGATGACGGCGAGTTCGATGGTCATTGCTTTACTCCTCCCGCTCTCCCCGCATGCGCGGCGTGCGTGTACCGGCGGGGCGTTGACGGACTAGCGGCAACAGGGATGTCACCGGGAACCCTGCATGGACGTCTTCACGGCGCGCCCGGCCGTGTCTGGCCGGCTCGTGCATGACGCATCACTCCCCCAGCGCATAGATCGCCGGCAGGTTGCGGCCCTGCTCGTGGTAATCCATGCCGTAGCCGAAGACATACGCGTCCGGCACCTGCACGCCCACATGGTCGGCGTGGATGCCTTCGACGCAGCGGTCGTGCACTTTTTCGGCCAGCACCGCGATGCGCACGTCGGCCGCGCCCTGGTCCTCGCACCACTGCCTGATTGCCAGCAGGGTGTGGCCTTCGTCCAGGATGTCGTCCGCCAGCAGCACCTTGCGGCCGCGCAGCGGCGTGGCCGGCCGGTGCAGCCAGGCCAGGCCAGCGCCGCTGGTCTGCCCCCGGTAACGGGTGGCATGGAGGTAGTCGAACTGCAGGTCCAGCCCCTGCTCGCCCAGCGCGAACGCCAGTTGGGCAGCGAACGGCAGCCCGCCGTTCATGACCGTGAGGTACAACGGCACATCACCGTCGGCGTAGGCGGCGCGGATCTCGCCGGCCATGCGGAGGATTGCGGCTTCCAGCGCCTCGCGCCCGAACAGCACCCGCGAGGATGCCAGCGCGTCGGCCAGTCTTGGGGCAGTCATGCCGCGTCTCCCATGTGGGTGGCGCCCGAGAGGACGCCGCTTGCCAGTTCGGGGGCCCGTACGGCATCCAGCCGCGCCTGCACGCCGGCCCGACGGCCATCGGCCAGCAGGCCGTCCCAGCCCAGCGCACCGCGCCCCAGCAGCCCCACCAGCGCCATCGTGTTGAGCGGCCGGCCAGCGATCGCCGTCAGTGCGTCCTCGACCTGCTCGACGTGGCTGACCAGCACCACGTCGCAGCCGGCGTCGAGGTGCGCGTCGATGCGCGCCCTGGTCCCGCCGACAGCGCCCGCGGCGGCCATGCCGATGTCGTCCGAAAACACCACGCCGCGGAAGCCCAGGCCGCCCTCGGACGGATCGCCGCGCAGGATGCCGTTGATCCAGCGCCGCGAGCACCCCGCCGGCTCCGGCGCGACCTGCGGATAGGTCACGTGTGCCATCATCACCGCGTCCGCACCGGCCGCGATCCCGACCACGAACGGCACCAGATCGTGGGCGCGGATCTCCTCCAGCGGGCGCGGATCGATGGCCACGTCGTGGTGGGTGTCTTCCAGCACCGAGCCGTGGCCCGGGAAATGCTTGAGGGTGGCGGCCATGCCGGCTTCGTGCATCCCTGCCACGTAAGCCCGGGCGAACGCGGCCACCACCTGCGGATCGGCCGCGAATGCACGATCCCCGATCGCACGGTTGCCACGCGCCAGGTCCAGCACCGGGGCGAAGCTGAGATCCACGCCGCTGGCCCGCATCTCGCTGGCCATCAGCCAGGCGTGTTCGCGGGCCAGCGCCAGCGCCGCGTCGGCATCGCGCTGGTACAGCGCCTCGAAGCCGTGCAGCGCCGGCAGCCGGGTGTAGCCCTCGCGGAAGCGCTGCACGCGCCCGCCTTCCTGGTCCACGCAGACCAGCTGCGGGCGCGGGGCCGCCTCGCGGATCGCCTGCGAAAGCTCGGCCGCCTGCGCGCGCGAGGCGAAATTGCGCGCGAACAGGGTGACGCCGGCGCAGGCGGGATGCTGCAGCCAGTCGCGCTCGCGCGCGGTGAGTTCGTGTCCGGCAACGCCGATCAGCAGCATCCGTGTCCGTCCTTCAGGTCCAGGGCCTGCCGCTCGTCCTCCCGCCATTGCGAGAACGGGCGCGAGGCCAGGGCCAGATTGTAATAGCGCTGCGCGTGGGTGACCTCCAGGCCGGCCCAGTCGGGCTTGGCGAAGGCGGCGTCCGCCGCATCCAGTTCGATCTCGGCTACGACCAGCCCGGCGTTGTCGCCCAGGAATTCATCGACCTCCCACACCTGGCCATCGTGCTCGACGTAGTGGCGGTGCTTCTCGACCAGGCCGCCGACGCACAGCTGCAGCAGCGCGCGCGCGTCCGCGAGCGGCACGGGGTATTCGAACTCCTGCCGGCGCGCGCCCAGCTCGCGCGATTTGATATTGAGGAAGGCCGCGTCGCCCTCGATGCGCACCCGCACCGAGGCCTGCATCGCGCCGGACTCGACCAGCGCCAGGTCGTTGAGGTAGCCCTGTGCCATCGGCACCACTTTGTGGGCGGCGGCACGCCAGCCGTCGCCACGCACCAGGAACTTGCGTTCGATCTCGATACCCACGGCTCACCCCTTCCTCGGCGGATCGAACACGGCGATCGATTCGACGTGCGCGGTGTGCGGGAACATGTCCATCACGCCCGCCTCGCGCAGCGTCCAGCCGGCCTCGTTGACCAGCCAGCCGGCGTCGCGCGCCAGCGAACCCGGATGGCAACTGACGTAGACGATGCGCTTCAGGCCCTTCAGCGGCAGCTGTTTGAGCACCTCGATCGCGCCCGAACGCGCCGGATCCAGCAGCAGCTTGTCGAAGCCGGCCCTCAGCCACGGCTGCCCGACCAGGTCCTGCGCCAGATCGGCGACATGGAACTGCACGTTCCCCATACCGTTGCGCTGGGCATTGCCGCGCGCACGCGCCACCAGCCCGGCATCGCCCTCCACGCCCACCACGGCGCCATCGCCCGACGCACGCGCCAGCGGCAGGGTGAAATTGCCCAGGCCGCAGAACAGGTCCAGCACGCGCTCGCCCGGCTGCACGTCCAGCAGGTCCAGCGCGCGGGCGATCATCTCTTCATTGAGTCGCGCGTTGACCTGGATGAAGTCCAGCGGGCGGAACTGCAGCTCGACATCCCACTGCGGCAGGCGGAACGAGAGCGTCACGTCCTCGCCCAGCGGGTGCACCGAATCCAGTCCGCCCGGCTGCAGGAACACGGCGAAGCCGTGCGCCTGAGCGAACGCGGCCAGCTTGGCCTTGTCGGCCTCCGAGAGCGGCTGCAGGTGGCGGAATACGAGCGCGGTGACGGCATCGCCGGCGATGAACTCGATCTGCGGGATATCGCGGCGCGCGTCCAGACCATCCACCAGCGCGCCCAGCGCGGCGACCTTCGTCCCGAGCTGCGGCACCACCACGTGGCATTCCGAGATGTCGGCGACGAAGCGCGGGTCCTGCTCGCGGAAGCCGACCAGGGTCTTGTCCTTCTTCTCCACCCGGCGCACCGAGAAGCGCCCCTTGCGCCGGTAGCCCCAGGCCTCGCCGCGCAGCGGCGGCAGCACGGTGGACGGCGCCACGTGGCCGATACGCTGCAGGTTGTCCAGCAGGACCTGCTGTTTGTAGGTGATTTGGCGATCCTCGGCGAGATGCTGCAGCACGCAGCCGCCACAGGTGCCGAAATGCGGGCAGCGCGGCTCCACGCGGTCCGGGGAGGCCACCAGCACCTCCAGCGTCCTGGCCTCGTCGAACTGCTTCGAGCGGGCGGTCTGCTGCACGCTCACGGTCTCGCCCGGCAGCGCGCCGGCCACGAACACGGCCTTGCCGGCCTGCGGGTGCCCCTCCGGCCAGCGGGCGACGCCGCGGCCGTCGTGGGTCAAATGAAGAATGTCGAGGGTCTTGGGGGTCTGGTCGAGGCGGGCCACGAGGCGGGACACGTCGGGGTGGCCGGTCATTGTCGCAGACTGCCGCCCCGGGTCGGGGGAGTTCGAAGCACAGGCGGTATCCTTGGCGTTTTGCCGCCCGCACCGGACGCCCCATGCCCGCGCTGACCTCGCAACTCGATCCCCGCTCGCAGGACTTCCTTGACAACGCCGCCTACCACCGCGCGCTGGTGGCGGAGCTGGACCGCCGGCTGGCGCGCGCGGCCGAAGGCGGCGGCGACAAGGCACGGATGAAGCACACCGAGCGCGGCAAACTGCTGCCGCGCGAGCGCATCGACGCCCTGCTGGATCCCGGTTCGCCGTTTCTCGAGATCGCGCCCCTGGCGGCCGAGGACATGTACGACGGCGCCGCCCCCGCTGCCGGCATCATCTGCGGCATCGGCCGGGTGATGGGCCAGGAAGTGGTGATCGTGGCCAATGACGCCACCGTCAAAGGCGGCACCTACTTCCCGATGACGGTCAAAAAACATCTGCGGGCGCAGGAAATCGCCCGCGAGAATCGCCTGCCCTGCGTCTATCTGGTCGATTCCGGTGGCGCCTTCCTGCCGCTGCAGGACGAAGTGTTCCCGGACAAGGAGCACTTCGGCCGGATTTTCTACAACCAGGCCCGGATGAGCGCCGAAAACATCCCACAGATCGCGGTGGTGATGGGCAGCTGCACCGCCGGTGGCGCATATGTGCCGGCGATGTGCGACGAATCGGTGATCGTCAAGGAACAGGGCACCATCTTCCTTGGCGGCCCGCCGCTGGTGAAAGCCGCGACCGGCGAGGTGGTGGATGCCGAGACGCTGGGCGGCGCCGATGTGCACACCAGCATTTCAGGGGTCGCCGACCATTTCGCCGAGGACGACCGCCACGCGCTGGAGATCGCCCGCGGCATCGTTGCTTCGCTCAACCGTAAGAAAGTCCTGCCGGTGGCAACCCGGCCCGTGCGCGAGCCGCTGTACCCGGCCGAAGAGCTGTATGGCATCGTGCCCAAGGACGCACGCCGGCCGTTTGATATCCGCGAGGTGATCGCCCGCATCGTTGACGGCAGCGAGCTGCAGGAATTCAAGGCGCGCTACGGCAAGACGCTGGTGACCGGCTTCGCCCATCTGCACGGCTACCCGGTCGGCATCGTCGCCAACAACGGCATTCTGTTTGCGGAGAGCGCGCTGAAAGGCGCGCACTTCATCGAGCTGTGCAACCAGCGCGGCATCCCGCTGGTGTTCCTGCAGAACATCACCGGCTTCATGGTCGGCAAGAAGTACGAGCAGGCCGGCATCGCCAAGGACGGCGCCAAGATGGTGACCGCCGTGGCCTGCTCGCATGTGCCCAAGTTCACCGTGGTCATCGGCGGCAGCTTCGGCGCCGGCAACTACGCCATGTGCGGCCGCGCCTACGGCGCCCGCTTCCTGTGGATGTGGCCGAACGCGCGCATCAGCGTGATGGGCGGCGAACAGGCGGCCAGCGTGCTGGCCACGGTGAAGCGCGATGGCATCGAGGCCCGCGGCGCAGTGTGGACGCCCGACGAGGAAGAGGCGTTCAAGGCGCCGATCCGCCAGCAGTACGAGGACCAGGGTAGCCCCTGGTACGCCACCGCGCGCCTGTGGGACGACGGCATCATCGACCCGGCCGACACCCGCCGGGTGCTGGGGCTGGGGCTGTCGGCATCGCTCAATGCGCCGATCGAGGAACGCACCCGGTTCGGCGTGTTCCGGATGTGATCCGGAATGTGACAGGCATCGCATTCGACGGGCAGCCGCCTTGCGCATTCAGCAAAAACACCGCTGAAAATCGGTGTTAGCCTCGCGAATCCATTCCCCCGCTAGAGAGCATCGTCATGGCCATCGGCTGGAAAGATTCCTCCAAGACTGCGGAACCCGCCCGTTTCGATCTGGCATCGCCGCCGCCCGCCGCCGCTGAGCCGGCGCCCGCGCCCGCCCATCCGGCGCCCATGCGGGCCGTGGATCCGCCCGCCCGCGAGTCGGTGATCGCCGCCGATCTGCAGATCGAAGGCAAGATCGAAGGCGCCGGCCACGTCCGCATCGCCGGCAAGTTCAAGGGCGACATCAAGGTGCAGGGCAACCTGACCATCGACCAGGGCGCCAAGGTGTCCGGCGGCGTATCGGCCAACAAGGTGGCGCTGGCTGGCGAGCTGGAAGGCAACATCACCAGCGCGCAACAGGTGGACATCCTGCCCAGCGGTGCGATCAACGGCGACCTCAAGGCCGGCAGCCTCACCGTGGCGGCCGGCAGCCGCATTCGGGGCCACGTCGAGTGCGGCTGGGGCAAGGACGAGAAGCCGGCGAAGGCGGAGGGCGGCAGCGCCGCATGAGCACCGCCCGCCCCGACGTGGCGGGCACCACCCGCAGTTGCCCCCACTGCAAGACCACCATCCTGCAAAGCTCGGCGATTTGCCCGGCCTGCCGCGGCCACCTGCGCTTCGACGCGCCGGCCAGCGACGCCGCGCAGCGCTTCGTGCCGCTCAAGGTGGAAGGCACCCTCAACGCGCCGGACGACGGCGCGTTCGAGTACACGATGGTGGTGGTGATCCGCAACGAGCGCGGAGAGGAAGTGGGGCGCCACGTGGCAGGGGTTGGCGCCGTGTTTCCCGGCGAATCGCGCAGCTTCAGCGTGGCGGTCGAAGCGGCTCCCGCAGCGCCTGGCAAACGCCGCCGGCACTGAGCCGGCAGGGGCTTTGCACTCTTTTCACATCCAGCCCGCTAGGATGCAGGCTGCCGCCATGGCGGCCCGGCTTGGCTGACCCTGCTTCCATCGCAGGGTGCGCCCTGCGCCCGTTTTCCAACACAGGAGTTCCGACCCATGAATGCCAAGCTTTACGTCGCCCTGGTAGCTGCCGCACTGGCACTGACCGCCTGCAAGAACGAGACCGCCACCGCCAAGAACGAGGCAGCCGAGGCCAGCGCCGCCGCCGCCGATGCGGCTGACGCTGCAGCCAATGCCGCCACCCAGGCGTCCGAGGCTGCTGCTGCCTCCACCGGTGAGGCCGTGGGCGAAGTCAGCGACTCGATGAAGAATGCTGCCGACGACGCCAAGATGGCAGCGGATGAGGCCGCGGCCTCGGCAGCCGGCGCCACCGCCGATGCCGCCCAAGCCACGGCCGACGCGGCCCAGAAAATGGCGGACAAGGCCAAGGCCGCCGCCGACGAAGCCAAGAAGTAATCGCTCCCGGCGACCGCCGGAATACGACAAGGCCCGCGCATGCGGGCCTTGTTTTTCGGCCCACCACGCCTGGGACGGGCCTCAGCCGCAGCCGTTGCAACCGCCGCAGTTCTTGCCGCCGCCCTGTCCCGGCGGCGCGATCCGGCGCGCCCACGCGCGCAACCAGGCCGGACGCCCCTCGCGCAGCAGCGGCAGCGCGATCGCGATGCGCAGCCGCCGCGTCGCATTCGGGAACTGCTTGTGCATCACCGCCCCCGCACTCACCAGCACGGCCAGCGCAACCACGAGGTACTGCAGCAGCAGCGGCCCGTCCATCAGCCTGCTCCGAGCGCCAGCGCGATGCGGTAGGTCAGCAGCGACGCCAGGTAGGCCAGTGCGAACAGGTAGCCGGCAGCAAAGGCCGTCTGCCTCCAGGAATGGGTTTCGCGCCGGATCGTCGCCAGCGTGGAGATGCACTGCGGCGCATAGATGAACCACACCAGCAGCGACAGGGCGGTGGCCAGCGACCATTGGCCCTGGATGATCGGTGCCAGCGCCTGCGCCGCGGCATCGTCGCTGGCAGCGGAAAGCGCATAGACCGTGGCCAGCGACGACACCACCACCTCGCGTGCCGCCAGCCCCGGAATCAGGGCGATGCTGATCTGCCAGTTGAAGCCGATCGGCGCAAACAGATAAGCCAGCCCATGCCCGATCCGGCCGGCCAGGCTGTAATCAATGGCCGGGCCAGAGGCACCTGCCGGCGGTGCCGGGAAGCTGAGCAGAAACCACAGCAGGATGGTCAGCGCGAGGATGATGCCGCCCACCCGCTTGAGGAAGATCATCGCCCGCTCCCACAAGCCGATGGCCAGATCGCGCGGATGCGGCAACCGATACGAGGGCAGCTCCAGCAGCAACGGATGCTCGCTCTGATCCCGGCGCCAGCGCTTCATCACCCAGGCCACCGCCAGCGCGCTGAGAATGCCGGCGACGTACAGCCCGAACAGCACCAGGCCCTGCAGGTTGAGCACGCCCAGCACCGGCCGCTGCGGGATGAACGCGCCAATCAGCAGGGTGTAGATCGGCAACCGCGCCGAGCAGGTCATCAACGGCGCCACCAGGATCGTGGCCAGCCGGTCACGCGGGTCCTGGATGGTGCGCGTGGCCATGATGCCGGGCACCGCGCAGGCGAAGCTGGACAGCAGCGGGATGAAACTGCGGCCGGACAGGCCCGCCGCCGCCATCGGCCGATCCAGCAGAAACGCCGCCCGCGGCAGATAGCCGGATTCTTCCAGCGCGAGGATGAAGAAGAACAGGATCAGGATCTGCGGCAGGAACACCACCACGCCACCCATGCCGGCGATCACCCCATCCACCAGCAGGCTGCGCAGCGGCCCGTCGGCAAGTAAACCGCCGACCAGATCCCCGGCCCAGCCGGTGATCTGCTCGATGCCATCCATCAGCGGCGCGGCCCAGGCATAGACCGCTTGGAAAATCAGGAACATCACCGCAGCCAGGGCGACAAACCCGAAGACCGGGTGCAGCAGCCAGCGATCCAGCGCCTCGTCGATGGCCGCAGTGCGGCGCGGCATCCGCACCGCCAGCGCCAGAATCCGCCGCACCTCCTGATGCAGCGTTTCCTCGTCAGGCAAGGCGACAGGCTGCACCGGGTCTGCGGGCATCCGCTCGAGCTGTTCCAGCAATGCCCGGGCGCCATCGCGGCGGATCGCGACGGTCTCCACCACCGGCACGCCCAGTTCGCGCTGAAGCGCCGCCACGTCAATGGCGATCCCACGCCGGCGCGCCACATCACACATGTTCAGCGCCACCACCATCGGCTTGCCCAGCGACCGCAGCTCCAGCACGAACCGCAGATGCAGCCGCAGGTTGGTGGCATCGACCACGCAGACCAGCACATCGGGAGCCGGCTCACCCGGGTAGAACCCGCGGATGACATCGCGGGTGACCGCTTCGTCCAGGCTGGCCGCATGCAGGCTGTAGGCGCCGGGCAGATCCAGCACCACCACGCTGCGGCCGGACGGCAGAAAAAACTGCCCCTGCTTACGTTCGACCGTCACCCCGGCATAGTTAGCCACTTTCTGGCGGCTGCCGGTGAGCAGATTGAACAGCGCGGTCTTGCCGCAGTTGGGGTTACCCACCAGCGCAATCCGCAATGGCGGCTGCAATGCGGCGTTCATGCCTCGCCCTGACCGTTGCGCAGACGCACCCGCGCTGCCTCGACCCGACGCAAGGCAAAGCGGGTGAAGCCGACCTGCACCAGCAGCGGGTCGCCACCCAGCGGCGCTTCGGCCAGCACTTCGACCTGCTCGCCGGCGACAAAGCCGAGTTCACCCAGACGCCGCGCCACTGCGTCGTTGGGGGCGTGCGCCTCCACCGTCTCGACGATCGCCGGATGCCGCCGCGGGAGTTGGTTCAGCCACATGCGAATGCGCACAAATGGGAATTGTTCTCAATCTTAGCATTCCCCCAAGCACTCGCCTTGATCCTACTCAAGCCGCGCGCGACTGCATTCAGGAATCCACCACGCGCGCAAATCCGGGGGGTTCCTTATCATTCGGGTTTGCCCACACGACCTGCCCGCCCATGCCGACCTCGCTGCACCTGCTCCGCGACGGCCCGTTGGCCCGCCTGCGCCTGGCCCGCGGCTCACTGCACAACGCGTTTGATGCCGCGCTGATTGCCGAACTGACGGCGGCGCTGGAGAGCCTTGCCACCGACCCGTCCGTGCGGGTGGTGGTGCTGGAAGGCGAAGGCCCCTCGTTCTCGGCCGGTGCGGATCTGCACTGGATGTGCGCGATGGCCGCCGCCAGCGAGGAAGAAAACCGCGCAGATGCCCTGGCCCTGGCCCGGCTCATGCGCACCCTCGACACCCTGCCCAAGCCCACCATCGCCCGCGTTCACGGTGCGGCGTTTGGCGGCGGCGTCGGATTGATCGCCTGCTGCGACATCGCCATCGGCGTGCCCGAGGCCAAATTCGGCCTGACCGAAAGCCGGCTGGGTCTGCTGCCAGCGGTGATCTCGCCCTATGTGATCGCCGCCATCGGCCCGCGCCAGGCACGCCGTTATTTCGCCACTGCCGAACTCTTCGATGCCGCCGAGGCGCTGCGGATCGGCCTGCTGCATCAGGTGGTGCCCGCCAGCGAGCTGGATGCGGCGGTGCAGCGCCAGATCGACCTGCTGCTGAAGGCCGGGCCCCTTGCCGCCGCCAGCGCCAAGCAGCTGGTACGGTCGGTGTGCGCGCATACCGACAGCGCCCGCCATGACGCCGACAATGCCGCGCTGATCGCCCGCCTGCGGGTGTCGCCAGAAGGCCAGGAAGGCATCACCGCGTTCCTGGAAAAACGCCCACCCCACTGGATTGCACGCTGATGTTCGACCGCCTGCTCATCGCCAACCGCGGCGAAATCGCCTGCCGGGTCATCCGCACCGCACGCCGGCTCGGCATTCACACCATCGCCGTGTTCTCCGACGCCGATGCCGACGCCCAGCACGTGCGGCTGGCCGACGAGGCGCACCACATCGGTGGCCCGCGCCCACAGGACAGCTACCTGCGCGGTGACGCCATCCTCGACGTCGCCAGGCGCACCGGCGCCCAGGCGATCCACCCCGGCTACGGCTTTCTCTCCGAAAACGCCGACTTCGCCGACGCGGTGCAGGCCGCCGGGCTGGTGTTCGTCGGCCCGCCGGGCGCGTCGATGCGCCGGATGGGCAGCAAGGCCGGCGCCAAGGACCTGATGGCCGCCGCCGGCGTGCCGGTGGTGCCGGGCTATACCGGCGAGGACCAGTCGCCCGAGCGACTGCAACGCGAGGCCGACCGCATCGGCTATCCGCTGATGATCAAGGCCGCCCACGGCGGCGGCGGCAAGGGCATGCGCATCGTGCGCAGCGCCGAGGAGTTCCCGGCGTTGCTGGAAAGCTGCCAGCGCGAGGCGAAAAATGCCTTCGGCCGCGACCGGGTGCTGCTGGAACGCTACATCGAGCATCCCCGCCATATCGAGATCCAGGTGTTTGCCGACCACCACGGCGGCGTCATCCACCTGGGCGAGCGCGAATGCTCGGCGCAGCGCCGCTACCAGAAGGTGCTGGAGGAATCCCCCTCGCCGTTCCTCACCCCGGCGCTGCGCACGGCCATGGGCGAGGCCGCCGTGCAAGCCGCTCGCGCCATCGGCTATGTCAATGCCGGCACGGTGGAGTTCATCGTCGCACCGTCCGGCGAGTTCTACTTCATGGAGATCAACACCCGGCTGCAGGTGGAGCACCCGGTCACCGAGCTGGTCACCGGGCTCGATCTGGTCGAATGGCAGCTGCGCATCGCCGCGGGCGAACCGCTGCCGCTGGCGCAGCAGGACATCCGCCAGCACGGCCACGCCATCGAAGTGCGGCTGTACGCGGAAGACCCGGACGCCGGCTTCCTGCCGGGCTCGGGCACGCTGCGCACCCTGCACCTGCCTGCCCCCTCGCGCCACGTGCGGATCGATTCGGGCGTGATCGAAGGCGATACCGTCACCATCTTCTATGACCCGATGATCGCCAAGCTGATCGTCTGGGACGAGGATCGCCCGCGCGCACTGGCGCGCCTGCGCGAGGCGCTGGCGCAGTGCCAGGTGCAAGGGCCCAAATCCAATGTCGCGTTCCTGGAACGGCTGGCGCGCCATCCCGCCGTGGTGGAAGGCCGCATCGACACCGGCTACCTCGACCGCCATCTGGACGAATTCCTGACCCCGACGACACTGGACGTGCCGGCGCTCCTGGCCGCTGCCACCGCCTGTCTGTTGACCCAGGAATCCGACGCCCGCCTTGCCAGCGCCCAGACTGCCGACCCTGCCTCGCCCTGGGCCTTGACCGACGGCTGGCGGCTGGGTCATGCCGGCGCGCGCCGGCTGCGCCTGCAGCATGGCGGGCAAGACCTGACCCTGCTGGCACAAGGCGACAACGGCCACTATCAGATCGACCACGCCGGCCAGAGGCACGCGGTGGACGCGGCGCGGCTGGAGGCCGGCGAACTCAGCGCACGCATCGACGGCGTGATGCGGCGCTATCGGGTGCACTGCAGCACCGACGCCGTCACCGTCCACGACGGCAGCACCCGGCTGCACCTGCAACGCGTGGACGAACGCCACCAGACCCACCATGCCGGCAGCAGCGGCGATCAGGCCATCCGCGCCCCGATGCCGGGCCGGGTGGTGCTGGTGCAGGCCAGCCCTGGCGAGCCGGTCAAGGCCGGCCAGGTGGTGCTGGTGCTGGAAGCGATGAAGATGGAGCTGGCCCTCAAGGCCCCACGCGATGGCGTGCTGGCCGAGCTGCGTACCGCGGCCGGCGAGTTCGTCGATGCCGATGCCGTCCTGGCCACCCTGGAGGAATGAGCCATGGCCCTGCCTGCCTCGGTTCGCATCGTCGAAGTCGGCCCGCGTGACGGGCTGCAAAACGAGAAAGTCGATATCGGCACCGCCGCCAAGATCGCACTGATCGACCGCCTCTCGCGCACTGGCCTGCGCACCATCGAGGCCACGGCCTTCGTCAGCCCGAAATGGGTGCCGCAGATGGCCGACGCCGAGCAGGTGCTGGCCGGCATCACCCGTGTTCCCGGCGTGTCCTACCCGGTGCTGGTGCCGAACGAACAGGGCTATCTGCGCGCCCGCGCCGCCGGCGCCACCGAAGTGGCGGTGTTCACGGCGGCCTCCGAAGCATTCAACCGAAAGAACACCAACGCCAGCATTGCCGAGTCGCTGGAACGCTTCGCGCCGGTGCTGGAACGCGCCCACGCCGACGGCGTCAAGGTGCGCGGCTACGTCTCCACCGTGCTCGGCTGCCCATACCAGGGCGACGTGCCGCTGGCCGAGGTGGTGCGCGTTGCCCGCGCATTGTATGCGATGGGCTGCTACGAGATCTCGCTGGGCGACACCATCGGTGTCGGCACGCCCGGCAAGGCACGGGCGATGCTGCGGGCGGTGGCTGCCGAGGTTCCGATCGAGGCGCTTGCCGTGCACTTCCATGACACCTACGGGCAGTCGCTGGCGAACGTGCTGGCCTGCCTGGAAGAAGGGGTGTCGGTGGTGGACAGCGCGGTGTCAGGCGCCGGCGGCTGCCCCTACGCCAAGGGAGCCAGCGGCAACGTGGCCAGCGAAGACGTGGTGTACATGCTGCATGGCCTGGGCATTGCCACCGGCATCGACCTGCCGCAGCTGGCCGAAACCGGCCGCTGGCTGGCCGGCCTGCTCGGCCGCGAGACTGGCAGCAAGGTCGGTCGCGCCCTGCAGGGAGCCGCCGCGTCATGATGCCGTCCATGCCAGACGTGACCATCCGCCCGATCCAGCCCGATGATGACGCCGCCATCGCCGCCATCATCCGCACCGTGATGCCCGAGTTCGGGGCTGTCGGCCAAGGCTTTGCCATCACTGATCCGGAAGTGGACTGGATGAGCCGCGCGTATGCCGCGCCACGCCATGCCTATTTCGTGGTGGAACGCGACGGCCGGGTGCTGGGCGGTGGCGGCATCGCCCCGCTGGCCGGCGGGCCGGACGATGTCTGCGAGCTGCGCAAGATGTATTTCCTGCGCGAAGCCCGTGGCCTCGGCGCCGGCACGGCCCTGATGGCGCGCTGCCTGGATGCCGCGCGCGGCTTCGGTTTCCGCCAGTGCTATCTGGAAACCCTCACCGGCATGGACGCGGCGATGCGGCTGTACGAGCGCAGCGACTTCCGCCGCATCGACGCCCCGATGGGCGCGACCGGGCACGGCGGCTGCAATACGTTCTACCTGCTGGATCTCTAGCCGCTCTCGGGGAAACCGCGCCCGCGAGGAACGGCGCGTCGGCGGGCGGTGCGTTGCCGCGCAGAGCGGGCCATGGATGGCCCGCGTCGGCGATATCGAACAGCAGGTTCGCATTGAGCCGCGAGCGGCACCGCACCGGCCGCTGACGGGCCCGCCGTGCCACTGGCATCCGCTAAAATCGCTGTTTTCCGCCCGCAGGACTCCCCATGCAACTCGCTTCCGTTCGCGCCGTGGTCACCGGCGGCGTTTCCGGCCTCGGCTTCGCCGTGGCCAAGCACCTGGTCGCCCACGGCGGCAAGGTCGCCCTGTTCGACGTCAACGACGAGAAAGGCGCCTCCGCCGTCGCCGAGCTGGGCGAGGCCAACGCCCGCTTCTACAGGACCGACGTCAGCAACGAGGCGCAGGTGGCGGCCAACGTCACCGACGCAAAGGCCTTCCTCGGCGGCCTGAACGCCGCCATCAACTGCGCCGGCATCCTGGGCGCCGGCCGCGTGCTGGGCAAGACCGGCCCGATGGCGCTGTCGCACTTCCAGACCACCGTGATGGTGAACCTGGTCGGCAGCTTCAACGTCGCCAAGACCTGCGCCGACCTGATGCAGCACAACGACGCCGGCCCCGACGGCGAACGCGGCGTGATCGTCAACACCGCCTCGGTGGCCGCCTACGAAGGCCAGATCGGCCAGGCCGCCTACTCGGCGTCGAAGGGCGGCGTGGTCAGCATGACCCTGCCGATGGCGCGCGAACTGGCCCGCTTCGGCATCCGCGTGATGACCGTGGCCCCGGGCGTGTTCTGGACACCGATGGTGGACGGCATGCCGGAGGACGTCCAGAAGTCGCTGGCCGCGACCATCCCGTTCCCCTCGCGACTGGGCAAGCCGGAAGAATTCGCGGACCTGGTGGCCTACATCCTCGGCAACACCTACCTCAACGGCGAAACCATCCGCCTGGACGGCGCAACCCGCCTGGCGCCGAAGTGAGCGGGTACGGCTCGCGCGCGGAGCGCTGGGTGGCCACGCGCTGGCCGGCCATCCGCGCCCGCGGCATGTGGCGCTTCGTGCTGGTCAAGGGAGTAGCGTTCTGGGGCGGGCTGATGCTGGCGTTCATGGCCATCACCATGACCCTGCAGCTGGGCCCGTCGCATCCGCGTCTGCCGCTGGTGCTGGCCGTCGCGGTGCCGCTGTGCGCACTCGGTGGCCTGGTCTGGGGGCTGCTCACCTGGCTCTTGAACGAACGCCTCTTCCACGCAATCCAACAACAGAAGAACAACCTCCCATGAAGGCTTACGACATCAAGAAGGGCAACGTCGTCGAACACAACGGCGGCGTGTACCAGATCCGCGACATCGAGCGCAGCAGCCCGCAGGGCCGCGGTGGCAACGTGCGCTACCGCTTCACCATGTATTCCATCCCGGGCGGCAGCAAGCTGGACGCCAGCTTCGACGGCGACGACGACCTGCGCGAAGTGGACATGAGCCGCCGCCAGTGCACCTATTCCTACAAGGACGGCGATGCCTTCGTGTTCCTCGACGACGAGGACTACACCCCGTACACGCTGGATGCGGACGCGGTGGGCGACGCTGCGGGTTACATCGTGGACGACCTCACCGGGATCTACGTGCAGCTGATCGATGACACCCCGGTGGCAATCCAGCTGCCGCAGTCGGTGGCCATCGAAGTGGTGGAAACCCCGCCGGAGCTGAAAGGCGGCACCGCCACCAAGCGACCGAAACCCGCCAAGCTGGCGACAGGCATCGAAATCATGGTGCCGGAATACATCGGCAACGGCGAAAGAGTGTGGGTCAACACCACCACCGGCGAGTTTGCCGGCCGGGCGGATTGATGCTTGGCGGTCATCCCCGCGAAAGCGGGGATGCCGGACGGAACACCATGACCGGGCAGCTCGCCCCCATCACCCTGTCAGGCCACGGCATCCGCCTGGAGCCGCTGGCGCGCGACCATATCGCCGCCCTGCAGGACGCGGTGGACGACGGCGACATCGGCGCGCTGAACTACGTCAACGTGCCGGGCCGCGACGGCATCCCGGCCTGGGTCGAACACGCGCTGGCGATGCGCGACGCAGGGCGCGAACTGCCGTTCGCCATCCTCGCCGGCGACCGCGTGGTCGGCAGCACGCGCTTTTACGACATCGAGCTCTCGGTGCCGACGCTGGCGATCGGCTACACCTTCCACGCCGGCTCGGTCTGGCGCACCCACGTCAACACCGCCAACAAGCGGCTGATGCTGGGGCACGCCTTCGACACGCTGGGCGCGCAGTCCGTGTTCTTCCACACCAGCCACCTCAACCTGCGCTCGCAGGCGGCCATCGAACGGCTGGGCGCAACGAAGGACGGGATCCTGCGCGCCCATCGCCGGCACAAGGACGGCAGCCTGCGCGACACCCATACCTACTCGATCCTCGCCGCCGAATGGCCGGCGATTCGCACCCGGCTGGACGCCCGTCTTGCGCAAGGTGTCAGGCGCGATTCCGGCGCTTAACCGGCAACCCGCGCATCGATTACGCAGCGCGGGATTCTCAGTCGAACAGCTTGCCCGGATTCATGATGCCATTCGGGTCCAGTACCGCCCTGATGCCGCGCATCGCCGCAATCTCCGCCGGGCTGCGGGTGCTCCACAGGTACGGTTTCTTGACCAGCCCGATGCCATGTTCGGCGGAGATGCTGCCGCCGTGGCGCTGCAGCAGCTCGGCCAGCAGCTTGGTGACGCGCTCGCAGTCGGCCACGAAATGGGCCTGCGCCATGGCGTCAGGTTTCAGGATGTTGATGTGCAGGTTGCCATCGCCGATGTGGCCGAACCAGACCACCTCGAACTGCGGATATTCGCTTTCCAGCAGCGCCTGCGCCTGGGCCAGAAAGGCCGGCATCGCGGAGATCCGCACGGCCACATCGTTCTTGTAGGGGACGTAGCGGGCAAGGCTTTCGGTGATGCCTTCGCGCAGCCGCCACAGCTGGGCCGCCTGCGCCTGGCTGGAGGCAATCACGCCGTCACTGGCCAGTCCTTGTTCCACGCACTGTTCGAACGCCGCCAACGCTTCTGCCTCGCTGGCCTGGTCCGCGCCGAACTCTGTGACGACATAGAAGGGATGGGCGTCGTCGAACGGCGCCTGCGCGCCGTGGGCCAGCACATGCCGCAGCGCAACGTCGGTGAAAAACTCGAACGCCTGCAGTGGCAGGCGCGCGCGGAAAGCCGCGAATACCTGCATCAACGCCTCGAAACTGGGCAGTGCCAGCAGCATCACATTGGTCGGCGGCGGGGGATCGGTAAGCCGCAAGGTGGCTTCCACCACGATCCCCAGCGTGCCCTCCGCGGCAATGGCCAGATGCCGCAGATCGTAGCCACTGGAGTTCTTGACCAGTGCGCGGCCAAGATCCAGCAGCTCGCCGGCGCCGGTGACCAGCTTCAACCCGGCAATCCATTCACGGGTATTGCCGTAGCGCACCACGCGGATGCCGCCGGCATTGGTGGCGATGGTGCCGCCGATGGTGGCCGAACCACGTGCGGCAAAATCCACCGGGTACTGCAAGCCTTGGGCGCGCGCCGCCTCCTGCGCCAGCTGCAGCGGCAGGCCAGCCTGCACGGTGAGCGTGCGGTCCACCGGATCAAAGTCCAGCACCTTGTTCATCCGCTCCAGGCTGACCACCAGCTCGCCGTTGGCCGCGACCGCCCCGCCCGACAGGCCGGTGCGCCCGCCCGAGGGCACCACCGCGACCTTGGCCGCATTGGCCCAGCGCACCACGGCCTGCACTTCCTCCACGCTGCCTGGCAAGGCGATGGCCAACGGCGCCGGCGTCCAGCGCCGGGTCCAGTCGCGGCCGTAGTGCTCAAGGTCGGCGGGATCGGTGAGCAGGCGCAGGCCCGGCAGGGCGGCGCGCAGGGCGTCAAGGCGGGCGTCGGGCATGGCAAGGACCGGGCGGCAGGCGAAGGGAGCGCACCCCGCCAGGGTGGCGGGGCGCAGCGTGAAAATATCATGACGCAGCGCAACAACGGGGCCGGGTTTCTGGCTATAGTCGCCACTCTTCTCCCTTCCCGCCCAATGCCGCCGCCATGTCCGCCAAGAAGACCTCGTTCCCGAAACAGGACATCCGCGTGCTGCTGCTGGAAGGCGTCAGCAACACCGCGGTGGAGGCGTTCCGCGCGGCCGGCTACAGCCAGATCGAAACACACGCCAAGGCGCTGCCTGAGGACGAGCTGAAGGCCAGGATCGCCGAGGCCCACATCGTCGGCATCCGCTCGCGCACGCAGCTCACCGCCGATGTACTGGCAGAGGCCAAGCGGCTGATCGCCATCGGTTGCTTCTGCATCGGCACCAATCAGGTGGACCTGGACGCCGCCGAACTGGCCGGAATCCCGGTCTTCAACGCGCCTTACTCCAATACCCGCAGCGTGGCCGAGCTGGTGGTGGCGCAGGCGGTGATGCTGATGCGCGGCATCCCGCAGAAGAACGCCGAGTGCCACCGCGGCGGCTGGTCCAAGGCCGCCACCGGCAGCCACGAGGTGCGCGGCAAGACGCTGGGCATCATCGGCTACGGCCACATCGGCACCCAGGTCGGCGTGCTTGCCGAAGGGCTGGGCATGCAGGTGCTCTTCCACGACATCGAGACCAAGCTCGCGCTGGGCAACGCGCGTGCCGCTGCCGGCCTGGACGACCTGCTGGCGCGCGCCGACGTGGTGACCCTGCACGTACCGGAAACCCCGTCCACGCAGTGGATGATCGGCGCAGCGCAGCTGGCGCGGATGAAGCGTGGCGCCCACCTCATCAACGCCGCGCGCGGTACCGTGGTGGTGATCGAGGCGCTGGCCGAGGCGCTGGCCAGCGGCCATCTGGGCGGCGCGGCGGTGGACGTGTTCCCGGTGGAACCCAAGGCCAACGGCGACGTCTTCGAATCCCCGCTGCGCGGCCTGGACAACGTGATCCTGACGCCGCACATCGGCGGCAGCACGCTGGAGGCGCAGGACAACATCGGCCTGGAAGTGGCCGCCAAGCTGGTGCGTTACAGCGACAACGGCAGCACCCTGTCGGCGGTGAATTTCCCCGAGGTCACCCTGCCCGAGCACGAAGGCAGCCTGCGCCTGCTGCACATCCACCGCAACGTGCCGGGCGTGCTGTCGAAGGTCAACGAGATCTTCAGCCGCCACGCAGTCAACATCGACGGCCAGTTCCTGCGCACCGACCCGAAGGTGGGCTACGTGGTGATCGACGTGGCTGCCGACGAGGCGCAGGCCACCGCGCTGCGCGAGGAACTGGCCACGATCCCCGGCACGCTGCGCACGCGCGTGCTGTACTGATTCCTGCGGCGCGACTTCAGGGCCGCGCCAGCCACTTGCGCGCCATCCGGCCTACCGAGCCGTCGGTGGCGGGATCGGTGGCCAGCGCCACGATGGGCCGCCAAGCGAGATCCAGCGACTCCTCGCTCACCACATAGTCCTCGTGCTCGCCGGCCGTGACCACGTAGCGCACGTCGTAATGCCAGTGCGCTGGGACACCCTTGTGCTCGGGGATCCAGTGGCGATCAAGATCGAAGATCTCCGACGCCACCTGCAAGCCCGCCAACCCGGACTCTTCCTCGGCCTCCCGCAGCGCGGCGAGGTGCAGCGCGCGCTCGCCGTCGGCATGGCCGCCCAGCTGCAGCCACAGGCCAAGCTTGCGGTGATGGGTCAGCAGCACGCGCTCGCCGCGGCGGTCCACCAGCCAGCAGGAGGCGGTGAAATGGCCAGCCAAGCGCTCGCGCCGGAACGGATCCTCGGCATCCGCCAGCAGCGCCCGGAACAACGCGACGGTGTCCGCCTCCGCGGGCCAGCGTGCGGCGTAATCGACCAGCGCCCCGGCCAGTGCGCGGCTTGCATTGGCTGCCATGCAGTCACTCTCCCGTTGGAATCTGAATGCGCGGCATTATCGCCCGCCGTGACCCCCGCCGCTTGTGTCGCGGGCCCCTGTCCGTTTATGGTCGGCCACTTGCGGCTGCCCGCACGGTGGCCGTCCACGCTCAAGATCCATGGGGGAACCACCTGATGCTGTTCCAGCGAGTCAAGCCGCTCGACAAGATCCTCGAGACCGCCGAGAAGAAGGCACTCACCCGCCAACTCGGCGCGTTCCAGCTCACCTTGCTGGGCATCGGCGCCATCATCGGCACCGGTATTTTCGTACTGACCGCCGAAGCCGGCCAGAAGGCCGGTCCAGCCATGATGCTGGCCTTCGTCATCGCGGCCGTGGTCTGCGCGCTGGCGGCCCTGGCCTACTCCGAGTTGGCCTCGATGGTCCCGGTTGCGGGTTCGGCCTACACCTACACCTACGCCGTGATGGGCGAAGCCATCGCCTGGACGGTGGGCTGGGCGCTGGTGCTGGAATACGCGGTTGCCGCCGGCGCGGTGGCGGTCGGCTGGTCGGGCTACATGAACGGGTTGCTGGCAAGCGCAGGCATCGAATTGCCGCTAGCGCTCAAGACCGGCCCGATGGACGGCGGCGCCTTCAACCTACTGGCTTTCCTGATCGCCCTGGTGGTTACCGGCCTGCTGGTTATCGGCACCTCCAAGTCGGCCAAGGTCAATGCGGTACTGGTGATGATCAAGGTGGTCGCGCTGACCGCCTTCATCATCATCGCGGTGCCGGCGGCCAAGGACAGCAACTTCCACCCATTCTTCCCCACCGGCTGGGGCAGCCCGCTGGGCGGCATCGGCGTGCTGGGCGCGGCGGCATCGATCTTCTTCGCCTACGTCGGCTTCGATGCGGTCTCGACCGCCGCCGAGGAAACCAAGAACCCGAACCGCAACATCCCGATCGGCCTGATCGGCTCGCTGCTGGTGTGCACCGTGTTCTACATGCTGGTGGGCTACGGCGCGGTTGGCGCGATCGGCTCGCAGCCGATGCTGGACGCCAACGGCGTTGCGTTCCACCCGGGCACCCCGGAGATGGCGGCTGCATGCGCCGGCTCTGATGCGCTGGTGTGCAGCAAGGAGCCGCTGGCCCACGTGCTGAAGATGCTGGGCTTTGCCGGCTGGGGCAATGCCATCGGCCTGGCCGCGGCCCTGGCGCTGCCGTCGGTGGTGCTGATGATGATCTACGGCCAGACCCGCATCTTCTTCACGATGTCGCGCGACGGCCTGCTGCCGGAAGTGCTTTCGAAGGTGCACCCGAAGTTCAAGACTCCGCACGTGGTCACCATCATCACCGGCCTGTTCGTGGCGCTGTTCGCGGCGATGTTCCCGGTGGGCATCCTGGCCGACATCTCCAACTCGGGCACCCTGTTCGCCTTCATGGCGGTGTCGCTGGGCGTGCTGATCCTGCGCAAGCGCGACCCGCAGCGCCACCGCCCGTTCCGCACCCCGATGGCGTGGGTCGTCTGTCCGCTGGCCATCCTGGGCTGCCTGCTGCTGTTCCTGAACCTGTCGATGTATACCTTGGGCCTGTTCGTTGGCTGGGCGGTGCTGGGCCTGATCGTGTACGCCTTCTACGGCTACCGCCACAGCGACTTGGCCCGTGGCATCACCGGCCCCGAAGGCGGCCCGAAGATGGACGCGGAACCGCCGTTCCATGAGGGCCCGCAGGCCTGATCCTCACGCCTCGGCGCATGGCGAAAACCCGGCTTCGGCCGGGTTTTTCGTATCGGCATGGCCGCCTGCGCTCCCGGGCAGGCACTTCCTGCGATCGCCATCCAGACCAAACAACAAACCCCGGCATGGCCGGGGTTTGTTGCGTCGGGGAAAGGCGATGCCTATCTCCGGACTTTCCGCAGGCGGCGCAACCCCGGTCTGACCGACCGGAGCGACAGTTCAGACCTTCTTGGCCCAGGCGCTGCACCAGCCCTTGGCGGCGACACTGTTCTTGGGGAACAACTGGCACGGCCCGTAGGCGGCACCGGCGGCGCCCTTGTAGAAATTGCAGTTGGCGCAGTGGCTGCCCGGCTTGAATGCCGGATGCTTGACCGCAGCCGCATCTTCGGCATACGCCAAGGCCTTGGCCGCAGGATCGGCGACGGTCAGTTTGGGCAGATCGGCCGCCTGGGCCTGCAGACTGCGCAGCATGAGGGGGGTCGCTGCCGCCGCAGCTGCGGCCAGGGTCACGAACCGGCGACGGGAAGGATCGAACGTCATGGGATACCTCGCTGGATGGGCATGAAGGAACCGACTGGCACGATACGCCTTCTGCCGCTCGTCTGCCTTGGCCTGGATCAATGCCGGTCCGATGCGATCCGGGCTATCCTTTCAGGTCACCCCTTGCCTGCCGTCGCATGCACGACCACGAGCGCGCCGCCCGCCAGTCACTGATCGACCACTGCCGCGCCATGAACGCCAGTGGGCTCTCCCTGCACAAATCCGGCAATGCCAGCCTGCGCTGGGGTGACGGCCTGCTGATCACGCCCACCGGCCGTGCCTACGACCGGCTGCTGCCCGAGGACATCGTCTACCTCGAGGCCGACGGCACCTGCCCCCCGGGGCAGCTCATCCCGTCCAGCGAGTGGCGGTTCCACTGCGACATCCTGCGCGCGTTTCCCGCGATGAACGCGGTGGTGCATGTGCACTCCACCCACGCCACCGCGCTGGCCTGCCTGGGCCAGGGCATCCCGGCGTTCCACTACATGGTGGCGGTGGCCGGGGGCGACCGCATCCCCTGCGCCGACTACGCCACCTTCGGTACCCCCGAGCTGTCCAGCAATGTCCTGCAGGCGCTGGACGGCGGCCTGCGCGCCTGCCTGATGGCCAACCATGGCCAGGTCACCACCGGCAAGACGCTGGCCGAAGCCTACGCACTGGCCGAGGAAGTCGAGAACCTGGCCCGCCAGTACCTGCTGGCCCGCACGCTGGGCCCCACCCGCGACCTGCCCGCGGACGAGATGGCACGCGTGCTGGAGAAGTTCAAGCACTACGGCCAGCAGCGCAAGCCGGACGCCGGGTGATCCGGACCGGCCGAATCGTCATTTAGCACGGCTGCCGGCAGTCGCTACACTGCGCGGATGGACACCTCGCCCGCCTTCGACCACACCCTCTACGCCGGCTGCGCCGCCCAGATCATCCAGCACACCCGCGAACTGGCGGCCAAGGGCTGGACACCGGCCACCGCTGGCAACTTTTCGATCCGGATGAGCCCGGAGCACGCCGCCATCACCATCTCCGGCAAGGACAAGGGCCGGTTGACCGAGGCCGACATCATGGTGGTGGACATGGCCAACCGCCCGGTCGCCACCCACCACCGGCCGTCCGCCGAGGCCGCGCTGCATACCCATCTGTACCGCAAATTCGCCGATGTGGGTGCGGTGCTGCACACCCATTCGCCCACCCAGACCATCGCCGGCCTGCTCTACGCCGACGAAGGCCGTGTGCGGCTGCGCGGCTATGAGCTGTTCAAGGCACTGCGCGGCCACACCACCCACGAGGCCGAACTGGACCTGCCGGTGGTGCCGAACTCGCAGGACATGGACGCGTTGATCGCCAGCGTCGATACCGTGCTGACCCAGCCCAACACCTGGGGCTACCTGATCGCCGGCCACGGCCTGTACGCCTGGGGACGCGACATCAGCGAGGCGCGCCGGCATCTGGACGCCTTCGAGTTCATGCTCGGCTGCGAGCTGGAAATGCGCCGCCTGCGCGCCTGAGGACGCCCACCATGAGCCGACTCCGTATCTTCCATCACGACGCCCCGCAGGCCCCGCTGCTGGCCACAGACGACCACGCTGCCATCGCCGCCGAACTGGCGCGCATCGGCGTGGCCTTCGAGCAATGGGAGGCCGCGCAGCCGGTCAAGCCGGGCGACCCGCCGGAGGCCATCCTGGCCGCCTACCGCGCCGACATCGACCGGCTGGTCGAGGCCCGCGGCTTCAAGAGCGTGGACGTGGTCAGCATCGCCCCGGACCATCCCGACCGCGAGGCCATGCGCGCCAAGTTCCTCGACGAGCACGCGCACAAGGAGGACGAAGTGCGCTTCTTCGTCGCCGGCGCCGGGCTGTTCTCGCTGCACGTGGGCGACAAGGTCTACGAGGTGCTGTGCGAGGCCGGCGACCTCATCGCGGTGCCCGACGGCACCACGCACTGGTTCGACATGGGCCCGACGCCCAGCTTCGTCGCCATCCGCTTCTTCACCGCGCCGGACGGCTGGGTGGGCCACTTCACCGGCAGCGACATCGCGCGACGCTTCCCGCGCTTCGAGACAGGGCAAGCGCGTTGAGCACGATCCTTACCGACATCGAGGGCACCACCAGCAGCATCTCGTTCGTGAAGGACGTGCTGTTTCCCTATGCACGGACGCGACTGCCCGGGTTCGTCAGCGCGCACGGCCAGCGGCCCGAGGTACGCCGCTGGCTGGACGCCGTGGCGGTGGAGATCGCCGCCAGCGCCTGCGACGATGATGTGATCGTCGAGACCCTGCAGGGCTGGATTGACCAGGACCGCAAACACACCGCGCTGAAGGCCCTGCAAGGGATGATCTGGGAAGCCGGCTACCGCGATGGCGACTTCACCGCCCCGCTCTACCCCGATGTGCTGCCTGCACTGCGGGCCTGGCATGCGGCCGGCCATCGGCTGGCGGTGTATTCGTCCGGCTCGGTGCCGGCACAGAAGCTGCTGTTTTCGCACACCGAGGCCGGCGACCTGACGCCGCTGTTTTCCGGCTTCTTCGATACCGAAATCGGCGGCAAGCGCGAGCCCGACAGCTACCGCCGCATCGCCGAGCAGCTTGGCAGCGCGCCGTTTGACCTGCTGTTTTTGTCCGATGTGGTGGCCGAGCTCGACGCCGCCCGCGACGCGGGGCTGCGCACCGTGCTGATCGACCGCCGCGACGACTACCCGCAGCCGCGCCTGGGCGAAGCCACCCACGGTCATGTACGGGTGGAATCGTTCGCCGAGATCAATCCTGACCTAGGCCGCTGAGGCACCGCCCGCAAGCCGGTGTACGCACGCTGCTGGCCAGCGTGCGTCACGATCGCGCACATACGCGCCGTCACCACCGGGCATGCGGTGATGGCAATGTGAGGTGCGACACCCAGAAGGAACGCGGTCAGCCCGGCATCAACGGGCATCAAGCAGCGAATAGGTGGTCGTGGCCCTGACCTCGCCGCGCCAGCGGTCGAACGCGCGCACCTCGATGCGGTGCTCGCCCGCGGCCAGCTTGGTCGGCAGCGCAGCCCGCCAGAGGTGCTGCGATACCTCCGCTTCCGGCGAGCGGTCGTAGCCGCGCAGTGCGGTAGCCTCGTCGTCGCGCACGTTCTCGGCCAGCAGGCGCGGATCCGGCTGCAGCACTTTCTTCATCGGCATCCAGTCACCGTCATCGACGCGGAACTCGACGCGGGTGTCGTCATCCCCCATATACACGTTGGCAAACACGCCCCACGCCGGATACGCGCCACGGCGCAACACCCGTGGGGCATGCAGGCCGATCTGGGTATCCTGCGGATCGCGCGCGGCGTGCCAAGCCAGCGCGTACTCTCCGCCCGCCTTCACGGTCAACACCGCGTAGCCGTTCGGGGTGCCGTCGGCCATCGTTGCATCGGGAATGCCCTCGACATCCTTCGCCCCCGACCAGTACGAACCGCAAGCGGCGCCAAGGTTGAATTCATGCAGCGGCGCCGCGCCCTGCCAGCCATCCCGCGCGTCGTGGAAGTAATGGCGTTGGCTGTGGCTGTGCGCGCTCAGCACGAGGACATGCGGGAATTCCGCCAGCAGCGCGAACAGCCGCGCCCGGTCGGCATGGCGGAAAGTTTCGCGGCCGTCCGCATCGAACAGCGGGATGTGCAGCGCCACCACCAGCAAGCGATTCTTCGGCAGGGTCGGCAGCCAGCGCGCGAGGAAGGCGAACTGGTCTGCGCGCAGGCCGCCGATGTAGGCCGGCTTGCGGCCCGGCAGATAGATCACGTCATCCAGCGCCACCAGGTTGGCCAGCGGGGTCTCGCGGGCGAAGGTGTCCGGGCCGATGGCGCGATGGAACAGGCCCAGCGACGCCTCATCGCTGGCGGTGCCAGGATCGACGTCGTGGTTGCCGGGCACGTGCATCCACGGCACGTTCAGCGACGCGGTGGCCTGCTTCACCGCGGGCAGCAGCGCGGGCACGTCGTCCACCAGGTCACCCAGGGTCAGGCCCAGCCGGGCGTGGTGACGACCGCGCAGCGGGTCGATGATGTCGCGCTGGAAATAGTCCACATCGGCAGCCGATTTCACCTGCGGATCGCCGAACACCAGCACATCCGCGGTAGCGCCCGCCAGGTTGCGCGGGGCGCGCCGGTAGACGATGCAGCCCTCCGCGGCAGGCGCCCGCACGTTGCGCGGCAGCGGCAGCGGCGCCTCCACGTCCACGGGCACACAGGCGGGTATTTCCCCCAGGGCGGGCCGGACCAGCGGCAGGGACAGCAGCAGGAGGACGACGGACAACAGATATCGGCGCATCCGCGGATTATGCGCGGATGGCGCCACCCTGCACTAGAATCGGGGCATGGGGACGATGGGGATCACCACGCGCACTGCGAGGGGCTGGCGGATGCTGGCCGGCTGGCTGCTGGTGGCGGCCACGTGCCTGTGCCTGGCCCTGCCGGCCGCGGCCACGCCGCTGCGGCTGACACCCGGCGACTCCAGCTTCCCGTTGGCGGGCGCCATGGCGTACTGGCATGACACCAACGCAAATGCGACGCCGGAACAGGCCTTCGCCCGCGCGCAGACGGGCGGCTTCGCACCGCTGCCCGGCGGGAATCCGGCGTTTGGCTTCCAGACCGGCGCCTATTGGTTCCACCTGTCGCTGGAGAACCTGCAGCCCGAGGAGCCGCTGTGGATCCTGGTGCAGGAGTATGCGCTGAGCGACCACCTGGATCTCTATCTGCGCTACCCGGACGGCCGCATGGAACATAGCGCCGGAGGCGACCATGTGCCGTTCGGCGACCGGTTCATCCGCTACCGGCACCCGAATTTCCGCCTGGACCTGCCCGCCGGCCAGCGCGTGGAGTTGCTGCTGCGCGTGCAAAGCGAAAGCTCGATGCAGGTGCCGCTATCGCTGTACACGCCCAAGGCCTTCGCCGAACTGCTGCGCGACGCCCAGTTCTCCAACGGTCTGTACTACGGGATCGTGCTGGCGCTGCTCTGCTACAACCTCGTGCTGTGGCTGATGCTGCGCGACGCCAGCTATTTCTGGTACCTGCTGCACACCGTGGCGTTTGGCCTGGTGCTGTTCGCTCTCAACGGCTACGGGTTTGAATACCTCTGGCCCAACTCGGTCTGGCTGGCGGACGCGTCGATCCCGCTGTCGATCTGCTTCGCCCTGATCGGCATGCAGCTGTTCGCACGCAGCTTCCTCGACCTGCGCACCCGCTGGCCCGTGGGCGACAAGGTGTGCCTGGCCGTGGTGGCGTTCTTCGTGCTGCTGGGCGCGGCCTCCACGTGGCTGCCCTACAGCGTCGCCACGCCCATCGCCTCGCGGGCGGTGCTGCTGGGCGTGCTGTGGATCATCATCGCCACGCTGGTGATGCTGCGCCGCGGCTACCAGCCGGCCCGGCTGTTCCTGCTGGCCTGGTCGCTATTCCTCGCGGGCACCGCGGCCTTCACTCTGCTGGCCTTCGGGGTGCTGCCGCAGAACTTCTGGACCCAGAACGGCGTGCAGATTGGCTCGGCGCTGGAACTGCTGCTGCTGTCGCTGGCGCTGGGCAAGCGCTATGCCAGCCTGCGCGAGGAAAACGTGCGCCTGGTGCAGGAAACCAACGAGAAACTGGAGCGTGGCCTGATCGACCGTACCCGCGAACTGCGCACCGCGATGGCGCAGCTGGGCGAAGCCAACGTCAAACTGCTGGAGTACAGCCGGCGCGACCCGCTGACCGGCACCTACAACCGCCGCTACTTCCACGAAGCGTTCACCCGCCTGCTGGAGGAGTGCGGTGCCGACGGACGGACGCTGGGTCTGCTGCTGCTGGACCTGGACCACTTCAAACGCATCAATGACCGCCACGGCCACCAGGCCGGCGACGCCTGCCTGGTGCAGACCGCGCGCAGCATCGAGGCCATTGCCCATTCCTACGGCGGATTGGTGGCCCGCTTCGGCGGCGAGGAATTCGTGGTGCTTCTGCCCTGCAACAACGCGCAGGAGGCGCTGCAGGCGGCGGAGGGGATCCGCCTGCGCATCCAGCAGAACCCGGTGGTGCACGAGGGCCACAGCATCCATCTGAGCGCCAGCATCGGCCTGCACACGGTAGCCGCCGGGCGCGGCATGGGTCAGGAGGATGTCATCCGCATGGCAGATGCAGCGCTGTACCGCGCCAAGGACGACGGCCGCAACTGCGTGCGGCATTCCCTCGCTTCGGCCTGAAAATCCGCCGCACTATCCGCGCCGGGCTGCCAGCACGCGCCGCACGTCGTCCAGCGCCAGGCCGCGCGCGCGCAGTGCCACCAACAGGTGGTACAGCAGGTCCGCCGCTTCACCCAACAGCGCATCGTTGTCTTGCACCACCGCCGCCAGCGCGGTTTCCACGCCCTCCTCGCCCACCTTCTGGGCGATTCGGCGGATGCCGTCCTCGAACAGGCGCGTGGTGTAACTGCCCGGCGGGCGCTCACGCTCGCGCTGGGCGATGAGGGCATCGAGCTCGGCCAGGCCGTCGCCTGGCGCGTCCGGGAAACAGCTGGTGCGGCCAAGGTGGCAGGTCGGGCCGTGCGGTCGGGCCTGCACCAGCAAGGTATCGCCATCGCAATCGACATCCACCGACACCAGCGCCAGTACGTGACCGGAAGACTCGCCTTTGGTCCATAGCCGCCGCTTGCTGCGACTGTAGAACGTCACCTGACCGCTGGCCAGCGTCGTTGCCAGTGCCGCGCGATCCATATAGCCCAGCATCAGCACGCGCAGCGTGTCCGCGTCCTGCACGATGGCCGGCAGCAGGCCATCCTGCTTGGCCCAGGCCAGCGCTTCGATGTCCAATGTCGTCGTGCTCACAGCCGCACCTCGATGCCCTGCCCGCGCAGGAACCGTTTGAGCGCGGGGATTTCCACCGCGCCGGAATGAAACACGCTGGCCGCCAACGCCGCATCGACATCGGCTTCCAGGAACGCTTGCGCAAAATGCTCTGGCGCACCGGCCCCGCCGGATGCCACCAGCGGCACCTGACAGACGGCTCGCGCCGCACGCAGTTGGGCGATGTCATAGCCTGCCCGCACGCCATCGCTGCCCATGCAGTTGAGCACGATTTCACCGGCGCCAAGACGCTGCGCTTCCTCGATCCAGTCCAGCGTGCGCTTACCCGGCGCGCGCATCGCATCCGGGCTGCCGGTGTGGCTGCGCACGCGCCACTCGCCATCGGCCTCGCGTACAGAGTCGATGCCGACCACCACGCACTGCACACCGAAGGCGTCGGCCAATTCAGCGATCAGTGCCGGCCGCTCCAGCGCCGGCGTGTTGATGGAAATCTTGTCGGCACCGGCGTGCAGCACCGCGCGCGCATCCTCCACGCCGCGGATGCCGCCCGCCACGCAGAACGGTATGTCGATGAGCCGCGCCACCCGCTCCACCCAGCCGCGATCCACGCTGCGGCCTTCGGGGCTGGCGGCAATGTCATAGAACACCAGCTCGTCAGCGTCGGCATCGCGGTAGCGCAGCGCCAACTCGACGATGTCGCCCATATCGACGTGGTCGCGGAAACGCACGCCCTTGACCACGCGGCCATCGCGCACATCCAGGCAGGGAATGAGACGACGGCTCAGCATGTCAGTGCCTCCGCCAGAGACAGTCGCCCGTCCAGCAGCGCCTTGCCCAGCACCACGCCGGCGCAACCAGCGGCGCGCGCCGCAGCCACGTCGGCGGCGTCGCGCACCCCGCCGCTGGCCTGCACGCGCACACCGGGGTGGCGTTCGCACAGGCGTCGGTAGAGGTCGATATTCGGCCCCGCCAGCATGCCGTCGCGGGCGATGTCGGTGCACAGCAGGTGCGTCAGCCCGGCGTCCGCATAGCGTGCCAACAGGGCGTCCAACGTCTCGGCGGCGACCTGCGTCCAGCCGTGCACCGGCAGGCGCCACGTGCCCGTCGCGTCCTGCCGCGCGTCCAGCGCGACGGTGATCCGCTCACTGCCGAACGTGGCCAGCCAGCCCATCACGGTATCGGGTGCCGTCACCGCCAGCGAACCCACCACCACGCGCCCCGCACCGGCCTCCAGCAGCGCCGACACGTCGGCCTCGCTGCGCACGCCGCCGCCGGTCTGCACCTGCAGGCCCGTGCATGCGCGGAGGTCGCGCAGCAGCGGCTGCAAGGTGTAGCCGCCGGCCTTGGCGGCGTCGAGGTCGACCAGGTGCAGCCATGTCGCGCCGGCATCGGCATAGCGCAGCGCGAACGCCAGCGGGTCATCGCCATAGCGGGTCTCATCGGCGTAGTCGCCCTGACGCAGGCGAACCACCTTGCCGGCGCGGACATCAATGGCGGGATAGACGGTGAAGCTCATGCAGGGCTCCAGCGCAGGAAGTTGTCGAGCAGACGCGCACCGGCGGCGGCGGAGCGCTCGGGATGGAACTGAGCGCCCGCGATATGGCCACGCGCCACCATAGCGGCAAACCGCTCGCCGTAGGTGCATGCGGCGATGCAGTCGGCGGTCACCGGCGCCGCGTAGCCGTGGACGAAGTAGGCATAGGCACCCGCATCAAGACCTGCCAGCAGCGGCGACGCAACGAACGGCTCCAGCGTGTTCCAGCCCATGTGCGGCACCCGCAGGCCGGGGCCACCTTGCAGCTTGCGCACGCGGCCCGGCAACAGGCCGAGGCAGGCCACATTGCCCTCCTCGGAGCTTTCAAACAGCAACTGCATGCCGAGGCAAATGCCCAGCAACGGCACCTCCAGGCGCGACAACACCTCGACGAAGCCGCGCTCGCACAACAGGGTCATCGCAGGCGCCGCCGCACCGACGCCCGGCAGCAGCACGCGCGGCATGCCGCGCAGACCATCGGCGTCGCGCACGATCTGCGGGCGCGCACCCAGCCGCTCCAACGCGTAGCAGACCGAGCCAAAATTGGCCCCGCCGGCATCGATGACAGCGATGTCGCTCACAGCACCCCCTTGGTGGACGGCAGCGCCGCCCCTTCGCGGCGGATCGCCTGCCGTAGCGCGCGCGCCACTGCCTTGAAGCAGGCTTCCACCTGGTGGTGGTCGTTCTCGCCCTGCACCTTCAAGTTGAGGTTGAGGCCAGCGGCATCGCACAGGGAGCGAAAGAAATGCGGCACCAGCTCGGTGGGCAAATCGCCCACGCGCTCACGCCGGAATGTGCCCTCGAACACGAGGTAGGGCCGGCCGCTGAAATCCAGCGCGACGCTGGCCAGCGTCTCGTCCATCGGCAGGGTGAACCCGTAGCGGGCGATGCCGCGCTTGTCGCCCAACGCTTCGCGCAGCGCCTGACCCAGCGCCAGCGCAGTGTCCTCGACGGTGTGGTGTTCGTCCACATGCAGGTCGCCTTGCGCGCGGATCGTCAGCGCAAATCCTCCGTGCTTGCCGATCTGCTCCAGCATGTGATCGAAAAACGCCAACCCGGTGGCCACCTGCGGCTCGGCCTCACGGTCCAGATCCAGCTCAACACGGATCTTCGTTTCCCGGGTGTTGCGCTCGACCAGCGCCTGGCGCGGCGCGTCGGCCAGCGCGTGGGCGATGCCCGCCCAGTCCCACTCGCCACCGAACTGCGCGGTGGCCAACTGGAAGCCGCGGATGCGCAGGTTGTCGGCAAACGCCATATCGGTGGGACGGTCACCCACCATCGCGCTGCGCGCCCAGTCAATCCCGCGATCCTGCAGGTAGGCGGTCATCATGCCGATGCCGGGTTTGCGGTTGGGGCTGTTGTCGGATGGCAGGCTGCAGTCGATCAGCTCGTCGCGGAATGTGAGCCCCTGGCTCTCGAACACCTGGCGCATCAGCGCATGCGGACCGTCGAACGTCGCCCGCGGATAGGCTTCGGTACCCAGGCCGTCCTGGTTGCTGACGATGACAAACTCGTAGCCGGCGTCGCGCAGCTTCAGCAGCGCGGGGATGACGCCGCGCACGAAGCGCAGCTTCTCGTAGGCGTCGATCTGGAAATCGGCCGGCTCCTCGATCAGGGTGCCGTCGCGATCGACGAACAGGATCGGGCGCAGGCTCATGCCGCGGCCTCCATGCGCAGGCCGTCCAACGCGGCCAGCACCCGGCGGCATTCCTCCGCAGTACCCACGCTGATGCGCAGGGCATCGCCCAGCTGGGGCATCGCGCGCATGTCGCGCACCACCACCCCGGCGCCCAGCAGCGCGGCGAACGCGGCACCGGCATCCGCGAAGCGCACCAGCAGGAAATTGCCCGCCGACGGATAGACCCGGCGCACGCCCGCCAGCCCGCCCAGGCCGTCGGCCAGGCGCGCGCGCGCTTCGCGCACCGCATCCATCCGGCTGCGGGTCAACGCCAAGGCCGCCGGCGCCAGCGCGGCCAGCGCCGCATCCACCACCGGCTGCGGCACCGGGTACGGCGCCTGGCAGCGGCGCAGCGCCTCGATCAGCGCCGGCGCACCGAGCACGCAGCCCACCCGCGCTGCGGCCAGCGCGTGCGCCTTGGACAGGGTACGCAGCACCACGATGTTGTCGTGATCGGCCAGCAGCGTGGTGGCGGATGGCATGTCGGCGTATTCGCCGTACGCCTCGTCCACTACCACCAGGCAGCGGCCGCGCAGCCGCCGCGCCAGCATGGCGATCGCGTCCAGCGACAGCAGTTCACCGGACGGATTACCCGGCGAGCACAGGAACAGCAGGCTCGCCCCGCTCTCCAGCGCGGCATCGCCCATCGCAGCCAAATCGGCCTGCAGGCCGTCCGGCGCGTCCACCAGCGGCACCTCCACCAGGCCGGCGCCGTGCAGGCGCGCGCACACCGCGTACATGCCGAACACCGGCGGCGCGATGACGATGCGGCCGCGCCCGGGCGCGCAGAACGCACGCACCAGCAGATCGATGCCTTCGTCGCTGCCGCGGCCGATCAGCAGTTGCGCCGACGCGACGTCGTAGAGCCGCGCCAGGCGTTCGCGCAGCGCGTCCGGCTGCGGCTGCGGGTAGCGGCGCAGGGTCGCGCCGGGATCGGACGGATTGGCCCATGCGGACTCGTTGGCGTTGAGCCAGACCGACCCGGCCAGCGCCTCGCTGCGCGCCGACTTGTAGCCGCCGAAGTCGCGCAGGTCCTCGCGCAACAGCGCGTTCACTGTGGTGCTCATGCCGCTTGCTCCAATCGCAGTTCGACCGCGCGCGCGTGGGCCTGCAGCCCCTCGGCGTGCGCCAGGATGGCCGCGCAGGGCCCGGCGCTGGCAATCCCGGCGCGGCTGGCTTCCTGCACGGTGATCGCCTTCTGGAAGCTGGCCACGGACAGCCCACTCCACGCGCGCGCGGCGCCGCCGGTGGGCAGGACGTGGTTGCTGCCGCTGCAGTAGTCGCCCAGCGCTTCCGGCGTCCAGTCGCCGAGGAAGATGCTGCCGGCGCTGGTGATGCGGTCCAGCCACGCGCGCGGCTCGCGCACCGACAGGATCAGGTGTTCCGGCGCGTAGGCGTCGCTGATGGCGATGGCCTGCGCGATGTCGCGCACCAGCACCAGCCGGGATGCCTCCAGCGCGCGCCGGGCGATGTCGGCCCGCGGCAGCGTTGCCAACTGGGCGTCGACCTCCGCCGCCGCCGCATCCAGCAGCGCGGCACTGTCGGTCAGCAGCAACACCTGCGAATCGGGCCCGTGTTCGGCCTGCGACAGCAGGTCGGCGGCGACGAACGCGGCGTTGGCGCCAGCGTCGGCGATCACCAGCACTTCCGACGGGCCGGCGGGCATGTCGATGGCGATGCCGCCCGGCCGCTGCGCGGCCTGACGCTTGGCTTCGTCCACCCATGCGTTGCCCGGGCCGAACAGTTTGTCGCAGCGCGGCACGCTGGCGGTGCCCAGCGCCATCGCCGCGATCGCCTGGGCGCCGCCAAGCTTGAACACCCGCACACCCGGTGCCTGCCGCGCTGCCAGCAGCACGGCCGGATCGGCGCTGCCGTCCGCCCGTGGCGGCGTGCAGAGGATGACATCGGTACAGCCGGCCAGCCGTGCCGGCACACACAGCATCAGCGCGGTCGAGGGCAGCGGCGCGCTGCCGGCCGGGACGTAAAGCCCCACCCGGCGGATGGGCCGCTGCACGCGCTGGCAGGTCAGCCCGGGCGCGGTTTCCACTGCGTACGGGGACGCGATACCCGCACGATGGAAGGCCTCGATCCGCGATGCCGCCTCGGCAATCGCCGCCTGCACATCAGCGGGCACCGCATCGGCGGCGCGGGCGAATTCGTCCGCGTCCACTTCGAACGCCTCCAGCGCCACGCCGTCGAACCGCGCGGTGAAGTCGCGCAGGGCGGCGTCGCCGCGGGCGGCCACTGCGTCGAAGACCGCCTGCACGCCGGTGCGCACGGCGTCGGACACCGCCTGCACCGGCCGCTGCAGCACCGCCTCGCGCGCGGCATCGTCCAGCTGGTTCCAGTCGATGCGCTTCATGCCAGCATCCGCTCCACCGGCAGCACCATCAGCCCGCGCGCACCGGCGCGCTTGAGATCCTCCAGTCGCTGCCAGGTCATCGCACCGTGGCACAGCGCCTGCAGCGCCAGCGTGTCGGCGCCGTCCACCGGGCACATCGTCGGCGGCTCGGCATCCGGCAGCAGCTGCAGCACCTGCGGCAGCGCCTCGCGCGGGGCCTGGAACAGCAGCAGCTTGCTGTCGCGGATGCGCAGCACGCCGTCCATGCGCCGCAGCAGCAGGTCCGCCAGCTCGGCGCGCACGTCGCCGAACGGCTGCACCGGCCCGGCCAGCACCGCCTCGCTCTGCAGGATGTCCAGCACCGGCTTGAGCTGGTTGGCGGCCAGGGTGGCACCGCTGGACACTAGGTCACAGATCGCATCGGCCTGGCCCAGCCGCGGCGCAATCTCCACCGAGCCGTTCAGCACCACGATGTCGGCGTCGACCTGCTGCTGGCGCAGCCAGGCGCGCAGCTGGTTGGGATAGGTGGTGGCGATGCGCTTGCCGGCCAGCTGCGCCGGGCCCTGCCAGTCCCAGCCCTCGGGCACCGCCAGCGACAGCCGGCAACCGCCGAAGCCGAGCGCACGCCACTCGCGGAAGACCGGTGGCAGGCCGGCCTCACTGCGCTCGCCCGCCTGTTCCAGCAGGACGTTGCGGCCCACCACGCCCAAATCGCAGACACCGTCGGCAATCAGCCCGGGGATGTCGTCGTCGCGGACCAGCAGCAGGTCGACCGGCAGCGATTCGCCATAGCAGAACAGGCGGTCGCGGCTTTCGCGCCAGCTCAGGCCGGCGGACGCCAGCAGGGCGCGGGCCGGCTCGCTGAGGCGACCGGACTTCTGGATGGCGATGCGCAAACGGTCGCGCACCGCCGGATTGGCGGCAGGGCTCATGGGGGTGTCTTCAGTGGGAGTCGTTGGAAAGCCCAAGCCGCCGCGCGGCGGCCCGGTAACCGCCAGCGCCCCGCTCCAGGCTGCGCGCGACGCGGCCGATGGTGGTGACGCTGACCTGGGTGCGGTCGTGGATCTCGCGGTACGGCAGGCCCTGCAGCAGCTCGGGCACTACCCGCCAGCGGTCGCCCATGGCTTCCAGTTCGGCGGGCGTGCACAGGTCCTCGAGGAAGGCGCGGATGTCCGCCGGATCCTCCAATGACGCCAGCGCGTGCGCCAAGCCGTCCAGGGCGCTGGCGGCATCGGATGGCGACGGGGGAGCGGGACGTTGCTTCATGGCGAGGCGTAGGGTTTCGGTCGAATTACTTTATTAATGTAATAGCGCGTTAATACATTAGGTCAAAAAAAGAGGCGCGTCAACCGCGCGCCTCTCCATGCCAATGGCGATGCCCCGTCACCCCGCGATGCCCAGCGACCGGCAGACATCGGAGGTGGCAGCGGCTCAGCCGGACCGCACGGCCGCCAGCAGGCTGCCGTCGGCCACCATCGCCACCGCGGCCGCGACCTCGCCGTCCAGTGCGCGGTCGCGGTCCAGGTAGGGAATGCGAGCCCGGATCGCGGCGTGCGCGGCTGCCACCGCCCTGCCCGGCCGGAACTCGGGGGCCTGGGCCAGCTGTTCGCGCAGGGCGTCCACTTCGGCCAGGAAGCCGGTGCGCTCGGGCGCCTCCGGCAGCGGGCCACCCGCCACCTTGGCGGCGAAGGCCTCGGCGTCCACCCGGCCGGCCAGCGCGCGCGCCGCGTTGATCATGTCGCGGCGCAGGTCCAGCGCCTGCGCGGCGGTGAACAGCTCCAGCCCCAGCACCTTGCCCAGGTCGTGCGCCATCGCCAGCACGTGGCGCGCCTCATTGGCGCCCATCGAGACGTGGTCCTCGGCGTTCGCGGAGGTGGGTATGGAATAGACCGAGGCCGGCATCGCGCGACTGGCAAGATCGTTGACGATGGCCGCCGCGGTGTACTGCACGATCATGTGGCCCGATTCGGTACCGTCCTCGTTGCCGATCAGGAACGGCGGCAGGCCGTCGCTGGTCGCCGGGTCCACCAGCTTGTTGAGGCGGCGCTCGCTGATCGAGGCCAGCACCGGGATGGCCGCCTTCAGATAGCTCATCGCCAGTGCCAGCGGCATGCCGTGGAAGTGGCCGGCGGAAATCACCTGCTCTTCCACGTGCGCGGCGTCCACCTTGTCGGGGAACACCAACGGGTTGTCGGTGACCGCGTTCAGCTCGACATCCAGCACGCGCTTGGCCTGCTCCAGCGCATCGCGCACCGCGCCGTGCACCTGCGGGATGCAGCGCAGCGAATAGCTGTCCTGCGGCTGGTGCTTCTTGCCGCCGCGGAACGGAAGGAAGCGCCGGTAGAACTTCTCGCGGCCATGACGCTGGGAGAACGGCACCCAGTCCCAGCCGATATCGAAGCCCAGCGCCTGCGCCGCCGGCGTGTCCCAGCTGCCGGGCTGCCATTGGCGGAACTTCGGCACCAGGTGGTAGGCGATGTCGGCCAGCGTGGAGCCGTCCAGCAGGCGCAGCAGGTTGGCCGCAGTCGCCACCTGCCCCGGATGCGGGCGCAGCGCGTGCACTTCCGGCGCGAATGCACCCAGGCGTCCAGCGAAGGCATCAATCGTCATCGCCGCGGCCAGATCGGCCACCTCCAGCAGGTCCTCCAGCTGCTGCACCGCCAGCACGCCGGTGGCCAGCATCTGCGCGGTGCCGTTGTTCAGTGCCAGCCCTTCCTTGTAGGACAGCGCAACCGGCTTCAGGCCCTTGCGCGCCAGCGCGTCGGCACCGGGCATGCGTTGGCCATCGACAAAGGCTTCACCGCCACCCAGCAGGACAATGGCCAGGTGCGACAGCGGCGCCAGGTCGCCGGAGGCGCCCACCGAGCCCAGTTGCGGCACCACCGGCACGATGCCGGCATTGAGCATGGCCGCCAGCGCTTCCAGGGTCTGCACGCGAATGCCGGAATGCCCGCGCAGCAGGGTGTTGATGCGGATGCACAGCATCGCCCGCACCACCTCCGGCGCGAACGGCTCACCCACGCAGACCGCATGGGTGACGATCAGGTTGCGCTGCAGTTCGATGTGCGGTGAGTCGCCCGTGGGCATGGCGCCCGGCAGCTCGTCGCGCAGGCGGTGCGCGCCCAGCAGCTTGTCGGCGTTGCTGCCAAAGCCGGTGGACACGCCGTAGATCGGCTCCTGCTTCTCCACCTGCGCGGCCAGGAAGTCGGCGGCGCGTGCCACCCGCGCCAGTGCAGCGGCATCCAGCGCCACCGCGGCGCCACGCGCCACCGCCACCAGCTGCGCGCGGGTCAGCGACAGCCCATCCAGGCGGACGGTCGCACTCATTGCGCGCGCACCGCGCCACTGCGCAGCTGCTCGCGCTCCACCAGCAGCGCCGAGGCCAGTTCGGCCTCGGACACCTCGAACTGCTCGCCGCGGCGCAGGTCCTTGACCGCCACCACGCCCCGCGCGGCCTCATCCTCGCCGCGCAGCACCACGAAGCGGATGCCCGCCTTGTCGGCGTACTGCAGCTGTCTGGCCAGCTTGCGCGGCTCCAGCTGGGTCTCCACGTTCAGCCCACCCGCACGCAGCCGCTGCGAAAGCGCCAGCGCGTGGTCCAACCCGGCGTCGTCCATCAGCGCCACCAGCACGTCGACCGAGCTGTCGGCGGTCTGCACCAGCCCGGCGTCCTTCAGCTGGAAGAACAGCCGGGTGAGGCCGATGGAAATGCCCACGCCCGGCAGCTTCGACTTGGTGTAGTGGCCGGCCAGGTTCTCGTAACGGCCGCCCGAGCAGATCGAGCCGATCTGCGGATAGGCATCCAGCGTGGTCTCGTAGACCACGCCGGTGTAGTAATCCAGGCCGCGCGCGATGGACAGGTTCAGCGCATAGCGCGACTCCGCCACGCCCATCGCCTTGAGCTGCTCCAGGATCGTACGCAACTCGGCGCGCCCCTCCTCGAACAGCGGCGTACCGGCGCCCAGCGCGTCCAGCTTGGCAAGCGCGTCGGCATGGCCGGTCGAGCGCACCTGCGAAAACGCCATCAGCCGCTCGATCACCTCAGCCGAAAGACTGAAGCCCTCGCCCGCCAGCGTCTCCCGCACGGCATCACTTCCGCGCTTGTCCAGCTTGTCCAACTCGCGCAGCACCAGCATCTGCGCCTCGCCTGCGATGCCCAGACCCTCGAAGTAGCCGCGCAGCAGCTTGCGGTGGTTGAGCTGGATGGTGAACTCGCCGATCGCCATGCGATCGAAGACCGCCGCGATCACCGCCGGCAGCTCGGCATCGAACCGGATCGACAGCGCATCCTTGCCGATCACGTCGATGTCGCACTGGTAGAACTCGCGGAAGCGCCCGCGCTGGGCGCGCTCGCCCCGATAGACGCGCTGCATCTGGTAGCGGCGGAACGGGAATGCCAGCTCGTGCTCGTGCTCGGCGACAAAACGCGCCAGTGGCACCGTCAGGTCGAAGCGCAACGCCAGCTCGGGCAGGCCCTCGCCACCCTTCTCCAGCGCGCCGGTGGACTGCACGAAATAGACCTGCCGTTCGGTTTCGCCGCCGGACTTGGTGAGCAGGACCTCGGACAACTCCATCACCGGCGTTTCCACCGGCAGGAAGCCGAAGCGCTCGAAGGTCTGGCGGATGGTGTCCAACATGCGCTGGAACGCGATCTGGTCGCGTGGCAGCAGTTCCATCACACCGGCGGGGGTACGCGGCTTGATCAAGGCAGAGCTCCGGGAGCGCGTGAAACCGCTAGTTTAGGGAATCTCCAAACAATTCGGAGATCCCCGTCGGCCACGGATGGCCGACCACGCACCGATCGCGCAAGCGTTGGATGCATGGGAGCCAAGCCCGGTCATGTGCCAGCCTCGGCGTGGGCGGACAACGCCAGGGTGGCGTTGCCCAGATCTTTGCTTGGCGGGCAGACCGGCCCCTTCGCGGCATCCGCCGGCATGATGGCGACGAAAAGCCGCAGGGGGCTTGCCGACACCGCAACACCCCCCTAAAATACGCGGCTCTGCTGTCGGGGTGTAGCTCAGCCTGGTAGAGCGCTACGTTCGGGACGTAGAAGTCGCAGGTTCAAATCCTGTCTCCCCGACCATCCAGCAGACCCACGAAGAACCGCCGCAAGGCGGTTTTTTGTTTGCCTCGCCCCGTCGACAGGAGCGAAGGCCACGGGCACACACGCTACAGATGCCGTTCGGGCAGCCGATGATGTAACGTGAATATTCCTTTCACGCCCTCCGCGTAGCCCATGCTTATCCTCGTCGGCTTCATCGTCGTCATTCTCAGTGTGTTCGGCGGCTATGTCGCCTCGCATGGCAGGCTGGGGGCCCTGTGGCAACCCTTCGAGCTGGTGATCATCGGCGGTGCGGCGTTTGGCGCTTTCCTGGCCAGCAACCCGATCAAGACCGTCAAGCAGACCTTTGCCGCCGTCATCGGCGTCCTGAAGGGGCCGCGCTACAAGGCGAAGGACTATCTGGATGCCCTCAGCCTGCTCTACGAGGTGCTGAACCGCGCCCGCAAGGAAGGTTTCATGTCGCTGGAAAGCGATGTCGACAATCCCGCACAAAGCGCGCTGTTTGCCAACTATCCGTCGATCCGCGACGACCACCACCTGATGGATTTCATCACCGACTGCCTGCGGCTGATGATCGGGTCCAACATCGAGCCGTACGAGCTGGAGCCGTTGCTGGAGCTGGAGCTGGAGAAGCACCACCACGAGGAGCTGGCGCCGGCACACGCACTGACCAAGGTGGCCGACGGCCTGCCCGGCTTCGGCATCGTGGCGGCCGTGCTGGGCATCGTGATCACGATGGGCTCGATCGGCGGCGATATCGCCGAGGTGGGCGGCCACGTCGCCGCCGCGCTGGTGGGCACCTTCCTCGGCATCCTGCTGGCCTACGGCTTCGTGGCGCCGCTGGCCGCCGCGGTGGAGGCCCGCGCCGAGCAGGATTCGCGCATCTATGAATCCGTGAAGACCGCGCTGCTGGCCAGCCTGCGTGGCTACCCGCCGAAGATCGCGCTGGAATTCGCCCGCAAGACGGTGCCCTCGGCGCTGCGGCCGGGCTTCAGTGAATTCGAACAGCACATCAAGACGCTGAAGTAAGCCATGGCCGGCAAGGACGAAAAGCCGACGATCTTCGTCAGGCGGGTCAAGAAGGTCCAGGGCGGCGGCCACCACGGCGGCTCCTGGAAGGTGGCCTACGCCGACTTCGTGACCGCGATGATGGCCTTCTTCATGGTGATGTGGCTGGTCGGCGCGCTGACCACCAAGCAGCGCGAGGCGGTGTCCGACTACTTCAAAAACCCCAGCCCCATCGTTGGAAAAAGCAAGGCCCCCTCGCCTGGCATGAACGGCCCAGGGGGCGCCAGCAATTCCATGATCAAGCTGGGCGGCACCATGGAGCTGCCCAAGGGCCCCGGTGCGGAGTTCACCCGCGACCCGGCCGACCAGAAAAGCGACGCCGACAAGAAGCGCCAGGAGCGTGAGCGTCTCGAACAGCTCATGCAGGACCTCAACGAAGCCATCGCCAAGAGCCAGGCGCTGGCACCCTTCAAGGACCAGCTGCTGCTGGACATCACCCCGGAGGGCCTGCGTATCCAGATCGTGGACAAGCAGAACCGGATGATGTTCGACCTCGGCAGCGCCAAGCTGATGCCTTACACCGCCGAGATCCTGCACGAGATCGCCGGCTTCGTGAACCGCGTGCCCAACCGGGTCAGCATCGCCGGGCATACCGATACGGCCAGCTACGCCAACCGCATCGGCTACAGCAACTGGGAGCTGAGTGCGGACCGCGCCAACGCCGCGCGGCGCGCCCTGTTGGAGGGCGGCATGGATCCCGCCAAGATCGCCCGCGTGGTCGGTTTCGGCGATGCCATCCTGTTCGACAAGAAGAACCCGCTCAATCCGATCAACCGCCGCATCAGCATCGTGGTGATGACCAAGGCCGCGGAGGATGCCGCGCTGGGCTCGACTGAAACCCTGCCGGTGCCTGTGCCCGGGGCGGCCCCACCTGCAGCCCCGGCTGCGGCAACGGCTGCGCCCGCCAAGTAAACACTGCGCCGGCGCAGCGATCGTTCAGTGCACCCGCCACCCGTGGACGCGCGCCGTCGAGGCGCCGTGCACTACCAGCGGATCCGCGGCGGCGATCGCCTCCGCGGCCGCGAGATCCGCGACGCCGCGGAGCAGGTAGGCACCGCCACTGCGGTCATCGAAACCACCGCTCATCTCCAGCAGGCCTTGCGCCCGCAGGGCCGCCAGAAATTCGGCGTGTCGTGGCAACAGCGCGGGATCGAAGCCCGGCTGTCGCATCACCAGCACCAGGTAGCGGACAGCATCTTCGCTCACAGTGCGTCCCAGCGCGCGCGCAGCATGTCCAGGCGCAGGTCGGCAGAGGCTCCCGGCGACGTGCGTGCCGCCAGCGACCCCTCCGGGGTACGCCCCTGCCCGGCCTCGTCGGCGGCCGCGGCCGCGGCCTTGTAGGCGTCGCGGAACGGCACGCCGGCAATCGCGGCCTCCACCGCCACGTCGGTGGCGTACATGCCCGAGTCGATCGCCGCGCGCAGGCGGTCTTCGCGCCAGTCCAGGTTGGCCAGCAGCGCCGGCAACAGCTCCAGCGCGGCCAGGCCGCGGCCGAAGCCGTGGATGATCGCGCCCTTTGACGCCTGCAGGTCGCGGTGGTAACCCGACGGCAGCGACAGCAGCTGCTCGATCCCGGTGCGCGCCGCGGCCACGCTGGCGTGGGTGGCGCGCATCAGTTCGATCACGTCCGGGTTGCGCTTGTTCGGCATGATCGAGCTGCCGGTGGTGTATTGCGCCGGCAGCGCGACGAAGCCGAACTCGGCGCTGGTGAACAGCGAGAGATCCCAGGCGAGCCGGCGCAGGTCGAGGGTGGCACTGCCCAGGGCCTCCAGCGCGGCCAGCTCGAACTTGCCACGCGAAAGCTGGGCGTAGGCCGGCGAAACCTGCATCCTCGCGAAGCCCAGCGCGCGCGTGGTGTGCTCGCGATCCAGGCGCAGGTTGACGCCGTAACCGGCGGCGGTCCCAAGTGGATTGCAGTCCACCAGTGCGAGCGTATCCGCGGCGCGCACCGCGTCGTCGATGAAGGCTTCGGCCCAGCCTGCCCACCACAGCCCGACCGAGGACACCACGGCGCGCTGGATGTGGGTATAACCCGGCATAGGCAGATGCTTTTCCGCCTCGGCGCGCTCCAGCGCGACCTTGGCGATCCCGCGCGACAGCGCCGCCAGGCGGGCCAGCTTTTCCTTCAGCCACAGCCGCGTGGCCACCAGCACCTGGTCGTTGCGGCTGCGCCCGGTGTGGATCTTGCGGCCGGCATCGCCCAAGCGTTCGGTCAGGCGGGCCTCGATGGCGGAATGGCCGTCCTCGTAGCGGCCGTCCAGCAGGAACGCGCCGCTGCGGAAATCGTCGGCCAGCGTCGCCAGCTCGCGCTTGAGGCCGCCCAGCTCGTCCAACGTGAGGATGCCGATGCGCTGCAGGCCCTCGGCGTGCGCGGCGCTGGCGGCGATGTCGTGCAGGAAGAACTCGCGGTCCAGCAGTACGTCATCGCCGGCCAGGAACGCCTGGATGCCTGCATCGACGGTGACGCCGGGTTTCTGCCACAGCAAATCGCTCATGCCGCCTCCGGTGCGACGCGCATCAAAGGAATGCCGGCCAGTTCGTCGAAGCCGAAGGCCAGATTGAGGTTCTGCAGCGCCTGCGTCGCCGCGCCTTTCAGCAGGTTGTCCTCGGTCGCCACCACCACCAGCCGGCGACCGTCATCGGCCAGTGCGAACCCGCCCAGCTCGACGTGGTGGGCATGGGCGATCCGGCTGACCCACGGCGCCGCGTCGCCCACCTGCACCAGCGGCTCAGCGGCGTAGCGGTCGCGGTAGCGGGCCAGCACGGCCTCGCGCGTGAACGGACGGGACAGGTGCAGGTTGGCGGTGATGGTCAGCCCGCGGAAATGCGGCGCCACGTGGGGCATGAATTCGACCGGATGGCCGAGGTGGCGGGTCACCTCGCGCTCGTGCACGTGTCCTGTCAGCGCGTAGGGCATCAGGTTGTCGCGCAGCAACTCGACATCGTTTTTGTCGGATGGCGAGGTGCCGGCACCGGAATACCCGCTCACGCCGAAGCACTGCACCGGGCCCGCCAGCACGTCTAGCATCGGCGCCAGCGCCAGCTGCATCGCCGTGGCATAGCAGCCGGGATTGCTGATGCGGCGCTGGCCGGCATAGCTGGTGCGGGTCAGTTCCGGCAGGCCGTAGTACCAGCCATCGTCGAAGCGGAAGTCCGCCGACAGGTCCAGCAGCACCGCATCGGTGCCGGCATCGTCGAACTGCTGGACGATATGTCCGGCCTTGCCGTTGGGCAGCGCCAGCACCACCGCATCCGCGCCCAGCTCCGGCAGCGCCTCGTACGCCGGCGAGGTGTAGGCCAGGTCGCCCGCATAGCCGGGGATGTACTCGGCCAGCGCGCGCCCCGCCAGCTCGCGCGAGGTCACGAAGGCGAGATCGAAGGCGGGATGGCCCGCGACCAGCCGGATCAGCTCCGCGCCAACGTGACCCCGCGCGCCCACGATGCCGATGCGCAATGTCTTCATGCCCCGCCCTCCCGGGCGACATCCTCCAGGGTGGCCGGGCGCTCCGCGCACAGCGCCACGTAGCGCGCGATGCGGTCGAACCCGGCCTCGCCGTACCAGTACACCTTCCACTTCGCCTGCTTGATGCAGCCGTCGGATTCGGCATCGTAGAACGCATTGACCGGGTTGCCGTGGCGCGAGCGCCAGAACAGCGCCGGATTCTGCTCGCGCATCACCAGCCACACCGCGCGCCCCAACCCCTCGCCCTGTGCTTCATCCAGCACGGCAAACTTGTCGAGGTAGATGCCGGCATCCTCGCGGGTCAGGATGACTGCCGCGCGATAATGCTCGCTGACGTAGGCGCGGTGCAGCCGGGTGGTCTCGAAATAGTCCGGCAGCAGCCTGCGACCGAACGCCGATTCGATCAGCGCGCGCAGCCGCGGCAGGTCGAAGTCCGTCCAGGCATCGCCCTGCAATACGCGCTCGCCGCGGCGGACCAGCGTGCCGGACCCCTTGTGGGTGAACAGCTCCTTGGCCAGTTCGGACGGCCGGGTGATGGACACCGAGGAGGCCTGCGGCAGGCCGTCAAGAAGATCCTTGATCTGCGCGATCTTCACCCGCATGCCGCCCTCGATCCAGGGCTGCTGCATCAGGTGGTCGTATTCGGTGGACAGGTTGATCGAGTCGATGATGCGGCCGTCCGCGTCCAGAAGCCCGCCGGTGCCGGTCAGGAACACGATCTTGTAGGGCTGCAGCTCCTGCACCAGTTCGTTGGCGGCGAAGTCAGCGTTGACATTGAGGATCTGCCCGCCCACGGTCTCGCCCAGCGAGGCGATCACCGGGATCGAGCCGGCCTGCAGGCTGGCCTGGATGGGCGCCAGGTCGACGCGCTTCACCTCGCCCACCAGCCCGTAGCGCTCGCGGTCGAGGTAGTCGGCTTCGAACACGCCCGAAACAATACTGGTGGCGCGCGCGTCGGCAGCCTGCAGGGCTTCCACCAGTTTCAGGTTCTGCGCGTGGAAGACGCGGCGGACGATGGCCAGTGCTTCCGGCGAGGTCACGCGCAGGCCGTCGATGGTCTTCTTCTCGATGCCGGCAGCGGCCAACTCCACGTCCAGCTGCGGGCCGGCGCCGTGGATCACGATAGGCGTCAGGCCGACGTCCTGCAAGAACGCCAGCGAGGAGACCAGCGCGTCGAGGTCGTCACGCAACACCGCGCCACCCACCTTGACCACGGCAAAGCGCGCCGCGTCGAGCTGGGAGAAGCGCTTCAGATACTGGCTGATTTCCTTCGCGCTGCCCATGCTGGACAGCAACCGCACGATGGTCTGGCGCGTCTGCGGATCGTGCACGGCGTGCGGGGAGAGGATCGGGGTCACGGCAGGTCAGGTCCCAAGAAGGCGGGTGATGGATTCGGCGTAGCGCTGCAGCTCGTCCAGCGCCACCCATTCGCCGGCGGTATGTGCCTGGGCGATGTCGCCCGGGCCATAGACGAAGGCGGTCAGGCCGGCCTGCGAGAACAGCGAGGCTTCGGTCCAGAAATCGACGGCGTTGCCAATCGGCAGGCCCAATGCATCGGCGAGGTCGCGCGCGGCAAGCCGGCGCTCTTCGGCCGTCGCGATGTCACCGGCCGGCAGCGACGGCCCGCGGAAGGTCTCCTCGTAACGCTCCAGTGCGCCTGGCGCGGCGCAGGCGGCAAACCGCGCATGCAGCGTGTCGATATCGTGCGACGGCAGCGGCCGGAAGCCGAAGCGCACCTCCGCGCTGGGCGCGATCACGTTGGCCTTGATGCCGCCCTCGACCTTGCCGATGTTGAAGCGCAGGCCGGTCAGGCCGCCGAAGCGTGCGTGCGCTTCGCCATCAACCAGTGCCAGCGCGTTCGCGCCCCAGCGCATCGCCTGGTGCAGCGCGTTGGCCTGCAGCGCGTTGGCGCCGGAGGCGTGCCCGGCCTCGCCCTTGAAGCGCAGCAGCACCGAGCTGATCCCGCGGTGGGCCAGCACCGCCTCGCAGCGGGTGGGCTCAGCGATGATCGCCTCGGTGAAGCCGCGGTCCTCTGAGAGGAACGCCGCGATACAGCGCGGGTCGTTGGCCTCCTCGTCCGAAGAAAACAGGAACGCGGCATCGCCCGACGTGGCATTGGCCGCGGCCACCAGCCCTGCCGCCGCGCCCTTGATATCGCAGGTGCCCAAGCCGATGGCACGGTCCTGCGTCACCCGCAGCCGCAGCGGGTCGGTATCCCACGCCTCGGACGACGGCACCGTGTCCAGATGCACGTTGAAGACGCGCCGCGGCGTGCCGCGCACGGCCAGCAGCGACACTGCGCCGTCGCCGTGGTCGGTCACGTCGCAGTGGAATCCAGGCAGCTGCGCGCGCAGGTAGTCGAAGATCCCGCCGGTGCCGATCCGGCGGGGCGGGTTGCGGGTGTCGAAAGCCACCAGCGCTTCGAGATGCCGCAGGACCGCATCAAGCATGTCAGCCACCGCCCTGCCCGCCGTTGACCTCGGCCCACAGCGTGCTGCTCATGCCGAACAGCTTGATGAAGCCCTCGGCTTCCTCCACGCCCCAGTCCGCCGACTGCGCGTAGGTCGCGCCCTTGGCGTTCAGCAGGTGCGGCGAGCGCACCGCGATGGCATCCACCCGGCCGCCACTGGTGCGCAGCACCACCTCGCCGTTGACCATGCGCTGGCTGGAGGCCAGGAACGCCTCCAGGTCGGTCTTCAGCGGATCGTGGAAGAACCCCTCGTAGACCAGTTCCACCCACTTGCGGGCGACGTCCGGCTTGAAGCGGTTCTGCTGCTTGGTCAGCACCGCCTCCTCCAGCGCGCGGTGCGCCACCAGCAGCGCGGTCAGGCCCGGCGCCTCGAACACGATGCGGCCCTTCAGGCCGATGGTGGTGTCGCCGGTGTACAGGCCGCGGCCGACGCCGTACTGGGCGAACATGGTGTTGAGCTTGGCCAGGATCTTCTCGCCCGGCAGATCAATGCCGTCCAGCGCCACCGCCTCACCCTGGTCGAAGCGCAGCGTCACCTCCAGCGGCTCCAGCGGCCAGTGCTCGCGGCGCGCGCACCAACCGCGCGCGCCTTCACCCGGGGCCTCCCAGGCGTCGATCTCGCCGCCGGACATCGTGACGCCCAGCAGGTTCTCGTTGATCGTGTACGCCTTCTGCTTGGCGCGCACGCCGAAGCCACGCTCCTCCAGATAGGCCTGCTCGTACGCGCGGGTCTGGGTGTGCTGCTTCTGGATCTCGCGGATCGGCGCCACGATGCGGTAGTCGCCCTGCGCCTTCACTGCCAGATCAAAGCGCACCTGGTCGTTGCCCATGCCGGTACAGCCGTGGGCGATGGCATTGGTGCCCAGCTCGCGGGCCCGCGCTAGGCTGGCGTCCACGATCAGGTAACGGTCGGAGACCAGCAGCGGGTACTGGCCCTGGTAGCCCTCGCCGGCCCACACGAACGGCTTGACGAAGCCGTTCCAGATCGCCGGGCCGCCGTCGACGGTGACGTGCGAAGCCACGCCCAGCTCGGCGGCGCGCGCCTCGATGGCGGCGCGCTCCTCGGCATCCACGCCACCGGTATCGGCGAACACGGTGTGGACGTTCCAGCCCTGCTCTTTCAGATAGGGCACGCAAAAGCTGGTGTCGAGGCCGCCGGAAAAGGCCAGAACGATGTCGCGGGAGTCGTTGGGGGCAGTCATGCGGGGGTATCCGAGGGAAAAACGGGGAAGAGGAATCGGGGCTCAGCGCAGCAGCGCGGCCATCACGGCCTTCTGCACGTGCAGGCGGTTTTCGGCCTCATCAATGGCGATGCAGCGCGGGGAATCCATCACGCCATCGGTGGCCTTGACGTTGCGACGCAGCGGCAGGCAGTGCGAGAACACGCCGTCGTTGGTCAGTGCCATCTTGGCTTCGTCGACGATGAAGTGCTTGTACTGGTCGCGAAGGGGCTTTTCCGCTCCCCAGTTGCCAAAGAACGGCAGCGCGCCCCAGCTCTTGGCATAGACCACGTCGGCGCCGGCATAGGCGCTTTCGATGTCGTGGCTGACCTGGAGCGAGCCGCCGCTTTCTGCCACGTTCTGCGCGGCCCAGCCCATGTAGCGCTCGTCCAGGATGTACTCCGGCGTCGGGCACAGCAGAGTCACGTCCATGCCCATACGGGTGGCAATCGTCAGCGCCGAGTTGGCCACCGCGGTGTTCAGCGGCTTGGGGTGGTAGGTCCAGGTCAGCACGTATTTCCTGCCGCGCAGGTCGGTGGTGCCGAAGTGCTCCTGCAGCGCCAGCGCGTGGGCCAGCTCCTGGCAGGGATGGGTGATGGTCTCCATGTTGATGACCGGCACCGTGGAGTACTTCGCAAACGCCTTGAGCACCCGGTCCTCGCGATCCTGCGACCAGTCGATGAACTTCGGGAAGGCGCGCACGCCGATCAGGTCCACGTAACGCGCCAGCACCCGCGCCACTTCGGCGATGTGCTCCTCGGTGTCACCGTCCATCACAGTGCCAAGATCGAACTCGATCGGCCAGGCGTCCTTGCCCGGCTGCAGCACCACCGCATGGCCGCCCAGCTGGAATGCGCCCAGCTCGAAGCTGGTGCGGGTACGCATGGAAGGGTTGAAGAACACCAGCGCGATCGAGCGACCTTTCATGGCATCGCCCAGCTTGCTGCGCTTGAACGCGGCGGCCTGCGCCAGCAGGGCATCTAGGTCGGGGCGGCTCCAGTCCTGGGTGTTGAGGAAATGCTTCATGGGATCGGCTCGATGTGATGGGGAGGCGTTGTCGGGGCGGGCCGCTCCTGCGCATCCTGCGCCCGCGGCATTCGTGCATCCTGCACGTCAAAACGCAAAAACCCAGCCTGGGGGCTGGGTTCGGATGGTGAAACACGATGACGCGTCCGGATTACCCAGCGGGATGTAAGGGTTCCGGTCGGCGCGCGCGCGACGTCATGCCGGAGGCCATCCGGGCGGTGTCAGCGTGGCGCGTGGCAAGGTGGGCATGCATCGGGGCGGCATCCTCGCACGCCGGGGCAGCCGGCGCAAGCGACTTCAGTCGAGGGGCTGGGGGGCGATGGCGATGCGGATCCGCAGGCGATAGCCGGGGTCCCGGTCCATGCGGGTCCGGAACTTCGCGCCGCGGTACATGTAGTCCACGTCGTAGGCGATGGTGCGGCGATGTTCCTTCACCACCGGCTCCATCCGGCAGTTCTTGGCATCGCCTGCCGCATCGTCAGCGGACGCCCGGTTGCGCACGGCGTTCATCACCCGCGCCAGCGTGGCGCTGATGGCAGGCTCGCGCGTATCGCAAACCTGTTCCATGCTGGTGGTGCGCAGGGTCTGGTAGACCGGGCGGACCGACAGCACCTGCGCATAGTCGTAGCGCACGTTCTCGGCGGGGAGAACCACCTCGCGCGGCACCTCCTGCGCGGATGCGGCGCCACCGGCAAGCAGCCCAACGGGCAGGCACAGCGCAGCGAAGTGGCGTGGCATTGGCATTGCCGCAGTGTATCGGGACAACGATGTGGCCGGCTGAATCGCCGCTGTCGCCGCAATGCCGCGGGCCGCGGCCGCTACAATGGCGTCCCCACTGTGCCTGCCGCCATGAGCCTGCATCTCCACAACACCCTGACCCGCCGACTGGAACGGTTCGAGCCGCTCTCACCGGGGTGCCCGACGCTTTATCTGTGCGGGCCCACCGTCTACAACTACGTCCACATCGGCAATGCCCGCGGGCCGGTGGTGTTCGGCGTGCTGGCCGCGCTGCTGCGACGCCGCTTCGGTGGCCTGCGCTACGCCCGCAACATCACCGACGTGGACGACAAGATCAACGCGGCGGCGCAGGCGCTGGGTACGCCGATTTCCGCGATCACCGACAAATACGCCGCCGCCTACCGGCAGGACATGGCCGCGCTGGGCGTCGTCGGCGAGTTCGCCCCGGACATCGAGCCGGCGGCGACCGCGCACATGCCGCAGATGATCGCGATGATCGAGCGCCTGATCGCCGACGGCCACGCCTACGCGGCGGAGGGCCACGTGCTGTTCTCGGTGGCCAGCTTCCCGGGCTACGGCAAGCTCTCGCGCCGCGATACCGAGGAAATGCTGGCCGGCGCGCGCGTCGAGGTGGCGCCTTACAAGCGCGATCCCGGCGACTTCGTGCTGTGGAAACCCTCCACCGACGACCTGCCGGGCTGGGACTCGCCCTGGGGTCGCGGCCGCCCGGGCTGGCACATCGAATGTTCGGCGATGGCCGAGGCCCACCTGGGCGAAACCATCGACATCCACGCCGGCGGCGTGGACCTGCAGTTCCCGCACCACGAGAACGAAGTGGCGCAAAGCGAGTGCGCGCACGGCGGCAAGCCGTTCGCCCGGTTCTGGCTGCACAACGGCATGTTGAACTTCGGCGGCGCCAAGATGGCGAAGTCGGTGGGCAACATCCAGCGCGTGCATGAGCTGGTGCGGGCGCATCCGCCCGAAGCGCTGCGCTACGCCCTGTTGTCGGCGCATTACCGGCAGCCGCTGGAATGGTCGGACGGGCTGATCGAGCAGAGCGTGCGCACGCTGGATCGGCTGTACGGCACCCTGCGCGACCTGGCGGACGTCGATGCCGAGCCCGTCGTTCCCGCAAGCATCGAGTCGGCGCTGGACGACGACCTCAACACGCCCGCCGCACTGGCGGAGATTGCCCGCATCGCCGGCGAGGCCCGCAAGGCCGGCCCCTCCGGGGACAAAGCCAGGCTGAAGGCCCAGCTGCTGGGCGCGGGGCGGGTGCTGGGACTGCTGCAGCAATCCCCGTCCGCCTGGTTCGCCCGCGGCGCCTCCGGCGACGACGATGCCCGCATCCAGGCCTTGGTAGACGAACGTACGGAAGCCAAGAAGTCCCGCGATTTCGCCCGCGCCGATGCGATCCGCCAGCAGCTGGCCGACGAAGGCATCCTGCTGGAAGACACGCCGCAGGGCGTGCGCTGGGTGAGGAAGCGCGCATAGCCGGTGCCCTATTGGCACCGGCTGCACTTCCGAACGCCCGGCCAGGGATGGCCGGGCCGGACGATCCGAATCATGGATGCAGCGCCACGGATGGCAGCCAGCAAGTTCCCGGAAACGACATGACCGAAACCGCCTTCCCCCTTGAACCCACTGCCGCCGACGCGCAGGCCGCCATCGCCGAGGAGTTCGGCCTCTTCGGCGACTGGTCGGAGCGCTACCAGTACCTGATCGACCTGGGCCGCAAGCTGCCGCCCTTCCCCGACGCGTGGAAGACGGACGAGCACCGCCTGCACGGCTGCCAGTCGCTGGTGTGGATCGTGGCCGAAGGTGACGCCGACCGGCTGGTGTTCCATGCCGCCAGCGACTCGGCCATCGTCTCCGGACTCGTCTACCTGGCCCTGCGCGTCTACTCGGGCCGCGGCGCAGCGGAGATCCTGGCCACCGAGCCGGACTACATCGCCCACATCGGCCTGGCCAAGCACCTGTCCCCCACCCGCAGCAACGGCCTCGCCGCGCTGCTGGCCTTCATCCGCGAGCGCGCCCGCACCGCCCTGCCGGCATGAGCGATGCGCCCGCGCCGCCCCTGCACAGCATCGGTTTCCGCTGGCTGCTGCTCTACCGGATCTGCACGCTGCTGTCTTACCAGATCGTGGCGGTGGCCGTGGGTTGGCACATCTACGCGCTGACCCGCGACCCGCTGGCGCTGGGGCTGGTGGGGCTGGCCGAGGTGGTGCCGTACTTCTGCATCGCGCCGTTCTCCGGCTACCTGGTGGACCACCTGCCGCGACGCAAGCTGGGCGCCGCCGCCTGCGTCCTGCTGGCCGTCAATGCCGGCGTGCTGGCATTGCTGGCGGCGGGCGTCATTCCATCCCATGGCACCTGGGCGATCTACCTGGCGGTGGCGGTGGGCGGCATCGGCCGCTCCTTCCTCGGCCCCGTCTACAACGCCCTGTTCGCCCGGGTGCTGAAACGGGATCAGTTCAGCCGCGGCGCGGGCCTGGGCAGCGTGGTGTTCCAGGCCGGCCTGGTGCTGGGGCCTGCCGCAGGCGGCATGCTGGTGGGCGCGCTGGGCAATCCACTCACCTTTGCCGTGGGCACCGGCTTCGCCTTGCTGGCCGCCGCCACCCTGCTGGCCATGCCGGTCAGCGAGCCAGCGCCGGTACAGCAGCGCGGCCCGATCTTCGCCAGCATCGCCGAGGGCGCGCGGTTCGTGGCCGGCAACCAGATCTTGCTGGGCGCGATGGCGCTGGACATGTTCTCGGTGCTGCTGGGCGGCGCCGTGTCGATGCTGCCGGCGTTCATCAAGGACATCCTGCACGCCGGGCCGGAGGCGCTGGGCATCCTGCGCGCCGCGCCGGCGGTCGGCTCCATTGCCATGGCGCTCTGGCTGACCCGCCACCCGCTGCAACGCCATGCCGGCCGGGTGCTGCTGCTGGCCGTCGCCAGCTTCGGCGTGTGCACCATGGCGTTCGCGCTGTCCCGCCAGCTGTGGCTGTCGGCGTTGCTGCTGGTGGCCTACGGCGCCTGCGACGGCGTCTCGGTGGTGCTGCGCTCCACCATCATGCAGCTGGTGACGCCGGACGCCATGCGCGGCCGCGTGTCCTCGATCAACGGCATCTTCATCAGCTCCTCGAACGAGCTTGGCGCGTTCTACGACGGCGTGATGGCGCGCCTGCTGGGCCTGGTCCCGGCGATGATCGTGGGCGGCTTCGTGACCCTGGGCGTGGTGGCCACCACCGCCCGGCTGGCCCCGCGCCTGCGCCGGCTGGACCTGCGCGAACTGCAGTAACCGGCGGCCAGCCGCGCTAAACTACACGCCTGACGCCAACGCTCCACGGATCCCGGACCATGCCCTTCGTCGTCACCGAAAACTGCATCAAGTGCAAGCACACCGACTGCGTCGAAGTGTGCCCGGTGGACTGTTTCCATGAAGGCCCGAACTTCCTGGTGATCGACCCGGACGAGTGCATCGACTGCACCCTGTGCGAACCAGAGTGCCCGGTGGGCGCGATCTTCCCGGAAGAGGACGTTCCGGCCGGCCAGGAAGTGTTCATCGGCCTCAACGCGGAATTGGCGAAGGAATGGCCGGTGCTGACCGTGCGCAAGGACCCGCCCGCCGACCACGCCGAGTGGGACGGCAAGCCGAACAAGCTGGCGCTGCTGGAGCGCTGATCAGCCGGTTCCATCGGCAGCCCACCGCCCCACGTACTGGAACACCCGGCAACGCCATCGACCGGGCCGCGCCCGGATCCCACTGCCCACGCCTGTGCAGGGTTTATCCGTGCTGACCGGCCAGCCGCTGCGCGACCCCGGGGCGCGTCCTGCGCGAATTTGTCGTTCCCATCAAAACAGATGCGCCTCGCGCCGGAGACGCGAAGCGCGGCGACAGGATGCGGCATCCGCACCCAGGACTTGCCGAGCAAGCCCCAGGCCGGTGGAGGACAATGCCCCCGGTTACGGTGCGATCGCGGCCTTGAGCAGACCGATCAGCTTGCCGGCGGCTTCCCCGCTGGGCGGCAGGCCGCGCGGGTCGACCGCGGACACGTAGGTGCCGTCGCCGGCCTTGGTCACGCGGACCAGGAACTTGGCGCCCATGTAATCCACGTCGTAGGTGCCCAGGATCTCGGCCTTGCTGGCGATCTGCACGCCGGACGTGGCGCCCAGCACGTCGCCGACCTTGGCGAACACCGCGTCGCGGTCACCGGCGGCGTTGAAGCCCAACGGAGCCACCGCGGCCGGGACGGCAGCGGACGCCGTGACGCTGGAGGTCCCCACGGACGGCAGCGCCATGGCCTTGTCGGCGGCCGGACGGTCCAGATCCGGCGGCACTTCCAGCGGGCGCGCCTCGGCGCTCTGGGTGTAGAGCTCGTTCTTCTTCTTGAACCAGTGGCAGCCGGAGAGCCCCCCCACCAGCAGGACGGCGACAAGGGGGGCGGCCAGGGTCGCGCGGAAAGTGCGGTGCATCGGGTTCTCCAGTCAGGCCGCGTCGGCGCGGCTGCGTTCTTCGAGTTGGCGGATGGCGGTGTGCAGGCGCTGGGCCTGGGCAACATGCGCCGATGATAGCGGTTGCAGCGGCAGGCGCAGGCCGTGCCCGATCCCGTCCAGCGCCAGAAGCGCCTTGACCGGGATCGGGTTGGGCTCCACGCCGAGGAAGTGATAAAGCTCGGCCAACGCGCCGTCCAACACCTGCGCGCCGGCCGCGTCGCCCGCACGGGCGCGGTCGCACAGGCGGCGGAAGGTGGCCGGAACGACGTTGGAGGCGACCGAGATGACGCCATCGGCGCCGGCCAACATGACGCGCACGGCGGTCGGATCATCGCCGCTGAGCACGGCGAAGTCCTCGCGGCGCAGCGGCAGCAGGGCTTCCATCCGGTCTTCCTCGGCGCGCGCCTCCTTGATGCCGATGATATTGGCGTGGATCGACAGCTCTCCCACGGTAGCGGGCACCATGTCGCAGCCGGTGCGGCCGGGCACGTTGTACAGCACCACCGGCAGCCCGCCCTCGTCCGCCACCGCGCGGTAATGCGCCAGCAGTCCGGCCTGGGTAGGCCGCACATAGGGCGGGGTGACCACCAGGGCGGCATCGGCCCCCAGTGCAGCCGCGCGCCGGGTGCAGCGGATGGTCTTGGCGGTATTGGACTGCCCGGTGCCGGCTAGAACCGGCATCCGCCCCCCGAGCCGCTCCACCGCGGTCTGCAGCAGCAGGTCGTACTCGTCATCGAACAGGGCCGCGGCCTCACCGGTGGACCCGGCCACCACCACCGCCTGCGTCCCCGCCGCCAGCTGCGCCTGCAGCAGCCGTTCCCAGGCGGGAACATCGAGGTCGCCGGCGGCCGTGAAAGGGGTCGCCAGGGCGGTAATGCTGCCGGAAAGTCGCAAGGGCGGAGGACTCGTGCAGGGCGCGGCGCCGGGGCGCAGCGCAGGTTCGGGGGAAAACACGCGGATACGGTGATCTTACTTGCGGCTAGAAAGCGCCGGCAAGTATGCTGACACCGATGCAGCCATGCGCTGGCGGCATTTCCCCACCGCCCTGGATGTCCCGCATTGAGCAAGACCGCCGCTCCCCGGCCCGCCGCGCCGAACGAGAACCACCTGCTGATCAACGCCTACACCACCCATCCGCAGTCCCCGCTGCTGGCGGTGACCCGGCGGATCGCGGACTCCGGGTGCAACCTGGTGGACACGCGGCTGGCCACGGTGGGCCGCGACGTGTCGGTCACGGCGCTGGTGACCGGCTCCTGGGACGCGGTGGCCAAGCTGGAGACCATGCTGACCAAGCTGGAGCGCGAGGAAGGCCTGAAGCTGGTGTGGTACCGCACGGGCCCCAAGCCCCTGCAGTCCAGCCTGCTGCCCTACGTGGTGGAGGTCATCGCCGCCGACAAGCCGGGCATCCTGTTCCAGCTGGCCGACTTCTTCGACCACCAGGGCATCACCATCGAAAGTCTGCACTGCTCGCGCTACCGGGCGATGCAGACCGGCGCCGACATGTTCTCCGCGCAGCTGACCATCGGCGTTCCGGCGGACATGCACATCGCCGCCCTGCGCGATGATTTCCTTGAGTTCTGCGACCACCTGAATCTCGACGCCATCATGGACCCGATGAAGTACTGAGCGGAGTTCGCATCCCGATGATCGACACCGGCGACCGCATCCCCGACCTGCCTCTCGCACTGTCCAGCGGCACCACCGCCACGCTTGGCGACTACGCAGGCAAATGGCTGGTGCTGTACTTCTACCCCAAGGATTCCACCCCCGGTTGCACCACCGAAGGGTTGGACTTCAACGCCCTGTTGCCCAAGTTCCAGCGCGCGGGCGCCGTGGTCCTTGGCGTGTCCAAGGATTCGATCAAGTCCCACCAGAACTTCTGCGCCAAGCAGGGCTTCCGGTTCGACCTGGTCAGCGACACCGACGGTACGGTATGCGATGCCTTCGGGGTGGTGCAGCCCAAGAAGCTGTACGGCCGCGAGTATCTTGGCATCGTGCGCAGCACGTTCCTGATCGACCCTACCGGCACGGTGCGCCAGAAATGGCAGCCCGTGAAGGTGCCCGGCCACGCGCAGGCCGTGCTCGACGCGCTGCAGGCCGCCCAAGCCAAGTGATCGCCCCCGCCGCCCTTTTCCTCCACTGCCCCGCCCTGCGGGATGCGGTGGCCCGCTGCCGTCCGACCGAAGGGAATGCCGCATGACCCGGAGCAAGCGCATCTACGTCCTCGATACCAACGTGCTGATGCACGACCCCACCGCGCTGTTCAAGTTCGAGGAACACGATGTGTACCTGCCGATGCAGGTGATGGAGGAGCTGGACAACGGCAAGAAGGGCACCAGCGAAGCCAGCCGCAATGCCCGCCAGGTCAGTCGCTTCCTCAACGAGCTGATCGAGGCCCACGGCAGCGCCGACGTCCACAACGGCATCCCTCTGGCACGCCCGCAGGGCTTGCAGCTGCGTGGGGCCGAAAGCGCGGGCAAGCTGCGCTTCCAGACCGGCGATTTCGATGCCGGCAAGCGCTTCGGCACGGTCATCCCGGACAACAACATCCTCGGCGCGATCCTGGTGCTGAAGCAATCCGAGCCGGAAACGCCGGTGGTGTTCGTGTCCAAGGACATCAACCTGCGCATCAAGGCCTCGATCGCCGGCATCGTCAGCGAGGACTACGAAAACGACCGCGCGCTGGACGACTTCAGCCTGCTTTACACGGGCGCCACGCCGCTGGCCGAGGACTTCTGGCAGCGCCACGGCAAGGACCTGAAGTCGTGGACGGACAAGGGCCGCACCTATTACGAGATCGCCCGCGCCGAGGGAGAGGAGTGGTATCCCAACCAGTTCGCCTTCCTGCCCGGCGACGAGCAGTCGGAGTTGAAGGTGGCCAAGGTCGATGGCGACCGCATCACCCTGCGCATCGTGGACGACTTCCGCCACAACCAGCATGCGGTCTGGGGCATCGCCGCGCGCAACCGCGAGCAGAACTTCGCACTCAATGCACTGATGGACCCGGACATCGACTTCGTCACCCTGCTGGGCACCGCCGGCACCGGCAAGACCCTGCTGGCGCTGGCGGCGGGCCTGGCACAGACGATGGACCAGCAGCGCTACCGCGAGATCATCATGACCCGTGCGACGGTCAGCGTGGGCGAGGACATCGGCTTCCTCCCGGGTACCGAGGAGGAAAAGATGACGCCGTGGATGGGCGCCCTGACCGACAACCTGGAAGTGCTGACCCACAACCAGGACGGCGGCAGCTGGGGCCGTGCGGCCACCAACGACCTGCTGGCTTCGAGGATCAAAATCCGCTCGCTCAACTTCATGCGCGGCCGCACCTTCCTGTCGCGCTATCTGATCCTCGACGAGGCGCAGAACCTGACGCCCAAGCAGATGAAGACCCTGATCACCCGCGCCGGTCCTGGCACCAAAATCATCTGCCTGGGCAATGTCGAACAGATCGACACGCCCTATCTGACCGAGACCACCTCCGGGCTGACCTACGCCGTGGACCGCTTCAAGAGCTGGGCCCACAGCGCTCACGTCACCCTGCGCCGCGGCGAGCGTTCCCGCCTGGCCGATTACGCCTCCGACGCGCTCTGAGCCGCCTCGGCCTGCCCGTGCGCATCGGCAAGCGCGCGCAGGGCATCGGCCAGATCCGCGTAATAGCCATCGGGATGGTCGCGGCGCACCAGCTGCGCCCGCATCAGCTTGCGCAGCACACGCAGGTTGGCGCCGCACAGCACCACCTTGATCCCACGCTTGTGCATGGCTTCGATGGTGGACTCCAGCCGCTTGAGGCCGGTGGCATCGATCAGCGGGACGCGTTCCAGCCACAGCACCAGCACCTTCGGCGGCTGCCGCGACCACGACAGCGCCCGCTCCAGCGAATCCACCGAGCCGAAGAAGAACGGCCCTTCGATGGCGTACACCACCAGATCGGGCGGCAGCGCCTGCAGCCCGGCCCGGGCCAACTGCTCGCGCAGGCTGTGCGGATCGTGTTCGACCACCGACACGGCCGCACTCATCCGCCGCATGAACTGGAACATCGCCAGGATCACGCCGATATTCACCGCCACCACCAGGTCGGTAAAGATGGTCAGTGCGAAGGTGATCACCAGAATGCCGGCATCGGCACGCGGCGCATGCCGCAGCAGGCGCAGGAAACGGTGCACCTCGCTCATGTTCCAGGCCACCACGAACAGCACGGCGGCCAGCGCCGCCAGCGGCACCTTGCCGGCGTAGGGCGCCAGCGCCAGCAGGATCAGCAGCAGGGTGATCCCGTGTACCACGCCTGCAATCGGTGCATTGCCGCCATTGCGGATGTTGGTGGCGGTACGGGCAATCGCCCCGGTCGCGGCAATACCGCCGAACAGCGGCGAGAGGATATTGGCGATGCCCTGCCCGATCAGTTCCTGATTGGAATCATGCCGGGTGCCGGCCATGCTATCGGCAACCATCGCCGACAGCAGCGACTCGATCGCCCCCAGCATGGCGATGGTGAACGCCGATGGCAGCAGCGCCATCCAGCGGTCGAAATCCGCCACCGGGAACTGCAAGGACGGCAGGCTGCGCGGAATCGCCCCGTAGGTGGATTCGATGGTCGCCACACTCGGCAGACCCAGCACGCTGACGATGCCCGTGGCCACCAGCATCGCCAGGAGCGGCCCCGGCACCCGCGACAGCCCCGGAATGCGCGACCCCCACAGGGTCAGCAGCAGGCTGACCATGCCCACCGCCGTGGTCGCAGGATCGAGGTGCCCGAACGACTGCACAAGCCGCCAGAGCTTGAGATAGAACGGGCCATCGCCGGGCGCCGGCAAGCCGAAGAAGTACTGCCACTGCCCCACCCAGATGATGACCGCGATCCCCGCGGTGAAGCCGACGATCACCGGATCGGGGATGTAGCGGATCACCCCGCCCAGACGCGCCCAGCCCATCGCCACCAGTATCACCCCGGCCATCAGGGTTGCCAGCAGCAGGCCATCCACACCGAACTGCGCCACTATCCCAGCCAGGATGACGATGAAGGCTCCGGTCGGTCCGGCGATCTGCACGCGCGAGCCGCCGAACAGCGACACCGCGATCCCGGCGATGATCGCCGTGTACAGGCCCTGTTCCGGCTTGACGCCCGACGCGATGGCAAAGGCCATGGCCAGCGGCAGCGCCACCACCCCGACGATGACACCGGCGACCAGATTGCGCGGCCAGTTTTCCCGCCGCAACAACCCGGCTCGTGCGGCTTCCACGATCGCGATCATTGCATCCGACTCCTGCTCATGACGTCTGGTTTCTGGATTGCAGGCGCACACCGCGCCCACCGCCCGGACTGCTCGCCCCTTCGCCGATCAGCTCCACGCCGGCGGCCTCCAAGGCCTCCACCACCCGGGTGAGCGAGTCGACCATCCCGCGCACGGTCCCGTCGCTGGCCTCCATGCGCTGGATGGTCGGCAGCGACAGGCCGGCCAGCTTGGCCAGGGTCTTCTGGTCGATACCGAGCAGGGCGCGGGCTGCGCGCATCTGGGCGGAGGTGATCACGGCAGGTCTCCCGACACCATCTTGGACTATTAAGCATCACTATAGATGTTTTATACATCTATCGAGCTGTATTTTACCAAGCATCGACCGGAAAATTGCAACGCCGGCACATCCCATCACCGGCGCCGGGATGGGGTGGACATGACGGAGGCGAACAGGATTTGTCGTCGCGCGCCACGGATGCACGGGAGCGCCGTGGCGGCGTGGCTCAAGCCCGTGCGAACACCAGCGCAGCGTTGGTGCCGCCGAAGCCGAAGCTGTTCGACATCACCACGTCCAGCCGCGCCTCGCGGCTCTCCCACACGATCGGGAAACCCGCGGCCTCCGGGTCCAGCACCTCGATGTTGGCGGAGCCCGCGATGAAGCCGTCGCGCAGCATCAGCAGGCTGTAGATCGCCTCGTGCACGCTGGCCGCACCCAGGGAATGGCCGCTGAGCGCCTTGGTGGACGACAGCGGCGGCACCGCGTCGCCAAACGCCTCGCGCACCGCGCGCAGCTCCACGATGTCGCCCAGCGGCGTCGACGTGCCGTGGGTGTTGAGGTAATCCACCGGGCGGTCCACGCCCTCCAGTGCCATCTGCATGCAGCGCACCGCACCCTCGCCGCTCGGTGCGACCATGTCGGCACCGTCACTGGTGACACCGTAGCCCACCAGCTCCGCGTGGATATGCGCGCCGCGCGCGACCGCGTGGTCCCAGTCCTCCAGCACCAGCATGCCGCCGCCGCTGCCGATGACGAAGCCGTCACGGCCTGCATCGTACGGACGCGAGGCGCGTTCGGGCGTCGCGTTGTAGCCGGTGGACAGTGCGCCCATCGCGTCGAACATCACCGTCATCGTCCAGTCCAGATCCTCGCCGCCGCCCGCGAACACGATGTCCTGCGCGCCGTGGCGGATCAGGTCTGCGCCGGCCCCGATGCAGTGCGCGGAGGTCGCGCAGGCGGCGCTGATGGAGTAGCTCAAACCCTTGATATGGAAGGCGGTGGCCAGATTGGCGGACACCGTGGAGCACATCGTCCGCGGCACCATGTACGGCCCCACCTTGCGCACGCCGCGCTCGCGCAGGATGTCGGCGGTCTCCACCTGCCAGCGGCTGGAACCGCCGCCGGAACCGGCGATCAGGCCGGTGCGCGGATGGCTGACCTGCGCCTCGTCCAGGCCGGCATCGGCGATGGCGTCGCGCAGGGCCAGGTAGCTGTAGGCGGCGGCGTCGCTCATGAAGCGCTTCAGCTTGCGGTCGATCACGGCATCGAGATCCAGCTCGACCGCGCCGCCCACCTGGCTGCGCAGACCGCGCTGGACCGAATCGGGCAGCGTGCGGATCCCGGAGCGGCCCTCGCGCAGGGCGCGCGAGACGGTATCGAGGTCGTTGCCGAGGCAGGACGTGATGCCCATCCCGGTGATGGCGACACGACGCATGTCAGAAGCTCTCCGTCGAGGTGAACAGGCCCACCCGCAGGTCCTTCGCGGTGTAGATCTCACGACCATCGACCAGCGTGCGGGCGTCGGCCTGCGCCACCACCAGCTTGCGGTTGATCACGCGGGTGACGTCGATTTCGTAGGTGACCACCTTGGCGGTAGGCAGCACCTGGCCGGTGAACTTCACCTCCCCGCAGCCCAGTGCGCGGCCGCGGCCCGGGGCGCCCAGCCAGGTCAGGTAGAAGCCGACCAGCTGCCACATCGCGTCCAGGCCCAGGCAGCCCGGCATCACCGGGTCGCCGAGGAAATGACACTGGAAGAACCAGAGGTCCGGGCGGATGTCCAACTCGGCACGCACGAAGCCCTTGCCGTGCGCACCGCCGTCGTCGTTGATCTCGACGATGCGGTCAAACATCAGCATCGGATCGGCCGGCAGGCGGGCAACGCTGTTGGGGAACAACTCGCCACGGGCGCTGGCCAACAGCTGCTCGCGGGTGAACGATGAAGCGCGGGTCATGGACTGGCCGAAAGGGGGAAAACGCGAGTTTAAACTCCGTATCTCGACATACCTAGGCGTATTGCCCAAGGCGCCGCAGGCCACGCCGTACGCGCTCAGCGGCAATTGAAAACGTGTGCACCGCCGACCTGAACGACAAAGCGTATTAAGCTTGGAACATCCTCGTTTTTGGACCGATTCCGTGACGCATGCCACGCCCGCTTCGTTGTTGACCGTATTCGGCGCCACCGGCGACCTGGCAAGACGCATGCTGCTGCCATCGCTGTACAGCCTGCAGGCCGAACGCCTGCTGCCGGACGGCATGCGCATCCTCGGCACCGCGCGCAGCGAGCTGGACCGCGACGGGTTCGCCGCGCTGGTGGCGGCGAGCATCAAGGAGCGCATACCCGCCGCGGAACGCAGCGATGCCGCCCTGCGCGGCCTGCTGGACCGGCTGGACTACTGCGCCGCCAGCGCCGACGACGATGTCTCGATGCAGACGCTGGCCGGGCACATCAATACGCTGCGCAACGGCGACGTGCTCTACCACATGAGCACCGCACCGCGGTTCTACGGCCCGGCCTGTCGCGCACTGGCGGCAAACGGCGTGGCCGGCCCGGGCACGCGGGTGATGCTGGAAAAACCCATCGGCAAGGACCTGGCCAGCGCAACGCTGATCAATGACGCGGTGGCCAAGGCCTTCGACGAGGAGCGCATCTTCCGCGTCGACCATTACCTCGGCAAGGAAGGCGTGCAGAACCTCATCGCACTGCGCTTCGGGAATGCACTGTTTGAACCCCTGTGGAACGCACGCCACATCGAACAGGTGCAGATCACCGTCGGGGAAACAGTCGGCGTCGAGGGCCGCGGCGACTATTACGACGATGCCGGTGCACTGCGCGACATGCTGCAGAACCACATGCTGCAGCTGCTGTGCCTGGTGGCGATGGAGCCACCGGCGCGGTTCGATCCCACCGCCGTGCGCAACGAGAAGATCAAGGTGCTGCGCTCGCTGCGCGCCATCGACCGCACCAACGTGGCCACCGAGTCGGTGGCCGGCCAGTACACCGCCGGTGCCATCGATGGCCGGGCGGTTCCGGGCTACGCGGAGGAGCTGGGCAGGGCCAGCCGCACCGAGACCTTCGTGGCGCTGCGTGCACACGTCGACAACTGGCGATGGTCGGGTGTGCCCTTCTACCTGCGCACCGGCAAGCGCCTGCCGTCGCGCAGCACCGAGATCTATATCCAGTTCCGCAAGGTGCCGTACTCGATCTTCGGCGGCCCTGCGGCGGCGGACATGCAGCCGAACGGGCTGCTGATCAAACTGCAACCGGAGGAGCGCATCGAGCTGGACCTGATGAGCAAAACGCCTGGCCTGGACCGCCACGGCCTGCGCCTGTCGCAGGTGGCGCTGGACCTCGATTTCCACCAGGAATTCCAGAGCGCGCGCCGTCGCATCGCCTACGAGCGCCTCTATCTCGATGCGATCGAGGGCAACGGCACGCTGTTTGTCCGCCGCGACGAGACCGAGGCCGCCTGGCAGTGGGTGGACGCCATCGCCGATGGCTGGCACGCCACGGGCATGCAGCCCAAGCCCTATCCCGCCGGCACCTGGGGCCCGGCCGCATCGGTGTCGCTGGTGGACCGTCTTGGCCACAGCTGGCGCGAATGAGCGACCGCACGGTGATGACGTCCGTCGAACACCTCTACGAAGATACCGCCGCGCTGGTTGGCGGCGTGGCCGCGGCGATGGAAGCGGCCTGCCGTGACGCGATCGCGCGGCGCGGGGCCGCCTGGCTGGCGCTGGCCGGCGGACGCACGCCGCTGCCGGTCTATGCGCATCTGGCGCGGGCGGCCCTGGGCGGCCGCATCGACGCCGTACCCACCGACGACCGCTGCGTCCCGCACGACCATCCGGCCTGCAACCTGCGCAACCTGCGCGCAGCGTTTGCCGGCAATGCCTTTGCTCGTCCTTCCCGCGAAGGAGGGAATGACGTTGCTCTGTTGCAGCCCGCAGAGACCAGCATCTCTGTGCATCCGATCACCGCCGCCAATGGCAACATTGACGCCTCGCTGGCGCAGTCGCGCGCCTTGCTCGCCGCGCATCCCGAACCCTTCGACGCCGTGCTGCTGGGCATGGGCGCGGACGGCCACATTGCATCGCTGTTTCCCGGCGCGGCCAACCTGCACGATGGCCTGGCGATGGACAGCGGGATCGACGCGATCGCCACCCTGCCCGAGCCGCTGCCGCCCGAAGCGCCGTTCGCGCGGATCAGCCTGACCCTGCCGCGGCTGCTCCGCGCATGCGCCGTGCACCTGGTGGTGACCGGCCACGACAAGCGCGCGGTCCTGCGCGAGGTACTGCAGGCGCCGTCAACCCCACTTCCGGTCGCCGCGCTGCTGCGCGCCGGCGCCCCGATCCACGTCCACTGGAGTCCCTGATGGCCACCGTTGCGCTGCATCCCGTCGTCGAACGCGTCACTGCCCGCATCGCCGGGCGCAGCCGCGACACCCGCGCCGCCTATCTGGCGCGGATGGACACGGCGCGCGGCAATGGCCCGTACCGATACAAACTGTCCTGCGGCAACCTCGCCCATGCCTTCGCGGCCGCAGGCCCGGACAAGCCGGCGCTGCGCAGTGGTCGCGGCGGCAACATCGGGATCGTGACGGCCTACAACGACATGCTGAGCGCCCACCAGCCGATGGAGCACTACCCGTCGCTGATCCGGATGGCGGCGCGCAACGCCGGTGGCAGTGCGCAGGTGGCCGGTGGCGTACCTGCGATGTGCGACGGCGTGACCCAAGGCCGCGCCGGCATGGAACTGTCGCTGTTCTCGCGCGATGTCATCGCCATGGCCACCGCGGTCTCGCTGTCGCATGACAGCTTTGATGCGGTGCTCTGCCTGGGCGTCTGCGACAAGATCGTGCCGGGCCTGCTGATCGGCGCACTGAGCTTCGGCCACCTGCCCACCATCTTCGTCCCGGCCGGGCCGATGCCCTCCGGCATCCCCAACAAGCAGAAGGCCGAGGTCCGCCAGCGCTACGCGCTGGGCCAGGCCAGCCGCGAGGAGCTGATGGAGGCCGAAGCCGCGTCCTACCATGCGCCCGGCACCTGCACGTTCTACGGCACCGCCAACTCCAACCAGATGCTGATGGAGGTGATGGGCCTGCACCTGCCGGGCAGCGCCTTCGTGCCGCCGAACACGCCGCTGCGCGATGCGCTGACCGTGGCTGCCGCCGAGCAGGCGCTGCGCATCACCGCGCTCGGCGATGACTACCGTCCGCTGGCACGCACGATCGACGAAAAAGCCATCGTCAACGCGATGGTGGGCCTGGCCGCCACCGGCGGCTCCACCAACCACACGCTGCACCTGGTGGCGATCGCACGGGCTGCCGGCATCCTGATCGACTGGGACGATTTCGATGCCCTGTCCCGCGCCACGCCGCTGCTGGCGCGCATCTACCCCAACGGCGCCGCCGACGTGAACCACTTCGAGGCCGCCGGCGGCATGGGCTTCGTCATCAGCCAACTGCTGGACGCCGGCCTGCTGCACGAAGACATCGCCTGCGTGCACGGCGGCACGCTGCGCCAGCAGGCGAGGCAGCCCTGGCTGGACGACCTGGCGCTGCGCTGGCGCGACCCGCCGGCCACATCGCGCGATACCGATATCGTGCGGCCGGTGTCGGCGCCGTTCGACGCCGAAGGCGGCCTGCGCCGGCTGCAGGGCAACCTGGGCCGCGCGGTGGTGAAAATCTCGGCGGTAGCCCCAGAATTCCGCCGCCACCAGGCACCGGCCCGCCTCTTCGACTCGCAGGACGCGCTGTTGGCCGCCTTCCAGGCCGGCACGTTGGACGGCGATTTCATCGCGGTGGTCCGCGGCCAGGGGCCGCGCGCCAACGGCATGCCCGAGCTGCACAAGCTGACGCCCACGCTGGCGGCGCTGCAGGACCGCGGCCAGCGCGTCGCGCTGCTCACCGACGGCCGCATGTCCGGCGCATCGGGCAAGGTGCTGGCAGCGATCCACGTGACCCCCGAGGCTGCCGACGGCGGGCCGCTGGCCAAGCTGCGCGACGGTGATCCGGTCTGCATCGACGCCGAGGCCGGCACGCTGGACGTGCTGGTGGATGCCGTCGAGTGGGCCGCACGCGACGCCGCGGCGCTGGACCTGTCGGGCAACCAGGCCGGGATGGGCCGCGAATTGTTCGGCCTGATGCGTGGCAACGTCGGCTCCGCGGAAGAAGGCGCAAGCCCGCTGTTCGGGGCCGGCGCATGAGCCGGTCCGGGCTGGCGCTGGTCGGCGACATCGGCGGCACCAATGCGCGCTTCGCGCTGGTGGACCTGGCGTCACCGACCGTCGAACTGCAGGCCTCGAAGTCGCTGCCGAACGCCCAGTTCGCCAGCCTGCAGCACGCCATCGAGCATTACCTGTCGGGCGTGGACGCCACCCCGACCCGCGCCGCGCTGGCCGTCGCCTGCCCGGTCGGCAGCGACGAGATCCGTCTGACCAACCGCGCCTGGTCGTTCAGCCGCAGCGAACTGCAGCGGACGCTGGGCTTGTCCGAACTGCGCATGCTCAACGATTTCGGCGCGGTGGCCTGGGCCATTCCGGCCCTCGACGACAGCCATCTGGTCACCCTGCATGGCACCCTGCAGGCGCCGCTGCGCGGGCCGATCAGCGTGCTCGGCCCCGGCACCGGGCTGGGCGTCGCGCTGCTGGTCGGGGACCCCGACCGCGGCTGGCAGGTGGTGGAGACCGAGGGCGGGCACGTCGGCTTTGCGCCCATCGGCGACGAAGAGCGGACGATCGCCGCGTGGCTGACCGCCCAGCACGGCCGCACGTCCACCGAGCGCCTGCTGTGCGGGAAGGGGCTCTCCGAGATCGACGCGGTACTGCGCGGCGTCGGTGACCTGCTTCCTGACGCGCTGCCGCAACCCGGCGAAACCACCCTGCGCCGCCCTGCCCTGCGCGACCCGGCCGACGTGGTGGCCGCCGCGCTGGATGGCCACGACCAGGCCGCGCGGCGCGCACTGGCACGCTTCTGCGCGGTGCTGGGCAGCGTTGCTGGCGACTGCGCGCTGATCCACGGCGCGCGCAGCGTGGTGATCGCCGGCGGCATCGTGCCGCGGTTCCTGCCGTTCCTGCGCAGCAGCGCCTTCCGCGAACGCTTCCTCGCCAAGGGCCGCATGGCCACGCTGCTGGAATCGGTGCCGATCCACGTCATCACCCACCCCCACCCCGGCCTGCTCGGCGCCGCCTGCGCGCTGCGCGCCTCGGAGTCCTGACCATGTTCGATCCCGACCGCCTGCGCGACCGCGTGGATGCCGTGTTCGCCCGCGCGCCGGTCATCCCGGTGCTCACCATCGAACGGCTGGAGGATGCCCTGCCGCTGTGCCGCACGCTGGTGGACAACGGCCTGCCGGTGCTGGAAGTGACCCTGCGCACAGCCTGCGCGCTGGAGGCCATCGCGCTGCTGGCGCGCGAACTGCCCAGCGCCTGCGTGGGCGCGGGGACGGTGCTGTCCGCCGCGGACCTGGCGCGCGTGACGGAGGCGGGCGCGGCGTTCGCCATCTCGCCCGGCGCTACCGATGCGCTCTATGACGCCGCGAGGGACTGTGGGACGCCGCTGATCCCGGGCATCGCCACGGCCAGCGAGCTGATGCGCGGGCTGGAACACGGCTGGCGCCGCTTCAAGTTCTTCCCGGCGGAGGCCAGCGGCGGCACCGCCGCGCTCAAGGGCTTCGCCGGCCCGTTCCCGCAGGCACGCTTCTGCCCGACCGGCGGGATCGACGCTGCCAAGGCGCCCGCCTACTTGGCGCTGCCCAATGTGGCTTGCGTCGGCGGCTCCTGGATGCTGCCGGGCGACGCCATCCAGACCGGCGACTGGGGCCGGATCGGCCGGCTGGCACGCGACGCGGCCGCGCTGGCGCACCGCACCTGAGCCCCCCGCCGGCGTTTTGCCGGCGCCCCTCCTCCACACCGCCCCCTGCCGGGGTGGGCCTCGCGCGCGTTCGTGCAGCGCGCAAGCAGTGTTCCGGCTGCCTCCGCGCTGGATTTTCCAGAGACGCCACCACCTCGCCCGCCCAAAGAAAACCCCGCCGGCTTCCACCGGCGGGGCGTCCATCACAGGGGTGAGGCGTGTGACGGGTCGAGCGCGGATCAGAACTTGTAGCTGGCGCCCAGCAGCAGGGTGCGGCCCCACTTGATGGTTTCCAGCGGACGGTCCTTGGTGCCCGCGTACGTGCGGTACGACGCGTCGCCCAGGTTGCTGGCCTGCAGCAGCAGGCTCAGGCCCTTGAAGCCGCTATCGTCGCCAAAGGTGTAGCTGACCTGCGCGTCGGTGATGTTCTCACCGACCACGTAGCGCAGCGAGCGGGCACCATCGAAGTTGCCGATCTCGCCGATGAAATCCGAGCGGCGTCGGTTGTTGATGCGGAACTCGAAGCCGTTGCGCTCGTAATAGGCGGTCAGGTTGTAGACCCGCTTGGACAGGCCCGGCAGGGTGATCGGATCGTTGCCGATGCTGCTGGCATTCTCCGGCGCCAGGATCTTGATGCTGCTGTCGGTGAAGCTGGCACTGGCCACGACGCCAAAGCCGTTGAACGCTTCGCCGAAGAGCATGTTCAGCGGCATCGAAGCAGTCAGCTCCAGGCCCTGCAGCTTGCCGCCCTTGCCGTTGAACGGCGCGGTGTAGTTGCCGGTGTTCTGCACCGTCACGCCCGGCGGCAGGGTGCTGCCGTTGACGGCCAGCCACGATGCCACCTGATCGGTGAAGTCATAACCGTCGCGGGTCTGGGTGTAGATGTAGCTGGTCAGCTGCTTGTAGAAGTAAGCGGCGGCCAGATAGGCCTTGGAACCGTAGTACTTCTCCCACGACACATCGAAGGCGTTGGCACGCCACGGCGCCAGCTCCGGGTTGCCGCCACCGCCGCCCGGCTTGCCGGTCGCGGTATTGACGCCGAAATCCAGCGAGGCGCGCATCTGGTCGACACGGGCGCGCGCCACCTGGCGGGCCAGCGCCACGCGCACGGTCTGATCATCGGCCAGCGAGAACGCCAGGTTCATGCTGGGCAGCACATCGGTGTACTTGGCGCCCTTGTGGATCGGCAGCGCGCGGCTGCCCGCCGGCTGCGTGGCATCCCAGTAACGGGCATCGGACGACTGGTCGGTGTACTGGACCTGCACGCCAACGTTGCCGCGCACCGGCACCGAGCCCCAGGTGGTGTCGATGTTGGCCTTGAAGTAGCCGGTGGTGATGCGTTCGGTGACGGTCCAGGCCTTCGGGATCAGGTAGTCGAGGTTATCGACCGGATTGAAGGTCATGTAGCGGGCAACCGCGCCCGGGACGTTCCAGGACGGGATCATGCCCACGCCAGCAAAGCCCAGGTCGACCAAGCCGTACTGCAAGTCGGAGGCGATGGTGGTGTCGCCCTGTGCGCCGACGTTGATGCCGCCTTCGGGCTGCCACTTCTGCTTCTGCCGGTCGGCGTAGTTGAAGCCCGCGTTGAAACCTGAGAAGAGGTCGGCCATCGATGCCGGCACCGGGAATTCGCCATCCAGACGGAAGCTGCTCAGCTCGTCCTCGACCCGCGGGGTCTTGCCGTAGCCGGAGCCGTAGATGGTGTTGCGCAGATAGAGCTTGGTCGGATCCGAGTAATCGCGGCCGGGGGTCAACTGCGGGAACGGGCTGTTGCCGTAGTTGATGGTCAGCGTATCCAGCTGCTTGGCCGGCACCAGCTGCGTGTTGTTCTCGAGATTGATCTCGTTGCGCTTGGCCTTCGACCAGCTGGCGTCGGCGGTCAGCTTCACCTGGCCGAAGAACAGCTCGTTTTTCCAGGCAACGGCATTGATCTCGTCCTTGCGCCTGTTGTACATGCCGCGCACCAGCGGATAGACGTTCACCACCTGGCCGCTGCTGAGGCTGCCGTTACTCGTGGTAGTGACGTTGGTCCAGCTGCAGGCCGGGCTGCAGGGATAATCGCCGTTGTAGTAGAGGTGCGACTCGAACTGGTTGGCGGTGTCTTCCTGCTTGGACTGCGAATGGAAGGCGTCGAACGTGCTGATCCAGGTATCGGAAGGGCGGAACTCCAGTGTCGCCATCACGCCGTCACGCTTGGTGTAGCCGGTCCGGCGCAGCGCCTTGATACCGTCCGAGAACCAAGTGCCGGCGGGAATGCCGGGGCGCCAGCCTGCGCCCGTCTCAAACCACGGCTCGTACAGACCGACCTGGTTTTCCTGGATCGGCGTGTCGGAGTGGGAGTAACCGATCGAATAGCCGACGGTGCGGTCGGCGGACTGGCCGATGTAGCTGGCGTTGAAGCGGTTGCCGGTGGCGCCCTGGTTGGCGGCGGACCCCAGCGAATTGCGCTGCCAGCGGCCGCTGATCGCGATCACCGGCTTGTCATAGTCCAGCGGGCGCACGGTGCGCATGTCCAACGTGCCGGACAGGCCCTGACCCACCAGCGCCGCGTCGGGCGTCTTGTACAGGGTGACCCCGGCCATCAGCTCGGACGGGTACTGGTCGAACTCCACGCTGCGGTTGTCGCCGGTGCTGACCAGCTCGCGGCCATTGAGCAGGGTGGTGGAGAAGTCGGGCGACAGGCCACGCACGCTGATCACCTGCGCACGGCCGGCCACGCGCTGCGCGGCCACGCCCGGCAGGCGGGCGATGGATTCGGCGATGCTGACGTCGGGCAGCTTGCCGATGTCCTCGGCGGAGATCGCCTCGACGATCGAGGTGGCGTCCTTCTTGATGTCGATCGCGCGCTCGATGCCGCCGCGGATGCCGGTCACCACTACGGTGTCCAGGTTCTTGGCGTCGGCCTTCTTCTTCGCGGCCGGCGCGTTCTGCGCGGCGGGCTGTGCCTCCTGCGCAAACGCCTGGGTGGCCATCATCATCGCGGCCGATGCCAGCGCCACGCTCAACAGATTTCGCTTCAACTGCACCATCTTCCCCTCCAGAAATGGTTTTCGATATAGGCGGGCTGTGTCGCCCGCTCCTTCATGCCCGCGCCGGGCGCATCACATGAACGTTGCGATGGTAGTCCTGCCACGGGCCAACAGACGGTCCTGCATACGTATTCATCCCGGGCACGCCTGGAAATCTTGCGGCCCGCGCCAGCGCTCGCTTTCAGCCCAACAGGCAAAGAGGCCCGCCACCCTGCATGCAGGGCGACGGACGAAGTAAACCGGCAGGCGGGAATGTGCCGCCGCGGCTCAGAATTCCGGCACGAACCGGACGGCAGCCCCGCCGCCGCCGGCCAGCCAGAGGGACAGGCGGTCACCGCGGGCTACGGCCCTGGTCTCGCGCACGAAGCGGAAGCGCGCCGGGCCGCGCCAGTCGGCGCCGTCGCCGTCGCGGTAGATCTCCGCGCGGTAGCGCCTGCCTGCATCGAGAAAGTCGAGCGGCAGCACCAGCGTGCGCGGATGGCGATCGTTCATTGCCCCGACGAACCAGAGCGGCGCGCCGCGCTGCTTGCGGGCAATGGCCACGTACTCGCCCACCTCGCCGGCCAGCACGCGGCTCTCGTCCCAGTCCACCGCCACGTCCTTGATGAACTGGAACGCCTCCGGATGCTGCGCGTAATGCTCGGGCAGATCGGCCGCCATCTGGATGGGGCTGTAGATGCCGACGTAGAGCGCAAGCTGCCGCGCCAGCGTGCTCTGGATCTCCTGCCCGTTGCGCCCGGTCAGGCTGACGATGCCGGGGGTGTAATCCATCGGCCCGGCCAGCAGGCGGGTGAACACCAGGGTGACCTCGTGCTCGGGCGGGTTCGGCGGATTGCCCCAGGCGTTGTATTCCATGCCACGCGCCCCTTCGCGGGAGATCCAGTTCGGGTAGGTGCGGCGCAGGCCGGTGTCCTTGATCGGCTCGTGGGCATTGATGGCGATGTGGTGGCGGGCGGCCGCCTGCACCACCCGCAGGTGGTGGTTGCTCATCCACTGGCCTTCGTGCCATTCGCGCAGGACCGGCCCACCCACGGCGTCCTGGCGCTCGATCTGGCCGGCGTCGCAGACATAGCCGGTCTTGACGGCGTCGATCCCCAATCCCGCGAACAGCGTGAACGCCGCGTCCATCCCGCGCTCGTAATGGCTAACCGCGCAGGCGGTCTCGTGGTGGCCGATCAGGTGCACGCCCCTGGACACCGCATAGGCGCCAAGGCCGGCGAGATCGTAGTCCGGCGTTGGCTTGCTGAAGTCGAAGTTCCAGCCGTTGGCGAACCAGTCGCCGTCCCAGCCCAGGTTCCAGCCTTCCACCAGCACGCCGCGGAAGCCGTTGGCGGCGGCGAAATCGATCATGCTCCGGGTGTTGTCGGTGGTCGCGCCATGCTTGGGCCCGCTGGCCCAGCTCTGCTGGTCCAGGTGCAGCGACCACCACACGCCGACGTACTTGGCAGGCGTGAACCAGCTGACATCGCCGAGCACGTTCGGCTCGTTCAAGTTGAGGATCAGGTTGGACTCCACCAGGCCACCGGCGCGGTCGCTGATGGTGATCGTGCGCCACGGCGTGGTGAACGGCGTGGTGCGGACCACCGGCACCGGGCTGCCCGGAGTCAGGAGCGCACGCAGCTCGCCGTCGCCGCCGCGCATCAGATTCATGCCCGCGTAGTCCACCAGCGCGGCCTCGTGGATGCTCAGATGCAGCCCGTCGTTCGTGCGCAGGGTCAGCGGCGTCTGCGCGACGGCGACCTGCTCCAGTGGCGTGCGCCGGTAGAGGTATTCGGCGCGGTTCCATTCCAGCGCGGGGATCCACCACGCCGTGGCGGGCCGTGTGACGGCGAACTCGGTCAGTTCCTGGACGATCTGCGCTTCCTGCAGCGCGGGTTGACGGGGAACCTCGTAACGGAACCCCACCCCATCGTCGAACACGCGGAACACCATGTCGAAACGGCGGTGGTCGCCATCCTTCTCCACGAACGTGGCGCGCAGCTCGTTGTAGCGGTCGCGCACGAAGCGGCGCTCACCCCAGGGTTGTTCCCAGGTGTCATCGACACTGCGCCGCGTCTGGCCATCCAACCGCAGGTTGCGTAGCAGCTGGCGAGCGTTGCGGAAAATGAAACCCAGGCGCGAATCGCCAATGACCGGCGCGCCGTCGCGCGACACCCGATAGGCCAGGCGCCCCTCACCGTTGAGGTCGAGCGTCACCTCGATGCGGCCATCCGGGGAGGCCACCGTGGCCACCTGCTCCGCCCGGGCCGAGCCGAACCAGGTCAAGGCTGCCAGCAAGACACCGGCCAGCCGTATCGCAATCGTTCCCCGCATATCCCGCCCCCTTCGTTCAGTGCGCCACTGCAAGGCAGGCCACGCCGCGCGGCGGCAGCCGGAGCACATCGCCGTCCAGCGTCGCGGCCACCGGGCCGGGCAGCTCCAGTGGGGTTCCAACGACCGGCAGCGGCCATTCGCAGGCCTGACCCGACAGGTTGAACGCCAGCAGCAGGTGCTGGCCCTCATGGAGACGCTCGAACGCCAGCACCTGCGCCGGCGCATCGAGGAAGCGGATCGCCCCCTCTACCAATGCCGGCTGCGCCTTGCGCCAATGCAGGAACGCGCGCACGGCGTTCAGCACGGAGTCGGCGGCATGCTCCTGTATCTCCACGCTGCGTGCACGGTGGGCGTCGGGCACCGGCAGCCACGGCGCGTCACTGCCGAAACCGGCGTCGCTGGCGGCGCGCCACGGCATCGGCGTGCGGCAGCCGTCACGCCCCTTGAACGTGGGCCAGAACGTCTTGCCATAAGGGTCCTGCAGTGCCTCGAACGGCACCTCTGCTTCCGGAAGCCCCAGCTCCTCGCCCTGGTACAGGCAGACACTGCCGCGCAACGAGCAGACCAGCGCCACCAACTGCCTGGCCAGGGCATCATCGGCATCGGCGCCGCCCCAGCGCGTCACCGCGCGCTGAACGTCGTGGTTGGAGATGGCCCAGCACGGCCAGCCTTCGGTCATCTTCGCTTCCAGCGCTTCGACCGTGGCGCGGATATGGGCCGGGCTGCCATCCTCGGTCAGCAACTCGAAGCTGTAGCCCATGTGCAGGCGGCCTGGGGCACAGTATTCGGCCATGGTGGCCAGCGAGTCTTCCGAGGAAATCTCGCCTAACGCCCCGACATCCGGGTAGCGGTCCATCAACGCACGCAACGCCTCCAGAAAGGTGAGATTCTCCGGCTGGGTGTTGTTGTACCAGTGGTACTGGAAGGCATATGGGTTGTCCGGGCTGAAGCCCCGCCCGGTGCGCAGCTCCGGCGGCTTGGCCGGATTGTCGCGCAGCTGCGCGTCATGGAAGCAAAAGTTGATCGCATCCAGACGCAGGCCATCAACCCCACGATCCAGCCAGAACCGCACGTTATCCAGTTGCGCGGCGCGGACATCCGGGTTGTGGAAGTTCAGGTCGGGCTGTGACGCCAGGAAGTTGTGCAGGTAGTACTGACAGCGGCGCGGCTCCCACTGCCAGGCCACGCCACCGAAGAGCGACAGCCAGTTGTTGGGCGGCGTGCCGTCCGGCTTGGCGTCGGCCCAGACGAACCAGTCGGCCTTGGGGTTGTCGCGGCTCTGCCGGCTTTCGCGGAACCAGGCGTGGTCCATGGAGCAATGGCTGAGCACCTGGTCGATCATCACCTTCAGCCCCAGCGCATGCGCCTTGGCCAGCAACCGGTCGAAATCGTCGAGAGTGCCGAACAACGGATCGACATCGCGGTAGTCGGCGATGTCGTACCCAAAGTCGGCCATCGGCGAGGTGAAGAACGGCGAAATCCAGATCGCGTCCACGCCCAGCGAGGCGATGTAGTCGAGGCGCGCGAGGATGCCCGGCAGGTCGCCGACGCCATCGCCATTGGTGTCGAGGTAGCTGCGCGGGTAGATCTGGTAGATCACCGCGCCGCGCCACCAGTTCTGCCCTGCCATTCCCGCTCCGTGCGCCTGTAGCAACGCCGGACTATGCCGCGTCCGCACCGGCCTTGCGCCGACTGCACTGCGTGAATACGTTTACATGCAGGATGCCGCGGAAGCGGTGCGGTATATGTACCCGGCCGCCCGCACCGGCCGGTTTTCGCACACGGGACAACGCATGCACGCCACCGGTTCGACGTCCAAGCCGCCGCTTTCGTTCTGGCAGATCTGGAACATGTGCTTCGGCTTCCTGGGCATCCAGTTCGGCTTCGCCCTGCAGAACGCCAACGTCAGCCGCATCTTCCAGACGCTGGGCGCCGAGATGGACTCGCTGCCCGGGCTGTGGGTCGCCGCGCCTTTGACCGGCCTGCTGGTGCAGCCGGTGATCGGCTACCTGTCCGACCGCACCTGGACCGGGTTGGGCCGCCGCCGCCCCTATTTCCTCGCCGGCGCCCTGCTCGCCTCGCTGGCGCTGCTGTTCATGCCCCACTCGCCCACCCTGTGGATCGCCGCCGGCCTGCTGTGGGTGCTGGATGCCTCCATCAACGTGTCGATGGAGCCCTTCCGCGCCTTCGTCGGCGACCAACTGCCGGTCTCGCAGCGCGCCAAGGGCTATGCGATGCAGAGCTTCTTCATCGGCATCGGCTCAGTGGTGGCCAGTCTGCTGCCGTGGCTGCTGGAGAAGGTAGGCGTGGCCAACACCGCCGGCCCCGGCCAAGTGCCCGACACCGTGCGCTACGCGTTCTACGCCGGTGCCGCGGTGCTGGTGGGCGCGATCGCCTGGACCGTGCTGCGCACCCGCGAATACCCGCCGGACGCGCTGGAAGCCTTCGACGAGGCGGCGCCGCTGGATCGCGCACCGCTGGACCGCGTGCGGGCCACCCGCTTCGGCCTGCTGTGGCTGGCGATCGGCGCGCTGGGCCTGGCCGGCGTGGCGTGGCAGGGCCTGCCGCGCGAGCTGTACCTGCTGGGTGCGCTGCTGGCGACCTACGGCGTGGCGCTGCTGGCGCTGACCGTGGTGGGCCGCGACAGCGGCTTCGCCCAGGTGATGACCGACATCTATGCGATGCCACTGGCGATGCGCCGGCTGGCGGTGGTGCAGTTCTTCTCGTGGTTCGCGCTGTTCGCGATGTGGATCTACACCACCGCCACCGTGACCAGCGTGTACTACGGCAGCACGGACACCGCCTCCGCCGCGTACAACACCGGCGCCAACTGGGTGGGCGTGCTGTTCGCCGCGTACAACGGCTTTGCCGCGCTGGCGGCGATCGCGATCCCGTGGATGGCCCGCCGGTTCGGCCTGCGCGGCAGCCACCTGGTGAACGTGTCACTGGGCGGGCTGGGCCTGGCTTCGATCCCGTTCCTGCCCGACGAGAACTGGCTGGTGCTGTCGATGGTCGGCGTCGGCATCGCCTGGGCCTCAATTCTGTCGCTGCCCTATGCGCTGCTGTCCGACAGCGTGCCCGCCCGCAAGATGGGCGTGTACATGGGCATCTTCAATTTCTTCATCGTCATCCCGCAGCTGGTGGCGGTGGCCACGCTGGGCTACATCCTCAAGCACGTGTTCGCCGACGACCCGGCGAAGATCCTCGTGCTGGGCGGCGCCAGCATGCTTGTCGCCGGGCTGTGCGTGCTGCGCGTGCCCGAACCCGCCGCCCATACCTGAGGCACGTCCCGACCATGCACCCGATCCGCAACGCTCTTGCCGCCGCCCTGCTGGCTGCCACCGCCACCGCCTGCGCGGGCACTGCGTCCAGGCCGGCACCGCCGGCAGTCGACTACTACGGCACGCTGGAGCCGTTCGCGCGCGAAGCGGTCTACTTCGTGATGACCGACCGCTTCGTCAACGGTGACCCCGGCAACGACCACCGCGACCAGGGCGGCGCACACCGCACCTTCGACATCCCGCTGGCGCCCTGCAACGGCGTGGCCGGCAACATCGGCTACCTGGGCGGCGACTTCAAGGGGCTGGCGGACCACCTGGACTACATCCGCGAGATGGGCTTCACTTCGGTGTGGATCACCCCGATCGTGGACAACCCGGACGAAGCCTTCACCGGCGGCACCGCGCCCAGCTGCAAGGGCTTCCTCTCCGACCAGGGCAAGGCTGGCTATCACGGCTACTGGGGCGTGAATTTCTACAAGGTGGACGAGCACCTCCCCAGCCCCGGCCTGGACTTCAAGGACCTGACCGACGCGGTGCACGGCAAGGGCATGAAGCTGGTGCTGGACATCGTGGGGAACCACGGCTCGCCGGCCTGGGGCATGGCCTACGACCAGCCCAAGTTCGGCAAGCTCTACGACAAGGACGGCACGCTGATTGCCGACCACCAGAACCTGCCGCCCCAGCAGCTGGACCCGGCGCACAACCCGCTGCACCGGTTCTACAACACGGTCGGCCCGGTGGACGGGGCCAAGGGATCGATCTTCGACGGCAACCTGGCCCAGCTGTCCGACCTCAACGAGCGCAACCCCGCGGTGCTGGACTACCTGGCCGGCGCCTATGAGCAGTGGATCGATCAGGGCGCGGACGCGTTCCGCATCGACACCATCGCCTGGATGCCGGACAGCTTCTGGCAGGCCTTCACCACCCGCATCCGGGCAAAGCACCCGGGCTTTTTCATGTTCGGCGAGGCCTTCGACTACGACGCTGCCAAGATCGCCACCCACACCCTGCCCGGCCACGGCGAAACCAGCGTGCTGGACTTCCCGATGAAACAGGCGATGGAGGAGGTCTTCGGGCGCAAGCAGGCCGGCTTCGAACAGATGGCGCCGGCGCTGCATCTGACCGGCGGCCCGTATGCCAACCCCTACGAGCTGGCCACCTTCTACGACAATCACGACATGCCACGGCTGGATGCCAGCGATGCAGGCTTCATCGATGCACACAACTGGCTGTTCACCGCGCGTGGCATTCCGGTGGTCTATTACGGCTCGGAAATGGGCTTCATGCGCGGCCGGCCCGAGCACGGCGGCAACCGCAACTACTTCGGCACCGAAGGGATTGCCGCCGCCAAGGCAAGCCCGATCCGTGCGGCGCTGACCCGCATCGCGCAGGTGCGTGCCGCCTCACCGGCGCTGCAGCGCGGGCTGCAGCTCAATCTGGAGCTGCAAGGCAACCGCGCCGCGTTCTACAGGGTGTACCAGCACGACGGCGTGCACCAGATCGCGCTGGTCCTGCTCAACAAGGGCGACGCGCCAGAGCATTTCGACGTCCGCGCGATGCTGCAGGCTGGCGACTGGCGCGACGCGCTGGGCGGCGGCATCCTTCCGGTACGCTCCGGCGAAGCGCTGCAGGCCGACGTGCCGGCGCACGGCGTGCGCGTGTTCCTGCTGGACGCCCCGGCGACCGAGCCTGCGCTGCTGGCCGCGCTGGACGCGGCAATGGCCGGCGCGCGGCTGCCGCGCTGAACCTCAGCGCCCGCTGGAGGCGCGGACGTCGAGCGTCGGCTCCAGCATCACGCTGCGGGCCGGCTGGTCGCGCACCTGCTTGAGCAGGGTATCCACCAGCAGCTCGCCGGCGCGCGAGGTGTCCTGCACCACGGTGGTCAGCGGTGGATCGGCGAAGCGCGCCATCGGCGTGCCGTCGAAGCCCACCACCGCCACGTCGTCCGGCACCCGTCGTCCCGCCTCTTTCAGCGCATGGATCGCGCCGATCGCGATCAGGTCGCTGGCCGCGAAGATCGCGTCGAACACCTCGCCGCGCGCCAGCAGGGTGCGCGCCGCGGCATAGCCCGCTTCCTCGGTGCTATCCGCATCCACCTGCAGGGCCGGCGCCATGGCCAGCCCTGCCTCGTGCAGGGCCGCATCGCACCCCTGGTAGCGGGCAAAGAACTCAGGGAACCGGGACGACGCGTCGCCGAGGAATGCAATCCGCCGGCGTCCGCGTTCCAGCAGGTGGCGGCCGGCCAGCATCCCACCCGCATGGTTGTCGCAGCCGATCGAAATCCCCGGCTGGCCAGGCTGCACCTGCCCCCAGCGCACGAAATGCGTGCCCTGCTCCACCAGCCGCTCCAGCTTGCCCCGGTAGGCGAGATAGTCACCGTAGCCCAGCAGGATCAACCCATCGGCCTTCATGCTGTCCTCGTAGTCGGCGTGCCAGTCGTCGGACAGCTGCTGGAACGAGACCAGCAGGTCATGGCCGTGACGGGCGCAGGCGCGGGTGATCGACCCCAGCATGGCCAGGAAGAACGGATTGATGTGCGACTCGTCCGGGGTCGGGTCCTCGAACAGCAGCAGCGCCAGCGTGCCGGCGCGCTGGGTGCGCAGGCTGGACGCATGGCGATCCACCTTGTAGTTCAGCTCGCGCACCGCCTGCTCCACCCGGCGGCGCGTGTCGGCATTGACCAGCGGGCTGCCTGCCAGCACGCGGGAAACAGTGGCCTGCGAGACGCCCGCCCGGTGGGCGATGTCCAGCGAGGTGACCCGGGTTTTCTTGCGGGTGCGACGAGACTCCTGCATGGCGGGAGTGTAGCAATGCCGCCGCCTGCCGGCCCCCAACCAGCCGTCGGCAGGCGGCGAACGACCTCGGGCGCAGGCTCGCTGGCGCCCATACGGCGCGGGGATCGCCGGTGATTTCAGACCCGCCGCGCAGCAGCACCCACAGGTGAACTTGCCCGAGACGAATCCCGCCAAGTGCGACCAATGAGCGGAATGATCCCTTGAAGCCGCCGCTGTCTCGACTGATCAACTGGCACAGCACGGATGTGGCACGGATCTGATACGGAGGCCGGTTGAAGCCCCAAAGCAAAAGGGCCAATGAGCGCAGGCTCATTGACCCTGGTGCGATCTGGATGGCGCGCCCGGAAGGATTCGAACCTCCGACCCCCAAGTTCGTAGCCTGGTGCTCTATCCAACTGAGCTACGGGCGCAGAAGCGGAATTATGCAGAACCGCTATTTGCACGTCAACGGAAATTTTCCATCGCCACGCAAGTTGTTTCGGGTTTCGCCGCAAGTGGCGGAGACTGAGGGATTCGAACCCTCGATGGAGCTTTTGACCCCATACTCCCTTAGCAGGGGAGCCCCTTCGGCCTCTCGGGCAAGTCTCCGTGAGGCGAAACCGCGAGCCGGGAAGGATACAGGCAATGCGGCGTTCCGGCAAACCTCAGGACGATTTTTCTTCGTCACCGCCGGCGGCGTCGCCCTGGATGCGCTGGTAGATCTCCTCGCGGTGGACTGCGACGTCCTTCGGGGCGGTGATGCCGATCCGCACCTGGTTGCCTTTTACGCCGAGCACGGTGACGGTGATCGCATCACCGATCATCAGTGTCTCGCCAACCCTTCTGGTCAAGATCAACATCGCGCAACTCCCCTGTCGCTGGCTTTCGCAGGCGCCCGACCATACGGGTGCACAGACGTCCAGTCCAGTCGATCATACTGGCGTGCATCCGCCCGCGACAACCCAAGCGGGCCTGCACCGGCTCAAGCCTGCAGCTTGCCTCGCACCCACTCTGCAACGCCGGCCAGCGCGGCAACCAGCGCCGGGCCATCCTCACCCCCACCCTGTGCCAGGTCGGGACGACCGCCCCCCTTGCCATTGGCCTGGCGGGCAACGTCGCCCAGCACGTCGCCGGCCTTGACCTTGCCCAGTGCGGCGCCGCTGACACCTGCCACCAGTGCGGCCTTGCCGGCATCCGCGCCAGCCAGCACCACCACGGCATCGCCGAGCTGCTGCTTGAGCCGGTCCACCGCTTCGCGCAGTGCCTTGGCGTCGAAACCCTCCAATCGCGCCGCCAATACCTTGATGCCGGCAACCTCCTGCGCCTGCCCGGCCAGATCACCGGTGGCACTGGAGGCGGCCTTGGCCTTGAGCGCCTCGACCTCGCGCTCCAGCTTCTTCTGCCGTTCCAGCAGCGCTCGAAGCTTGTCGGCGACCTCCCCGGCATTGCTGCCAAGCAGCTGGGCGACCTCGTGCAGGCGTTGCTCCTGCGCAGCCACATGGTCCAGCGCGCCCTGCCCGGTCACCGCCTCGATGCGACGCACGCCGGCGGACACGCCGCCCTCTGACACGATCTTGAACAGGCCGATGTCACCGGTGCGGGACACGTGGGTGCCGCCGCACAATTCGGTGGACGCAGGACCGAAGCGCAGCACCCGCACCTGCTCGCCGTATTTCTCGCCAAACAATGCCATCGCGCCGAAATCCAGCGCCTCCTGCATCCCCATATGGCGGATTTCGCCTGCGTGGTTGGCACGCACCTCCGCGTTGACGCGACGCTCCACTTCGGCCAGTTCCGCCGCGGTCATCGGCTGGAAATGCGAGAAATCGAAGCGCAGTCGATCCGGCGCGACCAGCGAACCCTTCTGCTGGACGTGAGTGCCCAGTACGTTGCGCAGGGCGGCATGCAGCAGGTGGGTAGCGCTGTGATTGAGCACGATGGCGCCGCGACGGGCCGCATCGACCGCACCTGCCAGCACATCGCCCTTCCTCAGGCTGCCGGACTGGAGCATGCCAGCATGGCCATGGAACTGGCCGGCAAGCTTGAGGGTATCGCTCACCGCAAACTGCACGCCGCTTGCCGACAGCACGCCGGTATCGCCCACCTGGCCACCGGATTCGGCATAGAACGGGGTTCGGTCGAGCAGAACGATGGCGGCATCGCCCGCCGCGATCGCATCGACGGGCTTGCCATCCTTGAGCAGCGCGACCACGGTCAACCCATCGACGGCCAGGGTCTCATAACCCAGGAAGCCGGTCGGCGCCAGGTGCGCCACCAGCTCGGCCGGCAGCTGCACGCCGCCGCCGAACTTGCCGGCCGCGCGGGCGGTTTCCTTCTGCTGCGCCATGGCGGCATCGAAGCCGGCAACGTCCACCGACATGCCGCGCTCGCGCGCCATGTCCTGGGTGAGGTCCAGCGGGAAGCCGTAGGTGTCGTACAGGCGGAAGGCGTCGCCGCCCGGGATGACGCCGTCGGTCACCTTGGCCGCGACGTCGTCGAAGATGCGCATGCCGGCATCGAGGGTTTCGGCGAAGCGTTCCTCCTCGGCCTTGAGCGCGCGCTCAGCGGTGGCGCGGCCGTCGCGCAGCACCGGATAAGCCTCGCCCATCAGGGCGTCGAGGGTGGCGACAAGCTTGTGGAAAAAGGGCTCGCGCATGCCCAGCATCCAGCCGTGGCGCAGCGCACGGCGGATGATCCGGCGCAGCACGTAGCCACGCCCTTCATTGGACGGCAGCACGCCATCAACAATCAGGAAGGCGCAGGCGCGGATGTGGTCTGCGATCACACGCAGCGACTTGTTCTCCAGGTCTTCCGTGCCGGTCAGTTCGGCGGCACGCCTGATCAGCGCCTGGAACAGGTCGATCTCGTAGTTGGAATGCACGCCCTGCAGGATGGCGGTAATGCGCTCCAACCCCATGCCGGTGTCCACGCAGGGCGCGGGCAGCGGCGTCAGGGTGCCGTCCGCAGCGCGGTCGAACTGCATGAAGACGTTGTTCCAGATCTCGATGTAGCGGTCGCCATCCTCGTCCGGCGAGCCCGGAGGCCCCCCGAAATGGTCGGGGCCATGGTCGTAGAAAATTTCGGTGCACGGGCCACAGGGGCCGGTATCGGCCATCTGCCAGAAGTTGTCGGAGGCGAACGGGGCGCCCTTGTTGTCTCCGATGCGGATGATCCGGTCTTCCGGCAGGCCGATGTCATCGCGCCAAATGGCGTAGGCCTCGTCGTCAGTGTGGTAGACGGTGGCCAGCAGGCGGTCCTTTGGCAGCTTCCAGACCTCGGTCAACAGCTCCCAAGCCCAGGCGATGGCCTCTTTCTTGAAGTAATCGCCGAACGACCAGTTGCCCAGCATTTCGAAGAACGTGTGGTGGCGGGCGGTGTAACCGACCGAATCCAGGTCGTTGTGCTTGCCGCCTGCGCGCAGGCAGCGCTGGACGTCCGCCGCGCGCACGTAGCTGCGCTTCTCCGCGCCCAGGAAAACATCCTTGAACTGCACCATGCCGGAGTTGGTGAACAGCAGGGTCGGGTCGTTGCCCGGCACCAACGGTGCGGACGGCACGATGGTGTGCCCCTTGGAGGCGAAAAACTCGAGGAAGTCGCGGCGGATGTCGGAGGTGGTTTTCATGCGGGCATCGGAAGGTGGCGGGCGCCAGTGGGCCCGCAAGCCGACCAAGATGCGGCCGCGGAACCGAGTTGGCAACCCAATGCCGTCAGTTTACAGGCCGCGCCGGCTCTGGAGCCCGGTGACTGGATGCCTGTCCGGGCGCCGGCGTTGTCCATGTGCCGCATTGTCGCCGCCGCGAAGGCCGGCAGCTCAATCCAGATCGGCGGCCAGCGCCGTCTGGACCTGGGCCAGGTCGAACCCTCGTCGCAGCAGGAAATTCGCGGCTTTGCGACAGGCATCCCGATCCCCTTCCAGCGCCTGCGGGTGGCGCCGCTGCAGCAGCTGGCGGGCATTGTCGATCCAGTCGCCCTCATACCCGGCCATCGCAGCCTCGACCACCTCCCCGGACAGCCGGTGGGTGCCCAGCTCGGCGCGGATGTAGGCCGGCCCGTAACCGCTGCCAGCGCGACTGCGGACCAGGGACTCCGCAAACCGGGCCTCGTCCTGCCAGCCAGCCTCGGCCAGCCGGTCGACCGCGGCAGCTGCGTCATCGGCCTCCACGCCGCGCTGCTTGAGCTTGCGGATGAGTTCGTCGCGGGAATGCTCGCGGCGGGTCAACAGGCCAAGCGCCCGCTGGACGGGCGTCGGTTCCGGGCGGCGGCGCTTCGGCGCTGACGAGGACGCCCCATCGCCACCGCCGCCGGATGCAGTCATTCGTCGATGCCGGCGTCGCCTTCCTCGCGCGCGGCCTCCTCGGGTACGAACTTCTCGCGCAGTGCGGCTTCCAGCTTCTGCGCGGCGGCCGGGTTTTCCTTGAGGTACTGGCGGGCGTTCTCCTTGCCCTGGCCGATGCGCTCACCGTCGTAGCTGTACCAGGCGCCCGCCTTCTCGACCAGCTTGGCCTCCACGCCCATGTCGATCAGTTCGCCCTCGCGGCTGATGCCCTCGCCGTAGAGGATCTCGGTGACCACCTGCTTGAACGGCGGCGCCAGCTTGTTCTTCACGACCTTGATACGGGTCTGGTTGCCGATGATCTCATCGCCCTTCTTGATGCTGCCGATGCGGCGGATGTCCAGCCGGACCGAGGCATAGAACTTGAGCGCATTGCCGCCAGTGGTGGTCTCCGGGCTCTGGCCGGGCATCATCACGCCGATCTTCATGCGCAACTGGTTGATGAAAATGACCAGGCAGTTGCTGCGCTTGATGTTGCCGGTGAGCTTGCGCAGCGCCTGGCTCATCAGGCGCGCCTGCAGGCCGGGCAGCTGGTCGCCCATCTCGCCCTCGATCTCGGCCTTCGGGGTGAGTGCGGCCACCGAGTCGACCACCACCATATCCACGGCATTGGAGCGCACCAGCATGTCGGCGATCTCCAGCGCCTGTTCGCCGGTATCCGGCTGCGACAGCAACAGGTCATCCAGGTTCACGCCCAGCTTCTGCGCGTAGATCGGGTCCAGCGCGTGTTCGGCGTCGATGAAGGCGCAGGTACCGCCCGCCTTCTGGCACTGGGCGATGGCCTGCAGGGTCAGCGTAGTCTTGCCCGAGGACTCCGGCCCGTAGATCTCCACCACGCGGCCCTTCGGCAATCCGCCGATGCCCAGCGCGATGTCCAGCATCAGCGAGCCGGTGCCGATGGTTTCCACCGCCTCCACCGTGCGATCGCCCATGCGCATCACGGAGCCCTTGCCGAACTGGCGCTCGATCTGGCCCAGGGCCGCCGCAAGCGCGCGCTTCTTGTTCTCGTCCATCGTGGTGCTCCTCAAGTCGGTGATCTCTGGAATGGGGTCAGCTTAGGCGGGGCGCGTCGCACGGGCTGCGACGCGACAGCGCGAGGGGAAACGTCGCATGGCGAGCCGGGCGCGGAGCATCGGGAAACGCCGGGCGGCGGCTCGGGGTTCCCCGTGCGTACGGGCCGGAACAACGGCCGGATCACGCATTGGGACGCACCAGGCCGCAATAGAGCCCCTCGATGGCGAAGTCCTGCCCGGGCTGCACTTCGATGGGGGCGTAGTCCGGGTTGCGCGGCAGCAGGCGGATCCGGCCCGACCCGATCTTCAGCAGCTTGACGGTGATTTCGTCGTCGATGCGGGCGATGACGACCTGGCCGTTGCGGGCCTCGGAGGTGCGGTGTACGCCGATCAGGTCGCCATCGAAGATGCCTTCATCGCGCATGGAGTCGCCCTTGACCTTGAGCAGGTAGTCGGGCGTGGGCGAGAACAGCGCTCGATCCATCAGCACCATCTGGTCGCTGCCGATGTCGGCGCCGATCGGTACGCCCGCCGCCACCTGCCCCAGCACCGGCAGTTGGAGGGCGGCGTCGTTCGCGGCCGGCAGGTCCAGCGCCTGCTGGAGCGACGCCGGGACCTGCAGCAGGCGGATGCCGCGGGCGCGTCCGGAGACACGCTCGATGACCCCCGCAGCCTCCAATGCTTCCAGATGGTACTGGGCACCCCGAAGGCTGAAGGCAAACGCCTTGGCGATCTCGGTCTGCGACGGGGGCATGCCTTCCGCTTCGAGGCGGTCGGCGATGAAGGCGTGGATGGCGCGCTGGGTGTCGGTCAGGCTCATGGGTAGTAGTAATACTACTACCGACAACTGGCGTCAACCGCCCTGGCCACCCATCTGCGCATCCAGACCGTGCAGGGCCGCGGCCACGGTCTGCCGGCGCACCGCATCGCGATCCCCATGGAAATGGAAAACCTCGGCGTGGGCATAGCCACCGCGCCGTTTCCAACCGATCCACACCGTGCCCACCGGCTTGTACGGATTGCCACCGCCCGGCCCCGCAATGCCGGTCACCGCCACGGCAATGGTCGCGCCGGAGTGCACCAGCGCGCCCGACACCATTTCCACCACGCACTCGCGACTGACCGCGCCATAGGACTCCAACGTCTGCGGACGCACGCCCAACAGCGCCTGCTTGGCTTCATAGCTGTAGGCGACCATGCCGCAATCGAACCAGGCCGAGCAGCCGGGGATGTCGGTCATGCATTTGGCGATCCAGCCGCCGGTGCAGCTCTCGGCCGTCACCAACATATGCCGCGCCGCCAGCAGGCGTTCCCCGGTGTGGCGGGACAGCGCTTCGAGTTCGGCATCGGTGGGAGCGTGCATGACCGGGATCCACGGGAGTTGCACGCGTTGTAACGCATATGGGCCGGAAACAAAACCGGCCCGCTCGCGCGGGCCGGTGGGAGGCCGGAAGACGCCGGGCGCGCCGGGCAATCCTTCAGTAACGCCAGCGCAGGGTGACGCCGTAGGTGCGCGGCTGGCCGAGGAATGCGTTCCACGAGCCGGTCTGCAACGGCGCGTCAAAGGCCACCTGCATGTACTCGGCATTGGTCAGGTTCTGCGCCCACAGCTCGACCGCCCAGTCGCCCTTGCGGCCGCCCAGGCTGGCGCGCGCATTGACGGTGGTGTAGCCCGGCTGCAGCTTCTGCGGGTCGAGGTCGGAGCCGGTGTTGTACTCGCTCATGTACTTGGCGCCGATGTGCAGCCGCGCAACCAGGTTGCGGCCCACGTCGAACTCGTAGCCGATCGACGTGGTGGCCGACCACTTGGGCGCGAAGCTGGCGGTGCTGCCCGGCAGCAGCACCAGGTCCGCATCCGGCAGCAGATCGCGGCCGTACTTGGTGGTGGCGTAAGTCAGGCCGCCCTGCAGGAACAGCCCGCCGCGCTGGTACAGCACCTCGGCATCGACGCCGCGCGATGTGACCTTGGGAATCGAGCGCACCACGAAGCTGGTGCCCAGGAAGCTGTTGAGCTGGAAGTCGCTGTAGATCTGGTTGAACAGCGTCGCATTGAGCAGCAGGTTGCCGCCCAGCCAGGTGGTCTTGGCGCCCAGCTCGTAGCTGTCGACGAACTCCGCCGGGAACGAGGTGTCGTCCACCGGCACGATGCCGCTGGTGCCGCTGGACAGGCCGGTGTTCGACTGCACGCGATCGAGATTGAAGCCGCCCCCCTTGTAGCCGCGCGCTGCGGAGAGATAGGTCATCACGTGCGGGTTCCAGCGGTAGGCCGCCTTCACGGTGCCAGACCATTCGCCTTCCGACATGTCCTGTTGGGTATGCCGCCCGTTATGCGCCACGTTGGTCCATGGCAGGCAGGAAAAGCCGATCACCTGCGGTGCCGCGGCCGAAGCCTGGGAAACCGTCAACCCGCGCGCCACCAGTGCGGCCACCACCTGGGCCGGATTGGCGAGCATCGACGCACAGCCCAGGCCGCCGTTCGGATTGCTGTAGGACGACGACAGCGACTTGTCCTCGCGGGTGTAGCGCAGGCCCACGGTCAGGTCGAACGCGTCGGTGGCATGCCAGGTGTTGTTGGTGAACAACGCCAGGCTCTTGGCGTTCTGGGCGTAGCGGTCCTTCGCGCCCTGGCCCAGGAAGACCGTGCCGAACGGCCGCCCGGACGCCTGCGACAGGAACAGCGGCGCGGTGGGGCTGGCCGCCAGCGCCGGATTGATCCGGCTCAGCAACGCGATCGAAAGATACGGCTCGTACGCGGCACCGATGCGGTAGGCCTCGTTGCGGTCCAGGTCCTCGTTCGAATAGAACGCGCCCACCATCCAGTCGACGCTGCCGGTGGCGCCGGTCAGACGCAATTCCTGGCTGAAAGTGTCGAACGCGCTGTAGTTGTCGTCCTTCGTGGGCTCGCGGTACAGCAGGTCGGCGGTGCTGAAGTCGAAGTCGAGGCCGTTGGCCGAGCTCCACCGGCGCTTGGCGGTGATCGAGGTCAGGGTGGCGCCGTCGAACCACGGCGTGATCCAGTCGGCCTGCAGCGACAGGCCGCGGTCCTTGATGTGCTGGCCGGTGCTGCGGTTGCTCCAGGCCTGGCGTGCATAGGGATCGGCAACCGGCGCAACCCCGGTATCGCCGGGAAGCGGCGTCAGCGCATCAAGGATCGCCGCGGTCGGCCCGCGGATGATGGTCACGCCGGTGCAGCAGTCCTCGGTGCGGTTGGTGACGTCCGTGGCAAGGTTGAGCGTCAGGTTGTCGGTGGGATCCCAACGGAACTGCGCCCGCACCGTGCCGAAGTCCTGGTTGAAGTCGTCGGTTTCGGCGCGCGGGCCGGCGCCGGTGTGCACGTCGATGTAGCCGTCGCGGGCACGCTGGGCGGCGTAGATGCGGAACGCGGAGCGGTCGCCGATCGGCAGGTTCAGGCTGCCGGCCAGGCCGATCGCACCGTAGTTGCCCATGGTGAACTCGACGTCGGCGGCGGGCTCGAAGCCCGGGCGCTTGGTGACCACGTTGATCACGCCGGCCGAGGTGTTCTTGCCGAACAGGGTGCCCTGCGGCCCCTTCAGTACCTCGATCCGCTCCAGCTCGCCCAGGTCGCCGAACCCCACGCCGTTGCGCGGGCGGTACACGCCGTCGATCACCACGCCCACCGACGACTCCAGGCCGGCGTTGTCGCCCACCGTGCCAATGCCGCGGATGCGCGCGGTGGTCAGGGCCTCGCTCTGGGTGCTGGTCACGGTCAGCCCGGGCACCAGCACCTGCAGGTCCTTGACGTCGCGCACGCCGGTGTCCCGCAAGGTCTGTTCGGTCAGCGCGGTCACCACCACCGGCACGTCCTGCATGAGCTCTTCGCGCTTCTGCGCGGTCACCACCAGCGTGTCAAGGGTCTTCGCCTCCTGCGACTGCGGCGATGCTTGCTGCGCCATCGCCGGCAGGGCGAACATGGAAACCAGTCCGACGACGACGGCGGCGGACAGTGCACAACGTTGCGGCTGCTTGCGAAGCATAGGTCCCCCTCGAAAGATGGTGGTGTGATGCGATGGCGACAACACGCCATGCCCCGGAAACGGGGCGGATGGCCAGTGGGGGTTGGCCGGTGCCATGACGCTAGCACAGTCGGGACAGGCCGGATAGCGGGGGTGCGCGGGTCGCCGGAACCCGCGCGAGCGACCCTTCGGGCAAACTACCCAGCCCTCTCCTGACCGACCCACGGATGGCCGCCGAGCACACCCCCCTGATGAAGCAGTACTTCGCCGCCAAGGCGGAGCATCCGGACGTGCTGCTGTTCTTCCGCATGGGTGATTTCTACGAGCTGTTCTTTGATGACGCCCGCAAGGCGGCGCGGCTGCTGGACATCACCCTGACCCAGCGCGGGCAGTCGGCCGGCCAGCCGATCCCCATGGCGGGGGTGCCTTACCACGCCGCCGAGGGCTATTTGGCGCGGCTGGTGGCGCTGGGCGAATCGGTGGCGATCTGCGAGCAGATTGGCGACCCGGCGGCGGCGAAGGGCCTGGTGGAACGCAAGGTGGTGCGCATCGTCACCCCGGGCACGGTGACCGACGAGGCGCTGCTGGACGAACGCCGCGACACCCTGTTGCTGGCCGTCACCCGCGGCGGTATGTCCAGCAAGGGCCGCGGCTACGGCCTGGCCTGGGCGGACTTGGCCAGCGGCCGCCTGCGCGCCAACGAGGTGATCGGCGAGGACGCGCTGGAAGCCGAACTGGCCCGCCTGCAGCCCGCCGAGACACTGGTGCCGGACGAGGACGGCTGGCCGCCCTGCGTGCTCGAAGCGCGCGGCCTGCGCCGCCGGCCGCCGTGGCTGTTCGATGCCGACAGCGGGCGCCGCCAGCTGCTGCAGTTCTTCGGCGTGCACGACCTGACGGCCTTCGGCCTGGACGACCGGCCGCTGGCCGTCGCCGCAGCCGCCGCGGTGCTGGGCTACGTGGAGGAAACCCAGAAGCAGCGGCTGCCGCACCTGCGCGGCATCGCGCTGGAGACCAGCGACGAAGCGATCGCGATGAACGCCGCCACCCGCCGCCACCTGGAACTGGATTCGCGCGTCGACGGCGACGTGAAAGCCACCCTGCTGGGCGTGCTGGACAGCACCGTGACGCCGATGGGCGGGCGGCTGCTGCGGCGTTGGCTGCACCGGCCGCTGCGCGACCGCCGCACGGTGGGCGAGCGCCACCATGCGGTGCAGGCGCTGCTGGATGCCCGCGCCGACGAGGCATTGCGCGACGCGTTCCGCGGCCTCGGCGACATGGAGCGCATCCTGGCGCGCGTGGCCCTGCGCAGCGCGCGCCCGCGCGATTTGTCCACCCTGCGCGACGGCCTGGCGCTGCTGCCGGGGGTGCGCGCGATCCTGGCGCCACTGGATTCCCCGCGGCTGCAGGCGCTGCATGCCGAGCTGGGCGAACACGCGGACACCGCGGCTCTGCTGCAGCGCGCGATCGTCGAACAGCCGCCCCTGCTGGCCCGCGACGGCGGCGTGATCGCCGACGGGTTCGATGCCGATCTGGACGAGCTGCGCCGGCTCTCTACCCACGCCGACCAGTTCCTGGTGGATCTGGAGGCGCGCGAACGCGCGGCCACCGGCATCGCCACCCTCAAGGTCGGCTACAACCGCGTGCACGGCTATTACATCGAGATCAGCAAGGGCCAGAGCGACAAGGCCCCGGTGCATTACACCCGCCGCCAGACCCTGACCGGCGCGGAGCGCTACATCACCGAGGAATTGAAGGCCTTCGAGGACAAGGTGCTGTCCGCGCGCGAGCGCTCGCTGGCGCGCGAGAAGCTGCTCTACGACGGCGTGCTGGACGCACTGAACGCCGTGCTGGAACCGCTGCGCCGCTGCGCGCTGGCGCTGAGCGAGCTGGACGTGCTGGCCGGCTTCGCCGAGCGCGCCCAGGCGCTGGACTGGAGCCGACCGACGCTGCGCGACGCGCCGGGCATCCGCATCGAGCGCGGCCGCCATCCGGTGGTGGAGGCGCTGCGCGACGCGCCGTTCGAGCCGAACGATCTCGTCTTCGATGACGCCACGCGCATGTACGTCATCACCGGGCCGAACATGGGCGGCAAGTCCACCTTCATGCGCCAGAACGCGCTGATCGTGCTGCTGGCCTGCATCGGCAGCTTCGTGCCGGCCTCAAAGGCGGAGATCGGCCCGATCGACCGCATCCTCACCCGCATTGGCGCCGGCGACGACCTGGCCCGCGGCCAATCCACCTTCATGGTGGAGATGAGCGAGACCGCCTACATCCTCCACCACGCCACCGAACAGTCGCTGGTGCTCATGGACGAGATCGGCCGCGGCACCTCCACCTACGACGGCCTGGCGCTGGCAGACGCGGTGGCGCGCCAGCTGGCAACGACCAACCGCAGCTACACGCTGTTCGCCACCCACTACTTCGAGCTGACCGCGCTGGCCGAACCCGGCAGCGGCATCGCCAACCTGCACCTGGACGCGGTGGAGCACGGCGACGCGCTGGTGTTCATGCACGCCGTGCGCCCCGGCCCCGCCAACCGCAGCTTCGGGTTGCAGGTGGCGGCGCTGGCCGGCCTGCCGAAGCCGGCGCTGCAGCAGGCGCGCGCGCGCCTGGCCGAACTGGAATCGCAGAACCGCGACGCTCCGCCGGTGTCGATGGCCGCCCCCGCGCTGGACCAGCCGCAGCAGTTCGGGCTGTTCGCGCCGTCTTCGGCCGCGCTGGACGCCTTGGCGGCGCTGGACCCCGACGAGCTGACGCCGAAGCAGGCGCTGGAGGCGCTGTACCGGCTGAAGGCCCTGGCCTGACGTGCGGCTCACTGCCCGACGGGCGAGCGCATCTCGATAGGTCAAGACTATCGATTGATTCATATCATTCGATTTTCATTCTCAAGCGGATCGGAGGACAGTGCATGGCACACCCCAGCCAATGCGGAGATCCGCCATGTCCACGCCATCGCAATGCCCGTTCCACGCCGCAACCCGCGGCACCTCCCCCCAAGACTGGTGGCCCAACGCGCTGAATCTGGACATCCTGCATCAGCACGACACCAAGACCAATCCGTTGGATCCCGGCTTCAACTACCGGGAAGAGGTCAGGAAACTCGATGTCGAAGCGCTCAAGCGTGATCTGCGCGCCTTGATGACCGACAGCCAGGACTGGTGGCCGGCCGACTGGGGCCACTACGGCGGGCTGATGATCCGCATGGCCTGGCATGCCGCCGGCACCTATCGGGTGGCCGACGGTCGCGGCGGCGGCGGTACCGGCAACCAGCGCTTCGCTCCGCTCAACAGCTGGCCGGACAATGTCAGCCTGGACAAGGCACGACGCCTGCTGTGGCCGATCAAGAAGAAATACGGCAACAGGATCAGCTGGGCCGACCTGATGATCCTGGCCGGCAACATCGCCTACGAGTCGATGGGCCTGAAGACGTACGGCTTTGCCTTCGGCCGCGAAGACATCTGGCACCCGGAGAAGGACATCTATTGGGGTTCGGAGAAACAGTGGCTGGGCCGCGCGCGCTACGAGAGCGACGATAAGCCCGAATCACTGGAGAACCCGCTGGCAGCCGTCCAGATGGGACTGATTTACGTCAATCCGGAGGGGGTCGGCGGCAAGCCGGACCCGGCCAGGACCGCGCTGGAAGTGCGCGAGACCTTCAAGCGCATGGCGATGAACGACGAGGAAACCGCCGCGCTCACCGCAGGCGGCCATACCGTCGGCAAAGCCCATGGCAATGGCCGTGCCGATCGGCTGGGCCCGGAACCGGAAGCCGCCGACGTGGACAGTCAGGGCCTGGGCTGGGCCAACCCCGACATGCATGGCAAGGCGGCCAACGCCATGACCTCCGGGATCGAAGGCGCATGGACCTCGAACCCCACCGTGTTCGACATGGGGTATTTCGAGATGCTGTTCAACCACGAATGGGAGCTGCGCAAGTCCCCCGCTGGCGCCTGGCAATGGGAACCGGTGGATATCCGGGAAGAGGACAAGCCGCTGGATCCCAGCGATCCCAGCAAGCGCCGTAACCCGATCATGACCGACGCTGACATGGCGATGAAGGTCGATCCCGTCTACAACGCGATCTGCCGCAAGTTCATGGCCGATCCCGCGTATTTCCGGGACACCTTCGCCCGCGCCTGGTTCAAGCTCACCCACCGCGACATGGGCCCGAAGACCCGCTATATCGGCCCGGATGTGCCGCAGGAAGACCTGATCTGGCAGGACCCGATTCCGCCCGGCAACAGCGCCTATGACGTCGAGGCCGTCAAGGCGAGGATCCGCGCCAGCGGGCTGTCGGTGTCCGATCTGGTCAGCACCGCCTGGGACAGCGCACGCACCTTCCGCCAGTCCGACTACCGCGGTGGCGCCAATGGCGCGCGTCTCCGCCTGGCCCCGCAAAAGGACTGGGAGGGCAACGAGCCGGCACGCCTGGCCCGGGTATTGTCGGTGCTGGAGCCGATCGCACGCGACACCGGCGCCTCAATCGCCGATGTGATCGTACTGGGCGGCAACGTGGGGCTGGAACAGGCGATCCGGGCGGCAGGCTTCGACGTACCGGTGCCGTTCGCACCGGGCCGTGGCGATGCCACCCAGGAGCAGACCGATGTCGAATCCTTCGCCTATCTCGAACCGGTCGCCGACGGCTACCGCAACTGGCAGCAAAAGGCCTATGCGGTCAGCGCGGAAGAGCTGCTGCTGGACCGCACTCAACTGATGGGCTTGACTGCCCCGGAAATGACCGTGCTGATCGGCGGCATGCGGGTGCTTGGCACCAACCACGGCGGCACCCGCCATGGCGTGTTCACCGATCGCGTGGGTGTGCTCAGCAACGATTTCTTCGTCAATCTGACCGACATGGCCAACACCTGGGTCAAGGCGGGCGACCATTACGAAGTCCGTGACCGCAAGACCGGGACACTGAAATGGACCGCCACCCGAGTGGATCTGGTATTCGGCTCCAACTCGATCCTGCGCGCCTATGCCGAGGTATATGCCCAGGACGACAACAAGGAGAAATTCGTGCGCGATTTCGTGGCCGCCTGGACCAAAATCATGAACGCCGACCGCTATGACCTGCGCCCCTGAGGAAGGTCTGCACAACGCCCCCCCTGGCGTTGTCAGCCCATGCCGAGCCCGGCACGTCCACCGCCCCGGTCATCCCGGGGCGGTGTGCATGCCCCGACCGGCTCAACCGGAGGCCAGCGCCTGCGTCAGGTCCTGCCAGAGGTCCTCGACGTCTTCGATACCCACCGACAGCCGCAGCAGCCCCGGCGTGATGCCGGTGGCGGCCTTGACTGCCTCCTCGACAACCCGGTGCGTCAGCCCGGCAGGATGCTGGATCAGGCTGTCCACCGACCCCAGGCTGACCGCCGGGGTGATCAGCTGCACGCGTTTCATCACTGCAGCGGCGGCGTCATGCCCGCCGTGCACGTCAAACGCCAGCAGCGTGCCGGGGCCAGCCATCTGGCTGCCGACCAGATGGCCGTTCACGGCGCCAGGCAGGCCCGGGTAGTGCACCCGCGCCACAGCCGGGTGGCGGGCCAGCCGTTCGGCCAGCACCTGGGCATTGGCCTGCGCCGCCTCCACCCGCAGCTTGAGCGTGGGCAGGCCGCGGTGCAGCAGGTAGGCCGCCAGCGGGTGCAGCAATGCACCGGTAGCCGCCCGCACGGTGCGCAGTGGAGCCGCGTGGGCCTCGTCGCAGCAGACCACGCCGGCGATCACATCGCCATGGCCGCCGAGAAACTTGGTGGCGCTGTGCAGCACATAGGTCGCCCCCAGGGCGGCGGGCCGCTGCAGCACCGGGGTGGCAAAGGTGGAATCGACCAGCACCGGAACATCACCGGCGGCTTCGACCACGGCGCGGATATCCACCAGGGCGAGCGTCGGGTTGGCCGGGGTTTCGATCACCACCAGCACCGTGTCCGGCCGCCGCCGCGCGGCGATCTGATCGGCCTGCACGAACTCGGCCTCCAGCCCGCACAAACCACTGGCCAGCAAGTGATCGGACGTGCCGTACAGCGGACGCACCACCAGCACGTGCCGGCCGTGCTGGGCACGCGCCAGCAATACCGCCGTCAGCGCCGCCATTCCGGAGGCAAATGCGACGCAGGCCTGGGTGCCTTCCAGCGCCGCGATTGCCCCTTCGGTGCGGGCCACCGTGGGGTTGTGCAGGCGGGCGTAGATCGGGTTGGGGGCGCTGGCCTGCCCGGCCACCAGGGCGTCGAAGCTGGCACTGCCGACGTCCAGATCAGGAACCGGATAGGTGGTGGACAGATCCAGCGGCGGCGCGTGCACGCAGAGTTCGACGAAATCTTCGCGGCCGGCATGGACGGCAGTGGTCTGGAAGCGCGGCATGGCACCATCGATACGGTCAGATCTTGGCATCCTATGCATTCGTTCACTTACGATGCACAAATCCGAACAATATTTTTACTTCGCCGGAAATCTCGATGCTCGACCGAATCGACTACGCCCTGCTGCGCCTGTTGCGAAAGAATGCACGCCTGCCCAACAAGGACCTGGCGGAAAAAACCGGCATCGCCCCCTCCACCGCGCTGGAACGGGTGCGCCGGATGCGTGAGGCGAAGATCCTGCTGGGCTACCACGCCGAGATCGCGCCGGAAGCGATCGGTATTGGCCTGCAAGCGATGATTTCGATCCGGCTGGCGCGCCACTCGCGCGCCCTGGTGGACGGCTTCCACCGTCATCTGCTGGGGCTGCCGGAAGTGCTGGCCTGCTACCACGTGGCCGGTGCCGACGATTTTCTCGCCCATGTCGGCGTGCGCGACAGCGAGCACCTGCGCCAGTTCACCCTGAGCGCCCTCACCGAACGCGAGGAAGTGGCGCATATCGAAACCCGGCTGATCTTCGAGTTCCAGCGCAACGTGGAGTTGCCGCCGGCACCTTGAGGATCTGCCCGGCCAGCACAGCGCTTGGGGAAGGCCTGAACAACGCCCTCCTGGTGGTGTCAGCCCACGCCGTGCCTGGCACATGCCCTGGCTTGGCTCACCCGCGTCCATTGCTTGCGCGATCGATGCGGGGGCGACCCTCCATGGCCGACGGGAATCCCCGAATTGTTCGGACCTAGAGCATGTCGATGTCGCCCAGCGCGCGGATCAACCTGCGCGCCCGCTTGTCGGGCTTGGTCTCCGGCGGCTGGAAGCCAGCACGCTCGGCGGCGCGCTGCGCACGCGCCTGCTCGCGGGCCAGCCACGAGGTGTCCGACTCGCGGTACAGGGCCTGCGCGACGCTGGCCGGCCCGCGCACGCTGCCGAGCGCCAGCACTTCCACCTCGAAGCGCTCCTCCAGACATTGCACGACCAGCGCATCGCCAATCCGGACCCCGCGCGAGGGCTTCGCCCGCTGCCCGCCGACCTCGACTTTGCCGGTCTCAATGGCGTGCTTGGCCAACGCGCGGGTCTTGAAGAATCGCGCGGCCCACAGCCACAGGTCGAGGCGGACGCTGGCAGTGTCGTCTGGAGTTGGCATGCGCAGATTTCTTCTGCTCCGAAAACGCAAACGGCCACCCGGAGGTGGCCGTCGTGCGGATGCGCCGTCGCCTTACTCGGCGGCAGCGGCAGCCGCGGCGGCCTTGGCCTTGGCATTGCCGGCCAGGTCTTCCTTGATGCGCGCCTTCTTGCCTTCCAGGCCACGCAGGTAGTACAGCTTGCTGGCGCGCACGGCGCCGCGACGCTTCACTTCCACCGAGTCGATGGAGGCACTGTGGGTCTGGAACACGCGCTCGACGCCGAAACCGTGGGAAATCTTGCGCACGGTGAAGGAGGAATTCAGGCCGGCGTTCTTCTTGCCGATCACCACGCCTTCATAGGCCTGCACGCGCTCGCGGTTACCCTCCTTCACCTTGACGTTGACGATGACGGTATCGCCGGGACCGAAATCAGGCAGCTGGCGCGAGGCCTGTGCGGTTTCAAAGTCCTGGACGAGGGTGTGGATGGAGGGCTTGTTCATGGGATCAACCTGATTGGATGCGTGTTGCGTGCATTGGCACGCGCCTGTTGGAGTCGTTGTTGCGCGAGTGCACGTGGACCCGCGTCATGGCACTGGTGTAGCACTGGGTCTTGGCCCAGCCGCGCATTATAGCGGGAAATTCCGTTGCGTGCCCACGGGTTAGGCGTCCCCGTCCGGCGGCTCGCCGGCCGCCGCCAACCACTGCGCCCGGAACGCGTCCAGCAGGGCGCGATCGGCCTTGGACAGGGCGGCCTCGTCCAGCAGGTCGGGACGGCGCAACCAGGTGCGACCCAGCGACTGCTGCCGGCGCCAGCGCGCGATCTCGGCATGGTTGCCCGACAGCAGCACCTCCGGCACTGCGCCCAAGGCGTGCTGCACCGGCCGGGTGTAATGCGGGCAATCCAGCAGGCCGTCCCCCTCGAAGCTGTCCTGGGCCGCGGATTCGGCGTCGTTGAGGGCACCGTCCAGCAGCCGCGCCACCGCATCCACCACGACCGCCGCAGCCAGTTCGCCGCCAGACAGCACGTAATCGCCGATCGAGATCTCCTCGTCCACCTCGGCCTGCAGCAGGCGCTCGTCGACGCCCTCGTAGCGCCCGCACAGCAGCACCAGCCGCGGCAGCGCCGCCAGCTCACGCACCTTGCGCTGGTCAAGCCGGCGCCCCTGGGGGCTCAGGTAGACCACCCGCGTCGGGGCGGGATCGGCCGCACGGGCGGCATCGATCGCCGCGCGCAGGGGATCGATCAGCATCACCATGCCGGGCCCACCGCCGAACGGCCGGTCATCGACGCGACGGTAGTTGCCCTCGGCGTAATCGCGCGGATTCCAACCGTGGATCGACAGCAGGCCGCGCTCGCCCGCGCGCCCCACTACACCGTGGGAGGCCAACTGGGCGACAAACTCGGGGAACAGGCTGACGATGTCGAAGCGCATGACCTCTCCGGTGGCGGATCGCCGTAGCCGCGCAGGCGCGCGCCGCGACGGCGCGGATCAGAACTCCGCGTCCCAGTCGACGGTGACCACACCGGCGGCAAGGTCCACCGCGCGGACATAGTCCGGCTGCACGAACGGGATCATCCGCTCACGGTCACCCTGCGCCACCAGCACCTGGTTGGCACCATTGTCGAACAGGTAGGCAACGCGACCGAAGTCCACGCCTTCGAGGTTGACCACGCGCAGGCCTTCGAGGTCCACCCAGTAGAACTCACCCGGTGCGGTCGGCGGCAATGCGGCACGCGGCACCAGCACCTCGGTGCCCCGCAGCGCATCGGCGGCGTCGCGGTCGGTGATGCCGGGCAAGGTGGCGATCAGGCCCTTCGCCCCTTCGCGCACCTTGGCGCCTTCGCAGGCACGCTCGACGCCGCGTGCATCGCGCAGCGTCCACGGCTGGTAGCGGGCGATGGCACGGGCGGGGTCGGTATAGCTTTCCAGCTTCACTTCGCCACGCACGCCGAACGCACCGTGCAGCCGGCCGACGGGGATCATCCGCTGGCTGCTGTCCGGTGCGTCCATGGAAGCGGGGCGTCGCGGGCCGCGCGCTGGCGGCCCGACGGACTCAGGCAGCCTTGGCGGCCTGCTTGTACAGGTCGGCGACCTTGTCGGTCAGCTGGGCGCCGTTATCGACCCAGAACTTCATGCGCTCGAGGTTCAGCTCGACGCGTTTTTCCTGGCCCTGCGCCACCGGGTTGTAGAAACCGACGCGCTCGATGTTGCGGCCGTCGCGGGCGCTGCGGCTGTCGGTGACGATGATGTGATAGAACGGGCGCTTCTTGGCGCCGCCACGGGTAAGGCGAATCTTGACCATTGCGGTTTCTCGGTGTTGCCCAGCGGCCGGAATGGCCGGGTAAGCCGGAAAGTATAGCGGGAATCTGCAGGCCAGCCAAGCCGCCCGATGCGGCCCGGAAGATGCGCCGGACGCCCGCAGGCCGGGCTGCAGGCTCAGCGGAACGGCAGGCCGCCGCGACCGCCCATCATCCCCGACAGGCCGCGCATCATGCCCTTCATGCCGCCGCGGCCCAGCTTGCCCATCATCTTTTCCATCTGCTGGTACTGCTTCAGGACGCGATTGACATCGGCGGGGGTCAGGCCGGCGCCGCGGGCCACGCGGGCACGACGCGAGCCATTGAGCAGGTCGGGGTTGCGGCGCTCTTTCTTCGTCATCGAGTTGATGATGGCGATCATGCGCGGCACTTCCTTGCCGGTGACCTGCTGCTTCACCGCATCCGGCAGCTGGCCGACGCCGGGCAGCTTGTCCATCAGGCCGTGCAGGCCACCCATGGCCTGCATCTGCTCCAGCTGGTCGCGCATGTCGTTGAGGTCGAACTTCTTGCCCTTGGCGACCTTCTCGGCCAGCTTGGCGGCCTTGTCTTTGTCGACCTGCGCCTCGACCTGCTCGACCAGCGAAAGCACGTCGCCCATGTCGAGGATGCGACCGGCCGCGCGGTCGGGATGGAACACATCCAGCCCGTCGGGCTTCTCGCCGGTGCCGACGAACTTGATCGGCTTGCCGGTGACGTAACGCACGGACAGCGCCGCGCCACCGCGGGCGTCGCCGTCGGTCTTGGTGAGCACCACGCCGGTCAGCGGCAGCGCCTCGCCGAAGTGCTTGGCGGTGACCGCGGCGTCCTGGCCGGTCATGGCGTCGACCACGAACAGGGTTTCGACCGGATTGACCGCCGCGTGCAGCGCCTTGATCTCGGCCATCATCGCGTCGTCAATGCTGGTCCGGCCGGCGGTATCGACGATCAGCACGTCGACGAAGGTCTTGCGGGCTTCCTCGATGGCGGCCTTGACGATGGCCTCGGGCTTCTGCGCCGCATCGGACGGGAAGAACACCGCGCCCACCTGCCCCGCCAGCGTCTGCAGCTGCTCGATGGCGGCCGGACGGTAGACGTCCGCAGACACCACCATCACCTTTTTCTTGCGCTTCTCCTTCAGGTGCTTGGCCAGCTTGCCTACGGTGGTGGTCTTGCCCGCGCCCTGCAGGCCGGCCATCAGGATGACCGCCGGCGCCGGCACGTTGAGGTTGAGGTCGGACGCCTGCGCGCCCATCACCGCGGCCAGCTCGTCGCGCACGATCCGCACCAGCACCTGGCCCGGCGTCAGCGAGCGCATGACCTCCTGACCCACCGCGCGCACCTTGATGCGCTGGACCAGCGCCTGCACCACCGGCAGGGCCACGTCGGCCTCCAGCAGGGCGATGCGCACCTCGCGCACGGCCTCGCTGATGTTGGATTCGGTCAGGCGGCCACGGCCGCGCAGGCGCTCGATGGTGCCGGACAGGCGCTGGGTCAGGGATTCGAACACGCGGGGACGACCTTGCGGAAGAAAATTCGGAAGCAGGCAAGTATAGCGGCAGGACCCGCCGCCCCGCCCCCGCGCGCACAGGCTCTGTGCCGGTTCTGGGAGCACGCCTGCCTGTGCGACACTTCGCGCATGTGGATCACCCTCACTGCGCTCGTCCTCTATCTGGTCGCTGCCGCCTGGCTGGTACAGGACGCTCGCCGCGGCGCATCCGGCACCGGGCGCGGCTGGCTGCTGCCCGCCATCCTCGCCCTGCTGCTACATGCCAGCCTGCACTGGGCGGTATGGGAATCGCGCGGCAGCAGTGACCTGCACTTCTTCGGCGCGCTGTCACTGGTGGGCCTGGGAATGGCGGCACTGACCACCCTGGTGGGGGCCACCGGCCGGATGCGGGCACTGGGTGTGGTGGTCTTCCCCATCGCCGGCCTCGCCCAGCTGGCCTACCAGCTCTACGGGCACTCCGGGCCGACTGCGGCGCTGGACTGGCGGCTGCTCCTGCATGCGTGGCTCGCCCTGCTGGCGTACGCCACGCTGGCACTGGCCGCGCTGCTGGCGGTGTTCCTGTCGGCGCAGGAGCGTGCGCTGCGGCGGCGCGAATTCCATGCCTGGCTGCGCGCGTTGCCGCCGCTGACCGAGCTGGAGACCCTGCTGTTCCGCACGATCGCCGTCGGCTTCGTGCTGCTCACCGCCACCCTGCTGACCGGCGTACTGTTCGTCGAGAACCTGCTGGCCCAGCACTTGGTCCACAAGACGGTGCTCAGCGTGCTGTCGTGGCTGGCGTTCGGCGCCCTGCTGCTGGGCCGCTGGCGCTACGGCTGGCGCGGCGCACGTGCGGTGCGCTGGACGCTGGCGGCGATGGCGCTGCTGGTGCTGGCCTTCTTCGGCAGCAAGTTCGTGCTGGAGCTGGTGCTGCACCGAACCGGCTGACGCGCCCGCTCCTGCCCACGGCTCCCCCCGTCCCGGCACTGTTCCAAGGCACAAACGCTGCGGTGCGCTTGCGCCATCAATATTTGCATTGACAAATATTGCGCTGACCAACAAAATGCCGCCCCATGTACGCACAAGCCTCCACCACCGAAGCCTGCAGCGGCTCCGCGCTGGGCCTGCTGTTCCGCCAGGTTCGCGATGCCATGTGGGCGCGGATGGAGCGCGAGCTGGCGCTGGCCGGGCATGACCTGACCTTCAGCCAGTACATCACCATCAAGAAGCTGGCCGACGGCACCAACGCCAGCGTCACCGACCTGGCCCGTGCCGCCGACCTCAACCCCGGCGCGATGACCCGCCTGCTGGACAAACTGGAGGCCCGCGGCCTGCTGGCCCGCGTGGCCGACCCCCACGACCGCCGCGCCCTGCACATCCATCTCACCGATGCCGGCCGCAGGCTCTGGAGCGATGTCGACCAATGCGGCCGACGCGTCCGCGAGCGGGCCCTGCACGGCATGGACGATGCCACCCGCACCCGGCTGACCCAACTGCTTGAGCAAGTGCGCGACAACCTTCTCTCCACGGACTGACCTCGATGTCCCGACCTCTTCCTTTTGCCGGTGTTCTGGCTGGCGCACTGCTGGCTTCCGGCTGCGCCGGCACCGGCGGCCTGCAGCCTGTATCGGCCCCACGGGATGCCGCCGACTATGCGCTGACCCGCAGCCTGGCCGGCGCCCCGCTGAGCGACGCAGCCTTCCCCGACCGCCAGTGGTGGCGTTCCCTCGGCGACCCGCAGCTGGATGCACTGATCGACGAAGCCCTGCGCGGCACGCCCTCGCTGGCAGCAGCCGATGCCCGCGTCCGCAAGGCGCAGGCGCAGGCCGGTCTGGCCGATGCCGCCCGCAAACCCACCCTGGGCGGCAGCGGGCAATACGCCATGGCGCAGTTGCCCGAAGGGCTGGTCGGCGATGCGCTGGGCGGCCGCCTGCTGCACAACGAAGTGCTGACCTTCAAGCTGGACTGGCCACTGGATGTCTGGGGCGGCAAGCGCGCCGCCTATGCGGCAGCACTCGACCAGGCCCATGCGCTGCAGATCGACGCGCAGGCGGCGCGACTGGCGCTGGCCGCCAACGTGGCGCGCAGCTACGTCGCCCTGGCACAGGCATTCGATGCGCTGGACATCGCCCAGCGCGAGCAGGCGCGCAGCGAGAACCTGCTGCAGCTGGCCACGCAGCGCGTCAAGGCCGGCCTGGACAACCGCATCAGCCTGCACAACACCGAGGCCATGATTGCCACCGCCAAGGCCCAGGCCGGCGCTGCGCAACAGCAGATCGACGCGCTGCGCAACACTCTGGCGGCGCTGCTGGGCCAGGGCCCGGATCGCGGCCTGGCGATCGCCCGCCCGCAGCTGCTGAACGCCCCTGCGCCCGTGCTGCCATCCGTGCTGCCCAGTGAACTGCTGGGGCATCGCCCGGACGTGGTGGCTGCCCGCTGGCGGGTGGAAGCCGCCGCGCAGGGCATCAAGACGGCCAAGGCCAGTTTCAAGCCCAGCATCGACCTCAGCGCACTCGTCGGCCTGGCATCGGCCGGCATCGAGGATCTGTTCCGCAGCAGCTCCCTGCTTGGCTTTGGCGGGCCGGCGATCAGCCTGCCCATCTTCGACGGCGGGCAGCTGCGCAACAATCTGGCCGCACGCAACGCCGACTACGACCTCGCGGTTGCCGACTATGACGCCACTGCGACGCAGGCGCTGCGCGAGGTGGTGGACACGCTGCAGGCGATTCGCGCGCTGGACGGCCAGATTGCGGCATCGGAGCAGGCCCGGGCTGCCGCCAAGGCCGCGCTGGAGCTGGCGCAAGCGCGCTACCAAGCCGGCCTGAACACCCGGCTCGACGTGCTGGCCGCACAGAAGCCGCTGCTGCAGATCGAACAGCAAACCGCCGGCCTGCGCGCGCAGCGCTTCCTCGCCGGCATCGACCTGGAACGCGCCCTTGGTGGCGGGCTCCAGATCGATCCCCCCGACACTACCGCATCGCACTGAGCGCCCCCATGACCACCGAATCCACTCCGAACACCTCCACCGGCCCGGCCGCCCCGCTGCCGCCCTCGCAGGTCACGCGGACGCCCGCACAGGGCAAGCGGCGCCGTGCCCTGCTGGTCCTGCTGGCCATCGTCGTCGTCGCCGGCATCGCCTGGCTCGCCTATTACCTGCTGGTCGCCCGCTGGCACCAGGACACCGATGACGCCTACGTGCAGGGCAACATCGTCAGCATCACCGCGCAGACGCCGGGCACGGTGGTCTCCATCAACGCCGACGACGGCATGCGGGTGAAGGCAGGCCAGGTGCTGGTGCAGCTGGACCCGAACGATGCGCAGGTAGCGCTGGAACAGGCCGAAGCCAACCTTGCGGCAACGGTGCGCCAGGTCCGCGGCCTCTTCAGCAGCGTGGACAGCGCGCAGGCCGACATCGCCGCGCGCGAAGTGGCGCTGCAGCAGGCGCGCGCCGACGTCGCACGCCGCAGCGGGCTGGTCGCCAGCGGCGCGGTGTCTTCCGAGGAACTGGCGCATGCGCAGGCCCAGCTGAAGGCCGCGGAAGCCGCGCTGTCGGCCTCGCGCGGGCAGCTCTCGCGCAACCGCGCGCTGGTCGACGCCACCACTGTAGCCAGCCAGCCCCAGGTGCAGGCCGCTGCCGCACAGCTGCGCCAGGCCTATCTGAACCTGCAGCGCGCGGCCATCGTGGCGCCGGTCGATGGCTTTGTCGCCAAGCGCAGCGTGCAGTTGGGCCAACGCGTGCAGCCGGGCAGCCCGCTGATGGCGGTAATCCCGCTGGAGCAGGTCTGGGTGGATGCCAACTTCAAGGAAACCCAGCTGCGCAACATGCGCCTGGGCCAGCCGGTGACCCTGACCGCCGATGTGTACGGCAGCGACGTCACCTTCAACGGCAAGCTGGTCAGCCTGGGCCTGGGGACCGGCAGCGCGTTCGCCCTGCTTCCGGCGCAGAACGCCAGCGGCAACTGGATCAAGATCGTGCAGCGCATCCCTGTGCGCATCCAGCTGGAGCCGAAGCAACTGCGCGACCACCCGCTGCGCCTCGGCATGAGCATGGCGGTGGACGTGGATGTGCATGACCAGAGCGGCCCCGTGCTGCCGGCCGCGCCGGCCGACAAGCCGGTGCTGACCACCGACGCCTATGCGCGCCAGCTGCACGACGCCAACGCACTGATCGAGCGCATCATCGCCGGCAACCTGCCGCAGGGCCGCGCGTCCTGACCGACTTCGCAGGAGTCGCGCCGGCGGCGCCCGTTCCCTCCCCTCCCCCTCTGGGTGACGGATCCCGCCCGGCCGGCAGCCACCGCGTTGCCGCTCCTGCACCTTCCCTAGCAACGAGCCCCCATGGCCAACACCATCGCCCAGCAAGAAGAATCGATGGGACTGCCGCCCGGCCCCGAAGCCAAGGCGAATCCTTCCGATTTCCGCCCGCCCAACGTGGCGCTGACCACGCTGGGGCTGGCGCTGGCCAGCTTCATGCAGGTGCTGGACACCACCATCGCCAACGTGTCGCTGCCGGCCATCTCCGGCAACCTCGGCGGCAGCGCCAACCAGGCCACGTGGGTGATCACCTCGTTCGCGGTCAGTACCGCGATCGCGCTGCCGTTGACCGGCTGGCTGACCCGCCACTTCGGCGAGCGCAAGCTGTTCATGTGGTCCACGCTGGCGTTCGTGTTCGCCTCGTTCCTGTGCGGCATCGCCCACAGCATGGGCCTGCTGGTGGTGGCGCGCGCCCTGCAGGGCTTCGTGGCCGGCCCGATGTACCCAGTGACGCAGGCGCTGCTGCTGTCGATCTATCCGCCCGCCAAGCGCGGGCAGGCGATCGCGCTGCTGGCGATGGTGACGGTGGTGGCGCCGATCGCCGGGCCGATCCTGGGCGGCTGGATCACCGACAACTACAGCTGGGAATGGATCTTCTTCATCAACATTCCCCTCGGCATCTTCGCCAGCACGGTGGTCGGCTCGCAGCTGAAGGGGCGGCCGGAGCGGCTGGAAAAGCCCAAGATGGACTATATCGGTCTGGCCACGCTGGTGGTCGGGGTGGGCGCGCTGCAGGTCCTGCTGGATCTGGGCAATGACGAGGACTGGTTCGCCTCGCCCACCATCGTGACGCTGGCCATCGTCTCGGCCATTGCGCTGACGGTGTTCGTGATTTGGGAGCTGACCGACAAGGACCCGATCGTCAACCTGCGCCTGTTTCGCCACCGCAATTTCCGCTCCGGCACCATCGCAATGATGGTGGCTTACGGCGCGTTCTTCAGCGTCGGCATCCTGGTGCCGCTGTGGCTGCAGCGCAACCTGGGCTACACCGCCATCTGGGCCGGCTTCGCCACGGCGCCCATCGGCATCCTGCCGGTGATCCTGACGCCCTTCGTCGGCAAGTACGCCAACCGCTTCGACCTGCGCATCCTGGCCAGCTTCGCCTTCATCGCGATGTCACTGACCAGCTTTGCGCGCTCCCACTTCAACCTGGACGTGGACTTCCAGCACGTCGCCCTGGTGCAGCTGTTCCAGGGCTTGGGCGTGGCGCTGTTCTTCATGCCGGTGCTGCAGATCCTGCTGTCCGACCTAGAGCCGCACGAGATCGCCGCAGGCTCCGGCCTGGCCACGTTCGTGCGCACGCTGGGCGGCAGCTTCGCGGCCTCGCTCACCACCTATGCCTGGAGCGAACGCGGCGCGGTGCACCACGCCCACCTGACCGAGCGGCTGTCGTCGCTGGACCCGACGGTGATGCAGGCGGTGGCGCAGTACGGCGGCGGTGACATGCAGCGCGGCGCTGCGGCCCTGGAGCGGATGATCTCGAACCAGGCAGCCCAGCTTGGCTTCAACGAGATCTTCCACCTGCTCGGAATCATCTTCCTCTGCGTGATCCTGTTCGTCTGGCTGGCGCGTCCGCCGTTCGACGCGAAGATGGGTGGCGCGGCGACAGGCGGCGGGCACTGAGTCTTGCTCCCACCGCCCATGTCACCCCGCAACCTCCAGCGCATCGGCCAGCCGCGCCACCGGCACCACCTCCATGCCCTTGTAGCTGCCCGACTTGGGCGCGTTGGCCTTCGGCACGATGGCGCGCTTGAAGCCGTGGGTCGCCGCCTCCTTGAGGCGCTCCTCGCCGTTCGGCACCGGGCGGATCTCGCCGCTCAGGCCCACCTCGCCGAAGGCGATGGTCTTGCCGGCCAGCGGCGCGTCGCGCAGCGACGACAGCACCGCCAGCAGCACCGGCAGGTCGGCGGCGGTTTCCTGCACGCGGATGCCGCCGACCACGTTCACGAACACGTCCTGGTCGCCCACCATCACCCCGCCGTGGCGGTGCAGCACCGCCAGCAGCATGGCCAGCCGGTTGCCCTCCAGCCCGACGACGACGCGGCGCGGATTGGACAGCGGCGAGGCGTCCACCAGCGCCTGCACCTCCACCAGCAGCGGACGCGTGCCTTCGCGCGTGACCATCACGCAGCTGCCGGGCTGCGGCGCGCCCATGCCGGACAGGAAGATCGCGGACGGGTTGGACACTTCGCGCAGGCCGCCGTCGGACATCGCGAACACGCCCAGTTCGTTGACCGCGCCGAAGCGGTTCTTGAACGCGCGCAGCACGCGGAAGCGGCTGCCGGAGTCGCCTTCGAAATACAGCACGGCGTCCACCATGTGCTCCAGCACGCGCGGACCGGCGATGCCGCCCTCCTTGGTCACGTGCCCGACGAGGAACACCGCGGTGCCGGTTTCCTTGGCGAAGCGCACCAGCCGGGCGGCCGATTCGCGCACCTGCGACACCGAGCCCGGCGCGGCGGTGAGCGTGTCCGTCCACAGGGTCTGGATGGAGTCGGCGATCAGCAGCCGCGGCCTGGCGGCCATGGCGTGTTCGAGGATGCGCTCCACGCAGGTTTCGGCCAGCGCCTGCAGCCCGTCCAGCGGCAGACCGAGGCGCTGCGCGCGACCGGCCACCTGCGCCAGCGACTCCTCGCCGGTGACGTACAGGCCGGGCCATGTCGGCGCCATCTGCGCCAGCGCCTGCAGCAGCAGGGTGGACTTGCCGATGCCGGGGTCGCCGCCGACCAGTACCACCGCGCCCTCCGCCAGCCCGCCGCCCAGCACCCGGTCGAACTCGCCGATGCCGGTCGAAGCGCGCGCGCGCGCGTCCAGCTGCACGTCCGCCAACGCCATGATCGTCGGCGCGTCCACCTTGCCCGCCCAGCCGCTGCGGCGCGAAGCCGGCGACCTGGCCTGTGCCGCCGTTTCCAGCGCGATCTCCGACAGCGTGTTCCACGCCCCGCAGGCCTCGCACTGTCCCTGCCACTTGGCGTAATCGGCCCCACATTCGGAGCAGACGTAGGCAGTGCGGCGCTTGGCGGAAGACGGGCTTGCGGCGGGAGACTTGGCCATCGATCGATCCGGGTCCGGGTCCGGGAGTATCGGTGACTTTAGCCGGCGCGCGTCGCACTTGCCGAGACGGTACGTGCTGGATGGGTGCCCGGCCCGGCGGCGCCGAACACTCCGCGAAGACCCGAAACGCGAAAGCCGCCCTTGCGAGGCGGCCTTGGCGGTCAAGCTGGTGCCGGAAACAGGAGTCGAACCTGCGACCTACGCATTACGAATGCGCCGCTCTACCAACTGAGCTATTCCGGCGAGGCCGGCGATTGTAGCCGGTGCCGGGTCAGGGCGCCAGCTGCCGCAGCTCCTTGGGGAGGGCGAACACCATGCTCTCGGGCTCGCCGTGCAGCTCGCGCACGTCCGCGGCACCCAGCGCATGCAGACGCTCCAGCACCCCGCGCACCAGCACTTCCGGTGCCGAGGCGCCGGCGGTGACGCCAACCCGGCGGCGGCCGGCGATCCAGGCCGGGTCGATCTGCTCGGCATTGTCGATCAGCCAGGCCGCGGCGCCCTCGCGCTCGGCCAGCTCGCGCAGGCGGTTGGAATTCGACGAGTTGGGCGACCCCACCACCAGCACCGCGTCGCAGCCGTCCCGCACCAGCTCCCGCACCGCATCCTGGCGGTTCTGGGTGGCATAGCAGATGTCATCGTGCTTCGGCCCCTGGATGGCGGGATATTTTGCTTTCAACGCGGCGATGATGTCGCGGGTATCGTCCACGCTGAGCGTGGTCTGGGTGGTGTAGGCGCAGTTGTCCGGCTGGTCCAGCATCAGGGCGGCAACATCGTCGATATCTTCAACCAGGTGGATGCGCCCGGTCTGGCCATCGCTGCGCCATTGCCCCATCGTGCCTTCCACCTCCGGGTGGCCGGCATGGCCGATCAGCACCATGTCGCGACCACGCCGGCTCTGCCGGCTGACTTCCAGGTGGACCTTGGTCACCAGCGGACAGGTCGCGTCGAACACCCGCAGGCCGCGACGCTCCGCCTCGGCGCGTACCGCCTGGGAGACACCGTGGGCACTGAACACGACGGTGGCGCCGTCCGGCACCTCGTCGAGCTCCTCGACGAACACCGCGCCGCGCGCCTTCAGATCGTCCACCACGAACTTGTTGTGTACCACCTCGTGGCGCACGTAGATGGGCGCACCGAAGACCTCCAGGGTGCGCTTGACGATCTCGATGGCGCGGTCGACGCCGGCGCAGAAACCGCGTGGATTGGCGAGCAGGACGTCCATGCCGGGATTATCCGCCCTTCGGTGCGGGCTTGCCCGCCAGCAGGCCGAACAGCGCGATGCCGATGGCACCGCCCACCACCGCGCAGTCGGCGATGTTGAACGCGGGCCAGTAGTGCTGGCCCACGTGCCATTGGATAAAATCCACCACGTGGCCGTGCAGGAAGCGGTCGATCACGTTGCCAACCGCGCCGCCGATCACCAGCGCCAGCGGCAGCGCCTGCTTCCAGTCGCCACGCGGCGTGCGCGCCAGCATCCAGACCATCAGGCCGCTGATGCCGAAGGCCAGCACCATGAAGACGTACTTCTGCCAGCCGCCGGCATCGGCCAGGAAGCTGAAGGCCGCACCGGTGTTGTAGGTGCGGTACCAGTTCCAGAATCCGTCGATGACCGGCACCGCGGTGAATTCCGGCAGCGCACGCAGCACCCAGGCCTTCGACCACTGGTCCAGGCCCAGCACCAGCGCGGACACCGCCAGCCAAGGCAGCGCATTCTTCTTGGGAGCAGTCGATGCGGCCATCAGAACCACACCCGGTTTTCACCCGGACCGTCAACATTGGCCACGCAGCGTCCGCACAGCAGTGGATGCGCAGCATGCGCGCCCACGTCCTCGCGGTGGTGCCAGCAGCGCACGCACTTGGGCTTGGCGGTCGGCTGCGCCAGCACGCCGATTCCGCCCTTGGCCTCGGGATCGGGCACCACGCGCACATCGCCGGTGATCAGCAGGAAGCGCAGCTCGTCGGCCAGCGGTGCCAGCCAGTTCTGGTCGGCCACGTTGCAGCGCAGTTCGATCTCCGCCTCCAGCGCTGCGCCGATCAGGCCTTCCGCGCGCAGCGGCTCCAGCGCGCGGGTGACCTGCTCGCGCAATTCCAGCAGGCCTTCGAAATCGCGCTCGGACAGCGCGGCATCGGCCGGCAGTGGCGCCAGGCCGTCGTACCAGGTGGTGAACAGCACGTTGCCGGCGCGCTCGCCCGGCAGGTGGCCCCACATCTCGTCGGCGGTGAAGCTCAGGACCGGCGCGATCCAGCGCGCGAAAGCCTCGGCGATGCGGTACATCGCGCCCTGCGCACTGCGACGACCGGCGGAATCCTCCGGCATCGTGTACAAGCGGTCCTTGGTCACGTCCAGGTAGAGCGAGCCGAGGTCCACGCTGCAGAAGTTCATCAGCGCCTGCACCACCGCCGCGAAGTCGTAGCGCGAGTAGGCCGCGGCGATCTCTTCCTGCACCTGCCAGGCGCGGTGCACGATCCAGCGGTCCAGCGCCACCATGCGCTCCAGCGGCGGCAGGTGGCGCGCCGGGTCGAAACCGTGCAGGTTGCCCAACAGGAAGCGCGCGGTGTTGCGGATGCGGCGATAGGCATCGGCATTGCGCTTGAGGATCTCCTGCGACAGCGACATCTCGTTGCTGTAGTCGGCGGAGGCGATCCACAGGCGCAGGATGTCGGCGCCCAGCGTCTTCATGATGTCCTGCGGCTCGATGCCGTTGCCCAGCGACTTCGACATCTTGCGGCCGTGCTCGTCCACGGTGAAGCCGTGGGTGAGGCACTGCTGGTAGGGTGCCGCCTTGTCGATGGCGACGCCGGTCAGCAGCGACGACTGGAACCAGCCGCGATGCTGGTCGGAACCCTCCAGGTACAGGTCGGCCGGCTTGCCCAGTCCGCGCGCGGCCAGCACGCCTTCGTGGGTGACGCCGGAGTCGAACCAGACATCAAGGATGTCGATGATCTTGTCGTACTGCGTGGCCTCTTCGCCCAGCAGCTCGGCGGCATCCAGCGAATACCAGACGTCGATGCCGGCCTGCTCCACCCGGTCGGCCACCTGCCGCATCAGCTCGACGCTGCGCGGATGGATATCCCCGGTCTCGCGGTGCACGAACAGCGTGATCGGCACGCCCCAGGTGCGCTGGCGCGAGATCGTCCAGTCCGGGCGACCCTCGACCATGCCGGCGATGCGCGCCTGGCCCCACTCCGGGTACCACTTCACCGTCTTGATCGCCTCCAGCGCGTCGCGGCGCAGGTGCGCCTGGTCCATCGAGATGAACCACTGCGGGGTGGCGCGGAACGCGATCGGTGTCTTGTGCCGCCAGCAGTGCGGATAGCTGTGGGTGAGCCTACTGAAGGCCAGCAGCGCGCCGTTGTCGCGCAGCACCTCCACCAGCGCGTCGTTCGCTTTCCACACGTGCAGCTGGCTGAGATCGACATTCCCTGCCGGCGGCGTCGAAGGCAGGTACACGCCGCGGCCATCGACCGGGTTGAGCTGCGCGGCACTGACCTTGCCGACCAGGCCGTACTTCTGCGACACCACGAAGTCTTCCTGGCCATGGCCGGGCGCGGTGTGCACCGCACCGGTGCCGTCCTCGGCGCTGACGTGGTCACCCAGCAGCACCGGGATGTCGCGCTCGGCATAGAACGGGTGGCCGAACAGCATGCCTTCCAGCTTTTCGCCGACCGCGTGGCCGAGCACCACGACTTCGTCCACGCCGTAGCGCTTCAACGCCTTCTCTGCCAGCGCTTCGGCCAGTACCAGCCAGCGGCGGGTGCCGTCGGCCTTGGCCGGGCCTTCCACCAGCACATAGGGCAGCTCCGGCCCCAGCGAGATCGCCAGCGACGCGGGCAGTGTCCACGGCGTGGTGGTCCAGATCGGCAGCGCCACTTCCACGCCCTCGGGCAGCTCGCTGCCGAACGCACGGCTGACCTGCTGCGGGTTGCGCGCGGCGTACGCCACGTCGATCGCCGGCGACACCTTGTCCTGGTATTCGATCTCCGCCTCGGCCAGCGCGCTGCCGCAGTCGAAGCACCAGTAGACGGGCTTCACGCCGCGCAGCAGGTGGCCGTTCTCCACCACCTTGGCCAGCGCGCGGATCTCGTCGGCCTCGAAGCTGAAGTCCAAGGTGCGGTAGGGATGCTCCCAGTCGCCCAGCACGCCCAGGCGCTTGAAGTCACGGCGCTGCACCTCGATCTGCTCGGTCGCGTACTCGCGGCACTTCTGGCGAAACGCGGCGGCATCGAGCTTGGTGCCCACCTTGCCCCACTTCTTCTCGATCGCGATCTCGATCGGCAGGCCGTGGCAGTCCCAGCCGGGGATGTAGGGCGCATCGAAGCCGGCCAGTGTCTTCGACTTGACGATGATGTCCTTGAGGATCTTGTTGACCGCATGGCCCAGGTGGATGGCGCCGTTGGCGTAGGGCGGGCCGTCATGCAGCACGAACTGCGGGCGGCCTTTGGCCACTTCGCGGATCTGCGCGTACAGGCCCTCGGCTTCCCAGCGCGCCAGCGTGTCGGGCTCGCGCTTGGGCAGGTCGCCGCGCATGGGGAACGCGGTCTCCGGCAGCAGGATGGTGGCCTTGTACGGGTTGTCCCCGCTCTTGTCGCTACGTTGGTCGCTCACGCGATGGCTCGCTGTGGTTCGTGTTGGTGAAGGATGGCCCGCGCCTGCGCGTCGTCCTGGTGCATCTGCGCCACCAGCGAGTGCAAGTCGGGGAATTTTTCCTCGTCGCGCAGTTTCGCGACGAACTCGACTTCGATGCGGCGTCCGTACAGGTCGCCGGCGAAATCGAATAGATGGGCTTCCAGCAAGGGCTCCACGCCGTCCACGGTGGGCCGGGTGCCGAAGCTGGAGACCGACGGCCAGGGTGCATCGCCGACGCCATGCACCCACGTGGCGTAAATGCCGCGCAGCGCGGGGATCTTCCCGCCGTAGCGGAGGTTCGCGGTGGGATAACCCAGCGTGCGGCCCAGCTGCTGGCCGTGAACGACGCGGCCGCCGATGGCATACGGCCGGCCGAGCAGGCGCGCCGCATGTACGAATTCACCCGCCGCCAGCGCGGCGCGGATGCGCGTGCTGGACACGCGCTCGCCCTCCACATGGACGGGCGCGATCTCGTGCGCGGTGAAGCCCCGGCCAGACGCCGCCAGCGCCGCGCCCTGCGCTTGCAGCAGCGCCAGATCACCCGCGCGGCCTTTGCCGAAACGGAACTCGGGGCCCACCCACACCTCGTGTGCGGCCAGCTGCTCCACCAGCACCTGCCGGATGAAGTCCTCGGCCGGCATCGCCGCCAATGCCGCGTTGAAGCGCAACAGGCCGACGCCTTCGCAGCCCAGCGCGCGCAGGCCCTCGACCTTGGCCCGCGCCAGCATCAGCCGCGGCGGCCTGGCCTCGCGGGCGAAGAACTCGCGCGGCAGCGGCTCGAAGCCCAGCGCCACCGCCGGCACTCCCAGCGCGCGTGCGCGCTCGACAGCGCGGCCGACCAGCGCACGATGGCCCAGGTGAAGGCCGTCGAAGGCACCGATGCAGACCACGCTGCCCTGCGGGCAGAATGCCCGCCCGTGCCCCGGCGAGGGGCTGGCATCGCGAAAAAGGAAGGTCATGACGCGATGCAGTATAACGGCGCCGCGCCGGCCGGACCGCCCCGCCGGCGCCTCAATGCTCGCGGAAATCGCGCGGCCGGAACCCCAGCACCAGCAGCGCCAGCGCATAGGTCGCCGCGCCGCCGCCGACCAGCAGGCCCAGCCAGCCGATCCGGGCCCACTTGTCGGCCTGGGTGAACTCCGGCGCCAGGTGCAAGCCGGCCAGCACCGCGGCGGCCATCGCCGCGTTCGCCAGCAGCATCCGCAGCAGGAACCGCCCCCAGCCCGGCTGCAGGTCGAACACGTTCGCCTTGCGCAGCCAGCGCCACAGCAGCAGCAGGTTCAGGTAGCTGGACAGTGCGGACGCGATGCCCAGCGCGAAATGCAGGCCAGGCACCCGCGCCAGGGTGGCCATGACGCCCTCGGCCTTGGCCGCGTCCGGCACCCACAGCAGGTACAGCAGCGCCAGCAGGGCCACGTTGAAGACCATATTGGCCACCATCGCCACCAGCCCCGCGCGCACCGGCGTGCGGGTGTCCTGGCGGGCGTAGAACGCCGGCAACACGGTCTTGACCAGCGCAAACGCCGGCAGGCCGAAGCTCAGGCCGAACACCGACAGCGCGGTCATGCGCGCGGCGTCGGCGGTGAACTTGCCGTACTGGAAGATGGTGGACACCAGCGGCAGTGCCAGCAGCATCAGCCCCAGCATCGCCGGCAGGATGATCAGCAGCGTGGTGCGCAGCCCCCAATCCAGCGCCTTGGAGAAGCCGTCGCGGTCGGTATTGACGTGGTGGCGCGAGAGCGTCGGCAGGATCACCGTGCCCAGCGCGATGCCGAACACGCCCAGCGGGAACTCCAGGAAGCGGTCGGCGGTGGACAGCCAGCTCTGCGAGCCGTGCACCAGCATCGCCGCGATGAAGGTGTCGAACAGCAGATTGACCTGCGCCACCGAGGAGCCCAACAAGGTCGGCACCATCAGGCGTACGACCTTGCGCACGTCGGGATGCCGCCAGCCCCAGCGCGGCAGCGCCAGCAGGTCCAACCGGGCCAGCTGGGGCAGCTGGAACAGCAGTTGCAGCACACCAGCGGCCAGGATCGCCCAGCCCATCGCCAGGATCGGCGGATCGGTGAGCTTCGACCCCCACAGTGCGCCGGCGATCATGCACAGGTTGAGGATGATCGGGGTGAACGCCGGCCAGCCGAAACGCTGGAAGCTGTTCAGCGCGCCGGCCGCCAACGCGGTCAGGGAAACGAACAGCAGGAACGGGAACGTCAGCCGCAGCAGCGTGGTGATCAGCTGGTCCTGCCCCGGTGCCGGATCGGCCTGGGTGAAGGCGGTGGCCAGCTGCGGGGCGAACAGCATGCCCAGCGCCGTCACCAGCAGCAGCACCCCACCCAGGGTGCCGGCGGTGCGCGCCATCAGCGCCTTCAGATCGGCGTGATCGCGGGTTTCCTTGATTTCGGTGAAGACCGGAACGAAGGCGGTCGAGAACGAGCCCTCGGCGAACAGCCGGCGCATGAAATTGGGGATCCGGAACGCGACCCAGAACGCGTCGGTCATCCAGGTGGTGCCGAAGGTCGTGTTGAACACCTGGTCGCGGATCAGCCCGAACACCCGGCTCAGCATGGTCATGCCGCCGAACGACAGGACCCCGCGCGTCATGCTGCGCGGGCGCGCTCCGCCCCCCGCCGTACCGCCGCTCATGCCCGCTCCGTGGGCGCCGGGCGCCCTTTGTTGACCCAAGCCATTGAATCGTCCATAATTCTTGGTCTACCCGAATCCTTCGTTCGTGGGCCATTGTGCCAGCGGACGATCCCCGTAGCCAAAACCCAAGACTTCCCAGGATTTTCCCAGTGGCCAACATCAAGTCCGCCAAGAAGCGCGCCAAGCAGACCGTCGTGCGCAATGCCCGCAACGTCGCCCAGCGTTCGCAGCTGCGCACCGCCGTCAAGAAGGTGATCAAGGCGCTCGACGCCAACGATGCCGCCGGTGCCGCCGAAGCTTTCGCCGTTGCCCAGCCGCTGCTGGACCGCTTCGCCGCCCGCGGCCTGATCCACAAGAACAAGGCTGCCCGCCACAAGGCCCGGCTGACCGCCCGCATCAAGGCGCTCAAGGCCGCCTGACGCCCTGCGGCAGGATTCGGCAAAAAGCCCCGCTCCGGCGGGGCTTTTTGTTGGCGCGCCCCAACCGGACGCGCAGCGATCGGAAACGATTTGGCCTGCCCCGGGGACGCCCGGCCGCACGGCGCCGTTAGCCGCCGGCATCGGCCTCGGCCCTGGCCTCGAGCTCGTCCGCGCGCAGGCGGTCGAAGAAGGCCTGCACCGCCAGCATGATCGGCCAGGTGCCCTCGCGGCCCAGCGCCGAGACCAGGTACCAGGGCTGCGTCCAGCCAAGCTCGTTGACGATCTTCTCGGCCGCCTCGCGGGCCTCGTCCTCGAACATCAGGTCGGCCTTGTTGAGCACCAGCCAGCGGGGCTTTTCCAGCATGTCCGGGTCGTACTTGCGCAGCTCGCGCTCGATGGCGCGGACCTGCTCGACCGGTGACACCGCACTGCCCTCGTAGTCCATCGGGGCGATGTCCACCAGGTGCAGCAGCAGCCGCGTGCGCTGGACATGGCGCAGGAACAGGCTGCCAAGGCCGGCACCGTCGGCGGCGCCCTCGATCAGGCCCGGGATGTCGGCAATCACGAAGCTGCGGCCCGGTTCCACGCTGACCACGCCGAGGTTCGGATACAGCGTGGTGAACGGATAGTCCGCCACCTTCGGCGTCGCCGCCGACACCGCGCGGATGAAGGTGGACTTGCCGGCGTTCGGGAAGCCCAGCAGGCCCACGTCGGCCAGCAACTTCAGCTCCAGCCGCAGCGTGCGGGTCTCGCCCTCGCCGCCCGGCGTGGCCTTGCGCGGCGAGCGGTTGACCGAACTCTTGAAGTGCATGTTGCCAAGGCCGCCCTGCCCGCCTTTGGCCACCAGCAGGCGCTGGCCGTGGGTGGTCAGGTCGCCGATGATCTCGTCGGTGTCCACGTTGTGGACCACGGTGCCAACCGGCACGGTGATGACGGTATCCTCGCCGGCCTTGCCGTACATCTGCCGGCCCATGCCGTTTTCGCCGCGCTGGGCCTTGAACTTGGTCTGGTGGCGGAAATCGACCAGGGTGTTGAGGTTCTCGTCGGCCTGCAGCCAGACGTCGCCGCCGGCGCCGCCGTCGCCGCCATCCGGCCCGCCCAGCGGGATGAACTTCTCGCGGCGGAACCCGATGCAGCCGTTGCCGCCATTGCCGGCGGTGACCGTGATTTCAGCTTCGTCGACGAGTTTCATATGGGAACCAGGAGCGTGGAGGGGAGCTTATCGCGTTTGCCGGGCACCGCCCGCCGGGACGGCGGTACGGGGGCGGGCGGAAACGAAAAACCCCGCCGAAGCGGGGTTCTTCGCACGGCATCGGCGGCGCTTACTGCGCAGCGGCGATGCTGACCGTGCGGCGCTTCTTCGGGCCCTTGGTGGAGAACTCCACCGTGCCGTCGATCAGCGCGAACAGGGTGTGGTCGCGGCCCAGGCCCACACCGGTGCCCGGGTGGAACTGGGTGCCGCGCTGGCGGACGATGATGTTGCCGGCTTCAACGGCCTGGCCGCCATACAGCTTCACGCCCAGGTACTTCGGATTCGAGTCGCGGCCGTTGCGGGTCGAACCACCAGCCTTTTTGTGTGCCATGACTGCGTCTCCTTACTTGCTGCCACCGGCGATGCCGGTGATCTGGATTTCGGTGTAGTGCTGCCGGTGGCCCATCTGCTTGCGATGGTGCTTGCGGCGGCGGAACTTGACGATGCGCACCTTGTCGGCGCGGCCGTGGCCGACGACCTTCGCGGTGACGGCGGCACCCTTCAGCGCGTCGCCCAGCTTGATGCCGTCGGCGTCGCCCAGCATCAGGACATTGTCCAGGGTGATCTCGCTGCCGGCTTCGGCTTCGAGCTTCTCGACGCGGAGCGTTTCGCCCTGCATCACGCGGTATTGCTTACCGCCGGTGACCAGTACTGCGTACATGTTGGAGTCTCTCGGTTCTGTAGTTCTTCTGGGTGCCCGTCGCCGGATTTGCGCAGGGCCTGCCGCCATCGAGGGCGGACAGGAGCGGAATTGTAGCGGATTCAGCGGGTTAGGGTCAACCCGCCCACCGGACGGGCGGAATGCACTTCCTCCATGCGGCCCGCCCGACGGGTGGCCGCTGCATCCGGACGGCACCGACGCCCGTCTCATCCCGGGCGACGCCCGCCAGCGAAACTGGCAATCCCGCGATTTGCCCCCAAATCGCCCCCTCGCTACGCTTCCCGATTGGCCTGCGCCCGGCGCCGGCCTCCCCCACCCGCAGGACATCCCGATGGCCCTGGACTACATCCGCATCCGCGGCGCACGGACGCACAACCTCAAGAACATCGATCTCGACCTGCCGCGCGACAAGCTGATCGTGATCACCGGCCTGTCCGGCTCGGGCAAGTCGTCGCTGGCGTTCGACACCATCTACGCCGAAGGCCAGCGCCGCTACGTGGAATCGCTGTCTGCCTACGCCCGGCAGTTCCTCAGCGTGATGGACAAGCCCGACCTCGACCACATCGAAGGCCTGTCGCCGGCCATTTCCATCGAGCAGAAATCGACCAGCCACAACCCGCGCTCCACGGTCGGCACCATCACCGAAATCCACGACTACATGCGCCTGCTGTACGCGCGCGTGGGCAGCCCGCGCTGCCCGGACCACCACTTCCCGCTGGAGGCGCAGACCGTCAGCCAGATGGTGGACCAGGTGCTGGCGATGGAGGCCGATCCGGCACTGGCCGGCCAGCGCTGGATGCTGCTGGCCCCGGTGGTGCGCGAGCGCAAGGGCGAGCACCAGCAGGTGTTCGACCAGCTGCGCGCGCAGGGCTACGTGCGGGTGCGGGTGGACGGCGTGCTGCACGAGATCGACGCGGTGCCGCCGCTGGGCCTGCGCCAGAAGCACACCATCGAGGCGGTGATCGACCGCTTCAAGCCGCGGTCCGACCTCCGCCAGCGGCTGGCGGAGTCGTTCGAGACCGCGCTGAAGCTGGGCGACGGCATGGCCATCGTGCAGTCGATGGACGAGGCCGAGCGCGCCCCGCTGCTGTTCTCCTCGCGCTATTCCTGCCCGGTCTGCGACTACTCGCTGCCGGAGCTCGAGCCGCGGCTGTTCTCGTTCAACTCACCGGTCGGCGCCTGCCCGGGCTGCGACGGCCTGGGCGTGGCGCAGTTCTTCGATCCGGCCAAGGTGGTGGCGCATCCCGAGCTGTCGCTGGCCGCCGGCGCGATGCGCGGCTGGGACCGTCGCAACGCCTATTACTTCTCGATGATCGCGTCGCTGGCCAAGCACTACAGGTTCGACGTGGACACGCCGTGGCAGCAGCTGCCCGAGCGGATCCGCAACATCGTCCTGCACGGCAGCGGTGACGACGTGATCCAGCTCACCTACGTCAGCGAGAACGGCAGCAAGTACCAGCGCAAGCATGCTTTCGAGGGCATCCTGCCGAACTTGGAGCGCCGCTACCGCGAGACCGAGAGCGCGGCGGTACGCGAGGAGTTGTCGAAATACATCAGCGAGCGCCCCTGCCCCGAGTGCGGCGGCGCCCGCCTGAACCGGCAGGCCCGCAATGTGTTCGTGGCCGACCGGCCGCTGCACGAGATCGCGGTGCTGCCGATCGACGCCTGCCTGGCGTTCTTCGACGGCCTGTCCCTGCCCGGCTGGCGTGGCGAGATCGCCACCAAGATCGTCAAGGAGATCCGCGAGCGGCTGGGCTTTCTGGTGGACGTCGGCCTCGATTACCTCACCCTGGAGCGCAAGGCCGATTCGTTGTCCGGCGGCGAAGCGCAGCGCATCCGCCTGGCCAGCCAGATCGGCGCCGGCCTGGTCGGCGTGATGTATGTACTGGACGAGCCGTCGATCGGCCTGCACCAGCGTGACAACGAGCGCCTGCTGGCTACCCTGACCCGCCTGCGCGACCTGGGCAATACCGTGATCGTGGTCGAGCACGACGAGGACGCGATCCGGCTGGCCGATCACATCGTGGACATCGGCCCCGGCGCCGGTGTGCACGGCGGCGAGGTGGTGGCCGAGGGCACGCTGGATGACGTGCTGAAGGCGCCGCGCTCGCTCACCGGCCAGTATCTGTCCGGCAAGCGGCGCATCGAGGTCCCGTCCCAGCGCCACGCGCCCAACCGCAAGATGCTGCTGAAGCTGAAGGGCGCCAGCGGCAACAACCTGAAGGACGTGGATCTGGAGATTCCTTCCGGGCTGTTCACCTGCATCACCGGCGTGTCCGGCTCGGGCAAATCCACCCTGATCAACGACACCCTGTTCGCGCTGGCCGCCAACGAGATCAACGGCGCCTCGCATACACCGGCGCCCTGCAAGGACGTCGTCGGACTGGACCTGTTCGACAAGGTGGTGGATATCGACCAGTCGCCGATCGGCCGCACCCCGCGCTCCAATCCGGCGACCTACACCGGCCTGTTCACCCCGCTGCGCGAACTGTTCGCGCAGGTGCCGGAGGCGCGCGCGCGCGGCTATTCGCCAGGCCGCTTCAGTTTCAACGTGCGCGGCGGCCGCTGCGAGGCCTGCCAGGGCGATGGCCTGATCAAGGTGGAGATGCACTTCCTGCCCGACGTGTACGTTCCCTGCGACGTCTGCCAGGGCAAGCGCTACAACCGCGAGACGCTGGAGATCCGCTACAAGGGCTACAACATCCACGACGTGCTGGAAATGACCGTGGAGGACGCGCTGGAGCTGTTCCAGCCGGTGCCCAGCATCGCCCGCAAGCTGGAAACACTGATGGACGTGGGCCTGAGCTACATCAAGCTGGGCCAGAGCGCGACCACGCTGTCCGGCGGCGAGGCGCAGCGCGTGAAGCTGTCCAAGGAGCTGTCCCGCCGCGATACCGGCCGCACCCTGTACATCCTCGACGAGCCCACCACCGGGCTGCACTTCCACGATATCGAGGCGCTGCTGGGCGTGCTGCACAAGCTGCGCGACGACGGCAACACGGTGGTGGTGATCGAGCACAACCTCGACGTGATCAAGACCGCCGACTGGGTGGTGGACCTCGGCCCCGAGGGCGGCCACCGCGGCGGCCAGATCATCGCAGTCGGCACGCCCGAGCAGATCGCCGCCCATCCGGCCTCGCACACAGGCCGGTTCCTTGCGCCATTGCTCGAAAAACATCCGGCACGCTCGGCGCCCACGCCCCGCAGGAAAAAGGCCACCGCATGACCCCGACCACGCCCCCCACCGTGTTCCGCGCGCCCATCCCGCTGCGCTGGAGCGACCTGGACGCCTTCAACCACGTGAACAACGCGCGCTACCTGACCTTCCTGGAGCAGGCGCGCATCGAGTGGTTCGAGACGATCGACGAGCCCTGGATGACCGAGGAGGCCGCGCCGGTGGTGGCCTCGGCCACGCTGAACTTCAAGCGCCCGATCGAGTACCCGGCAAACGTCTTCGTCGAGCTTTTCACGGAGAAACTGGGCACCAGCAGCGTGGTGATTGGCCATCGCATCGTGGCCGCCGACGGCACCTTGCACTGCGACGGCCAGGTGGTAGTGGTCTGGATCGGGCGCCGGGACGGGCGGCCGACGCCATTGCCCGACTGCGTGCGCCGCGCCTCCGAGCGGCTGCTCGCCGCACCCACGGCCTGAACCGCCCCTCCCGTGGCCCGCGCCATGGCGGGCCTATGATGCTTCATCCCACACCGGATACTGCGCATGTCCCTAATCCAGACCACCGTCCACGGCACGATCCACGAGCTGCGCCTGGCGCGACCGCCGGTCAACGCGCTGAACCCCGCGCTGTGCGCCGACCTCGTGCAGGCCCTGCGTGAGGCGCTCGCGCTCGGCGCGCGCGGCATCGTGCTGGCAGGCGGGCCTAAGGTGTTCTCCGCCGGCCTCGATGTGCCCTACCTGCTGTCGCTGGGTGACGACCGGGACGCCCTGCTGCAGGCATGGACGGCGTTCTTCGAGGCCGCACGCGCACTCGCCGCCTGCCCCGTGCCCGTGGTCGCGGCCATGGCGGGGCACGCCCCGGCCGGCGGCTGCGTGCTGGCACTGTGCTGCGACTACCGCATCCTGGCCGACGGGCCGTACCGGATCGGGCTTAACGAGACCCAGGTCGGCCTGGTGGCCCCGGACGGCATCCAGGCCCTGCTGGCCCGCGTGGTGGGCCCGCACCGTTCAGAGCGGTTGCTGGTGGCCGGCGCGATGCCGGACGCCGCCGAAGCCCTGCGGATCGGGTTGGTGGACGAGCTGGTCCACATCGACGAAGTGGCGGTCCGCGCGCGCGCCTGGCTGGAGGAATTGCTCCAGCTGCCGCACATGCCGATGTTGGACACCCGCGCCATCGCCCGCCGCGACGTCATCGCCGCACTGGCGGACGAGCGTATCGACCTGCCCCGCTTCGTCGCCCAGTGGTCGCATCCGGACACCCAGGCGGCGCTGCGCGCGATGCTGGCCAGGATCGGAAAGTAGGGACACGGCCGGCACGGCAGGACGCCCGGCTACAGCAGCTCCAGCACCGTTTCCGGCGGCCGGCACAGTCGCACGCCCTTGGGCGTGAACACGAACGGCCGGTTGATCAGGATCGGCGCCGCCACCATCGCCTCCAGCAGCGCATCATCGGGCAGGGCCGGATCGGCGAGTTCACGGGCGGCGAACTCCGGTTCCTTGCTGCGGATGGCCTCGCGCACCGTCAGGCCCGCGTCGGCGATGGCCTGACGCAGCCGCGCCACGCTGGGCGGGTGGGCCACGTAGTCCACGACCACCGGCGTGATGCCGGCCTCGCGCAGCAGCTGAAGCGCCCCGCGGGAATGGCTGCAGCTTGGGCGGTGCCAGATCTCGACCTGCCCCGCGCGCATGTTCATGCGCCGGTCGCCACCGGCCTGCGGGGGTCGGCCAGCCAGCCGCTCCACGATCCGGTGAACAGCTTGGCACCGCGCAGGCCCGCGCGTTCCATCGCCAGGATGTTGTGGCAGGCAGTCACGCCGGAACCGCACATCATCACGACGTCCGAAGGATCGCGCCCGGCCAGCAGCGCGCGGTATTCGTCGGCCAACTGCATGGGCGCCTTGAAACGGCCCTCGGTCAGGTTCTGCGTGTACGGGCGGTTGATCGCGCCGGGCACGTGCCCCGCCACGCGGTCCAGCGGCTCTTCCTCGCCGCGGAAGCGGGCCGCGGCGCGGGCGTCCACCAGCATGCCGCCATTGGCCAGGTGCGCCTCGACGGCCGCCGCGTCGAGCAGGCGCGAGCCGTCGAAGGTGGCCACGTAGCGCTGACTGGCCGGCGGGCGGGTCAGAGTCGAAACCGGCAGTCCTAGCGATGTCCAGCGCGACCAGCCGCCGTCCAGCACCGCCACCTTCTCGTGGCCCAGGGTACGCAGCAGAAACCACAGGCGGGCGGCGTAGGCGCCATCGCGGTCATCATAGGCCACCACCTGCGAGGAGGGCGTAATGCCCCAGCCGGTCAGCTTGGCGCAGAACGTAGCGGCATCTGGCCACGGGTGGCGACCCGCGCCATGCCGCGTCATATCCGAGAGGTCGCGTTCCAGATGGGCATACGCTGCGCCCGGCAGGTGGCCCTGGCGCCAGGCCTGTTCGCCCAGCACTGGGTCTTGCAGCGAAAAGCGGCAGTCCACGATGGCAAGGTCGGGACGCCCCAGCGCCACCGACAGGACATCCGCCTGCACCAAGGTCGTCCATCCGGCCATCACACCCTCCATTGGTCCGTGCCCGCCAGCCGTTCACGCAGGTTGTACAGGATCGAGGCGGTCGCGCCCCAGATCCGCTGCGGCTGGTAGCGGTATTGGAACACGTGACGCGTGCGTCCGCCCAACTGCAGCGCAACCGTCTCCAGCTGGCCGGGGTCCATCAGCAGGTCCAGCGGCACTTCGAAGACCTCCGCCACCTCGCCGGGCTCCGGCTCCGGGTGGAACGCCGGATCCACCAGCACCACCGTGGGCAAGACGCGGAAACCGGTGATGGTCAGCAGGGGATCCAGATAGCCGAGTGGACGCGCCTGCTGGGCCTGCAGGCCGACTTCCTCGCGCGCCTCGCGCAGGGCCGCCGCGGCGGGGCTTGGATCCTCCGGTTCAATCCGCCCGCCCGGAAAACTGACCTGCCCTGCATGGTGACGCAGACCCTGGGTACGCCGGGTCAACAGGACGCCCGGCCCGGCGGGACGAGGAATCACGCCCACCAGCACGGCGGCAGGACATGGCGAGGCAATGGGCACCACGCCGTCCAGATCAACCAGATTCCAAGGCGCGCTGGCCGGCGGCGCCTCCAGCGGATGCAGGGCCGCACGCAGGCGATCAGCCAGCCGCTCTGGCCCCATCAGCCGCCCGTCCCGCCCGGCGCACGCGCAGGTAGAACGACGTCCATCAAGTGCAGACGGGTGGCATCGTCCAGCACCGACCAGGCAGCGATTTCCTGGCCCGTCCGATGGCAACCTTCGCACAGGCCGCGTTCATCAAGGCTGCAAATGCCGATGCAGGGGCTGAGCACAGCGCGGAATGGATCACTCATAGGCCGCATGGTAACGCCCTCAAACGCGATGCGCCGGCACGGGGCCGGCGCATCGGGGCTTGCTGCGGATTATCGCGCCGGGGCGCGATGCGCCGGTTTTACTTGACCACGCCCAGCTCGATCTGCAGGGCCACGGCCTGCTGCGCGAACTGCTGGTTCTGTCCACCGCCCAGACCCTTGCCGGGCGGGATCACCACTTCCCACACCGCGCCCTGCTGCATCAACGGCAGGGTTTCCTTCAGCGCCGGGATCGGCGCATCGGCCACCTTGAACGGCGGCGGGGTCTGCACGCCACTGAGCGGTACGCCCACGGCGGCCAGGAAGCTGCGGAACGCGATCTGCACCTCGCTGTTGGCAGTCGGCTTGGCGCCGGTGCCGGCCTTGGCGACACGGTACATGATGCCGCTGGGCAAAGTGATCACGCCCTGCTGCGCCTTGAACTTGTTGACGAAGTCCGCCGACTGCGCCTGGTTGTCGGCCAGCGCTTTGCGGAAGGCTTCCTGGGCCTTGATCTCCATCCGCTGCTGGAACCCCGAGTAAGCCGCACCCAGCTGCTGCTCGGTGTAGGCCGGCTGCTTCTTGGCGAACGCATCCTGCAGGCCGCGCACCACGGTGGCGATATCGATCGGTTCGCCGGTGTTGGCCAGTTCCTGGCCAAGCTGCCAACCGAAGGCGTAGCTGGCATGGGTCTTGTCCACCACCGGCGGCGCCGCTGGCGCAGCTGCCGGCGCCGCCGGAGCGGCTGCAGGCTTGGTCTGGGCCGAGGCGATGCCGGCAGTCAGGGTCAGGGCCGCCACACTGGCAGCAATCGCACGAAACTTCATCCACAACCTCATCTGTCGAAGCAGCTGCCAAGGCAAGCTGCAGGAAATCCGGCACCCGCCGGAGGGTTCGTCAACGCCAGCCGGAACACTCCGGCGCGACGCGTTAGGATACTGACACCGGCACGACACGGCTACCGGTGCCCTTCTGCGACAGCCGGCAGCGGCTCAAGTTCCCGCCTTCCCCACCTCTTACCGCCCCCATGACCGATACCCTGCTCCTGATCGACACCGCCGACGGCGTGCGCACTCTCCGCATCAACCGTCCCGACAAGCTGAACGCGCTGAACGCGGCGACCCTGGACGCCCTGGACGCTGCATTCGCCGATGCCGCCCGCGACGACGCTGTGCGGGTGGTGGTGCTGACCGGCGCTGGCCCCAAGGCCTTTGTCGCTGGCGCTGACATCGCGGAGATGAATACCCTGTCACCCGTGCAGGGCCGCGACTTCTCGCTGCGCGGCACCCGCATGATGCGGCGTATCGAAAAGCTGCCCAAGCCGGTCATCGCCATGATCAACGGCTTCGCCCTGGGCGGCGGCCTGGAACTGGCGATGAGCTGCCACCTGCGCATCGCCGCCGACACCGCCAAGGTCGGCCAGCCGGAAATCAACCTCGGCCTGATCCCCGGCTTTGGCGGCAGCCAGCGCCTGCTGCGCCTGTGCGGCCGCGCCGCCACCCTGGAGCTGTGCCTCACCGGTGCGCCGGTCAGCGCCGAGCGCGCCCTGCAGCTGGGCATCATCAACCGCGTGGTGCCCGCCGCAGAGCTGGAGACGGAGACCCTGAAGCTGGCCGCACAACTGGCCAACGCCGCGCCACTGGCACTGCGCGGCATGCTGGACTGCGTGAACATCGGCGGCGAATGCGGGATCGAGGAAGGCCTCGAGTACGAATCCGCGCAATTCGGGCTGATGTTTGCCACCGAGGACATGCGCGAGGGCACCACCGCCTTCCTCGAGAAGCGCAAGCCGGCCTTTGCCGGCCGCTGAGCTGGCGATGGGCGCGCCCTGCCCCCGCTGCGGCTGCACCGCCACGGATGCCGTTGGCGCGCACGCACTGACGGCCGCACTGCTGGCCGACGATCTGGCCCAGGCACTGGCCGATGGCCTGCTGGATGCCTGCCCATGCCCCGGCTGCGCACCGGCCTGCAATGGCGCGCTGCTGGAGGCTCGCGATGCGCGTCGCTTCGCGCTGGCCGCGCGCGCGCGCCATCGCGCCCGCGCTCTGCGGCTGGCGCGGCTCCAGGCCGAACGCGAGGCCGCACGTCGCTCGGCGCCGGCGCCCATGCCCGCGGCTGCGCCGGTCGCATCGCAAACACCCCCCGCATTGCCCTCCGCCGCCGCGGATGCACTGGCGCGCGCACTGGCGAAAGCAAAGGCGCGCCACGCATGACCGCGCCGCGCAAGCCGCGCGCCGCGCGCGGCAGCAAACTGACGCCCGACGAGATCGTCGCGCTGTTCACCCGCCTGCGCGACGCCAATCCGCAGCCCACCACCGAGCTCGAGTACACCACGCCGTTCGAGCTGCTGGTGGCGGTGGTGCTGTCCGCGCAGGCCACCGACGTCGGCGTCAATAAAGCCACCCGGAGACTGTTCCCGGTCGCCAACACGCCCGCTGCCCTCCTGGCGCTGGGCGAGGACGGCCTGAAGGGCTACATCAACACGATCGGCCTCTACAACGCCAAGGCAGCCAACGTCATCGCGCTGTGCCGGCTGCTGCTGGAGCGCCACGACGGCGAGGTGCCGCGCACCCGCGAGGCGCTGGAGGCGCTGCCCGGCGTCGGCCGCAAGACCGCCAACGTGGTGCTGAATACCGCCTTCGGCGAACCGACCATTGCGGTGGACACGCACATCTTCCGCGTCGCCAACCGCACCGGTCTTGCCCCGGGCAAGACCGTGCGCGCGGTGGAGGACAAGCTGGTCAGGCTGGTGCCCGCCGAGTTCGCCCGCGACGCCCACCACTGGCTGATCCTGCATGGCCGCTACGTCTGCAAGGCGCGCAAGCCGGACTGCCTGCACTGCCCGATCCACGACCTGTGCCGCTGGCCCGGGAAGGGCCCGTCGAGCTGGGCCAACTGAACCTCTGCAACGAAAAAAGCGGCGGACCGAAGTCCGCCGCCCCTGCCACTTCGTCTGGCTGCTTCCTGGGATCAGAAGCGGAACTCGCCCCACACGCCGAACTCGTCGGTCTTGAGGTCCTTGCTGCGCGCGTCGTTGCGCTGGTCGGTGTGCTTGTACACCGTCGCAATCTTCACGCCCGGGGCGATCGGGAACTCGACGCCCAGGTTGTAGTAGGTGTCCTGCAGGCTGGGATCCAGCGTCTTGCTGATGTCGCTGCGGTCGTAGCGGCCGAACACCGTCACGCCCTTCTCGTTCAGGCCCATGCTGCCCCACAGCGACCAGCCGGTGGCCTTGTCAGTGGCAACGGTCAGCACGTTGTTCCAGTTCTTGGCCTGGAAGTACTCCACGCCGAAGCGGGTGTTGCCGGAGGCATACGCCGCCAGGAAGTCCATGCGGTTGGCAGTGTGCTGCGCGTTGACCGTCTGCTTCTCCTTGCCCAGCGTGCCGGAGTAGGCGCCGATGGCCAGCACGGTCTTGTCGGTCGGGGCGAAGCTCAGGCGGCCCTCGAAGTCCAGGCCCTTGCTGCGGCTGGGGTTCTTGTAGCCATTGCCGTTGAGCGCGGCGACGGCATATTCCATCGAGCCGTCGGCCACCTTGCCGCCGGCGTGCAGGCCCCAGTCGGCCGAGGTGCCGAACTTCAGGCGGTCGATCAGGGTGTTCTCGATGTAGCGCATGCCGTAGTAGTTCTCGGCGAACGGCACCCACGGCAGGTCGGCGGCACCGGCGCGCAGCACGAAGGCATCGCTGAGCTTGTACTGCACGTAGGCCTTCTTCAGGTACACCTCGGTGGAGGAAATGGCCGAGGAATACTGGAAGTCGGTGGTCAGGTTCATCGACCACTGGTCGTTGAACTTGTGGTCCACGCCCAGATAGAAGCGCTTGATGTCGAAGGCGAAGCCCGACTTGTCGGTCTTCACGCCGCGGTTCTTGTCGTCGATGTTGGTCAGGTCGTAGTACAGGCGGCCGCTGATCTTGGTGTCGTTGACCAGCTTGGCCAGCTTGTCGACCTTGCCCTTGGTGGCGTCGGCATCTTCGAGCGCCTTGGCCTGGGTGATGTTGACGTCCGACTGCGCGTCGGCACGTTCTTCGAGGCTTTCGATCTGCGCCTGCAGGGCGGCGATCTGCGCCTTCAGTTCGGCGATGTCCTGAGCGCTCGGTGCGCTCTGCGCAGCAGCATTGAAACTGGTGCTGGCGAGAGCCACGACGATGGCGGCGGCCAGATGGGTGGGACGCATGGTGAACTCCGTATGTGGTCGAAAAGCGGCGGATATGTCGGGAATGTGCACATGAGCAGGCGACCCAGCCGATGCCCATGCCGGGGAGCTATTTCAATCCGTGTTCATTGCAGGTTTATGTCGGGATCACGTTTTTTTCACGCCTGCGCCTCGCCGGCCACGGCAGCGGTGTCATTTTTGTGTCACACCAGGGACGCACATCCGTCATTCGCTGCCGGTGGAATAGCGGCAAGTGGCTACCCCCACTGACCCCATCCCAAGGAGTTCCTCGTGCTCAAGACGCTCAAGTCCCGAATCGCCGTGCTGGCCATCGCCTCCAGCTTTGCTGCGACCGCTGGGGCCGCCGATATCACCGGCGCCGGCTCCACGTTCGTCTACCCGATCCTGTCCAAGTGGTCGGCCGACTACAGCACCGCCACCGGCACCAAGATCAACTACCAGTCGATCGGCTCCGGCGGCGGCATCGCCCAGATCAAGGCGGGCACCGTGGATTTTGGCGCCAGCGACAAGCCGCTGCCGCCGGACGAGCTGGCCAAGGCCGGCCTGGCCCAGTTCCCGCTGGTGATCGGTGGCATCGTGCCGGTGGTCAACGTGCCGGGCGTCGCCCCGGGCGCCATGAAGCTGGACGGCACGCTGCTGGCCGACATCTACCTGGGCAAGATCACCATGTGGAATGACGCGCGCATCGCCGCGCTCAACCCGGGCCTGAAGTTGCCGGCGATGAAGGTCACCGTGGTGCACCGCTCCGATGGCTCCGGCACCACCTTCAACTTCACCAACTACCTGTCCAAGATCAGCCCGGAGTGGAAACAGAAGGCGGGCGAAGGCACCTCGGTGGCCTGGCCGGCCGGCGTGGGCGGCAAAGGCAATGAAGGCGTGGCCGCCTATACCCGCCAGATCCGCGGCGGTATCGGTTATGTCGAGTACGCCTACGCCCTGCAGAACAAGCTGAGCTATACCCTGATGAAGAATGCCGCGGGCAACTTCGTCAAGCCCAGCGACGACAGCTTCCAGGCGGCGGCCGCCTCGGCCAACTGGGGCGCCACCAAGGACTTCCACCTGGTGATGACCAATGCCCCCGGTGCGCAGGCCTGGCCGATCGCGGCCACCGTCTTCATCATGATGTACAAGAAGCCCAAGGACGCCGCCCGCAGCCAGGAAGCGCTGAAGTTCTTTACCTGGGCCATGGAAAAAGGACAGCCGCAGGCGGCGGCGCTGGACTACGTGCCCCTGCCGGACAGCCTGGTCAAGCAGATCGAAGCCTACTGGGCGCAGAACATCGGCGCCCGCAAGTAATCGATCGCTTTGCCATGCACGACACGAGGCGGGCCTGTGCCCGCCTCGTTCGTTTTTACGGTCACACTGCCGCACCGGCAGATGGCCTGGGTATGACAACCGGATGCCATCGTCATCGTTTTGTCACGAAACCCGGGTTAGATGGCGGGGCTGTGCCGGCCCGGTGATGGGCTCCCCCACCGCGCTGCCGGCGCCGGTCATGTCCGGTCCGCGCTTCTCATCCCACAGGCTGCAATGAACACCACAGATCCCGCTCTGCTGTCGCGCGCCAGCGCCGATGCGCGCACCGACCGCCGCTTCCGCTGGCTGGTGACTGCCGCCGGTCTTTTCGTCCTGGCCACGCTGCTGGCGGTGGCGCTGTCGATGCTGTGGGGTGGGCGCGAGGCGTTTGCCAAGTTCGGCCCGGCATTCCTGTGGACCGACCAGTGGGACGCGGTGCAGCAGGAGTTCGGTGCGCTGGTGCCGATCTACGGCACCGTGGTCACCGCCCTGCTGGCGATGCTGATCGCGGTGCCGGTGAGCTTCGGCATCGCGTTTTTCCTCACCGAGATCGCGCCCAAGTGGATGCGCCCCACCATCGGCGCGGCGATCGAGCTGCTGGCCGGCATCCCGTCGATCATCTACGGCATGTGGGGCCTGTTCGTGCTGGTGCCGCTGCTGGGTGAACACGTTTTCCCCTGGGTGGACGAACACCTGGGCCAACTGCCGTGGCTGGGGCCGCTGTTCCAGGGTCCGCCGCTGGGGCTGGGCATGGGCACCGCCGGCCTGGTGCTGGCGGTAATGGTGATCCCCTTCATTTCCTCGGTGATGCGGGAGGTGTTCCTGACCGTGCCAGGTCCGCTGAAGGAATCGGCCTATGCGCTGGGCGCCACCCGCTGGGAAGTGGTCTGGGACGTGGTGGTGCCTTACACCCGCTCGGCGGTGATCGGCGGCATCTTCCTCGGCCTGGGCCGGGCGCTGGGTGAAACCATGGCGGTGACCTTCGTGCTGGGCAATGCACATGCGCTGACTGTCTCGCTGCTGGAGCCGGGCAACTCGATCGCCGCCACCATCGCCAACGAGTTCACCGAAGCGGACTCGCCGATGTACCTGTCCTCGCTCATCGCGCTGGGGTTCGTCCTGTTCCTGGTCACCTTCATCGTGCTGGGGATCTCGCGGCTGCTGCTGAGCCGTCTGAACAAGCGGGAGGGCAACTGATGACCAATATCCTTTACCTGCGCCGCGCGGTGAAAAACGCCATCGCCCAGATCCTGGCGGTGCTGGCCGCGGTGTTCGGCATCTTCTGGCTGCTGTGGATCCTGTGGACCACGCTCAAAATGGGGATCACCGCGCTGACGCCGGCGCTGTTCACCCAGATGACGCCACCGCCGGGAGAAGAGGGCGGCGGCATGCTCAATGCATTCTTCGGCAGCGCGGTGATGAGCCTGTTGGGCATCGTGCTGGGCACGCCCATCGGCGTGCTGGCCGGCACCTACCTGTCCGAATACGCCGACCGGCACTGGATCGGCGGCGTGATCCGCTTCGTCAACGACATCCTGCTGTCCGCGCCGTCGATCGTGCTGGGCCTGTTCGTCTATACCCTGGTGGTGATGCGGATGGGGCATTTCTCGGCGCTGGCAGGCGCGATCTCGCTGGCCCTGATCGCGCTTCCGGTGGTGGTGCGCACCACCGACGAGATGCTGCGGCTGGTGCCGCGGCAGATGCGCGAAGCGGCCTTGTCGCTGGGCATTCCCCAGTGGAAGGTGATCACCCAGGTGCTCTACCGCAGCGCCCTGCCCGGCATCGTCACCGGCATCCTGCTGGCACTGGCACGGATCAGCGGCGAAACCGCCCCGCTGCTGTTCACTGCGCTCAACAACCAGTACTGGACCACCGACCTGCTGGCGCCGATGGCCAACGTGCCGGTGGTGATCTTCCAGTTTGCGATGAGCCCCTACGACGGCTGGCACGCACTGGCCTGGGCGGGCGCCTTCGTCCTCACCCTGTTCGTGCTGGTGGTCAGCCTGATCGCCCGTGCCATCGTTGCACGCAACCGCATGCACCATGACTGATTTTCCCGGAACCTCCGCCATGACCGACCTGCACATCGCAGCGAAAACCGCCGCGCCAGAGGTGGCCGCGCCCGCCGTCAAGATCGCCGCGCGTGGCCTCAACTTCTGGTACGACAAGTTCCACGCGGTCCGCAACATCGACCTGGACATCCCGGAGAACCGGGTCACCGCGCTGATCGGCCCGTCCGGCTGCGGCAAGTCCACCCTGCTGCGGGTGTTCAACCGCATCTACGCGCTGTACCCCAAGCTGCGCGCCGAAGGCGAGGTGCTGCTGGATGGCGAGAACGTCCTTGACCCGGCCTACCCCATCAACCGGCTGCGCAGCAAGGTCGGCATGGTGTTCCAGAAACCGGTGCCGTTCCCGATGACGATCTACGAGAACGTCGCCTACGGCATCCGCCACCACGAGCGGCTGTCGCGTTCGCAGCTGGACGATCGGGTGGAACAGGCCCTGCGCCAGGCCGCACTGTGGGATGAAGTGAAAGACAAGCTCAAGGCCAGCGGCCTGGGGCTGTCCGGCGGCCAGCAGCAGCGGCTCTGCATCGCCCGTGCGATCGCCCTGCGCCCCGAGGTGCTGCTGCTGGACGAACCCACCTCGGCGCTGGACCCGATTTCCACCGGCCGCATCGAGCAGCTGGTGGAAGAGCTCAAGCAGCAGTTCACCATCATGATCGTCACCCACAACATGCAGCAGGCGGCGCGGGTGTCCGACTACACCGCCTTCATGTACCTGGGCGATCTGGTCGAATACGGCCCGACCGCGCAGATCTTCTCCACCCCTGCCAAACAGCAGACCGAGGACTACATCACCGGGAGGTTCGGCTGATGAACGAGCACAACCACATCGTCCGCAGCTACGACCAGGAACAGGCCGCGCTGCTCGACGAACTCATCCGTATGGGCCAGATGGCCGCTTCCCAGCTGGAGGCCGCGTTGGAAGTGGTGGATCGCCGCGACGCCAGCGCCGCCGAACGGGTCATTGCCAACGATGACGCCATCGATGCCCTGGAGCAGCAGGTCAACCACGACGTGATCCACCTGATCCGCCGCGGCCCGCTGGCCTCCGACCTGCGTACCATCCTGGCCGCACTGCGCGTGGCATCCGACATCGAGAGGATCGGCGACTACGCCGCCAACATCGCCAAGCGTTCGCTGGCCCTCAACATGGCGCCGCCATTGCCGCATACCCGGGGCTTGGGGGCGCTGGGCAAGATGGCCGTGCAGCAATTGCGCGACGTGATGGCGGCCTATCGCGACCGCGATGTCGAAGCAGCCGTGCGCGTACGCGACCGCGATGCCGAGCTGGACACCCTGTACACCGGGCTGTTCCGCGAGCTGCTGACCTACATGATGGAAGACCCGCGCGCCATCACGCCCTGCACGCATCTTCTGTTCATGGCCAAGAACCTGGAACGCATCGGCGACCATGCCACCAACATCGCCGAGAACATCTGGTTCCTGCAGCATGGCGAAAGCCCGCTGCCCGAGCGTGAGAAACGCGACGAAAGCAATACCGTCGCCCCCTGAACGCCCCCGGCGGTACTGGCCGCGGTAGCCGGCACCGGGTAGGATCGGCCTACCCCAATGCCCATGCGCAAGGAGCCCACCATGTCCACTCCCCGTACCCCACTGGCGCTGCTGGTTGGTGCCGCCGTTGCCACCGGCACTCTGGCTGCAGGTTCCCTGTTCTCCATGGATGCCATGGCCCACGGCTACATGCAGGACACCGGCAAAGCCGCCGCGACCGAAGGTAAATGCGGCGAAGGCAAATGCGGGGCCGGCATGATGGCCGGCGCCGGCAAGCCGGCAATGGCAAAGGCCGACCATGAGGGTGGCTGCGGTATGGCCAAGATGGATACCGACAAGGACGGCCGGGTCTCGCGTCCCGAATTCGCAGCCGCGCATGACGGCAGGGACGCGATGTTCTCCAAGATCGACACCAACGGCGACGGCTTCATCAGCCAGGCTGAAATGGACGCCCACCACGCCACCATGCAGAAGCCCGCCGCTGGCGCCAAAGCCGCCGGCGAAGGCAAGTGCGGGGAAGGCAAGTGCGGCGAGGGGAAATGCGGCGGCGCCATGTAAGCCGCCATGACCGAGGCACTGCCCCCGCGCAGCGCGGGTCTGGGTCTGCGCCGCGCGCTGCTGGATGAGCTCATCGAGGCGCCTGCGGGCGCCTTCGATTTCCTGGAATGTGCGCCGGACAACTGGATCGGCGTGGGCGGCGTGCCGGGCGACAAACTGGCGGCGCTGGCGACCCGGCATCCGCTGAGCTGCCACGGACTCTCGCTGTCGCTGGGCGGGCCCGACCCCTTGGACCGCGTCTTCCTGCGCCAGACCCGCGCGTTCCTGGATCGGCACCATGTGGTGCTTTACAGCGAACACCTCAGCTACTGCGCGGCCGGCGGCCACCTCTACGACCTGCTGCCGCTGCCGTTCACCGAGGAGGCGGTGCGCCACGTCGCCGCCCGCATCCGCGAAGTGCAGGATGCGCTGGGACGCCGCATCGCCATCGAGAACGTGAGCACCTACGCGCAGCCTTTCAAGGCGATGGACGAAGCCGGCTTCGTGCGTGCGGTGCTGGAAGAAGCAGACTGCGACCTGCTGCTGGACGTGAACAATGCCTACGTCAACGCGATCAACCACGGCGGCGACGCGCGCGCCTTCATCGCCGCGATGCCGGGCGAGCGCATCGCCAGCATCCACGTGGCCGGCCACTACGACGAAGCCAACGATCTCAAGATCGACACCCACGGCACCGCGGTGAAAGAGGCGGTATGGGCACTGCTGGAGTTTGCCTACGCCACCCACGGCGTGCGCCCCACTCTGCTGGAACGCGATTTCCACTTCCCGCCCCTGCCCGTGCTGCTGGACGAGGTGGCGCGGATCCGGACGCTGCAGGCGGCGGCATGAGTGCGCTGCAAGACCAGCTGCACGCGCTGGCCGCACACGTGCGCAACCCGGCAACGCATCCTGGCCCGGCTGGAATCGAGGACCGCCGCCTGGCGGTCTACCGCGAGCTGGTGTTCAACAACCTCGACGGCCTGCTGGCCGGCACCTTCCCGGTGATCCGCAGAACGCTGGGCGATGGCGCCTGGCGGGACCTGCTGCGGAGCTTCCTTGCCACCCATCGCAGCGAGACCCCGCTGTTCACCCGGCTGGGGCTGGAGTTCACGGCCTTCCTTGGCAGCCGGGACGATCCCGGACGCCCGTGGTTGGCGGAACTGGCGCACTACGAATGGGCCGAGCTGGGCCTGCAGCTCAGCGACGCGGCACTGCCGCCGCACGATCCCGCAGGCGACCTGCTGCACGGCGTCCCCGTGCTGTCGCCGCTGGCCTGGCCGCTGGCCTACCGCTGGCCGGTGCACCGGATCGGCCCGGACTACCAACCCGACACCGCACCCGACACCCCGACCCTGCTTCTGCTGCACCGCCAGGCGGACGGCACGGTGCGCTTCTCGCTGCTGTCCCCGCTGCTGTATCAGCTGCTTGCGCTCGCCGATGGCCAGCGCAGCGGCGAGCAACTGCTGCACCGGCTGGCCGAAGACGCAGGGCTTATGTATGACGCGGCATTCCGCGCCGAAGCGCTGCCGATGCTGCGGCAGCTGTACGCTCACGGGGTGTTGGTCGCTGCCTCACCCTGAAGGTTCGGAAACTGTATCCCGCCGGAAACCGATCCGCATCGTATGCTGCTGCAGGATGGAAACCTCCACCACCCACCACAGGAGTTTTCCCATGCGTACCTTTTCGATCACCCTGCTGCTGTCCGCCCTGGCTGCAGCAGCCACTGCCAACGCCGCCTCCGCGCCCGTCACACGACCGGCACCGATCAGCCTGGATGAGGCCCGCGCCATTGCCCTGCGCGTGGCGCCCGGCAAGGTTGTCAAGCAGGAACGGGAGAAGGAGAACGGTGCACTCCGCTATTCCTTCGACATCCTGCAGGACGGCCGGATCCATGAGATCGGCGTAGACGTGTCGACCGGGAAGATCGTCGAAGACAAGTTCGAAGACCCCAAGGCACGCGACTGATCCACGCCGATGCTGCGCATCCTGCTGGCCGAAGACGATAACCAGACCTGCCAGTTCGTGGCGCGCGGGTTGCGTGAAGAAGGCCACACCGTCCTCGCCGTGACCAACGGCGAGGACGCCTTGCATCTGGCGCTTGGCGAGATGCTGGACGTGATCGTGCTGGACCGGATGCTGCCCGGTCTGGACGGGCTGCAGGTCCTGCAACGCTTGCGCGCCGGCGCGGTGGCGACCCCGGTGCTGCTGCTGACTGCGCTGGGCAGGATCGAAGACCGGGTACAGGGCCTGAACGCCGGTGCCGATGATTATCTGGTCAAGCCGTTTGCTTTCAGCGAGCTGGCGGCGCGGGTTCAGGCGTTGGCCCGGCGCCGTGCGCCCGTCACCGTCGCCACCCACCTTCAGGCAGGCGGCATCGAGATGGACCTGCTGCGCCGCGAGGTGCGGCGTGAGGGCCGGCCGGTGGCTCTGCAGCCCCGCGAATTCCGGCTTCTGGAAGAGCTGCTGCGCAATGCCGGTGCCGTGGTCACCCGCACCATGCTGCTGGAGCGCGTATGGGATTTCCATTTCGACCCGCAGACCAAAATCGTCGAAACCCACATGAGCCGCCTGCGCGCCAAACTCAATGATGGTTTTGCCGAAGATGCCATCGAAACCGTCCGTGGCGCCGGCTACCGGATCCGCACGACATGAAGCCGCATCGCCAGCCGTCCAGCGCAGCACGCCGCATCGCCCTGTTCGGGCTGCTGCTGTATGCGCTGGCTCTGCTGCCTTTGGGCATGGCGGTGCATTACGCCACCCACGCCGCACTGCAGCGCCAGATCCAGGCCAATCTGCTGCAACTGTCCGACACCCTGCGCAGCGACTACCGCAACGATGGCGTGCGCGGTGTCATCCAGGTGATGACGCGGCTGCACGGCGCCGGCCCCGTGCCCCAGGGTGCTGCGCTGTTTTCGCCGCAGGGGCAGCGCCTGGGCGGCAATATCGAAACCGTGATGCCCGCCCCAGGCTGGCAGCGCATCCTGCTGGCCGATCCGCGCGAAGGGCCGGATCCGGCATTGGCGCTGGTCAGCGTGCTGCCGGATGGCAACCGCCTGGTGGTGGCAGCCGATCTGGAATCGCTGGAAGTCATCGACCGCACGCTGCTCGGCATGTTTCTGGTCACGGGCATCGCTCTGCTGTTGCTCGGTGCCGTTGCCGCCTGGCTGCTGGCGCGCTACCTGCAAAACCGGCTGGCACCACTGGAGGCCACGGCGACGGCCGTGATGCGCGGCGACCTGACCACCCGCGCACGCATCGGCCCGGCCGGCGACGAGTTCGATCGGGCCGCAGCCTCGCTCAACGCCATGCTGGATCGGATCTCCGCACTCGTCGGCCAGTTGCGCGAAGTCAGTGCCGATCTTGCCCATGATCTGCGCACCCCGCTGATGCGTCTGCGGCATTCGCTGGATGCCTTGCGGACAATCGATGATCCGGTTCGCCGATATGCCCTGATCGATCGCACGGTGGAGCAGACCGAGGAAGTGCTGGGTCTGTTCGATGCGATCCTGCGGGTCAGCGAGGTCGATTCCGGAACACTGGCCAGCCACTTCACCACGGTGGATGTCTCCGACCTGCTGACCGATCTCGCCGAATCCGTCGCCGCGGCGGCCGAAGACAGCGGTCACGCGATCCAGGCCCAAATCGCCCCCGGATTACGGCTTCACGGCGATCGCCAGCTGCTGGCGCAGGCCGTGCTGAACTTGATCGAAAACGCACTGCGGCATACGCCTTCCGGCTGCCACATCCATCTGGATGCCCGCCGGCAAGACGGGGACCTGCGGATTGCCGTCTGCGACGATGGCCCGGGCATCCCGGATGCGGATCGTGACCGGGTACGCCAGCGCTTCGTGCGTCTGGATCGCGCACGTAGCAGCCCGGGACACGGGCTGGGCCTGAGCCTGGTCGATGCCATTGCGCGCGCCCACGGCGGCCGGCTGTCCCTGACCGATGCCCGGCCAGGCCTGTGCGCCTGTCTGGAACTGCCTCTGCAGGAGCCCGAACGATGACCCCCCTGCGCATGCGTGCCCTGCTCGTGCTGACCTTATTGGCCGGTTGCGCCAGTTACGCCCCGGATCCACTGCGCAACGATCCGGCCGTGCTGGCACTCCCGGCAGCCGAGATCCTGCAGCGTCGCGCCGAGGCGATCACCCGCTCCTGGCTGACACCGGCACGGATCGACCTGGACGCCCCTCTTGACGCCAATGCGGTGGCCACCCTGGCGGTGCTCAACAACCCCGACCTGATCGCCCTGCGCGCGCACGCGGGCGTTGCCGATGCCCAGGTCTTTGCCGCTGGCCTTCTGCCCGATCCCAGCTTCAGCCTGGGTGCCGACCGGGTACTGCGCGGCCCCGATACCCTGCTCAATCTAACGGCAGCGCTGGGGCTGGATCTGAACGCACTGCGCAACCGGACACTGACCCGCGCCCAAGCCATCGCCCGGGCACGGAGTGTGCGCCTGGACCTGGCCTGGGCGGAATGGCAAACCGCAGGTCAGGCCCGCCTGCAAGCGGTGCGCATCCTCGGCCTGCAAAGGCAACTGCCCCTGCTTGAAGCCGGCGCCCAAGCGGCACGAATGCAGGCCGAACAGGCACTACGCGCTGCTGCACGTGGCGACCTGGCCAACAGCGAGGCACAGGCACTGCGACTGACGGCCTTCGACGCCGACACGCGTCTGCGCGATGCCCGCCAGCAATTGCAGCAGGCCGAGCAGTCCCTTGCCCGACTGCTCGGCCTGCCTTCCGACAGGGTGCTGCCGCTGGCCGCACAGCCATTGCCGCCGCCTCCGCCAACGGCGGCGCGCCTGTTCGAGCTGGCACGACGCGAGCGTGCCGATCTGGCCGCCCTGCGTGCCGGCTACGATGCCCAGGAAGCCAGCGTGCGGCTGGCGGTGCAGCGCCAGTTCCCTACCCTGAACCTCACCATCAACGGCAATCGCGACTCTGCGGGCAACCTGCTGCTGGGACCCGCCGTGGATTTCACCCTGCCGCTGTGGAACCGCAACCGGGGCGACATTGCCATCGAACGCGCTACCCGCAGCGCACTCAAGGCCGACTACGAAGCGCGTCTGTTCCAGACCCGAGCCGACCTGGATGCCGCAGTGACTGCCCTGCAGCAGGCCCGTGACCAACTGGCCCAGGCCCGCGTGGATGCCGAAGCACTGCAGCAGCGCGCACAGGCGGCACAGGCGGCACAGGCGCGTGGCGATCTGCCCGCCGCTGCAGCCCTGGTGATCGAGCAGGCATGGCGCGACCGCAACCTGCTGATCGTCCAGCTGGAGCAGACCATCGCCGAACAGACGCTCGCCGTCGAACTGCTGTGCGGCGTCCCGTTGTTTCAGGAGTTGCAATGAGAACCGTGTTGATCGCAATGCTGTGCTGCCTGCTGCCCACGGCCTGTACCAGCAGCAATGACGGGACCGAACCGACGGCAACCCCAGTCGCCACCGTATCGACGGCCCAAGCCCGCCGCGGCGCTGTCGCCCAGCCCTACACCGCATACGGCCAGGTGGAACGCGGCAGCGACAGCCAGCAGATGCTGGCCGCACCCATCGAGGCCATCGTGCGCCGCATCGATGCGCCTGCCGGCAGCGAAGTTCACGCTGGCGACCGGATTGTGCTGCTTGACCCTAGCCCCGCCACCCGGGCGCAATGGCAGGCTGCGGTCGCTGATGCCGAAGCCGCCGCCCAGGCCCTGGCCCGCGCACAGCGGTTGCGCGCCGACGGCCTGGGCAGCGATGCCGATGTTGAAGCCGCGCAGTCGCATGCCCAGGCAGCCCGCGCCCTGCGCGACTCCCTGCAACAACGGCTGCAGCACCTGGAACTACGCGCCCCTGTCGATGGCGATGTCGAACGCATCGCGGTCAATGTCGGCGACCTGCTGCAACCCGGTGCCACCGTGGCCTTGCTGAGCCGGCGGGGTGCCGCCCTGGCCCGGTTCGGGATCGACCCGGCCCTGGCGCAACGCCTGCGGGTTGGTCTGCCCGTCACCCTGGACACCGACAGCGGCGGTCCGAGTTATTCCCGCCCGATCCGCAGCATCAGCCTGGCCCGGGATCCGCAGACTCTGCTCGCTTCGTTCCTGGTCGAAATCCCAGCCGAACGGATGCCGATGCCAGGCCAGCCATTGCGGGCGCAGGTGAGCGTGGACAGCGCTCACGATGCCGTGCTGGTGCCCTATGCCGCTTTGCTTGACGATGCCGGCCAGGCCTACGTCTACGTGGTCAAGGATGGGCTGGCCCACCGGCGCGACGTGCAGACCGGGCCGGGGGATGGACGGCAGATTGCGATCCTGCGCGGGCTGCACGCTGGCGAGACAGTCGTCATCGCTGGCGGCACGGCACTGGAAGACGGCATGCGGGTGCGCAGCCCATGAGCGCGCGTCTGGCCCTTCACGCACGCAGCATGTGGCTGGGGCTTCTGCTGCTGACGCTGGGTGGCGTCGCCGGTGCGCTGCGTATGCCGGTCAGCCTGTTCCCGCAAATCGATTACCCGCGGGTGCTGGTGGCGATCGATGCCGGTGAACGAGATCCTGCGCAAATGGAGGCCGAAATCACGCGGCCCATGGAGCTTGCCCTGCGCTCGGTTCCAGGCGTGGCCCACATCCGCTCCACGACCAGCCGAGGCTCCGCGGAAATCGCGCTCAACTTCCCCTGGGGTCAGGACATGACCGCGGCCACGCTGGCCACCCAGGGTGCCCTGGCCACCCTCGCAACAACCCTGCCCGCCGGTATCCGGTATGAGGTGCGGCGCTCGGATCCCAGCCTGTTCCCGGTGCTGGGATTGGCCCTGACATCGGAGTCGATGGATCCCCAGGCCCTGCGCCAACTGGCCGAACTGCGGCTACAGCCGGCACTGATCGCCACACCGGGCGTGGCGGGCGTGGACATTCTGGGAGGTGCACCGCGCGAGTTCGTGGTGGAGATCGACCCAGGCCGGCTGGCGGCGCTGGGCATACCGATCGATGCGGTGAGCCGCGTTCTGGCCCAGGCCAATCTGGTTCGCGGCGTTGGCCGGCTGCAGGACCGCCATCGGCTCTACCTCGTGCTGGCGGAGCACCGGCTGGCCACGGCCGATGACCTGGCCCGGCTGCCGATCAAGCGCGGTGACAGCGCCGGCGCCGGGCAGGTCATGCTGGGCGATATCGCACGGATCCAGTCCGCGGCTGCCCCCAATTACACCCTGGTCAACAGTGACGGTCGGCCAGCGGTTCTGGTCAACATCCGCCAGGCGCTCGGCGGCGATACCGTCCGCATCGTCCGCGACAGCCAGGCCAGATTGAACGCACTGGGGCTGCCGCCCAGCGTCAAGGTCACCCCGTTCTACGACCAGTCCGAGCTGGTGCTGGGCGCAGCGGTGGCGGTCCGTGATGCCATCCTGCTCGGGGCGCTGCTGGCAGGACTGGTGCTGTGGCTGTTCCTGCGCTCGTGGCGGCTGATGGCGATCACCGCCCTGGTGCTTCCTGCGGTGCTGGCCGGTGCCAGCCTGATCCTGTACGCGCTGGGCATGCACTTCGACATGATGACCCTGGGCGGGATGGCCGCGGCGGTCGGGCTGATCGTGGACGACGCCGTGGTGATGCTGGAACACGTGATGCGGCGCATGCAGGAAGGCGTCGCCCGCAATGCCAACGCGGTTCTCGCCGCTGCTACGGAAATGACCAGGCCACTGGTCGGATCGACCGCCGCCACGCTGGTGGTCTTTCTGCCCCTGGCCTTCATCGCCGGTGTCAGTGGCGGTTTCTTCAAGGCGCTGGCGGTGACCATGGTGGCCGCGCTGGTGATTTCGCTGCTGTATGCACGCCTGCTGATCCCGCTGCTGTGTGCGTACTGGCTGCGCCCGCGTGACGCCGAGCTGGCCGAACGTAGCAGCGGCTGGCTGGGCGGCCTGATCCATCGCTATCACGGTGTCCTCCAACACTGGTTGGCCCATCCGGCACGCTACGTCGCTGTCACGGCCGGTCTGCTGGCGCTGGCCGGAGCACTGGCGTGGTACTCGGTGCCATCCGGCTTCATGCCGAAAATGGACGAGGGCGGCTTCGTTCTGGATTACAAGGCCCAGTCCGGCGCAGCGCTGTCCGATACCGACCGTCTGCTGCAGCAGGTCGAAGCCATCATCCGCGCCACACCGGACGTGGCCAGCTATTCGCGTCGTACCGGCCTGCAGCTGGGCGGCGGCCTGACCGAAGCCGACGAGGGCGATTACTTCATCCGCCTCAAAAGCGGATCGCGCAGGCCGATCGAAGACGTGATGGCGGAGATCCGCCAGAAAATCGCCGATCAAGTCCCCGGCTTGCAGGTGGAGACTGCACAGCTGATGGAAGACCTGATCGGCGACCTGACCGCCGTGCCGCAGCCCATCGAAATCAAGCTGTTCGGGGATGATCCGGTCCTGCTGGCGCGCTCGGCACGTGCGGTGGCGGCGGCGATCGGCCAGATCCCGGGTGTCGTGGAAGTAGTCGATGGCCTGCGGGTGGCCGGTGATGCCATCGTGATCCGCGTCGACCCGGCCCGGGCCAACCTGCACGGTCTCGACCCCGCCCAGATCGCCGACCAGATCGAGAGCCTTGTCGGCGGCAGCATCGCCACCCAGGTGCGGATCGGCACGCAGATGATCGATGTGCGCGTGCGCGGCCCAGCCGATGTGCGGGCGCGTGCGCAGCTGCTGGCCCAGCTGCCGCTGACCGCTGGCGATGGCCATCTGCTGCGCCTGTCGCAAATCGCCGACGTGACCATCGTGGCGGGACAGAAACAGCTGACCCGCGAGGATCTGGCGCCATTCGTCGATGTCACTGCGCGCCTGGAGGGCCGCGATCTCGGCTCGGCCATGGCCGACGTGCGCAAGCGCGTGGCCGGCCTGCACCTGCCCTCCACGCTGCGGGTGGAATACGGCGGCCAGTACGCCCAGCAGCAGCAAAGCTTTGCCGACATGGCGATGGTCTTTGCCGCTGCACTGCTGCTGGCTGCCCTGCTGATGACCCTGCTGTTCGAACGGCTGCGGTGGACGCTGGCCGCGATGGTCACCGTCCTGCTGAGCGCCGGCGCCGTCTTCATCGGGCTGTGGCTGACCGGCATCGAGCTGGATGTCTCCGCGCTGATGGGTCTGACCATGGTGGTCGGCATGGTCACCGAACTGATCGTGTTTTATCTGTCGGAACTGCCCACTTCCGTATCTCTTGATGTGAAGGCATTGGCCTTGGCCGGCGAAAAGCGACTGCGCCCGATCCTGATGTCGGCGCTGATCGCCATCCTCACTTTGAGCCCGCTGGCGCTGGGGCTGAGCCGGGGCGCTGGCCTGCAACAGCCACTGGCGACCGCGATCATCTTTGGCCTCACCGCCGCCGTGCCGCTGGTGCTGCTGCTGTTGCCGGCCCTGCTGGCACTGCTGGAAGGACGGCCACGAGACGCGGCACGTAACTGACGCGCAAAAGCCCCGCAGGCGCCTCTGCTAGTCTTTGCGGATGACGGAACCCCACGACGCACTCACCTTCCCGCCCATGGCCGACCGGTTTCGCGGCTACCTGCCCGTGGTGGTGGACGTGGAAACCGGCGGCTTCGACTGGAATCGGCATGCCCTGCTGGAGATCGCTGCGGTACCGATCGAACTCGATGCCGCCGGCCGCTATGTGCCAGGCGAAGTCGCGCATGCCCACATCGCACCGGCGCCCGGCACCGAGATCGACCCGAAATCACTGGAAGTCACCGGCATCAAAATCGGCCATCCACTGCGCGGCGAAGTGGACGAACGCACCGGCCTGGATGCGATCTTCGTGCCGGTCCGCGCCGCGGTGAAGAAGCATGGCTGCCAGCGCGCCATCCTGGTCGGCCACAACGCCCACTTCGACCTCAACTTCCTCAACGCCGCGGTGGCACGGGTGCAGCACAAGCGCAACCCGTTCCACCCGTTCAGCGTGTTCGATACGGTGACCATGGCCGGCCTGGCCTATGGGCAGACCGTGCTGGCGCGCGCGGCGATGGCCGCGGGCCTGGGATGGGACCCGAAGGAAGCACACTCGGCGGTGTACGACACGCTGCAGACCGCCAGGCTGTTCTGCGCGATCGCCAACGCCTGGCCCCTGCAGCGGCCTGCGTCGGGCGATGCCTGAACGCCGGGGCCTACGGGGCCTTGGGGGCGCTGCGGGCCTTGAAGGTGCGCACGATGCCGTAGGCGCTGATGGCCATCCAGGTGGCCTCCAGCACGAACACCGAGACGTTGAACTTGCCCAGCAGCGACACCAGCACGCCGCCGGAACCGAACAGGTTCAGCAGCTGGTAGACGATGCCGGTGCCGGACAGCCGCCCGGCCTGCAGCAGGAAAAAGGCCACCAGCACGGCCAGCGTGCCGGCGATGCCCACCCAGTCGTACCACGCCAGATTCAGTGCCATCACGCGCTCCTCTGCCGCACTGCTTCGAACAGGGCGACGCCGCTGGCCACCGAGACATTCAGGCTCTCGAACCCGCCCGGCATCGGAATCTTCACCAGCCCGTCGCAGTTGTCCCGGGTCAACCGGCGCAGGCCCTCGCCCTCGCTGCCCATCACCAGCGCCACGTTGCCCTTGAGATCGATGGCATACAGCGACGCGTCCGCCTCGCCCGCCAGCCCGTAGATCCACACGCCGGCCTTCTGCAGATCGCGCAGGGTGCGCGAGAGGTTGGTCACGCTGAAGATCGGCAGCGTGTCCGCCGCACCGGCGGAGGTCTTGCGCACCGTCGCGTTGACCTGCACCGCCTTGTCTTTGGGAATGACCACCGCAGTGGCGCCCGCCGCGGCCGCACTGCGCAGGCAGGCGCCCAGGTTGTGCGGGTCCTGCACGCCGTCCAGCACCAGCAGCAGCGCCTTGCCCTCGGCCGCCTCGACCAGCGCCGGCAACTCGTGCTCGTCCCAGGTCTTGGCCGCCGCATAGCGCGCCGCCGCACCCTGGTGGCGGACGCCGCCGGCCACGCCGTCCAGCGCCTGCTGGGCGACCCGGCGCACGTCGATGTCCTTGCGCCGCGCCTGCTGCTCGATCTCGGTGATGCGCGGATTCTTGCCGCCGGCTTCCAGCAGCACTTCGCGCACATGTTCGGCATCGTGCTCCAGCGCGGAAGCCACCGCGTTCAGGCCGACGATCCATTGGGAGGATTTACTCATGCGCACATTGTGCCGCAAGGCCACCTGCGCGGCATGCCGGCCACCACGGCACACCGCGGCAGGCACCGCCCCGGAGCATGGCCGCTGTCGGAGCGGCCGCCCTCAGTACGGCCGCTTGGCACGCTTGGCCGGCTTGCCGCGCTCTGGCGCCGGCGGCAGTCCGGCGTCCTCCTCGGCCAGGCGGAAGTCGATCTTGCGCTCCTCCACGCTGGCTTTGAGCACCACCACCCGCACGCGATCCCCCAGTCGGTAGGTGTGGCCACGGCGTTCGCCGGTCAGCGTCTTGCGGACCGCGTCGAAGTGATAGAAATCGCGCGGCAGCTGGGTGACGTGGACCAGCCCGTTGACCTTGGAGTCGTCCAGTTCCACGAACAGGCCGAAGCTGGTGACGCCGCTGATGGTGCCGTCGAATTCCTTGCCGACGTGGCCTTCCATCCATGCGGCGCGGTAGCGCTCGTCGACCTCGCGCTGGGCCTCGTCCGCCCGGCGCGAGCGCTCGGAGCATTGCAGCGCCAACGCCGCCATGTCGTGCGGCGAGTATTCGTAGGTCTCGGGACTGCCGCCACGCAACGCATGCTTGATCGCCCGGTGTACCAGCAGATCGGCGTAGCGGCGGATCGGCGAGGTGAAGTGCGCGTAGGCCTCCAGCGCCAGCCCGAAGTGGCCGATATTGTCCGGCGCGTACACCGCCAGCGACTGGCTGCGCAGGATCACCGACTCCAGCAGCGCGGCATCGGGCCGTTCGCGGATTTTCTCCAGCAGGTTGCGGAAATCCTTGGGCTTGACCTTGCTCCACGGCGGCAGCCGCAGGGCGAATTCCTTCAGGAACTCCTCAAGGTCGGCGTACTTGGATTCCGGCGGCTTGTCGTGGTCGCGGTAAGGCGCCGGGATACGCGCATCAAGCAGGAACAGCGCGGCCTGCACATTGGCCGCGATCATGCATTCCTCGATCAGCTTGTGGGCGTCGTTGCGCTGGAGCATGCCGGCCTGGGTCACCACGCCCTGGGCATCCAGCACGAAACGCACTTCGCCACTCTCGAACTCAATAGCGCCGCGCTTGGCGCGCGCCTTGTCCAGCACCTTGTAGAGCTGGTGCAGGCGCTGCACCTGCGGCAGCAGCGGGCCGATCTTGGCCAGCGCCGCCGCGTGGTCGTCCTCCGGGATGCCCTCGCCCACCGCGTTCCACACGTCGGTGTAGGTCAAGCGGGCGTGCGAATGCATCACCGCCTCGTAGAAGCGCGACTCGCGTACGCTGCCGTCGCGCCCCACCTGCATGTCGCAGCAGAAGCACAGGCGATCGACCTTTGGATTGAGCGAGCAGATGCCGTTGCTCAGGGTCTCCGGCAGCATCGGCACCACGAAAGCGGGGAAGTACACCGAGGTGGCACGCAGCTGCGCCTCGTCGTCCAGCGCGGTGCCGGGGCGGACGTAGTGCGAGACGTCGGCAATGGCCACGATGAGGCGGAAGCCGTCCTTGTTCGGCTCGCACCAGACCGCGTCATCGAAGTCCTTGGCGTCCTCGCCGTCGATGGTCACCAGCGGCACGCCGCGCAGGTCAACGCGCCCGGCGACATCGGCCGGCTGCACCTCCAGCGGCACCGCCGTGGCCTGCGCCAGCACCTCGGGCGGGAACGCGTGCGGGATATCGTGGCCGTGGATGGCCGCCTCCACGGCCTGCGAGGCGGTCAGCTTGTCGCCCAGCACCGCCAGCACTCGTCCGATCGGCGGACGGTGCGCTTCCGGCGGCTGCAGGATCTCGGCCACCACCAGCTGGCCGGCGCGTGCGCCGTTGCGGGCGTCCTGCGGGATCAACACATTGCGCTGGATGCGCTTGTCGTCCGGCACCACGTAAGCGATGCCCAGTTCTTCGGTATAGCGGCCCAGCAGGCGGGTCAGGCGGCGCTCCAGCACCTCGACGATGGTCGCCTCGCCACGCCCGCGCCGGTCCATGCCGGTGATACTGACCAGCACGCGGTCGCCGTGGGTGACTTTGCGCATCTCGTAGGGAGGCAGGAACAGATCGTCGCCGCCCTTCTCCGGACGCAGGAAGCCGAACCCGTCCGGGTTGGCGATGACGGTGCCGGCGATCAGCTCGGCCTGCGCCGCCGGCACGTAACCGCCCCGGCGGTTCTGCAGCAGCTGGCCGTCGCGCAGCATCGCCGACAGGCGTTTCTGCAGCGCTTCGAACCGATCCGGCGCGGTCAGTCCCAGCTTGCTGGCCAGTTCGGTGTCGTCCATCGGACCGTCCTGGGCCGCCAGCACCTGCAGGATCATCTCGCGGCTGGCAATCGGCTGGGCGTAGCGCTGCGCCTCGCGCTGGGCATGGGGATCGGCGATGGGCGCGGCCGGCGGCGGGCCCTGCCGGCGCTGATGGGCCGGCACCGCTACAGGCTCGGGCATCCACGGCGGGCGCTTGCCCCCGCCCTTGCCGCCACCGCGGGACGCTTTGCCGGGACCGGACGATGCACCGCCGGAGGCCTTGCCGCGACCTGGGCCGCGCTTGCTTGGGGGTTTGCTCATGCCGCGATGGTACAGGCCTGCAGCACCCACCGGAATCGTTCGCAAAAAACTGTTGACAGCCTCGCCTTGTGCCCGGAGAATGCGCGCCTCACCACCGGCCCAGGTGGCGGAATTGGTAGACGCACTAGTTTCAGGTACTAGCGGGTAAAACCGTGGAGGTTCGAGTCCTCTCCTGGGCACCACGCTTCGAACAGGCACCGCCTTGACGACGCAACAAGAAACCCGCCAGCGGCGGGTTTTTTTGTGTCCTCTGCAAGGCGGGCCGCCCTGCTGCTGGCGTGCGTTATTCCAGCGCGCGCCGCCGCGCCAGCTGGTCGCGGTCCAGCTGCAGCAGGTAACGGAACAGCTTGCGCTGCACCGCTGGCGTCAGGTCCACGAACTCGCAGCCGGCCTGCGCGACGTCATAGCCAAGATGGCCTCGCAGCAGCACATGGCGGACTTGCAGGTTGACCTCCACCTCGCCCACGTCGGGCAACTCGATCCGGCACCCCCGCAGCAGGTCACCCACCTGGAACTGCACGGCCGAGCGGGTGGCCACGATCGCCAGGCCGCCGCCACCGATATCGCGAATCGTGGCTTCCACCTCGCGCTCGGTTTCCGGCAGGTGCAGCAGGCAGGCCAATGCCCCGAACGGCGGCTCGCGACGGATGAACTCGCGCCGCTGCAGGTAGAGCATGCGCTGCGGGATCGGCAGGCGCAGCGCCGGCTTGTCTCCGTAGGTATCCAGCCGGGCCGGGCCGCTGGAAAACCGCAGCGCGGCGCGGTCCAGGCTGCCTTCGATCCGCAGCAAGTGGGCAGCCATCCAGACGTCCAGCAGCTTGCGGCTGGATGGCACGTCGATCCACAGGGCACGTTCATCGACCTTCAGCAGCAGGGTGGCCATGGTGTCCAGGCTTCCCTCGGCGCGCACGGTCAACGCGCAGCGCTCGCCCGCCATGCGCTGCAGGTGATGGCGGATTTCGGTCGCGTCGTGGACGTAGAACTTGTCGTAGTAGCCGTCCAGATCGGCCACGTCCTGCTCGGAAGGGGGCGGAGTTTCAGTCATCACACCAGATTAACGGCTCCCGGCCCCGTGCGCTTGATGGCCCCCGACCAGCGGGCGTCAGGGCTGCTCGGCCGCGTCGCCCTCGCGCACGCCGAGATTGGTCGGCGCGGCGTCGTAGGTGGTGCGATCCAGCATCCCGGTCTCGCGCGCCACCAGCACCGGCACCAGGACCTGGCCGGTCACGTTGGTCATGGTGCGCATCATGTCCAGCACGCGGTCGATGGCATAGAGGTAGCCGATGGTCTCCAGCGGCAGCCCGGCCGCGGAGAGCACCACGGTGGCCATGATCACCGCCGTGCCCGGCACCCCGGCGGTGCCGAAGCTGCCCAGCACCGAGGCCAGGGCGATGATCAGATACTGCGCCAGCGACAGCTCGATGCCGGCGTATTGCGAGATGAACACTGCGGCCAGTGCCGGATAGATGGCACCGCAGCCGTCCATCTTGATGGTCGCCCCCAGCGGCACCGCAAACCCGGCATAGTCCCGGTCCACCCCCAGGTTGTGGGTGGCGCTGCGCAGCGAAGCGGGCAGCGCGGCGAAGCTGCTGGACGCCACGAACGCCACCTCCATCGCAGGCGCGGCGCCGCGGAAGAACTTCAGCGGGTTCAGGCCATGTGCCAGCAGCAAGCCGCTGTACACCACCACGATGTGGAAGGCGCAGGCCAGGTACAGCGCCACCACGAAGCTCAACAGCGGGCGCAGCTGCTCGAAGCCATAGCCGCCCACCAGCGCGGCGATCAGGCCGAACGTGCCCAGCGGCGTGAACTCCAGCACGTAGCGGGTGACCTGGATCATCAGCTCGCTGGCTTCGCCCACCAGCTTGCGCACGCCGGCGACCTTGTCGCCCAGCTTGACCATCGCGAAGCCGACCAGGCCGGCGAAGAAGATCACCTGCAGCACCGTGCCGCTGCGCGGCACCAGCACCTTGGTGCCATCGGCCAGCTTGGCGGTAGCCGCACCGCCCAGTGCCTGGAACGGATTGGCCGGCACCAGGTTCAGCAGCATGTCGACGGCGCCGGGCACGTCCTTGGGCGTGTAGTCGGCCGCCATGCGCAACTGACCGACGCCGCTGCCAGGCTGCAGCAGCCAGCCGAACATCAACCCCACGCCCACCGCCAGCACCGCCGTCAGGGCAAACCACAGGAACGTACGGCCGGCCAGCGCGGCAATCGATTGTTTCCCGCTCAGCGAAGCCACCGCATTGATCACCGCGAAGAACACCAGCGGCACCGCGATCATCGAGATCAGGGTGACATAGAGATCCCCCAGCGGCCCGAACCACACCTCGGCGTCCTTGCCGAACGCCCAGCCGGCCAGCGCGCCCAGCACGAAACCGAGCAATACGCGCTTCCAGAACTTGATGCGGAACCACCAGTCGAACATGCGGGCCATCCGGGCATCGGGCAGGCCACCACGATACCCGACCCTGGCCGGCCACGGCAGTTGAAACCCGCGCCGCCATGCAATCGCCACCCCAACCCGTGATAATGGCGTGATGAAGAGTCCGCATACCCCCGTCCGTCTGCTGCCGCTCGCCTGTGGCCTGCTGCTGGCCGCCTGTGCCGGCACTCCGTCCACCCCACCCGCCCCGCCGCCCTCGATGGCCGTGCATGTGGACGTGCCCGCCATCGCCCGCCCACAGGGTGAAACCCCGGCCTGGTGGTATCGCGACGGCGCCGCCCAGGCGGCTGAGCGGGGCGCCATGCAGGGCCGCGCCCGCAACGTGATCGTCTTTCTCGGCGACGGCATGAGCATTGCCACGGTGACCGCCGCACGCATCCTGGAAAGCCAGCGCAAGGGCGGCAGCGGCGAGGAAAACCGGCTGGCCTGGGAGGGCTTCCCTGCCACCGGCCTCAGCAAGACCTACAACACCAACTCGCAGACGCCAGACTCGGCCGGCACCATGAGCGCCATCGCCACCGGCGCCAAGACCCGGATCGGCGTGCTCAGCATCGGCCAGGACGCCGCACGCGGGGACTGCAAGGCCGCCTTGGCCACGCCGCTGCTGACCCTGTGGGAACTGGCCGCTTCCGCCGGCATGGCCACCGGCGTGGTCACCACCACCCGGGTGACCCATGCCACCCCGGCGGCCACCTACAGCCATAGCGCCGACCGCAACTGGGAGAGCGATGCCGACCTGCCGCCCGAAGCGCAGGCCGAGGGCTGCGTCGACATTGCCCGGCAGATGATCGAAACCCCCTACGGCCGCGGCCCGGACGTGCTGATGGGCGGTGGCCGCAGCAACCTGATGCCGGCCAGCCAGCGCGACCCCGAATACGACGACAAGGTCGGCGCGCGGCTGGACGGCCGCGACCTGGTCGCCGAATGGCAGCAGCGCCATCCGGGCGGCGTGTATGTCTGGAACGCGGCGCAACTGCGTGCGGCAGCGGATGACCGGCCGCTGCTGGGGCTGTTCGAACCCGACCACATGCACTTCGAGCACGATCGCCCGCAGGACCGCGCTGGCGAGCCCTCGCTGGCGGAGATGACCCGCGCCGCCATCACCCGGCTGGCGCGCGATCCCCATGGGTATGTGCTGCTGGTGGAAGGCGGCCGCATCGATCATGCCCACCACGCCGGCAACGCCTACCGCGCGCTGGACGAGACCATCGCCTTCTCCGACGCGGTTCGGGTGGCCACCGAGATGACCTCGGCGCAGGACACGCTGATCCTGGTCACCGCCGATCATGCGCACACGCTCAGCTTTGCCGGCTATCCGGCGCGCGGCAACCCGGTGCTGGGCAAGGTCCGTGGCGGCAGTGGCGAGGACAGCGACCCGCACCAGCTGGCGCGGGACGCCACCGGGCTCCCCTACACCACCCTGAGCTACGCCAACGGCCCAGGCTACGTCGGCGCCAGCGCCCGCCAGCCGGAAGGCCCCAAGCGCTTCGAACACAACGCCGAGGACGTCCGCGCCGCCCGCAATGGCCGCCCGGACCTCACCAATACCGACACCGAAGACCCCGATTACATGCAGGAAGCCCTCGTCCCGACCCGGGCAGAAACCCACGGCGGCGACGATGTCGGCATCTGGGCAAGCGGCCCCGGCAGCAGCGCGGTGCGCGGCTCGCTGGAGGAAAACGCGATCTACCACATCCTGCTGCAGGCCACCCCGCGCCTGCGCCAGGCGCTGTGCGCGCAGGGGCTGTGCGACGGCAACGGCGTACCGGTGGCGCTGCCCAACCCCGGCGCCTTTGCCACGCCGCCTGCGCCCGCACGCTGAGTCCGCTGCTCACGCCGTTCCGTCAGACCGTTCAGAACGGCTTGGCCAGCACCAGCCAGACCACCATCACCAGCAGCGGCAGCGGCAGTTCATTGAACCAGCGCAGCGCGTACGGCGAGGCCAACGCCTTGCCCTGCGCCACGGCTTTCAGCTGGCGCCCGGTGATGATGTAGAACACCAGCAACAGGGCGACCAGTGCCAGCTTGGCGTGCAGCCAGCCGCCGCTGATGTGGAAGTGCAGCCACAGTGCCAGCCCCAGCACGAAGGCGATGCCAAACATCACGTGCCCGAAGCGGTACAGCCGGCGCCCCATCAGCAGCAGGCGCTCTCGCACGGCAGGCACATCGCCCACTTCGGCCAGATTGACCAGGATCCGCGGCAGATAGAACACCGCCGCCATCCAGGCGATGACGAACACCAGGTGGAACGTCTTGGTGAGCAGATAGGCCATGTGAAGTCCCGGGTTGGTTGGCAAGCGGCCCGCAGCGGACATCGGATGTCGGGCAGGCATCCGTAGAATGCCACGATGACCAAGCTCTATGACCGCGCCTACTTCGACCGCTGGTACCGCGATGGCGGCATCGGCCACGCCGCGCGGCTGGCCCGCAAGGTGGCGCTGGCGGTGGCCACCGCCGAGTACCACCTCGAACGCCCGATCCGCACCGTGCTGGACATCGGCTGCGGCGAGGGCGCCTGGCGCGCGCCGCTGCTGAAATTGCGACCCAAGGTCCGGTACATGGGGTTCGACAGCAGCGACTATGCCATCGCCCGCCACGGCCGACGGCGCAACCTGCACCACGCCCGCTTCGGCGATTTCGCCCAGCTGCGCCCCTGCCCGCCGGCCGACCTGCTGGTGTGCAGCGATGTGCTGCACTATCTGGACGCGCGCGAACTGGATCGCGGGCTGCCGGCACTGGCGGAACTGTGCGGCGGCGTCGCGTTCATCGAGGTATTCGCCCGCGGCGACGGCGCGGAAGGCGACCAGCACGACTTCAAGCAGCGGCCGGCGGCGTTCTACCGGAACCGCCTGCGCGCCCTGGGCCTGCGCCCGCTGGGCTCGCACTGCTGGCTGTCGCCGGCGCTGGCACCGCAGGCGACCGCGCTGGAACTGCCGGACTGAAGGCGCGAGCCGCGACAGCCGTCACGGCGCCACGAGGCCGATGCGTTATGCTGCAGTGCCGCAAACCGGGCGCAACGCAAGACTCACCACCATGCTCCTGTACCAACTGCACGAACTCTGGCGGGCCGGCCTTGCGCCCTACGCCTACTGGGCCGATGCCGGCGCGAAGATGTATTCCGCGCAGGACAGCTGGCTGTCGATGCTGCCCGGCGCGCAGCGCACCGCGGCCGCCTGCGAATTGATGTACCGGCTGGGCAAGGACTACGAGAAACCCGAATTCGGCATCCACCAGATCGAGGTCGAGGGCCTGCCGATCCCGGTGGTGGAACGGGTGGCGCTGGAAAAGCCGTTCTGCCGGCTGCTGCGTTTCAAGCGTTACCACGACCAGGCCGACGGCCTGGCGCGGATGAAGGACGACCCCACCGTGCTGGTGGTGGCCCCGCTGTCCGGGCACCACGCCACCTTGCTGCGCGACACCGTGCGCACGCTGCTGGCCGACCACAAGGTTTACATCACCGACTGGACCGACGCGCGCATGGTGCCGGCCGCCCAAGGCAGCTTCACCCTCGACGACTACATCGGCTACGTGCAGGACTTCATCCGCCATATCGGCACCGATGACCTGCATGTGATCAGCGTCTGCCAGCCCACCGTGCCGGTGCTGGCGGCCGTCTCGCTGATGGCCGCGCGTGGCGAACCCGTGCCGCGCTCGATGACCATGATGGGCGGCCCCATCGACACCCGGCAGTCGCCCACCGCGGTCAACAACCTGGCCACCCGCCAGCCGCTGTGGTGGTTCGAGAACAACGTGATCCACACCGTGCCGGCCAACTACCCCGGCGCCGGCCGCCGCGTGTATCCCGGTTTTCTGCAGCATCTTGGCTTCGTGGCGATGAACCCGGAACGCCACTTGATGTCGCACTGGGACTTCTACCAGGATCTGGTCAAGGGCGATCTGGAAGATGCCCAGGCCCACCGCCGGTTCTACGACGAATACAACGCGGTGCTGGACATGCCGGCGGAGTACTACCTGGACACCATCCGCATCGTGTTCCAGGAGCATCTGCTGCCGCGCGGGCAATGGGACGTGGCCGGCGAGCGCGTCGATCCTTCGAAGATCCATGGCTGCGCGCTGCTGACCATCGAAGGCGAGTTGGACGATATCTCCGGCCAGGGCCAGACCCGCGCCGCGCACGCCCTGTGCACCGGCATTCCCAAGGCCGACCGCCAGCATCTGACCATAGAAGGTGCCGGACACTACGGCATCTTCAGCGGCCGCCGCTGGCGCACCCAGGTCTATCCGCAGGTGCGCGCCTTCATCGCCGCCCATCGCGGCACGACGCCACCTGCATCCACCGCGACGACGACGCAGAGCAAGCCCATGCGCAAGCGCTGAGGGCGCCATCCGCCGCGCTATGCTGGGCACCTGCCCACCGGAGCCCGACGATGCGCGCCCCCCTGCTTGCCACCGCCCTGCTTGCCCTGCTGACCTGCAACCTGCACGCCGCGGATGGCGCCGCGCCCCCCAAGCGCAAGTCCGCGCAGGAGATCATCGACGCCGCACCGGCCAGCGCCTGGCGTGACCTCGACCCGGCCAACACCCTGTACATGGAATTGCCCGCTGGGCGGGTGGTGATCGAGCTGGCCCCCGGTTTTGCACCGGAGCATGTGGCGAACATCAGGACGATGGCCAAGGGCGGGTTCTGGGACGGCCTGACCATCTACCGTTCGCAGGACAATTTCGTGGTGCAGTTCGGCGACGCCGAGGGCGAGGAGGCCGGCAAGGCCAAGCCCTACCCCGCCGGCACCCGCACCCACCTGCCGGCGGAATTCACCCGCAGCGACCAGGGCGTGCGCTTTGACCGCCTGCCGGACGTGGACGGCTGGGCACCGCAGGTCGGCTTCGTGGACGGCTTTCCCGCCGCACGCGACCCGAACACCGGCAAGGTCTGGCTGGCCCACTGCTACGGCATGGTCGGCGCCGGCCGCAATACCCCGCCGGACAGCAGCATCGGCGCCGAGCTCTACGTCGTGATCGGCCAGGCGCCGCGTGCGCTGGACCACCAGCTCAGCGTGGTCGGCCGGGTGGTCAAAGGCATGGAGCTGCTCAGCGTGATCCCGCGCGGCCCCGCGCCGATGGGCTTCTATGCAAAGCCCGAACAGCGCGCGCCGATCCTGTCGATCAAGCTGGCCAGCGAGGTGCCCGAGGCCCAGCGCACCCCGCTGCAACTGCTGCGCACCGACAGCCAGGCGTTCATCGACGCCACCGAGGCACGCCGCAACCGGGTGGACGATTTCTACACCCAGCCCGCCGGCCACATCGACCTGTGCAACGTCCCGCTGCCGGTCCGCGAGACACCCGCGGCGAAGTGAGCCACACGCACTGACGAGGAAGGCGGTGCTTGGAGAAGCTTCCGAGAAAGCTCCACTTTTGACGTCAGCGATTGGACGGGGGATGACCGGGCAGGTCACTCTTGCTCTGTTGCATGTAACACATGAAGGCCGTAGAGTGTTGCATGTAACAACAAGGAGGCCAACATGGCACACGTCAATTCAAGAGTTCAGAAGCACCGCGACGCCCTGCGCATGGCAGGGTTGCGCCCGGTGCAGCTCTGGGTGCCGGATACCCGCCGTCCCAACTTCGCTGAGGAATGTCGCCGTCAGTCGCGCCTTGCCGCTGAGGCTGACAAGGCCGACACCGATATGCAGCACTTCATGGATGAAGCCTTGGCTGACGTGGACGGCTGGACGGAATGAGGCGAGGCGATCTCGTAACCATCACCATGCAGGGCGACTTCGGCAAGCCAAGGCCCGCCTTGGTGATTCAGGCTGACCAGTTCGACGAGCACGTCACTGTAACCGTGCTGCCGGTGACGAGTACGCTTGTGGCTGCACCCTTGTTGCGCATCACGGTTCAGCCGGACGCCGGGAACGGCTTGCAGAAGCCTTCGCAGGTCATGGTGGACAAGGCCATGACCGTGAAGCGCGATAAGGTGGGGCCAGCCTTCGGGCGCATTGATGTTGATGCACTGGTGGAGGTTGAGCGTTGTTTGGCCGTGTTCCTTGGCATTGCCAAGTAGAAACAACGGCAACCCAATCACCCACTGCGTTTTATGCTATGCAAACCCGCTGCCGCGTTTCCAGCGGGGACCACTTCTGCGCGCCATCTCGCAGGTATTGGATTCGGTCATCGCCGCACATCAGTAGCCACGCACCACAACCCAAAAACAACAAGGCCCGCAACTTGTGTTGCGGGCCTTGTGCGTTATGGGCGATCAGGCGGCGAATCTGGATCCGTTAATCCTGGCTTGTAACTCAGCACCTCGTTTCGTGTGAGCAAGGTATTTCCATCAAATGCGGCAAGATCGGACGGTTCTAATTTCTGTCGAGACCGATACTCACCAGCCTGAAGAACCGAACTTCCATCTTCGGAAAAGACTCGGCACTTCACAACATTTAACGCCACTTGGTCGCAATCGACCCATACGCCGCCATCTTCACCACCCACCCATTTTGCTGCCATTGGAACAGTGCCAGGCCGTGAAGGAATAGGCGAAGTGCCACACCCTGCAACAACAGAGACAAGGCAAAACAACACGACATTAGTTCTGCTTTTTTTCGGGCGGATCATAAGTCACCTTTTCATGGCCACTCTGCCAATCGCCTACAGCGCTCGTAGGGACAACCGCCGAGCTTTTGAATGATGAATCGCCCGCATTGATGACGCTGGTCGCAAAGGTTGCGCAGTTATTCGATGTCAGCGAATAGCCCTCGCGATTTTGGTCGGAGTTTTGCGCCATCCGTCCTTCTGCATACCCCTGCATTGCAGCGAAGTTATCGTTCTTCACGTAGGCGCCTTGGATCGCACCTCCATGACCAGCTTTTTCTGATATTTGCCCTAAAACCTTTTGCATAGACTGCGGGGTTGGCTTCCCATCCTTACCCATAGTCACATTCGAAACAGGCACGGTTCTAACGATGCCCTTCCCACCTTTGTCGTAACGACCGTACTCGTAGTACTTGGTGTGCCCATTTTTGTTATCAATGAGAAGCACGCCTGCGTGACCAAGCCCTGGAACCTTAAGTGGCCCGACTGTGATCTTGTAATCAGGGAAGACAATCGGCACCCCATCACGCCCATCCGGATCGCTGAACCGATATGGGTTGTTGAAGGCGTAGGAGTAGCGGTTGAAGTTGGTCAGCGGCTTCTCGTAAGCCGTGACCGGATCAACGGATAGGAACCGCCCGATCTGCGGATCGTAATACCGCTGCTGCATGTAAATCAGCCCACTCGCCGCATCCATCACGTGCCCCGTGTAGCCCACCCGATCATCATTGATCCGGTTCAGCAGCAGCCCGTACGGCTCGTATTCGCTGGTCTCGATCACCGCGCCCGCGCTGTTCGTCTTCGCAATCGGGCTGCCCAGCGCATCCGTGTGCACATAACTCACCGTCGCCGTCTCCGATCCAAGCGGCCGGCTGAGCTCCGCCAGCAGACTGCCCGCGAAGTACACGTTGTTGATCCGCCGACCCGCCACTTCGTCCCGCTGCCACACCACCCGGCCGTCCTGCGCGTACATGCTGTACCTCCGCTGCCCGCCGCCGCTGTCCTGCCGCACCCGCCGGCCCAGACCGTCATAGCGGTAACTCAGCCCCGCCACGCTGCGCAGGCGGTTGCCAACATCGAAGGCGTAGCTGGCGCCGTTCTTGACCGACAGGTTGCCTTGCACGTCATACGCCAGGGCAATAGCCGCCGGGCTGGTGCTGCAGCTGGGCCCCGTGCGCACGAAGTCCAGGCGGTTGGTGCTGGCGCTGTAGCAGTAGTAGTGGGTCCGGGGCTGGCTGCCACCGCTCACCGTTGCCTGCACCAGGTTGTCGGCGGTGTCGTAGGCATAGCCGGCCGCGCCGAACATCGGCGAGCTGGTGTTGGTGAGCCGGTCCAGACCGTCGTAGCCCATGCTGCGGGTCTGGCGGCCTGCTGTGGTGCCGTCGGTAATGGCGGTGATTTGCCGTTGTAGCCGTAACCAATGCCGCGGGATGGTTGCAGCGTACCCAAGGGCATGGTCTCCACGACCAACGAAGGCCATGACCGATCGGCGCCCGCTATGGCGGCGCTGCCCGGGCGGCCCTTGGGCCGCCCTCCTCGTTGCATCAGAAATCGCGGGAATGTTTTAGAACTCGCGGCTGACCCGAACCCCCAGCGTACGCGGCTGCGCGATCACCGTATAGGGCTCGTAGCCACAGGTGAGCGCCGCGCACTGGGCGAAGCGGGTCATCTGGGCACGCTGGTCGAACGCATTCTTGAGGAATACGTCCACCGACCAGCTGTCCTTGCGCCAGCCTGCCGACAGGTCGACCAGCGTATAGGCGTCCAGATAGCCCAGCAGCGCCGTCTCCGCGGCCCGCAAGTCCACCCGCCGCTTGCCGGCATGCGACAGCGAGGCCTGCCAATACGCCTCGCCAGACCCCAGATCGAAGGTGTAGCGGGCATTCAGCGCGCCCTTGAAGCGCGGCGTGACCGGCAGCGCGGTCCCGGCCGCCGCCTGCGGCCCATTCACCACATTACCGTTGGGATCCAGCGTGCCGGGCGGGCAGACCGTCTCGGGCTTGCCGTCCGGGCGCAGCCAGCCACAGTAGTTCGCGGTCAACTTGGCGTCATACCAGGCAAAGCTGCCGGTGAACTGCAGGCTGTAGGTGGCCGCCCAGCTCAGGTCGAGCTCCATGCCGTCGATGCGGGCCTGGTTGGCGTTGCGGATCTCGGTCAGGCCGTTCTGGCCGAGGTAGGAGAACTGGAAGTCCTTCCAGTTCTCGCGGAACACCGCGCCATTGAAGACCAGGGTGCCATTGGCCCAGGAGGTCTTCCAGCCGGCTTCGTAGTTGGTCAGGAAGTCGGACTTGTAGGGCGGCAAGGTGCCACGCCGGTTGATGCCGCCGGGCCGGTAGCCCTGCGACCAGGTGGCGTAGACCAGCTTCTTGTCGTCGATCTTCCAGGTGGCGTTGAGGCGGTAGATGGCGTCGTGCTCCTTGACCTGCTTGTCCACCACCTTGCAGGGAGCGCCCTCATACGGCTGCCAGTTGGAGGGCGCGCCATATTGCGCAAGACAACCGGCTTCACCGTAGCGGTCCGCCGGGTCCAGACTGCTGCCCGAGGAATACCCGTTGGCGAACCCGAAAAAGCCCTTCAGGCCGTTCTCGGACCGGAACCATCGCCCGCCCGCGGTCAGCTCCAGCTTGTCGGTGGCGTCGACGCTGATCTGGCCGAACACGGCCTGGTCGCGGTCGCGGCGGTCCTGCTCGGTCAGCCAGATGGTCTCCGGCCAGCCGCTGACCGACAGCGCGTCCGCCAGCCCATCGATGCGGTAGCGCTGCTCGATGTCGTGGGTCTGCTCCTGCCAGAACAGCCCTGCCACCAGGCGCACCCGGTTGTCCTGCGGCGAAGCGATGCGCAGCTCGTGGCTGGTCCGCCTGTAGCCGTCCTTCGCATTGATGTGCTGGGCCGGATTGATGAGGTCGCCGTTGTTGTCGTAGAAGTACGCGCCGTAGCCGGCCAGCGCGTCGTACCAGTAACCGTAGTCGCTGTAGTCCGACGCGGAATCGACGTCGCGCTTGAGGTGCGAGAACACATAGGTCAGGTCGAAGTTGCCGACCTTGCCTTCCACCGTCATCGCGGCCTGGTACCAGCGGTCGTCCGAGAACTCCGGGTAGAAGTGCTTGACTGCCATCTCGCCGCTGGACGCGTCGTAGCCGGCGGCGGCGCTGCCCACCAGCGGGTCGATGCCGGCGCTGCCATAGGCTTTCTGCTTCTGCGCGATGACCTGCGGGGTGATGGTCCAGCGGTCGTTGATGTCAAAGCGCAGCGCGGCGCGCATGCCGGCGGTGTCGGCGGTGTTGTAGTTCTTCTCGGCCAGGTCGGCGTTGTCGTCGACGATCCCCGAGGTGGGGTAGGTGCGGGTGCCGCGCAGGTTGTCCACGTAGCCGGCATCGTGCTTCTGCCAACCCACCAGGCGCACCGCCGCGGTGTTCTCCTTGATGGGCAGGTTGACGAAACCTTCCAGCACGTGGCCGATGCCGCCGCCGTCGATGGCGTTGACCTCCACCGCGGCACCAGCCGAGAAGCCGGTCGGATCCGGCTTGCGGGTGATGATGCGCACCGTGCCCGACTGCGAGCTGGCGCCGTACAGCGTGCCCTGCGGGCCAGCCAGCGCCTCCACCCGGTCGATGTCGTACATGTGGATGTCGAGCGCGCCCTGGATGGTGGTGATCGGCTGCTCGTCCAGATACATGCCCACGCTGGGCTGGGACCCGGAATGGTTGCCGTCGCCGCCGCTGGCCACGCCGCGCATGTACACCTGCACGAAGCCCGGCCCGGAGAACACGCCGCCACCGGCGGTGCCGTAGCTCAGGCTGGGGATCAGCTTGGCATAGTCGCTGAACGATTGAACGTTCTGCTGTTCCAGCTGCGCATTGCCCAGCACCTGCAGGCTGATCGGCACCTTTTGCAGGTTTTCCTCGCGCTTCTGCGCGGTCACCGTGACGGTGTCGAGGGTGCGCGCCTCCTTGTCTTTCTGGGCGGCAGGCGCGGCCTGCTGCGCCCACGCCGGGGCGGCGAAGGCCAGCGCGACGGCGGCGGCCAGCGGGATCTTGCGGAATTGCCGGTAACGGCCAACCTGGCGTTGGCCATGCTTGCTTGCGTGCATCGCGGACTCCCCTCCGGATCGTGACAGCAGTTTGATGTTGCGGTTATGGGTACCCTGGTGACCAATCGTGCCTGCTCCACCTATTTACGCCTGCTCCCCCCACGCCGGCAACTGGGCCGGCGGCGGGACCGCCGGGTAATGGGTCAGCACCGGGCCCAGCGCGTCTTCCAGTGGCCCCAGCCAAGGGGCGAAGCGGCGCCACTGGTCCAGTCCATCGCGGTAGATCGGCCGGCGGACCTGCTCGGAGCTGGCGGTGCGCACCGCGCGGTCGTTCTCGAAGAAGCGCAGGCAGCGCGGATCGAACTCCAACCCGCAGTAGTCCAGCAACGCGCGCACCTGCGCCTCGGTGTCGGCCACCATGTCCTCGTAGATCACCCGGTGGATGCGCCCCGGCAGCACGGCGTCGAAATGCGCCATCAGCGCGACGTAGTCGGCGTAGTACTGGCCCAGGTCGGCAAGGTCGTAGCTGAAGGCCTGGCCGCGGGCGAAGTGCTGCTTGAAGTTGGAGAAGCAGCAGGCCAGCGGATGGCGACGGGCGTCGATGATCTTCGCGTTCGGCAGGATCGCGTGGATCAGGCCGACGTGGGCGAAGTTGTTCGGCATCTTGTCGATGAACAGTGGCCGGCCTTCGCGTCGGTGCACCTGCGCCCGGCGCAGGTAGTCCTCGCCCAGCGCGGCCAGTTCCGCTGGCTCCAGCCCGGCCAGCACGTCGTGGTAGGACGTGGTTTCCGGGTTGCCGTCGCGCTGGCGCAACTCGCGGGTGATCGCGATCAGCGACGGCAGCTCCATCGTGCCTTCCACCTGCGGATGGCTGGAGAGGATCTGTTCCAGCAGGGTGGAGCCGGCCCGCGGCATGCCCACCACGAAGATCGGGTCCGGCGCCGGGCAACCGGCCCCCGCGCGCGCCGCGAAGAAGGCGGGCGTGTAGGTGCGGATGGCGCGGCGGGTCCGTTCGCGCCCCAGCCCGGCGTCGTACGGCAGCTGCGCACGCCGCAGGGCATTGCCGCGCGCGTAGTGGGCGAACGCCTCGGCGTCCTCGCCGGCGTCCTCCAGCCCCTTGCCCAGCGCGAACTCGAAGTGCAGGCGGGCATCGTCGTCCAGATCCGTGCGGCGCAGCTGGCCACGCATCGCCTCGAGGTCGGCGGCATCGAAGCGCACCGTCTTGAGGTTGGCCAAGCTCCACCACGCACCGCCGAAGCCGGGCCGCAGCGCGATGGCGCGGCGGTAAGCGGCCACCGCCTCGGCGGTGCGGTTGGCGGTCTTGAGCGCGTGGCCGTAGCCCAGCCACACCTGCCACTGGTCCGGCGCGCGGGCCAGCACGCTCTCGTAGCCGGCGATGGCGCCATCGAAGTCGCCCAGCTTGCCCAGCACCACCGCGCGCATGTTGCGCAGCGGGGCATTGCCCGGGTCGCGCTCCAGCAGCCTGTCGATCTCGGCCAGCGCTTCTGCATGCCGGTTCGCGCGATTGAGCACCACCGCATAGTGCTGGCGCGCGGCGTCGAACCCGGGCGCACGCTCCAGCGCGTGCTCGAGCAGCAGCGCGGCCTCGTCGTTGCGGCCCAGCCGGACCGCCAGTTCGGCCAGCATCCGCACGGCCGCCACGTCGCCCGGTTCGCGCGCCAACCGCGCGCGCAATCGCGTTTCCGCCTCGGGCAAATCCCCGCGCGCCAGGGCATCCGCCGCCGCCAGCAGCGCCGGATCCCGCGCGCTGTGGCGCACGTGCTCGAGGTAGGCGGCATTCGCGCCATCCTCGTCCCCGGCGGCGAACCGCAGGTCGGCCAGCGCCAGCCAGGCTCCCGGAAGCGCCGGCTGCAGGGCCACCGCGCGCTCCGCGCAGGCCAGGGCGTCCACTCGCCGACCGGCGGCCGCGCGCACGCGCGCCAACGCCAGCCAGGTCATCGCCGAGCGCGGCTGCGCCCGCGCCAGCCGGTCCAGCCGATGCTCGGCCGCTGCCCCGTCCCCCTGTGCCGCGGCGGCCATGCCCAGCACCAGTTCGGCGCCGGGGTGGCCCGGCACCACCGCGAGGATCTCGTGGGCCTGCGCCTCGGCCAGGTCCGGCCGGCTTTCCAGCAACTGCCACGCGTGGGCCAGCGCCGCCTCCACGCTGGCGGCCGGTGCCGCATCCGCCGCACTCATCGCCGCCATCCCGTCCCCGGACGCGCCGGGCGATGGCCCCGGACGGTCATCGGCTGGCGCCGTCATAGGACACCACCGCCAGGCCGGCCAGGTCGAGACCAGGCAGGCAGCGCAGGTTCACCGCCACCATCGGCGCACCGGTCCCGGGATCGGCGCCCTCGCTGAAGGGCGCAACGCCGCAGGTGCGGCAGAAGTGGTGTCGGATGGCATGGGTATGGAAGGTGTAGGTGGCCAGGTCGGCCTCCGGCGTGCGCAGCACCAGCGCGGCGCGCGGGAAGAAGGCCAGCAGCCCGCCGCGGCGGCGGCACAGCGAACAGTTGCAATCGATGGCGGTGTCGATCGTGCCCTCCAGGGTGAACGCGATCGCGCCGCAGTGGCAGCTGCCTTCGTATGTCGCCATCCGCCCGACTCCCCTCGACCGTGACTACCGGCATGTTGCCACGTCCCATCGCTTCGCACATGGTGGAAACACTTTTGCCCGCACACCGCCGGAGAACCCATGCCCAGCCACCGGGTCGCCCTTGCCCTGTCCTCCCTGCTTGCGCTGTCCTCGGTTCCCCTCCTGGCCAAGGTGCCGGGGGCGGCCTCCGCACCCGCCCCCGGCACTGGTTGCGCCAGCATCCCGCTGGCCGCACCGGACGCCGGCGCCGTCCGCGAGGCGAGTGCCGCCAACGCCTGGGGCGGCCCGCGCCAGCCCGGTGCCGCCACCCTGTCCGATCGCGTTGTGGCCTATTCGATCGACGCCGAGCTGGATCCCGCCAAACACACCCTGCGCGGCAAGCAGCAGCTGACCTGGCGCAACCGCAGCGCACAGCCGGTCTGCAGCATCTACGTGCATCTGTACCTCAATGCCTTCGAGGGCCCCGGCAGCACCTTCATGACCGAGCAGCGGGCCAGCGAGCAGGGCTTCCGCAGCAATGTGGCCACCAAGGACGGCGAATACGGCTACATCCGCCTGGACAAGGTGGTGCAGGGCGGCCAGCCCGCGAAGTGGACCTTCGTGCAGCCGGATGGCGGCCCGAAGACCGACCGCAGCGTGGTCCGCATCGACCTGCCGCAGCCGGTGGCACCGGGCGCCAGCACCACGCTGGACATCGATTTCTTCGACCAGCTGCCACGAGTGGTGGCCCGCACCGGCTACTACGGCAGTTTCCACCTGGTCGGCCAGTGGTTCCCCAAGATCGGCGTGCTGGAACTGCCGGGCGAGCGTGGCGCCACCGCGCCGCGCTGGAACGCCCACGAGTTCCACCTGCACAGCGAGTTCTACGCCGACTACGGAAGTTACGACGTGCGCATCACCGTGCCGAAGGACTACACCGTCGGCGCCACCGGCCAGCTGGCCGGCAAGCCGGTGGAACAGGGCGGCAAGACCACCCATCGCTACGTCCAGCACGACGTGCATGACTTCGCCTGGACCGCCGACAAGCGCTACGCCAAGCCGCTGGTGAAGACCTGGAACGGCCCGCTGGGCCCGGTCGAGGTCAAGGTGCTCTACACGCCGGAATACGAAAGCAACGCCGAGCCGGTCCTGCAGGCCACCATCGACTCGCTGGACTACTTCTCGAAGACGCTCGGCCCCTACCCGTACAAGACCGCGACCGCGGTGGTGCCGCCCTACGGCGCCACCGAGGCCGGCGGCATGGAGTACCCGACCTTCTTCACCGCCGACAGCACCACCATGGTGGCGCCCGGCAGCATCGGCCGCTGGATGCTGGACTTCGTGACCGTGCACGAGTTCGGCCACGGTTACTTCTACGGCATCCTCGGCTCGAACGAGTTCGAGGAGCCGATGCTCGACGAAGGCATGAACGAGTACTGGGACCAGCGGATGATGTCCGGCCGCAAGCAGGACCTGGCGCTGGAAATGCCGTGGATGCGCTGGTTCAACATCGGCACCCGCATCGTCCCGTTCCAGATGGAGCGCCTCGGCGCCAGCCTGGCCGACCCGGCCGACCCGCTGGGCCGCAACTCGTGGGTGCGCCTGTCCAGCGGCAGCTACAACACCGTCTATTCGCGCACCGCCACCACCATGCGCCAGATCGAGGCGCTGGTCGGCACGCCGGCGATGGAGCGGGCGATGAAGCTCTACTACGAGCGCTGGAAGTTCCGCCACCCGTCGCTGGCCGACCTGCGCGACACGCTGGCGGAAGGCACCGGCAAGCCCGCCATCGTGAACGCGGCGTTCGACGCCTACATCTACGGCACCGGCCGCACCGATGACCGCGTGGAAAGCCTGTCCAGCCGCGAGGTGCTGCCGCTGCCCGGCTACTACGAGTACAAGGGCAAGCAGGTGCTGGTGGGCAGCAAGGCGATCGAGCAGGCCATCGAGAAGCACCGCAAGGCATGGAAGGACAAGCACCCCGATGCCAAGGACGGCCAGGGCGCGTTCCCGTACCGCACCGTCGTGGTCGTCCGTCGCGACACCGCCAAGCCGCCGCAGGTGCTGCGCATCCGCTTCGCCGACGGCAGCCACCGCGACTTCCCGGTGACCTCGCAGGAGAGCTGGCAGCGCATCGTGGTGACCACCCGCGCCAAGGCCGTCTCCGCCGAGCTGGACCCCGACCACCTGCTGTGGATGGACGCCAACAAGCTCAACGACAGCCGCACGCTGGAGGCGCAGCCCGCCGCGGCGCGCCGCTGGTTCGGCGATTTCGCCGCGCTGCTGCAGTCCTTCTTCGCCCTGCTGGCCACCATCTGAGGCGCACCCCGATGAACATGACCAATCGTCCGCTCCGCGCCCGCTCCTCGGTCCCGCATGCCCTGGCCGGCGCCCTGCAGTGGCGCCTGCTGCTCCTGTGGATCGGCGCCACCCTGCTGTCCGCGCTGATCGCGGCCCTGCCCGCCTGGGGCTGGCTGGGAAGCCTGCTGGACCATGCTGTGCAGGCCCCGGCGATCGCCGAAGGCCGCGCGCCGGGCCTGCTGCTGGAGGCACTGACCGCACGCACTACGCCGATGGGCGTGCTGGCCGAAAGCCTGTGGGCCGGCACCCTGCTGATGCTGCTGCTCTCGCCGTTGTTGGCCGGCGCCACCGTGGCCGCGGCGCGCAGCCGCACCGCGCCGGGCTTCGGCGACCTGCTGCGTGGCGGCATCGCCGAGTACGGCCCGATGCTGCGCCTGCTGCTGTGGTCGGTGATCCCGCTGGGCATCGCCGCGGCGATCCTGATGGGCGCCATCGGCTTCAACGAGAAGGCCAACGAGCACGCCATCCTCGCGTCCGACGTGGAGCATGGCCGCAACATCGCGCTGGCCGTGGGTGGCCTGCTGTTGCTGCTTGCCCATGCCGGCATCGAAGCCGGTCGCGGCTGGCTGGCCGCCGACGCCCGCCTGCGCTCGGCGTTCAAAGCGTGGTGGCGCGGCACCAAACTGCTGTGCCGCCGCCCGATCGCGGTGCTGTCGGCCTACGTGTTGCCCACCGTGCTGGCCCTGGTGCTGGCGGCGGGGTTGCTGGCCCTGCGCCAGCGCGTGGATGCCAGCGGCATGACCGGCTTCCTGCTCGCGGGGCTGCTGGGTTGCGCGATGGCGGGCGCCTTGGCCTGGGGCCGCGCGGCACGCCTGTTCGCCATGCGCGCCCTCGCCGAGGATGCCCACGCCCGCCGCTGACAGCCGGCGACATCGCTTCGGGTAAGATGCCCCCGGGGTCAAGACCTGGGGAACCTGCGGCGTGGCATTCTTCGATCTGATCAAGCGATGGCGCCCGGCCAGCACGCCGGGCGCGGCACCAGGCACCACCGAACGAGCCGGCCCGACGACCGCCAACGACCATCAGGCCGGCGAGCCGGCCGGTACCCAGGAGCGTCGAGAACGCGAGCGTCGCGGTGCGCGTCCCGGCACCCGCATCCTAGTGGTGGACGACTCGCCGACCATCGTCGCCCTGCTGAAACGGATGCTGCAGCAGAACCACTTCGAGGTCCTCGTGGCCTACGACGGGGAGAGCGCACTGGAGATCGCCCAGCGCGAGCGCCCGGACCTGGTGTTCCTGGACATCGTGCTGCCCGGCATCGACGGCTTCAGTGCACTGCGCAAGCTGCGCCGCGATCCGGCCACCAAGGACGTGCCGGTGATCATGATCAGCGGCAACGCCCAGGCCACCGAACAGTTCTACGTGCAGCGCATCGGCGCCGACGACTTCATGAAGAAGCCGTTCTCGCGCGCAGAGGTGTTCAGCCGCATCGAGCAGCTGCTGGACATGGACGGCATCCCCCGCCACGCCGTGCGTCCGCCGGTGCGCCAGGACAGTGCGGCCGCCCTCGCGGACTGAGCCGGCGACACCCCGCAAGAACGAAGGGGCCCTCGGGCCCCTTCGTGCGCTTGGCGACCTGCGCGGTCAGTCAGGCACCACCGTCACCCGCACGCGGACCCGGTCGCCGGGGTGGTAGTCCATGCGCCGGGTGTAGCGCCGGCCGTTGTATTCGTAGGTCACGTCGTAGCCCCCTGCGCGGCGGTCACCGCTGCGCACCGGCTCCGGATCGCACACCCGCACCGTCCCGCCCCGCACGTAGCGGTTGCGCTGCTGCTGGTCGTAGATCTCCCGGCCGGCGAGACCGCCGACCAGGGTGCCGACGGTCGTTGCCACGACCTGTCCACTGCCCCCGCCCACCTGGCTGCCCAGCACCGCACCGATCACGCCGCCCGCAATGGTGGCCACCGAGCGCCCGGGGCCCTCGGCGCCCGGGCGCCGCGCATCGTAACCGTCGTCGTATCGACGGGAACGGACCTCGTAGCCGTCGGGCTCGTACCGGCCCGCCGTGGTGGTGTCGTAGCAGCGCACGCCGCTGCCGGACGTGGGGCGGTCACCGTCCTCCAGCACGGGATCGACCCGGATGACCCGCGCCTCGTCGACATAGGCCTCGCCCTGCGCACTGTCGCGGTACTCGCCGTAGCCGTCGTCGTAGGGGCGGTCGTAGCGCGATTGGGCATGGGCGGTGGTACTGCCGGCGGCAAGGCCGAGAGCGAACAGGCTGGCGATGAACGGCTTCATGCGGTAATCCCCGGCGCCGGGGCAGGAAGGGACCGGCGTGGACCGAACACTGCGGCCGTGTCCTTGACGCACGGCTGAATGCCACCGCCCCGCCCCGCAGGCATTCAGCGCGCCGCCAGCCGCGCCCGTTCCACATGCGCACATGCTGCGCTGCGGCAGCCGGTGGCGCGCCGCTGCGCTAAGGTGGTTATCCGCCATGACCGCCCGCCGAGCGCCCAACGCTCCGGCGCGAAGCGCGGACAGCCATGACGCCACGTCCATTCGCACGCGAAGGAGGAACGGGCTCATGTCCTACAGCACCCCCCATATCCGCAACGTGGCCCTGGCAGGCCACCCCGGCGCCGGCAAGACCACCCTGTTCGAAGCCCTGCTGCATGCCGGCGGCGCACTCCAGACGGCAGGCACCGTCGAACGCGGCAGCACCGTGTCCGACTTCGATCCGATCGAAAAGGAACGCGGCCACTCCCTCGACGCCGCCATCGCCAGCCTCGACCGCCCCGGCCTGCATCTCAACCTGCTCGACACGCCCGGCTACCCCGACTTCCGTGGCCCGGCGCTGGCGGCGCTGGCCGCGGTCGAGATCGTGGCGGTGGTGGTCGACGCCGACACCGGCATCGCCCACGGCACCCGCCGCATGATGGCGTACGCCAGGGAACGCGGGCTGTGCAGGCTGCTGGTGGTCAACAAGATCGACCATGCCGGGGCCGACCTCGGCGCGCTGGTGGAGGCCCTGCGCGCGGAGTTCGGTCCGGAAGTGCTGCCGCTCAACCTGCCCGCCGATGGCGGCACCCGGGTGGTGGACTGCTTCGGCCGTCGCGACGGCGACAGCGACCTCGGCCCGGTGGCCGACTGGCATCAGAAGATCCTCGACCAGGTGGTGGAGATCAACGAGACGGTGATGGACCACTACCTCGACCTTGGCGAGGGCGGGCTGTCCGGGCAGGAACTGCACGACGCGTTCGAGCAATGCCTGCGCGAAGGGCACCTGGTGCCCGTGTGCTTCGTCTCCGCGCGCGCCGGCACCGGCGTCGCGGCGCTGCTGGACATCGCCGAGGCGCTACTCCCGCACCCGGGCGAGGCCAACCCGCCGCCGTTCGTGAAGGGCACGGGCGCGGAGGCCGCGCCGATCGAAGCCGCGCCCGACCCCGCCGCGCACGTGATCGCCGACGTCTTCAAGATCGTCAACGACCCCTTCGTCGGCAAGCTCGGCATCTTCCGCGTCTACCAGGGCACGGTCCGCAAGGACGCGCAGCTGTTCGTCGACGACGGCCGCAAGCCGTTCAAGGTGGCGCACCTGTTCCGGCTGCACGGCAAGGACCACGTGGAAGTGGCGCAGGCGATCCCGGGCGACATCGCCGCCGTGGCGAAGATCGAGGAGCTGCACTTCGATGCGGTCCTGCACGATTCCCACGACGAGGACCACATCCACCTTGCGCCGTTGCCGTTCCCGCGCCCCATGTTCGGACTGGCGGTGGAGCCGGCCAGCAAGGGCCAGGAACAGAAGCTGGCCACCGCCCTGCACAAGCTGGCCGAGGAGGATCCGGCCTTCGCCGTCGAATACAACGGCGAAACCAACGAAACCGTGGTGCGCGGGCTGTCCGACTTGCACCTGCGGGTGATGCTGCGCCGATTGAAGGAGCGCTTCGGCGTCGACGTCACCACCCACCCGCCGCGCATCGCCTACCGCGAGACCGTCGGCGCCGCGGCCGAGGGCCACCACCAGCACAAGAAGCAGACCGGCGGCGCCGGGCAGTTCGGCGAGGTCTTCCTGCGCATCGAACCACTGCCGCGCGGCGTCGGCTTCGAGTTCGTCGATGAGGTCAAAGGCGGCACCATCCCCGGCCAGTTCATCCCGGCGGTGGAGAAAGGCGTGCGCCAGGTGCTGGCCAGCGGCGCGATCGCCGGCTACCCCATCCAGGACGTGCGGGTGATCGTGCACGACGGCAAGCACCACCCGGTGGACAGCAAGGAAGTGGCCTTCGTCACCGCCGGCAAACGCGCCTTCCTGGACGCCATCGCCAAGGCCCAGCCGCAGGTGCTGGAACCGATCGTGGAGCTGGAAGTCAGTGCGCCCGAACACTGCATGGGCGACATCAGCGGCGGCCTGGCCGCCAAGCGTGCGCGGATCAGCGGCACCGACAGCCTGCGCGGCGGCGAGATCGTGGTGCGCGCGCAGGTGCCGCTGTCGGAGCTGGAGGGCTATGCCGCAGAACTGAAGTCCGCCACGGCCGGTCGTGGCCGCTACACGCTGGACTTCAGCCACTACGAGCCGGTGCCCGCGCAGGTGCAGCGCAAGTTGACCGAGGCCTACCGGCCCACCCCGGAGGACGATTGAGGACTGTCAGCGCTTGGGCTTGAGCATCGTGCCGGTGCAGGTCCTGGCGCCGCAGCGGCAGGCCCAGATCTTCTTCAATCGCGGCGTGTGGCGCTCGGCCAGGGTGATGCCGTAGTCGTAGGTCAGCTCTTCGCCCGGCTTGATGGCGCGGACTGCCTCGATGAACACCCGCGACTTCTTCGGGTCGGCCTCGTCCTCGACCAGCACCGCCTCGCAGTTGGGCTCGCAGCTGTGGTTGATCCAGCGGGCGTCGTTGCCCTCGAAGTTGGCGTCGATCACCCAGTCGTCATTGAGCGTGAACAGGAAGGTGTGGCCGCTTTCGATGTCGCCGCTGTCGCCCGCATCCACCTCCTCGTGGGTGCGGCGGCGGCCCTTGTATTCGATCAGGCGCTCGCCCTTCGCGATCGGCTGCGCGGCGAACACGCCGTTGCCGTGGATGGCGGATTTGCGGGTGACGATCTTCTTGGGCATCGGCGCAGGGCGGCGTGGGGAACGGCCATTGTGCCCAGCCGGACGGCCGACGTCACCGTTCGCAGCGGTGCGCTCCATGCAGTCTCGCCATCGGGCGCAATCAATGGAACAGCCACCACGCGCCACCGCTCCAGTACAGCGCCATGCCGATGCCGAACAGCGCCCAGAACAGCTTCCTGGCGCTGCGGCCCACCCGCCACAGCACGAACACGGCGGCAGCCACCAGCAGCCAGCGCAGCAGGCGCGAACGCTCCGGGCCCGGTTTGGCCGATGCTGCGCGTTCCACCAGCTCGCCCACCTTGGCCTGCAGTTGGTCGGCGAACGCGGTACGGGTGTGGGTCTGGGTGTACATGCCGCTCTCCTGCGTCCCGATTGGACGGCTTGCATTCTCCGCAGCGCCACGCGTCGCGGCAGCGCAGGTCGTCAGCCATCGGGGCTGACATCTGTCACCTGGAGACGGACACTCTGGTTGACTGGACGGCTGGCATCGGTGAACGCCACGCGTGACGGGAAATCCCGGAATGCGTCAACCGATCCGGCTGGCGATGCGTTGCCGGGCTGTCCATCCCACAGGAGTTCCGCCATGTCCCAGCGCCTCGCCTTTCCCGCTGCCCTCATCGCCCTGTGCCTGGTCGCCGCCACCAGCGCCCCGGCGCCCGCGCAGCAGCGCCTGCGCGAGCGCCTCATCCAACGCATGGAGCAGCGCGCCGGGCAGAACGACGAGGCCGGCCGCGCCGAGCGCGCAACCCCGCCGCCCGGCGCACGGGTGGAGCGCGATATCGCCTACGGCCCCGACCGCAGGCAGCGCTATGACGTCTATCTCCCGGCCCGGGTGACGCCCGGCGCGCCGATCCTGGTGATGGTGCACGGCGGCGGTTGGCGCACCGGCGACAAGGCCCTTGCCCGGGTGGTCAACAACAAGGCGGCCTGGTGGCTGGCACGCGGCGGCGTGTTCGTTTCGGTGAACAACCGTCTGGTGCCGGATGCCGACCCGCTGGAGCAGGCGCGGGACGTGGCGGCGGCGGTGGCTTCGATCCAGCAACACGCCCGGCAATGGCAGGCGGATCCGGCCAAGACGCTGCTGATGGGCCACTCGGCGGGCGCCCACCTGGTGGACCTGCTGGGCAGCAACCCCGCCCTGCTGCGCCAGGCCGGCGCGCAGCGTCCGCTGGGCGTGGTCTCGCTGGACAGCGGCGCGCTGGACGTGCCGGCGGTGATGGCGCAGAAGCGGGTGCCGTCGCTGTACCGCGATGCCTTCGGCAGTGATCCCGCGTTCTGGGCGTCGGTCTCGCCGCAGCAGCAGTTGCAACGTGACGGCCTGCCGATGCTGCTGGTGTGCTCCAGCACACGCCGCATCCCGACCCCGCCCTGCGATGAAGCGCGCAAGCTCGCCGAACACGGGCGCACGCTGGGCGTGGCGATGCAGGTGCTGCCGCAGGCGCTTTCGCACGGCGAAATCAACGATCAGCTGGGCCTGCCGTCGGCCTATACCGACGCCGTCGCCAGCTGGATCGATCAGCGGCTGCGCTGATCCCTGGTGGCCGACTGCCAGGCCTGCACCCCGGGCAGTTCTTGCGCCAATGCCAGGCCATGGGTGGCGCGGTGCCACCAGGTGGAGAATGAGGCGCAGGGATGCGCCACTTCCGGGAACAACGCTGGCGCCGGCCGCAGCAGCACCTGCGGCGGTAATGCGCCGGCGACATGGGGATCGGCCTGTGTCGCCACCGAACGCGCGCCAGCCAGCGCGCATGCCAACATGTCCCTGTCGCACTGCCACTGCACGACGGTGATCGCCTGCATCCGTGCCGACACGAACGCCAACCGCCGCCCGCTCCAGGGCCAACGGGCCAGATATTCAGCAGGCCACCAGCCAATACACACCACGTTCGGCGGCAGATCGCACGGCGGATCACCCAAGGCCCAGGGATGCACCAGCCAGATGTCGCGCCCGGTGACCCACTCCGGGTCGGGCGGCACCGCCTGCGGTGGCGCCATGCCAACCGGCGGTTCATCCACGCCCGATGCAGCCGATCCGTTCACGGCGACCGGGCTGCGGGCGATGACGTCAAGCTCCTCGTAGGACAGGTCGATCGGCGTGCCCGGACTGTGCCAGGCCGGCGGCGCATAGCGGGCGACGTTGCCGGCATTGAACAGATAGGGCTTGCGGCTGGCGGTGCCCGCCACCCACTGCCAGCTGAGGTGGTTGCTGGCCAGATCGCCGTCCAGCAGGTGGCCCAGCATCCAGTCCGCCCCCGTCCGCCAATGCACCTTGCGCAGATGGACCACGTAGCTGGCCAGCCACATCCGCGCGTGGTTGTGCAGGTAGCCGGTGGCATAGAGGGTGCGCACCGCCTGATCAATGGCGGGCACGCCGGTCGCACCGGCTCGCAGGTCCGCGGGCAGCACGCGGGCGTAGGCATCCTCCGGCAGCGGCCCAGGATGGAGCGATTGCAGGATGCCCTCACCGCGGTATGCCCAGACATGCCGGAAGTAGGCGCGCCAGCCGAGCTCGAACACGAACTTGTGCTGCACGCGCAGTGGATGGCGCTGCAGCACGCCGGCCAGGACTTCCGGCAGGCTGACGAAACCGTGGGTGAGATACGGCGACAGCCGGGTGACCGCGCCATCCAGAGCATTGCGGGTGCGTGCGTAGTCGTCAGGACGCACCGCGGCGATGCGTGCCAACGCCGCGTCGCGCGTGGGCGGGAACAGGCCAGCCGCAGTCATGTGGCAGGCGGTGCTGGCCTGCTGCCGCGCCAGAGTGGGCGCAGACGCAGGAACAGGCGGTATACCGCCTCCAGCACGCGCAAGCGCCAACCCGTGCCGACCAGACGGCCAAGCCATGCCCAGCGGGGCAGCTGCCGCCACAACCCGGCGAACGCCTCGGCCCCATCCAGCAGACGGCCATCGGGCAGGCGCAGGTGCAGGCGCGTCAGCGCGGCCTCGCGGGTCAGGCCGGGACCCAATCGAGCCGTATCGCAGCCGGTCACATCCACCCACTCGATGCCCTCGGCACCGGGCTGGCGGCGGTACATCGCGATCTCACGCGTGCAGACCGGGCAGGCACCGTCGAAGTACAGGGTCGGTTTGGACGTCGCGTTGGAATCCATGCCGTTGTTACGAAACACCCGTGCCCCCGGATGCGACCCGTCGCAACCGATCCGACGCTTCGTCCGTATCGCCCCACAGGATTCCCGGACATGCGCCGCTATGCTCGCTCCTTCACGCAAACCGCCCCGCCTGGTGGCCCTGCTGGGCTACGGCGGTCTGGTCCCGTTTGTTGGCTTGGCCGTGCTGGCCCGGCTCGACCCCGCGCGGCAGGCGCACTGGTCGGCGGCGCTGCTGGACTATGGCGCGGTGATCCTGGCCTTCGTGGGCGCCCTGCACTGGGCCTTGGCCATGCAGGCGCCCGGCCTGCCGCAGGCCCGCCGTGCGCAGGCCTATGCCTGGAGCGTGGTGCCGGCCCTGCTGGGCTGGGTGGCCCTGCAGCTGACCGCGCCGGCCGGCGCCCTGCTGCTGGTGACAGGCTTCATCCTGCACCTCGGCGCAGACCGCCACCTTGCGGGGCGGATGCCACTGCCGGCCTGGTATCTGCCGCTGCGCCTGCAGCTGACCGCCGTCGCCGGCCTCTGCCTGCTGGTGGACGTCTGGCGAAGCGCCGGCGCCGCCTGAGCGCCGCACTTGGCCGGGACGGCGCGAAACCGTACAATTCCGGTACGCATTCAAGCCTTCCAGTGCCATGCTCCGCGTCACCAAGCTCACCGACTACGCCACCGTTGTCCTGACCGTGCTCGCCGCGCGCCCGGACGCCGTGCTCAGCGCACCGGAGCTGGCCGACCACGCCGGGCTGGAAGCGCCGACCGTCGCCAAGGTGCTGAAGCCGCTGGCGGCCGCCGGGCTGGTGGCCGGCTTCCGCGGCGCCAACGGCGGCTACCGGCTGGCGCGGCCGGCGGCGGAGATCACCCTGGTTGAGATCGTCGAGGCGATGGAAGGCCCGCTGGCGATGACCGAATGCAGCGTGCACGACGGCCAGTGCGGCATCGAGCACAGCTGCGGCGTGCGCGCCAACTGGCGCCGCATCAACGACGTGGTGGCCGACGCGCTGGGCAGCGTGACCCTGGCGCAGATGCTGCAACCGCCCGCGCGCCCGTCGCGCGGGCGCATCGCCGTGCGCCTGGCGCAGGCCTGAGGACTTCACCATGACCGAACCGCAGAACGCCCAGATCCATGCGCAGCTGGGGCGCAAGTACGACGCCGGCTTCATCACCGACATCGAGACCGACTCGCTACCGCCCGGCCTGTCCGAAGACATCATCCGCGCGCTCTCGGCCAAGAAGCACGAGCCGGAGTGGATGACCGAGTGGCGCCTGGCCGCCTACCGCCACTTCCTGACCATGACCCAGCCCGACTGGGCCAAGCTGAAGATCGGCCCGATCGATCTGCAGGCGCTGAGCTACTACAGCGCGCCGAAGGGCCCGAAATACCAGTCGCTGGACGAAGTTCCGAAAGAGCTGCTGGACACCTACGACAAGCTCGGCGTGCCGCTGCACGAGCGCGCCAAGCTGGCCGGCGTGGCGGTGGATGCGGTGTTCGACTCGGTCAGCGTGGGCACCACCTTCCGCAAGGAACTGGCCAAGCGCGGCATCATTTTCTGCTCGATGAGCGAGGCCATCCGCGAGCATCCCGAGCTGGTTCGCCAGTATCTGGGCAGCGTGGTGCCGGTGAGCGACAACTACTTTGCCGCCCTCAACTCGGCGGTGTTCTCCGATGGCAGTTTCGTCTACATCCCCAAGGGCGTGCGCTGCCCGATGGAGCTGTCCACCTACTTCCGCATCAACGCCGGCCACACCGGCCAGTTCGAGCGCACGCTCATCGTGTGCGAGGACGGCGCCTACGTCAGCTACCTCGAAGGCTGCACGGCGCCGATGCGCGACGAGAACCAGCTGCATGCGGCAGTGGTGGAGCTGGTGGCGCTGGACGATGCCGAGATCAAGTACAGCACCGTGCAGAACTGGTACCCCGGCGACGAGAACGGCGTCGGTGGCATCTACAACTTCGTCACCAAGCGTGCGGAATGCCGCGGCGCGCGCAGCAAAGTGACCTGGACGCAGGTGGAGACCGGCAGCGCGATCACCTGGAAGTACCCCAGCTGCGTGCTGGTGGGCGACGATTCGGTGGGTGAGTTCCACTCGGTCGCACTGACCCACCACTACCAGCAGGCCGACACCGGCACCAAGATGATCCACCTCGGCAAGCGCACCAAGTCGAAGATCGTCAGCAAGGGCATCAGCGCGGGCCGCGGGCAGAACAGCTACCGCGGGCTGGTGAAGGTGGCGGCCTCCGCCGAGGGCGCGCGCAACCACACCCAGTGCGATTCCCTGCTGATCGGCAAGACCTGCGGCGCGCACACCTTCCCCTACATCGAGGTGAAGAACCCCACCGCCACCGTCGAGCACGAAGCCACCACCTCCAAGATCAGCGACGACCAGCTGTTCTACTGCCGCAGCCGTGGCATCGGCGAGGAGGACGCGGTGTCGATGATCGTGGACGGCTTCTGCAAGTCGGTGTTCCGCGAGTTGCCGATGGAGTTCGCCGTGGAAGCCAAGAAACTGCTGGACGTGTCGCTGGAAGGCGCGGTCGGCTGAGCCCTGCAAGCGTGCGCCGCGATGGCCGCACGGAACGAACCGGATTGGAAACCACCATGCTGAAGATCGACAACCTCCACGCCCGCGTCGCCGGCAAGGATATCCTCAAAGGCCTGTCGCTCGAAGTGAAGGCGGGCGAAGTGCACGCCATCATGGGCCCGAACGGCGCTGGCAAATCCACGCTGGGCAACATCCTGGCCGGGCGCGAGGGCTATGAGGTCACCGCCGGAAGCGTGACCTTCGAAGGCCGGAACCTGCTTGAACTGGAGCCGGAAGAACGCGCCGCCGCCGGCGTGTTCCTGGCCTTCCAGTACCCGGTGGAAATCCCCGGCGTCAACAACACCTATTTCCTGCGCGCCGCCTACAACGCGCAGCGCAAGACCCGTGGCGAGCCGGAGCTGGACTCGATGCAGTTCCTGAAGAAGGTCCGCGAAAAACTCGCCGTGCTGCACCTGAAGGACGAGCTGCTGCACCGCGGCGTCAACGAAGGCTTCAGCGGCGGCGAGAAGAAGCGCAACGAGATCTTCCAGATGGCCCTGCTGGAACCAAAGCTGGCCATCCTGGACGAAACCGATTCCGGCCTGGACATCGACGCGCTGAAGGCGGTGGCCGACGGCGTCAACGCACAGCGCTCGCCCGACCGCGCGTTCATCGTCATCACCCACTACCAGCGCCTGCTGGACTACATCAAGCCGGACGTGGTGCATGTGCTGGCCGACGGCCGCATCGCCGAAACCGGCGGCCCCGAACTGGCGCTGGAGCTGGAAGCCCACGGCTACGACTGGATCCGCCAGCGCACCGGGCCGGAGGCGGCGTGATGAGCGCCCTGCTCGAATCGTTGGCCGCCGGCTTCGACGGCGACGCCACCCGGCGCGCGCTGCTGGACGAGGTGCTGCGCGACGGCCTGCCAGCGCGCGCAGAAGCGTGGAAGTACACCTCGCTGCGCGCGCTGGAGCGCCGCCACTTCGGCGCAGCGCAGGCGGTGGCAGTCGATCCCGCGCTGCTGGCGGACATCCCGGCGCCGCGTCTGGTGTTCGTCAATGGCCGGCTCGATGCCACCCTGAGCGATCTGTCCGGGCTGCCTGTCGGGGCCGACGTGCAGCCGCTGTCCCGGCTGCTGGGCGGTAACGATGCGCGGGCGGTCAATTTCCTCGCCCGCCGCTATGCCCGCCCCGACGAGCCCTTCGCCCGTCTGAATGCCGCACTGGCGCGCGAGGGCGCTGTCGTCCGCGTGGACGCTGGCGTCGACGTCCAGGCCCCGCTGCACCTCGTGTCCGTGGGCGCACCGCAGGACGGCGACGCCGCCTGGCACCTGCGCCATTTCATCGAACTGCGCGAAGGCGCGCGGCTGTCGCTGGTGGAACACGAACGCGCCGCCGGCGAACACGCCCACCTCGGTAATGTCCTCCTGCACGCCCATGTGGCAAAGACGGCGCGGTTGGCGCATGTGCGCCTGCAGGACGCCGCGCCGCGCGCCACCCTGTTCGCCCGCACCGACGCGGTGCTGGCGCGGGAGGCGACCTATGCGCGCACCGATCTGGAACTGGGCGCCGCCCTGGCGCGGCACGAACTGAATGCCAGGCTGGAAGGCGACGGCGCGGCGCTGCAGGCCGACGGCGTGCTGCTGGCCGACGGGCGCCGCCACGTGGACACCCGCCTGGGCATCGACCACATCGCCCGCGACACCCGCTGCGGCCTGACCTGGCGCGGCCTGGCCGGCCAGCGCGGGCGGGCGGTCTTCCACGGTGGCATCACCATCCATGCGGGCGCGGACGGCACCGAGGCCGACCTGTCCAACAAGAACCTGCTGCTGTCCGCCGACGCCGAGATCGACACCCAGCCGGTGCTGGTGATCCATGCCGACGAGGTGAAGGCCGCGCACGGCGCCACCGTCGGCCAGCTCGACCCGACCGCGCTGTTCTACCTGCGTTCGCGCGGCCTGCCGGAGCCGCAGGCCCGCGCGCTGCTCACCGGCGCGTTCTGCCGCGAGGTGGTGGGCGGGATCGCCGACGCCGCCACCCGGGCGCTGTGCGATGCCGCGCTGGATCGCGCGCTGGCGCGGCTGGGCGCATGACCGTGGAAGCCGCCAGCACCATCGACTGGGCCCGCATCCGCGGCGATTTCCCGCTGCTGCAGCGCAGCGTGCACGGCAAGCCGCTGATCTATCTGGATTCGGCCAACACCGCGCAGAAACCGGCGGCGGTGATCGCAGCCGTGGACACGTTCTATCGGCAGCACAACGCCAACGTCAGCCGGGCGGTGCACCAACTGGGCAGCGAAGCCACCGAGGCCTACGAGGGCGCGCGACGCACACTGGCCGACTTCCTCCACGTGCGTGCCGACGAGCTGGTGCTGTGCAGCGGCACCACCTTCGCGCTCAACCTGGTGGCCTACGCGTGGGCACTGCCGCGGCTGCAGCCGGGCGATGTCATCCTGGTCACGCGGATGGAGCACCACGCCAACATCGTGCCCTGGCAGCTGGTGGCGCAGCGCACCGGCGCGACGCTCCGCGTGGCCGAACTGCGGCCGGACGGCAGCCTGGATCTCGATGCGCTGTGGGCCGCGATGACCCCGGAAGTGAAGCTGCTGGCGGTGGCCCACGTCAGCAACGTGCTGGGCACCGTCAATCCGGTGGCGGCCATCTGCCGGGAAGCAGCGCGCCGCGGCATCGTCAGCGTGGTCGATGGCTCGCAGGCCGTTCCCCACATGCCGGTGGACATCGCCGCAATCGGCTGCGACTTCTACGCGGCCACCGGCCACAAGCTGTGCGGGCCGACCGGCACCGGGCTGTTGTGGGCGAAGCGCGAGCACCTGCAAGCGATGCCACCGTTCCTCGGTGGCGGCGAGATGATCAAGGAAGTGCGCTTCGACGGCACCGTGTTCAACGATCCGCCGCACAAGTTCGAGGCGGGCACGCCCAACATCGCCGGCTTTGTAGGGCTTGGAGCCGCCGTGGACTACCTGTCCGCGATCGGCATGGACGCCATCCACCAACGCGAGTCCGAACTGCTGGCACACGCCACCGAAGTGCTGGCACAGATCGATGGCCTGCGCATCCACGGCACCGCGCCCGACAAGGCGGCGGTGATCAGCTTCTCGATCGACGGCATCCACTCGCACGACCTGGCCACGCTGCTTGATCTCGAAGGCGTAGCCGTGCGCTCGGGCCAGCACTGCGCGCATCCGCTGCTGCAGTGGTTAGGCGTGGGCACCACCTGCCGCGCATCGTTGGCGTTCTACAACACGCACGACGAAATCGATGCGTTCGTGGCGGCGCTGCACAAGGTCAAGCGCCTCCTGACATGAAAAACCCGCGCTGCAGGTCGCAGCGCGGGCTTCGAACTGCCTGGCCGGGTGAGCCGGAATCAGGGCTTGAGCACCACCTTGACGCTGCCATCCACGGCACCGTTGCTGATGTAGCCGACGGGCTCAACGTCCCCGGCAGCCCGCAAGCAGATCGCGGTCGCGGCGGTACACCGAGGTGCGGACATCGAACACACCCAGCACGGTCGAGAACAGGGCGTCATGGCTGGCCGGCTGCTTCGCCGCCTGGCGCAGGCAGGCCAGGTCCAGGCCTTCGTCGGCCACGAACCCCGGTGACATCCACAGGGTCATCGGGACGTGCAGCTGCGCGCGCGGGGCGATGGAATACGGGGCACCATGCAGGTACAGGCCGTACTCACCCAGCGATTCGCCGTGGTCGGAGACGTACAGCATCGCCGTGTCGCGGCCACTCTGCGCGGCCAGCAGGTCAACCAGCTGCCCCAGCACCGCATCGGTGTAGAGGATGGCGTTGTCATAGGCGTTGACGATCTGCTGCTTTGAGCAGCGGCTCAGCTCGGCGGTCTTGCAGACCGGCTGCCAGCGCTCGAACCGCGGCGGGTAGCGTTCGAAGTAGTTCGGCCCGTGGTTGCCCAGCATGTGCAGCACCACCAGCGCATCGCCCTGGGCTGCATCGAACTCGCGCTGCAATCCCGCCAGCAGGATCTCGTCGAAGCAGCGCCCGCCCGAGCACAGCGCCGGCGCGTCGGCCGGCCCCATGGTATGCGAGCTCACCCGCACGCAGGTGCCCTTGCAGCCCGACTGGTTGTCGCGCCAGAGCACGCGGACGCCGGCGCGGGCGGCGACGTCCAGCACGGACTCGTGGTTGCGGATGGAATCGCGATCGTACCGCTCGCGGCCGAACGGCGAGAACATGCACGGCAGCGAGACTTCGGTGCTGGTGCCGCAGGCGGTGGTGTCGGGGAAGTTCACCGCGTCGCGTGCGGCCAGCTCGGGCGTGGTCTGGCGGGCATAACCGTTCAGGCCCCAGTGGTCGCCGCGCACGGTTTCGCCGACCACCAGCACCAGCAACCTCGGCTTGCGGGCCAGCGCTTCCGGCGGGCGCCGCGCATCGGTACCCACCGGTACCACCGGCCCACCCGCCTTCTTCGATGGCTTCAACGCGTTGACCAGCGAGACGATGTAATTTGCCGGCGTGATCTTGTAGCGCAGCGCAGGATCGCGGCGCACTAGCGTGAACACGCCCTGCGAGGACGCACCCAGCGCACCGCCGGCCAGCAGCGCCATTGCCAGCACGAAGCCACCCCGCACCAGCAGGGCACGCCGCCACGTGCGGCGCACTGGACGCGTCAGCAGCACCAGCACCGCAGGCAGCACGCCCAGCAGGACGATGTGCAGGATCAGCCGGACCGAGAGCAGCTCCCGGCTCTCAGCCATGTCGGTATTGAGGACATTGCGGATCATCTCCGCATCGAAGACCACCGCGTAGCGGGTCATGTACCAGTGGGCCGAGGCGGTCACCACCAGCAGCAGCGCCAGCAGGGGGCGGGCCAGACGTCCCCAGCACAACAGGCCGAACAGCAGCGCGTGCAGCGCGAATACCGCAACGCCCAGGGACAGCAGCACGCGAAGGCTGCCGTCACCGGCCCGGACAGCGGCCCACAGCGGGCCGTTCATCACCAGCACGAACCAGGCGCACACCAGTGCGATCAGCGCTTCCGTCGACATCACAGGGCGCCACCAGGGGCCCTTGTCGGGGGCCCGCATGCCCGTGTCACGCCAAGATTTCGCCACGCCGGCCTCCGCCTACGGTCATCGAATGGATGTGGGGCGCGCGACAGTAGCACCCGCCACGGCCCACGCCCAGCGGGGACGCCGCCGGGCGCGGAGAAATGCCACGATCAGAGCGGGCGGGCGTCCCGGCGCATACCGCCCTGCCGGCCGCCACGCTGCCCATCGCGCGGCTGCTTGGGGCCGGCATGCGCGTGCGCCTCGGGGGCGCGCGGCTTGCCGTGCGGGCGGCGGTTGCGCGACGGCCGCGGTGCACGCGGGCCGTTGTCGAACGGCTTGGCGTCGTTGCGGATGGCGCGGCTGGGCTCGAAGCCCGGCACCACTTCCATCGTGATGTCACGGCCCAGCAGCTTCTGGATCTGGCGCAGCAGGTGCGCTTCGTCCGGCGACACCAGCGAGATCGCCTCGCCGGTCGCGCCGTTGCGGCCGGTGCGGCCGATGCGGTGCACGTAGTCCTCGGCCACCATCGGCAGGTCGTGGTTGATGACCAGCGGCAGGTCGGGGATGTCGAGGCCACGCGCGGCCACGTCGGTCGCGACCAGGATGCGGGTCTTGCCGCTCTTGAACTCGTTCAGCGCCTTCTGGCGTGCGGCCTGGCTCTTGTTGCCATGGATCGCCAGCGCCGGCAGGCCGGCCTTCTCCAGCTGCTCCGCCAGGCGGTTGCACCCGTGCTTGGTCTTGCCGAACACCAGCACCTGCTCGGTGTGGCGGCGGGCCAGGATCTCGACCAGCAGGTCGCGCTTGGCGGCGCCGTCCACCGGGTGCGCGCGATGGGCGATGGTCTGCGCCACCGTGTTCTGGGCGGCCACCTGCACTTCACGCGGATCCTTCAGGAACTCCAGCGCCAGCGCCTTGATGCGCGGCTCGAAGGTCGCGGAGAACAGCAGCGTCTGGCGCTGCTTGGGCACGCGGTTGACGATGCGCTTGATCGCCGGCAGGAAGCCCATGTCCAGCATGCGGTCGGCTTCGTCCAGCACCAGCACCTCGACGCCGTCCAGCTTCACGCTGCCGCGGTCCAGGTGGTCGATCAGGCGGCCCGGGCAGGCCACCAGCACGTCCACGCCACGGCGCAGCTGCTCGATCTGCGGCTGCATGCCGACGCCACCGAACAGGGTGGTCACGTTTAACCGCAGGTGGCGGCCGTAGGTCTTGAAGCTGTCGGCGACCTGCACCGCCAGCTCGCGGGTGGGCACCAGCACCAGCGCGCGCGGCTTGCGTGGGCCGGCCGGCGGGGTTTCCTTGGACAGGCGGTTGAGAACCGGCAGCGCGAACGCGGCGGTCTTGCCGGTGCCCGTCTGGGCACCGCCCAGCACGTCGTGGCCGGCCAGCACCAGCGGGATCGCCTGGGCCTGGATGGGGGTGGGAACGGTGTATTCGTTGTCGGCAAGCGCACGCAGCAACGCGGGCGCAAGGCCCAGGGATTCGAACGACATGGAGGAACTCCTTGTGACCCGCAGGTGCGGGACGGCCCGGGCGTTCCTGTTGAACCGCGCCGCAGGCAGACGATGGCACGACGCCGGTGATCCGGGCCGTGTCTGCGCGACGAAAGGCGTACGGGGAAGAAAGCCGCGGAAGCGGCCGGCTTGATCAGGAAAAACGCACCTTCCTTCGGAGGAAAGGCGATCAGCCGTGCGCAGAACAGACGCGATTGTACGCGAAACGGGCAGGCATGCCGCCTGCCCCCTTCCGCCGTTCAGCCTGGCGTGACAGTCTTGCGGCTTCCATCCATACGCGCGATCCGCATGAAACTCGAAGTCCGCCTTGCCCAATGGCTGCTGGCCGCCGTGTTTTTCGTCGCCGGGGGCTTCCGCCTGTGGCAAGCCCTGCATGGCACCCCGACCAGCGATACCACCCTGTTGCTGAGCACGGCCGAGATGCTGCTGGGCGTGCTGCTGGCCGCTGGCTGGCAACTGCGCGCGGTAGCGCTGTTCGCCGCCCTGGCCCTGCTGGTCGATGCGGCGCTGTCGCACCCGTTCTGGAACGCCCGCGGTGGCGCGCTGGCGGCCCAACTGCTGCAGTTCATGAAGAACATGGGCCTGGTGGGCGGCCTGGTCCTGCTGTCCGGCGCCGGCGGTGCCAAGCGGCGCTGAGCCGCCACCCGCCTTCCGCCCCGCATCGGCTCAGACGTCCAGCACCGCACCCGGCCGCGCCAGCGTGGCCTGCACGCCATGGCGCTCGCTGATCTCGCCTGCCAGCGCCTCGCGGGCCAGGTCCTCACCGTGCACCAGCGCCACCGGCGGCGGCGGAACGAAGCCCGCATACCACTCCAGCAGGCCCTGCTGGTCGGCATGCGCCGACAGCCCGCCCACCGTGTGCCGGTGGGCGTTCACGCGGACATCGTGGCCGTGGATTCGGACCCAGCGCGCGCCGTCCACCAGCCGGCGGCCGATGGTGCCCTCGGCCTGGTAGCCGACGAACACGATACGGGTCTGACGCTGCGGCAGGCATTGCCGCATGTGGTGGAGGATGCGGCCGCCGTTGGCCATGCCGTTGCCGGCGATCACGATGGCGCCGCCGTGGATGCGGTTGATCGCCATCGAGTCCTCGACCGACTCGGTAACCCGCAGGTTGGGCAGCTTGAAGGGGTTGGGCTTGCCGCCCCAGACGGCGCGCGCCTCGGCGTCGAACAGTTCGTGGTGATGGTCGTAGACCTCCACCACCTTCGACGCCATCGGGCTGTCCAGGTAGATGCGCCAGCGCGCCATGTCCCAGTCGTCCCAGTGGCGCGCGAACCAGTACAGCAGCTCCTGCGTGCGCCCCACCGCGAACGCGGGGATCAGCACGTTGCCACCGTCGCGCCACGCCGCATCAAGGATCTCGCCCAGCTCGCGGATGGTGTCGCTGCGCTCGCGGTGGTTGCGGTTGCCATAGGTCGATTCCAGCAGCAGCAGGTCGGCTTCGCGCACCGTCTCCGGGTCGCGCAGGATCGGCGTTCCTTTCATCCCGAGATCACCGGAAAACACCAGCTTGCGGCCGTCGGCCCACAGCTCGACGATGCATGAGCCCAGGATGTGGCCGGCATCGCGCAGGGCCAGCTCCACGCCGGGCAGCAGCGCGTGGCGCTGCCCGTACGGCAGCTTGCGAACCTGCGCCAGCGTGTCGTGCACATCTGCCCGGGTGTACAGCGGCATCACCTGCGGCTGACCGGGCTTGCGCTTGCGGTTTGCACGCTCGGCATCCCCCTCCTGCAGCGAGGCGGAATCCAGCAGCATGATCGGCAGCAGGTCGGCAGTGGCGGCCTGTGCGTAGATCGGCCCCCGATAGCCGGCCATCACCAGCCGCGGCAGGCGGCCGACGTGGTCGATATGGGCGTGGCTCAGCACCACCGCGTCAAGCCCGGCGGCATCGAACGGAAACGGGGCGAAGTTGCGTGCCTCGGCCTCCGGGCTGCCCTGCACCATGCCGCAGTCGATCAGGATGCGCCGCCCTGCCGCTTCGATGAGATGCATCGAGCCGGTCACTTCACCGGCCGCCCCGTGGAAATGCACGCGCATGCTGTCGCCTCTGTTCGCCAGCCTACAGCGTACCCGTTGCCCCCGACTTCCGGCAGGGTGCCGCGCCCGCACGCCTGCGGCTAAGGTATGCAGGTTCCACTACGGGAAAACCCCCCATGCGCCTTATCCCCCTCGCCTGCGCGCTTGCGCTGGGCACCGCGGCCCTCGCCGCGCGCGCAGCCACGCCGCCCGCACCGACTGTCGCCGCCGTCCCCGGCAGCGCGACCATCGCCAGCAAAACCCTGGCCAACGGCCTGAAGATCATCGTCTGGCCGGACCATGACATCCCCAATGCGAACTACTACACCTTCTACAAGGTGGGCAGCCGCAACGAGCACGCCGGCATCACCGGGCTGGCGCACTTCTTCGAACACATGATGTTCAACGGCACCACCCGGCGCGCACCGGGCGAGTTCGACCGCACCATGGAAGCCGCGGGTGGCAGCAACAACGCCAGCACCAGCAACGACCTGACGATATACACCGACTGGTTCCCGTCCAGCGCGCTGGAGACCATCTTCGACCTCGAGAGCGACCGCATGGCCCACCTGGCCTTCGACCCGAAGGTGGTCGAAAGCGAGCGCGGCGTGGTTTACAGCGAGCGCCGCTCCAGCGTGGACAACGACAGCATGGGGACACTGATGGAGCAGATGCAGGCCACCGCCTTCCTCGCGCATCCCTACCAGATCCCCACCATCGGCTGGCCCAGCGACATCGAGCGCTGGACAAGCGACGACCTCAAGCAGTTCTTCAAGACCTACTACGCGCCCAACAACGCGGTGCTGGTGGTCGCCGGCGACGTCGAGCCGGCGCAGGTGTTCGCCCTGGCCGACAAGTACCTGGCCGCGCTGCCGCGCCAGCCGGAACCGACCCCCGTCACCACGGTGGAACCCGAGCAGCTGGGCGAGCGCCGCCTGGTGGTGGAGCGCGCCGATGCGCAGTCCCCGATCGTTGCCTACGCCTTCCACAGCGGCATCGGTGCCGGCAGCAAGGACTATCCGACGCTGGAACTGCTGGGCACCATTCTGGCGCAGGGCCAGTCCTCGCGCCTGCACCAGCGCCTGGTCGAGCAGGAACAGGCGGCGGTGGATGCCGGCGCGTTCGCCGAGGCCGGCTTCGATCCCGGCCTGCTGTGGGTGTACGCGATGCTGCCGCCGGGCGGCGACATGGCGAAGGCGGAAACCCTGCTGGACGACGAGCTGGCGAAGATCGCGCGCGACGGCGTGACCACCGCCGAGTTGGAGAAGGCCCGCAACCTGAAGCTGTCCGCGTTCTGGCGCGGCATGGCTACCATCAACGGCAAAGCGCGCGCGCTGGGCACCGCCGAGGTGTTCGAAGGCGACTACCGCAAGGCCTTCGACGAACCGGCCGCCTTCGAGGCCGTCACCGCCGCCCAGGTGCAGGCGCTGGCCGCGAAGATCCTGCGCAAGCAGAACCGCACCACCGGCCTGCTGCAGCCCGTTGCCGCACCCGCGGCCCAGAAAGCGCCTGCTGCCAACAACAAGGAGGGCGCACGATGAGCCGCCTGCGTTTTGTTCTCGCGGCGCTGGCCGCGTTCGCGTTCGGCACCGCGGGTGCCGGCGACATCAAGCTGCCCGACTACCAGACCGTCCGGCTGGACAACGGCGCCACGCTGCTGCTGGCACCGCGCAAGGACGTGCCGATGGTGGCCGCGACCGTGCTGGTGCGCGGCGGCGCGCTGGCCGACCCGGCCGGCAAGGAGGGCACGGCCGACCTGCTGGCGGAGATGCTGTCCAAGGGGGCTGGCGACCGCGATGCGCTGGCGTTCGCGCAGACCGTGGACGGTGCCGGTGGCAGCATGGCCTTCGGCAGCTCGGCCGAGGCGCTGACCGCCAACGCGCAGTTCCTGTCGAAGGACACCGGGCTGATGCTGTCGCTGCTGGCAGACGCGCTGCTGCGCCCGGCCATGACGCAGGCCGAGTTCGACAAGCTGCGCAAGCGGGCCATTGACGGCATCGCGGCTGCCAAAGACGCCGATCCGCGCCAGCTGATCGGCCTGTACGCCAACGGCTGGCTGTTCCGCGGCCACCCCTACGGCCGACCGACCGGCGGCGACGAAACCAGCCTGGCCAGGATCACCCTGGACGATCTGCAGACCTTCCGCCGCCAGCAGATGGGCGGTGACCGCCTGATCATTTCGATTGCCGGCGACTTCGATCCCGCCGCTGTCACCGCGCAGGTGAGGCAGGCGTTCGGCAGCTGGGGCAAGGCAGCCGGCGCGCTGCCGCAGATCGCCGCGAAAGCCCGGGAAACCGGCCGCCGCGTGCTGCTGGTGGACAAGCCGGGGGCGACCCAGACCTACTTTGCCCTGGGCAACGTGGGCACGTCCCGCGACGACCCCGCGCGGGCCGCGCAGGATCTGGTGCAGACCGCATTCGGCGGCCGCTTCACCTCGATGCTGAACACCGAGCTGCGGGTGAAGTCCGGCCTGACCTACGGCGCCGGCTCGCGGATCGAGCGCCCGCGCCTGCCGGGCGGCGCGCAGATCACCAGCTTCACCCGAACCGAATCGACCAAGGCCGCGATCGACCTGGCCATTGCCACCCTCGACCGCCTGCACCGCGACGGCCTCGACGCGGCCACCCTGCAATCGGCAAAGCACTATATCGCCGGGCAATACGCCCCGGGCCTGGAGACCGCGCCGCAGCTGGCCAGCGCCATCGCCTGGCTGACCCTGTACGGCGATGGCCGCGACTACATTGATGGCTACCTGGGCCAGGTGGCCGCGGCCACGCCGGAGCAGGTGGCCGCCGCGCGCGCGGTGTTCCCGGACAGCAAGGACCTGGTGATCGTGGCCATCGGCGACGCCGCCAGGATCCGCGACGTGATGCGGGGTTACGGCCCGGTCACCGAGATGAAGATCACCGATCCGCGCTTCTCGCCCTGAGCCGCCGGTCGGCGGGCACCGGAGGCCCATGACCTCCGGCACCCCCCGCCCCCCGGGCCAACCGATACAGTCTGGAGACGCGGCCTTGTGCCGCGTCTTTCTTCATCCCCCTTCCGCCCGCCGGAGCCCCACCCCGTGAAAACCCCGAAGTTCCTGCTGTTGTCGCTCGCCATCACCGCATCGCTGAGCGCGTGCCAGAAGCCCGCCGCCCCCGCCGATACCGGCGCCGCCAAGGCCGACGCCCCCGCGCAGGCCGCACTGCCGCCGCTGGCCGCCTTCAATGTTGCCGACCTGGACACCAGCAAGAACGTCTGTGACAACCTCGCTGATTTCGTGAACAGCAAGTGGCTGGCCGCCAACCCGGTGCCGTCCGACAAGACCAGCTGGGGCAGCTTTGAGATGCTGGACGAGCGCTCGAAAGCCGCCAGCAAGGGCATCGTCGAGGCCGCCGCCGCGAACAAGGACGCCACCGGCATCGAGAAGCTGATCGGCGACCTGTACGCCACCGGCATGGACGAGGCCAAGATCGAGGCCGCCGGCATCGCGCCCATCCAGCCGCTGCTGGACCGCATCAACGCCTTGAAGACGCCTGCCGACATCGCCCAGTACCTGCGCGACGAGTTCGCGGCCGGCCGCGGCGAGGTGTTCAGCTTCGGTGCCGAGGCGGACTTCAAGAACTCCAGCCAGAAGATCGGCTACGCCTTCCAGGGCGGCCTGTCGCTACCGGAGAAGGCCTACTACCTGGAGGACGGCCCGGACGGCAAGTACAAGGCCATCCGCGAGGCGTTCGTGAAGCACGTCTCCAGGCAGCTGCAGAACGCGGGCGTGGCCACTGCGGATGCCGACAAGCAGGCCGCCGATGTGCTGGCGTTCGAAACCCGCCTGGCCAAGGCGTCGCTGTCGCCGGTCGAGCTGCGCGATCCCAACAACCAGTACCACTACGTGACGATGGCCGATGCCGACAAGGCCTCGCCCCACTTCCCGTGGTCGGAATTCTTCAAGGCCAACGGCGTGCAGGCCGACGGTTTCTCGCTGTCGCAGCCGAAGTTCTTCGCCGAGTTCGACAGGATGCTGGCCGATGTGCCCGCCGCGCAGTGGCAGGCCTACCTGCGCATCAACGCCATCGACGGCATGGCACCGTTCCTGTCCAGCAAGTTCAACGATGAGCGCTTCGATTTCTACGCCCGCACCCTGCGCGGCCAGAAGGAGCAGAAGCCGCGCTGGAAGCGCGTGATGGACACCGTGGAAGGCTCCGCCGGCGAGGCGCTGGGCCAGCTGTACGTCAAGCAGTACTTCCCGGCCGAGTCCAAGGCACAGATGGAAACGCTGGTGCGCAACCTGAGCGAGGCGCTCAAGGCCCGCATCGAGAAGCTGGACTGGATGAGCGCGGAGACCAAGGCCAAGGCGATGGAGAAGTGGGCCAGCTTCACGCCGAAGATCGGCTACCCGGACAAGTGGCGCAGCTGGGAAGGCCTGGCCACCGGCCGTGACGGCTACGTGCAGAACATCATGGCTGCGGCCAAGTTCAACCACGCCTGGGACATGGCGAAAATCGGCAAGCCGGTCGACCGCAGCGAATGGGGCATGACCCCGCAGACTGTGAATGCCTACTACAACCCGCTGATGAACGAGATCGTGTTCCCGGCGGCGATCCTGCAGCCGCCGTTCTTCGACCCCAAGGCGGACCCGGCGCTGAACTACGGCGGTATCGGCGCGGTGATCGGCCACGAGATGCTGCACGGCTACGACGACCAGGGCAGCCAGTTCGACGCCAAGGGCAATTTCAACAACTGGTGGACCAAGGCCGACTTGGAGGGCTTCCAGTCGCGCACCGCCCGTCTGGTCAAGCAGTTCGACGATTACGTGGCCATCGACGGCCTGCACGTGAAGGGCCAGTTGACCCTGGGCGAGAACATCGCCGACCTGGGCGGCCTGAACGTGGCCTGGGACGCCTACCAGAACGCGCTGAAGGCGGCGGGCAAGAGCGGCGAGGACAAGATCGACGGCTACAGCGAGAACCAGCGCTTCTTCATGAACTGGGCCACCGTGTGGCGCCGCAACTTCACCCCGGACGAACTGAAGGTGCGCCTCAACACCGATCCGCACGCCCCGGCGAACTTCCGCGCCATCGGCGCACCAAGCAACATGCCGGCGTTCGCGCAGGCGTTCGGCTGCAAGGCCGGCGACGCGATGGTGCGGGAAGGCGATCAGCGGGTCGTGATCTGGTAACCCCGCCGCCCGGCGCTGCGTTGCCCAGCAAGGCCCGGCATCCGCCGGGCCTTGCTGCTTTCCGGGTCGGCTGCCGCCGGTGTATGGTCACGGCTTCGACCAGCGGAGCCGCGCCATGGACATCCACGACATCGCCCTGACCCTGTTCACCCAGCTCGTCGGCGCCCATGGCGGCGCACCGCTGGACGCGGATACCCGCATGGCGCTGGGCCGGGAGGCCTACCGCTGCGCCGAGGCGTTCATTGCGGCCAAGGATCTGTACATCCGCGAACTGCCGGTGGCCGCCACCGAGCAGGGTTACTGATGCACGCCACCGCCGGCGGGTATGCTTCGGGCATCGTTTCCCGGAGGCTTTGCATGATCCGTCGGCTTGCCTGCATCGCCGCTTTCGCCCTCCTGCTGGCCGGCTGCAGCGGCGGCCCGGTGCGCCGCGTGTCGGAACCGTCGGCCAGCCTCCAGCAGATCAACGTGCGCGCGGATGGCCGCTGGGATGTCACTCTGCGACTCAACAATTTCAGCAGCGTGGCAATGCGCTTCGACACCACCGCGCTGGACATCGCCTTCGACAACGGCAACGCGGCACGGCTGGACCTGCAACCGGCGCTGGACATCGGCCCGGAATCGGCGGACGTGTACAGCGCCACCATCGAACCGCTGCCGGCCGGGCGTGCGCGCATCGCCAGCGCGCTGGCGGACGGCCGTGGCCTGTCATACACCCTGCACGGCAGCATCAGCGCAACCCCGCAGGGCGGCAAGCAGAAGACCTGGCAAATCAAGCGCGAAAGCGCGCTGTCGCCGGTGCCGGGGCTGCCTGGCGCGTTGCGCTGAGGGCACGGTTCCGGCAAACCATACGCTGTAGTATGCTCACGCTTCCGGCGGGCCGGATGGCGGCCCGCGCACGCTTGGAATCCCACGCATGAGCACCTACAAGGCCCCCCTCGACGACCTCCGCTTCGCCCTGTACGACGTCCTCGGCGCGGAAGCGCAGTTTGCCCGCCTCGGCTTTGCCGACGCCAACCGCGAGCTGGTGGACGCCGTGCTGGACGAAGCCGCGCGCTTCACCGAAACCGTGCTGGCCCCGCTCAACCGGGTCGGCGATGAAATCGGCTGCCAGTACGACAAGGCCACCGGCAACGTCACCCCGCCGCCCGGCTTCAAGCAGGCGTTCGACCAGTTCGTCGAAGGCGGCTGGACCGGCCTGACCAACGCGCCCGAGCACGGCGGCCAGGGCATGCCCGCCCTGCTGGGCGGCGTGCTGACCGAAATGGTGGACAGCGCCAACCTGGCCTGGGGCAACTTCCCAATGCTCAGCCACGGCGCGGTCAAGGCGCTGGAAACCTACGGCGAGGACTGGCAGAAGGAGGTCTTCCTCAAGCCGCTGGTGGCCGGCCAGTGGACCGGCACGATGTGCCTGACCGAGCCGCACTGTGGCACCGACCTGGGCCTGATCAAGACCCGCGCCGAACCCATCGCCGACGGCAAGTACGCCATCACCGGCACCAAGATCTTCATCACCGCCGGCGAACACGACCTGGTGCCCAACATCATCCATCTGGTGCTGGCCAAACTGCCGGATGCTCCGCCTGGTGCCAAGGGCATCTCGCTGTTCGTGGTGCCGAAGTTCAAGGTGGCGCGCGACGGCACGGTAGGCGAACGCAACGCGGTGCGCTGCGGCGCGATCGAGCACAAGATGGGCATCCACGGCTCGGCCACCTGCGTGATGAACTTCGACGGCGCCGAGGGCTACTTGGTCGGCCAGCCGCACAAGGGCCTGCAGGCCATGTTCGTGATGATGAACTCCGCCCGCCTGGGCGTCGGCGTGCAGGGCCTGGGGCTGTCCGAGCGCGCCTACCAGAACGCGCTGCGCTATGCCCGCGAGCGCCTGCAGTCGCGCTCGCTGTCGGGCCCGAAGTATCCGGACAAGCCGGCCGACCCGCTGCTGGTGCACCCCGACGTGCGCCGCATGCTGCTGACCCAGAAGGCGCTGATCGAAGGCGGCCGTCTCTTGTCGATGCACGCCTACTCGCTGCTGGACGAGGCCGAGAAGGCGGCCGATCCCGCCGAGCGCGAACGTGCCGAGACCCTGGTCAGCTTCCTCACCCCGATCTCCAAGGCCTGCCTGACCGAGTGGAGTATCGAGAACACCTACAACGCGCTGCAGTGCTTCGGTGGCCACGGCTACATCCACGAGCACGGCATGGAGCAGTACGCCCGCGATGCCCGCATCACCACCCTCTACGAGGGCACCACCGGCATCCAGTCGCTGGACCTGATCGGCCGCAAGACCGCGGCGACGCAGGGCGCGGGGCTGAAGCTGTTCCTGGCCGAAGTGGAAGCGTTCGCGAAGCAGCATGAAGGCGATGCCGCGCTGGCCGAGTTCATCGCGCCGCTGCGCGCCAAGTGTGGCGAATGGGGCAAGCTCACCATCGACGTGCTCACGCGTGCGGCCGGCAACCCCGAGGAACTGGGCGCGGCCAGCACCGACTACCTGTTCTACTCCGGCTACGTGGTACTGGCCTACTGGTGGGCGCGCAGCGTGGCCGCGGCCGACGCCTCCGACCGCCCGCAGGCGTTCAAGGACGCCAAGCGCGAGACCGCGCGGTTCTACTTCGCCCGCGTGCTGCCGCGCACGCTGGCGCACAAGGCCGCCATCGAGGCCGGTGCGCAGACGCTCATGGCCCTGCCCGACGCCGGCTTCGGCGCGTACTGACCCCCAGCCGCGCGCCCGGTCCAGTCGGGCGCGCGGCTGGCGGCATCCGGTTTCCAAACTGTCATCAAGGGCGTATAAGCTGATGACCCGATGGAGACGAACAGTGCGATTCTTCGCCTGGTCCAGACCGGCGACCGCCCCGCTGCAGATCCGCACGCGGCAGCGCCTGTTTCCCCCGCTCCTCCCGCATTCGCCCCCGGGCTGCGCCTGCTGGCGCTGGACGCCCACGGGCGGGCGTTGGACTGGCTGAGTTGGCAGGACGCCACCTGCCTGTATGCGCGCGGCGCGGTGGCGTGGACGCTGGGCGACCCCTGCCTGACGGTGCGTGGCGGCCTGCAGCGTGCCAGCGGTGACCGCAGCATCGTCCACCTGCACCCCATCATCGCGGCGCGCGGCCATGTCCGTCCCGCCGCAATCTCGCCGACGCCCACGCTGACCAACCAGGCCCTGTTCGCGCGCGACCAGCACCTGTGCCTCTACTGCGGGCGCCAGTACCACCGCACCATCCTGACCCGCGACCACGTCCAGCCGGTATCGAAGGGCGGCCGGGACATCTGGGAAAACGTCGTCACCGCCTGCGTGCAGTGCAACTCACGCAAGGGCAACCGCACCCCGCAACAGGCCGGGATGCCACTGCTGGCCATCCCCTACCGGCCCAGCTGGGTGGAACACCTGATCCTGTCCAACCGCAACATCCTGGCCGACCAGATGGCGTTCCTGCGGGCGCAGCTGCCCCGCCATCCCCGCAGCCAGTGAGCGCCCCCCGACGCGGGGCGGATGTGCCCCGCCCGCGCCCCACGCGAGTACCCGCCGCATGCGTGGGGATGCATCCGCCCCCCACCCTGCCCGTGCCAGCGCGTAACATTCTCCGATCACACCCGGGAGATTGCCGTGACTCTGCGCCTTGCCCCCCTTGCCTGTGCCGTCCTGCTGCTGACCGCCTGCGGCGGCAAGTCCGGCGGTGACCCAGCTGCTACCGCCAAGCCGGCCGGCCCGGAGGAAAAAGTCCTCAACGTCTACAACTGGTCCGATTACGTAGCCGAGGACACCATCGCCAATTTCGAGAAGGCGACCGGGATCAAGGTCAATTACGACGTCTATTCCGAGAACGAGACGCTGGAGACCAAGCTGACCGCCGGCAGCAGCGGCTACGACCTGGTGTTCCCGTCGGCGCGCCCGTTCGCGCAGCGGCAGATCCAGGCCGGCCTGTACCTGCCGCTGGACAAGGCCAAGCTGCCGAACCTGTCGCACCTCGACCCCGCCATCCTGGAAGGCCTGGCCGACATCGACCCGGGCAATGCCCACGTGGTGCCGTACATGTGGGGCACCACGGGCCTTGGTATCAACGTCGACAAGGTGAAGGCGGTGCTCGGCGAGAATGCGCCGATGGATTCGTGGAACCTGCTGTTCGATCCCGCCAATGCCGCCAAGCTGGCGAAGTGCGGCATCAGCGTGCTGGACGACGACCAGGAGGCCTTCGGCGCCGCGCTGATCTGGAAGGGCAAGGATCCGAACGCCGGCGCCACCGACGAGATCGAAACGGTGAAGCAGGTGTACGCCGCGATCCGCCCGTACATCCGCACCTTCAACAATGCCGAATACAAGGACGCGCTGGCCAACGGCGACGTCTGCGTGGCGATGGGCTATTCCGGCGATATCCTCGGCGCCGCCGACGCCGCAGCCACCGCGGCGGAAGCCACCGGCAAGCAGGCGCCTGACATCCGGTATGTCATCCCGAAGGAAGGCGCGATCCGCTGGGTGGACGTGATGGCGATCCCGAAGGACGCCAGGCACCCTGGCAACGCGCAGGCCTTCATCAACTACCTGCTGGACCCGAAGGTCTCCGCCGCGATCACCGACGCAGTGGGCTACGCGAATCCGAACAAGGATGCCACCGCGCTGGTCGAACCGGCGATCGCCAACAACCCGGGCGTGTACCCGCCGGAAGCGGTGCGCGCCAAGCTGGTCGATCCCAAATCGCTGCCCGAGGCCGTGCAGCGCCAGCGCGTGCGCGCCTGGACCGCGATCAAGAGCGGGCGCTGACGTGGCGCTGGCCATCCGTTCCGCAGCGCCCTTGGAGCCCTGGAAGGACCCGGCGGCGCAACCGTTCCTGCGGATTGAAGGCATCACCAAGACCTTCGGCAAGCTGTATGCCTGCGACGACATTTCGCTGGACGTGTACCGGGGCGAGTTCTTCGCGCTGCTGGGCGGCTCGGGTTCGGGCAAGAGCACGCTGCTGCGCATCCTGGCCGGGCTGGAGACACCCGACCGCGGACGGGTGCTGATCGACGGCGTGGATGTCACCGCGCTGCCGCCCTACCAGCGGCCGGTGAACATGATGTTCCAGAACTATGCGCTGTTCCCGCACATGAGTGTGGCGCAGAACATCGCCTTCGGCCTGAAGCAGGACGGCATGGGCAAGGGCGAGATCAAGGACCGCGTGCAGCAGATGCTGGAACTGGTGCAGATGCCGCAGCTGGGCGCACGCAAGCCGGCGCAGCTCTCCGGCGGCCAGCGCCAGCGCGTCGCCCTGGCGCGCGCATTGGCCAAACAGCCCAAACTTCTGTTGCTGGATGAACCGCTGGGCGCGCTGGACAAGCGCCTGCGCGAACGCACCCAGTTCGAGCTGGTCAACATCCAGGAGCGCGTGGGCACCACCTTCGTGATGGTCACCCACGACCAGGAAGAAGCGATGACGATGTCCAGCCGCATCGCGGTGATGGACGCCGGCCGCATCGTACAGGTGTCCACCCCCGCAGCGCTGTACGAATACCCCTCGACCCGTTTTGTGGCCGAGTTCATCGGCGGCATCAACCTGTTCGATGGACGGGTGCAGTCGTTCGATGCCGACGCCCGCATCGCCCGCATCGCCTGCGACGCGGTGGACGGTGGCGCACTGCAGGCCCGCCACGCCGACCCACTGCCTGAAGGCACCGCCGTCAGCGTGGCGGTGCGCCCGGAGAAGATCGACGTGCACGAATCACGCCCGCAGGCCGACAACGTGGCGGTGGGCAAGGTGCGCGACATCGCCTACCTCGGCGACGTGTCGATCTACCACGTGGAAACCGAATCCGGCGCCGTGATCCGCGTGCAGGAAACCCACGTGGAGCGCAGCTCCGAGCCACACTACGACTGGGGCGAGAGGTTGTGGCTGAGCTGGCCGGCCAGCGGCGCGGTGGTGCTGGCCACATGAGCAGCGTGCCAAGCGGCGGCTGGACGCAGCTGTGGGCGGATGTGGTCCGCAACCTGTTCGGCTGGTTCCGCGCGGTGGGAACCGAGTTCCGCACCCGGCGCGGGCGCTTCGTCGTGACCATGCTGCCGATGCTGTGGCTGCTGCTGTTCTTCGCGGTACCGTTCCTGATCGTGCTGAAGATCAGCTTTGCCGAGGCGGTGTTCGGGCAGTCGCCGCCGTACACGCCGCTGGTGGAACACGCTGCCAACGGCGCCACCAGCCTGCGCCTGCATGCCGGCAGCTACCTGCTGTTGCTGCAGGATCCGCTGTACGTCGCCGCCTACCTGAAGTCGCTGCTGTTTGCCGGCGTGTCCACCCTGTGCTGCCTGCTGCTGGGCTACCCCATCGCCTACGGCATCGCCCGCGCCAGGCCGGCCTGGCGGATGCTGCTGCTGGTGCTGGTGATCCTGCCGTTCTGGACCAGCTCGCTGCTGCGCACCTACGCGATGATCGGCATGCTCAAGGCCAACGGCGTGCTGACCGGCGCGCTGGCCGCCCTCGGCCTGGTCGAACCCGGCACCGCGATCCTGCACACGGATCTCGCTGTGTACATCGGCATCGTCTACAACTACCTGCCCTTCATGATCCTGCCGCTCACGGCCACGCTGATGCGGCTGGACTTCGGGCTGCTGGAAGCCGCCGCCGACCTGGGCGCGAAACCGTGGCAGGCGTTCCTGCGGGTGACCCTGCCGCTGTCGATGCCGGGCATCATCGCCGGCGCGCTGCTGGTATTCATCCCGGCGGTGGGCGAATTCGTGATCCCCGACATCCTGGGCGGGCCCGACGCGCTGACCATCGGCCGCGTGCTGTGGACCGAGTTCTTCACCAACCGCGACTGGCCGCTGGCCGCTGCGGTGGCCGTGGCCATGCTGCTGATGCTGGTGATTCCCACCCTGCTGTTCGAATACGTGGAAAACCGCCGTGAGCGCAGCGAGGCGCAGGCATGAGGCGGCGCAACTGGAGCCTGTGGGCGGCGATGGCGACGGGCTATGCGCTGCTGTACGTGCCCATCATCTCGATGGTGGTGTACTCGTTCAGCGCCTCGCGCATGGCCACGGTCTGGGCCGGCTTCTCCACCCGCTGGTATGTGGCCCTGTTCTCCAACGAGCAGATCCTGCAGGCGCTGGCGCGCAGCCTGACCATTGCCGCGGTGGCCGCCAGTGCCGCCACCGTGCTTGGCACCGCCTGCGGGCTGGCGCTCTCAAGGTTCGGCCGCTTCCCCGGCCGCGGTCTGCTCAGCCTGATGAACTCCGCGCCGATGGTGATGCCGGACGTGATGCTGGGCCTGTCCTCGCTGCTGCTGTTCGTCACCTTGCAGCAGGCGCTGGGCTGGCCCGAACGCGGCATGGGCACGATTGCCATCGCCCACATCACCCTGACCACCTGCTACGTCACGGTGGTGGTGCGCTCACGCATGAGCACACTGGATGACAGCCTGGAAGAAGCCGCGATGGACCTGGGCGCACGCCCGTGGCAGGTGTTCTGGCTGATCACCCTGCCGCTGATCGCCCCGGCCCTGCTGGCGGGCTGGCTGCTGGCCTTCACCCTGTCGCTGGACGACCTGGTGATCGCCAGCTTCACCTCCGGCCCCGGCGCCAGCACCCTGCCGATGCTGATCTATTCGAAAGTGAAGCTGGGCGTGACCCCGGAGATCAACGCACTGGCGACGCTGATCGTGAGCGTAGTCGCGCTGGGCGTGGTGGCCGCAGGCCTGCTGATGCACCGGCGCGAGCAGGCCGGCGCGGAACCCTGATCAGCCGCCGCGCCGGAGGATCCGCCATGCGCGGTGGATGCGCGCGTTGCGGGCGAAGTCCGGTGGGATGGTGGAAGCGCTGATGTCCTCCACCTGGGCGAACCCGGCCAGTGCCGCTTCGTCCAGCCGGAAGCGGCGGAAATTGTTGCTGAAGTACAGCACGCCGCCCGGCGCCAGCCGCGCCACCGCCGCGCGCAGCAAGCGCACGTGGTCGCGCTGCACGTCGAAGTCGTCGGCCCGCTTGGAGTTGGAGAACGTCGGCGGGTCGCAGAACACCACGTCGTATTCACCGGCGTCGGCTTCCAGCCATTTCAATGCATCAGCCTGCGCAATGCGGTGGCGGGTGCCCCCGATGTTGTTGCTGCGCAGGTTGTCCGCCAGCCATTCGAGATAGGTGGCCGACAGGTCCACACTGGTGGTCTGCGCCGCGCCCTGCACCGCCGCCTGCACGGTGGCCACCCCGGTATAGCAGAACAGGTTGAGAAAACGCTTGCCGCGCGCTTCCAGCGCCATCCGCGCGCGCAGCGGGCGGTGGTCGAGGAACAACCCGGTGTCGAGGTAGTCGAACAGGTTGACCTGCAACTTGGCCCCGCCTTCTTCCACGGTGAGAAAGACGCCGCGATGGTCGAAGTGGCCGTATTTCGAGCCGCCCTTGCCGGTGCTGCGCGTCTTCACCGCCACCCGCTCGCGCGGGACGCCGAACACCTCGCGCACCGCCAGCAGCAGGTCGCTCAGGCGCTTGCGGGTGGTGGCCTCGGGGATCTCGGCCGGCGCGGCGTATTCCTGCACGTGCAGCCAGGTCTCGCCCTCGATCGTCGTGTAGACGTCCACCGCGCAGGCGTATTCCGGGATGTCGGCGTCGTAGGCGCGGAAGCAGGTCACCTGCGCCTGCTGGCGCCAGCGCGCCAGCTTGTCCAGGTTCTTGCGCAGGCGGTTGGCGACCATCTGCGCGCCCTCTGGCAGCGCACGCTTTTCGCTGGCATCACGCGGCGGCGGCGCGACGGGATCCACCACGATCAGGCTGCATTCGATGGCGCCGTTGAACAGTTGGTAGCGTTTCCTCGCCCGCAGCCCGGTGGCGTGGGCCAATTCGGCATCGCCGCACAGCAGCGCCGCGCGCCACTGCGGTGCCACCCGCTTCAGCGCTTCGCCCAGCGCGCGGTACAACGCCGGGTCGGCGGCCAGCCGCGCGTCGTAGGGCGGATTGCTGGCGACCACGCCGCGCGGGTTCTCCATCGGCGCAAGATCGGCGATGTCTCGGATCGAAAAGCCAATGGCATCGTCCACGCCCGCAGCCTGCGCGTTCTCGCGGGCGGCGCGGATGGCATGCGGATCCACATCGCTGCCGTGGAAGCAGGGCCGCAGCGCCGCGCGGCCCCGCGCCTCGCGGGCGATGGCGTCGATGCGCAGGCCTGCCCACGCCTCGCCATCAAAACCGATCCAGCGGGTCGGCGGCGCATCACCGTGGCGGCGCAGCCCCGGCGCCACGTCAGCCGCCATCAGCGCCCCCTCGATCAGCAGCGTGCCGCTGCCGCACATCGGATCCAGCAGGTCGCCGCCTTCGGCATACATCTGCGGCCAGCCGGCGCGGTGCAGCACGGCGGCGGCCACGGTTTCCTTCAACGGCGCAGCGCCCTGCACGCGGCGCCAGCCGCGGCGATGCATGGGCCCGCCGGACAGGTCGATGGACAGCGTGGCGCGGCCCTTGCGGACGACCAGGTGGATGCGGACATCCGGCGATTCCACGTCCACGTCCGGCCGCTGGCCGGTGCGGGCACGCAGGGTATCGACGATGGCGTCCTTCACCCGCTGCGCAGCGTAGCGCGCATGGGTCAATGCATCGCCAGAGACGTGGGCATCGATGGCGAAGGTGTGATCGGGCGAGAGGTGGTGCGTCCAGTCCACCGCGGCCGCACCGGCATAGAGTGCCTGCTCGTCAGCGCACTCGAACTCGGCGATGGGCCACAGGATGCGGCTGGCAAGCCGCGACCACAGCACGGCGCGCTGGGCATCCAGCAGGGAGCCTTCGACATTGGCGCCGGCAATGGTGGCGGTGGCGCGCGTACAGCCCAGCGCGACCAGTTCGTCGGCCAGCAGGTATTCCAGGCCCTTGCCGCAGGAAGCGAAAAATTTCACGGATACCTCGATAGCGTGTGGCCGTCATTCCCGTCCAGGCGGGAATCCGGCCTTCAATTCACAAGCAAAACGGAAACTTCATCCTTCAGAAGCGGCCCGTCTGCGCGGGAAGGACGAGCAACGGGCTATGCAGGCACGGCAAGCGAAGCCAGCAACTGGGCGAACGCGTCGGCGCTGGCCTGCACGTGGTCGGACAGGCGGTGGGAATCATTCACCAGCAGCAGCCGCGCGCTGCGCGCTGCGGCCCAGTCCACCACCCGCGCGGCCGGGATCAATTCGTCATGCCAGCCATGCAGGATCGAAGTCGGCACCTCTGAAGCCGGCATCGGCGGTGCGCCCTCCATCACGACAGGTGGCGCCATCAGGAACAGGCCCACCACCGGCACCTGCAGCGAAACGTGGCCGCTGATGTAGGCCCCGAGGCTGGAGCCGGCCAGCACCAGCGGGCCGCGCGCGGCGGCGGCCTGCGCCAGCCCGAGCAGGCGGGCGACGCGCGCCGGCACGTCGCCCAGCGGCGTGATCTCGCGGCGGGCGTCGAGATCGGTGTAGTCGGGGCGCTCGTGGGTCCAGCCGAGGCGCTCGGCCACGTCGGCCAGCGCGGTCACTTTGGTCGCATCGGGGCCGCTTTCGAAGCCGTGCGACAGGATGCAATGTCCTCTCATGGGTGAATGCTAGCATCGGGGCATGTCCGCGCCCGCGATCCACCCGCATCCCCTGCCCTACGTCGGCCTGCTGGCGGAGCGCCCGCTGGAGGCGGTGGACACCGTGGTCCTGCATTGCACCGAACTGCCCGACCTCGCCACCGCGCGGACCTACGGCGAGCGGGTGCTTTACGACTCCGGCACCGGCAACAGCGGCCATTACTACATCGACCGCGACGGCCGCATCGAGGAATACGTGCCGCCGGGCCGCGTCGCCCACCACACCCGCGGCTGGAACGGGCGCAGCGTGGGCATCGAGCTGGTCAACACCGGCCGCTTTCCCGACTGGTTGGATTCGCGCCACCAGGCGATGGACGAACCCTATACCGGGGCGCAGATCGCCGCCCTGGTCGCGCTGCTGCAATGGCTGCGCGGGGAGCTGCCGGCGCTGGCGCAACTGGCCGGCCACGAGGACCTGGACCGCGACGAGGTCGAGGCCAGCGACGATCCGGCCGTGAAGGTGCGCCGTAAGCGCGATCCGGGGCCGCTGTTCCCATGGGACGCCGTGCTGGCCACGGTGGGCTTGCCGCGCCTCGCTTAGCGGCCCTGCGCGCGGCCGGACAGCTGCCCGCCATCCGGCGCCCCCTATAATCAGCGCATGAACGCGCCCGTCTCCGAACTCATCGAACTGCTATCGCTGGAACGGCTGGAAGACGACCTGTTCCGCGGCCAGAGCCGGGACATCGGCACCAAATACGTGTTTGGCGGGCAGGTGCTGGGGCAGGCCCTGTCGGCAGCGCAGGCCACCCTCACCCAGCCGCGCACGGCACATTCGCTGCACGCCTATTTCCTGCGGGCCGGTGACATCGAGGCCCCGATCGTCTATCACGTCGATCGCACCCGCGACGGCGGCAGCTTCTCGGTGCGCCGGGTCACCGCGATCCAGCACGGCAAGGTGATCTTCTTCTGCGCCGCCTCGTTCCAAAGTGAGGAGCCTGGCGCAGAGCACCAGCTGTCGATGCCGGAAGTCCCCAAGCCCGAGGATCTTGAGCCGGCACCGGCCATCTCCCCGGAGCGGCTGGCCCAGCTGCCCACCATGGTGCAGCGCTGGCTCAACCGGGCAGGACCGTTCGAATTCCGTCACGTGTACCCGCGCGACGAGCTCAACCCGCCCAAGCGCCCACCGTTCCAGCAGGTGTGGTTCCGCCTTAGCGAAAAAGTCGGCGATGCACCGGAGCTGCACCGCGCACTGCTGGCCTACGCCAGCGACTTCCACCTGCTGGGCACCGCCACCTTCCCGCACGGCATCAGTTACTACCAGCCCAACGTGCAGATGGCCTCGCTGGACCACGCGCTGTGGTTCCACCGCAGCTTCCGCGCTGACGAGTGGCTGCTGTATTCGATCGACAGCCCCAGCGCGCAGGGCGCACGCGGGCTGGCCCGCGGCCAGATTTTCGACCGTGCGGGCCGGCTGGTGGCCAGCACCGCGCAGGAAGGCATGATCCGGGTGCTGCCCGCGTGAGAAAGGTGTTTTCCAGCCAGCGCTTGGAGAACGTCGAGGCGGTGGCCGAGCTGCTGCGCGCCGAGGGCATCGAGGTCAAGATCACCCATGGCCGCTCCTATCGCGGCCACCGGCGCGGCAGTTTCAGCTACGACAGTCGGCGCATGCCCGAGGACGTGCCGTCGGTGTGGATCCTGCGCTCGGAGGACCAACCGCGCGGCCGCCAGCTGCTGCGCGAGCTGGGCCTGCTGGAGAGCACCCGCGAGCCCGGCGCCAGCTACCTGCCCACGGGGCGCCACGGCGGCACGGGCGCGGCCACGGACCGCGGGCTGTTCGGCGGCAAGCGCCTGAAGCTGGGGCTGCTGCTGTTGATCGCCGCCGGCGTCGGCCTGATCACCTACGTAAGCCGCAAGCCACCCGCCGTGGAGCCCACGGCCGCCACCAGCAAGCCTGCGGTGTCCGACGCACCGGCCATGCCGGTGCCGGAAGCGATTACGGACTTGCAGGAATACCGCGCTGACGTGCCCACCGCGCTGGCCCGCCTGCTGGTGGCTGATACGCTGGCCAAGCGCAAGCCGGCGCATGCCTGCGTGGCGGTGGATGGCGCCGATCCGTCGCCGGCGCTGCTGGCCGTGCTGCCCACTGGCCCAGCGCGGCTGTCACCCGCCTCCGCCTGTTCCGGCAAGAGCGCACTGGCCATCCACATCCATGACTACACCACCGATGGCAGCGGCCGCGGGCAGGTGCGGCTGGACGTGGGGACGTCACCAACACGCACGCTGGACGTGGAGCGCGAGGGCACTGTCTGGCGCGTGCTCGCCTCGCACTGACGCCGACGGCCCGCCCGCAGCGGGCCGCCGGTCTTGCGCGAGCAACTTACTGCTTGGGCGGCATCGGGCCCGGCGCGTGCGGGCCGTGCGGCATCCGCCCCGCCTTGCCCTCGTGGCGACCACAGGCCTGGCCCATCGCATCGAACTCGGCGCGGCTGAGCTGGCCGTTCTTGTCGGCATCCGCCTTGGCGAAGCACTCGGCGCGCCGGGTCGCCATGCGGGCCTGCATGTCGGCGCGGTCGACGTAGCCGTCCTTGTTCACGTCCATCGCGTCAAAACGCTGCGCCCAGGTCTTCTCCCCCGCCTGCATCTCCGCGCGGCTGATGCGGCCATCACCGTCCGCGTCCAGCGCGCGCATGCCGCGCGCCTTGCCGTCCTGGCCGCGCATGCCCTTGCGCTGCATCGGCAGTTCGTCGGCCGCCAGCTTGCCGTCCTTGTTGCGGTCCAGCTGGTCGAACCGGCCGGCCAGGCGCGGGAACTGCGCCGCCTCGGCCTTGGTGACGACGCCGTCGCCATTGGCATCGGGGCGCGGATGCGCGCCTGGCGCTGCGGTCTGGGCCAGTGCCAGCGCCGAGGTCGATGCGGCGGCAACCGCAAGCATCAGGATGTGCAATTTCTTCATGGTCCGTCTCCTCCCGGCACCGGCCGGGCTTGCCAAGGAAAACGTCCCGCACGCCGCGCGGTTGACCGCTTCCCCTGCGCGCACCTGAAGGTCAGCGCTATCCTGCGGGCATGGGCGGCAACGACGACAACAACCTGCGGCTGTTCCACAGCGCCCCACACCCCTGCGGCTACTGGCCCGACCGCGAGGCGCGGGACCTGGTGCTGGATCCGCGCGACCCGCGCCTGCCGATGCTGTACCCGATGGCGCTGGCGTGGGGCTTCCGCCGCTCTGGCGACATCGTCTACCGCCCCGGCTGCAGCGGCTGCCGCGCCTGCGTGCCGGTGCGCGTGCCGGTGGCCGCGTTCACGCCCGACCGCAGCCAGCGCCGCTGCCTGGCCCGCAACGCCGATATCGTCGCGCACGTGGTGGCCCCGGCCTGCACCGACGAGTACCTGGCGCTGTACCAGCGCTACCTGGCCTCGCGCCATCCGGGCGGCGGCATGGACGACCACGGTGCGCACGAGTTCGAGCAGTTCCTGATGGGGGCCTGGAGCGACAGCCGCTTCCTGGAGTTGCGCCAGCAGGGCAGCCACCGGCTGCTGGCAGTGGCGGTGACCGACCTCGCCCCGGATGCGCTGTCGGCGGTTTACACCTTCTACGACCCCGACGAAACGGCGCGCGGGTTGGGCACGCTGGGCGTGCTGCAGCAGATCGCATTGGCCCGGCGCGACGACCGCGCGCACCTGTACCTGGGCTACTGGATCGCCGGCCATCCCAAGATGGACTACAAACGGCGGTTCCGGCCCCTGGAAGGGTTCGACGGACGCGGCTGGCGCCGGCTGGAGGACTGACGCCTCAGTCAACCGGGGCCGCTGGCCCCTCGGGCACCGGCGGCATACCGGGCTCCAGGATCACCGCGCCCGGACGATGCCGCTGGTAGAAGCCGAACTCGGTATCGCTGCGTGCCGACACGATCATCCGCACCATGTTGCCCGGCACCATCAGCTCCAGATCGACAGCCTGCCCGTCGGGCGCGCGCCCTTCGAGCACCATCTCGATGAAAGCGCCGCCAGTGTCCACCTCGCGGCAGGGCACGAACGGCCCCGCGGGGCCTGTCTGCAGGTACGGCTGGATGGCGCCGCCCAGGGCCTCGATGGCCTGAGGGAACAGATACACGGCGTAGCCCGACGTTTCGCTCATATGGCCATCGTGGCACAGATCGCCCCGCCCTTGTCGCCACCCTTCGTTCGCGAGGCGGGGCATGCGATCCTTGGCACATGCCGCTCTCCCCCTTTTCGCGGGCCGCAACCGCGGCCACGCTGCTGCTGGGCCTTGCCGCCTGTTCGCCGCCGCCGCTGCCGTTCGCGCGGCTGGCCGGGCTGGTCACGTCCGCGGAACTGGATGAAATCAGCGGGCTTGCCGCCTCCCGCGTGCACGACGACGTGTTGTGGGTGCACAACGACAGCGGCAATCCGGCGCGGCTGTACGCCATCAGTCGCCGCGGCCGTTTGCTGGCGCGCTACGACATCCGTGGCGCGCGCAACATCGACTGGGAGGACCTGGCCAGCTTCAGCCAGGGCAGGCATCACTATCTGCTGTTGGCCGACACCGGCGACAACGGCGGACAACGGCGCGACTTCGCGCTGCATGTGTTCGAGGAGCCGGCCGTCCTGATGGATGGCACGCTTGCCCCGGTCCGCACGATCCGCGCCCGTTGGCCGGACGGCCCGCGCGACTGCGAAGCCGTGGCAGTGGATGCGGCAGCAGGGCAGGTGCTGCTGGTGTCCAAGAAGCGCATGCCGCCCGAGCTGTTCACGCTGCCGCTGAATGCCCCGCCCGGCCTGGTGGTCGAGGCGCGCCGGGTCGGACGACTCTCCGGCGTGCCGCAAGTCGGCGCAGAGCTGCGGCGCAAGGACCCCAAGCTGGCGTCGCTATTCGCGCAGGTCACCGCCGCCGACATCTCGCCGGATCGGCGCACGCTGGCCGTGCTCACCTACGGCAGCGTGCTGTTCTACCGCCGCGAGGAGGGCCAAGGCTGGGCCGACGCGGTGGCGCACGCACCCGAGACCCATGACATCCCGCTGATCCCGCAGGCCGAGGCGCTGGGCTGGAGTGCGGGGGGGGCCGGCCTGTATGCCACCGGCGAATCGCGCCCGGCTCCGCTGTTCTATCTCGTTCCCCAGCAGTAAGGCGCCACCCCAGGGTGCATGGCGAACGGCCCACGACCGTTCGTCGGCTGGCGCTTGCTCTATTGGATATCTTTTTGATATCTAATTATCTCACCCCTCTGCCGAGCCAGACCATGAAAGAGAACGCGCTCCGCTCGCTCCCCGGCATCCCGGTCCTGCTGCTGTCCCTGCTAGGCGGCATCGGGGCCGCGGCGCTGTTCATCCAGGCCGCCCGCATCGGCGATATCGGCCTCATCGCCGTCGCCTCCACCATCGGGGTGCTGGCACTGCTGGCCCTGATCGGCCTGTACAACGTCGAGCCCAACCAGGCCGCCGTGCTGAGCCTGTTCGGCAAGTACGTGGGCACGGTGAAGGAGGCCGGCCTGCGCTGGAACAACCCCTTCTACGCGAAGAAGAAAGTCTCCCTGCGCGTGCGCAACTTCGAATCCGGCAAGCTCAAGGTCAACGAGCTGGACGGCAGCCCGATCGAAATCGCCGCGGTGATCGTCTGGCAGGTGGTCGATGCCTCGGAGGCGGTCTACAACGTGGACGACTACGAAAGCTTCGTGCACATCCAGTCCGAATCCGCGCTGCGGACGATGGCCACCAGCTACCCCTACGACCAGCACGAGGACGGCCAGATCGCGCTACGCAGCCACGCCACGGAAGTCTCGCAGCACCTGCGCGATGAACTGGCCGAGCGCCTGGCCGATGCCGGCGTGCAGGTGCTGGACGCGCGCATCAGCCACCTCGCCTACGCCCCGGAGATCGCCCAGGCGATGCTGCAACGCCAGCAGGCCAACGCCATCATTGCCGCCCGCACCCGCATCGTCGCCGGTGCGGTGGGCATGGTGGAGATGGCGCTGGCCGAACTGCAGAAGAACGGCGTGGTCGAGCTGGATGAGGAGCGCAAGGCGCAGATGGTCAGCAACCTGCTGGTCGTGCTGTGCGGCGAGCGCGCCACCCAGCCGATCGTCAATGCCGGCACGCTGTACTGAGGCGGGGGGACGCTCCATGAGCATGACAACCGCAGGCGCCGTGGTGGTCGCGATCGTCCTGGTGGTGGCCATCGCCGCGCGACGCCACCGCACGCCCCGCGACTGAACCGCCATGTCCGAGAAAAAGGCCTATCCGCTGCGCATCAACGCCGAGGTCCTGGCGGCCGTGCAGCGCTGGGCCGATGACGAGCTGCGCAGCCTCAACGCACAGATCGAATACGTGCTGCGCGACGCCCTGCGCAAGGCCGGGCGGCTGCCCGGACCCAAGACGAAACAGGAAGATGACGCATGAGCCAACGCTGGCTTTACAAGGTGGTCGTGTTGAAACCGCAGTTCCTCGGGCTGAAGCCCGAGACCATCGAAAGCACGCTGGCCTCGTTGGGCCAGCAGGGCTGGGAGCTGGTGTCCGTGACGCATGTGGGCATGAACGTGCACCTGTACCTGAAGAAGGAAGCCTGACCATGCGCCCTGCCATGCTGTCCCTGCTGCTTGCCTCGTCGCTGGCGTTGTCCACCGGGTCGAACGCGCAGAGTGCCGATCCGGCCGCCATCGCCAGGCAGGCGCTGGACCTGATGGATGCCGGCGATTACACCCACGTCGAAATGCTGTTTGCGCCGCGCATGGCCGAGGCGGTCCCCGCCGACAAGCTCAAGGCGGTCTGGGAATCCCTGCCCGTGCAGATGGGTAAGGCCACAGGGCGCGGCGACGCCACCACCGCCATGCAGGGCGACAGTGCGGTGGTGCAGGTGCCGCTGCATTTCGAGAAGGCCGAGCTGGTGGCCAAGTTCGCCATCGGCGCCGACGGCAAGATCGCCGGCTTCCTGGTGCAACCCACGCAGGCGGCGCCTGCGCCGGCTCCCGCCGTCGCGGCGGATGCGCCCTACGCCGAGCGCGAGATGGCGATCGGCGACGGCGCCCGCGCACTGCCCGCCACGCTGGCGATGCCCAAGGGCGGCGGCCCCTTCCCCGCCGTGGTACTGGTGCACGGTTCCGGCGCGCACGACCGCGACGAGACCATCGGCCCGAACAAGCCGTTCCTCGACATCGCCCGCGGCCTGGCCGCGCAGGGCATCGCGGTGCTGCGCTACGAAAAGCGTACCAAGGCGCATCCGGAGGAATTCACCCACGGCGCGGCCTTTGGCGTGGACGAGGAAACCACCTTCGATGCCGTGCTGGCGGTGGACGCGCTGCGCAAGACCGAAGGCATCGACCCCAAGCGCGTATTCGTGCTCGGCCACAGCCAGGGCGGCATGATGGCGCCCCGCATCGCCGCCCTGTCGGGCCACGTCCGCGGCCTGGTGCTGCTGGCGGCGCCGGCCCGGCCGCTGCTGGACATCGTGGTGGAGCAGAACCGCCGCCTGGCCGTGCTGGATGACGGCAAGACCAGCGATGCCGAGCGCGACGCCATCAACGCACTCATTGCGCAGGTCAAGGCCACCCGCGATCCGGCCACCGACGCCGCAACCCGGACGGTGATGAACCAGCCGGCCGGCTACTGGCGCAGCATCGACGCGGTGGACCCGGTGGCCGAAGCGCGCCGGGTGGCACTGCCGATGCTGGTGCTGCAGGGCGCGCGTGACATCCAGGTGGTGGACGCCGACTGGCAGGCCTGGCGCGGCGCTTTCCACGCCAACCCGAAGGTGGCGTTCAAGCTCTATGACCGGCTCAACCACCTCGGCATCGCCGGCGACGGCGAGGGATCACTGGCCGAGTACCAGCAGCCGGGCCATGTCGATCCGCAGCTGATCGACGACGTGGCGGGCTGGATCAAGGTGCATTGACGATGAACTCCATCGCTTCCAGGCGCGATTTCCCGCTCGGGCCGTTGGCGCCGTGGACATGGCCCGCCCTGCTCGGGCTGTGGGTCGTCCTGCTGCTGATCGCCTTTCTCGGCGGAACGCACGTGCAATCCCCTGCGAACCCGGTGCCGTGGTGGGTCGTGGTGCTGTTCGCGACGGCGTTGTTGCCGGCTAGTCTGCTGTCCATGCTCGCGCACCGGCAGATCAGCATCGAAGGCGACATGCTGCTGGTCGCCGGGGCGCTGCTGTTCGCGCGCAAGGTACCGATTGGCGATCTGGCGCTCGACAAGGCCAGGATCCTCGACCTCGACGAACACACCGAGTACAAGCCGATGTTGCGGCTGTTCGGCTTCAGCTTTCCGGGACTCACCGTGGGCACCTGCATCCTGCGCAACCGCAGCCGCGCGTTCTGCCTGCTCACTGCGCAGTCCCGGGTCTTGCTGCTGCCACAACGCGACGGCAGATTGATTCTCGTGAGCCCGGAAAAGCCGCACGCGCTGCTGGACGCATTGCGCGACGCTGTCGCCTGACGCCGGGCGGGCAAAGCCCTATCCTGCCGCCATGCGCCTGATGCCCACGCCGCTGAAGACCCACCTGCGCAACACGGCCGAGATCGAACTCTGGCCAGCCGCGCTGTTGCGCGCGCGCGGCAACGCCACCGCCCGCCTGCTCGCACGTGCGCGACGGGTGCTGCGGCGCAAACGCGATGGCCTGTACCTGGCCGCGGAGCTGGCGGACGGCCTGCACCCACTGGTTCCCCGCTTGCAGCACGAACCGGGCCTGGCCGCAGCGCGACGTGCGTTGGCGCTGCCTCCCCCGCCCACAGGCGGCGCGTTCCATCCCATCGTCACGCTGCCGCTGCACCGCCTGCACGAGCGACTGGCCACGCTGGGCCTGGACGCCAACGCATACGCCGCCCGCACCGGCCTGCCGCTGGTCGCGGAACCCGACTGGCTGGCCTTCGCCGGTTTCGACCGCTGGCGCCGCCCGTTGTGGCTGCGCTTTGATGCCGCCCGCGCCTGGCTGCGCCTGCGCGAAGCGGCGCTGACCGACGGCATCGTGCTGGACGCCATCTCCGGCTATCGCAGCCACGACTATCAGCTTGGGATCTTCGAACGGAAGCGGGCACGCGGCCAGACCGTGGAGGAGATTCTCGCGGTCAACGCCGCACCGGGCTTTTCCGAACACCATTCGGGACTGGCACTGGACATCGGCACGCCGGGCGAACCGCCCGCCGAGGAATCGTTCGAGCGCACCCCGGCATTTGCATGGCTTTGCCAGCACGCCGGCAGCTACGGCTTCACGATGAGCTACCCGCGCGACAACCCGCACGGCATCGTGTACGAGCCCTGGCACTGGCGGTTCGATCCCGCATGAGATCCACCACCATCGCCGAGGCCTGGGCCGGCGACCGCAATAACTTCAACCTGATCCGGCTGCTGGCCGCATGGCTGGTGGTATACGGCCATGCTTGGGCGATCACCGGCAGCGCCGGTGGCGACGTGGTGACGTGGCTCACCCGCTTCAAGTTCGCCGGCGGCGTGGCCGTGGATATTTTCTTCGTGGTCAGCGGCTTCCTGATTGCAGCCAGTCTGCAACGCAACTCAATGCGCGCTTACCTGGCGTCCCGCGCACTGCGCATCCTGCCCGCGCTGGCCGTGTGCGTGGCCTTGTGCGTGTTCGTGCTGGGGCCCCTGCTGACGACGTCGCAGGATTATTGGCGCCATGCCGATACCTGGCGCTATCTCTGGACCAACGCCTCGCTGTGGTCGAACGCGTATTTCCTGCCTGGCGTGTTCGAGAACTTGCCCAACCCCGCAGTCAACGGCTCGCTGTGGACATTGCCGATCGAGGCGCGGCTTTACCTGGCCTTACTTGCGGCCGGGGCCTTCGGCCTGCTGGCGCCACGCCGCTACACGCCGCTCTGGGCGCTGGCGCTGGTGGCGGCCTATGCCTACGCACTGTGGCACCACCCACTGCCCGACCACCTGATGAATACGATGTGGTGTGCCGCGTTCTTCATCACCGGCACGATGTTCTGGGTGAATCGCGAACGGATCGGACTCAACGGATGGGGGGTGCTGGCCTTGCTGCTGCTGGCGACGATCACACGCGGGACACCGTGGTTCCACCTGCCCTATTTCGCGCTGATCGGCTACGGCACGCTCTGGCTGGCGCTGGCGGCCCGGCTACCGGTGATCCGCCATACCGATCTTTCCTATGGCATGTACCTGTACGGCTGGCCAGCCGGGCAACTGGTGCAGGCGTATTCACCGGGAAGCGCCCTGCACAACGCATGTTGGACCACCTTGCTGGTTCTTGCCCTTGCAGCGGCATCCTGGTTCCTGATCGAGCGACCGGCGCTCAGGCTGAAGCAGCGGCTCGTCGCGCGCAGGCCGGCGACAGGGGCCGGCATCGGATCGGCGTGAAGCTTCGCAATCGGGGGTTCGCGCGGATCGATCCTGTCCGGCGCGACATTCACCCCGCGGGCATGTCCCTGCTGTCCTGCGCCATGCCATCCAGCGTCGCCCGCAGGCCGTCGCGCCAGTGGGGCGGCACGATGCCGAAATCCCGGTGCAATTTCGTGGTGTCCAGCACTGAATAGGCAGGCCTCCGTGCCGGCGTCGGGTAGTCCACGGTGGCGATGGGCCGCACGCGCGGGCGGCGTGGCAGCAAGCCCGCCACATGCGCTTCGTCCATGATCGCCTCGGCGAATCCATGCCAGCTGGTTTCGCCGGCGGCGACCAGATGCCAAGTCCCGGACGCCGCCAGCCCATGCCGCAGGAGCTGGCCAGTCGCCTCCGCGATCCAAGCGGCGGGCGTCGGCGCGCCAATCTGATCACTGACCACCCGCAGCTCGTCGCGTTCGGCGGCAAGGCGCAGCATCGTGTGCAGGAAATTCCTGCCGTGCGCGGCATAGACCCATGCTGTGCGCAGGATCGCATGGCGCGCACCGCTGGCGCGGATCGCCTGCTCGCCGGCCAGCTTGCTGGCGCCATAAACACCCAGCGGCGCGGTGGCGTCCTCCTCGCGGTACGGCCGCCGACCATGGCCATCGAACACGTAGTCCGTGGAGTAGTGCACCAGCAAGGCCCCTGTCCGGGCACAGATGCGGGCCAACGCCTCCGGCGCTTCCGCGTTCGCCCGGAACGCGGCATCCGGCTCGCCCTCGGCACGGTCCACGGCAGTGTAGGCGGCAGCGTTCACCACCACGTCGGGGGCGATGCGCTGCACCAGCGCCGGCAGTGCTTCCGGCGCGTCGAAATCGGCGGCCACATCGGCTTCGGCACCATTGCGGGTGCCCACGACCACATCACCCAGTACCGGCAGGACGCGACGCAACTCGCGCCCGAGTTGCCCATTGCCCCCCAGCAGCAGCAGTTTCATTCGGCGTACTGCGGCAGACGCTCCGGCGAAATATCCGCCAGCAGCGGCGCAGCCGCATCCTTGGACGACAGCGAGACCTCCGCCAACGGCCAGTCGATCGCAAGCGCTGGATCATCCCAGCGCAGCGAATTGTCACTGGCGCGGTCGTACGGCGCAGTACACAAATAGGTGAACAGCGCCGTCTCGCTGAGTACCAGGAAGCCGTGGGCAAACCCCTCCGGTATCCAGAAATGGCGCTTGTTATCCGCGCTCAGCACCACGGCCGCATGCTGGCCGAAGGTAGGCGAGCCGCGGCGTATATCGACGGCGACATCGTAGACCTCCCCCTCCAGCACGCTGACCAGCTTGCCCTGCGGGTGGTTTGGCCACTGGTAGTGCAACCCGCGCAGCACGCCGCGCTGCGAACGCGAAACATTGTGCTGGACGAACCGGGTGGGCAGCCCGCGCTCTCCGAATCGCTGCGCGTTCCAGCCTTCGTAGAAGAAGCCGCGCTCGTCACCGTGCACCACGGGCTCGATGACCATGCAGCCCGGCAACCGGGTCCCGAGCAGCCTCATGCAACGGGCCCCTGTGCGGCGAGGCGCAGCAGGTACTGGCCATATCCGTTCTTGGCCAGCGGTTCGGCCAGCGCGCGCAGGCGCACAGCGTCGATCCAGCCGTTGAGGAACGCGATCTCCTCGGGGCAGCACACCCGCAGGCCCTGCCGCGCCTCGATGGTCTCGATGAAGGTCGATGCCTCCACCAGCGACTCGTGGGTACCGGTGTCCAGCCACGCGTAGCCACGCCCCATCTTCTCCAAGTGCAGGCTGCCGTCTTCCAGATAGCATTTGTTGAGATCGGTGATTTCCAGCTCGCCGCGCGGCGAAGGCTTGAGCGATGCCGCGAAATCGCTGGCGCGACCATCGTAGAAGTAGAGGCCCGTGACGGCATAGCTGGACTTCGGCTGCGCGGGCTTTTCCTCCAGTCCGACCACCTTGCCGGCCGCATCGAACTCGGCCACGCCGTAGCGCTCGGGATCGCGCACCCAGTAGCCGAACACGGTCGCGCCCTGCTCGCGCGCATCGGCTCGCTGCAGCAACCCGGTCAGACCGTGACCATGGAAGATGTTGTCGCCCAGCACCAGGCAGCTCGGACCGCCGGCCAGGAACTCGCGGCCGATCAGGAAGGCCTGCGCCAACCCGTCGGGGCTGGGCTGCACCGCGTATTCGATGCGCATGCCCCACTGCGCACCGTCGCCGAGCAGGCGCTGGAACAAGGCTTGCTCATGCGGGGTGTTGATGATCAGCACCTCGCGGATGCCCGCCAGCATCAGCACGCTGAGCGGGTAGTAGATCATCGGCTTGTCGTACACCGGCAGCAGCTGCTTGCTGACCGCCTGGGTGATCGGGTACAGCCGGGTGCCGGATCCGCCGGCAAGGATGATTCCCTTCCGGAGCGGGCCTTTGCGGCCACCTGCCAACGGACTCATGCCGCCACCCCGATGCGCTCCAGGCGATAGGACCCGTCCAGTACCCGCCGCACCCAGTCCTGGTTGGCCAGATACCAGTCCACGGTTTCGGCGAGGCCCTGCTCGAAGCTGTACTTCGGCGTCCAGCCCAGCTCATCGCGCAGCTTGCTGGCATCGATGGCATAGCGTCGGTCGTGGCCCGGACGATCCGCCACGAAAGTGATCTGCGATGCGCGCGGCAGGCCGTCCTCGCGCGGCCGGCGCTCATCCAGCAGCGCGCAGATCGCCTTCACGACTTCGATGTTCTGCTTTTCCGCGTTGCCGCCGATGTTGTAGGTCTCACCCACCCGGCCCTTGGCCAGCACGGTGCGGATCGCCTCGCAGTGATCCGCCACGAACAGCCAGTCCCGCACCTGCCTGCCGTCGCCATAGACCGGCAGAGGCTCGCCGGCCAGGGCCTTGGCGATCACCAGCGGGATGAGCTTCTCGGGGAAATGGTACGGCCCGTAATTGTTGCTGCAGTTGGTCGTGAGCGTGGGCAATCCGTAGGTGTGGTGAAAGGCGCGCACTAGGTGGTCGGACGCGGCCTTGGACGCCGAATACGGCGAATTGGGCGCATACGGCGTCGTCTCGGTGAACTTGCCGGTTTCACCCAGCGAGCCGTACACCTCGTCGGTGGAGACATGCAGGAAGCGGAAAGCATCCTTTTCCGCACCGGCGAGCCCCTTCCAGTAATCGCGTGCCGCCTCCAGCAGGGCCAGCGTACCGACCACATTGGTCTGGATGAATGCTGCAGGCCCGTCGATGGAGCGATCCACGTGGCTCTCGGCGGCGAAGTTCACCACCGCGTCCGGCCGATGTTCGGCCAGAAGCCGGGCGACCAGATCGCGATCACCGATGTCGCCATGCACGAAGACGTGGTCCGGATGACCGTCCAGTGAGGCCAGCGTGTCGCGATTGCCCGCGTAGGTCAGTGCATCCAGATTCACTACCCGGATACCGCGTGCCACCGCCTCCAGCACGAAATTGCCGCCAATGAAGCCGGCGCCGCCGGTGACCAGCCATGTCGTCATGCCAGAACAGCCTCCATCCCTGTGATGCGCTGCTTTTAGTATCGCCCAAATGCAAAAACCCCGCCTGAAAGGCGGGGCTTTGCGAGACGTCCGCGAGAGGATTAGCGGAACGGAAGTTGGTCGGGGTAGCCGGATTTGAACCGACGACCACTTGTCCCCCAGACAAGTGCGCTACCAGGCTGCGCTATACCCCGTAAGATTGGCCGCGCAGTATACCCGAGTGAACGGGCTGCGGCGAGGCCGGGTCAACGCCGCAGGATCTGCAGCACCTCTTCCAGCTCGGCACGGACTTGGCGGACGATCTGGTTGCTGAGGGCCGACTCCTGCTTCGCCCCCTCGCCTTCCAGCCGCAGGCGGGCGCCGCCAATGGTGTAGCCCTGTTCGTACAGCAGGCTGCGGATCTGTCGCACCATCAGCACGTCGTGGCGCTGGTAGTAGCGGCGGTTGCCGCGGCGCTTGGATGGCTCGAGGCTGGGGAACTCGGTTTCCCAGTAACGCAGCACATGCGGCTTGACGTCACACAGCTCGCTGACTTCCCCAATGGTGAAGTAGCGCTTGGCGGGGATCGGCGGGAGTTCGCGATTGCTGCCGGGATCAAGCATGGGCGACCCCAGCGAAGGCTTCCACCCGCTCCTTCAGCTTCTGGCCGGGCCGGAAGGTGACCACGGTACGCGCGGAGATCGGGATCTCCTCGCCGGTCTTGGGGTTGCGGCCCGGGCGCGGGTTCTTGCGGCGCAGGTCGAAGTTGCCGAACCCCGACAGCTTGATCTGCCGGCCCTGCTCCAGCGCCTCGCGCAGCGCATCGAAGAACGCGTCCACGAATTCCTTCGCTTCACGCTTGTTGAGGCCGACTTCCTCGTAGAGCTTCTCGGCCATTTCCGCCTTGGTCAATGCCATCGCCGTCCCCTGTCAGCGCCTGATCACCGCACCGTGCTGCTGGCCCAGCGCGGCGATCACATCCGCCACCACGGCATCCACATCACGGTCGGTCAGCGTGCGGGATTCATCCTGCAAAATCAAGCCCATAGCCAGACTCTTGAATCCCGATTCGACGCCCTTGCCGGCATAGCGGTCGAACAGCACCAGATCGCGCAGTGACGCGCCTGCGGTCGCCTCCACGGTCGCCCGCAGCGCCCCCCACGTCACCGATTCCGGCACGACGAACGCAAGATCCCGGCGGACGGACGGATATTTGGACAACGCCCTGGCGCGCGGCAGCGTGCGCGCCAGCAGTGGCTCCAACGCCAATTCGAAGGCCAGCACATCCACATCCAGCCCCAACACCTGCTGCAGGCGCGGATGCAACTGGCCGATCCAGCCAATGGCAAGGCCATCGCGATAAATATCGGCGGAGCGGCCCGGATGCGCGAACGGCTGGGCCGAGGCGCGGAACGCCAGCGTCGCGCCCGACAGCGCGGCAAGGCTTTCCAGATCGCCCTTGATGTCGTGGAAATCAACCGCACGTGCAGACACGCCCCACTGCTCCGCATGCGCATCCCCACAGGCGACTGCGGCGATGCGCAGCGTTTCCGCCGGCGCCTCACCGTTGACGTCGGCAAAGGTCTTGCCGAGTTCGAACAAGCGCACGCGCGACTGCTGGCGCGCCACGTTGCGGGCCAGTGCATCCACCAGCCCGGGCAGCAGGCGGGTACGCATCACGCCCAGCTCCGCGCTGAGCGGATTGGCCAGCGCCACCGCGCCAGCGCCCAACTGCCACGCCTCCAGCAGACCGGCATCGAGGAAGGCGTAGTTGATGGCTTCCAGGAACTCGCGGGCTACCAGCTGGCGGCGCACGTCGTGCTCGCTGGCCCGGGTTTCGGTTGGATTCACCAGCCGCGTCGCGCCACCCGGCAGCGTGGCCGGGATGGCGTCGTAGCCATGGATGCGGGCGACCTCTTCGACCAGGTCTTCCTCGATGGCAAGGTCGAAGCGGCGCGCCGGCGGCGTCACACGCCAGCCGTCGCCCGTCGCCTCCACCACAAGGCCCAGCGCCGACAGGATGCGGGCCACCTCGGCATCGTCGACCTGCGCGCCCAGCACGCGCGCCAGCCGGGCGCGGCGCAGCAGGATCGGCTGCGGCTGCGGCAGGTGCTCCGGCAACGCCGCCTCGACCACCGGGCCGGGCGCGCCGCCGGCGATATCCAGGATCAACCGGGTGGCGTACTCGATGGCGATGCGCGGCAGCGCCGGATCGACGCCACGCTCGAAACGGTGGCCGGCATCGGTGTGCAGGCCCAGCTTGCGGCTGCGCCCGATGATCGCCGCCGGCGCGAAATGGGCGGCTTCCAGGAAGACATTGCGGGTGGCCTTGCCGACTTTGGTGTCCTCGCCGCCCATGATGCCCGCCAGGCCCACCGCGCGATCGGCGTCGGTGATGACCAGGAACTGCGGATCCAGGGTGGCGTCGTCGCCGTTGAGCAGGCGCAAGGTCTCGCCGGCACGCGCCAGGCGCACGCCGATCGGGCCCTGCAACAAGTCGCGGTCGTACGCATGCATCGGCTGGCCCAGCTCCAGCATCACGTACTGGGTGACGTCGACCAGGAAGCTGACCGGGCGCACGCCGCTGCGGCGCAGGCGCTCGGCCATCCAGACCGGCGTTGGCACGGAGGCATCCACGCCGGTGACGACGCGGCCGACGAATCGCGGCGCCGCGGCGCCTGCGGCCAGCGCGACCGGCAGCACCGCGTCGTGTGCGGGCGGCACGGGATCGGCGTTCAAGGGTTCGACGGCAGAACCGGTGGCGGCCGCCACGTCGAACGCGATGCCACGCACGCTGAAGCAGTCGGCGCGATTCGGGGTCAGCTTCAGCTCGATGCTGGCATCCGGCAGGCCAAGGAAATCGGCCAGTGGCGCACCCACCGGCGCATCGGCCGGCAGTTCCAGCAGGCCCGACGCGTCCGCGTCGATGCCGAGCTCCTTCGCCGAGCACAGCATGCCGTTGGACGCGACGCCGCGCAGCTTGGCGGCCTTGATGGTCAGCTCGCCCACGCGGGTGCCGATTGTCGCCAGCGGCGCGACCAAGCCCGGACGTGCGTTCGGCGCACCGCAGACGATTTGCAACAGCTCGCCGGTTCCGGCATCCACCTGGCAGACCTGCAGGCGATCGGCTTCCGGATGCTTCGCGCACTCGACGATGCGGGCCACGACCACACCCTCCAGCGATGCGCCCAGCACGGCCATGTCCTCGACCTCGAGGCCGATTGCGGTGAGCGTGGCGGCGAGCTGCTCGCGCGTCGCAGCGGTCTTGACGTGCTGGCGCAGCCAGTTTTCGGAGAACTTCATGGCGGCGGCCTCAGGCGAATTGCTTCAGGAAACGCACGTCGTTCTCGAAGAACGCGCGCAGGTCGTCCACGCCGTAGCGCAGCATCGCGAATCGCTCGACGCCAAGGCCGAAGGCGAAGCCCGTGTACCTCTCCGGATCGATACCCACGCTCTTGAGCACGTTCGGATGCACCATGCCGCAGCCCAGCACCTCCAGCCAACGGGTGCTGCCATCCGCCTGCTGCCAGGCGATGTCCACCTCCGCCGAGGGCTCGGTGAAGGGGAAGTAGCTTGGGCGGAAGCGCATTTCGAAATCGCGCTCGAAGAACGCCCGCACGAATTCCACCAGCGTGCCCTTGAGATCCGCGAAGCTGGCGTGCTCGTCCACCAGCAGCCCTTCCACCTGGTGGAACATCGGGGTGTGGGTCTGGTCGGAGTCGCTGCGATAGACCTTGCCGGCCGCGATCATGCGCAGCGGCGGCGTACCGCCGGCGCGCAGCAGGTCCTGCATGTAACGCACCTGCACGCCCGAGGTATGGGTGCGCAGCAGGCGCCCGTCCGGGAAATAGAAGGTGTCGTGCATGGCGCGCGCCGGGTGGTGCGGCGGAAAGTTCAGCGCCTCGAAGTTGTGCCAGTCGTCCTCGATCTCCGGGCCGTCGGCGAGTTCGTAGCCCAGGCGCCCGAAGATGCCAGTGATACGCTCCAGCGTGCGGCTGACCGGATGCACGCCGCCGCGCACGCCATTGCGCCCCGGCAACGTCACATCGATGGTTTCGTTGGCCAGACGGGCGTCCAGCACGGCATCGTCCAACGCCGCCTTGCGTGATGCCAGCGCCGCGGCAATGGCATCGCGTGCGCGGTTGATCGCCTCGCCAGCGGCTTTGCGCTGCTCGCCCGGCAGTGCGCCAAGCGACTTCAACTGCGCGGTGATGCTGCCGCTCTTGCCGAGCAGGCCCACACGCAGGGCCTCCAGCGCGTCGGGCGTGGTAGCAGCGGCGATGTCGGCCAGCGCCTGCGTGGAGAGGGATTCGATTTCGCTCATCTGGTTTCCGGCCCCTGGGGACGCCACGTGAAAAGCGCGCCCCTGTAAACGAACGTGGGGAAGGACTTGCGCCCTTCCCCACGTCTTGGCGGCTTGCGCCGCCGGTCTTCACCGCCCTGGGGCGGGTTTGCGTGTGGATCGACGGCTTACGCCGCCAAAGCGCCCTTGGCCTTTTCGGTCAGGGCCGCAAACCCCGCCGCATCGTGCACGGCGATATCGGCCAGCACCTTGCGGTCCAGAGTGATGCCGGCCTTCTGCAGGCCGTTCATGAAGCGGCTGTAGCTCATGCCGTTGGCGCGGGCGGCAGCGTTGATGCGCGCGATCCACAGGGTGCGGAACTGGCGCTTCTTCTGCTTGCGTCCGATATAGGCGTACTGCAGGGCCTTGGTGACCGCCTGCTTGGCGACGCGGAAGACCTTGCGGCGGGCGTTGTAGTAGCCCTTCGCGGCCTTGATGACCTTCTTGTGGCGCGCGCGCGCCGTAACACCACGTTTGACTCGTGCCATGTCCTATCTCCTCACAAATACGGCAGCATGCGGTCCAGACGGCCCGCGTCCTCGGCACGAACGTGGTTCGTCTGCCGCAGGTTGCGCTTCCGCTTGGTCGCCTTCTTGGTGAGGATGTGGCTCTTGTTGGCGTGGCCGCACTTGTACTTGCCGGAAGCAGTCTTCCGGAAGCGCTTGGCCGCCGCCCGATTGGTCTTGATCTTGGGCATTGGGAATCCTTGCGAAATCGAGAACTGGCCGAGGCGGCGGCGTTGCCACGGGGGCGCTGCCACGCTTTCCATCCTGCCTTGCCGGTGGGTAGGCCCGGATTCCACGGGGAATCGGGCGGGTCCTGGGTGCCGCGAAACAACATGCCCGGCGAACCGGGCCGCGCATTATGGCGGACCGGCGCCGGATTTGCAATCTTGTCCTTGGGGAAATCAGGGCATTGCGAGCACACCGCGGCTTCCGGCGACCGCCGGGACCGGCAGCCGCGCAGCCCGGACCTACTTCTTCTTCGGCGCGATCATCATCACCATCTGCCGGCCTTCCAGGCGGGGGCGGGACTCGATGACGATGTCCTCGCCCAGGTCGGCCTCGATCCGCGCCGCCATCTCGCGGCCCAGCTCCTGGTGGCTCATCTCGCGGCCACGGAAGCGGATGTTGACCTTGATCTTGTCGCCGTCGGCCAGGAACTCGCGCATCTTGCGCAGCTTGATCTGGTAGTCGCCTTCGTCGGTGACCGGACGGAACTTGACTTCCTTGATCTCGACCTGCTTGGTCTTCTTCTTGGCCTCGTTGGCCTTCTTCTGCATTTCGAACTTGAACTTGCCGAAGTCCATGATCTTGCAGACCGGCGGATCCGCGTTGGGCTGGATCTCGACGAGGTCGAGCTCCTCCTCCTCGGCCATGCGCAGAGCCTCGTCGCGCGAAAGCACGCCGATCATCTCGCCGTCACTGCCGATGACACGCACCCGCGGCACGCGGATTTCCTGGTTACGACGATTCTGCTTGTTGTCAGGGGTACTGATTGTGGCTGTCTCCAAGGATTGGCCCCTGCGGGCCGGTTCGCCAACCGGCGATGTCGCTGGCAGGCGGCTTTGCAGGGCGGGATTGGCGCGGCCCGTCAGCGGGCGCTTTCCTCGCACAAACGCGCGGCAAAAGCGTCAACGGACATGCTGCCAAGGTCTTCCCCACCCCGCGTACGCACGGACAGCTGGCCGTTTTCCTTCTCGCGGTCCCCGACCACCAGCAGGTACGGCACGCGCTGCAGCGTGTGCTCGCGGATTTTATAGCCGATTTTTTCGTTCCGCAAATCGGAAACCACCCGGAATCCTTGATTCGCAAGGGTTTTCCGTGCCGCCTCGACGGCATCGGCCTGGGCATCGGTGATGTTCATCACCACCGCCTGCACCGGCGCCAGCCAAGCCGGGAACTGGCCGGCATGGTGCTCGATCAGGATGCCGATGAAACGCTCCATCGAGCCCACGATGGCGCGATGCAACATCACCGGATGCCGGCGCTGGCTGTGCTCATCCACGTATTCCGCGCCCAGCCGGCCCGGCATCATGAAATCCACCTGCATGGTGCCGAGCTGCCAGGTGCGGCCGATGGCGTCCTTGAGGTGGTACTCGATCTTGGGGCCGTAGAAGGCACCCTCGCCCGGCAGCTCCTGCCACTCCACGCCCGAAGCCCGCAGCGCGCTGCGCAGGGCGTCCTCGGCCTTGTCCCAGGTGGCGTCGTCGCCAAGGCGGGAATCAGGACGCAGGGCGATCTTGATCTGGATGTCGCTGAAGCCGAAGTCCGAATAGACCTTCAGGGCCTGCTCGTGGAAGGCGCGCACCTCGGATTCCACCTGGTTCTCGGTGCAGAAGATGTGGCCATCGTCCTGGGTGAAGCCGCGCACGCGCAGGATGCCGTGCAGTGCCCCGGACGGCTCGTTGCGGTGGCAGGCGCCAAACTCGCCGTAGCGGATCGGCAGGTCGCGGTAGCTGTGCAGGCCCTGGTTGAACACCTGCACGTGGCCCGGGCAGTTCATAGGCTTCACCGCATACGTCCGTTTCTCGGACTCGGTGAAGAACATGTTGTCCTTGTAGTTGTCCCAGTGTCCGGACTTCTTCCACAGCTCCACGTCGAGGATCTGCGGGCAACGCACCTCACCGTAGCCGGTGTCGCGGTAGACCTTGCGCATGTACTGCTCGACGGTCTGCCAGATGCTCCAGCCCTTGGGGTGCCAGAACACCAGGCCCGGCCCCTCTTCCTGCAGGTGGAACAGATCCTGCGCTTTGGCGATCTTGCGATGGTCGCGCTTCTCGGCCTCTTCCAGCTGGTGCAGGTAGGCCTTGAGGTCCTTGTCGTTCAGCCAGGCGGTGCCGTAGATGCGGCTGAGCATCTGGTTGTTGTGGTCGCCGCGCCAGTACGCGCCGGCCACCTTCATCAGCTTGAACGCGCGCAGCTTGTCGGTGGATGGCACGTGTGGGCCGCGGCAGAGGTCGGTGAACTCGCCCTGGGTATAGAGCGACAGCTCCTCGTCGGCCGGGATCGACGCGATGATCTCGGCCTTGTAGGCCTCGCCCATGCCCTTGAAGAAGGCAATCGCGTCGTCGCGGGACTTCACGCTGCGGCTGACCGGCAGCGCCTCCTTGACGATTTTCTGCATCTCCGCCTCGATGGCCGGCAGGTCCTCGGGGGTGAACGGGCGCTCGTAGGCGAAGTCGTAATAGAAGCCGTTGTCGATCACCGGACCGATGGTGACCTGCGCCCCCGGAAACAGGCGCTGCACGGCCTGCGCCAGCAGGTGCGCGGTGGAGTGGCGGAGGATATCGAGTGCCTCCGGCGACTTGTCGGTGATGATGGCCAGCTGGGCATCCCGGTCGATGACGTGGCTGGCATCCACCAGACGGCCGTCAACCTTGCCGGCCAGGGTAGCCTTGGCCAGGCCGGCACCGATGGAGGCGGCGACGTCCTGCACGGACACGGGGGCATCGAACTGGCGCTGGGAGCCGTCGGGGAGCGTGATCGAAATCATGGGAGGGGCTCTTTAGGGAAAATCCGGCCGGGAGGCGGCGGGCGGTTGTTCAGGAACGAACTGGAACCACGAAAAAAGGCGCCGAGGCGCCTTTCGATTATCCACAAGGAAGGAAATACGAATGCGTCGGCAGGAATCAGCGGTAGGCGCCGGTAGTGTCCATGTCGCACGCTCGGCCGGCGTTTCCGCGGGCCACCTGTCTTTGGAATGCGTTACCACGCAATGCGCGTGGTGGGCGGTACAGGGTTCGAACCTGTGACCCCTACCATGTCAAGGTAGTGCTCTACCGCTGAGCTAACCGCCCGAAGGGGCGCGAATTGTAGCCTGACGCCGGGCACGGAAACAAGCGCCCTCCCCTTTTCACCCTACAGCGCCGCCTCGCGCAGCCTGCGCAGCTGGTCGCGGACGCGGGCGGCCTCCTCGAACTCCAGGTCGCGGGCGTGCTGGTGCATCTTCTGCTCGAGCTCCTTGAGCCGCGCGGCCTGCTGGACCGGACTCATGCGCAGGAACTCCTGCGCCGGCTCGGCGACGCGCTTGGCCTTGCCGCGCCCCTTCAGCTCGCCCGGCTCGGCCCGCGCGCCTTCCATCACATCGCGCACCGCACGCTGGACGGACTGCGGGGTGATGCCATGCTCGGCGTTGTAGTGCAGCTGGCGGTTGCGGCGGCGGTCGGTCTCGTCCAGCGCGGCGCGCATCGAGTTGGTGACCCGGTCGGCGTAGAGGATCGCCTTGCCACGCAGATTGCGGGCGGCGCGGCCAATGGTCTGGATCAGCGAGCCGGTGCTGCGCAGGAAGCCTTCCTTGTCGGCATCGAGGATGGCCACCAGTGACACTTCCGGCATGTCCAAACCCTCGCGCAGCAGGTTGATGCCCACCAGCACGTCGAACACACCCAGCCGCAGGTCGCGGATGATCTCCACCCGTTCCACCGTGTCCACGTCGGAATGCAGGTAGCGCACTTTCACCCCGTGCTCGGAGAGGTAATCGGTCAGGTTCTCGGCCATCCGCTTGGTGAGCGTCGTGACCAGCACGCGATCGCCCATCGCCACCCGCTCGCGGATTTCGCCCAGCAGATCATCCACCTGGGTCGCCACCGGCCGGATCTCGACTTCCGGATCGACCAGCCCGGTCGGCCGCACCACCAGCTCGACGATGGCATCACCGGCGGTGCGCAGTTCGTAGGGGCCGGGCGTGGCCGAAACATACACGCTGCGCGGGGCGCGGGCTTCCCATTCCTCGAAGCGCAGCGGCCGGTTGTCCAACGCCGACGGCAGGCGGAAGCCGAACTCGACCAGGGTCTCCTTGCGCGAGCGGTCGCCCTTGAACATGGCGCCGATCTGCGGGATGGTCACGTGCGATTCGTCCACCACCAGCAGTGCATCCGGCGGCAGGTAATCAAACAGGGTCGGCGGCGGCTCGCCAGGCGCGCGCCCGGTCAGGTGCCGTGAGTAGTTCTCGATGCCATTGCAGTAGCCGACTTCGGCCATCATCTCCAGGTCGAACTGGGTGCGCTGCTGCAGCCGCTGGGCTTCCACCAGCTTGTTCTGCGCATACAGCTGCTCCAGCCGCTCGCGCAGCTCGGCCTTGATCGTATCCACCGCGCTCAGGGTGCGCTCGCGCGGGGTGGCGTAGTGGGTCTTGGGATAGACGACGTAACGCGGCAGCCGGCGCAGGATCTGGCCCGTGAGGGGGTCGAACATCGACAGCTGCTCGATCTCGCCATCGAACAGCTCGATGCGCAGCGCCTCCAGGTCGGATTCGGCGGGGAACACGTCCACCGTCTCGCCGCGCACGCGAAAGGTGCCGCGGTCCAGCGCCATCTCGTTGCGCGAGTACTGCAGCGTGGTCAGGTGGCGCAGCAGCTCGCGCTGGTCGATGCGTTCGCCACGCGACAGGATCAGCCGCATCGCCAGATAGTCCTCAGGCGCGCCCAGACCGTAGATCGCCGACACCGACGCCACCACGATGGTGTCGCGCCGCGACAGCAGCGCCTTGGTCGCCGCCAGCCGCATCTGCTCGATGTGGTCGTTGATCGCACTGTCCTTTTCGATGTAGGTGTCGCTGGACGGGACGTAGGCTTCCGGCTGGTAGTAGTCGTAGTAGCTGACGAAGTACTCCACCGCGTTGTGCGGAAAGAACGCCTTGAACTCGCCGTACAGCTGCGCTGCCAGCGTCTTGTTGGGCGCCATCACCAGGGTCGGCTTCTGCACCCGCTGAACCAGATTGGCGATGGTGTAGGTCTTGCCGGAACCGGTCACGCCCAACAGCACCTGCTTGGCCAGCCCGCTTTCGAACCCGGTGACGAGTTTTTCAATGGCCCCTGGTTGGTCGCCCGCAGGCTGGTAGGGCGCGACCAGCTGGAACCCCGCGGAGGCGGTCGTGAGGTCAAGGTCGGACGGAACGGGCTGGCTCATCGGCAGGCAAGGCAACGGGCAACCTTCGAGTTTACGCCCCGGACGTGAGCGAAGCCTGCACGGCGATTTCCGTCACCCGGCGGGGGCTTTTCCGACTCCCGGCCCCGCCTTCCGCCGATGCCGCCCCTGCCAGCGCCCCGGCAACCTGCCTCCAAGCCACCGGGAACACGTGCCATGCCCCATCGCGACGCAGGCTTCACCCTGATCGAATTGGTCACCACGACGGCCATTCTGGCGCTGCTGGCAAGCGCCGCCCTGTCACCGATGGCGGCGCTCATCGAGCGTCAGCGCGCCTCTTCGGCGACGTCATCGCTGGTCGCCCACATGCAGCTGGCCCGCCTCGCAGCGATCGAACGCAACCGGCGCACCGTGCTGTGCCCAAGCAGCGACGGCGCCACCTGCGCTACCGGCAACGACTGGAGCCAAGGCTGGCTGCTGTTCGTGGACGAAGACGGCAACCGGCGGCCGGACGCCAAGGACGACATCTTGCGCGTGGACCTTGCTTCCCCCCGCTCCCACCTCCGCATCGCCAGCAGCGCAGGGCGGCAGCAGCTGCGCTACCTGCCCGACGGCACCAGCGCCGGGGCCAACCTGACCCTGTCCATCTGCAGCGAGGCAGGTGCCCTGCTGGCCAGGGTCATCGTCAACAACGCCGGCCGCCCGCGCAGCGAGCGCCCCACGGCGCCGGCGCCGTGCCCCGCGTGAACACGCGCCCCCGGAAATTTTCGCGGCAGGTGCTTGCCCTGCCGGAAACAGCCGCATACAATGCGCGGCCTCGCCCGAATAGCTCAGCCGGTTAGAGCACTTGACTGTTAATCAGGGGGTCGTTGGTTCGAGTCCAACTTCGGGCGCCAGTACAACACAAAGTAGCTTTAAAGCAGGCCTCGCAGCGATGCGGGGCCTGCGTTTTTTTTGGCTCTTCACCCAAGCCCGGGGAAGGCAGCGCGGATCTTGAGGAAGAAGTTAAGGCTCCGCAACGCGGCCAGCGCCTCCCTTCACCCCAGCTGCGCCCCCGCAGGTGGATTCAAAACAGGGGGCCGGGTCTGGCAAGGGGCGCCGCTCGGTACCCGCTGCGGGCTGCGTCGGGCGCCGGTCAGGCGTCGCCTGGCCAAGCACCGTGCGCACTGCCGGCTGCGCTGCTGTAGCCGGCTGTTGCCCGACCTGGGCCGCCGCCCGCTTCCTGCGGCGTCAGCCCCTTGCGCTTGGCCTTCATGAAAGCACTCCCCCAGCGCGTCTCCTGCGCTTGCGCCGGTGGTTGAGCACAAATCCCCGCCAACACGCATACTAGGGCCACTGGACATCCCTCCCGGCGCGATGCGAACGGAACTCGAAGCCACCTTGCTGCATTGCCGCAACCTGCCTTCGCCGCCGGGCGTTGCCCTGCAGATCATCGCGCTTGCGCAGGACCCCACCGCGACCCTGAACGCGGCTGCACAAACGATCGGGGTTGATCCCGCGCTCAGCGCGCGCCTGCTGCGGGTCGCCAACTCCCCCCTCTACGCCACCCGCCGCCGCGCTGAAACGCTGCCGCAGGCAATGGCCATGCTGGGCCTGAATGCAGCCTTGAGCCTGGCGCTTGGATTTTCTCTCGTACACGGCCTGCGCGGCGGCAACGGCACCGCAGAGCAGCAGGAACAGATCTGGCGGCGCAGCGTTCTTGCGGCGATGGCCGCCCGCCTGCTGGGCCAGCAGACCAACCTCAAGCGCGGCGAGATGTTGATGCTGGCCGGGTTGCTGCAGGACATTGGCCGGCTGGCCCTGCTGAAGGCGATGCCGGAGACCTACGCAGCCCTGTGCGCCGAAGCCGCCGACAACGACGCGCTGCTGACGCTGGAGCGGGCGCACTTCGATGCCGACCATGCTGAAGTTGGCGCCTGGCTGGCCCGTCGCTGGCAGTTGCCCGACTACCTGGTGGATGCCATCGCCCAGAGCGAGTCGGAGCCGGCGCAAGAGCCTTTCCTGCGCTGCATCCAGGGGTCCGGCGCGGTGGCAGACCTGTGGCTGGCCGCCGCAGGGCCCAGCCCCGATGCGCGCCAACAGGCCCTCTCCCGGGTGATGACCCTCACCGGCCACGATCGCGAAGCGCTGGACGAGCTGCTTTCGCTGATGTCCGCGGCCATGCAGGAGATCAGCGCCCTCTTCGAGGTGCGGATCGAGCACCCGGCGCATCTTGATGCGATCGCGGACGAGGCGCGCGAGCTGCTGATCCTGCGCAACCTGCGGCAGATCCAGGACGCCGCGCAATCGCAGCAGGAAACCCGCGCCACCGAAGAGCGTATGCGCCAGCTGACCGAGCAGGCCCGTCGCGATCCGCTGACCGGGGTCTACAACCGCCTGCACATGGAAGAGGTGCTGCAACGGGAATTCGCGTCGGCGGGCATGCATCCGCTCACCATCGCACTGATCGACCTGGACGATTTCAAGCGGATCAACGACCGCTACGGCCACCTGGTGGGCGACCAGGTGTTGCGTCAATTCGCCCTCACGGTGCAGCGCGCACTGCGCAGTACCGACCTCATCGCGCGCTATGGCGGCGAGGAATTCCTGCTGGTGCTGCACTATTCCAGCGAGGCATCCGCCCGGCAGGTATTGCAGCGGCTGCTGGAGCAGGTGTCGAAGACGCCGATGGCGGTCGTGGACGGCGAGCCCATCTTCACCACCTTCTCCGCCGGCATCGCCACCCATGGCGGCAACGCCGAGGAACGCTTCCAGAGCGTGCACGACCTGCTGAAGGCCGCCGACGATGTTCTGTACGGCGCCAAGCGCGAAGGCCGCAACCGGGTCCTGCTGCACGGCGACTGAGTGAGCGCCTGCCCCCGCCTGCCCACGCGGGGTTTCCGCTAGAATTGGTGGGTTTCCATCGCCCGGTGCCGCCATGTCCAACCTCGTCTATCGCCGCGTCCTGCTGAAACTGTCCGGCGAGGCGCTGATGGGGGACGAGGACTATGGCATCGACCCGAAAGTCCTGAACCGATTGGCGCGCGAGGTGATCGAAGCGCGCGATGCGGGCGCCGAGGTGGCGCTGGTGATCGGCGGCGGCAATATTTTCCGCGGCGCCGGGCTGGCCGCCAGCGGCATGGACCGGGTCACCGGCGATCACATGGGCATGCTGGCCACGGTCATCAATGCGCTGGCCATGCAGGACGCGCTGGAAAAGCTTGGCGGCAAATGCCGGGTGATGAGCGCGATCAAGATCAACGACGTCTGCGAGGATTACATCCGCCGCCGCGCCGTGCGCCATCTCGAGAAGGGCCGGATCTGCATCTTCGCGGCCGGCGTGGGCAGCCCGTTCTTCACCACCGACTCCGGCGCCGCGCTGCGCGCCATCGAGGTGGGCGCCGACCTGCTGCTCAAGGCGACCAAGGTGGACGGCGTGTATGACAAGGACCCGAAGAAGCATCCGGACGCGGTCAAGCTGGACACCCTGAGCTATGACGAGGTCATCGCCCGCAATCTGCAAGTGATGGACACCGCCGCCTTCGCCCTCTGCCGCGATGCCCGCATGCCGCTGCGCGTTTTCGACATGGCGCAGCCTGGCGTACTCCTGCGGATCCTGCGCGGCGAGCCGATCGGCACCCTGGTCCGCGCCCACAACTGACCCGTGAGGGCGTTGTTATTGTGTCCGCGCCGGCGCGCGGGCACGCTTTCCACATGCACGCACACCACCACGACAGTACCCGCGCGTTCGCCTGGGTGACCCTGATCAACCTGGCCTACACCGCGCTGGAAGCGGGCTACGGCATTGCAACCGACTCGCTGGCATTGCTGTCGGACGCACTGCACAACTTCGGCGACGTGCTTGGCCTGGGGCTTGCCTGGGGCGCGGCCGCGCTGGCCAAGCGCCCGCCCAGCAGCCGGCATACCTACGGCTGGCGCCGCGCCACCCTGCTTTCGCCGCTGGCCAATGCGATGCTGCTGGTCACGTTCTCTGGCGCGCTGGCTTGGGAAGCGGTCCGGCGGTTCGCGCACCCCCCCGAGGTCCCAGGCATACCGGTGATGGTCGTGGCGGTGATCGGCATCGCCATCAACCTCGGCGCCGCGTGGCTGGTCCGGGGCGGGCATGCGGACGACCTCAACCGCCGCGGCGCTTTCCTGCACCTGGTGGCCGACGCCGCGGTATCGCTGGCGGCGGTGCTGGCCGGCGCCGGCATCTGGTGGCTGGGCTGGGTCTGGCTGGACCCGGCCACCGCACTGCTGGTGGCCGTCGTGGTGGCCTTCAGCGCGTTTGGCCTGCTGCGTGACGCCTTCGATGCGGCGATGGACGCGGTTCCGCGCGGGATCGACCGGAGCGAAGTCCAGGCATGGCTGGCCGCCCAATCCGGGGTGTCCTCGGTACACCACCTGCACATCTGGTCGCTGGGTGCGGGCGGGATCGCCCTGACCGCGCACCTCGTACGCCGGGCCGACGACGGGCAGGATGCCTTCATCGAACGTCTGACCCGGGAGCTGGACGACCGTTTCGGTATCAACCACCCCACCCTGCAGGTCGAACGCGATGAGGATGCCACCCACCAGTGCCCGCAGGCGCCATCGACCGACCCGCAGCACGTCCATACGCACGACTGACGCCGCCTCCGCTCGCTTATAATCCGGTGGTTATCCAATCCCCGGAGCTAGTCGATGCTGAACGAGATCAAGAAAGACGCGCAGGCCCGCATGGCCAAGAGCATCGAGGCGCTGCGCCACAACCTGGTCAAGATCCGCACCGGCCGCGCTTCCACCGGCCTGGTGGACACGATCCGGGTGGTCGCCTACGGCAGCGAAGTGCCGCTGTCCCAGGTGGCCAGCGTGTCGGTGGCGGACGCCCGCTCGCTGGTCATCACGCCGTGGGACAAGACCGTGGTCGGCGCCATCGAGAAAGCCATCCTGGCCTCCGATCTGGGCCTGACCCCGAACACCGCCGGCACCACCATCCGCCTGAACCTGCCCGCGCTCACCGAGGAACGTCGTCGCGACTTGGGCAAAGTGGTGCACGGCGAGGGCGAGGATGCCAAGGTGGCCATCCGCAATATCCGCCGCGACGCCAACCATCAGGTGAAGGAATTGCTGAAGGACAAGCAGATCACCGAGGACGAGAGCGCGCGGACCGAGGCCGAGATCCAGAAGATCACCGACGCCGCGATCAAGGACGTGGACGAGGTGGTCAAGGCCAAGGAAGCCGAGCTGATGGCGGTTTGACCGCGGTGGCAAACGACTCCATCGCTCCGCCCGGGTGCGGGCAGCCGCGTTGAACGGCATGACCGTCCCCGGGGACACCGTGCCTGTGCCTGCCGCCAGCGGCGACGTGCCGCGCCATGTCGCCATCGTCATGGACGGCAACGGCCGCTGGGCCCAGCAGCGCCACCGCCCCCGCCTTGTCGGGCACCGCGCAGGTGCCCGCGCGGTGAAGCGCAGCGTGGAGTTCTGCCTGCAGAAAGGGATCGGCGCACTGACGCTGTTCGCGTTCTCCAGCGAGAACTGGAACCGCCCGGCCGAGGAGGTTGGCGGCCTGATGAAGCTGTTCCTCGGCGCACTGGAGCGGGAAGTGGAGGAATTGCACCGGTTGGGCGCGCGGCTGCGCTTCATCGGCGAGCGTGGACGCTTCGACGATCGGCTGCTGGCGCGGATGCAGGCCGCCGAAACCCTGACCGCCGGCAACACCCGCCTGCACCTGAACATCGCCGCCAGCTACGGCGGCCGCCAGGACATCGTCCACGCCGCGCGCGCGCTGGCCGAGGAGGTCGCAGCGGGGCGCCTGCGTCCCGGGCAGATCGACGAGCGCGCGCTGGGGCGCCACATGGCACTGGCCGACCTGCCTGCGCCCGACCTCTTCATCCGCACCGGCGGCGAATTGCGGATCAGCAATTTCCTGCTGTGGCAACTTGCCTATACCGAACTCTGGTTCACCGATGCACTGTGGCCCGACGTCGACGCGGCGGTGCTGCAGGCCGCGCTGGATGATTACGCGCGACGCGAACGCCGCTTCGGTCTGACCAGCGCTCAGGTGGGCCATCCCGCACCCGGAGGACCAACGTGACCAAGACCCGCATCCTGGCCGCCCTGGTCATGGCCCCGGCCGCCATCGGCGCCGTCCTGCTGTTGCCCACCGCCTGGCTGATGCTGCTCAGTGCGGTAGTGTTCCTGGCTGCACTGTGGGAGTGGCTGAAACTGGCCGGCATCGACGACACGCTGGCGCGCAGCATCCTGCTGACCTGCAACCTCGCCCTGATGGTCGCCCTGGTCTGGGGGTCGCGCTCGCCGCACGCCGGCTCCTTGCCGCTGTTCCAACTGGCCGTGGTGCTGGGGGTCGCATGGTGGCTGCTGGCCCTGCTGTGGCTGCGCCATTATGACTTCGCCTCCCACCACGACAGCAACGCACGGATCTTCAAGCTTGCCGCCGGTACCGCGGCGGTGGTGCCGGCCTGGTGCGCACTGGGCCTGATCCATGCCAGTACGCCCCACGGGCACCGCTGGCTGCTGCTGGCGCTGGCGCTGGTATGGGCCGCCGACAGCGGCGCGTATTTCACGGGGCGCCGGTTCGGCGGCCAGTGGTTCGGCGGCCGCAAGCTGGCACCTCGGATCAGCCCCAACAAGACCCTGGAAGGCGTCGCCGGCGGCGTTGGCCTCGCCATGGTGATTGGCGTCATCGGTGCGCTGCTGATCGGCGCGCGTCCGGGCCAGCTGCCTGCGGTGGCACTGGTGGCAGCGTTCACCGTGCTGTTCTCGGTGGCAGGCGACCTGCTGGAAAGCCTGCTCAAGCGCCATGCCGGCGCCAAGGACTCCGGCACGCTGATCCCCGGCCACGGCGGCGTGCTGGACCGGATCGACAGCGTGCTGGCGGCGTTGCCGGTGTTCGCCCTCGGCAAGATCTGGCTGGGATTCTGACCATGCAACGGGTCGCAGTTCTGGGCGCTACCGGTTCCATCGGCACGTCCGCGCTGGACGTCATCGCACGCCATCCGGACGCTTTGCGCGCCAGCGTGCTGGCCGCCGGGCGCAATGTCGAGGCGCTGCTGGCGCTATGCCACGCGCATCGCCCCGAGCACGCGGTGGTGGCCGATCCCGCCGGCTACGCCGCCCTGCGCGACGGCCTGCGCGCGGCCGGCCTGCCCACGCAGGCGCACGCCGGCGGCGAGGCGCTGGACGCACTGGTGGCGGGCGACGCCTGCGACACGGTGGTGGCCGCGATCGTCGGTGCCGCCGGCCTGCCGTCCACCCTGGCAGCCGCCCGCGCCGGCAAGCGCCTGCTACTGGCGAACAAGGAATCGCTGGTGCTGGCCGGCGAGCTGTTGATGCGGGAGGCCCGCGCGCACGACGCCACCATCGTGCCGATCGACAGCGAGCACAACGCGATCTTCCAGTGCCTGGCCGACGGCAATCCGCCGGCACGCATCACCCTGACCGCCTCTGGCGGGCCGTTCCGCGGCTGGACCCGTACCGCACTGTCGGCGGTCACGCCGGCGCAGGCCGTCGCGCATCCCAAATGGTCGATGGGGCCCAAAATTTCCGTCGACTCCGCCACCCTGATGAACAAGGGCCTGGAGGTCATCGAGGCCCACCACCTGTTCGCAGTGCCGGCCGATGCCATCCGCGTGCTGGTGCATCCGCAGTCGCTGGTGCATTCGCTGGTGGACTTCGCCGATGGCAGCACGCTTGCGCAACTGGGGTTGCCGGACATGCGCACCGCACTGGCGGTGGGGCTGGGCTGGCCGCGCCGGATCGCCTCCGGCGTTGGCGCGCTGGACCTGCTGGCGCAGGGCGGCAGGCTCGACTTCGAAGCGCCGGACCTTGCGGCCTTCCCTTGCCTGGCACTTGCCTTCGCCGCGATGGCGGCGGGCGGCACCGCGCCCGCCGTGCTCAACGCCGCCAACGAAGAGGCGGTTTCAGCCTTCCTTCAGGGCCGGATCGCTTTTCTGGACATCCCCGACACCGTATCCGCGACGCTCGACGCCATGCCACCGCAGCCCGCCGACACACTGCAAACGCTGCTGGCGGCGGATGCCAGGGCGCGTGACATCGCCCGGAACCGCATTGCCACCTTGCCCCTCCCTGCCGGCCATTCATGAGCACGTTCCTCGGTTCCCTGTGGTGGTTGCTGGTCGCCCTGGGCGTGCTGGTGACCTTCCATGAATTCGGCCACTTCTGGGTGGCGCGCCGCTGCGGCGTGAAAGTGCTGCGGTTCTCGGTGGGCTTCGGCAAGCCGCTGTGGTCGTGGCACGGCAAGGACGGCACCGAGTACGTCATCGCCGCGATTCCGCTGGGCGGCTACGTGCGGATGCTGGACGAGCGCGAGGGCGAGGTTCCCGCACACCAGCTGCCGCTGGCCTTCAACCGCAAGCCCGTCCTGCAGCGGATGGCGATCGTCGCGGCCGGGCCGCTGGCCAACCTGCTGCTGGCGTTCGGCCTGCTCTGGGCCATGCTGGTGATCGGACGGCCCGACTATGCGCCGGTGGTCGGGGTGGCCCGCGGCATCGCCGCCGAGGCCGGCTTGCAACCGGGCGACCGCATCCTGGCCGTGGGCGAACGGCAGACACCGACCTGGAGCGAGCTGGGCATGGCGCTGTCGGTGGCCGCGCTGGATCGCCAGCCGGTCACGCTGCAGGTGCAGCGCGCAGAAGGGGGCAGGATCGACCGCCAGCTGCCGCTGCAGCGCTTGCCCCGCGACACGGATGAGCTGCGCGCACTCGCCGGGATCGGCCTGGTGCCGCGCCACCTGCTGCTGCCGGCGCTGGTGGGCAGCGTGGGCGAGGGCACGCCGGCCTGGGGCAAGCTGGCCGAAGGGGATCGCATCACCGCCATCGATGCCCACCCTGTCTCCAGCTTCGAGGACATCGCGCCACTGGTCGCACGGCTGGGCGAGCGCGGTGGTCCGGGCATGGTCGAGGTGGAACGCGACGGCGAACGCCTGGCGCTGGAGCTGACGCCCAAGCGTATTGCCGGCGATGGCGGCCAGCCCCACTGGATTCTGGGCATCACCAACGCGGCCGCTGGCACCCCTCCGCACGATGCCGTGCTGCGGCTGTCGCCACTGGCCGCCATTCCGGCCGCCGTGCGCGAGACCGGTTTCCAGGTCAGGCAGTTGATCGGGATGATCGGCCGCGCCGTCTCCGGCCAGGTTTCGGTGCAGAACACGGTATCCGGCCCGCTGACCATCGCCCGGGCCGCCAACGACTTTGCCCAGCGCGGGCCGGCCTGGTTCCTGAACTTCCTGGCCCTGCTGTCGGTCAGCCTGGCGTTGATCAACCTGCTGCCCATCCCCGTCTTGGACGGGGGTCACCTGCTGTATTACCTTATCGAGCTGGTCATCCGCCGCCCCCTGGGCGAGCGGGCGCTGGCCGTTGGCCAGTACATCGGCCTTGCGATGATCGCAGGGTTGATGGGCTTGGCGTTCTACAACGACATCCTGCACCTGGTGTCGTGACCCGCCGCAACACCGCCGATGCCGCCCACCGCGCCGGCTCCCCCCGACATGGCCTTGCCCACGCGAGGCCGGACCAGGCAGCTCGAAAAAACAGGATGTTCCGAATGACCCGACCCTTGCCCCGCCGCCTGCTTACCCTTGCCCTTGCCTCGGCGCTCTCGCTGCCGGCCTGGGGCCAGACGGCCCTGACGCCCTTCACGGTCAGCGACATCCGCATCGACGGCCTGCAGCGCATCGGCGCCGGCACCGTGTTCACCTACCTTCCGGTGGAGCGCGGCGACACCCTGGACCAGGGCAAGGCCGCGGAAGCGCTGCGCGCGCTCTACAAGACCGGCTTCTTCCAGGACGTCCGGTTGGACCGCCAGGGCGGCATCCTAGTGATCACCGTGGTCGAACGCCCGGCGATCAACAAGCTGACCATCAGCGGCAACAAGGATCTCAAGACCGAGGACCTGACCAAGGGCCTGAAGGAAATCGGCCTGGCCGAGGGCGAGACCTTCAACCCGCTCAACCTGGACCGCGTCACCCAGGAGTTGACCCGCCAGTACAACAACCGCGGCAAGTACAACGTGCAGATCACGCCCACGGCGGAACGGCTGGATCGCAACCGCGTCAACCTGACCATCAACATCAAGGAAGGCAAGGCTGCCAAGATCCGCCACATCAACCTGGTGGGCAACGAAACGTTCGCCGAAAAGGACATCACCAAGGCCTGGGAGTCGCACACCAGCAACTGGCTGAGCTGGTACAAGCGCGACGACCAGTACTCGCGCGAGAAGCTCTCCGGCGACATCGAGAAGCTGAATTCCTGGTACCTCGATCGCGGTTTCGTGGACTTCAACCTGGAGTCCACCCAGGTCGCGATCAGCGCCGACCGCAAGGACATGTTCCTCACCGCCGGCATCAGCGAAGGCCAGGCCTACAACTTCGCGGACATCACCGTGTCCGGCGAGACCATCCTGCCCAAGGCCGAGATCGAGACAATGGTCGGCTTCATCAAGCCTGGCAACGTGTTCTCGCGCAGCCTGCTGGAGCTGGCCACCAATGCGATCACTGCACGCCTGGCCAACATCGGTTATGCGTTCGCGCGGGTGAACCCGGTGCCGGCCATCGACCGTGACAAGCGCACCGTGGCGGTGGATTTCCAGGTCCAGCCCGGCCCACGCGTTAACGTGCGCCGGATCGTGTTCAAGGGCAATACCCGCACCGCTGACGTGGTGCTGCGCCGCGAAATGCGCCAGTTCGAGGGCAGCTGGTACTCGCAGGCGGCGATCGACCGCGGCAAGGTTCGCCTGGACCGCCTGGGCTATTTCGAGGAAGTCAGCGTCGATAACGAACCGGTACCGGGCACCGACGACCAGGTGGACGTGGTGTACACGGTCAAGGAAACCACTTCCGGCAGCATCTCCGCCGGCGTCGGCTACTCGCAGCTGTCCGGCGTGAACCTGTCGCTGCAGCTGTCCGAAAACAATTTCCTGGGCACCGGTAACCGCCTCTCCACCGCGGTTACCCGCAGCAGCTACCAGAAACGCTACGATTTCTCGTTCGTAAATCCCTATTTCACCGACGGCGGCGTGTCGTTAGGCTACAACCTGTGGTGGCGCGAGTTTGACTACTCCAGCTTCAACGTCGCCCAGTACTCCACCAACAGCGGCGCCTTCCAGGTATTGCTTGGGGTGCCGCTCAGCGAAAGCGACTCGATTTCGCTGATGCTGGGCGTGGATAGAAACGAAATCCTGGCCTTCGAGGGCTCCACCCCGACACCGCTGGTGGACTACATCAACGCGGTCGGTCAACGCACCTTCCACAGCTGGCGCGCGCAGATCGGTTGGGGACGGGATACCCGCAACAACTACTTCACGCCCGTGGTTGGCGGGACCCAGAGCATTTCGGCGGAAATCGCCCTGCCCGGTTCCACCGTCGAATACTTCAAGCTGCAGTACGACGTGTCCAAGTACTGGCCGTTGAGCCAGGCACTGGTGCTCAAGACCGCGTTGAACCTGGGGTATGGCGACTCCTACGGCAAGACCTTCACCCGCAACATCTGCTTCACCGCACCGACCCTGATCGACACCAACAACGACGGCATCGGCGATACCTATGTCCCGGGCCCGGCCGGCACCGACCCGTGCCTGACCAGCTCGCCCGACTACAAGAAGACAGTCACCGCCAGCGGCCTGCCTTTCTTCGAGAACTTCTATGCGGGCGGCATCGCCTCCAGCGGCAGGGTGCGCGGCTTCATGGACAACACGCTGGGCCCGGTCTACACCTCCAACTTCGGCTATCGCCAGCCACTCGGCGGTTCGGTGCTGGTGGCCGGCTCGGTGGAGACGATCTTCCCCAAGCTGTTCGACAGCCCGTCGGCGCGCGTTTCCGCGTTCCTCGACTTTGGCAACGTCTACAACGGCTACAACAATTTCAGCGCCAGCGAGCTGCGCGCCTCGGCGGGCGTGGCGCTGCTGTGGCGCTCGCCGATGGGCCCGCTGTCGATCAGCTATGCGCTGCCGCTGCGCAAGAAGGACGGCGACCAGATCGAGCGCCTGCAGTTCAACTTCGGCGGCCAGCTCTGACCCGAGCGACGGCATGAGCCTGCCGACGTACACCGCGTCCGAGCTTGCCACGCGCTTCGGGTTGGGCCTGCGTGGCCCCGACCGCACCGTGGATGGCGTCGGCACGCTGGCCGATGCCGGCCCGGCGCAGCTGGCTTTTCTCGCCAACCCGCGCTACCGCAACCAGTTGGCCAACACCCGGGCCGGCGTGGTCGTGGTGCGCGCCGATGATGCCGAAGGGGTGGCGGGCACCGCGCTGATTGCGCGCGATCCGTACGTGGCGTTTGCCCGCATCGCCGCCCTGTTCGAGCGCAAGCCTTCGCACGCCCCGGGCATCCACCCGACGGCGTTCGTCGATCCGGCGGCCATCGTCGATCCGGCGGCCAGCATCGGCCCGCACGCCAGCATCGGCGCCCGTAGCCGCGTCCATGCCGGGGCGGTCATCGGTCCGGGCTGCGTGATCGGCGAGGATTGCGAAGTCGGCGAGGATTGCGAGCTGCAGGCGCGGGTGACGCTGCTGACCCGCGTCCGCCTGGGCAAGCGGGTGCGGATCCTGCCCGGCGCGGTCCTGGGCGCAGCGGGCTTTGGCCTGGCGATGGACGCAGGCCACTGGATCAACGTGCCACAGCTGGGCGGCGTGGTGATCGGCGACGATTGCGAAATCGGCGCCAATACCACCATCGACCGCGGCGCGCTGGGCGATACCGTGCTGGAAGAGGACGTGCGCCTGGACAACCAGATCCAGATCGGCCACAACGTCCACATCGGCGCGCATACGGCCATGGCCGGCTGCTCCGCGGTGGCCGGCAGTGCCAGGATCGGCCGGTACTGCCTGATCGGCGGCGGCGCCGGCATCCTGGGCCACCTGGAAGTCTGCGACCGCGTGGTGGTCACCGCGATGTCGCTGGTCACCCACGCCATCCGCCAGCCCGGCGAGTATTCTTCGGGCACGCCGTTGATGGACAATCGCAGCTGGCGCAAGAGTGCCGCCCGCTTCAAGCAACTCGACCGCATCGCCCGGCGCAGCCCGGACGGCGGCAAGGATTACGAATGAACGATGCATCCGCCCCCGTGCAACTGCCGGTCACCAGCAGCGAGATCGAGCATCTGCTCCCGCACCGCTATCCGTTCCTGCTGGTCGATCGCGTGGTCGAGTTCGAAAAGGACACGCGCGTGCTGGCCTACAAGAACGTCAGCTACAACGAGCCTTTCTTCAACGGCCACTTCCCCGGCCACAAGGTGATGCCGGGCGTGCTGGTGGTGGAAGCCCTGGCCCAGGCGGGCGGGCTGCTGACCCAGCTCTCGCGCGACCCGGGCGCCGGTGACGGCCAGATCTTCTATCTGGTCAAGGTGGATAACGCCAAGTTCACCCGCATGGTGGTGCCGGGTGACCGGCTGGAGCTGGAGGTGGTGCTCAAGCGCCGCATCCGCAACATGGCCCAATACGCCGGCATCGCCCGCGTGGACGGCGAGCAGGCTGCCTGTGCCGAAATCCTGTGCGCGGCTGCGCGCAACTGACCCCCAAAATGGATACCGGCCTCATTCATCGCACCGCTGTCATCCATCCCGGCGCCCGCCTGGGTGCGGGCGTGGAAGTGGGGGCTTATGCGGTGATCGGCGATGCCGTGGAAATCGGCGATGGCACCCGGATCGGCCCGCACTGCATCATCGATGGCCCCACCCGGATCGGCCGCGACAATGTGATCCACGGCCATGCCGCCATCGGTGGCGAGCCGCAGGACAAGAAATACCGCGGCGAACGGGTGGCGCTGGAGATCGGCGACGGCAACGTGATCCGCGAGTTCGTCACCATCAACCGCGGCACCGGCGACGGCGGCGGCATCACCCGCGTCGGCAGCCGCAACTGGATTCTGGCCTACTGCCATATCGCGCACGATTGCATCGTCGGTGACGACTGCGTGTTTTCCAACAACGCCACACTCGCAGGCCATGTGAGCGTAGGCAATCACGTCATCCTCAGCGGCTTTGCCGGGGTCCATCAGTTCTGCCGGATCGGCGCCCACGCCTTCATCGGCATGGGCGCCTTCGTCAACGGCGACGTGCCGCCCTACCTGATGGTGGCGCAGGAAAAGTACGCGCGCCCGCGCGGCATCAATGCCGAAGGCCTGAAGCGCCGCGGCTTCGACGCCCCCCGCATCGCCGCGATCAAGCGCGCCTACCGCGCGCTGTACATGGGTGAGGCGAAGCTGGACGAGGCCAAGGCGGAGATCGCCGGGATCGCCACCACCAGCGACGATGTACGCGCATTCCTCGAGTTCATCGACGCCGGCGAGCGGCCGTTGCTGCGGTGAGTCTGGCCGGGCTTGCCGCAAGAAGGGACGTAGCTGCAAGGCGCAACACAACCCGCGCCACGGCGGGGGCAGGGGCGCGTCCCGATAAAGCGGATAACGTGGAGTGCGCTCGTGTAAGCGAATGCATCCGGATGCCCCCTTGCCGCCGCAGCGACGCGACCCCGAAGCGAAACTGCCCATGACGCCACGTATCGCGCTCTGCGCCGGCGAAACCTCCGGCGACCAGCTTGGCGCCGGCCTGGTCGGGGCCTTGCGCGAACGTTTTCCGGATGCACAGTTCGCCGGAATCGGCGCTGATGGCATGCGCGCCGCTGGCGTGGACACCTGGTGGGATGCCAGCGAACTGGCGGTGATGGGGCTGGCCGAGGTGCTGACGCACCTGCCGCGCCTGCTGAAGCTGCGCAAGGCCTTCCGCCAGCGCGTACTGGAGTGGAAGCCCGACGTGTTCATCGGCATCGACGCCCCCGACTTCAACCTGGGCGTGGAGCGCTGGCTGAAACAACGCGGCGTGCGCACCGTCCACGACGTCAGCCCCTCGGTCTGGGCGTGGCGGGAACACCGCGCGGCGAAGATCGGCGAAAGCGCCGATCGCGTGCTCTGCCTGTTCCCGATGGAGCCCCCGATCTACGCGAAGCACGGCGTGGATGCCACATTCATCGGCCACCCGCTGGCCGATGCGATCCCGCTGCATCCCGACCGCGCCGCCGCGCGCGCCGCGCTCGGCGTACCCGGCGATGCGCCGGTCCTGGCGCTGCTGCCCGGGAGCCGGCTGGGCGAAATCCGTCGCATGCTGCCCGACTTCGCCGAGGCCGCCCGCCGGCTGGCGCTGGACGTGCCCGGCCTGCGGGTGCTGGTGCCGGCCGCGAACGCGCAGTGCCGCGCCGCCATCGATGACCTCCTTGGCGATGCGCCCGCGTTCCGTGTCGTCGACGGCCAGGCCCAGCAGATCATGATCGCCGGCGATGCCGTGCTGCTCGCGTCCGGCACCGCCGCGCTGGAAGCCATGCTGTGCAAGCGGCCGATGGTGGTGGGCCACCGCATCGCGCCGCTCACCTACCGCATCGTCCGGCTGTTCGGGCTGCTGAAGTCGCCCCACGTCAGCCTGCCGAACGTGCTGGCCGGCGAAGCCCTGATCCCCGAACTGCTGCAGGACGACTGCACGCCGGACAAGCTGCACGCCGCGCTGCTGCGGTGGTTCCGCGATGCCGAGGCGGGGGCCGCACTGCAGCCACGCTTTTTGGCCCTGCATGAAATCCTGCGCCGCGACGCCTCGCAGCGCGCCGCCGACGCCATCGCCGAGGTGCTGCAATCGCGATGAGCCTGCGCATCGCCGGAATCGACGAAGCCGGACGCGGCCCCCTGGCAGGCCCGCTGGTGGTGGCCGCTGTGGTGTTTCCTCCGGGCCGCACGCCGATCAATGGACTGGACGATTCCAAGGCGCTCACCGAGCGCAAGCGCGAACAGCTCTATCCGCGCATCCTGGAGCGTGCGCTGGCGTGGAAGATCGTGTTCGTCGAGGCCGACGAGATCGACCGCCGCAACATCTTCCAGGCCACGATGCACGGCATGCGTGAGGCCCTGCTGGGCGTGGCCCACGCCGCGGACTGCGCGCGCATCGACGGCAACCGCCTGCCGAAGGACCTGCCCTGCCCGGCCGAGGCCTGGGTGGGCGGCGATGCCCGCGACCGCAGCATCATGGCGGCCTCGATCCTCGCCAAGGTCGCCCGCGATGCGCGCATGCGGGATCTGCACGCGCAGTATCCGCAGTACGGCTTCGACCGCCACAAGGGCTACCCCAGCCCGGCCCATCTGGACGCGCTGCGCCGCCATGGGCCCTGCCCGCAGCATCGGCGCAGCTTCGCTCCTGTCCGCGCCGCGTTGGCGGCAACGCCAGTGCAAGCCGTTCTGCCCGGATTCCCCTGAGGCGGGCGGACATCGCGCCCCTGTCAAGCCTTGCCGGCCACGCCCCCCGGCCCTACCCTGCGGCTTCAACACGCGACCCTGCGATGCCCGCACGCTTCGTCCACCTGCACCTGCATACCGAGTTCTCGCTCGTGGATTCCACCATCCGCGTGCCCGAGAAGCCCGACTATGCGCGCCCGGAAAAAGCCGGCGACCGGCCCAACCTGCTCAGCCGCGCGGTGGAACTGCAGCTTCCGGCATTGGCCGTCACCGACCGCAACAACCTGTTCGCGCTGGTGAAGTTCTACAAAGCGGCCGAGAGCGTGGGCATCAAGCCCATCGCCGGTGCCGACGTGCTGGTGGCCGATGGTGGCGATGCCCCCTCGCTGCTTACCTTGTTGTGCCGCGACCGCACCGGCTACCTCAGCCTGTCGCGCCTGCTCAGCCGGGCCTGGTTGGAGGGCCAGCGCGGCGACTGCGTGGCGATCGAACCGGAATGGCTGCGCGAGGATCACGCCGGGCTGTTCGCGATCGCCGGCCGCCAGAGCCTGGCCGGCCGGCTGGCGCTGGCCAACCGGCACGACGTCGCCGAGGCGCAGCTGGCCGAATGGCGGCGGGTGTTCGGCGAGGACCTGCATCTGGAGCTGACCCGCACCGGTCGCGACGGCGAGGAGGCGTTCAACCGCTTCGCCCTGCACGCCTCCGCCAAGCTGGGCCTGCCGGTGGTGGCCAGCAACGACGTGCGCTTTCTCGATGCCGCCGGTTTCGACGCCCACGAGGCACGGGTGTGCATCGCCAGCGGACGCACCCTGGACGACCCGCGCCGGCCGCGCGACTACAGCGCCCAGCAATACCTGCGCTCGGCCGACGAGATGGCCACGCTGTTCGCCGACGTGCCGGACGCACTCGACAACACCGTGGCACTCGCGCAGCGCTGCAACATCCAGCTGCAGCTGGGCACCTACTTCCTGCCCGCCTACCCGGTGCCGTCCGACGAGACACTGGAAAGCTGGATCCGCAAGCAGGCGCGCGAAGGGCTGGACGCGCGGCTGGCCCGTCATCCACTGGCACCCGGCAAGACCCGCGAAGACTACGACGCCCGGCTGGAATTCGAGCTGGACACCATCTGCAAGATGGGCTTCCCCGGCTACTTCCTGATCGTGGCTGACTTCATCCAGTGGGGTAAGCAGCAAGGTATCCCGATCGGCCCCGGCCGCGGCTCCGGTGCCGGCTCGCTGGTGGCGTGGGCGCTGCAGATCACCGACCTCGACCCGCTGCCCTACAACCTGCTGTTCGAGCGCTTCCTCAACCCGGAACGCGTGTCGATGCCGGACTTCGACATCGACTTCTGCATGGACCGGCGCGACGAGGTGATCGAGTACGTCGCGCGCAAGTACGGCCGCGACCGCGTCAGCCAGATCATCACCTACGGCACCATGGCGGCCAAGGCGGTGCTGCGCGACACCGGCCGCGTGCTGGGCTTCGGCTACGGCATGGTGGACGGCATCGCCAAGCTCATCCCCAACATCCTGGGCATCTCGCTGAAAGACGCGATGGGCAAGGGCAAGGGCGGCATGGACGGCGAGATGGCCTCGCCCGAGCTGATCCAGCGCTACCAGACCGAGGACGACGTCCGCGACCTGGTGGACCTGGCCCTGCAGCTGGAGGACCTGACCCGCAACGCCGGCAAGCACGCGGGCGGCGTGGTGATCGCGCCGTCGCCGCTGTCTGATTTCTGCCCGCTGTTTGCCGAACACGACCACGGCACGCTGGGCAAGAACCCGGTCACCCAGTTCGACAAGGACGACGTCGAAGCCGTTGGCCTGGTGAAGTTCGACTTCCTCGGCCTGCGCACGCTGACCATCATCGACTGGGCGGTCAAGGCCATCAACGCGCGCCGTGCGCGCGAAGGGGCCGAGCCGGTGGACATCGCCACCATCCCGCTGGACGACGCCAGCGTCTACCGCGACGTGTTCGCCAACGGCAACACCGGCTCGGTGTTCCAGTTCGAATCCGCCGGCATGCGGCGCGCCCTGAAGGACGCCCGCCCGGACCGCTTCGAGGACCTGATCGCACTGAACGCGCTGTACCGGCCCGGCCCGATGGAGATGATCCCGTCGTTCGTGGCGCGCAAGCACGGCACCGAGGAGTTCGACTACCCCGATCCGCGCACCCGGGACATGCTCCAGGAGACCTACGGCATCATGGTCTACCAGGAGCAGGTCATGCAGATGGCGCAGATCGTCGGCGGCTACTCGCTGGGCGGCGCCGACCTGCTGCGTCGGGCGATGGGCAAGAAGATCCCGGCGGAGATGGCCAAGCACCGCCAGCTGTTCCGCGAGGGCGCGGCCCGCAACGGGGTGGATGAGCGCAAGGCGGATGAAATCTTCGACCTGATGGAGAAGTTCGCCGGCTACGGCTTCAACAAGTCGCACGCCGCCGCGTACTCGCTGGTCGCCTACCAGACCGCCTGGCTGAAGAAGCACTACCCGGCCGAGTTCATGGCGGCCACGCTGTCCAGCGACATGGACAAGACCGAGAAGGTGGTGGCCTTTCTGGACGAGGCCCGCGGCCTCGGCCTGACCGTACTGCCGCCGGACGTGAACGCCTCCGCCTACATGTTCGAGGCCACCGCCCCGGATACCGTCCGCTACGGCCTGGGCGCGGTGAAAGGCGTGGGCCAGGGCGTGTGCGAGGCGATCGTCGCGGCACGCGCCTCGGGCGGCACGTTCAAGGACCTGCTGGACTTCTGCCAGCGCGTATCCGCCGCAGGCCTCAACAAGCGCACGCTGGAAGCACTGATCCATGCCGGCGCGATGGACGCGTTGGCCGTCAATCGCGCCTCGCTGATGCTGCAACTGCCGGAGGCGCTGAAAGCCACCGACCAGATGGCCCGCAACCGCGACGCGGGCATGTACGACATGTTCGGCGCGGGCGGCGGTGGCAGCGAGATCCGGGTGGAGCTGCCGGAAACCACCGAGTGGCCGCTGGCACAGCGGCTGCAGGGCGAGCGCGACACGCTGGGCCATTATCTCAGCGGCCACCCGATGGACCCGTACCGCGAGGACGTGCAGAAGCTGGTCGGCCACGACCTGTCCGCGCTGGACGCGATCTGGGAGGCCGGCTCGCGCAGCAATCGCCCACAGGAAGGTCGCAGCTGGCGTCCGATGGTGCAGACCGTGGTGGCCGGCCAGGTGGTCGGTATTCGCAAGCGCGGCGACTCCCAGGCCTTCGTTCTGCTGGAGGATGGCCGCGGGCGGGTGGAATGCGGCTTCTTCAACGAGCAATGGCAGGAGTTCGCGCCGCTGTTGACCCGCGACCGCATCCTGGTGGTGGAGGGCGGTCTGCGCGAGGACGAGTTCAACGGCGGCTTCGCGCTGCGCGCCACCCGCTGCTGGGACTTCGCGCAGATCTGCAACCAGCAGGCACAACGCATCTCGATCCGCATCGACCTGCGGGTCCCCGGCGCACTGCCGCAGTTCGAGCAGATCCTCAAGACGCATGCCGGGCCGACACCGGTGCTGCTGGAGGCAGCCACCACCGCCGGGATCGGCCGCCTGGTCCTGGACGGGGGCCGCGGCCTGCGGGTGGACGCCGGCCTGCCCGGGCTGTTGCGCAGCCTGCCCGGCGTGAGCACCGTTCACGTGCAATTGGCCCGGCCCTGGGCTGCGGGCGGCTAAGCCGCTCCGTCCGGCTCGGTACGGTGGCCCGGCTGGGATAAACTCGGCAGGATGAACCCGAACTACCTCGATTTCGAGCAGCCCATCGCGGACCTGGAGACCAAAATCCAGGAGCTGCGCCAGGCCAGCAGCGCCCCGGCGGTCAACATCGACGCCGAAGTGCACGCGCTGCAGGAAAAGCTGCGCAAGCGCACCGCGACCATCTTCCGCGACCTGACCCCGTGGCAGGTCTCGCAGCTGGCCCGCCATCCGCAACGGCCCTACACGCTGGATTATCTGCGGGTGATCTGCGATGAGTTCCAGGAACTGGCCGGCGACCGCGCTTTCGCCGACGACCCCGCCATCGTGGGCGGGCTGGCCCGCATCGACGGGCGGGCGCTGCTGGTGGTCGGCCACGAGAAAGGCCGCGACACCAAAACCAAGGTCCGGCGCAACTTCGGCATGCCCAAGCCGGAGGGCTACCGCAAGGCGCTGCGGCTGTTCAAGCTGGCCGAGCGCTTCGGCCTGCCGATTCTCACCTTCATCGACACCCCGGGCGCCTGGCCCGGCATTGATGCCGAAGAACGCGGCCAATCCGAGGCTATCGCCCGCAACCTGCTGGAAATGGCCGAACTGCGCGTGCCGATCGTATGCACGGTGATCGGCGAAGGCGGCAGCGGCGGCGCGCTGGCGATCGGCGTCGGCGATCGCACCCTGATGCTGGAATACAGCACCTACTCCGTCATCAGCCCGGAAGGCTGCGCCTCCATCCTGTGGCGCGATGCCGCCAAGGCCAAGGACGCGGCCGAACAGCTTGGCCTGACCGCCCGCCGGCTGAAAGAACTGGGTCTGATCGACAAAGTCGTGCGCGAACCGATCGGCGGTGCCCACCGCAACCCGGTACAGATGGCCAGGCGCCTGAAAGCCGTGCTGCTGAACGAGCTGGATGCACTGGAAGGCGTGCCCATCGACACCCTGCTGCAACGCCGCTACCAGCGCCTGCGCAGTTACGGCGCCTACGAGACGCATTGAGGAAGCGCCCACTCCGGGCCTGCCCGCACAGGCAGTGATCCACGGATGTCCGAATACGACATGCGTGACGTAATCGCCTGCGCGATGGGGTCGCGGGCCAACCCTCCCTGCTCGGCGCCTGCCGACGTGGCGAGGCGTGCGGTCACTGCATCTGCCTCGCCCACTGCCTTTGCTAGAGTCCAGACGCCGGCAAACCGCCGGTGTCACCGGGGGAGTTATCGATGATCATCAAGCGTATCGATGTGTTGTCCGCAGGCAAGGTCGCAGCCATCATCTCGGCCATGCTCGGCCTGCTGGCCGGAATCCTGATGTTCGTCTTTGGCAGTCTGTTTGGCGCCATGCTGGGGGCAGCGATGGGGCACGGCTATGGCGGCGCGTTTGCCGGTGGGCTCACGGGGCTGATCATCATGCCGATCCTGTATGGGGTCTTCGGGTTCATCGGCGGGGTGATCCAGGCGTTCCTGTACAACCTCGCGGCCGGCTTTGTCGGCGGTATCCGCATCGACGCCGAGTAAGTGCCTTGACGCCGCGCCAGCCGGCGCGGCGTTTCCATCCCCCCCCATGCCCATTTCTACCTTCCACCCACACTGGCAACCCGCCCAACGTCCCGGGCCGGTGCTGGTGGGCTACAGCGGCGGCATGGATTCTTCCGTGCTGCTGCATCTGCTCGCCCAGGATGCGCAACTGCGCCAGCAGGGCCTGCGCGCAGTGCACATCCACCACGGCCTGCATCCGCAGGCCGACGCCTGGGTGGATCACTGCCGGCAGGTCTGCGCAGACTGGGATATTCCGTTGCTCGTCCTGCCGGTGCAGGTCGAGCGTGACAGCCCGCTTGGCCTGGAAGGCGCGGCGCGGCAGGCACGCCATGCCGCCTTCGCGCGGGTATTGGCCGAAGACGAGATCCTGGCCCTGGCGCACCACGCCGACGACCAGGCCGAAACCCTACTCCTGCGCGCCCTGCGTAGTGCAGGCGTGGAGGGGCTGGCAGCGATGCGGCCGTGGCGCAGATATGCACGTGGCTGGCTCTGGCGGCCCCTGCTGGGGCTGCCGCGCGCCTGGCTGGCCGATTACGCCCGGCAGCACGCACTGCGCTGGGTGCATGACCCGGACAATGTCGACACGGCGTTCGACCGGGCCTATCTGCGCCATCGGGTGATGCCCCTGCTGCGGCAGCGCTGGCCACAGGCCGCCTCCCAACTGGCGCGCAGCGCCGCGCTGTGTGCCGAAGGCGCGGATCTGCTGGCAGCGGAAGACGCCACTGCATTGGCAAGTGCGCGGCGGGCGCCGCAGCAGCTTGCAATCGACGCCCTGCTTGCCCTGTCCGCGCCGCGACGCGCGCGCGTGCTGCGCCGCTGGATCGCCGATCTCGGGCTGCCACCGCTGCCCGCGAACGGCATTGCAGGCATCGAACATATGCTGCTTCCCGCACCGCGCGATACACGGGCACGCTTTGACTGGCACGGCGTGCGCATCCAACGCTGGCGGGATCTGCTGCATGCCGACTGGCAGCGCCCGTCACTGCCGCCGCAATGGCAGACCGAGTGGAACGGCCGCACACCGTTGCGGCTGCCCACCGGCGACACGCTGCAACTGACCGGTGCGGACGCGTTCGACACGCCCCTGCGCGTCCACGCGCGCCGCGGCGGCGAACGCCTGCGCCTGCCGGGCCGCGCGCATTCGCACACCCTCAAGCACCTGCTGCAGGCCGCCGACCTGCCGCCGTGGCAGCGCGACCGGCTGCCGCTGCTCTCCGCCGCCGATGGCACGCTGCTGGCCGCCGGCGACACCCTGCTGGCCGCACCGCTGGCCCAGTGGCTGGACGCGCGCGGCGCGCGGCTGGCATGGACGCACCTGGCGTAAACTTGCGCCATGGCCAAGAAACCCGCCCCGCAGGACGTCTCCCCCGTCGCTGACTTCGAACAATCGATGCAGGCGCTGGAGGAACTGGTCGGCCGCATGGAGGCCGGCGATATGACCCTGGAGGAATCGCTGGCCGCCTACGAGCGCGGCGTCGGCCTGTACCGCCGCTGCCAGGGCGCGCTGGAGCAGGCGGAACTGCGCGTGCGCCTGCTCAGTGACCCGGCGCGGCCGGACGACGCACGCGCGTTCGACCTCGGCGACGATGGCTGAGCCGTCGTTCGCGGGTTGGCGCGCGCGCCTTGACGCCGCGCTGCTCGATGCCCTGCCCGATCCCGCCCTGGCGCCGCAGCGTCTGCACGCGGCGATGCGCCACGGCGTGCTGAACGGCGGCAAGCGCGTGCGCCCGCTGCTGGTCTACGCCACCGGCGTCGCGCTGGGGGCCGATGCAGCCAAGCTGGACGCCGCCGCGGTCGCAGTCGAACTGGTGCACTGCTATTCCCTCGTCCACGACGATCTGCCGGCGATGGACGACGATGCCCTGCGCCGCGGGCAGCCCACCGTGCATGTCGCCTTCGATGAAGCCACCGCCATCCTTGCCGGCGACGCCCTGCAGGCATTGGCCTTCGATGTCCTCGCCGCTGCCGCGCTGCCGGCCGAGACGCGCGTGGCGATGCTGGCCGAGCTGGCGCGTGCCGCCGGCGTGGCGGGCATGTGCGGCGGCCAGGCGCTGGACATCGATGCGACGGGCAACTGGGGCAGCACCCGCGCAAGCGACGCCACCTTCCAGTTGGCCGACCTTGAACGCCTGCACGCGCTGAAGACCGGCGCGCTGTTGCGCTGCGCGGTGCGCCTGGGTGCCCTGGCCGGGGACGCCTTGCCCGCGCAGCGACAGGCGCTGGACACCTACGCCGACGCGCTGGGTCTTGCCTTCCAGATCAAGGACGATCTGCTGGACATCGAGGGCGATGCCGCCACCCTCGGCAAGACCGCCGGCAAGGATGCGGCGCAGGACAAGGCCACCTTCCCCGCGCTGCTGGGCGTGGACGCCAGCCGCACGCGGCTGGCAACGCTGGCAGCGACCATGCGCGACGCCTTGGCGGCGCTGGACGCCGACACCCGCGCGCTGGAGGCTCTGGCAAGGCAGGTGGTCGAGCGCGACCGCTGATCGGTCGCCCCGCCTGGCAACACGCAGAAAACAGGCCGGGCTTGCCCGGCCTGTTCCGTACTGCCGCGGAGCTACAACAGACGCAGCGTGAAGGGATAGCGGTAGGGCTCGCCGTTCAACGCCTTCACCGTGGCCATCACGCTGCACACCAGCCAGCTGGCCGCCACGGCCACCGCCAGTACGACAAGCAGCAGGCCCGCTGGCAGGGTCACGATGGCCCCCAGGCCCAGCGTCAGCACCGTCGCCCCCACCAGCAGCCCGCCCACGATGACCAGCGCGCAGGCCAGCAGGAACATCGTCAGGTTGAAGTTGAACGCTTCGCGCGCATGCGTCGCGGCGAATTCCGAATCACCCCGCTTGACCAAGTAGACCACCAGCGCCGCCAGCATCCCGGCGATGCCGGCGCTCCAGCTGGTCAGGAAGGCCAGCAGCAGGGCGCCGCCATGGGCGCTGGCCGCCCACAGGCGGTCGTGCTGGGTCGAGGACAGCGTCTGCACCTGCACGGTTTCCATTCTTGTCTCCCGCCGGAACCCGTTCCGGCTTGGGTCAAGGATGGCGGCGCCGCGAGGCAATGCAAGACCGCCTGCGACGAAACCGGGCCGCATGCGACGAAGAGGCGTTGGCGCGGATCGAATCCGGCGCCGGAAACGGACAAGCCCGGGACAGGCTCGGGCTTGTCGCGGCATGACGCGGTTGCGCTTACTTGATCAGGCGCACGGTGAGCGGGTAGCGGTACGCCACGCCCTCGTTGGCCTTGATCGCCGCCAGGATGATCAGCACCAGCGCACCGATCCCCACCACCAGCATCAGCGGCCCCGAGATCAGGATCCCGATGCCCAGGGTCACCACGGTCAGCACCAGCAGGATGAGGAAGATCGCCGAAACGGTGATGTTGAAGTTGAGCGCTTCCTTCGCCTGGTCGGCAACAAAAGGCATCTCGTCCTTCTTCATCAGCCAGATCACCAGCGGGCCGATGAAGAAACCCCAGCCGCCGAAGGCGGAGGTCAGCAGGCCGCCGAGCAGCGCGGAGAGATGGGCGAACATCGCCCACTGGCGTTCGTCCTTGGAAGGGGTGCCCGCCACGGGCGACGGCGGCGGCGTAGCAACGGTGTCGTTCTGGTCCATGTGTGATCCCCGGTGAGTGAACACGGCGTGGTGCCGTGCTACCGGAGGATAACGTGATCACGTTGCGAATGCGGTCAGGCGCGACGCACCAAGCCGGCCATGGGTGCCACGTCGCCGCTGTCCGGGAACACCCGCGCCAGCGCGTCCTCCGGCAAGTGCAGATGATCGCGCAGCACGCCCTTGAACAGCCCGCGCATGTCGGTGGTGGCGCGCAGGTCGCGGCCATCGTTGAGCTGCGTGCGGCCGAGGCCGGGCCAGTCGCCGGCGATGCGGCCGCCCTGCACCGCGCCACCGGCAAGGAAGGCCACGCCCCCGGTGCCGTGGTCGGTGCCGGCGGTGCCGTTGATGGCTGCGGTGCGACCGAACTCGGTGACGATCGCCACTACCACGTTGTTCCAGATCGGCTGCGCTCCCTCGCGGAACGCGCGCAGCCCGGCGTCCAGCTCCGACAGCTTGCGGCCCAGCACGCCGCGCTGGTTGTTGTGGGTGTCCCAGCCGGTATCTTCCACGAAGCCGATCCGCGGCCCGTCCGCCGCGGACAGGAAGCGTGCCGCCGCGGCCATCGATTGCGCCAGCCGCGGGCCCGCGCCGCGCGCGCCCATGGGATCCGGCGTGCCCTCCATGCCGGCGTCGATCTGGGCAAACGTCGGCGCCAGCTGGGGGTCTTCGGCGTACAGGGCCTGCAGGCGCTGCCACAGGATGGGATCCACGCCGTCCGGCAAGGGCGGCGACCAGGTGGACACGCGGCCGCCGCCACGCATCGCCAGCGGCATCACCGCGGCAACGGCCAGTCCCGATGCCCCCGGCATAGCGGCCACGCAGCGATTCAGCCAGCCCTGCGCGCCGCCCCCGCCGCGGGTGCCGTTTTCCACGCAGTCCTGCGCTTCGAAATGCGAACGCTGCCGGTACGGCGGCGCCACCGCCACCACCGGCAGCAGCTGGCCGCGCCCGTACAGATCGGCCATCCCGGACAGATGGCCATGCAGGGCGAAATCGCCATCCAGCCGCCGCAAGGCGGGTTCACCCGGCGCGTTGGCAAACGCCCCGCGCAACGCCGCGAATGCCGGATCGCCGATCGGCTGCAGCGCGTGCAGGCCATCCATACCGCCGCGCAGCAGCACCAGCAGGAAGCGCGTATCCCGCAGCGACGTGGCAGCCACCGCGAACCGCGGCAGTGCCGCCGCGGCCAGCGCCGCCGCCCCCATACCCAGGAATCCCCGTCGATCGAGCGCCATCGTCAGCACCTCCACTGGAAAACGGGACTGGCCAGCAGCAGGGCAACGCCCTGCTGGGCGGATTCGGCGCGCCGCAGCGCCAGCGCGGCGTCGGCAGCCAGCCCGTCGCCCAACACGTCCGCGCCCAGCGCTGCCGGCGACGCCACGGCGGCACGCTCGGCCAGCGCCTGCGCCGCCTGTACACGCTTGAACAGGGCATCCGGCCCACCCCAGTCATCGGCAATGTCACCGAACCCGGCAGGCGACCGCGGCTGGAACAGGGGTTGCCCCAGCTGCGCCTGCAGCTGCAGGGCCAGCCGGACGTCCGCATCGCCGTCCAGCGCGGTGGCGCGCAGCGCCGACAGCAGGAAATCGTCGGGCGTCTTGAACTTGCGGGCGTCCTCACCCCACGCCGCGTCGTCGTCGATCATCGCGGCATACAGCGCCGGCAGCGCGCCGTCGCTGTCCAGATAGGCCCGCGCCATGCGCGCCACCAGCGCCGGCGGCGGCACATCGGCCACGCAATGCCGGGCCAGCTTGAAGGCCAGGTGCCGCGCCGTCGCCGGATGCACCGCGAGGTCGCGCAGGATCGCCTCGGCCTGCCCTGCGCCGGCATCGCGGTAGGCCTTGCCGAAGACGGTGCGCACGCCCGGCTCATGGGCCTCCGCGCGGAACACGGACGCCTGCCCGTCGGTGATCTCCTCGCGCGGCCCCGGCACGCTCCAGCCGGTCAGCGCGCGGGCCAGCTCGCCGACGTCCGCCTGCGTGTAGCCGCCGTCCACACCCAGCGTGTGCAGCTCCAGGATCTCGCGCGCGAGGTTCTCGTTCAGGCCGCGCTTGCGCGCGTCCGGCCGGCGCGCGGCGCGGCGTGCCGAACGCTGGCCCAGGCGGGAGTCCTCGCCGATCGACTGCGCGTTGTCGAGGTAGAGCAGCATGCCGGGATGACGCTCCACCGCCAGCAGCAGGTCGGCAAACCGGCCGAACGCGTGCGGGCGGATGGCTTCGCGCTCCATCGGTGCGGCGAATGCCGCCGCGATGCGCTTATCCACCGAAATGGCGAAATGGTTCGACCAGAAGCGCACGATGCGCTCCGCGAACCCTTGCGTGCTGCGCGCCGCCACCTGCTGGCGCAACACAGCCTCCTGTACCAACTGACGCCGGAAGCGGCGCTGTGCGGGGGCGGGCACCGCGTCCGGCGCGGCCTCCACGCCGGACGCGGCCTTGCGCGCGTCGCGGCGCGCGCGGAGCAGGTCGTAGTACTGGCCGAGGTAGGCCGCGCTGGTCGGCAGTCCGGCGAACGCCGTCCCGACGTCGCTTCCGCTCAGCTGCGCGCGCAACCAGCCGCGCGGGTCATCGCCAACCCGCGCCAGTTCACCCGGCCGGGCGCCCAATCCGAATCGATTCACCGCGGATGCGGCTGCCCGGACATCCATCAGCCAAGCCCTCTGCGTTAGTCATCGGGTAAACGCGGGTGCGGGCCGGCGGTTGACATGATGCCTCAGCCGTCGCCGGCCACCGTCATCCGGCCCACCAGGATCGACCCCGTGCGCACGTGCGAGCGCGGGTCCACGTCGCTGCCCACCGCTTCGATGGCGGCGAACATCGTCTTCAGGTTGCCGGCGATGGTGATGCCATCGACGGGATAGGCGATCTCGCCGTTCTCCACCCAGAACCCCGCTGCGCCGCGCGAATAATCGCCGGTGACCGCGTTCACGCCCTGCCCCATCAGCTCGGTCACCAGCAGGCCGCGGCCCATACCGCGCACCATGGATGCCAGATCGCCGGCATTGGCGCGCACGTTGAGGTTGTGTACGCCGCCGGCGTTGGCGGTGGTCGCCAGCCCCAGCTTGCGGGCCGAGTAGCTGCCCAGCACGTAGCGCTGGACGATGCCGCCGGCGACCAGCATCGAGCGCCGCGTGGCCACGCCTTCGGCGTCGAACGCGGCGGAACGGAACCCGCGCGGCAGGAACGGGTCCTCCTCGATGGCGAACCAGTCGGGAAAGACGCGCGTGCCCGCGCTGTCCAGCAGGAAGCTGGCGCGCCGGTACAGCGCACCGCCGGACACCGCGCCAACGAAACTGCCCACCAGCGACCGCGCGACCTCCGCGCAGAACAGCACCGGCACCTCACCGGTTGGCAGCTGGCGCGGATCGAGCCGGTCCAGCGTGCGCCGCGCGGCCTTGCGGCCGATGGCGTCGGGGCTTTCGAGATCGGACGACGCCAGCGCCACGCTGAACCAGCCGTCGCGCTGCATGGCGTCGCCCTCGCCGGCGATCAGCGCACAGCCGAGGCTGTACGAGGTCGCACGCTCGGCGCCCAGGAAGCCGTGCGAGTTGGCGTACACGCTGAGCGAGGCGTTGGCGTTCATGGACGCGCCGTCGGAATTGCGGATGCGCGCATCCACGTCGCGCCCGGCGGCCTCGCAGGCCAGCGCCACGTCGATGGCGCGCGCGGCATCCAGCGGCGCCGGATGCCAGGCGTCGAACTCGCGCAGCGCGGTCGCCATCAGCGCGGCCTCGGCCAGGCCCGCGGCGGGATCCTCCTCGGTGTGGCGGGCGATCGCGCAGGCCTGCGCCACCGTGGCGGCCAGGCTGTCCTCGCGCAGGTCGGCGGTGCTGGCGCTGCCCTTGCGCTTGCCGAAATAGACGGTCACGGCGACACCGCGGTCGCGGGTGGCCTCTACCGTTTCCACGTCGCCCATGCGTACGTTCACCGCTAGGCCTGCGTCCTCATTGCAGGTCACCTCGCACTGGTCGGCGCCGGCGGCGCGGGCCCGGCCCAGCAGCTGCTGGGCGACATCGGACAGACGGGCCAACCGCTCCCGGCTGTCGTCGGCGGGATGGGCAAGATCGTGGGATGGCGTGTTCAATGGCTTATCCTGTGGCAATGCGAGGACGTGACGAAGAAACCGGCGAGTTTTTCAGCCCCAGCCGCAGCGGGCAGCGCCGCGCGGCGCTGGACGTGCTGGAACTGGGAGAGCAATTGGTGGCGCTGAGCGCGGCCCAGCTGGCGCGGCTGCCGATCCCCGAAGACCTGATGCCGCACATTCGCGAGACCCAGCGCATCACCTCGCACATCGCCCACAAGCGGCAGCTGGCCTTCCTGGCCAAGCAGATGCGCAAGCTGGACGACGCGGTGCTGGACACGATCCGCGACGCCATGAGCAAGGACGGCGAAGCCGCGCGTCGGGAGACCGCGCTGCTGCACCGCGCCGAAACCCTGCGCGAGGCGCTGCTGGGCGACGACGGCGACGCCGCGCTGACCGGCCTTCTGGCCGCGCACCCGCACGCGGACCGGCAGCAGCTGCGCCAACTGGTCCGCAATGCCCGCGAGGAACGAGCGAAAAACAAGCCGCCGCGGGCCTTCCGCGAGCTGTTCCGCTCCCTGCGCGAGCTGCTGGCGCAGGACGCTGGCGCCGCGGACGACGGGGCGGACGCTATGGACGTAGGCGACGACGACCACGGCTGATCAGCCCGCCTTCGTCCCGCCCACGGTCAATTCCGAGATCAGCAGGGACGGCTGCCCCACGCCGACCGGCACGCTCTGCCCGTCCTTGCCGCAGATCCCCACGCCATCGTCCAGGGCGAGGTCATTGCCGATCATCGCCACCTTGCGCATGGTCTCCGGGCCGTTGCCGATCAAGGTGGCGCCCTTCACCGGCGCGGTGATTTTGCCGTCTTCGATCAGGTAGGCCTCGGTGGCGGAGAACACGTACTTGCCGCTGGTGATGTCCACCTGCCCGCCGCCGAAATTGACCGCGTAGAGCCCCTTCTTCACGGAACGGATCATCTCTTCCGGGTCGTGCGTGCCGGCGCGCATGTAGGTGTTGGTCATGCGCGGCATCACCAGGTGCGCGAACGATTCGCGGCGGCCGTTGCCGGTGGGCGCCATGCCCATCAGCCGCGCGTTCAGCGTGTCCTGCATGTAGCCAACCAGCACGCCGTCCTCGATCAGCGTAGTGCAGGCCGTCGGCGTGCCTTCGTCGTCGATGTTCAGCGACCCGCGACGGCCGTCCAGGGTGCCGTCGTCGACGATGGTCACGCCCTTCGCCGCCACCTGCTGGCCAATGCGGCCGGCATAGGTACTGGTGCCCTTGCGGTTGAAGTCACCTTCCAGCCCGTGGCCCACCGCCTCGTGCAGCAGCACGCCCGGCCAGCCGTGGCCCAGCACCACCGGCATCGTGCCGGCCGGCGCATCGACCGCGTCCAGGTTCACCAGCGCCTGCCGCAGCGCCTCGCGGGCGAATTTTTCCGGCTTGCCGTCGGCCAGCAGGTCCTCGTAGGCGTAGCGCCCGCCGAAGCCGGCGAAGCCCGATTCGCGGCGGCCATGCTGCTCCACGATCACCTGGATGTTCATCCGCACCAGCGGACGCACATCGCCGGCCAGCACGCCGTCGCTGCGCGCCACCAACACGGTGTCCACGCCGCCGGTCAGGCTCACCATCACTTGCCGCACGCGCGGATCCAGCGCGCGCACCAGCGCGTCCACGCGGCGGAGTGCCTCGACCTTGGCGGCGTTGTCCAGCGCGTCGACGGGATCCAGCGCCGGGTACAGCGCGCGCCCGGCATTGGGTTGCAGCGCATGCGCGCCGTGGGCACGGCCGTCGCGGGCGATCGCGCGGGCCGACTGCGCGGCGGCCAGCAGTGCCGGCGCGTCCAGCTCATCGGAATAGGCGAAACCGGTCTTCTCGCCAGCAATGGCACGCACACCCACGCCCTGTTCGATGCTGTGCGAACCGTCCTTGACGATGCCGTCCTCCATGCTCCACGCCTCGCGCCGCGCGTGCTGGAAGTAGAGGTCGCCAAACTCGACGCCGGGCCCCAGCAGGGCGCCGAACGCGCGCTCCAGCGCGGCGGCGTCCAGCCCGGTGGGCAGCAGCAGGCGGGTCTGGGCGATATCGAGTGCGTTCATGGGCAACGTCTGGCAGGAATGAAGGAGAAGTGGCGTCGATCGTGGCGGAATCAATCGCCGCGCGGGCGGGCGGGGTCCGGTGCCTCCGACGCGCTGCGGGCCACCACGTCGACCTTGGGTGAGGCCCAGGGCCCGGTGACGCGATAGGTCTTCGCGCCGATGCCGCGCAGCGGCTTGTCCAGCACGGCGTTGGCCACCGCGCCGACCGCTGCACCAACCGGGCCGCCCGCCAATGCGCCCACCGCCGTCAGCAGGCTGCCGGACTTGGGCCGCACCTCCACGGTCTGGTCGAAGCGCTGGTTGCGCAGGTCGGTGGTGCCGCGTACGTGAATCTCGGCGGCGGGACCGCGCACGGTCAGGTCATCGGTGCGCAACTGGCCCTGCGTCAGGACGGCATCGCCCTGGATGCGGTCGAAGGCGAAGCCCTTGCTGAAGATGTCGCTGAAATCCAGGGTCAAGCGTCGGCGCAGCTGCGCCACGCCCAACAGGCCCAACACGCGCCCGGCACCGGGCTCGATCTCCAGCAGCTGGCCGTCGCGCACGTCCGCCACCAGGCGCGCCTCCACCGTCGCCGGATCGAAGTCCGCAGGTCCTCCACGCCAGCTGGCCACGGCGCCCAGCGTGCCCTTGCCGCCAGCCACCTGGCCGCCAAAGCCCAACCCGCCCAGCAACGTGCCGACGTCATCGCTGGTCACATCCAGCTTGAATTGGCTGCGCGCGGCCGCCCCGCGCCCGATCCAGCTGCCGCTGGCGGACAGGCGCTGCTTGCCGCCGGTCGTGGTGAACTCGTCCATGCGCAGCCCGCCGGCCACGGGCGTGCTGCGGAACCTGGCGCGCCCCATGGCCGCCCCGCCGATACCCAGATCGCCGACGTCGATCAGCAGCGGCGGAATCCCGGCCGGGTCGAACCCGGTTGCCGGCAGCGTACCGGCGGCGGCTGGCGTGGACGGCCCGCCATCGCGCGGCGGCAGCGCCCAGTGCAGGCGATCGAAACGTCCGGCCACCGTCGCGCCGGCCTGCGACGGCACCGTCAGCGTGCCCTCGATGGCCGCGCCCTGAACCTGCACCGCCGTACCGCGCGGCGACGGCGCCACCACCAGGCGCGCGGCGCCGAGGTCGGCGCCCAGCAGGTGCAACCGGGCGGCATCCACCTCGATCCGCCGCAGGGGCAGCGATGCCTCGTCGCGGCCCCCGCTGGCGACGCCGATCCAGTCCAGTGCGTCCAGTTGGTCCACCCGGCCATCAACCAGCAGACCCGATGCCGGTGGCGCCGCAGCCTGCCCGCCGCCCAACTGCACGTGCAGGCCGGTGCGGCCGCCGGTGGTGCGGCTGCGCAGCGACAGCAGGTTGCCCAGAGTGACTTCGACATCGCCGCTGTCCAGCGGCAGGCGGAGCTCGACTTCGGCCGGCAGCGCCTGCGCGGCCGGCTTGCGCAGAGGCGCGGGCAGATCAATGGCGGTACCGACGAGTCCCGAGCGCAGGCGCAACCGGCTGGGCGGCGCGGCCTGTCCGGCGCCGCGCGGCACGGCCAGCTCGGTCGTCCAGATCGAACTGCCGCGCAGGTAGGGCTTCAGCCAGCCCAGGTTGCCGGCCTTGTCCAGCAGGCCGTCGATATCCGCCGGCGCCTGCAGCGTTGCTTCAAACGCCTGCGCCGGATCGCGCACGTGCGGGCCGGCACGCAGCGACAGCACCCCCGGCGCGCCGTCCTGGCGCACTTGCAGGTCGCTGGCATCGAAGCCGCCGCGATCGAAGCGCACCTGTCCACGGACCTGGTCGAACGCCAGCTTCCAGCGCTGCTCGGCAAGGCGTACGCCAGCCAGCGCCACCGTCCCTTCGATGAGCGGCGGCGCGGTCGCGTCGTGGTGCAGCGGCAGCCGCATCTGCAGCCGCGCCTGCGCCGGCCCTGCGGCCCGCAGGTTGTCCATCGTCTCGCCGTACTCCTTGTGCAGCGGGCTGGCGCGGAGCATCGACAGGAAGCGCCCGGCGTCGCTGGCGGCCGCAGCCTCCACCGTCAACTCCGCCTGTCCGAAACGGGCGATGCCGGCCTTCAGCGCGGACACCGGCACGCCGGCCAATTCCGCGCGGCCGTTGGTGATGGTGAAGCCGTTGGCGACGAAGCGGAGGTCGGCAGCAAGATGCTGCGCCGCTGGCCAGTCGCGCTGGAACTTCACGTTGCCGTCGTCGATGCGCGCGTCGGCGCGGAACACGCCGGCGCCGGCCAGTCCCGGCTCGTTGCGGAACGGCCAGTCGTCCAGATCGCCCGCCACCACCGCGTGGATGTCGCGCAGGGTGCCGCCCTGCAGGGCCATGTCCAGCCACTGCACGGTCGACTTGGGCATCAGGTAATGGACCCAGAAGCCGTGCGCCGCCGTCAGCGGAATGTCGCCAATGTCCACGGCCAGATCCAGCCGCGGCCGCGTGCCGTCTCCCGGGAAGCCGATGCCGCCGCGTGCGCGCAACCGCAGGGTGTCCCCGTCGATGGCCAGCCCCGGCGTGCGCGCCGTCCAACCGCTGCCGTCACGCCACGCCACGGCCTCGCCGTCCAGCCGGAAAGCGTGCACGACGCCGAAGCCGGCCGGCCAGTCGAAGGCCATCCGCGCATCGGGATCGAAGCGCAGGCGCACGCCGTCCTGGTCCGCCTGCAGCCAGCCGTCCACGCCGCGCAGGCCCGGCGCGTGGCCCACTGGATCAAAGCCCAACCCGCGGAGACGGGCGCTGGCGTGCAGGCGGCCATTGGGTTGCAGGAATGCATCAAGAGCCTCTACCCGCACCGTCGGCGCTGCGGCGCGCACCCATGCCCGCAGGCCTGCGGGCATGACATCGGTCAGCGCCACCGCCTGCAGCAGCGGCGCCAACTCCAGCTGCGGCACCCGCAGCGCATACCCCTGCCGTCCTCCTGCCAGCGCCAGCCCATCCGCAGTCTGCCGTTGCACGCCGTCGCCCAGGCGCAGGCGCGGCACCCATAACTGCCATGCCGCCATGCTGCCGGTCCAGTTGGCGTCCAGCACCAGCTCGCCCAGCGCGCGCACCGGCGCCGGTTGGCCGGGTGCCGCGCGGCCGCGCAACCGCACGTCCAGCAGACCGGCATCGACGCGCAGCGCTACCACGCGCTGCCCACGCAAGCGGGCCCACGCACGCAGCCGGCCGCGACCGGCCAGTGGCGTCAGGCCGGCCACCTCAAAGGTGCCTGCCAGCGCAGCCAGGTCGGCCTGGCGCGCCCCTGCGTAGATGCGACCGTCGCCGGAGCTCCGCAACAGCTCCCCTGCGACATCGAACGGCTGGCCGCCGGCGCGCAGCCAGGCGCGAGCCCCCGCACGGATGCGGGCATCGTCCACCTGCAGGCGCAAATCGATGCGGGGCAGGCGCAGGTCGATACCCAACTCGGGCGCCAGCACCCGCAGCCGGGCTTGCGCCAGCTGCAGCTCGCCCAGGTTGGAGAGCGCATCCAGCGGATTGCCGGTGGACTGCTGCCCGGGCAAGCCCCGCACTTGCCACTGCCCGTCCGGCGAGCGCTGCAGGGTCAGGTCCAACCCGCGCAGGCGCAACTCGGTGAACGAGCGACCGGGCAGCCAGCCGGTGTACTGTGCCACCAGCACCTCGGCATCACCGATGCGCAGCGGATCGGCCGGGTCGCCCACCCGCAGGTTTTCCAGGCGCAGCAGTGGCCCGCGTCGCGTCCACTGCGTAGTGACGCGGTCAAATGCCACCGGTCGTCCAGCGCGCGCGCTCAACCATTCCGCGATGTGATCGGGATGACGCTCTGCCAGCGGCAGCAACTGGCTGCCGATGCCATTGCCAAGGGCCAGCAGCACCAGCAGCACCGCCAGCGCGTAGCCGACGCCACGCCGCAGCAGGCGCAGCCGGTGGCGCCAGGGCATGGTCACGGCCGCCCGCCCCCGGCCGCGTCACGACTACCGCGGGCTGCGACCTGGCGCATCAAAGCAGCACCACATCGAACTGCTCCTGCAGGTACTGGGTATCGGCCTGGAAACGGATCGACTTGCCGATGAACTCCTCCAGCTCGGCCACCGCGTTGGATTCTTCCTCGGTGATCCGCGCCACCACCTTGGGCGAGGCGATCACCAGCAGCCGTGCCGCCTCGAACTGCCGCACCGCACGCACGATCTCGCGGAAGATTTCGTAGGTCACGGTTTCGGCGGTCTTGACCATGCCGCGCCCGCCGCACTCATGGCAGGGCTCGCACAGTTGCCGCTCCAGCGAGTCCACCGTGCGCTTGCGGGTCATCTCCACCAGACCCAGTGGCGAGAAGTCGTACACCGTGGTCTTGGCGTGGTCCTTGGCCAGCGACTTCTCCAGCGTGCGCAGCACCTGCCGGCGGTGCTCGGGATCCTGCATGTCGATGAAGTCGATGATGATGATCCCGCCCAGATTGCGCAGGCGCAGCTGGCGCGCCACCGCCTGCGCCGCCTCCAGATTGGTGCGGAAGACGGTTTCTTCGAGATTGCGCTGCCCCAGGAAGCTGCCGGTGTTGACGTCCACCGTGGTCATCGCCTCGGTCTGGTCGATGACCAGATAGCCGCCGGATTTCAGCGGCACCTCTTTCTCCAGCGCACGCTGGATTTCATCTTCCACGCCGTACATGTCGAAGATCGGGCGGGCGCCGGTGTAGTGCTCGATCTTGTCGGCCAGCGCCGGCATGTAGCGCGCCGCGAACTCGCGCAGGCGGTCGCAGGTCTCGCGTGAATCCACCTTTACCTTTTCCACGTCGCGGCGGATCAGGTCACGCACCGCGCGCAGCGGCAGGCTCAGGTCCTCGTACAGGCAGCTGCCCACGGCCGCACTGGGGGCGCGGCTTTCGACCTGCTCCCAGACCCGGCTCAGATAGGCAATGTCCTCGGCCAGCGCTTCGGCAGGCTGCCCCTCGGCATTGGTGCGTACGATGTAACCAAACCCGGGACCACCAGCGGTCAGCTGGGCCATCAGGCCTTTCAGGCGCGTGCGCTCGGCCTCGTCCTCGATGCGGGCGGAAATGCCGATCACCTTCGAACGCGGCAGCAGCACCAGGTAGCGCGAGGGAATGCTGATCTGGGTGGTGAGCCGCGCGCCCTTGCTGCCGATGGGGTCTTTCACCACCTGCACCACCACCTCGGCGCCATCCCGCAGCAGGTCGGTAATGGGGGTCTGCACCGGCGCCGGGGCCGGCTCCTCGCCGGGCACCGTCTCGATGGGCGGGCCGCGGAAGATGTCGTTGGCATGCAGGAAGGCGGCGCGGTCCAGGCCGATATCCACGAAGGCGGCCTGCATGCCGGGCATCACCCGCTGCACCTTGCCTTTATAGATGTTGCCAACGACGCCGCGCTGGCTGCCACGCTCGATGTGCAGCTCCTGCAGCATGCCGTTTTCGACCACCGCAACGCGGGTCTCGCGCGGGGTGACGTTGACCAGCAGCTCCTCGCTCATGACGGCAGCAGCCCGAACTGGCGCAGCAGGCCGGCGGTGTCCCGCAACGGCAGGCCCATGACGCCCGAATAGCTGCCGTCCAGCCGTGCCACGTGGGCCTCGAACCGCCCCTGGATCGCGTAGGCGCCCGCCTTGCCCTGCCACTCGCCGCTGGCAAGGTAGCGGGCGATGTCGGCCTGGGACAGCGGGTCCACCGTGACGCGGGTCAGCGATGCCGCCTGCGCCTCGCGGTCGGCGCTGACCAGCGAGACCGCCGTCAGCACCTCGTGGGTGCGACCGGACAGCGCGCGCAGCATCGCCGCCGCATCGCTTTCGTCCTTCGGCTTGCCGAACACGCGGTCGTCGAGGATGACTTCGGTATCGGCGCCCAGCACCACCGCGCCGGGCACCGCCACCACCGCCAGCAGCCCGGCACCGGCCTTTTCGCGCGCGACCCGGCGCACGTAGTCGGCAGCGGGCTCGTCCGGCCCCTGCTGTTCGGGAACATCGGGATCAAGGAGACCGAACTCCAGCCCAAGGCGGGCCAGCAGTTCGGCGCGGCGGGGCGAACGCGAGGCAAGATGCAGCATGGCGGAAGTCTAACCCGCACCCGACTGCACGCCGCACTGCCGGCACGGGCCAACCCCGCCCCGGCTCACCGGCCGTTCACCCCCGTCGAGTGCATTCTTTCCTCCGCAACCCACAGGAGTCCATCATGCCTACGCTGCGCCCGCTGCTGCTCGCCTTCGCCCTTGCCGCCGCCCTGCCCATGACCAGCCACGCCCGTCCCGCCGCCGACCTCGCCACCCCCACCACGCAAGGCACACTGCTGTCAGTCAGCACCACCGCCGAAGCCAGCCGCACGCCGGATATCGCCACGCTCTCCACCGGCGTGGTCACCCAGGCCGCCGATGCCAACGCGGCGATGCGCGACAACGCCACGCAGATGGACAAAGTGATGGCGGCGCTGCGCGCGGCCGGGATCGCCCCGCGTGACATCCAGACCAGCGGGATCAATCTCAACCCGCAGTACAGGTACGCGGAGAACCAGCCGCCCGCCATCGTCGGCTACCAGGCCAGCAACACGGTCAACGTGAAGGTCCGCGAGCTGGCCAGGCTGGGCAAGGTGCTGGACGCACTGGTGGCGCAGGGCGCCAACCAGATCAATGGCCCCCGCTTCGGCATTGACCAGCCCGAAGCCGCGCTGGAAGAAGCCCGCCTTGCCGCGGTGAAGAAGGCGCAGGCGCAGGCGCAGACCTACGCCCGCGCGCTGGGCCTGCAGGTGAAGCGCGTCGTCAGCATCAGCGAAGGCGGCGCCAGCCAGCCCGGCCCGATGCCGGTGATGCGGATGATGGCCGCTACCCCGATGGAAAAGGACACGGCGATCTCCCCCGGCGAGAGTTCGGTGTCGGTGTCCGTGGAGATGGTGTTCGAACTCGGCCAGTAAGCCGGACCTCCGGCTGGCCCCGCGACGCCCGCCGCGTGCGGGCGTCGTCGTGTCTGGCAGGCTGAATTACCGCCAACGCGCGCCCGCCCCCTGCTTGCCGCTCACGCCGCCGCAGGCGCAGCGTGGAAGCGTGCGGCGACCCCGTTTCCCGCACCCGGTCGTTCGCATCCGCGTGGTTCCCGATTCCTTGCATCAGGAGATTGGCCATGACGACGTCCGCTTCCCACGCCCCTGCCCACGCACCCATCGACCGGCCGCGCCCGGATCCTGCGCGTGTGCTCACCTTCAGCAGCACGCTGGCGCTGAACCTGCTGGTGTTCGGCCTGCTGCTGATTCCGGTCTCGCTGCCGCCCCCCGCAGCGGCCCCGCCCAGCCGACCCGACCTGCAGGCCCGTATCCTGCCCAAGCCACCCGAGGTGGTGGAGGTGGTGACGCTGCCGCGCCCGACGCCCGCGGCCCCGACCCCCGAACGCCGCAGCGTGGCGACACCACGTCCGGATCCGGTGTCGCCACCCGCGGTGGTGGCGGACGCCGGCACCACCCCGGCCATCGATACGACCGCAGACAGCCGCGAGGTCGGCCCACCCGACCTGGGCCTGCCGCCGCAGGGAGGCCCCGCGCCCATGCAACTGGCCTACCGCGACGCCCCCGCCCCGGCCTACCCGCGCGCCGCGCTGCAGCGTCGGCTGGCCGGCACCGTGCTGTTGCAGGTACTGGTGGACGTGGACGGCCGGCCGCTGGAGGTCACGGTGTCCCGCAGCAGCGGCCATCGGGAGCTGGACGAGGCCGCCCGCCTGCAGGTGCTGAAGCGCTGGCGCTTCCAGCCCGCCAGCCGCGACGGCCTGCCGGCGCAGGCGATCGGCCTGGTGCCGGTGGAGTTCGCGCTGCGCGGATGATCGCCTCCGGTGCGCGCCAGGGAGGGCGCGCACCGGCCCGTCAGGCGGGCTGCCAGCGCGGCGGCCTGGGCCAGTCGAGGGTGAGGTTGCCTTCCAGTACGCGCCGTAGGTCGCGCGGATCGATCTGCGGGGCCAACCCGTGCAACAGGGCCAGTGCGTATTCGCGCAGCACGCGCCCGCGCGGCACCACCGCCCAGGTGATGCATTCGGGCAACGCCTGCGGCGCCTCGATGACCCGCAGATCGTCATCCTCCCGGCCGCCCACCGCCATCTCCGCCAGCAGCCCCGCGCCCATGCCGGTCCGCACGTAGGCCTTGATCAGGTTGGCGTCGCGTGCCGTCATCGCAATCTGCGGCACCACGCCCGCTGCGGCAAAGGCACGCTGCAGGGAGGACTCGGGCAGCATCGAGGACTCGTAGGAAATCAGCGGATAACGCGCCAGCTCCGCCAACGTGGGCGGCGCGCCCAGTTCGGCCAGCGGATGCTCTTTCTGCACCAGCAGCACGCGGCGCCAGCGGAACAGCGGCACCGCGATACCGCCGGTCGTGGGCGCGCCGCCGGCCGTGCTAATCAGCCCGAAGTCGGCCTCGTCCAGCTTGTCCAGCACCTCCGCATCCCCAGCCGCGAACAGATCCACGCTGACCTGCGGGTAGCGCCGCGCCAGTTCGGCAATCGCCTTCGGCAGCACATAGCGCGCCTGCGTATGGGTGGTGGCCAGCAGCAGGCGGCCGCGGTGCTCGCCGCGCTCGTTGGCGGCATAGCTGCGGATGTTGGCGGCCTCCGCCAGGATGCGGCGCGCACTCTCGATCACCTTCACCCCGGCTGGCGCCACGCCCTCCAGGCTGCGGCCCTTGCGCAGGAACAGCTGGAAGCCGAGTTCTTCCTCCAGCTGTTTCAGCTGCTTCGACAGGCCCGGCTGGGTGGCGTGCACCCGCTCGGCGGCTTGGGTGATGTTGAAGCCGGAATCGGCGATGGCGACCAGGTAGCGGAGCTGGGTAAGAGTCATGACGGAGGGCTCAAATATCTCTTCATCGATATATAAAGATGGATTATAGCCCGCTGCCACAGCGGCAGAAGAGCTTGCTTATGCCCTGGAAGCATAAGCAAACCGCGCACCGCCATTGGCACCGCCCGTCGGTCCGCGCCTAGGGTGGTGTCCCTCTGAGGCGCGAACCGCGCCTGCGCCATGCCTCCGGTCAGGTTTGCCAAGACGCCCCTGACGCGCATCCGCGCAGACTCGCGCTTGCCGCCTTGCGCCCCCGCTTCCAGGACACCACCCCATGGCCCTCTACGACAGCATTCTCGACACCATCGGCAACACGCCCATCGTGCGGCTGGCACGGCTCGCACCGGCACACGCCACCGTCTACGTGAAGGTGGAGGCGTTCAACCCCGGCGGCTCGGTCAAGGACCGCCTGGCGCTTGGGATCATCCTCGATGCCGAACGGCGCGGGCTGCTGAAACCGGGCGACACCATCATCGAGGCCACTTCCGGCAACACTGGCGTGGCGTTGGCGATGATCGCCGCCGCCCGTGGCTACAAGTTCGTCGCGGTGATGACCGAGACCTTCTCGGTGGAGCGCCGTAAGCTGATGCGCGCCTATGGCGCCAAGGTCATCCTGACGCCAGCCACCGAACGCGGCAGCGGCATGGTGCGCAAGGCCCGCGAACTGGCCGAACGCCATGGCTGGTTTCTGGCCAGCCAGTTCGCCAACCCGGCCAACCCGGCCTTCCACCGCAACACCACCGCCGCCGAGATTCTGCGCGACTTTGCCGGCAAGCGGCTGGATTGGTTCGTCAGCGGCTGGGGCACCGGCGGCACCCTGACCGGCGTCGGCCAGATGCTCAAGCTGGCCCGCCCCGACGTGCACATCGCCGCCACGGAACCGGCCGGCGCCGCCCTGCTCAAGGGCGATGCCTGGCAGCCGCATAAGATCCAGGGCTGGACGCCCGATTTCGTGCCTGACGTCCTCGACCGCAGCGTGGCGGATGCCCTGCATACCGTCAGCGACGAGCAGGCGATCGCCACCGCGCGCCGGCTGGCGGCTGAAGAAGGCATCTTCGTTGGCATCTCCGCCGGCGGCACGCTGGCCACAGCCCTTGCGATTGCCGAAACCGCCCCGGCAGGCAGCGTGCTGCTGGCCATGTTGCCGGACACCGGCGAGCGCTACTTGAGCACCGCGCTGCTGGCAGATGTGCCGGAAGGCAGCGACGACGACTGGCTAGCCTCGTTGGGCTAAGCATCACTGCCCGCAGCGTCAGCTGCGGCCGTACACGTCCTCGTAACGCACGATGTCATCTTCGCCAAGGTAGTCGCCGGATTGCACCTCGATCAGCTCCAGCGGCTCGTGGCCCGGGTTTTCCAGCCGGTGCTTGGCGCCGATCGGGATGTAGGTGCTCTGGTTGGGATAGAGATCGAACACGTCGTTGTCGCGGGTCACGCGGGCAATGCCGCGCACCACCACCCAGTGTTCGGCGCGGCGGGCGTGCGATTGCAGTGACAGCCGGGCGCCGGGTTTCACCTTGATGCGCTTGACCTGGAAGCGCTCGCCCACGTCCACCGAGTCATAGCTGCCCCACGGGCGATGCACTTCCCGGTGCAGCACCGCCTGGGTGCGGGCATCCGCCTTCAGCCGCGCCACCACGTCCTTGACCTGCTGCACCTTGTCCTTGCGCGCCACCAGCACGGCGTCGTCGGTTTCCACCACCACCAGATCTTCGACGCCCACCAGCGCCACCAGCCGGCGCGCATAGGCATAGCTGTTGCGGCTGTCGATGGCGATCACATCGCCGTGATGGGCATTGCCATCGGTGTCCTGCTCGCTGACCGCCCACAGCGCCGCCCACGAGCCGACATCGTTCCAACCGATCTCCACCGGCAGCACGCCTGCGGCGTCGGTCTTTTCCATCACCGCGTAGTCGATCGAATCCGACGGACAGGCCGCAAACGCCGCCTTGTCCAGGCGGATGAAATCACCATCGCGGCTGGCCGCGGCAAACGCGGCACGAACAGTGGCAACGATGTCCGGGCGGAAGCGCTGCAGTTCGTCCAGATAGCGCGAGGCGCGCAGCAGGAACATGCCGCTGTTCCAGTAATAGCCACCCGCCTGAAGATAGGCTTGGGCTGTTGCCGCATCAGGCTTCTCGACAAACCTCACGACCGGGCGCACACCGTCGCCGGGGGCGGCCTGGATGTACCCGAAGCCGGTTTCGGCCGCTGTCGGCACGATCCCGAACGTCACCAGCATGCCGTCGGCAGCGGCCGGCATGGCGGCGCGCACGGCGGCATGGAAGGCGGCCTCGTCGCGCACCACGTGATCGGACGGCAGCACCAGCAACAGCGGATCCTCGCCGTTGGCCATGGCCTGCAGCGCCGCCGCCGCGATCGCCGGGGCCGTGTTGCGGCCAACCGGTTCCAGCAGGATCGCCGGCGTCGGGGCGCCGATCTGGCGTAACTGCTCGGCCACCAGGAAGCGGTGATCCTCGCCAGCGACCACGATCGGGGCAGCATCGGTCAACGCTGCCACCCGCCGCCAGGTGGCCTGCAGCATGGTGGCGTCGCCCGCCAGCGGCAGGAACTGCTTGGGATAGGCCTCGCGCGACAGCGGCCACAGACGGGTACCGGAACCGCCGGACAACAGGACGGGCTGTAATGTCGCCACGGAGGCCTCGCTACGACTGCGCAAATACCGGCGCGCAGTTTACCCTTTGCGCATGAGCGAACCCGCAACGCACGATGCCCGCGCCGCGCAGCGCCTAGCCTGGGCCCGCGCGGCCCTGCAGCAGCCCGATGCCGGGCTGGAACGCGCCTCCACCGATGCTGGTTTCCGCAGCTATTGGCGGACGGTGGGTACCGCGCCCTCGCGCATCGTGATGGACTCGCCGCCCGGCCAGGAAGACGTGCGCCCGTGGCTGCGCATCCACGACATGCTGGAGGCCGGCGGCGTGCGAGTGCCGCAGGTGCTGGCACGCGACATCGACGCCGGCTTCCTGCTGCTGGAAGACCTGGGCGGGCCGACCGTGGCGCAGGTGATCGATGCTGACACCGCCGACACCCATATGGCAGCCGCCATCGCCCAACTGGTGCGGTTGCAGTCGATGGCCCTGCCTGCCGACATGCCGGTGTTCGGCGAAGCCCTGCTGCAGCGGGATGCCGGCCTGTTCGAAGACTGGTTCGTGCGCCGTCACCTCGGCATCGCACTGGACTGCGACGACGCTGAACGCCTGCAACTGGCTCAGCGCCGGTTGATGGACGCCATGCTGGCGCAGCCGCGCGTGCCCACCCACCGCGACTTCATGCTGCGCAACCTGATGCCGGTGGCGGACGGGCCGGCCGTACTGGATTTCCAGGATCTGGTGCTGGGGCCCATCGCCTACGACCCGGTCAGCCTGCTGCGCGATGCCTTTCTCAGCTGGCCGGAACCGCGCGTCGACGGCTGGCTGCGCGACTACCACGCGCGCGCCGTGACCGCCGGCCTGCCAGTGCCCGCGCTCGACATGTTCCTGCGCGATGCCGACTGGTGCGGCGTGCAGCGGCATCTGAAAATCCTGGGCATCTTCGCCCGCCTGCACCACCGCGACGGCAAACCGCGCTACCTGCAGGATGCCCCGCGCTTCTTCGCCTACCTCGATGCGGTGGTGCCGAAATACCGCGAACTCGACCCGCTGCGCGCGCTGCTGGAGCGCACCCTCAAACCCGCCTTTGCCAGGGTGACGGCATGAAGGCGCTCATCTTCGCTGCCGGGCTGGGCGAGCGGATGCGCCCGCTCACCGACACCACGCCCAAGCCGCTGCTGCGCGTCGGCGGCAAGCCGCTGATCGAATGGCATCTGGAGAAGCTGGCGGCGCTGGGCATTCGCGATGTCGTCGTGAACACCTCGTGGCTGGCAGACCAGTTTCCCGCGGCACTGGGCAACGGCGCGCGCTGGAACCTGCGCCTGCACTTCGCTTTCGAAGGCGATACTCCGCTGGAAACCGGTGGCGGCATGCTCAACGCCCTGCCGCTACTCGGGGATGCGCCCTTCCTGCTGGTGAACGGCGACGTGTGGACCGACCTCGATTTCGCCACTCTGCCGCGCGCGCCGCGCGGGCTGGCGCACCTCGTGCTGGTGGACCGGCCGCCGCAGGCAACCCAAGGCGATTTCGCGCTCGATGCAGACGGCTGCGTGCGCGCCGACGGCGACCACACGCTCACCTATGCCGGCATAGGCGTCTATCGGCCACAACTGCTGGACGGATGGCGCGCCTGCATCGCCACTTTCAGGCTTGCCAACGGCAAACCGAAGTTCCCGCTGGCCCCGCTTCTGCGCGCGCACATGGCCTGCGGCGCAATCACCGGCGAACACCACCGCGGCCGCTGGACCGACGTGGGGACGCCGGAGCGGCTGGCGCGCCTCGACGCCGAACTCCGGGGCGACGCCTGACGGCACCAGGCCCACGCGGACGATCAGGGCAGGTCGATCTCCAGCACCTGCCGCAGGAAGGGCACGGTCAACCGCCGCTGCGCGGCCAGGGAAGCGCGGTCCAGCCGCTCGAACAGCGCGGTCAGCGTACCCAGGTCGCGGCTGGCGCGGCGCAGCAGCCAGTCCAGTGCGGCCTCATCGAACTCCAACCCGCGCGCGGCAGCACGCTGGCGCAGCAACTCGGCGCGGCCGTCGTCATCCAGTACCGGCAGAGCCCAGCGCGCACACTGCGCCAGACGGGAGCGCAAATCGGGCAGCACCAGGCCGAGGGCGTCGGGCCCGTCGGCGGCGGCGTACAGCGGCGTGCGGCCGGCATCGCACAGGCGGTTGTGCAGGTCGAACAGCGCGATCTCGTCGTCCCGCTCGCCGGCGACCGCGTCGAGGTCGTCCAGTGCCAGCAGGTCCGACTGATCGAGCCCCTCGACGGCGGCCCGCACGCGGCCGCGCAGGCCGCGCAGCGCCAGGTAGCTGGCATGGCGCCCGGCCAGCTCCGCTTCCGCGCAGGTGCCCAGCAACAGGTGGGTCTTGCCGGTGGCGGGAACGCCCTGCAGGAACAACCCGCCCGGCACGTCGCCGGCAGCCAGCGCGTGCAGCGCCTCCAGCAGGCCCGCGGGCGCGCCGACATAGCGCGACAGGCGCTGCTCCGGCGGCGCGCGCAGCGCCAGCGGCAGTTGTGGCACCAGATCGGCCATGTCAGGGCGCAGGCGCGTCCACATCGGCGGCCGGCACCGGGGCTGCGTCCGGCATAACCTCGGCGGGCGCCGCGCTCACCGGCGCGTCGCCGGCATACAGGCGGCTGTGGCGATAACGTTCATGGGCATAGCGCAGCAGCACGTTCGCCACCGCCGCCACCGGCAGCGCCAGCAGCATGCCGAGAAAGCCAAACAGGGTGCCACCGGCCATCACCGCGAAGATCACCGCCATCGGATGCAGGCCGATGCGATCGCCCACCAGCACCGGCGTCAGCAGGAAGCTCTCCACCAGCTGGCCGACGGTGAACACGATGCCCACCCCCAGCAGATGCTGCCAGTCACCAAACTGCACCAGCGCCGCCAGTCCGCCGAAGATCACGATCGAAGCCGGCCCCAGATACGGCACGAAGGTCAACAGCCCGGCCACCAGGCCGATCAGGATGCCCAGATCCAGCCCCACCAGCCACAACCCAAGGGCATACAGCACCCCAAGGATCAGCATGACCAGCATCTGGCCGCGCAGAAAACCGCCCAGCACCTCGTCGGTCTGATGCGCCAGCGTGCGCACGGTGTCGTAATGGCTGCGCGGCACCAGGGCGGCGATGCGCTCCACGATCAGATCCCAGTCGCGCAAAAAGAAAAAGGTCAGTACCGGTAGCAGGGCGAGATTGGCCAGCCAGGCCAGCAGAGCAACGCCGGAGCGCGAGACATAGCCCAGCACCACCGCCGCGATACCACCTGCACTCTGCCAGTGCGTGCGGATCAGCTCGAACAGGCGCTGCGGGTCAAACCAGGCCAGGATCTGCAACCCGGTGCGCCGCTCCAGCCAGGGCAGCGCGGTCTGCACCAACCAGTCGCGGTAGCCCGGCAGCGAATCGACCAAGGTCATCACCTGCGCCTCCAGCACCGGCAACAGCAGCACCAGCAGCAGCAACATGAGCAGGACGATGCTGGAAAACACCACCGTCACGGCCCAGTTGCGCGACATTCGTCGCTCCAGGCGATCCACCATCGGATCGCCCAGCCAGCCCAGCAGCGCGGCCAGGGCAAACGGAGTGAGGATCGGCGCCAGCAGCCACAGCAGCCAGCCGATCCCCAGCAACAGCGCCGTCGACTGCACGCGCCGATAGAACGCGGCGATGGTGGCCAGATCTTCGTCGCGATGCATGCTCAACCCCCCGTGAGGCGGAAAATCGCCGGACCACCGGCGTCGGCCGGATCACCGGCGACGGGCACCAGCAGGTCGCCGCGCGCGATGTAGCGATTGAAGCCGGCAAGACCCGTGGCCAGATCGAGGTCCAGTTCCAGCGCCTCGGGCGACGCCGCGACCGGCGCGATGCGCTTCACGATGGCGATCCCGTCCAGATACCCCGCCAATCGCAGGTAATCGTCCGCGCCGCGGATGCCGAGGATGCGCAGCCGGTAGACGCCCGCCGGTCCGGCGGCGCCCGCCTTGGCGTAACGCTTGAACAGCGCGTCGGCGGCACCGTCCGCGCCCCCGGCCATGGCCCGGCGGGCATCCGGATGGCTGGTCTGCCAGGTCGACAGCACCTTGCCGCCGTCAACCAAGGTCCAGTCGGCACTCCAGCCACCCGCACTGCGGCGCAGCTTGCCGATCAGTTGCATCGGCGGGCTGTAGCGCTTGGAGAGGGCCGAGATGGCAGCGATGTCGCCGCGCCAGATCGCGCCCACTGCCGCCTGTTCCGCGGCGGTGCCGGCGGGCAGACCCAGCGCGTAGCCGCGCGACTTGGCGGCATCCAGGATCGAGCGCGCCGCGTTTACCTGCGCCAACCCGACCAGGCGCGGCCCACTGCCGTCGTCGATGGCCAGCCACAGCACCGGCTTGGGACGCGGCTGCGGCCAGCTGGGCAGGCCGAGCATGGCCACCAGATCATCCACGTCGGCCTGGCGGAAACGCACCACCAGCATGGTCTGGAAACTTGGCGCGCCGGTGGCGGACACGCCTTCGTCCTGGCGATAGTCGTACCCTTCCACGTAATGGGTGGCTTTGGCCAGCTCCTCGCGCACGCCCGGACGCTGGGTAGCGCCATCATCCCCGGTGACATTGACCAGCACCTGCGCCAACGCACGGACGAACGCCTTCTCACGCTCGGCATCGGTCTGGTTGCGGACCGGAACTTCCGCCTGGTAGGCGCCCTGCGCCTGCGCGCGGTCGCCCTCGGTCCGCTGCGCCAGCGCCACGCCCGCCGGCAACAGGCCCAGCACCGCGGCCAGCAGCGCTGCCCGCAGCCAGCCCAGACCCGGTTGCATCGTCCATTGCGGCTTGGTTTGCATCGCCCTTCCTCGCCGGAGTTCCGGCCATTGCGTGGGGAAATGGTGCCGCAGGCGGACGGACACGTCCATGTCCGGGTTGCGCGGCTGCTAAAATCGCGGATTCACAATGCCCGCGCGAGTCCGCCGTGACGCCTTCCACGCCCTCCTCTTCCGGCCTGACCTACCGCGACGCCGGTGTTGACATCGATGCCGGCAACGCCGTGGTGGAGCGGATCAAGCCGCTGGTGCGCCGCACGCTGCGCCCCGAAGTCCTGGGCGGCGTGGGCCTGTTCGGCGGCCTGTTCGACCTGGCCGGCCGCTACCGGGAGCCGGTGCTGGTGTCCGGCACCGACGGTGTGGGCACCAAGCTGATCCTCGCCAAGCAACTGAATCGCCACGACACGATCGGCCAGGATCTGGTGGCGATGTGCGTCAACGACGTGCTGGTGCAGGGCGCCGAACCGCTGTTCTTCCTGGACTACTTCGCCACCGGCAAGCTGGACGTGGACACCGCCGTCAACGTGGTCGCCGGCATTGCCAAGGGCTGCGAGATTGCCGGCTGTGCGCTGATCGGCGGCGAGACGGCGGAAATGCCGGACATGTACCCGCCCGGCGACTATGACCTCGCCGGCTTCACCGTCGGCGCGGTGGAGAAGTCCAAGCTGATCGATTCCAGCGCCCTGCGCGCAGGCGACGTGCTGATCGGTCTGGCCTCCAGCGGCCCGCATTCCAACGGCTACTCGCTGATCCGCAAGATCCTGCAGCGCGCCGGCAACCCGCTCGACCTCGACCTGGGCGGCACCCCCCTGGCCGACGCGCTGATGGCGCCCACCCGCATTTACGTCAAGCCAGTGCTGGAACTGCTGGCCAAGCACGACATCCACGCGATGGCGCACGTCACCGGCGGCGCGCTGGTGGAAAAGATCATCCGCGTGGTTCCGGCCCCGCTGGGGCTGGACATCGACGTGTCCAGCTGGCCGCGCCCGGCCGTGTTCGACTGGCTGCAGCGCGAAGGCGGCGTGGCCGAGCCGGAAATGTGGCGCACCTTCAACTGCGGTATCGGCTACGTCCTGATGGCCGACCCGGCCGACGTGGCCGCCATCGAGGCCGACCTCGACCGTCTGGGCCTGGCCCACTGGCGGATCGGCCAGGTCACCCCGCCGCGTGACGGCGACCGTCTGCGTATCGGCTGACCTGACGCCATGCCCATCCGCATCGCCGCCCTTGCCTCCGGCCGCGGCAGCAATCTGCAGGCCATCCTCGACGCCATCGCCGCCGGCACCCTGGACGCGCAGGTGGTCGGCGTATTCTCGGACAACCCCGACGCCCCGGCCCTGCTCCGGGTACCCGAGGCCCTGCGCTGGGCGCGCACCCCCAAGTCCTGCGGCAGCCGCGCCGCGTTCGACGCGGCGCTGGGCGATGCGATTGCCGCCGCCACACCGGACTGGATCGTCTGCGCCGGCTACATGCGCATTCTTGGCCCGGACTTCGTGCAGCGCTTCCATGGCCGGCTGCTCAACATCCATCCCGCGCTGCTGCCCAAATACAAGGGCCTGCACACCCACCAGCGCGCACTGGACGCTGGCGACCGCGAGCACGGCGCCAGCGTGCACTTCGTGACCGCGGAGCTGGACGGCGGCCCGGTGATCGCCCAGGCCCGGGTGCCGGTGCTACCGGGCGACGATGCCGACAGCCTTGCCGCCCGGGTGCTGGCCGTGGAACACCCGCTGCTGCTGCAGGTGCTGCGCTTGGCCGCCGCTGGGCGCCTGGCTGAACGGAATGGACAGGTAGTGCTGGATGGTCAGGCCGTGTTTACACCGCTGCCGCTAGAGTCGGCCGCGACATGACGGCTGCCATGCTGTCTTTCACAAGGATTCCCCGATGAGCGCACGCCGTCTGTTCGCCCTGCTGTTGCTCCTGCTGGCCACCGCGCCGGCCTGGGCCCTCAAGCCATTCGTCGCCGACTACGACGCCAACTGGAAGGGTGTGCAGGCCAATGCGCAGATCAGCCTCAGCCGCACCGCCGGCGACCGCTGGACCTACGAGCTGGTCGTCAGCAACCAGTTGGGCAGCTCGCGCCAGACCACGGTGTTCGAGGAAACCGGCGGCAGCTTCCGCCCGCTGTCGGGCGTGGACGCCACCCAAGTGCTGTTCAAGCGCTCACAGAGGAACGCCACCTACGACTGGACCCAGCGCGAGGCGCGCTGGAGCGGCGACGTGAAGGACGATCGCGCCGGGCCGGTCAAGCTGGAGGACGGCGACCTTGACGGCATGCTGCTGAATCTGGCGCTGGTGCGCGACGTGGCCGCGGGCAAGCCGCTCAACTACCGGCTGGTCGACAACGGTGTGGCGCGCCCGCAGCGCTTCCAGAACCTTGGCAAGGACACCATCACCGTGGCCGGGCAGCCCCGCACTGCGACCAAGGTGGCGCGCACCGGCGACGACAAGCAGGTGATTGTGTGGGTGGTGGACGGCCTGCCAACGCCCGCCCGCATCCTGCAGCGCCGCGACGGCCGGGACGAGCTGGAACTGACCCTGAAATCGGTCCGCTGACACGCCTGCGCCACGCAGGCGCCACAAATACCGCTCATCCGCTTAGGATGCGCACGTGATGACCCGGATCGCCGCTCAACGTGCTGGCAAGTAGGCCAACGGATCCACGGGCTTGCCGTTGTAGCGGATCTCGAAATGCAGCATGTCGCGCGACGCGCCGCTGCGGCCCATCTCCGCGATCTGCTGGCCGGCCTTGACCAGCGCCCCTTCGTTCACCAGCCGCGCGCGGTTGTGGCCGTAGGCCGACAGCCACTGGTCGTTGTGCTTGATGATGACCAACTCGCCGTAGCCCACCAGCCCCGAGCCGGAGTAAACCACCACGCCGTCGGCGGCGGCGCGCACCGGCTGGCCTGCCTTGCCGGCGATGTCGATACCTTGGCGGGTCGGGTCGCCACCCGCGAACCCCCCCACGATCTCGCCCTCGGCCGGCCAGCGCCAGGCCAGGGTGCTGGCGGCCGCTGGCGGCGCGACGGGCGGTGGTGCGGGGCGCGGCGCGGCAGCGCTCCCCGCACCGGCTGGCGGCAAAGAGGTAACCGGACGCGGCGGCGCGGCGCGGCGATCCAGGGGATACAGCCGCAGCCGCTGGCCCGGATAGATGGTGTAAGGCGGCGGGATATCGTTCCACAGCGCCAGGTCGAGCGCGGTGATGCCGTTTTCGGTGGCGATGCGGTAGACGGTCTGGCCGCGCTGCACCACCACGGTAGCCCCGTATTGGGGCTGCGATACGCGAACCGGCGGCAACGCCGACTGCCCGCCGGACGCCGCCGGCGCGCGTACCAGCCGGGTGTGCGAGCAGCTGGCCAGCACCGTCACGGCCACCACGCCCATCAGGATCCGGTTCACTCGCATGCCTTTCATCATGCCGCATGCCCGTGCAACAGCAACCAACCCGCCAGCCCGGCCAGCAGCAGCAGCGAGGCCCAGCCGAGGTGTTCGATCCAGCGGTGCAGCGCGCGCTCGGCGCGCTCGCCGCCCAGCCGGATGACCAGCGCCAGCAGGTGGACGCGCTTGCCGCGCCCGACCAGCATGGCCGCCAGGAACGGCAGCATCGGCACGCCCACCACGCCACTGGCCCAGGTGAAGATCTTCAGCGGAATCGGGGTGAAGCCGGCCAGCACCAGCAGCCAGAACGCGCGCCACGGCGAATGCGCCACGATGCCGCGCAGCTCCTCCACCTGCGCGTCGATCCGGCCCAGCCAGCCCAGCGCGGCCAGCGCCGGCTTCACCAGCTCATAGGCGTAGTGGCCCAGCAGATAGCCGACCACCGCACCCAGCAGTGAAAACAGCAGGCTGATGTTGGCGAAACGGAACGCATGCTTTGGCTGCGCTAGGCACATCGGCGCCAGCATCACTTCGGGCATCACCGGGAACACGATCGCCTCGGCGAAGCTCAGGCCGCCCAGCAGCGCCGGGGCCTTGGGATGCCGCGACCATGCCAGCGCGCGCTGGTAGAGGGGGCCGAACAGCTTCATCGATCCACCATCCCGGACAGCAGCGGCACGAACACGACGGCGCCGAGGTCTTCCTGCACCAGCCCTCCCTCCGCATCCTTGCGCAGACACAGCAGGGATTGCCCGGCCGAGGCGCCCACCGGTGCGACCAGCACGCCGCCGGAGGCCAGCTGGCCGAGCAGCGCATCCACCAGCGCGGGGCCAGCAGCGGTGACGATGATGGCGTCGAACGGCGCCTCCTCCGGCCAACCGATGCGGCCGTCGTCATGCTTGCTGCGCACCTGCAGGCCGAGCGCGCGGAAGCGTTTGCGTGCAGTGCGCAGCAGGTCGCCGATGCGCTCGACCGTGTAGACCTCCAGCCCCAGCGCGGCCAGCACCGCGGCCTGGTAGCCGGAGCCGGTACCGACCTCCAGCACCCGCTTCGGGCCGTCGCGCAGCAGCGCCTCGGTCATCTTCGCCACCACCAGCGGCTGCGAGATGGTTTGCCCGTGGCCGATCGGCAGGGCGTTGTTCTCATAGGCGCGCGACGCCAGCGCCTCATCCACAAACCGGTGCCGCGGCACGGTGCGGATCGCATTGAGCACGCGCTCATCGGCGATCCCGCCCTTGCGCAGGTCCTCGATCAGCCGGTCGCGCACGCGCTGGCCGGTCAGGCCCATGCCCAGGTCGGCCGGCTGCAGGCGCAAGCGTGCGATCACGGTGCCGTCTCCAGCGATGCGGCCAGCCCACCCACCCAGCCGGCCACCTGCTCCAACGCCTGGTAGCGGGTCAGGTCGACATGCAGCGGGGTGATGGCAATGTGGCCGGTGCGCACCGCGTGGAAGTCGGTACCGGGCCCGGCGTCCTGTTCGTCGCCGGCGGCGCCGATCCACCACCACTGGCGCCCGCGCGGGTCTTCCTGCGGCGTGCACGGTTCGGCGCGGTGGCGATGGCCCAGCCGGCTGGTCTCGAAGCCGCGGATCCGGCCCCAGGGCAGGTCCGGCACGTTGACGTTGAGGATGGTGCTGGCCGGCAGCGGGTCGCGGCGCAGACGCTCGACGATCTCCACCGCCGCACGGGCGGCGCTGTCGTAATGGCGGCCGACGTGTCCTTCCGTGACCAGCGAGACCGCCACCGACGGCAGGCCGAGGAAGCGGCCTTCCATCGCGGCCGCCACAGTGCCGGAATAGATGACGTCGTCGCCCAGGTTGGCGACGTTGTTGATGCCAGATACCACGATATCGGGCATCAGGCCCAATGCCTCCAGCATCCCGGTCAGCGCCACATGCACGCAGTCGGTGGGCGTGCCGTACACCTTCCAGGTGGCCGCATCCAGTCGCACTACCCGGATCGGCGCATCCAGCGTCAGGGAATTGCTGGCGCCGCTGCGGTCGCGATCGGGCGCCACCACCAGCACCTCGTGGCCAGCGTCGCGCAGGCCGTTGGCCAGCGCATGGATGCCGGGGGCGTCGACGCCGTCGTCGTTGCTGACCAGGACCCGCATCACGGCATCGGAACATTCTGCATCGGGCCATGATACCGGATGGCACGCGCGCTTCGCGGTACCCTTCCCGCATGCGCAAGGCCCCGCCCGTTCCCGACGACCGCGACGACGCCAGCCTGTTCCGCGCCGCCATCGGCGCCGATGCCGGGCAAGTCCGCCCGCTGCCGCCCGCGCCACTGCCGCCCGCCCCACCGAAGCCGAAACCCTCGGCCAAGATGGCCCGCCGCGACGAGGATGCCGCGCGCGAGGCGTTCCGGCACATGCTGGTCTCGGCGCTGGAGGCCGGCGACGCGCTCAGCTACCGGCGCGACGAGATCCCCCCGCGGGTGTTGAAGAAACTGGCCCGCGGCGAATACGCGGCGCAGGAGGAACTGGACCTGCACGGCCTGCCGGCACGGGCGGCCGAGGCGCTGCTGCGCGAATTCCTGCGCGACTGCCGCGCCCACGGGCTGGGCTGCGTGCGGATCGTCCACGGCAAGGGCCGCAACTCGGAGGAACGCCTGCCGGTGTTGAAGAACCTGGTGGACCGCATCCTGCGCCAGCGCGCCGACGTGCTGGCCTTCCACTCGCCGCCGGCCGCACAGGGCGGGACCGGGGCAGTGCTGGTGCTGCTGGAAAAGCGGACCTGACGCCGGCACCGGCCGCACTTCCAGCGTGCCCCCGCCCACCGTCCGCGGGTGCACGGACGACCGCGCTCAACCCAATGCCGCGGCGTCCACGACCTCGCCGAGTTCGCCCAGCACCGTGGTCGCGTAGCAGCCGGGCGGCAGGTCGAAGCGCAGCACCAACGCGCCATCGTCGCGCCAGACCCAGCTGAGGCCTGCGGGCCGCAGGCGCAGGGTACGGCGCTCCTGCTTCAGGCCCGCACGCTCCAACCCAGCCCGCAGCCGCATGGCGGTATCGCCGGCCAGCGCCGCCAGCTCCAGTTCGCGGGCAGCACCCGTGCTGCGCAGGTCGCCCTCGCCCCACAGCGGGCCGGTGGGATGGATGTCGAACGCATCCAGCCGCGCCTGCAATTCGGGAGTGAACGCCTCGGGCCCGAACACGCTGCGGCTGCCGTCCAGCATCCACACCTCGCCCTCCAGCGGCGCGTCCCAGCAGCCGGCCTCGATGCGCGCGGCCAGCACCCGGTTGAACAGCTCGGAACGCGCTGCCGACAGCAGCATCGTGCGCTCCTCGCGCTTCACCCGGCGGCCGGCAAACATCGCCACCGCCTGCGACACGTTGCCGCCGCCGCGGCCGAAGCGCTGCTCACCAAAAAAGTTGGGCACGCCGCGCCGGGCAATGGCGGACAGGCGCGCCTCGATCGCCTCGCGCGCGCCCGCGACCTCGCGCAGCACCAGCACGAAGCGGTTGCCGGCCAGCGCGCCGCGCGGCAGCTTGCGCGCATGCCAGGCGTGGCCCAGCACGCGCAGGTCGTCGCGCTGCAATGCCTCGATCGGCGGCGCGATCTTTTTCGGAATCCACATCGAAAACCGCTGGCGCGTTACCGCATGGCGATCCTTCAGCCCGGCGTAGCCGATTGCCGACTCGTCCACGCCCGCCCATTGCGCGATGACCTTGGCCGCGAAGACGGTGTTCATGCCGCGCTTTTCAACCGTCAGCAGCAGGTGTTCGCCCGCACCGCTTGCCTCAAACCCCGGCAATTCCTCGACGAAGAAGTCTTCCGGCGCGGTCCGGATGCGCGCGGCCAGGACCGGCGCGCCGTGGGCGCGCACGGTCGCCGTCATGCCGGCACCAGCAGGCACACCGCCTGCGCCGCGATGCCCTCGCCGCGGCCGGTGAACCCGAGCGTCTCGCTGGTCGTGGCCTTGATGCTCACCGCATCGATGCCGATGCCGAGGTCGGCAGCGATCACCTCGCGCATGGCCTGCGTGTGCGGCCCGATCTTGGGCGCCTCGCAGACCACGGTGATGTCGCAGTTGCCCACGCGCCAGCCGCGCTCGCGCAGCAGCGCATCGCAATGACGGACGAAGGCACGGCTGTCGGCCCCCTTCCAGCGCGCGTCGGACGGCGGGAAGTGGCGACCGATGTCGCCCAGTGCCAGCGCGCCGAGCATGGCATCGCAGAGCGCATGCAGCGCCACGTCGCCATCGCTGTGCGCCAGCACGCCGCGCGTATGCGGGATGCGCACGCCGCCCAGCACCACGTGGTCGCCCGCGCCGAAGGCATGCACGTCGTAACCCTGGCCAATACGGATGTTCATGACGTCCTCGCCAGCAGGAATTCGACCAGGGCCAGGTCCGCTGGCGTAGTCACTTTCACGTTGTCCTCGCGCCCTTCGACCAGGCGCGGGCGCAGGCCCAGGCGCTCGACCGCCATCGCCTCGTCGGTCACCACCACGCCATCGGCCTGCGCCGTTTCCAGCGCGCGCCGCAGCAGGTCACGGCGGAACGCCTGCGGTGTCAGCGCGCGCCACAGGCGCTCCCTGGGCTCGGTGGCGTCGATGCGGACGTCGTCGCCAGCACGCTTGAGGGTGTCGCGCACCGGTGCGGCGAGGATGGCGCCGTCGGGACAGGCGGCCGCCGCGTCGATCAGTTTGCCGATGTCGTCCGCGCGCAGGTTGGGACGCGCGGCGTCGTGCACCAGCAGTAGTGCGTCTTCGGCCACGCCTTCCGGCAGTGCGCGGAGCGCGGCGAGCACCGAGTCGGCACGCTCGCCGCCGCCGATGCAGGTGACGACGGGCTTGCCTTGCACGACAGCCCAGCCGGGCCAGTGCGCGTCGCCTGCCGCCAGCGCCACCACCGCGCCGTCGATGCGAGGGTGCGCCAGCAGTGCATCCAGCGCATGCGCGATGAGGGGTTTGCCGGCGGCCTGCAGGTACTGTTTGGGCACCTCGCCACCGAAGCGGCGCCCGCTGCCGGCGGCGGGGACCAGCGCCCAGTTCATGGCGTCGTGCCGTCGCCGCTGGCCGGTGCGGCGGGTGCTGCAGCCGGCGTGGCCGGCGCCTGTGCGCCGTCGATCACGCGGTAAAAGATCTCGCCAGGCTTCACCATGCCCAGCTCGCTGCGTGCCCGCTCCTCGACCGCTTCGCCACCGGCCTTGAGGTCGGCGACTTCCGCGGCCAGCGCGTCGTTGCGGGCCTGCAGCCTGCGGTTCTCCGCCGCCTGCGTTGCGACCTGCGCCTGCAGCGCCGCCACCTCGCGCTGACCGCCGCTGCCGTACCAGAGCTTGACCTGCAGCGCCGCCAGCAGCAGCGCCAGGACCAGCAGCAGCACCCGCATCGGTTTCACCGGCGGAACCGGTTCAGCGCTTCAGCGACACGAAGGCGTCGCGGCCGGCATAGCGCGCAGCCGCGCCCAACTGCTCCTCGATCCGCAGCAGTTGGTTGTACTTGGCCACGCGGTCGCTGCGGCACAGCGAGCCGGTCTTGATCTGCGTCGCGGTGGTCGCCACCGCGATATCGGCAATGGTGGTGTCCTCGGTTTCGCCGGAGCGGTGCGAGACGATCGCCGCGTACTTCGCCGCATCAGCCATCGCGATGGCTTCCAACGTCTCGCTCAGGGTGCCGATCTGGTTGACCTTGATCAGGATCGCATTGGCAACGCCACGCGCGATGCCGTCCCTGAAAATGCGCGGGTTGGTCACGAACAGGTCGTCGCCGACCAGCTGCACCTTGCCGCCGAGGCGGTCAGTCAGCAGTTTCCAGCCGTCCCAGTCGTCCTCGGCCATGCCGTCCTCGATGGTGATGATCGGGTACTGCGCGGCCCAGTGGGCCAGGAAGTCCACGAACTGCTCCGAGGTCAGGCGCTTGCCCTCGCCGGTGAGGTTGTACTTGCCGTTCTCGAAGAACTCGCTGGCCGCGCAGTCCAGCCCGAGCAACACGTCTTCGCCGGCTTTGTACCCGGCCTTGCCGATGGCCTCGAGGATGGTCTCCAGCGCTTCCTCGTTGCTGCGCAGGTCGGGGGCGAAGCCGCCCTCGTCGCCCACCGCGGTGGACAAGCCGCGCGCCTTCAGCACCGACTTCAGCGCATGGAAGATCTCGGTGCCGCTGCGCAACGCCTCGGAGAACGAGTCGAAGCCCACCGGCAGGACCATGAATTCCTGCAGGTCCACGTTGTTGTCGGCGTGCGCGCCGCCGTTGATGATGTTCATCATCGGCACCGGCAGCACCGGCGCCGCGCCGGACAGGCCGGCGAGGTACTGCCACAGCACCTGCTTCTTCGATGCCGCCACCGCGTGCGCGGCCGCCATCGACACGCCCAGCAGCGCGTTCGCGCCCAGCCGGCCCTTGTTCTCGGTCCCGTCGAGGTCGATCAGGCGCTTGTCCAACCCGGCCTGGTCGGCCGCATCGAAGCCCTGCAGCGCATCCGCGATCACGCCGTTGACGTTGCCCACGGCCCTCGAAACGCCCTTGCCGAGATAGCGCGTCTTGTCACCATCGCGCAGCTCCACGGCTTCCTTGCTGCCGGTGGAGGCACCCGAGGGCACCGCGGCGCGGCCGAAGCTGCCGTCGGCCAGGGTCACGTCCGCTTCAAGCGTGGGGTTGCCGCGGCTGTCGAGGATTTCGCGGGCATGGATGCGGGTGATCGTGGTCATCGTAGAGATCGTCCTGGGAATTTCAGAGGGTCTGTTCGAGGAAGCCGCCGCGCTTGGTCGCGGCATCCAGTGCCAGCAGCGTTTCCAGCAGCGCTTCCATCCTGCCCAGCGGCCAGGCGTTGGGGCCGTCGGACAGCGCCTTGCCGGGGTCGGGATGGGTTTCCATGAACACGCCGGACACGCCCACCGCCACCGCCGCGCGCGCCAGCACCGGCACGAACTCGCGCTGACCGCCGGAGCTGCTGCCCTGCCCGCCCGGCAGCTGCACCGAGTGGGTGGCATCGAACACCACCGGGCAGCCGGTGTCGCGCATCACCGCGAGGCTGCGCATATCGCTGACCAGGTTGTTGTAGCCGAAGCTGGCGCCGCGCTCGCAGACCATGATCTGCTGGTTGCCGGTCGCCCTGGCCTTCTCCACCACCGGCTTCATATCCCACGGCGACAGGAACTGGCCCTTCTTGATGTTGACCGGCTTGCCGGCCTCGCAAACCTTGCGGATGAAGTCGGTCTGGCGCACCAGGAACGCGGGTGTCTGCAGCACGTCCACCACCGAGGCCACTTCGTCCATCGGGGTGTACTCGTGCACGTCGGTGAGCACCGGCACGCCGAGCTGGCGCTTGACCTCGGCCAGCACGCGCAAGCCCTCTTCCATGCCGGGGCCACGGAAGCTGTGCAGCGAGGTGCGGTTGGCCTTGTCGAAGCTGGACTTGAAAATGAAGTTGATCCCCAGCTTGCCGGTGATCTCCTTCAGCTGCCCCGCCACGTCGATCTGCAACTGCTCGCTTTCCACCACGCAGGGGCCGGCGATCAGGAACAGCGGCTGATCCAGCCCGACCTTGAAGCCGCAAAGATCCATGGGTGCACTCACTTCTGCTGGGCCGCACGGCGTTCGCGGGCGGCGCGGATGAAGCCGATGAACAGCGGATGCCCGCTGCGCGGCGTGGAGAGGAACTCCGGATGCGCCTGGCAGGCCAGGAACCACGGATGCACGGCCTGCGGCAGCTCCACCATCTCCACCAGCAGGTCGTCCATCGACTTGGCGGAAATCACCAGCCCGGCGTCTTCCAGCTGGGTGCGGTAGCGATTGTTGAATTCGTAGCGGTGGCGGTGGCGCTCGGCCACTACCTCCTTGCCGTACAGCGCATGCGCCAGCGTGCCGGGTTTGACGCGCTGCTCCTGCAGGCCCAGGCGCATGGTGCCGCCCAGGTCGGAGTCCTCGCTGCGCCGCTCGACTTCGCCGCTCTGGGTGCGCCATTCGGTGATCAGGCCGATCACCGGATGCGCGGCATTGCGGTCGTTCTCGGTGCTGTTGGCGCCAGCCAGACCGGCCTCGTGGCGGGCCATGTCCACCACCGCGGCCTGCATGCCGTAGCAGATGCCGAAGTACGGCAGGCGGGTCGCGCGGGCATGTTGCGAGGTCAGCACCTTGCCTTCGAAACCGCGGTCGCCGAAGCCGCCCGGCACCAGCACGCCGTCCACGCCGGCCAGCAGCGCGGCGGCGCCTTCGCGCTCGATATCGCCGGCCTCGACCCAGCGCAGGTTGACCCGGGTGCGCTGACGCAGGCCGCCGTGTTTTAAGGCTTCGGCCACCGATTTGTAGGCATCCTTGTGGTCGATGTACTTGCCGACCACGGCGATGGTGACCTCATCCTCGGGGTGCTCGGAGGCCTCCACCACCGCATCCCAGGCCGACAGATCGGCCGGGCGCGCCCTGTCCTGCAGGCGCAGCTGCTCCACCACCAGCTGGTCCAGCCCCTGGGCATGCAGCCAGCGCGGGATCTTGTAGATGTTGTCCAGGTCAATGGCCGAGATCACCGCTTTTTCCGGCACGTTGGTGAACAGCGCGATCTTGCGCCGCTCGCCGTCCGGCAGCGGTTTCTCGCTGCGGCACATCAGCACGTCCGGCTGGATGCCGATGCCGCGCAGCTCCTTGACCGAATGCTGGGTGGGCTTGGTCTTCAGTTCGCCGGCGGCGGCGATGTACGGCACCAGGGTCAGGTGCATGAACATGGCGTGGTCGGCGCCGCGCTCGATGCGCAACTGGCGGATGGCCTCCAGGAACGGCAGCGACTCGATATCGCCCACGGTGCCGCCGATCTCGACGATGCCCACGTCAAAGCCGGCGGTGGCGGCGTCGATGCAGTGCTTGATCTGGTCGGTGACGTGCGGGATCACCTGTACGGTGCCGCCCAGGTAGTCGCCGCGACGCTCCTTTCGGATCACCGCCTCGTAGATCTTGCCGGTGGTGATCGAATTGCGCCCGGACAGGCGGGTGTTGACGAAGCGCTCGTAGTGGCCGAGGTCGAGGTCGGTCTCGGCGCCGTCGTCGGTGACATAGACCTCGCCGTGCTGGAACGGGCTCATCGTGCCCGGATCGACGTTGAGGTAGGGGTCGAGCTTCATCATCGTGACCTTGAGGCCACGCGCTTCGAGAATGGCCGCAAGCGAGGCGGCGGCGATGCCCTTGCCAAGCGAGGACACCACGCCCCCGGTCACAAAGAGGAGGGGCGTATGGGAGGCTGGGGAAGTCATGTCGGCAGCGCGGCGCTGGAAACCCGCATTCTAGCGGGAAGACGCGCCGACGTACATGGCGCCCAATCCGCGCCATCGACATAACCCATTGATCCGGATACGGAAAGGCGCTTTGGGGAATCTCCGAACAACTTCGAAGATTCCCGTCGGCCATGCAGGGCCAATCCCGCAGCGATCGCGCAAGCGATGGATGCGTGTGCGCCAAGCCCGGACAGGCGCCGGGCCCAGCGTGGGCTGACAACGCCAGGATGGCGTTGTTCATTCCTTCCTTGGAGCAATCCGCCAACCCATCCGCCGTGGCGACTGCGCCGGCAGGCAGCAGCCTGCCCCACCCAATGGTTGCCCGCCGGCTCAGCCGCGCGGCTGCGCCGCCAGCCAGGCCGCCGCTCCGACCAGGCCCAGGTCGCCGTGTTCCAGCGCATTCACCGGCACCCGGCGCAGGGTGTCGGACAGCACGCCCTTGTCGAGGAAGCGGCGCATGAACGCACCCTGGCGCAGGTGCTGCAGCAGGTGCCCGGTGAGGCCGCCGGCCAGGCACACCGACCGCGCTCGGAACACCAGCGCCAGGTCGCCGGCGAAGCTGCCCAGCCAGCCACACAGCAAGGCCACGGCTTCGGCGGCGAGAGGATCCTGCCCGCCGTCTGCCGCCGCCACCAGCGCCGCCGGCGCATGCCAGCGCGGTGGCACGTCGCGCAGCGCGCACAGCGACCGGTACAGGGTCACCAGCCCGGGGCCGGACAACACCCGTTCGCTGGCCACGTGGCCGGACTGCGCCTGCAGCAGCCGCACGATGTCCAGCTCCAGCGGCGTGCCGGCGGCCAGCGCGGCCTGCCCCGCCTCGCTGGGCTGTACGACCAGCCGGCCGTCCTGCGCCAACAGCAGCGCGGCGCCCAGGCCAGTCCCCGGCCCCAGCAGCAGGACCGGCAGCGGCAGCCCGTCCGCATCGCCCAGCCGCTGGAACTGCGCCGGCGGCAGGTGCGGCAGCGCCCAGGCCAATGCCTCGAAATCGTTGATCAGGTGCAGGTCATCGATGCCGGCCTCCCGCTGGGTCGCCACCAGCGACACCGGCCAGGCCAGGTTGCCATTGAGCAGGGCATCGCCCTGCAGCACGCCGGCGATGGCCACCACGCAGGTAGCCGGGACATCGACTTCACCGGCATCTGCGGCCTCGCGGCGGAATTGGCGCAGCACGGCCGCCAGGCTGGGGAAGGCCGCGCATTCGTAGCGGCGGTGGAAGCCGACGCGGAACCCGACGTCCGCAAGGTTCACCAGCCCCAGCCGCGCATAAGTGCCGCCGACATCGGCTGCAAGCACCCGGAGGGCGGGCGTGGATGCCGACCCGCCTGCGCCTGGTGCCAACGTCTCGCCCGTGCCTGCCGCCATCCCTTGCTCCGAACAACCGCGCCGAACGGCGGCCCGGCCGGATTGTAGGCGATCGCCACGCTGATCCCGCGCCGCAGCGCCACGCGCTGGGCACGGAAGTCGGTCTTGGCGAACACGGGCGCCATTGCCGGGGGGAAAAAGCGCGGCATCGTCGCCGCGACGGCGAGCGCAGGGGTTGATCCGGCGCAAACCCGGCGCCGTCCTTGCACGGTCCGCGCCCGCCGTCCAGCTTGACCGCACCGGGCCAGCCGCCCATCCTGCGCCGTCCCCCCGCAGTGCGCTTCCATGAACACCCGCTACAACGCCGCCGACATCGAAGTCCTTTCCGGCCTGGATCCGGTCAAGCGCCGGCCCGGCATGTACACCGACACCAGCCGCCCCAACCATCTGGCGCAGGAAGTCATCGACAATGCCGTGGACGAAGCACTGGCTGGCCACGCGCGCCGGATCGACGTCACGCTGTATGCCGATGGCAGCTGCGAAGTCGCCGATGACGGCCGCGGCATGCCGGTGGACATCCACCCGGAGGAGAAAATCCCCGGCGTCGAGCTGATCCTCACCCGCCTGCACGCGGGCGGCAAGTTCAGCAACAAGAACTACACCTTCAGCGGCGGCCTGCATGGCGTCGGCGTCAGCGTGGTCAATGCGCTGTCGAAGCAGGTGGACGTCTACATCAAGCGCGACGGCAACGAGTACCACATGGCGTTCGCCGACGGCGATCGCGCCTCGCCGCTGCAGGTGGTGGGCTCGGTGGGCAAGAAGAACACCGGCACCCGCGTGCGCTTCTGGCCGGACCCGAAGTACTTCGACACGCCGAAGTTCAACCTGCGCGCGCTCAAGCACCTGCTGCGCGCCAAGGCCGTGCTGTGCCCGGGGCTGACGGTCACCCTGTACGACGAGGCCAGCGGCGAGCGCGTGCAGTGGTATTTCGAAGACGGCCTGCGCGACTACCTGCGCGGCGAGCTTGCCGACCGCGAGCTGCTGCCGCCGGAGCTGTTCGTCGGGTCGCTGAAGAAAGACACCGAAGTGGTGGACTGGGCGGTGGCCTGGGTGCCCGACGGCGAGCTGGTGCAGGAAAGCTACGTCAACCTGATCCCCACCGCCCAGCACGGCACCCACGTCAACGGACTGCGCACCGGCTTCACCGAAGCGCTGCGCGAGTTCTGCGATTTCCGCAACCTGCTGCCGCGCGGCGTCAAGCTGGCGCCGGAGGATGTGTGGGACCGCGTCAGCTTCGTACTGTCGCTGAAGATGACCGACCCGCAGTTCTCCGGCCAGACCAAGGAGCGCCTGTCCTCGCGCCAGGCGGCCGGGTTCGTGGAAGGCGCCGCGCACGATGCCTTCAGCCTGTGGCTCAACGCCAACACCGAGGCCGGCGAGCGGATCGCCCAGCTGGCCATCGAGCGCGCCAGCGCACGGCTGAAGACGGAAAAGCAGATCGTCCGCAAAAAAGTCACCCAGGGCCCGGCCCTGCCCGGCAAGCTGGCCGACTGCATCAGCCAGGATCTGTCGCGCACCGAACTGTTCCTGGTCGAAGGCGACTCCGCCGGCGGCAGCGCCAAGCAGGCGCGCGACAAGGACTTCCAGGCCATCCTGCCGCTGCGCGGCAAGATCCTGAATACCTGGGAAGTCGCCTCGGGCCAGGTGCTGGCCTCGCAGGAAGTGCACGACCTGGCGGTGGCGATCGGCTGCGACCCGGGCAAGGACGACGTGTCCGGGCTGCGCTACGGCAAGATCGTCATCCTGGCCGACGCCGACTCCGACGGCCTGCACATCGCCACCCTGCTCAGCGCGCTGTTCCTGCGCCACTTTCCCGCCCTGGTGCGGGCCGGCCACGTCTTCGTGGCGATGCCGCCGCTGTTCCGCGTGGACGTGGGCAAGCAGGTGTTCTACGCGCTGGACGAAGAGGAAAAGCGCCTGCTGCTGGAGAAGATCCAGCGCGAGAAGCTCAAGGGCCAGGTCAACGTAACCCGCTTCAAGGGGCTGGGCGAGATGAACCCGCAGCAGCTGCGCGAATCCACCATGCACGTGGACACCCGCCGCCTGGTCCAGCTGACCGTGGACGATGACGAGGCCACCCGCGGCCTGATGGACATGCTGCTGGCGAAGAAGCGCGCCGGCGACCGCAAGAGCTGGCTGGAGCAGAAGGGCGACCTGGCGACGCTGGAGGTGTGAGCCGCCACCACTCTCACCGCGCGTGTCCTGACAGGATTAGGCCAACAGCCCCGCGACCCAGCGGACAACCGCATGCCAGCGACCGGCCAGCCAGTCGGCGGTCGCGCCCAGCTCGGTCGGGAACAGGTGGGTGACCAGCCAGTAGGCGCCGAAGGCGGCAGCGGCCAGGATCGCCAGCCCCAGCACCTGCATGGCCATGTCGCCGCGCGCTTTGCGTGTCGTCATCGCGTTGCCCCCATTCCTGATGCGTGTGTCGATCATGCCTGCCTGGGGCCACCGGTGGCGACCGGCGGCGCCAGCCGGGTCCGGCGGATCAGGCGAAGCGCGCCGGCTCGAACGGCGCCGGGTCCACGCAGGGCGTGCGGCCGGCGATCATGTCGGCCAGCAGTTGGCCGGTGCTCGCACTCATGCTGACGCCCATCATGCCGTGGCCGACCGCCATCCACAGGTGTGCGTGCCCTGGCGCCCGCCCGATCAATGGGATGTCGTCGCGGCTCATCGGCCGCCAACCGCACCATTGCTCCTGCACCTGCGGCCCGACCGGCTGGTGCAGGAACTGCGCCGCGCCGCGCTCCAGTGCCCCCAGGCGCCGCTGGTTGAGGCTGTCATCGAAGCCGGAGAATTCCATCGTGCTGCCCAGCCGGTAGCCGCTGGGCCAGGCGGTCACGCAGACCGAGGGTTCGTACAGGATCACCGGGCGATTGGGCGTGAGCTCGGGCGGACGGTAGGTGATCGAATACCCCTTGCCCGGCTGGATGGCCCGGCGCAGCCATGGCAGGCCCACGGCCTCGGCGATACGCGGTGCCCACGCCCCGGTGGCCAGCACCGCGGCTCGGGCGCGCAACACGCCCTGTCCCGTCGTCGCGACCACGCCCTGCGTCCCCGAGTCCAGGGCGTGCAACGAGCAGTGCTCCAGGATGCGCCCCCCGCGCTCGCGCACGACGCGCGCCAATTCGGCCACGTAGCGGTCCGGCCGCAGGGCGGCGTCGCCACGGAAGCAGAGGGCACCGGCGAGCCCCGGCTTGAACGCCGGATCGCGCGCCTCGTAGGCCGGACCGTCGACGACCTCCACGTCGACGCCCAACTCGCGCAACAGCGGCACGTCGTGCAGCTCGCGGTCCATGTCGCGGCGGGTGCGGAACACGTAGTCTTCGCCGGTTTCGGCGAATTCGCAGTCCAGCGCGTAGCGCTGCACCCATTGCTGGATGCGCTGGCGGGAATCGGCCAGCAGCGCGTACTTGGCGCGCGCGCTGGCCTCGAAGTCACGCGCGTTGCAGCGCAGGGCGAAGCCCAGCATCCAGCGCAGCGCGTCGGGATCCAGCGTGGGCTTGATGTACAGCGGCGCGTCGGGCGTGAACATCCAGCGCGCGGCGCGCGCCAGCGTACCCGGCCCGGCCAGCGGCGGCGCGTGGCTGGGCGTGAGCGTGCCGCAGTTGCCGTGCGAGGCGCCCCCGCCGATCCGGCCGGCGTCGATCACGGTGACCTCGCGCCCGTCATCGAGCAGCGCCAGCGCAGTGGCCAGGCCGGAGACACCCGCCCCCACGACAAGGCAATCGATGGATTCTTCGACGCTGGCTGGGCTCACGATGACGACATCCGGAAAGATGTCGCCCATTATCGCGGTGGCACCGTCGCCGGGACAGCCTGCGCCGCCGAACCGTCACTCGGAAACGCGAACGGCCCACAGTGCGGACCGTCGCGACGCAGCTGTTACCCAGCCCCCTGAGTCAGGGGGCGATTCGTACCGCAGGCACGAATGGGGGTCTGGCAGCGAACAGCGGGGTCCAAGGTTTGCGTAGCAAATCCTGGGATTGATTCATGCGCAGCATGAATCAATGCGCGTGGCCGCCTTCGCCGTGGACGTGGCCGTGCGCCAACTCTTCCTCACTGGCCTCGCGCACCTCCACGATCTCGATGTCGAAGTCCAGGTCCTTGCCGGCCATCGGGTGGTTCAGGTCCACATCGACCACGCTCATGCCAACCTTCTCGATGGTCACGGCGCGCGGGCCGAAGTTGGTGTTCAGCACAACCTGCATGCCCGGGTCCAGCTTCTGGTCCCCGAAGTGCTTCTTGGGAATACGCTGGGTCAGGCCCTCGCGGCGCTCGCCGTAGGCATCGGCGGCGGTGACGGTGGCCTTGAAGCTGTCGCCGGCCTCGCGGCCTTCCATGGCCTTCTCCAGGCCCGGGATGATCTGGCCGCGCCCGAACAGGATCGCCAGCGGCTCGCCTGTGGTCTTGGAGCTCTCCAGCGGGGCCTGGCCGGCCTCGGCCACGGCGTAGTGGAAACGGACAACGCGGTCTTTTTCGATCTTCATGGAATGCCTGCCAGTGGTGATGGCGCTTGCCGCCGCATCGCGATGCGGCAACACTTGCGCGGTGATGGAACCAGCCGACTGCATCCAGCGACCGGGCGCGCATTATCGGCGCTCCGCCCTCCGCGCGCCATGGCTGGCCCTGCTGCTGGCGGCGGGGTTGGCGGGCTGCGGCGGCGAAGCCGTGCGGCCGGCGCGCGCCCCGGCCGCCGCGGACCGGGCCTGGCCGGTGGTGGCGCCGGCGGATCCCGCCAAGGCCAATGCTGTGTTGATCCGCGCCATCGGCCTGGTCGGTACGCCCTACCGCTACGGCGGCAACACGCCGGAGGGCGGTTTCGACTGCAGCGGGCTGGTGGGCTACGTCTTCCGCGACATGCTGGACCTGAAGCTGCCGCGCACCACCCGGGAATTGGCCGCACTGCAGGGTCCGCGAATCCGGCCGGAACAACTGGCCGGGGGCGATCTGGTGTTCTTCGGCGATGGCGGCAAGGTCAGCCACGTGGGCATCTACGTGGGCGAAGGCCGCTTCGTGCACGCCCCCAGCACCGGCGGCACCGTTCGCCTGGATCGCCTGGATGGCAGCTGGTGGCGGGACCACTACAGCGGCGCGCGCCGGCTGCTGCACTGATTTGCGATCTTCGTCACATTTTTGGACATTTCGGCCCCCTGAAGGCCCGAATCGGCCATTCAGCACTCCCCGCCTAACGTTTTTTGAACCCTTCCCCTGCACATCCCGGGCATAGTCCCCGCTCGCTTTTGCATCGTGATGACCGCGTGAAGACAGCCTCCCTGCCCCACGGCCATTCCGCACCGCGCAACCGCCGCGTGCCGCAACTGATCCTGACCCTCGCCCTGCTGGCAGCCGCTCTGCCCGCGCTGGCGATGAACCCGCCCACCAGCACCACCGAGGCGACCACTTCGTCGGCCTCCCCCCAGCCCAGCCTTCCCGCGGATCTGCCGGCACTGACCGCCACAAACTCCATCGCCACGCCGGATACCGCACCGCTGGCCGCCCAGCTGGCGGCCCTGCAGCAAGCCAAGGACGCTCCCGCCAACACCTCGCTGGTGAAGACCGTGCTGCAGCGGGCGTTCTCGCTGCTGGGCACGCCCTACCGCTGGGGCGGCAACTCCCCGGACAGCGGCTTCGACTGCAGCGGCCTGGTCGGCTACGTGTTCCGCACCATCGGCATCGACCTGCCGCGCGTCTCCCGAGCGATGGCGGATGAAGGCACCAAGGTCGCCAGCCGCGATGCGCTGGCCGAAGGTGACCTGGTGTTCTTCGGCCGCCGTGGCCACATCGACCACGTGGGCATCTACATCGGCGAGGGCAAGTTCCTGCACGCCCCGCGGACCGGCCGCGACGTCACCGTGTCCAGCCTGACCAGCGGTTACTGGGCGCAGAAGTACCTGGAAGCACGCCGCCTCGCCACTGGCGGCTGAGCACTTCCCTTCGGAATCAATACCTTGCGGCGCCGCCTCCGGGCGGCGTCACTGCATGTGGGCGACGGCGGCCTGCCGGTAGCGGGCCACGGTCTGCTCCACGTCCTTGCCCAGCGCCATCACCTGCATGGCGTACTCGGCCAGCTGGCGGTCCTCGTCGTCCTGCGGCACCCATGGAGGCACCGGCACGGGCGTCCCTTCCGGGGCATCCAGCGCCACGAACACGATCACGCAGTGGGTGCACAGGCGCGCATCGGCCTCGTCGGCCCGCGGGTCACGGGCGCGCACGTCCACGGCGAAATGCATGGAGCTGGTGCCGGTGTGGATCAGGGCCGCCTGCACGGTGACCAGGTCGCCGATGCGGATCGGCGCCACGAAGCGGATGCCGCCCACCGCCACCGTCACGCTGTAATGCCCGCTCCAGCCGACCGCGGCGGCGTAGCCGGCCTGGTCGATCCACTTCATGACCTGGCCACCGTGGACCTTGCCGCCGAAGTTCACGTCGGACGGCTCGGCGAGGAACTGCATCCGCACCTGCCGCTGCTTTCCACTCATGCTGCCCCCACTGGGAAACGTGTTGCTACCCTCCATCCGGCGCGCCAGCCTGCCCACCCTGAAATCCGGCGCACGCCCCGCTTATACGCTCAGTTCGCAGGCCGGCCAATACCGCCAAATCGCGCGGATGCGAACTATGGCTCTGCAACCCATAGCTTGCTCAATGCTTCCGCTTGGGCCAGCACCGTCTGTACCGCTGCATCCTGCAAATCAGGCGGGTAGCCATACTTGCGCAGGATGCGCTTGACCAGCACGCGCATGCGGGCGCGGGCCGATTCGCGGTGCGCCCAGTCCACGGTGACGTTCTCGCGCAGGCTCATCAGCAGTTCGTGGGCGATGACCTTGAGCTTGTCGTCGCCCATGACTTGCACCGCGCTCTCGTTCTCCGCCAGGGCGTCGTAGAAGGCGATCTCCTCGTCGGTCAAGCCTTGCTCCTCGCCGCGCTGGCGCGCCGCGCGGATGTCGCGGGCCAGCTGGATCAGCTCTTGCAGCACCTCGGCGGTGGTGATGGCGTTGGCGTGGTAGCGCGCCACCGCGTCCTCCAGCCGTTGCGAAAACGCGCGGGTTTCCACCACGTTGGCCTTGGATCGGGAGCGAATGCCGTCGTTGAGGAGCTTTTTCAAGGCTTCCAGCGCCAGGTTCTTCTTCTCCATCTGCTGTACTTCGGCGAGGAATTCGTCCGACAGGATGGAGATGTCCGGGCTTTTGATGCCGCTTGCGGCCAGGATGTCCACGATCTCGGTCGAGACCACCGCGCGGCTGACGATTTGCTGGATGGCCAGCTCGCGCTCTTGCGGGGTCACGCCCGAGCCGCTGCTGCTCTTGACCAGCGCGGCACGGATCGCCTGGAAGAAACCGACTTCCTCCCGAATCTCGCGCGCCTCGTCGGAAGCGGACGCCAGGGCGAAGGCCTTGGACAAGGCCAGCACCGCGTCCTGAAAGCGGCGATGGGCGGCTTTCTTGCCCTCCGGGGTTTGCTCCTTCGCCGCCCACTGCTGTTGCTGGTCGAGGATCCACTCGATGGCCCCGGCCATCATCGCCAGTCGCTGCTGTGGCGTGCCGCCCAAGGCGGCGCGGTAGTCGAAGCCGTGAAACATGTCCCGCACGACCTCGTACTTTTCCATCATCACCGCGACGGCTTGCGCCTCATCCACGCCCGTCTGCTCGCGGTCGCGCGGCGAATACTGCGCCAGCGCCGACTTCAGGTTGTGCGCAATGCCGATGTAGTCCACGACGAGCCCCGCAGGCTTGTCGCGGAACACCCGGTTCACCCGCGCAATGGCCTGCATCAGCCCGTGGCCGCGCATCGGCTTGTCCACGTACATCGTGTGCATGCAGGGCGCGTCAAAGCCGGTGAGCCACATGTCCCGCACGATGACGAGCTTCAAGGGGTCTTTCGGATCACGGGCACGACGGGCCAAGATATCGCGCCGCGCTTTGTTGCCGATGTGCGGCTGCCACTCGGGCGGGTCGCTCGCCGCCCCCGTCATCACGATCTTGACCGCGCCCGCGTTGTCATCGGCACTGTGCCAGTCGGGTCGCAGCTTGATGATCTCGTCATAGAGCTTCACGCAGATGCGCCGGCTCATGCACACGACCATCGCCTTGCCGTCCAGCGCCGCCACGCGGTCTTCAAAGTGCTTGACGATATCCGCCGCCACCAGGGCCAGGCGCTTGTCGCTGCCCACCAGGGCTTCCACCGTGGCCCATTTCTGCTTCACGCGCTCGCGGGTCGGTTCTTCCTCGTCTTCGAGGATGTCCTCGATCTCGGCGTCGATCTTGGGCTTCTCGTCCTCGTCCAGCTCAATGCGCGCCAGCCGCGACTCGTAGTAGATCGGCACGGTCGCGCCATCTTCCACCGCGCGGCTGATGTCGTAGATGTCGATGTAGTGGCCGAACACCGCAGGCGTGTTGACGTCGTCCGCCTCGATGGGCGTGCCGGTGAAGCCGATGAAGGAGGCATTGGGCAGCGCATCGCGCAGGTACTTGGCAAAGCCGTAGGAAATCTCGCCCGTCGCAGCATTCACCTTGGCCTTGAAGCCGTACTGACTGCGGTGCGCCTCATCGGCGATCACGACCACATTGCGGCGCGTGGTGAGCGGCTCCGCGATCTCGCCGAACTTCTGCAAGGTGGTGAAAATCACCCCGCCCGAGGCGCGGTTCAGCAGTGCCTGCACATGCTCGCGGCTCTCGGCCTGCACGGGGGTTTGCCGGATCAGGTCGCGGCACATCGAAAAGGTGGCAAAGAGCTGGTCGTCCAAATCGTTGCGGTCGGTCAGCACCACCAGCGTCGGGTTTTCCATCGCCGGGTGCTTGACCAGCCGCCCGGCATAAAAAGCCATCAGCAGGCTCTTGCCAGAGCCTTGCGTGTGCCAGATCACGCCTGCGCGGCGGTCGCCGGCCGGCTGCGTTTGGGCACGGGGCAGCCCGTAATGCGCCGGGTCTTCGGCCACGCCTTGTGCGGACGCGGACGCACGCAGCGTCTGCTCCACCGCCTTTTGCACCGCGTGAAACTGGTGGTAGCCCGCGATGATCTTGACCAGCCCCGCGCCTGTTTCGCCAAACACGGTGAAATCGCGCAGCAGGGCGAGCAGGCGGCGCGGCTCGAACACGCCCTCGATCAGGGTGGCGAGTTCCGGCGCGCCTTTGGGGGCCACGGCTGTGCCATCGGTGGTGCGCCACGGCATGAAGCGCTCCAGGTCGGCGGAAAGCGACCCCACCCGCGCGGCAATGCCGTCCGAGGTGACCAGCAGCGCATTGGTGTGGAACAGCTGCGGGATCTGCTGCTTGTAGGTCTGCAACTGGTTGAACGCAGCCAGCAGATGCGCACTTTCGCTGCCCGGCGCCTTCAACTCGATCACGGCCAGCGGCAAGCCGTTCACAAACACCAGCACATCCGGCCGCCGCTTGTGGGGGCCGTGGATCACCACGAACTGGCTCACCGCCAGCCAGTCGTTCTGCTCGGGGTGCTCAAAGTCGATGAGCGCAACCTTGCCCGCCCTCAGCGTGCCGTCCGCGGCGTGGTATTCCACGTCCACGCCTTCGGTCATCAGCTTGTGCAGGCGGCGGTTTTCTTCGAGCAGCGAAGGCAGCTCGGACTGCATCACCCGCCGCACCGCCTCCTGCCACGCCTCCGCTGGCAGGCCAGGGTTCAGGCGTGCCACCGCCGCCTCGAAGCGCTTTTTCAGCACCACCTCGTCGTGGCTGTCGCGCTCCGGTCGGTGCCCATCGGGGCCGATGTCCTCCTCGCGCTCGATGCTGTAATCGAGAGCGCGCAGCTGATCCAACAGCGCTTGCTCCACGGCGGCCTCCGACAGAAACGCCATTACGGTTTCCCCCTTTTCCAATTCTCCGGGTGCTCCCGATCCAGCGCCCACTGCAACGGATTGTTGACGATGTACGCGCGGATGCCGTCGAGCGAAGCCTCGTTGCGGATGATGTGTTCGTAGTAGTTGCGTTGCCAGCCAAAGTTCGCCATGCCATGTTGGCGAATGCGCCGCGTCGTCACCGCCTTGAACGCCCGCACGATATCCCCCACGGTAGGGGCGCGATTTATCGCGCCCGTATCATAATCCGCCACACCCGTTTGGATGGACGACACGAATTCGGGCGCGATAAATCGCGCCCCTACGTGAATGATGCCGTGCACATGATTGGGCATGACGACGAACGCATCGGTCTGAACCCCTGGAAACCGGCGCGGCAGGCCATGCCATTCTGCATCGACCATGGCCCCCGCCGCATTCAACCGCATCTCCCCGTCTACCACCTCGCCGAACAAACATACCCGCCCCTGGGTGCAGATCGTCACGAAATAGGCTCCAGCCTGGGCGTAGTCGTAGCATTTCAGGCGCAGGCTTCGGCGGTTGGGATGCTGGCCGGCCCTCATGCAGCCCTCACGAGTTCACGCCTTCGGGCACGGCCAGCATGTTTTCGATCAGCCGGATCATCACGTCCTTGTTCTTGGCATCCGATTCGGCCACCAAAAGCGCCAGTGCGGCCAGCCCCACGTCGTTGATGACCGGCTCGCCACCCCGCAGCAGCCGCCCGTTGCGCGCCAAAAAGTCCACGAACAACAACGCACCGCTGCGCTTGTTGCCGTCGGTGAAGGGGTGGTTTTTGATGACGAAATACAGCAGGTGCGCGGCCTTGGTTTCCACCGTGGGATAGGCCGGCTCGCCAAACACCGTCTGCGCCAGGTTGCCCAAGAGCGCGGCAAAGGCATCGCCGCGCTCGCGCCCGAACAAGTCGGTGGCCTCGCCGCGCGCCATCAGGTCGGCCTTGAGGCGGGCGATGGCGGCGCGTGCTTCCTCCAGCGTGGGCAGCGCCCCGCCCGGGCTGCCTGCGGGTGCAGTCAGCACGCCTTCGTCATAGCGTTGCAGCCACAAAAAGGTCTGCGTGTAGCGGGCGATCACATCCACCAGCCCGCGCCCCTGGTCGGCCGTCAGACCCTCACCGGCGGCGGCTTTCTTCACCAATTGCAGCGCGGCTTCCAGCTCGGCGGCGTTTTGCGCGAAGCGCTGCCGGTCCAGGCTGTAGCCCTGCGTCAGATGCTCGCGCAGCACGCGCGTGGCCCATTGGCGAAAGCGGGTGCCCTGTAGCGACTTGACCCGGTAGCCGACGGAAATGATGACATCCAGGTTGTAGTGCTCGACCTGGTAGGTTTTCCCGTCGGCGGCAGTATGTGCAAAATTTGCACATACTGCATCGCGCTCCAGTTCCCCCTCGGCAAAGACGTTGCGGATGTGCTTGGTAATCACCGAGCGCTCACGCCCGAACAGTTCCGCCATCTGCTCCTGCCGCAGCCAGACGGTGTCTTTTTCTACCCGCACCTCAACGCGGGAGCCATCGCCTTCGTAGATGACGATGTCGGCAGTGGCGATCATAAACCGCGCCCCTTGAGGAAGGCCTCGGCGTCCTTGATGCGCAGCTCGCCGGAAATCAGCTTGGGCAGCAGGGTGTCGCGGAGTTGGGCGAGGGTTTCAGATTCCTGTTCTGTAGCTTGAATACGCTCCAACACTGGAGCAGCTAAGGCATCGAATTTCTGAACGAGCTGCGCTGGTGGTTTGGCGAACGTAAAAGAAGGCACAGCATCCCTTCCAAGATGCAGGACGGTTGTACCTGTTGTATGGGCGTAGGTGTGGCTCACAAATGCTTCTGTTCCGCCCAGAAAATAAAGAAAAGCCTTGGTTATACGAAAATCTTTTGGACGAACGATCAAAGTATCGAGAGAAGCGACCAGCCGTCGATAGCGAGTTGAGCTGCGAACAATTGCTGGGCGCCCGATAACTTCAGCAGCTTGTGTCACGTCGGTACAAGCAATCACAACCTCTCCAGGATGGACGACCTGCTCGGCTTTGTAAGTCCCAGCGAAGGGCTTGAGACCATCCGACCTGTAACCACCTCCCCTTGCAAAAGACTTGAGCGTAACGAGCGCCGTTTCGGATTCGACAAGCTCTTCGCTTTTGTACGACCGCCCTTTCACAGCCTCTACCAACTCACCAAGCGCCACCACCTCCCACCCCTCCGGAATCTCCCCCAATTCCGAATCGACGAGGCGATCGGGGAAGAGGTCGAGAATGTGTGGCGGCCAATGCGTAGGGGCGCGATTTATCGCGCCCGGATTGCGGGTGTCCATCGAATCGGGCGCAATGTCGGGCGCAATGAATTGCGCCCCTACGGCGCGCACGGGCTCGAAATCCACGAACCACGCCTTGAACAAGGCGCGGGCCATGGCCTCCAGCGTTTCGTTCTGCTTGCGGTTGAGTTCGATCTTGTCGTCCAGCGTGCCGAGGATGTGGGCGATGGCGCGTTGCTCTGGGAGGGGTGGAACCAAAAACGGGCAGGCTGCAAGTATGGACGTGTTCAGATTTGGCATCGTTGCGCCATGAGCATGGCGGACTATCCACTCTCGAACATTAGGGTGCCCGAGGTAGTAGGAGGCGTAGCGCGAATCGACATTCTTCTCGCCAACGCGCACCCGAAGGCACCCGGTTCCGCACAGCCAACCGTCCTCGTGATTACGAACCAAAGCGCGCTTCTCGACGTCTCCACGTCGGCTGTAAACGATGTCACCCACACGAACGCGATATCGACTCAAGCGCTGGGCGTCCTCAAGGCTAACGCGTGCGATTCCATCCTCGATGATCCGGTTATCTCCGATGTTCTGCGGCATGATCGACGGGATACCAACTGGTACGTAGTCAGAAGCGTGTAACTGGCTTCCGAATGGTCCAGTCTGAATATCTCCGCCACCTTCAGCGCATGCTTTACCAAGCGTCTTGTATTCCCAATTGGGTGGGATTGAACCAAACAATTGCTCACTCCCCATACCCCAGCCCCCTCAAATTCGCCTCAATCGCTGCATCCAGCTTCGCCGCCTCGTCCCGCTGCTGCCGCCACTGCGCCGCGAGCCGCGCCATCTTTTCCTCGAAGGGTTCGCCGTCGTCTTCCACTTCCGCTGCGCCCACATAGCGACCGGGGGTGAGCACGTGGCCGTGTTTGCGGATTTCGTCCAGCGTGGCGGATTTGCAGAAGCCCGCCACGTCGGCGTAGTCGCCCGCGTCGGGTTCGCCGCGCCAGGCGTGGTAGGTGCGGGCGATTTTCTGGATCTCCTCGTCGGTGAGTTCACGATGGGTGCGATCCACCAGCACGCCCATCTTGCGGGCGTCGATGAACAGCACTTGCCCGCGCCGGTCGCGCAGGCCGTGGCCTGGGTTCTTGTTGCGAGCCAAAAACCACAGGCAGGCGGGGATTTGCACGGAGTAAAAGAGCTGCCCCGGCAGCGCCACCATGCAATCCACCGCGTCGGCCTCAAGCATGGCGCGGCGAATCTCGCCCTCGCCCGACTGGTTGGAGCTCATCGAGCCGTTGGCCAGCACCACACCCGCCGTGCCGTTGGGGGCCAGGTGCCAGTAGATGTGTTGCAGCCAGGCGTAGTTGGCGTTGCCCACGGGCGGCACGCCAAACTTCCAGCGCACGTCTTCGCGCAGGCGGTCGCCGCCCCAGTCCGAGATGTTGAAGGGCGGGTTGGCCAGGATGTAGTCGGCCTTGAGGTCGCGCAGTTCGTCCTTGTGGAAGCTGCCCTCGTTGTTCCAGCGGATGTCGGAGTCGATGCCGCGCACAGCCAGGTTCATCTTGCACAAGCGCCAGGTGGTGTAGTTGCTCTCCTGCCCGTAGATGGCAATGTCGCCAATGCGGCCGCCGTGCTCCTGCACGAACTTTTCGGACTGCACGAACATCCCGCCCGAGCCGCAGCAGGGGTCGTACACGCGGCCTGAGTAGGGTTCGAGCATTTCGACCAGCACGCGCACCACCGAGCGCGGGGTGTAGAACTCGCCGCCGCGCTTGCCTTCGGCCCCGGCGAACTGGCCCAGGAAGTACTCGTACACGCGCCCCAGGATGTCGCGGGATTGGTCGCCGGCTTCATTCAGCGCAATGCCCGAGATCAGGTCGATGAGTTCCCCCAGCATCACCTTGTTGAGCGCGGGGCGGGCGTAGTCCTTGGGCAGCACGCCCTTGAGAGACTCGTTGTCCTTCTCGATGGCGCGCATCGCGTCGTCGATCAGGGTGCCGATGGTGGGTTGGCGGGCAGCGGCCTGCAGATGCGACCAGCGCGCTTCTTTGGGCACCCAGAACACGTTGTCGGCGAGGTATTCGTCCTTGTCCTCGGCGGCCTGTGCATCTTCCGCCAGCAGCGCCTGGTGCTTGGCCTCGAAGGCGTCGGAGATGTACTTCAGGAAGATCAAGCCCAGCGCGACGTGCTTGTAGTCGCTGGGCTCCATATTGCCGCGCAGCTTGTCGGCGGCTTTGAACAGCTCGGCCTCGAAGCCGAGGGCGCTGTCACTGGCAGCCTTGACGGAGAGTTTGGTCGTCCTTGCCATAACGTAGGCATCCGCAGTGATGGAATGCGGGGAGTCTGTCGGTCGAGTGCTTGCGCCGCAAGCGGTACCGGCGGGCTGTGACAAAAGGCCCCGCATGTGCGGGGCCTTGGATGCGATTGGATCAATCGCAAGTGGTCGTCCAGGGTAAACCCCGAACAACTCCATCCTTTTATTGCCGGGCTGCGCCGCGCATGGTGCAGGATCGGACTCATCTCTCACGCATCCATCGCTTGCGCGATCGATACGTGGCGGACCATCCACGGCTGACGGGAATCTCCGGATTGTTCGGAGATTTCCTAGAACGGGATGTCGTCGTCGAACGGGACATCATCGAACGCCGGCTTGGCAGGGGCCTGCGCGGGCTCGCGACGCTGGGCCGGGGCGCTGCGCTGCGGCCGGTCGCCGCCGTAGCCGCCGCCACCGCCGCGCGAATAGCCGCCTTCACCACCACCGCGAGGCTGGTAGCCACCGCCGCCCTCGCCGCCACCGCGCTGGCCGTCGCCGCCGCCGATCATCTGCATCTCGTCGGCCACGATGTCGGTGGTGTAGTGCTTGACCCCGTCCTTCTCGTACGAGCCGTACTCCAGGCGGCCCTCGATATAGACCTGGCGCCCCTTCTTCAGGTACTCGCCGGCGATCTCGCCGAGCTTGCCGAACAGCTTGACGCGGTGCCACTCGGTCTTTTCCTGGGTGTTGCCATCGCGATCCTTGCGGACGCTGGTGGTGGCCAGGCTGATCGTGGTGACCGCCATCCCGCCCTGGGTGTACTTCACGTCGGGATCGTTGCCAAGGTTGCCGACCAGGATCACTTTGTTCACGCCGCGTGCCATGTGCTGTCTCGCTCTTGTCTCATCTCGCCCGGGGTGGACGATGGCATCCGAGTATAGCCGGCGGCAGCCGGCGCACGCCGCGCTGGCGGGTCGGGGAATACCCCACCGCTTATACTTCAGGCTTCCCCTGCCGACGCCGCCCATGACCGATACCGCCCACGTGCACGCCGCGCCCGACCTCAAGGCGATCCAGGCCCTGGCCGCGCCCGACATGACCGCGATGGACGCACTGATCCGCCGCCGGCTGGCATCGGACGTGGTGCTGGTGAACCAGGTCGCCGAGTACATCATCGGCGCGGGTGGCAAGCGGCTGCGGCCGATGCTGCTGCTGCTGGCGGCCGGGGCGCTGGGCCACCATGGCAGCGACGCGCACCAGCTGGCGGCGGTGGTGGAGTTCATCCACACCTCCACCCTGCTGCACGACGACGTGGTGGACGAATCCGACCTGCGCCGCGGCCGCAAGACCGCCAACGCCGTCTGGGGCAATGCGGCGTCGGTGCTGGTGGGCGATTTCCTGTACTCGCGCAGCTTCCAGCTGATGGTGGAACTGGGCCGGATGGACGTGCAGCAGATCCTGGCCGACACCACCAACACGATTGCTGAAGGCGAAGTGCTGCAGCTGTTGCACGTGCGCAACCCGGACACCGATGAAGCGGCCTACCTGCGGGTGATCGAACGCAAGACCGCGATCCTGTTTGCCGCCGCCACCCGCTTGGGCGCGCTGCTGGCGGGCGCGGATGCCGCCACCCAGCAGGCGCTGCATGACTACGGCCTGGCCTTGGGCTACGCCTTCCAGATCGCCGACGACGTGCTGGATTACGCCTCCGACGCCGCCACGCTGGGCAAGAACCTGGGCGACGACCTGGCCGAAGGCAAGATGACCCTGCCGCTGATCCACGCGATGGCCTGCGGCGACGCGGCGACACGCGCCGAGCTGCGGCGGATCGTGGAAAACGGCGATCTTGACGGCATGCCGGTGGTGCTGGCGGCCATCACCCGCGCCGACAGCCTGGCCTACAGCCGCGCGCGCGCGCTGGACTACGCCAAGGCCGCGGAATCGGCGCTGGCGGCGCTGCCGGCCAATGCCTGCACCGATGCGCTGCGCGGGCTGGCCCGTTACGCGGTCAGCCGCGACCACTGACGCATGGCGGTATGGGCAACCCCGGCACGCCGGGGCCGCCCTGCGGCATCACAGGCCAAAGCGCTCGCGGAAGAAGCCGTCCATCATCCGGTAGGCACGCTTGGCCGCGCGCTCGTCGTAACGGCAATTGCTGGCGGGGTCGGTGCCGGCGGACGGTTCCGCGAAACAGTGCACCGCGCCGCTGAAATTCACGAACTGCCAGTCGGCACCGGCGCCATCCAGCTCCTTCTCCAGGGCCAGGATGTCGCTGTCGGGTACCGACTTGTCGGCCGCGCCGTTGAGCACCAGCACCGGGGTTTTGATCACCGCGGCGGTCGCCGACTTGGCGCCCGGCGCCAGACCACCATGGAAGCTCACGATGCCGGCCAGGTCGGCCCCGGCGCGCGCCAGCTCCAGCACGGTGGACCCACCGAAGCAGAAGCCGAACGCACCGATGCGGCTGGCGTCGAGCGGCGCACTGCCGGCCTGCGCTTTCAGGGTGGCCACCGCGCCCTCGATGCGCGCGCGCAGCGGGCCGCGGTCGTCGCCGCGCAGGCTGCCGGACAGCTTGCCCGCCTCGTCGGCATCCTTCGGACGGTTGCCCTTGCCGTACACGTCGGCCACCAGCACCACGTAGTCGGTGCCGGCCACCGCCTTGGCGCGCTCCACGGCGTCCTCGGTGACGCCCATCCAGTTGGGCACCATTACCAGGCCGGGGCGCTTGGCGGCGGAGGCGTCGTCATACACCACGTAGCCGCTGAACCGGTCCTTCCCCACCGACCATTCGACGGGCTTGGCCTGCATCGCGGCAAAGGCAGGCAGGGTGGCGAACGACAAGGCCAGGGCAAGCAGGCGGCGAGGCATTGGAAGGGCTCCAGATGTAAACAAAGCCGTAAATTAAGACCGCGCGCATTCAGGCCGCGTGAGGGCCGCAATCGCGGTACCAGCAGCCCGTCAAGCGCCCGGCGTCAGGCGATGCCCATGCCCGCGATGCCGGTAATGGCAGCCGGGTCGAAGCCGGCCAGCTCGGCGAAATGGCGGCCGCGCGCCACGTAGTTGCGGTACGGCCCGAAGCTGGGCGCGCCGGGCGAGAGCAGCACCACGCCGCCCGGCGGCAGCGCCGCGCGCGCCTGGGCCATCGCATCGGCAAGGTCCGTCGCCGCGAGCAGCGCGAACCCGGCCTGCGCGGCCACCGGCGCCAGCAGGGCGTGGATGCGCGGCCCGTTCTGGCCCATGGTCACCACGGCGCGCGGCGCACGGGTGCGCATGGCCTCGGCGAACGCGTCCCACGGCAGCCCGCGGTCATGGCCGCCCACCAGCACGGCCACCGGGCGGTCGGCGTACAGCGCCAGCGCCGCCAGCGTGGCCATGGGCGTGGTGCTGATCGAGTCGTTGACGTACAGCAGGCCGCCGCGCTCGCCCAGCGGCTGCAGGCGGTTGGGCAACGGCTGGAAGCCGGCCGCCTGCGGCGCCAGCGCCACCGCGTCCAGCCCGAAGGCTTCCAGCGCGGTGAGCACGGCGCACAGGTTGCCGCGGTTGTGGCGGCCGGGCAGCGGCAGCTGCGCCGTGTCCATCACGTGCTGGTCGCCGCGGTACAGCGCGTCGCCGCGCAGGTGCCAGCCGCGCGCATCGCCGTACCATCGGATCTGGCTGTCGGGCAGCGCCAGCGTGGCCAGCAGCGGGTCGGCGGCGTTGAGCACGGCGATCCGCGGCCGCGCCCGGGTCACCAGCGCCAGCTTGTCGGCGATGTACTGCGCCTCGCTGCCGTGCCAGTCCAGATGCTCGGGGTGCAGGTTGGTGACGATGGCCACCTGCGGCCGCACGCCGGAGGCCGCCACATCGCCGGTCTGGTAGCTGGACAGCTCGATCGCCCACGCCTCCGCCGACGCATCCAGCAGCTCCAGCAGCGGCAGGCCGATGTTGCCGGCCAGCGCGGTGCGCAGCCCGGCCGCCCGCAGCAGGTGCGCCAGCAGTGCAGTCGTGGTGCTCTTGCCCTTGGTGCCGGTGACGCAGAGCGCATTGGCGATGGCGCCGTCCGCATCCGCGCGCTCGGCGAACCACAGCGCGGTGCCGCCGAGGAACCGGGTGCCGCGCTGCGCCGCGAAGGTCGCCTCCGGCCGGTACGGGCTGATGCCCGGCGATTTCACCACCACCTCGAACGCGGCCAGCCGCTCGCCGGTGGCCGCGTGGTCCAGCACCAGCAGCGGGTCGCCCAGCGCAGCGGCATCGGCGGCCTCGTCCTGACTGCAGAACAGGGTCAACGGCTGGCCGGGCAGGCGTGCGCGCAGTGCGGCGTGGGCGGCCTTGCCTTCATGGCCCCAGCCCCACAGCGCCACGCGCCGGCCCGCCAGGTCGGCGATCCGCACGACCTCAGGCAGCGAAGCGGACACGCAGGCGATCCCACAGCGCGGCGGGGATGCGGTGTTCCTCGTCCAGCGCCAGCAGCGGCGCAAGCGCCAATTCGTCCGCGTCCAGCTGCGGCGCGATCTGGCGGGCGAAACGCTGCACCACCGCGTCCTCGCGCCAGTCCGGGCGCTGCGCCAGCGCGGCCATCGCAGCGCGCGACTCGCGGCCCTCGCCCACGCACTCGAACGGTTTGTGGTCCTGGAACTCCAGCAGCGCATCGAAGCCCGGGATCTGCGCGGGGTCATCCAGCAGGTTGCGGCCAACGATGCCAACCAGCCGCAGCTTGGACATGAATGGCGCCAGCGCGAGGAACACGAAGTGGCACTTCGGGCAGACCCCGCACCAGCGGCTGGTGGGGCGCTCGCCCAGGATGTGGAAATTGCGGTTGCAGCTGGAGAAATGCGCGTCGTAGCGGTCGGTCCTGGCGAACTGCCGCGCCACTGCCAGCTCGCTCAGCGGCCGCAGCAGCGAGTAGTACTGCAGGTCGGCGGCCACATGCGACTGCAGGTAGTCGCCAAACGCCGACTCGAACGCCCAGCCCTTCGACCACTGGTGGTTGACCTCGTTGGTGACGCGGCCGTCATCGGACACGATCAGCGAGCCGTAGCTGGCCGAGCGCTCGTTGGAGAACACCACCTGGTCCACGCCAAGCAGCACCGCGGCAAAGGCCATGATCGCGGAGTTCACCGCGGTTACCGGGATGTGGCCGTTCCACGCGCCCTGGCGGTTGAACTCGAACAGCTGCGGCGCCAGCTGGCGGCCGATGTTGAGCGTCGGCAGCCCGGTGTGTGCGGCACAGGCGGCGATCAGCTGCGAACCGCCGATCCACGTCACCGTCTGGGCGACGCCTTCGGCGCGCAGCGCCTCGATGCTGACCAGCGAGTCCTTGCCGCCCCCAATGGCAACCAGCGCGTGCGGGCGCAGGCCCAACGCGGGCGCGGGCGGCGCCGGCGCGGCCTCCGCGGGGAAGCGCAGCCGGTCGCGCAGGTCCAGCCCGTTGCGGTAGGCGAATTCGCCCAGGCCGTTGCGGTACACGCTTTCCAGCAGCGCGGCGGTGGCGGCGTCAATGGCGTAGCCGTCGATGCGGATGTCGTCCGGCACCGCCGCCTTGTAGTAGCTCACGCCAGCGATCAGGTGCAGCAGGCGCAGCGCGCGTTCGACGGCCGCGGCGCGCGCGGCATCAAGCACGAACGGCGCGCCGGGCACGGTCACCGTCTCGACCAGCTCGGGGCCATCGTCGAAGGCGTACGCCAGCTGCGCGATGCCCGTCTGCGCGTCGAAGCTGCACCGCACGAAGCGGAAGGCGCGGATGGCGTCGCGGTGGAAGGTCCAGTCGGTCATGGGGATCCGTTGCGTGCGCGGCGTGTCAGGGGCTGCCGGCGAGAATGTCTTCCGCCGGCAACGTGCGCAGATTGTAGGCGCTGGCCATGCTGAAGCCGTAGGCGCCGGCGTCCGCGATCAGCATCACGTCGTCCGGCGCGGTGGCCGCGGGCAGCTTGACCCGGTGGCCGAACACGTCGCTGGACTCGCAGATGGGGCCCACCACGTCGAAGTCGCGGACGGCGCCGTCGTCGAGGCGGGACAGGTTGTGGATGTCGTGCCAGGCGTCGTACAGCGCCGGCCGAATCAGCGCGTTCATGCCGGCATCCAGGCCAACCCGCAGCACGCCGTCCTTCTCCACCACCTGGGTCGCGCGCGCCAGCAGCACGCCGGCTTCGGCCACCAGGAAGCGGCCGGGCTCGATCGCCAGCTTGAACGCCGCGTGCACCTGGCGGATGGCCGCCAGCCCCGCCGCCCAGGCGTCGAGGTCGAACGGCTCGTCGTCATCGCTGTAGGGAATCGGCAGGCCGCCGCCGATGTCCAGCACGTCCACGCTGCCGATGCGCCGCGCGAAGCCGGCCAGCTCGTCCACCACTTCCTGCCAGTGGCCGACCGTCTCGATGCCGCTGCCCAGGTGCGCGTGCAGGCCGGTGATGCGCACGTCCAGCGCGCGCGCGGCGTCCACGAATTCGTCCACCCGCTGCGCCGACAGGCCGAACTTGGCCTCCTTGCCGCCGGTATTGACCTTCTGGTGGTGCCCATCGCCGTGGCCGAGGTCGATGCGCAGCCACAGCGCGCGGCCGCGGAACACGTCCGGCCAGCGCTGCAACAGCTCCACGTTGTCCACGGTGACGGTGACCCCGCGCGCCAGCGCCGCCGCGTATTCGGCGATCGGCGCGAAGCTGGGAGTGAACAGCACGCGGGCCGGGTCGAGGCCGGGCACCGCCGCGAAGGCGCGCTCCACCTCGCCCAGCGACACGCATTCCAGGCCGAAGCCTTCGTCCACCAGCGCGCGCAGCAACGCCGGGTGCGGGTTGGCCTTGATCGCGTAATAGCGGCGATCCACCGCGGCGATCGCCTGCAGTTGGCGCGCGCGCGCCAGTACCGTCGGCAGGTGGTAGGCGTAGCGTGGGGTGGCGCCCTGCGCCAGCTGCAGCAGCGCCTGGCGCGCCTGCGGGGCCCGCCACCACGGCGTCGGCCGCGGCCGGAACGTGCCCTCGATCTCGCGCCAGCGCGGGCCGAACACCTCCGCCTCGTGCACCGGCATGGCACCCGAGTCGATCAGCGCGGCGTGCAGCTTGGGCAGCATGCCGTCGGCCGCGGCCTCGTCCACCACGAAGGTCAGGTTGAGGTCGTTCGACGACTGCGACACCAGGTGCACGTTCTCGCGCCCGAACATCGCCCACACGTCCTGCAGCTTGTACAGCAGCGAGCGCATGCCGCGCCCGACCAGGGTGATGGCGGCGCAGGGCGCGATCACCTTGACCCGGCAGATCTCGGCAAGGTCCGCCGACAGCGCCGCCAGCACGTCGGTGGTGACCAGGTTCTCGGACGGGTCCAGCGACACCGTGACGTTGGTTTCCGCCGAACCGATCATGTCCACCGACAGGCCGTGGCGCTTGAAGCGCTCGAAGATGTCGGCCAGGAAGCCCACCTGCTGCCACATGCCGATGCTTTCCATCGACACAAGCACGATGCCGTTGCGGCGGCTGATCGCCTTCACGCCCGGCACCGGCGCCGCGGTGTCATCGATGCGGGTGCCCGGCAGGTGCGGCCGCCCGGTGTCCAGGATCGCCATCGGCACGCCGCTGTTGCGGCACGGCCGCAGCGACCGCGGGTGCAGGACCTTGGCGCCGGTGGTGGAGATTTCCTGCGCTTCGTAATAATCCAGCCGGGTCAGCAGGCGTGCGTCGGGCACGTCGCGCGGGTTGGCGCTGAACATGCCGGGCACGTCGGTCCAGATCTCCACCCGGCGTGCGCCCAGCAGCGCACCGAAGTAGGCGGCCGAGGTGTCGGAGCCGCCGCGGCCCAGGATCGCGGTGCCGCCATCGTGGTGACGGGCGATGAACCCTTGGGTGATCAGCACCCGGCTGGGCTGGGCCGCGAACCGCGCGCGCCAGCTGCCATCGGCCTGCCACTGGCAGTTCACCGACAACCGCTGCGCCCATGCACTCTGGTTGGGCTGCGGCGGCAGCGCTTCGAGCCAGTCGCGGGCGTCCATCCAGCCGATGTCCAGGCCCTGCGCACGCAGATAGGCGGCGCCGAGCGTGGAGGAGAGCAGCTCGCCCTGCCCCAGCACCTCCGCCTGCCAGTCCAGCGGTCGCGTCGAAGCCCGCGGATCGTCCAGCAGGCCACGCAGGGAGGCCAGCCGCGTGCCCAGCACGGCGTCCGCGTCCAGCCCGAGTTCGACCGCGAAGTCGCGGTGGCGCGCCTCCAACTGCGCCACGCGCGCGGCCGCATCCTCCGCGCCGTCGGCGATCGCGGTCAGCGCGTTGGTGACGCCGGACAGCGCCGACACCACCACCAGCACCCGCGCCTGCTCGTCGCGCATGCGTGCCGCAGCCAGCGTCCCGATGTTGTCCCAGCGTGAGCGTTTCGAGACCGAGGTGCCCCCGAACTTGAGCACCAGCCAGCGATCGTCGGACGCGCGGAAAGATGTGGACATGGGTCCTGGTCGGAAGCAGGGAAAGGATGCCGCGCTTGGCGGACCTGCGGCATTCTAGCGGCCTCTTCCGCCACCTTGACGCATCGCAACATGGCACGTCGTTATATGCAGCTGGACGTTTTCGCCGCCCGCCCCGGCCAGGGCAACCCGCTGGGCGTGGTGCTGGACGCGCAGGACCTGGACACCGCGGCGATGCAGGCGCTGGCCGCCTGGCTGAACCTGTCGGAAACCGTGTTCTTCCTGCCGCCGGACCCCGGCGCCGACTACCGCATCCGCATCTTCACCCCCGGCAGCGAGTTGCCGTTCGCCGGCCATCCCAGCGTGGGCGCGGCCTGGGCCGCAGTGCAGCTGGGCCTGGCCCGGCCGCGCGACGGCGCGCTGGTGCAGCAGTGCGGCGCCGGCCTGCTGCCGGTGCGCATCGCCGAGGACGGCGGCCGCCGGGTCGCCGCCGTGCGCAGCCCGCGCGGCCAGGAACGCGCCCGCCAGGCCGCGCCGCTGCCGGCCGGGCTGGATGCCCTGGCCGCCCCGGGCACCGACGCCGCGCTGTGGGACAACGGCCCGCGCTGGTGGCTGGTGGAAGCGGCATCCGCCGCGGCGCTGCGGGCATTCCGGCCCGACTTCGCCGCGCTGGCGGCCTGGACCAACGCCACCCACGCCACCGGGGTGGCCGCCTTCGCCGCGGAGGCTGCACCGACCCACCAGCTGGCGGTGCGTGCGTTCTGCCCGGGCGATGCCGTCAACGTGCCGGAGGACCCGGTCACGGGCAGCGCCAACGCCGTGGTCGCCGCCTGGCTGCATGCGCAGGGGCGGCTGCCGGGCGGTGGCGACTACATCGCCAGCCAGGGCCGCGAACTGGGGCGCGACGGCCGCGTGGCGGTGCGGGTGGACGACGCCGGCGAGGTCTGGATCGGCGGCCACGTGCAACAGGTGATCGACGGGACGCTGGACTGGTAACCTGCGCGCCCCCTCCGACGGCCCTTCCCCATGCTGCGCCGCTTCGTGCAACTCGATGTCTTCGCCTCGCGCCCGGGCGCTGGCAATCCCCTCGCGGTGGTGCTGGACGCACGGGGACTGGACGACGCCACCCTGCAGGCCATCGCACGCTGGACGCGGCTGCCGGAGACCACCTTCGTGTTCCCGCCCACCACGCCGGAGGCCACTCACCGCATCCGCATCTTCAGCCCGCGCCGGGAAGTGCCGTTCGCCGGCCACCCCAGCGTCGGCACCGCCTACGCCCTGCTGGACGCGGGCCTGGTCACGCCCCGCGACGGCCTGCTGGTGCAGGAAGGCATCGCCGGCCTGCTGCCGCTGCGCGTGCGCGGCGAAGGCACGTCACGCACGGTGGCGGTGCGTACGCCGCGGGCCCGCGTGCAGGAGATCGCCGCAGCCGACGATACCCGCCTGGCCGCCGCCTTGGCCGGGCTGGAACTGGGCGCGCTGCCGCCCGTGCTGATGGACGGCGGCCGCCGCTGGTGGCTGGCGGAACTCGCCAGCGAAGCGCACCTGCGCAGCGCCGCCCCGAACTGGGATGCCATCGCCGCGCTGGCCGAGGCCACCGACAGCATGGGATTGTTCGTCTACGCGCGCAGCAATGATCCGGTCTACCACTACGCCGTGCGCGCCTTCGTCGGCGCGCCGGCCCGCTTCGAGGACGCCGCCTCCGGTGCCGCCAACGCCACTCTGGCGGCCTGGCTGGCCGAGCGCGGCGCCCTGCCCGGCAAGGACGGCTTCTACCGCGTGAGCCAAGGCCGCGAAGTGGGCCATGACGCCATCATCGAACTCACCGTCGACGCCGACGGCGAAGTGTGGTCGGGCGGCCGCGCAACCTGCGTGGTGACGGGCACGCTGGACTGGCCGGGCACCTGACGCCAGCCCGGCATGCGATGCCGCCGCGTGGAATCCGCCAGGCGCACCCGGCGCACCCGGCGCGTCATCAGCGGGCCGCGACCGGCGCCAGCCGCAAATCCTGGAAGTCGAAGCTGAAATCGGTCAGCGGCGACACCGGCTCCATCCGCACCTCGCGGATCGCGCCGTCGGCATCCAGCGAGAAGTTGACGAAGGCGTCGGCGTTCAGGCCGCGGTCGCGCCAGCGCACGATAAAGCTGTCGTGCTGCCAGTGCTCGATGTCACCCAGCAGCTCGGCGGTCTTGCTGAACTGCATTTCCAGCCCGTTCTTGCCCTGCCGGATGATGACGTCGCCGTACCACGGGTCGCGGTAGGTGCCGGCGTACTTCGCCAGCGGCAGCGAGGGCTTGCTGTTGGGATCGCGCGCGGCGACGTGCTTCTGCCAGTCCTCGTCGGCATTGCCCTGCGCCTTGGCGAACGCGGCGGCATAGCCCTTCAGCCAGTCGTGACCGGTCAGCCCCAGCATCATGTCCATCGCTTCGTAGGTGATCGCGTTGAACGCCACGCCCACCTCAGCGCTGGTCAGCACCACTACGCCGATCTTGTCGTTCGGCAACAGGGTCAGCCGCGAGACCTGGCCCGGCCAGCCGCCGGTATGCCAGACCAGCTTGTGGCCGGCATAGTCGGACACCTGCCAGCCCTGCGCGTAGCCCATCGCGTTCGGGGTGGCCGCGGCCAGCTCGGGGATGGAGGGCTTGCCCACCGGGATCGGCGTCAGCACCGACCACATCTCGCGCTGGCGCTGCTCGGAGAACAGCCGCTTGCCGCCGCTGCCGGGAATCACGCCGCCGGCCAGCTGGACGTTCATCCACTTGGCCAGGTCGTGCACGCTGGAATAGATGCCGCCGGCGCCGGAGACGTTGCGCCAGCTGGTCACGCCCACCGGGCGCAACTCCTTGAAATCGAACTTGGCATGGCCGGTGGCGACGTTGTCGCCCGGCTTGAGGTCGTCGCTGTTGTAGCGGGTTTCCGTCATCCCCAGCGGCTGCCAGATGCGGGTCTGCAGGAACTGCTTGAACGGCATCCCCGAGGCGGCCTCCACCACCAGCCCGGCCACGCCGAACAGGATGTTGTCGTAGGCGTACTGCTCGCGGAAGCCGCCGGTCAGCGGCACGTCCTTCAGGCGTTCGGCGACTTCGCGGGTGGAATACGTGGTGGTGGGCCAGTACAGCAGGTCGCCGGCGCCCAGGCTCAGGCCGCTGCGGTGCGCCAGCAGGTCGCGGATGCGCATCTCGCGGGTGACGTAGGCATCGCTCATGCGGAACCACGGCAGGTGGTCGATGACCCGGTCGGTGGTCTTCAGCTTGCCGTCGTCCTGCAACATGTTCAGCGACGCGGCGGTGAACGCCTTGGTGTTGGAGGCGATGGCGAACATGGTGTGTTCGTCCACCTTGGCCGGCTTGCCCAGCTCGCGCACGCCGTAGCCGCGCGCCAGCACCACCTGGCCGTCCTTGACGATGGCCACCGCCACGCCGGGCACGTCGAACTGCTTCTGCACCGCGGCGACGAAGGCATCGAAGCGCGCCAGCCGTGCCGCGTCGGGCAACTGCGCAGACAGCGGCGCCGCGGTGTCGTCAATGCGGATCGGCGGCGCCTGCTGCGCCAGCACCGGGGTGGCGGCGCTCAGGGTCAAGGCCAGGGCCAGGGCGAGCGGGGCGATGCGCATGATGGGGCGTCCTCGGGATCGAAAGCCCGAGTATGCCGGCGCCACCGCGACGGTGCGATCCGCCATCGGTCATGCCGGCAGCCGTTGCGCGCCCAGCCCTGCGCCCCCGGATAATGCGCGCATGCGAACCCCCGACACCACCCGCGCCCTCTGGCAAATCCACTTCTGCGTACTCCTGTGGGGGTTCACCGCCATCCTTGGGAAATTGATCTCGCTACCGGCGCTGCCGCTGGTGTGGTGGCGGATGTTGATCGTGGTGGCAGCACTGGCGCTGCTGCCGCGGGTGTGGCGCAGCCTGCGCGCGATGCCGGTGCGCACCCGCTGGGCCTATGCCGGCATCGGCGCGCTGGTGGCCTTGCACTGGCTGACGTTCTACGGCGCGATCAAGCTGGCCAATGCCTCGGTGGCGGCCACCTGCATCGCGTTCGCCACGCCGATGACCGCGCTGGTGGAGCCGCTGCTCACCCGCCAGCGCTTCCGCCCCGGCGACCTGCTGCTGGGCCTGGCGGCATTGCCTGGCATCTGGCTGGTGGTGGGCGGCGTGCCGGCGGGCATGCACGCGGGCATCGTGGCGGGCGTGGTGTCGGCATTTTTCGTCGCCCTGTTCGGCAGCCTCAACAAACGCATGGTCGAGGCGGGGGACCCGCTCACCGTGACCGCACTGGAACTAGGTGCCGGCACCCTCACCCTGACCCTGCTGGCGCCGCTGATGCCGATGCTGGTGCCGGCCTTCGCAGGCCCGCTGCTGGTGCTGCCCTCGGCGCAGGACGCGCTGTGGCTGGGCCTGCTGTCGCTGGCCTGCACGCTGCTGCCGTTCGCGCTGTGCCTGGTGGCACTGCGCCACCTGTCGGCATTTACCGCGCAACTGTCGATCAACCTCGAACCGGTTTATGCCATCGCGCTGGCGGCGGTGCTGTTCGGCGAACAGCAGGAACTGGCGCCCCGCTTCTACGGCGGCGTGGCCATCATCCTGGGCGTGGTGTTCGCGCAGGGACTGCTGGCGGCCCGACGCGCCCCCGCCGAGCACGCCGAGCACGCCGAGCACGCGGAGCACGCGGAACTGCTGGGCGTCAGCGAAGCCAAGCAGGTTGCGGAATGAGCGGACACAGCACCGCCGTGGCAGGCTAGTGGTATGTACCTGCGCCACTACGGCCTGCAAGCGCCGCCGTTCTCGATCACGCCGGACCCGCGCTTCGTCCATCTGGGCGAACGCCACCGCGACGCACTGGCGCACCTGTTGTTTGGCATCGACAAGGGCGGCGGCGGCGGCTTCGTGCAGCTGACCGGCGAGGTGGGCACCGGCAAGACCACGCTGAGCCGTTTGCTGCTGGAGCAATTGCCCGCGCATGCGCGGGTGGCGCTGGTGCTGAACCCGCGGCAGTCGCCGGTGGAGTTGCTGGAGACGATCTGCGAGGAATTGCGGATCGACGTGGCAGCGCGTCGCGGTAGCGCCAAGGCGCTCGTGGATGCGCTCAATGCGTACCTGCTGGAAGCCTATGCGCAGGGCCTGCGGGTGGTCCTGCTGATCGACGAGGCGCAGGACCTGCCCACCGACACGCTGGAGCAGGTGCGCCTGCTGACCAACCTGGAAACCGACACCCAGAAATTGCTGCAGATCCTGCTGCTGGGCCAACCGGAACTGCGCGAACAGCTGGCACGCCCGGAGCTGCGGCAACTGGCGCAGCGCATCACCGCGCGCTATCACCTGCTGCCGCTGGATCTGGCCGAGACCGAGGCCTACCTGCGCCACCGCTGGCGGGTAGCCGGCGGCACCCGCTTCCCGTTTGACGCCAAGGCGATCCGCCGCCTGCACCAGCGGGCCGGCGGCATCCCGCGCCTGCTCAACGTGATCGCCGAGCGCGCCCTGCTGGCCGGCTACGCGCGCGATGCCGCGGACATCGATGCAAAACTGGTGGACCTTGCCGCCGATGAGGTGCTACCCGCGCCCGCCCGGGCGCGCCATCGACGCCGGCAGCTTGCGGGTGCGCTCGCCGCGGCCGCGTTGGCCGTGATCGCGGCCGTCTGGTGGTGGCCGCATCCGACGCCCGTGCAGGCCACTTCGCCGCACCCGGTAGCGGCCGCCACGCCTGCCGCGCCGCCGATGCCGCCGCCCGCCATCGCCACCGCCGATGCCGCCACGCTGCGCGCGCTGCTGCTGGCCGCACCGAACACACCGGCACCCGCCTGGCGCACGCTGCTGGGGCTGTGGTCGCTGCCTGCCGCGGCAATCACCGTGGATTCCGCTGGCCCCTGCACGCCCGCTGCAGACCAGCCCGGACTGCACTGCGTACAGGGCCGTGCCCGCCTGGAGACGCTGCTGGCGCTGGATCGGCCGCTGCTGTTGCCACTGCGCGACGGCGAGGCCCGCGGCTGGGCCGTGCTGCTGGGCGCGGACGCCCGCCGGGCGCGCCTGCAGCTGGGCGACCGCACGCTGGATGTCGACCGCACCCTGCTGCAGGCGCACTGGGACGGCAGCTTCGCCGGCCTGTGGCGCGGCCCGGCCGCGCTGGCCACCCCACCGCGCCCGGGCGACGGCGGCCCCGCGGTGGCGTGGCTCTGGCAGCGGCTGCAGCCCGAGGCGATGCCGGCCAGCCCGCGCTACGACCGCACCCTGCGCGAAGCAGTGCGCACGCTGCAGGTGGCGCGCGGACTACCGGCCGACGGCGTGGCGGGCAGCCTGACCCTGATGGCGCTGGCGAACGACCAGCCCGGCCCGCGCCTCATGCGCACCCTGGACTGATGCCATGTCACTGATCCTGGAAGCCCTGCGCAAATCCGAAGCGGAACGCCGACGCGACACCACGCCCGGCATCGACCTCGAACTGCCGCCGCCTGTCACGGCCGCGAGGCGCAGCGCACCGCGCTGGCCCTGGCCGGTACTGGCCGGCACGCTGGTGCTCGCCCTGCTGGGCCTGTGGGCCGGTCTGCACCGCACCACGCCGGCCGAAGCGGCAACCGGGACGATGATGACGCCGGCCACCCCCGCTGCCGGCCCCGCGCTAGCGGACATGCCGCGCGTGGTGCCGCGCACCGCGCCACCCGCACCCACCGCCACCGCAAACCCAGCGCCTGCTGCGACCGCGCCCATCGCCTTCCGCGACGCATCCCCGCCGCCCGCTGCACCACCGACTCCGCTTCCGGCGCCACCGGTGATGCCCCGTGCGACGGCCGCGCCGGCGGCGGACGAGGTGCCCGACATCGCCGCGACCGCGCTGCCCCCGGTCAAGTTGAGCATGCATATGTGGGATGCCGATCCGGCGCGGCGCTTCGTCATCCTCGATGGCCAGCGCATGGCCGAAGGCGATCGCAGCGGCGGACTCACCGTGGTCGCCATCGACCGCCGCGGCGTGGTGATCGAGCGCGACGGCCAGCGCGCCCGCGTGCCGCTGCCCTGAGCCACGCGCACGCGCGCGGCGCGCCGTATGCTGTGCGCCATGCAGACCCTCGATTTCGAACTCGACCGCGACTTCGTCGAACTCAACCAGCTGCTCAAGCTGGTCGGCCTGTGCGACTCCGGCGGCGCCGGCAAGCAGCTGGTGGCCAGCGGCGCCGTGCAGGTGGACGGCGCGGTGGAGTTGCGCAAGACCGCCAAGCTCCGCGCCGGCCAACGGGTGCGTGTCAGCGACGTGGAAATCCGCGTACTGCCTGCAAGGTGACGTCACCCACCGGGCACAACGGCAGGCGTGGGGCCGGCTGGGGTGCCGGCGCCCAAGGCATCACGGGGTCGCCACCCCCGAAGCGTTTTCGCCACCGGCCTCATGCTCGGCCTCCTGGCTGCCGCCGGTGGCGGTGTCCGGGGACACTGCCGCGCCCGGCGCCAGCGGATCGGCCGGCCCCGGCATCGCCAGCACCGCGCCGTCCAGTTCGGCCATCGGGCTTTCGATCGGGCACTTCGGATCGGGGAAGCCGTAGCGTTCGCGCAGGGCCAGGCCGCAGGCATTGATGTCGGCGACGTCCTGGTGGGCGGCATCGGCCGGCGCCACGCATTGTTGCTCGTAGGCACGACGGAAGTTGTCGCGGCGGCGCAGGAACTCGGTGCCGCAGCGGCGGGCCAGGCGGATCCGGTCGAGGTCGTCCTCCACCGCGTTGGGGCCTGCCAGCCCGAACGCCTCCAGTTCCTGGTCGGCGAGGATGCGCAGGGTGCGGTTGGGCACCGTGGTCATGAGGTCATAGACCTCGATCGAGGCGCCGTTGCGCTCCAGATAATTGCGCAGGTCATCGCTGATCCGGCGCAATTCCTCGCCCAGCTCCTTGCGCGAAGTGGCCGAGGAGCGCAGGCGGATCATCCGGTGGATGCCCACCGGCCCCACGATCACCCGCATGTCGCCGGCTGCCAGCAGCAACACGCAGGCACTGTGGCAGACGGAATCGCCGCGCACCCAGATCGTCCAGTCGTTTTCGCCGATGGCGTCGCCGGCGCGTATGGCCGCCTCCACGCTGCCGCCACCGGAATCGATGTCCAGGATGCGCTTGCCGATGCCGAGATCCCCGGCCACCTTGCCGGCGCGCTCGGCCAGCGCGGCGAAACTGGCGGTGATCTTGCCCTTGTAGCGCAACCGCAGCAGGCCGGTGGCCCGGCAGTCCTGCATGGTCGCGCGCAGGTCGACATAGGCCAACGACAGCACCGGCCGGCCGTCGCCCTGCCGGTAATCGGCACTGCAGTCCACCCACGCATCGCCGGCCTCCAATCGCACCGGCGACCAGTCGATCTCGGCCTGCGGCTTGCGCTGGACCACCGGTGCCGGCGCCTCCGTCGGCCCGGTACTGGCGCTGGTCTGGTCGGGAGCGGGGGCGCGGCCGCAGGCGGGAAGCAGCAGCAGGGACAGCGCGGGAAGCAGCCAGCGAAGCGGCATCGAAGCATCGGGCGTGGGGGTGTGCCACCAGTCTAGGGGGTTGACGGCCCGCCCGGATAACCCCCGCGTGAATCCCGCGGACGCCCTGCGATCGTGGCGTGCGCGGATATTTCCCTCCCCATCAGCGTACTCCCCCGCGGAGCGCCGCGTGGTTGGCACAGGAGGCCTGGCGGCAGTTAGGATGGTGCCGGCCACTTCGCTCCGGGATTTCCAGATGGCACACGCCCAACACCAGGCACATCGCGGTACTGCACGACGGGGCATCCGCATGGCCCTGCTCGCGGGGACCGGCCTGCTGGCCCTGGCTGCGCAGGCAACGGAGGTGCGCATCGCGGTGCGCTCGGCCGGCAAACCGGTCGCCGACGCGGTGGCGAGCCTGCACTCGGCATCGGCCACCGCGGCCACGAAGCCCGAAGCTGCGGTGATCGACCAGCGCAATACGCAGTTCACGCCACGGGTTTCGGTGATCACCACCGGCACCCGCGTGCTGTTCCCGAACAGCGACAACGTGCGCCATCAGGTGTACTCGTTCTCACCCGCCAAGCGCTTCGAACTGCCCCTGTACAGCGGCCGCGCCGCCCCGCCCGTCACCTTCGATACTCCCGGCATTGTGGTGCTGGGCTGCAACATCCACGACTGGATGGTGGCCTACGTGGCGGTGGTCGATTCCCCCTACCACGCGATCACCGGGGCGGACGGACAGGCGCGCATCAGCGCACCCGCCGGCACTTACACGCTGCGCGTCTGGCATCCCGACATCCGCGACAACCAGCCCGTGGAGCGCAAGATCACCCTGGCCGGGGCTGCCGCGGACGCCACCGTCGATCTCGACCTGGCGCCGCAGAAAACACCGGTGGCGCCCGCCGATGACAAGCTGCGCGCGCTGCAGGAGAAATTCCGCCGGCTGAAGGAGCAACGCTGACCATGCCCGGGCGGAGACGCCTCAGCTTCGGCACCAGGCTCGTCGTCGCGCTGGTGGCCATCCTGCTGCTGATGCAGGTAGCAACGCTGCTGATCATCGACGTCGCGGTCAATCGCGCGGTGAACCGCCAGCTGGCCGCGCGCCTGGACGTGGGCGACCGCGTCTGGCACCAGCTGCAGGTGGACCGCGGCAACGAATTGACGCAGGCCGTGTCGGCATTGGCGTCGGACTTCGCATTCCGCGAGGCGGTGGCCACCGGCGATGCAAACACTGTGCTGTCCGCGCTGCTCAACCATGGCCGGCGGATCAGCGCCGATGCCTCCCTGCTGCTGGCGGGCGACGGCAGCGTGCTGGCCGGCACCCTGGACGGCGACCCCGCCGGACAGGCCAAAGCCCTGGCACCGCTGCTGGCGGAGGCCGGCGCACGCGGCAACAGCGCCGGCGTCGCTGTTCTGGACGGCGCACCGTATTCGCTGGCGATCGTGCCGGTGATGGCGCCGCAGCGGATCGGCTGGGTGGCGATGGGCAAGCGCTTCGGGGCCCAGGCGACCCGCGACTACCGCACCCTCACGGGCCTGGACGCGGCCATCGTGGTGGTGGAGGGGACGCATTGGCGGCTGGTGGCCACCAGCCTCGCTCCCGAGCAGGCCCAGGCGCTGGCCTCGATGACGGAGGTGCCGCACCAGGCCCGGACGGAAGCGCTGGCCGGGCGCAACTTCCACCTGCGCATGACCACCGCCGACCCGGCCCGTGCCGGCGCCGTGGACGTGGTCCTGCTGGCCGACGTGGACGACGCGATGCAGCCCTACCGGCGCCTGAAGCAGCAGATTCTGCTGCTGGCCACGGTGGCCGCGGCGCTGGTGCTGCTGGTATCGGTACTGGTCGGCCGCAGCGTCGCGCGCCCGGTGGCCCGGCTGGCCGCGGCAACGCGCAGGATCGAGAGCGGGGACTATGCCGAACGGCTGCCCGTAGTCGGCAACGACGAATTCGCCGATCTCGCCGGCGCGTTCAACCGCATGCAGGACGGCATCGCCGAACGCGAGATGCAGATCCGCTACCAGGCCCAGCACGACAGCCTGACAGGCCTGCCCAACCGCATGTACGCGCTGGCGCAGCTGGAACGCCTGCTGGGCCGCCACGACCGCGCGGGGCTGTCGTGCGCGGTGCTGATGATCGACCTCGACCGCTTCAAGGAAATCAACGACACGCTGGGCCACGCCTTTGGTGACAGCGTGCTGCAGCTGGTGGCGCAGCGCCTGCGCCGGGCGATCCGCAGCGGCGACCTGCTGGCGCGCCTGGGCGGCGACGAGTTCCTGGTGCTGATCGAATCCACCGACGAGGCCAGCGCCAGCGAGCGCGCGTGGGCGATCGTCAGGAGCCTGGAGGAACCGCTGGTGGTCGCCGAGCGGCAGGCGCAGGTCAGCATCGGTGCCAGCATCGGCCTGGCGCTCTACCCCGCGCACGCCGACACTGCCGACGCCCTGCTGCGGCGCGCGGACATCGCCATGTACGAAGCCAAGCAGGCACACCAGCGGGTCGCGGTCTACCAGGCAGGACGCGATGAATCGCACCTGCGCCAGATCCGCCTGATCGGCGACCTGGGCAAGGCCCGCGAACGCGGCGAATTCAAGATTGTCTACCAGCCCAAGGTGGACCTGCGCAAGCGGCAGCCGGCCCACGCCGAAGCGCTGCTGCGCTGGCGCCATCCGGAATTCGGGCCGATTCCGCCGGACGAGTTCATCCCGCTGGCCGAGCAGTGCGGGCTGATCCATGACATCACCCGCTTCGTGCTGGACGTTGGCCTGGCGCAGGTGGCGGCGTGGCGCACCGACGGGCTGGCGATCGGGCTGGCTGTCAACCTGTCCCCCATGGACCTGCTGGACGCGCAGCTGGCACAGACTGTCGCCCGACTGCTGCGCACTCATGGCGTCGCGCCGGGTGAACTTGTGCTGGAGATCACCGAAGGCACGGTGATGCGCGACGTGAAGGCCGCGATGGCCACGATGCACGCCCTGCGCGACGTCGGCGTTCGGTTGTCGATCGACGATTTCGGCACCGGCCATTCCTCGCTGGCGCAGCTGCGCAGCCTGCCGGTGGATGAGATCAAAATCGACAAGAGCTTCGTGATGCACCTGGATCAGCACCCCGAGGACACCGTGATCGTGCGGTCGGCGATCGAGATCGGCCACAACATGGGGCTGCTGGTGATCGCCGAAGGCGTGGAACAACAGGGCTCCCTGGATATCCTGCGCGACCTGCGCTGCGACATGGTGCAGGGCTACCTGTTCTCCCGGCCGCTGCCGGCGGAGGACTTCCGCCAGTGGCATGCCGCGTTCGAGGCCGACAGAATCTCCGCATCCCACCAGGACGAGCCCGCCGCATGAGCGCTTCCCGCCCCTTCCCGCGCAGACATGCAGCAGCGCTGGCCGTGGCGCTGTCGTTGGCGCTGCCCGGCGTCGCCAGCGCCGGCGACGGCCGCCTGCTGGCCACCGGCGGCGCCACCCAGGTCGAAGGCAGCGCGGGCGGCGGCATCGTGCCGTGGGCCGTGCTGTCCGGCTACGGCACCGCCGGCCAGCACGGCGGGACCGCCTTCGCCACCCGCGTGGACACCGGCGACTACGCGCTGACCAGCTACGGCGCCGCGTACGCGTGGGACAACCGGCTGGAACTGTCTTACGCGCGCCAGCGCTTCGAACTGGGCGAACTGCAGCGCCGCCTGTCGCTGCCCACCGGCCGCTTCGACGCCGAGGTGGTCGGGGCGAAGCTGCGGCTGGGCGGCGATCTGGTGTACACCACCATGCCGCAGGTCGCACTGGGGGTGCAGTACAAGCGCCAGCTGGATTTCGGGATCCCACGGGCGGTCGGCGCACGGGACGACCGCGGCATCGACGTCTACCTGTCGGCCAGCAAGCTGTTCCTTGCCGCCGTCGCCGACCGCCACCTGCTGCTCAACGCCACGCTGCGCAGCACGCGCGCCAACCAGGCCGGCCTGCTGGGCTTCGGCGGCGATCGCAAGGCAGGCCGCTCACTGGTGCTGGAAACCTCCGCGGCGGTACTGCTGGACCCGCGCTGGGCGGTCGGCGTGGAGTACCGGCAGAAGCCGAACAACCTGGGCTTCGCCCGCGAGGACGACTGGCGCGACGCCTTCGTCGCCTGGTTCCCGAACAAGCGCATCGCCGTGGTCGCGGCCTACGCCGACCTAGGCTCCATCGCCACGCTGGACCGCCAGCGCGGCGCCTACCTCTCCCTGCAGGCCTCGTTCTGATGCACCGCCATCGCACCGCATTCCTGCTGTTGGCCGCAGCCCTGCTGGTCGGCTGCGCCAGCCGCACCGTGCCGTCCTCCACCTATGCCCAGCTTGGCGGCGCCGCGGGAGTGGAGGGCATCGTCGACGACCTGCTGAACGCCATCGTGGACGACGACCGCATCAACCAGCAGTTCGCGAACGCCGACATCCTGCGGCTGCGGGAAAAACTGATCGAGCAGATCTGCGCGGAATCCGATGGCCCCTGCACCTACACCGGTCTGACCATGGAAGAGTCGCACGCCGGCCGCCACATCACCGACGCCCAGTTCAACGCGATGGTCGAGGATCTGATCCAGGTGATGACCGCCCGCGGCGTGCCGGTGGGCGCGCAGAACCGCCTGCTGCGGCGGCTGGCGCCGATGCACGGCGACATCGTCACGCCCTGAATCCATCCCCGCCATGCAGCGGCCGCGGCGATCGCGGCCGCACCTCGACGCCCCGCGCGGTGCCCGCAACTGCGATCATGGGCGGATGACCACCCCCACCACGTTCACCGATCTCCCGCTCGCCCCCACCCTGCGCGCCGGCTTGGACGCGCTTGGCTACAGCGCGCTCACGCCGGTGCAGGCACAGGCGCTGCCCGCCCTCCTCGACGGTCGCGACCTGGTCGCGCAGGCACCCACCGGCAGCGGCAAGACCGCCGCGTTCGGGCTGGGCCTGCTGCAACGCATCGACCCAGCAACCGGTGGCACCCAGGCGCTGGTGCTCTGCCCCACCCGCGAACTGGCCGACCAGGTGGGCAAGCAGCTGCGCAAGCTGGCCACCGGCATCGCCAAACTCAAGCTGTCGGTGCTGTGCGGCGGCATCCCGCTGGCGCCGCAGCTGGCCTCGCTCTCGCATCCGCCACACGTGGTGGTGGGCACGCCCGGCCGGGTGCTGGAGCTGGTGCAGCACGGCGCGCTGGACCTGCGCGGCGTGCGCGTGCTGGTGCTGGATGAAGCCGACCGCATGCTGGACATGGGGTTCGATGAGCCGATCCGCGCGCTGGTCAAGCGCACGCCGAAGGACCGCCAGACCCTGCTGTTCTCGGCCACCTTCCCCGACGCCATCCGCACGCTGGCCACCGCCATGCTGCGCGAGCCGGTGGAAGTCAGCGTGGAGGGCGGCGCCCAGCCGGCCACCATCGAAGCGCACTTCTTCGAGGCCGAGCCGGCCCGCCGCGCGCCCCAGCTGGCCGCGCTGCTGCTGCGGTTCAACCCGGCGTCCACCGTGGTGTTCTGCAACATGCGCAAGGACACCGAGGAGGTAGTGGGCTCGCTGGCGCACTACGGCTTCACCGCGCTGGCGCTGCACGGGGACATGGAGCAGCGGGACCGCGAGGAGGTGCTGGTGCGCTTTTCCAACCGCAGCTGCAACGTGCTGGTGGCCAGCGACGTGGCCGCGCGCGGGCTGGACATCGACGACATCGGCGCGGTGGTGAACTACGCGCTGCCCACCGACGCCGACACCTACCTGCACCGCATCGGCCGCACCGGTCGCGCCGGCCGCGACGGCCTCGCCCTGAGCCTGGTCGCGCCCAGCGAGCGCAACCGTGCGGCGCTGATCGAGGAACGCCAAGGAACCCCGATCCGCTACGAGCGCATCGCTCCGCAGGAGGGCAAGCCGCGCGGCGTGCCGCAGGCGGCGATGGCGACGCTGCGCATCGACGCCGGCCGCACCGACAAGCTGCGCCCCGGCGACATCGTCGGCGCGCTGACCGGCGAGGCCGGGCTGGCGAAGGAGGCGATCGGCAAGATCGACGTCTACCCCACCCGCAGCTACGTGGCGATCGCCCGCGGCCAGGCCGACCGGGCGCTGGAACGCTTGCGCGCCGGCAAGATCAAGGGGCGGCGTTTCCGCATCCATCGCCTGTAACCGGCGCCGGGCGGGGCCCGGCCGTGCGTGGCAGCGGACGGTCGCGGTTGCATCTTTTCCATATTTCTGGAAATATGGAAATATGAACACCCCTGACGCACTCGCTGCACTGCGCGCACTGGGCCACGAGTCCCGCCTGGCCGCCTACCGCCAGCTGGTGCAGGCCGGCCCTGACGGCCTGCCGGTGGGCGACCTGCGCGATCGCCTGGCGCTGCCGCCCGCCACACTCACCGCCCACCTCAACGTGCTGCGCGCCGCCGGCTTGGTCGGCGACGAGCGCGAGGGCCGGGTGATCCGCGTCCGCGCCGACTACGCGCGCATGAACGCCCTGCTCGCCTACCTCACCGAGAACTGCTGCGCCGGGGCCGCCCACTGCGGCCCGGGCAACGCCTGCCCGCCCACGCCATCCGGACCGTGACCATGAACCGCTTCCACGTCCATCTCAACGTTGCCGACCTCGACGCCAGCATCCGCTTCTACCGCGAGCTGTTCGCCGCCGAACCCACCGTGCGCAAGTCCGACTATGCCAAGTGGATGCTGGATGACCCCCGCATCAACTTCGCCATCTCCTGCACCGGCCGCGCGCCGGGCCTGGACCACCTGGGGCTGCAGGTGGACAGCAGCGAGGCGCTGGCCGCGCTAGGCCAACGCCTGCAGGCCGCGGGCGGCACGGTGATCCCGGAGGAAGGCGCCCTGTGCTGCTACGCGCATTCCGACAAAGCCTGGACCGAAGACCCGCAGGGCACGCGCTGGGAGACCTTCCACACCCTGGGCGAGGCAACCACGTATTACCAGGAGGGCGGGGTCTGCGCGACCGGGGGCAGTGCCTGCGTGTCGGCGCCCAGCGACATGCCAGCCAAGGCGGAGACCGCAACCTCCTGCTGCGCCGCGCAGTCCCGCTGCTGCTGAAACCGTTCGATCGACCACCGGACTCCATCCCCATGGCGACTGCCGACACCCCTCTCCACCTGTTGTTTCTGTGCACCGGCAACAGCGCGCGCAGCATCCTGGGCGAAGCCATTGCCAACCACCTTGGCAATGGCCGCATCCGCGCCTGGAGCGCCGGCAGCCGTCCGGCCGGCCGGGTCCACCCGCAGGCCCTGGCGGAACTGGCCCGGCGCGGCATTCCGGCCGGACAGGCATGCAGCAAGTCGTGGGACGTGTTGGCGACCGGGTATGCCCCCCGGTTCGATCTTGTCATCACCGTCTGCGACAGCGCCGCCAACGAGGCCTGCCCGGTGTTGTTCGGTGATTTCGCCAAGGCACATTGGGGCCTGCCGGATCCCGCCGGCCAGACGGGCGATGCCGATGCGCTCGCGGCGGCGTTCCGGCACACCGCCGATGTCCTGCAGGCGCGGCTGCAAGCCCTGCTGGCGCTGCCCTTGGGCGCACTGTCGCGGGCGCAGCTGGTGGATGCGCTTTGCCGCATCGAGGCGGCGCACCCGGCCCGGCCGTCACCGGTGACGGCATGAGCGCCGCCCGGGAGAGTGCCCCTGCGCCAGCGCCGTCCGCGCGCATGGGCCTGTTCGAACGTTACCTGACGCTGTGGGTGGCCCTGTGCATCGCGGCCGGCACCGCGCTGGGCGTCGCGCTGCCAGGCACCTTCAATGCGCTGGCGTCCGCCGAGGTCGCCCAGGTCAATCTGCCGGTGGCCGTGCTGGTCTGGCTGATGATCATCCCGATGCTGCTGAAGATCGATTTCGGCGGGATGCGCCAGGTGAAACGGCACTGGCGCGGCATCGGCGTCACTGTGTTCGTGAACTGGGCGGTCAAGCCGTTCTCGATGGCGCTGCTGGGCTGGATCTTCATCCGCCACGTGTTCGCCCCCTATCTGCCGCAGGACCAGCTGGATGCCTATATCGCCGGCCTGATCCTGCTGGCGGCCGCGCCCTGCACGGCCATGGTGTTCGTCTGGAGCAGCCTGTGCGATGGCGACCCGGAATTCACGCTGGGCCAGGTGGCGCTGAACGACCTGCTGATGATGGTCGCGTTCGCCCCTATCGTCGGCTTGCTGCTGGGGATCTCGTCGATCCAGGTGCCTTGGCCCACCTTGCTGCTGTCGGTGCTGCTGTACATCCTGGTGCCGGTCCTGCTGGCCGCGATCCTCCGGCGCGCCGTCCTGCGCAAGGGGGGAGCGCCCGCGCTGGCACGCCTGCTGCGCCGCCTGGGCCCGGTCTCGCTTTCTGCCCTGCTGGCAACGCTGGTGCTGCTGTTCGGCTTCCAGGGCCGGCAGATCATCAACACCCCGCTGGTGATCGCCATGCTGGCGGTACCGATCCTGTTCCAGGTGTATTTCAACGCCGGGCTGGCGTATTGGCTCAACCGCAAGCTGGGCGTCGACCACTGCGTGGCCGGCCCGTCGGCGCTGATCGGCGCCAGCAATTTCTTCGAGCTGGCGGTCGCCACCGCCATTGCGGTGTTTGGCGTGCACTCCGGCGCGGCCCTGGCCACGGTGGTGGGCGTCCTGGTCGAAGTGCCGGTGATGCTGTCCGTGGTCCACATCGTCAACCGCTCGCGCCCTTGGTACCAAGCCGGCACCCGCTGATTCCGCACCACCTGCCCCCCACAAAGAGGACATCGCACCATGACAATCCGCGTCGGCATCAACGGCTTCGGCCGCATGGGCCGGCTTACCCTGCGCGCCGCGTGGGGGCAGCCCGGCCTGGAGTTCGTGCACATCAACGACCCCGCTGGCGATGCGGCCACCTTCGCCCATCTGCTCAACTTCGATTCCGTCCACGGCCGCTGGTCGCACGTGGCCGACGCCGACGGCGATGCGCTGGTGATCGATGGGCGCCGCATTCCGGTGACGCGCAACAAGGCGCTGGAGGCCACCGACTGGTCCGGCTGCGACGTGGTGATCGAGGCCTCGGGCAAGTTCAAGAAGCCGGACGTGCTGCAGCCCTATCTGGACCAGGGCGTGCAGCGGGTGGTGGTGACCGCGCCCGTCAAGGCGGAGGGTGCGCTGGACGTGGTGATGGGCGTCAACGATGCCCGCTTCGACCCCGCCAGGCATCGCATCGTGTCGGCCGCGTCCTGCACGACCAACTGCCTGGCGCCGCTGGTCAAGGTGATCCACGAGGGCCTGGGCATCCGCCACGGCAGCCTGACCACCATCCACTGCCTGACCAATACCCAGGTCATCGTCGATGCTCCGCACAAGGACCTGCGGCGCGCCCGCGCCTGTGGCGAAAGCCTGATCCCCACCTCCACCGGCTCCGCCACCGCGATCGCCGAGATTTTCCCGGAGCTCAAGGGGCGGCTGAACGGCCACGCCGTGCGCGTGCCGCTGGTGGTGGCCTCGCTGACCGACTGCGTGTTCGAGGTCGAGCGCCCGACCAGCGTCGAGGAAGTGAACGCGCTGCTGCGCACGGCAGCGGAAGGATCGCTGCAGGGCATCCTGGGCTATGAGACGCGGCCGCTGGTGTCGATCGACTACCGCACCGACCCGCGCTCAAGCATCGTCGATGCGCCTTCCACCCTGGTGGTCAATGGCACCCAGGTCAAGCTGTACGCCTGGTACGACAACGAATGGGGCTACGTGAACCGCACCGCCGAACTGGTGCGCCTGGTCGGCAGCGCGGGGCGCTGAACATGCCGGCGCGCCTGTCCGCGGAGGTTCGCCAGTACCTCCTGATCACCGGCAACTACTGGGCCTTCACGCTCACGGACGGCGCGCTGCGCATGCTGGTGGTGCTGCATTTCCACCAGCTCGGCTATACGCCGCTGCAGGTGGCCATGCTGTTCCTGTTCTACGAGATTTTCGGTGTCGTCACCAACCTTGTCGGCGGCTGGCTTGGTGCGCGCATCGGCCTGAACCGGACGATGAACATCGGCCTGGCCATGCAGGTGGTGGCGCTGGCGATGCTGCTGGTTCCCCCGGCTGCGCTGACGGTGGCCTGGGTGATGGCGGCCCAGGCACTGTCGGGCATCGCCAAGGATCTCAACAAGATGAGCGCCAAGAGCAGCATCAAGCTGCTGGTGCCCGGCGATGCCCAGGCGGCGCTGTTCCGCTGGGTCGCGGCACTGACCGGGTCGAAGAACGCGCTCAAGGGAATCGGGTTCTTCCTGGGCGGCGCGCTGCTGGCGGCCATCGGGTTCCGCGGCACGGTCGCGCTGATGGCCGGGGTGCTGGCACTGGTGTGGGCAGCCAGCCTGCTGCTGCTCCGGCGCGATCTGGGCCGGAGCAAGGCCAAGCCGAAGTTCCGCGACATACTGTCGAAGAGCCGCGCGATCAATCTGCTGTCGGCGGCAAGGCTGTTCCTGTTCGGCGCGCGCGACGTGTGGTTCGTGGTGGCACTGCCGGTGTTCCTCTACGACGTGCTGGGCTGGGATTTCTGGCAGGTCGGCGGCTTCCTTGCCGCGTGGGTGATCGGTTACGGCTTCATCCAGTCGGTTACCCCGCGCGTGGTGGGACGCCAAGCAGGGGCCACCGCGGTGTCCCGGCGGGCGCCCGGCTGGGCGTTCGCGCTGGCCGTGGTGCCCTTTGCGATGGCAGGGTTGCTCTCGGCGGCTTCCTACCCGGCCGGCATCGTGGTGACCGTGGGCCTTGGCGTCTTCGGGATCCTGTTCGCAGTCAATTCCGCGCTGCACAGCTACCTGATCGTGGCCTATGCAAGTGAGGACGGCGTCTCGCTGGACGTCGGCTTCTACTACATGGCCAACGCCATGGGCCGCCTGCTGGGCACGGTGCTGTCCGGCTGGATCTACCAGACGCAAGGCCTGCCGGCCTGCCTGGCATGGTCCGGCGGTTTCGTGCTGTTGGCGGCCCTGCTGTCGCTGGCATTGCCCCGCCACGACCGGCAATCGCCGGCCATTTTCCCCACTGGAGACACGCCATGACCGGACCCGGCAAGATGACCTTCCATGTGCGCGCACAGCGCATCGACGCACATGGCAGCCAGGCCGAGTGCAAATCCGCGAAGCTGGTGCTTGATACCGACCTGGCCGGGCGCAGCGACGCCTTCAACCCCGCCGAGCTGCTGCTGGCGGCACTGGCTGCCTGCATGCTGAAAGGGATCGAGCGGGTGACGCCGATCCTCGGCTTCCAGCTGCGCGGCGTGACCATCACGCTGCACGGCGTCCGCCAGGACGCTCCGCCGTGCATGGAGGAAATCCGCTACGAGATCGTGGTCGATACCGACGAAAACCCGCAGCGGCTGGCCTTGCTGCACGAAAACGTGCGTAAGTACGGCACGGTCTTCAATACCATCGCCCCTGGCACCTCCCTGCACGGCGAGCTGCGCCGGGCCGATTGACGCGGCGCCGCCGGCTCACGCGCCGGCGGCCGCGATCTCGCGCAGCGCACGCTTGAACACCTCCGGCGGCTGGCCGCCGGAAATCAGGTGCCTGCGCTGCACGATCACCGCCGGCACGCTGCGGATGCCCAGGCGCTGGAAGAAGTTCTCGGCTTCGCGCACGGCGTCGGCGAATTCGCCACCGTCCAGCACCGCGCGGGCCCGGGTGGCGTCCAGGCCCACGCCGGCGGCGACCTCGACCAGCACGGCAGGATCGCTGATGTCGCGGCCTTCGCTGAAGTTGGCGACCAGCAGCGCGCGCTTCAGCGGCAATTGGCGTTCCGGCACCTCCACCGCGGCCCAGTGCAGCAGACGGTGCGCATCGAAGGTGTTCCAGGTGCGGCTGCGCGCATTGAAATCGAAGGTGAAGCCCAGCTCGGCACCGCGGTCGCGGATGCGCGCCTGATTCTCGGCTAGCTGCGCGTCGCTCATGCCGTACTTGCGCTTGAGGTTCTCGGCCACGTCCATGCCGCCGGCCGGCATGTCCGGATCCAGCTCGAACGGCTGGAAATGGAGCTCCGCCTCCACCTCGCCCTGCAACTGGCGCAGGGCCTGTTCCAGCGAGGCCAGGCCGATCGCGCACCACGGGCAGACCACGTCGGACAAGAAATCAATGCGCAGCTTGGCCATACCGGACTCTCTGGACGGAAGATGTGCAGGTTGCCACGCCGACGCGCCGGCTTCAGCCCCGGCGCTGCAACGCTCTGTCACGGCTCACCCGTTGGCGCGCACCCAGTCCTGCAACGCCCGCGCGAAGCCCGCGCCCTGGGCCGGATCCACGCCGAGGTAGAAATCCGGTTCGATGAGCTCGGCTTCCATCAGCAGCCAGCGGCCCTCGGCGTCCGGCACCATGTCGATACGTGCGTACAGCAGCGGCTCGCCGACGGCTTGCAGCACCTGTTCGGCCAATGCGACCGCGCCAGCTGGCGGCTCGGGCACCAGCGCGTACCGGCCGCCGAATTCCTCCTGGATGCGGAACTCGCCCGGCACCGGACGCTTGTTCACCACATGGCTGAGGCGGCCGCCGAAAAACAGCAGCGAAGTTTCGCCCTGCGTTTCAATGGCCGGCAGGTACGGTTGCAACAGCATGGGCATGCCGTCGTCCGCCTCGACGAGGTCGCTGCGCCGCAGCCGACGGGTCTTCCACGCGCCACCAGAGATCGCGGGCTTGGCGATCAACGCGTCCGCGCCAGTGTCGGCGAATGCCTGCTCGACGGTCGCCGGCGACAGCCCGTCCACGAACGCGGTGGGCGGGATCGCCACGCCCCGCGCCGCCAGCTCGCGCAGGTAGCGCTTGTCGGTATTCCATGCCAGCACCCGGGCGGGATTGGCCAGCGGCACGCCTTCGCGCTGCCAGGTCGCGCAGGCACGCTGCCAGCGCGCGGCGTCATGGTGGTAACCCCACGCCAGCAGCGGCAGTACGCAGGCGTAATCGCGCAGGCCCGATACGTCGTCCTCATGCATCGTCCACGGCGTCGGAATGACGGCGATACCCGCGCCATCCAGCGCGCGCTGCAGGCGCGCCAGCACCTTCGGCCACAGGTCGGGATACGCGACCTCCGCCGGGTCTGGCGTGAGGATGGCGACGTGGATCATGACCGCAGCGCCGCCACGATCTCCGCCACGTTCAGGCCAAGCTCCAGCTGCAGACGCACATATTCGCGCTCCTTGCGCGAGAGCGGACGCCCCATTTCCAGCCGGACATCCTCCGCCTGCAGGATGCGCAGGATGCGCGGCAGGGCCGAGCCGATGGCATCGGGGCCATAGCCGGCCTCGCGGAGGGCGGCGCGCAGCAGGGCTTCAACGTCCATGGCATCTCCGGTCAATGGTAAACGCGGCAGTATGCGCCCGACGGTGGCGCCGCGAGGATGGCGCGCATCACGCTCCAGCAGGCTCACAGCATCGGCAGCTTGAGGCCCTGCTCCCGCGCGCACTGCTGCGCGATCTCGTAGCCCGCGTCGGCATGGCGCATCACGCCGGTGCCGGGGTCGTTCCACAGCACCCGGGCGATGCGCCGGTCGGCCGCGTCCGTGCCATCGCAGACGATGACCACGCCGCTGTGCTGCGAGTAGCCCATGCCAACGCCGCCGCCGTGGTGCAGGCTGACCCAGGTGGCGCCACCGGCAACGTTGAGCATGGCGTTGAGCAGCGGCCAGTCGGACACGGCATCGCTGCCGTCGCGCATGGCTTCGGTCTCGCGGTTGGGCGAGGCCACGCTGCCGGAATCCAGATGGTCGCGGCCGATCACCACCGGTGCCTTCAGCTCGCCCTTGCGCACCATCTCGTTGAACGCCAGCCCCAGCCGGTGGCGCTGCCCCAGCCCCACCCAGCAGATGCGGGCCGGCAGGCCCTGGAAGCTGATCCGTTCACGCGCCATGTCCAGCCAGCGGTGCAGGTGCGGGTCATCCGGGATCAGTTCCTTGACCTTGGCGTCGGTCTTGTAGATGTCCTCCGGATCGCCACTCAGCGCCACCCAGCGGAACGGGCCGATGCCGCGACAGAACAGCGGGCGCACGTACGCGGGGACGAAGCCGGGGAAGTCGAAAGCGTTCTTGCAGCCTTCGTCGAACGCCATCTGGCGGATGTTGTTGCCGTAGTCGACGGTGGGGATGCCGGCGGCGTGGAAGGCCAGCATCGCCTCCACGTGCACGCGCATCGACTGCTTCGCCGCGTCACGCACTATGTCGGGATTGGCGGTCTGTTCGGCCTCCCACTGTTCCACGCTCCAGCCGATCGGCAGGTAACCATGCACCGGGTCGTGGGCGCTGGTCTGGTCGGTGACCGCATCCGGACGCACGCCACGCCGCACCAGTTCCGGCAGGATCTCGGCGGCGTTGCCGAGCAGCGCGATGGACTTCGCCTCGCCCGCCGCGGTGTATTTCTCGATGCGGGCCAGCGCGTCGTCGAGGTCACGGGCCTGCTCATCGACATAGCGAGTGCGCAGGCGGAAATCGATACGACGTTGCTGGCACTCGATGGTCAGGCTGCAGGCACCCGCCAATGATGCCGCCAGCGGCTGCGCGCCGCCCATGCCGCCCAGGCCGGCGGTGAGGATCCATTTGCCGGTGAGGTCACCGCCGTAGTGCTGGCGACCCATCTCCACGAACGTCTCATAGGTGCCCTGCACGATGCCCTGGCTGCCGATGTAGATCCAACTGCCGGCCGTCATCTGGCCGTACATCATCAGGCCTTTCCTATCGAGCTCGTTGAAGTGCTCCCAGGTGGCCCAGTGCGGCACCAGGTTGGAGTTGGCGATCAGCACCCGCGGCGCATCGGGATGGGTGGGAAACACACCCACCGGCTTGCCGGACTGCACCAGCAGCGTCTCGTCATCGCCTAGCGTTTTCAGGGTTTCGAGGATCTTGTCGAAGCAGTCCCAGTCACGCGCAGCGCGACCGATGCCACCGTACACCACCAGATCCTCCGGGCGCTCGGCGACCTCGGGGTCGAGGTTGTTCTGCAACATGCGGAACGGCGCTTCGGTCGGCCACGAACGGCAGGTCAGGGTGTTGCCACGTGGGGCGCGAATACGGCGGGCGGGGTCGTGTCGACGGGACATGGCAGGCTCCAGCAATGCAGGCGGCGATTATCGCATCCGCTGTCATTTCAGCGCCCCGAGACTTGGCTAAGATCGGCGGATGCGCCTGACCCCATCCTTCCTGCTGCCCGCGCTGCTGGCACTTGCCGGCTGCGCCACCCCACCGCCCCCCGCCGCCAGCACCACCGCCGCCGCCAGCGCGGCCATCCCGGCCACCGCCCCGCGCGCGCCGCTGCTGCTGATTTCGATCGACGGCCTGCGCCCGGACGATCTGGCAGCGGCCCCCACCCTGCAAAGGCTCGCCGCCGATGGCGTGCGTGCGCAGTGGATGACACCGTCCTACCCCTCGCTGACATTCCCCAACCACTACACCCTGGTGACCGGGCTGCGCCCCGACCATCACGGCATCGTCCACAACACCATGCAGGACCCGGTGCTGGGGGCGTTTTCACTCAATCGCCGCGACGCCGTTGGCGACGGCCGCTGGTGGCAGGCAGGCGAACCGATCTGGGTGAGCGCGCACAAGGCCGGCCTGCGTACTGCCACCATGTTCTGGCCTGGCAGCGAAGCAGCGATTGCAGGGGTCCGACCGGACGAATGGCACCCGTTCGACGCCACACGTTCCGCCCAGGGCCGCGTGGACACCGTGCTGGGCTGGCTGGATCGCCCGCCGGCGCAGCGCCCGGCATTCATGACTCTGTATTTCGACCAGGTCGATCATGCCGAGCACGACGCCGGCCCCGGCAGCGCACCCGCGCGCGCGGCAGTGGCCGAGGTGGATGCCGCGCTGGCCGCACTGCTGGCCGGGTTACGCCAGCGTGGGCTGGATCAGACGATCAACCTGGTGATCGTCTCCGATCACGGCATGGCCGCAGTCCCCGCCGGGCAGCAGATCGCCGTGGACACGATGGTGCCGGCGACGCTGGCACAGGCGGTGACCACCGGTCAGGTGGTCGGCTTCCGCCCGCTACTGGGCCAGGAAGCCGCGGCAGAAGCGCGCCTGCTCGGCCGCCACGACCACTACAGCTGTTGGCGCAAAGAGGCATTGCCCGAACGCTGGCACTACGGTCGCCATCCGCGCATCCCGCCGATCATCTGCCAGATGGACGAAGGCTGGGACGCGGTGGGTGGCGGCTGGAAGGGCCGCGCCGGCACCGGGACGCGCGGCTCGCACGGCTATGATCCGGCACTGCCGTCGATGCGCGCGGTGTTCATCGCCCACGGCCCGGCCTTCCGCGCCGGTACCGTGCTGCCACCGTTCGACAACGTCGATGTGTATCCCCTGCTGGCGCACCTGCTGGGGATTCCGGCAGCCCCCAACGACGGCAGCCTGGCACCGCTGCTGCCGGCCCTGCGCACAGCCCCCTGATCCATCGGCAGGTCTTGCCGGACAGTCAGCCGCCCCGCGCCTGCCAGGCCGCGGCGGTGACACGGTGGATCAGGCGCGCAGCCACCCGCGCGGTGGCCTGATCGCGATCCAGCGGCGGTGCCAGTTCGGCCACGTCCAGCAGCTTCAACTTGCCGGTGGTCGCCACCGTGTCCAGCAGCGGCTCCACCACCTCCATCGGCACGCCGCGCGCCGCCGGCGCGCTGACGCCGGGCGCCATCGCGTGCGGCAGGCCATCGATATCGATGGTCAGGTAGACCGCATCGACCCCGGCCAGTTTGGCCTTCAGTTCGGCCAGCCGCTGCGGCAGATCGAGCAGTCCCAATGCGTCATCGCGCACATAGTGCACGCCCAGCGCATCGGCGGTATCGAACAGCACGCGCGTGTTGGCCGAGGCGCTGATGCCATAGACCAGGTAATCCATGGGCAGGCCGTTGGCACGCGCGTGCTCGATGGCCTGCAGGAACGGCGTGCCGGAACTGCCTTGGTCCTGCCGGCGCAGGTCGAAGTGCGCGTCGATGTTGACGATGGCCACGCGCGGCCGGCGCGTGCCGAGGTGTTTCGCAAGCCCCAGATAACTGGCGTAGGCGATTTCGTGGCCACCGCCCAGCCCCACTGGTAGATGGCCGGCATCCAGCAAGCCGGCCATGACCTCGGCATAACGCGCCTGCGCACCCTCGAGGTCGCCGTCGGTACAGGCAATCGTGCCAGCGTCATACAGCGGCGCCTCGTCCAGCTTGGGCAGATTGGACAGCATCCTGCGCAGCGCCAACGGCCCCTCCGCCGCACCCACCCGGCCATGGTTGCGGCGCACGCCTTCATCGCAGGCAAAGCCCAGCACTGCCACCCCGGGCGGACTGCCTGGCTGCAGCGCCTGCACGCACTGGTGCCAGCGCCGCGTAGCCGGCACATCCGGCAGATCGATGCGCCCACCCCAGCCGTCCGGTGTGCTCATGCGCGCCTCCCTGCAGTGAGTGTCTGAGCGATGGCCATGACGCCGTGGCCCATGCGTGAACTGCCGCGATTGTACGCGCGCCCGTCACCCCGACCGAAGGCGTTTTCAGCCGTCCGTGACGTCGTCGACGAGGGCGGCCTGACAGGCCGCCTGGAACAGCCGTCGGCGGGCGAGTGGATCGGGCTCGGCACGGATCGCGTCCTGCGCGTCCTTCGGCAGCAGCCCGAAGAACAGGTTGCGGGTGATCTCGTCGTCGTCGAGGTGCGGGGCCGGCACGCCCTGGGCCGCACGGGCCTGGGTACGGGCCGCCTTGGCCCGGAGGTCGTCCGCCTCGTCGGCAGGCAGGCCGAGGTAGTGGACGCCGCCGATCCTGGTGCCCTGCCGGGTGAACGCCGCGCCTGCCGCGAGTTCGTCGTCGGCTTGAAGCTGCTCCCACAGCAGGTTGATGGCATACGCCGCCGCTTTGTTCTGGCTGACGCCGAAGTAGTCGGCCAGGTCTTTCAGGCGCTGGTGGGTCGTCTCGAAGCGGGACGGCTGATCGGCAAAGCGGAGTACGGTGCTGGCCATGGCGGGTATCAGTACTGTTTTTATATCACTATGCTATCGGTTTGCCTGTCCATGTCAAACCGGATCAGACATCTGCAACCGGGCCATTCCGCCTGCTTCCGGCAACAAGGCGGGCAGCGATTCGACGCCGCCGGCCGACACCGGGACAGCGCCATCACGCTCCGCCGAGTGGAACCCCTTGCCACGGAAGCAAAGGCAGGGCGACAGAGATTCAGGACAGCACGACCAGACCGCCATGCGAGAATGCCGCGATGGCAATGCATCCGGAACCCGAAGCAGGCCTTGACGCGCTGCTCTCCGCCCAGGTCTGGAAACGCCGCGTCGCACTCTGGGGCGGCGCGGTGCTGGTGGCGCTCTCGGCGATCCTGTTCGCCCGCGCATCCGACCTGGCCTTCCAGCTGTTCCGGCGGGTCGTCGACGCCTCGCCGTGGTGGGCCCTGCTGCTCACGCCGACGATGTTCGCGCTGCTCGCCTGGCTGACCACCCGCGGCCTGGAAGCCACGCGGGGCAGCGGCATCCCGCAGGTCATCGCCGGACTGCGCATGGCCGCCGACGAGCGCCAGCACCACCTCTCGCTGAAGGTCGCCGCTGCCAAGATGGCGATGACCGTGGCCGGACTGCTGGGCGGCGCCTCGATCGGCCGCGAAGGACCCACCGTCCACGTTGGCGCCGGCATCATGCAGGCGCTCGGCCGCTGGCTGGGGTTCCGCGACGACCACCAGGCCCGGCGCTTCCTGCTGGCGGGCGGCGCGGCCGGCATCGCGGCGGCGTTCAACACGCCGCTGGCCGGGGTGGTGTTCGCGATCGAGGAGCTGGGCGGCGCGTTCGAACACCGCTTCTCCGGCACGCTGCTGACCGCGGTGATCGTCGGCGGCGTTGTGTCACTGGCGCTGCTGGGCAACTACACCTATTTCGGCCGGGTGCATGTATTGCTGCCGCTGCGCCAGGCCTGGCTGGCGGTGCTGCTGTGCGGCGTTGTGTGCGGCCTGGCCGGCGGACTGTTCAGCCGGCTGCTGCTGGCGTCGATGGACGGCAAGCCGCGCTGGCTGGGCGTGCTGCGGCGGCGCCATCCGGTGCTGCTGGCGGCGGGCTGCGGCATCCTGCTCGCGGGCCTCGGCATCGCCTTCGGGTCCGGCGCCTTCGGCACCGGCTACGAGCAGGCGCGGGGGCTGGTACAGGGCCAGGCGACGGTGGGCCACGAATTCGGGCTGGTGAAGTTCGCCGCCAACCTCGTCTCCTACGTGGCCGCCATTCCCGGCGGCCTGTTCTCGCCCGCACTGGCGGTGGGCGCTGGCCTGGGCCACAACCTGTCGGTGCTGATGCCCGATGCGCCCGCCAGCGCGCTGGTGCTGCTGGGCATGTGCGGCTACCTGGCCGGCGTCACCCAGGCACCCCTGACCTCGGCGGTGATCGCGATGGAACTGACCGACAGCCAGGACATGCTGCTGGCGATCCTGGCCACTGTGCTGGTGGCACGCGGCGCCTCGGCACTGCTCTGCCCCACGCCGGTTTACAAGGCGTTGGCACAACGGCTGCTGCCGGCCTCGCCCGCGGGGCCAGCACCATGACGACGTACCGCTACGACGGGCTGGTGCTGGGCGCCCACCTGGCGACGCTGGACGACGCGCGCCCGGGCGGCCACGTGGTCGAGGACGGCGCGCTGGCCTGGAAAGACGGCCGGCTGTGCTATGTCGGCCCGCGTGCCGATCTGCCCGGCGCACCGGACACGCTGGCGCGCGAGGTAATCACGACGCGCGGTTGGGTCACCCCGGGCCTGATCGACTGCCACACCCATCTGGTGTTTGCCGGCAACCGCGCCCACGAGTTCGACATGCGCCTCAACGGCGCCAGCTATGAGGACATCGCCCGCGCCGGCGGCGGCATCCGCGCCAGCGTGGCGGCGGTGCGGCAAGTGGATGAGGACACCCTGCTGCAGCAGTCGCTGCCGCGTGCACGCGCATTGCTGCAGGACGGCGTGACCACGCTCGAGATCAAATCCGGTTACGGGCTGGACTTCGCCAACGAACGCAAACTGTTGCGGGTGGCGCGCCGGATCGGCGAACAGCTGGGCATCACCGTCCGCACCACCTACCTGGCCGCGCATGCCCTGCCTCCCGAATTCCGGGACGACGCCGACGGCTACATCGACGCGGTGATCAACTGGCTGCCGCGCCTGCACGCAGAAGGGCTGGTGGATGCGGTGGATGCGTTCTGCGAGCGCATCGCCTTCTCGCCCGCGCAGACACGGCGCGTGTTCGACGCCGCGCGCGCGCTGGGCGTGCCGGTGAAGCTGCACGCCGACCAGCTCAGCGACCTCGGCGGCGCGGCGCTGGTGGCCGAGTACGACGGCCTGTCCGCCGACCATGTGGAACACACCGGCGAGGCCGGCGTGCGTGCGATGGCCGCCCACGGCACGGTGGCCGTCCTGCTGCCCGGCGCCTTCCACGTGCTGCGCGAGACCAAACTGCCGCCCATTGCATTGCTGCGCGAGCACGGCGTGCCGATGGCGGTGGCCACCGACTGCAACCCCGGCACTTCGCCGCTGCTGTCGCTGCGCCAGGCGATGCAGCTGGCCTGCACGCATTTCCGGCTGACCCCGTACGAGGCGCTGGTCGGTGCCACCCGGCATGCTGCCCAGGCACTCGGATTGCACGACCGCGGGATGCTGCGTGAAGGTCTGCGCGCCGATCTCGTGGTCTGGGACATCGACCACCCCGCCGAACTGTGCTACTGGATGGGCGGCACATTCGTTCGCCGCCTCTGGATCGCCGGCCGCCCCGTTTCCCTCGCCCAGGAGTCCGCCGCATGCGTCTGACACTGTTTGCCTTCGGCCTGCTCACCCTCGCCACCGCCGCCCCGGCGCAGGACCTCGACGCCGCCCGCCGACTGGCCCGGCAGGCGGTCATCGTGGACACCCATATCGACGCCCCCGGCGCCTTGCGCAAACGCTGGGCCGATCTCGGCGAAGAACAGCCAGACCGCGAGTTCGACTACGCCAAGGCCCGGCGCGGCGGGCTGGACGTGGCGTTCATGTCGATCTACACCTCGGCCGCGCAGGACGCCGACGGCAGCGCCTGGCAGGTGGCGCACCAGATGCTCGACAGCGTCGAGGCGCTGGCCCAGCGCCACCCCGACCGTTTCGCCCTGCTCACTTCACCCAAAGACGTCGAACGGCTGCGCCAGGGCGGCCGCGTGCTGCTGGCCATGGGCATGGAAAATGGCGCGCCCCTCGGCGACGACATTGCCAATGTGCAGCGCTTCTACGACCGCGGCGTGCGCTACATCACCCTGGCCCACAGCGCCGCCAACCGGTTGGCCGATTCGTCCTATGCCGCCGAAAAACCCTGGAACGGCTTAAGCCCGTTCGGCAAACAGGTGGTGGCGGAGATGAACCGGCTGGGGATGATGGTGGACGTCTCGCACCTGGCGGATGCATCGGCATGGGAGGCCATCCGGCTCAGCACGGTGCCCGTGATCGCCAGCCATTCCGCCTTCCGTCATTTCACCCCGGGCTTTGAGCGCAACATCAGCGACGAGATCGCCAAGGCCGTTGCGGCGCGCGGCGGCGTGGTGCAGGTGCCGTTCGGTACCGCTTTCATCAACCCGGACAGCGCCGCCGATATGCAGGCGCACTTCCGCGCGCGCCAGGCCTTCGACCAGCGCAACGCCGCGCTGAAGGCGCAGGGCAAGCCGCTGGAAGACCGCGAGGCGTTCGAGAAGGCGTGGGCCAATGCGCACCCGGTGCGTGCCAGCACGCTGGCGCAGGTGCTGGACCAGATCGACTACGGGGTGAAGCTGCTGGGCATCGACCACATCGGGCTGGGCTCGGATTTCGACGGCGTCGATGGCGAACTTCCCGCCCAATTGCGCACAGTGGCGGACTATCCCAACCTGGTGGCCAGCCTGCAGGCGCGCGGCCACAGCGACGCCGACATCCGCAAGATCCTTGGCGGCAACCTGCTGCGGGCGTGGGCGCAGATCGAAGCCGGCGCCGGCAAGTAACCTCTGCGGCACGGCGCCCGGCCGCGGGTGGCATACCCCGGAAACGCGAAAGCCCCGCCAAGGCGGGGCTTTCGTCGTCACGGCAACGCGAGGATCAGGCCGCGGTCTTCTTGACCGCCTTCTTCGCCACGCTCTTGCCGGCGGCCTTCTTCGCGACCGGCGCGACGGCGGTGCCGGCGGCCTTGGTCACGGTCTTCGGTCGCGCGTTGCCGTAGCTGGCGTTGTAGCGCTTGCCCTTGGCGGTCTTGCGGTCGCCCTTGCCCATCGTGTTGCTCCTGGAATCGAATCGTGTCGGTGGATCGCGTCGCGCGCGAGACTGCGCATTCTAGCATGAGCCGGCCCCATCAAGCGGCAGCCCCGTGCCGCTCAGTACGGTGCCGGGCAGCGCGTGCAGGCCGCGCCGTGGGCATGGCCATGGTTGAGCCGGAGATTGACCAGATGGCCCACCCCCACCAAGCCCCCCCCCAGGGCCATGAACACCGCATGCGGCACCGCGGCCTGGTGCAGCGGCGGATACAGCATGCCGGCCCAGAGCACGACCAGCCCCGCCAGCAGCAGCAGCAGTGCACGCAGGTTGCGATGACGGCGATAACTCCAGCCCAGCACGCCCAGGCCGAACAGGCTGACGAAGGCCACGAATCCGGTCTCGAGGCCGTCGCCCAGCCATAGCGCCAGCCCCAGCGATGGCAGCAGTGCGATCGCCAGCGGCCACAGCGCACAGTGGATCGCGCACAGCAACGACCCGGCAGCACCAAGGCGATCAAGCAGCGGAGGGGGACGAAGGGTCATCGGCGCATGACTTCAGACAGGGGGGAATGCCTGTTTTGAAATGTTATAACATATTATCCAATCCCCCGCCGCCTCCTCAAGGATCCGTCCCGACATGCAAGCCCCATCGCTGCCCAAGCGCGCAACGCTCGCCACCGCCATCATGCTGCTCCTGCTGCCTCTGGCCCGGGCGCACGCCCAGGACGCCACCCAGACGCCGGCCAGCGACACCCGCCACCCGCAGGACACCTCGAGTCGTGGCCATATCAAGACCATCAGCGGCGTGGTGGTCACCGCCTCCGCCCTGCAGGACACCGCAGACACCCTGAGCAAACCCGCCGATGTCCTGACCGGCGCGCGGCTGGATGAAAACCGCGGCGCCACGCTGGGCGAAACCGTCGCCAGCCTTCCCGGCGTGCAGAGCTCCAACTTCGGGCCCGGCGTGGGCCGGCCGATCATCCGCGGCCTGGATGGCCCCCGCGTGGCGGTGCTGAGCGGCGGCCTGTCCAGCCAGGACGTGTCCACCGTCAGCCAGGACCATGCCCCCGCCATCGAGCCCTTCCTGGCCGACCAGATCGAGGTGCTGAAAGGCCCGTCCACCCTGCTGTACGGCAACGGCGCGATCGGCGGCGTGGTCAATATGGTGGATGGCCGCATTCCTGAATACGCCATTGAAAACGGCTTCAGTGGCCGCGCCGAAACCCGTTTCTTCGGTGGCGACCAGGGCGGCAATACCACCATGGCCCGCGTCGATGGCGGCAGCGACCGGTTCGCCCTGCATGCCGATGCCGTGTATCGCAACGCGCTGGATTACGACACCCCGGATGGGCGCCAGCGCAATTCCTTCATCGACACCCGCAGCGGCGCAGTCGGCGGCTCACTGCTGGGCGACTGGGGCTTTGTCGGGCTGTCGGCCTCGCGCTTCAACGACGAGTACGGCAACCCGGGCGAACCGGGCGATCCTGCCCTGGGCGAGCGCGGCGTCTCTCTGAAAATGCGCCAGGACCGCTACGAGGCCAAGGGCGCGCTGCGCGACCTGTGGGGCGAAGGCAACGGCCTGCGCTTCTCGTTCGGCCACACCGGCTACACCCATACCGAGTTCGAAAACGACCAGCCCGGCACCATCTTCCGCAAAAACGCCAATGAAGGCCGGCTGGAGGCCACCTTCGGCAGCGCGCAGGGCTGGCAGGGCGCGCTCGGTGCGCAGGCCTCCAGCAGCACGTTCGTGGCGATCGGCGAAGAAGCCTTCGTGCCGGAGACCAGCACGCGCGCGCAGGGCCTCTTCGGTGTCGCACGCCGCTCCTGGGACGGCTTCCAGCTGGATCTCGGCACGCGGGTGGACAAGGTCAAGTCGTCACCGGCGGGCGGCGACAGCCGCAGCTTCACCCCGGTCAGCCTGTCACTGGCAGGTGGCTGGAAGTTGGACGCGCAGTGGCGCATCACCGCCAACCTCGACCACGCCGAACGCGCGCCGGTGGAGGAAGAGCTGTTCTCGGACGGCCCGCATATCGCCACGCTGGCATACGAGATCGGCAATAAGGACTTGCGCAAGGAAGCGGCCAACCAGCTCGAACTGGGCCTGCAATACCAGGCCGACTGGGTGGATGCCAAGGTGTCCGCGTATTACAACCGATTCAACAACTTCATCTACCTGGCCGACACCAGTGCCACCTGGTTCTGGCAAGAAGGCGACCAGTTCCTGCCGGTGCGCCAGTGGTCGCAGGCGGACGCACGCTTCCGCGGCCTGGAAGGCGAGGCGATGTTCCATCTCGCAAAAACCGACCAGGGCGACTGGGACCTGCGGGTGTTCGGCGACACCGTGCGCGCGACGTTCAAGGGCGGCGGCAACGTGCCGCGCATCGCACCCTCACGCCTGGGCGCACAACTGCGCTGGGAGTACGCGGGCTGGCGCGCGGCGCTGGGCGCGACCCGCACCAACCGCCAGGACAAGCTGGCAGCCGGGGAAACCCCCACCGCAGGCTTCACCCTGGTCGACGCCCACCTGAGCCGGCACTTCGATACCGGCGCGCTGAGCTGGGAGCTGTTTGCCGATGGCAGCAACCTGACCAACCAGGTGGCGCGCGTGCACACCTCGTTCCTGAAGGATCAGGTGATGCTGCCGGGCCGCAGCGTGGGAGTCGGCGTGCGGGTGTTCTTCTGAGGGAAGGCCTGGACAACGCCGGGCCCGGCACATGTCCGGGCCCGGTTCATACCGATCAATCGCTTGCCCGATCGCGTCGCGGCCGGCCACTTATGACCGACGGAAATTTTTCGAAGTGTTCGGAGATTGCCGCAGATCAGCCGGCCTGTGCGCAGCGCGCGCACAGGCCGTGCACTTCCAGCGTCTGCGCCTGTGGCGCAAAGCCCAGGGCACGCGCGGCGGCATCCAGCGTCGCCACGATGCTGGCGTCCTCCAGCTCGGTCGCCGAATGGCAGCGGTTGCAGATCAGGAACGGCACCGAATGCTGGGCCGCGTTGGGGTGATGGCAGGCCACGTAGGCGTTGATCGACTCCAGCTTGTGGATGAAGCCGTTGGCCAGCAGGAAATCCAGTGCGCGGTACACGGTGGGCGGGGCCGTAGTCCCCGCCTGCGCACCGTCGGGGAAACGATCCAGCAGGTCGTAGGCCTTGATCGGCTGGCCTGCGCGAGCCACCAGCTCCAGCACCCGCGCGCGCGGTGCAGTCAGACGCAGGCCGCGCTCCCCGCAGGCCCGCTCCACCGCCTTCACGAACGCGGCTGCGTCGTGGACGTGGTGGTGCGGATCCGTGCAGGCGTGCGTTTTGCCCATGCCGGGAATTATGCCGGCAACATCGCAAGCGCGGCGTCGATACGCGCCAGCGCCTCGTCGCGGCCGCACAGGTAGACCGTCCAGCCGATATCCGGGCTGACCTGCGTGCCGGTGATCGCCACCCGCATCGGCTGCGCGATCTTGCCCATGCCGATGCCCTGCGCCTCGGCCGTGGCCTTCAGCGCGTCGCCGATCGCTTCCGGCGTCCAGACAGCAAGCGCGGCGATGCGCGCACGCGCATCCTGCAACGGCGCGCGCGCCTCGGCCTTGAAGTGCTTGGCGACGGCCGCTTCGTCGTAATGCGTCAGCGCACCGAACCACACCGCGGATTTCTCCGCCATCTCCTTCAGCGTCTGCACGCGCTCGCGCAGTGCCACCACCAGGTCGGCCGGCTTCGGCCCCTTGGCCAGGTCGTAACCGGCCTGTTCCAGATGCCAGACCAGGTGCTGGGCGACCGCCTCGGGATCGTCGGACTTCAGGTATTGCTGGTTCAGCCAGCCCAGCTTGGCCATGTCCAGCCGCGCTGCCTTGGCGTTGACGTCCGCAAGATCGAAGAGCGACTGCATTTCCGCAATCGAGAACACTTCCTGGTCGCCGTGCGACCAGCCCAGCCGCACCAGGTAGTTGAGCAGGGCATGCGGCAGATAGCCCATCTCGCGGTACTGCATGACGTCGGCCGCGCCGGTGCGCTTGGACAGCTTGGCGCCCTGTTCGTCCAGGATCATCGGCAGGTGGGCGAAATGCGGCACCGGCGCGCCCAGCGCCCGGTAGATGTTGATCTGGCGCGGGGTGTTGTTGACGTGATCATCGCCGCGCACCACGTCGGTGATGCGCATGTCGATGTCGTCCACCACCACCGCGAAGTTGTAGGTGGCGTAGCCGTCGCTGCGGAAGATGACGAGGTCGTCCAGCTCGCTATTGGCGATCTCGATGCGGCCCTTGACCTTGTCGTCCCAGGCCACCACACCATCCACTGGATTCTTGAAACGGATGACCCGGTTCGGATCGTCGCGCCAGCCGGCGTTGGCGTCGCGATAGGCGCCGTTGTAGCGCGGCTTTTCGCCCGCGGCCATCGCCGCCTCGCGCATCGCCTCCAGCTCTTCCTTGGTTTCGTAGGCGTAGTAGGCGTGCCCGGACGCGACCAGCTGCTCGGCAACCTCCCGGTAGCGATCAAGGCGATGGGTCTGGTAGATCGGGCCCTCGTCGTAGTCCAGCCCCAACCAGTCCATCGCCTGCAGGATGGCATCGATCGCCGCCTGGGTGCTGCGCTCGCGGTCGGTGTCCTCGATGCGCAGGACAAACTGCCCGCCATGGCGACGCGCGTACAGCCAGCAATACAGCGCGGTGCGCGCACCGCCGATGTGCAGGTAGCCGGTGGGGGACGGGGCGAAGCGGGTGCGGACGGTCATGGAGGCCACGGGGATGTCGGTAGCCGACGATTTTACCCCGACGCCCGCGACGGATCCGGGCGGGGTTTTACAATCGCAAGATGAGCACCCTGTTCGTGTCCGACCTGCACCTCGACCCGGAACGCCCGGAGATCACCACGCTGTTCGGCCGCTTTCTGGATGGTGAAGCACGTACGGCCGACGCGCTCTACATCCTGGGAGACCTGTTCGAGGCCTGGGTGGGCGACGACGATCCGTCCGAGGCCGGCGCCTTCGTCGCCGACCGCCTGCGCGCACTCGCGGAGTCTGGCGTCCCGACGTACTTCATCCGCGGCAACCGCGACTTCCTGCTTGGCGACGCTTACGCAGCGCGCGCCGGCATGACGCTGCTGGACGACCCCACCGTCGTCGCGCTGTACGGCACGCCTACCCTGCTGCTGCATGGCGATCTGCTGTGCACGGACGATGCCGCCTACCAGCAGTTCCGCGCGCAGACGCGTGACCCGCTGTGGCAGGCGCAATTCCTGTCGCAGCCATTGGCGGCGCGGCTGGCGTTCGCGCAGCAGGCGCGCGCGGCCAGCCAGGCGCGCTACGGCGAGCTGGTGGCCAAGGGCATGGCGGAAACCGTCGGCGACGTGGCGCCCGCCACCGTGCAGGACTGGTTCACGCGCTTCGGCGTGAAGCGCATGATCCACGGGCACACCCACCGCCCGGCAATCCACGACGAGGGCCAAGGCCGCACCCGCATCGTGCTGGGTGACTGGTACGAGCAAGGCTCGGTGCTGCGCGTCAGTGCCGACGGCTGCGACCTGGCCGCGCTGTAGCCGCCCTATTTCGCCGCTTCGCCGCAGCCACTGAGATCGAGGTCGCCGAAGCGGAACCCGGCCACCAGCCGATAGGTCTGGTCGGACATCCCGTCGTTGCACTCCCCTTGGGCGACCGTCAGCACGAATGCGCGGCCGTCGCGGCTGCCGGTGATCTCCACGCCGCCGGGGATGGCGCGGCGGCGGCCCTGCAGCTGCACGCCGGCCGGGTCGTCCGGGGTGCTGTAGACCAGCCGGTCGCCCTCGACGTTGACGTTCCAGAAAGGCTCGGTGCCGAAGATGCGGAACACCTGCAGTGGATCGGCCGCGTCACCGGGCGCACGCTTCCCCATCTGCGCGGCGCCTGGGGTTGCCGGCAGACGGGATGCGTCCACGGACGGCGGCGTGCTGCAGGCGGCCAGCAGCAGCGACGCGAGGACAATGGTGGGCTTCATGGCGGGCCTCCGGGCGAGGGGTGCCCAGTGTGCCGCAACGGCGTCACCCCGATGCCGGGCTCAGTCGGCCTCGGCCAGCAGGCTGTCCAGTTCCTCGGTGTCGAACCCGGCCGCCAGCCGCGCCTCGGTGTTGAACGGCTTGTGCAGCACGCCGCTGGCGTACTCGCGCAGCAGCGCGCGGAAACGTGCGCGCGGCTCCACGCCGGCGCGTTCGCAGTGCCAGCGGTACCAGCGGCTGCCGGCGGCGACGTGACCGACTTCCTCGCGCAGGATCAGCGCGAGGATATCGGCGGTGGCATCGTCGCCCAGCGCGCGCAGCTTCACGATCATCCCCGGCGTCACGTCCAGCCCGCGTGCCTCCAGCACGCGCGGCACCAGCGCCATTCGCGCCAGCCCGTCGTGCGCGGTTTTCTGCGCCATCTCCCACAACCCGTTGTGGGCGTCGAAATCGCCGTAATCGTGACCGAAGTCGCGCAGCCGCGCGCGCAGCATCTGGAAATGCCGGGCCTCATCGTGCGCCACCTGCACCCAGTCGGCGTAGTAGGCGTGCGGCATGCCGCGAAAGCGGTACACCGCATCCCAGGCCAGATCCATCGCGTTGAACTCGATGTGGGCCACCGCGTGAATGAAGGCGGCGCGCCCCTCGTCGGAACCGAAGCCGCGCCGCGGCAGGTCGCGCGGATGTACCAACCGGGGCCGTGCAGGCCGGCCCGGCATGCCAATCGGCGCCGGCGGCGGCGCATCCTCAGGGATGGACAACTCGCCGCGTGCGAAGGCTTCGGCCATCGCCAGGGTCAGCGCCGGCTTGTCGTCCGTGCTTGCAGCATCCAGGCAGGCGCGGGCGGCGGAAAACAACTCTTTCATATCGACAACGACACCGTCATGAAGGCACGCGGCGGGAGATACGTTTCAACCAAGCCGGTATCGGGGAGCGACTTGAAGCGCATTACCCGCCGCGCGCCTGCCAAGAACCAAAACTTGCTGGGGCATTGCGCGTCAGGCTCGCAACGTACTCGCTGGCGCGAACGCACTCCTCAATACTCCCTTGATCTCAAGGCCTGCCTAGCACCGCTTCGCAGATCACTGCTTCGGGTCAGACGGCCCGCCGCTTTTTCTTGGCCTCGTCCGAGCGCAACTGCTTGATGCGCTCGAAGTAGTCGGGGTCGATCCCGGTCACGTATTCGCCGCTGAAGCAGGAGCTGTCGAACCTGCGACCGGGGAACTTCGGGCCCGCCACCGCCGTTTCGAGATCGGCCAGGTCCTGGTAGATCAGCCAGTCGCAGCCCAGCAGCTGCTCGATCTCTTTCTCGGTGCGGCCGTGCGCGACCAGCTCCTCGCGCGACGGCATGTCGATGCCGTACACGTTGGGATGCCGGACCGGCGGCGCCGCCGAGGCCAGGTAGACCTTCCTGGCGCCCGCGTCGCGGGCCATCTGTACGATCTGCTGCGACGTGGTGCCGCGCACGATGGAGTCATCCACCAGCAGCACCACGCGATTGCGGAACTCCAGCGGGATCGGGTTGAGCTTGCGCTTCACGGACTTCGCGCGCTCGCCCTGCCCCGGCATGATGAAGGTGCGGCCGACGTAACGGTTCTTGATGAAGCCCTCGCGGTACTTCACGCCCAGCACGTTGGCGATCTCCAGAGCGGAGTCACGGCTGGTGTCCGGGATCGGGATCACCACGTCGATGTCGTGGTCGGGCCGCTCGCGCAGGATCTTCTCGCCCAGCGTCACGCCCATGCGCATGCGCGCCTTGTGCACCGAGATTTCCTCGATCATCGAGTCCGGCCGGGCGAAGTACACGTACTCGAAGATACACGGCGCATGCGGCATGTCCGGCGCGCACTGGCGCGCAAACAGTTCGCCGCGGGCGGTGATGACCACACCTTCACCCGGGCGGACATCCCGCACGCGCTCGAACCCCAGCACGTCCAGCGCCACCGATTCGGAGGCGACGATGTATTCCTCGCCGCCGGCGCTACTGCGCTTGCCCAGCACCAGCGGACGGATCCCATGCGGGTCGCGGAACGCCACCAGCCCCAGCCCCAGCACGGTGCACACCACCGCGTAGCCGCCCCGGGCACGCCGGTTGACGCCCTCGATCGCCGCAAACACTGCCTCCGGCGTCAGCGCATGCTGGGTATCCAGCTCGTGCGCGAACACGTTGAGCAGCACTTCCGAATCGGACTCGGTATTGATGTTGCGCCGATCCTGTTCAAATACCTCGCGGCGCAGCGACTCGGTGTTGATCAGGTTGCCGTTGTGCGCCAGGGTGATGCCGTAGGGCGAGTTGACGTAGAACGGTTGTGCCTCGTCGCTGCCCTCACTGCCGGCGGTGGGGTAGCGGCAATGGCCGATGCCAATGCGGCCGGTCAACAGCGCCATCGCGCGCGCATCGAACACGTCGCGCACCAGCCCGTTACCTTTGTGCAGCCGCAGCTTTCCGCCGTCCGCGGTGGCGATGCCCGCCGCGTCCTGGCCACGGTGCTGGAGGACGGTCAGGCCGTCATACAACAGCCCGGCCACTTCGCTCTGGCCGACGATACCGACGATGCCGCACATGCAGAAAATTCCTGTGGAAGAGCCGTGAATCAGGGATGCGGACGCACCATGCCGTCCTTGCCGATGGCACGCAGCTTGGCCTTCAGCGCATCGGCTTCGGCGCGGGTGACCACCGGGCCCACCCGCACACGGGTCAGGGTGCCGCTGGGCCCCGGGACGGTGTCGGTGAAGGCGTTGAAACCGGCTTTGCGGAGTGCATCGCGCTGGGCCAGCGCATCGGGCGCCGACGAGAACGCACCAATCTGCACCACGAAGCCGGTCCCGACCGGGTTCACCGGCTTGGCCGGCGGCGGCTCCGTGGCCGCGGCGCTGGCAGGCGCTGCCGGTTTGGCGGTCGCGGGCTTGGTTTCGGATGGCTTGGCGGACGCCGCCTGCTCGGCCGGCTTGGCGGCAGGCAGCGGCGGCGATGCCGGCTTCGGCGTGGGCGCGGCGGGCAGCGGGCTGGCGGTGGGGGCCGCCTCTGCATCCGGCGCGGCGGCATCGAGCACCACCACCCGGGTATCGACGTCACTGCGCACTTGGCCGGCGCGCAGGCGCGCGGATTCAGCGGTCGCACGATCCGCAAAGGGGCCGATGCGCACGCGCTGCGCAGCACGGCCGCCCAGCGTGATCGGCTCGCGATAGCCAGGCAGACCGGCGGCGCGCAGCGCCGCGATGACCTTGTCGGCATCCCCCTCGCTGGCGTAGTTGCCGAAGTTGACCGCAAACCCTCCGGCTGCCACCGCTGCCAGCGGCGCCGGTTCTGCGGCAGGTGCGGCAGGTGCCGCCTCGACCGGTGGGGCGGCATCCGGCATGCCGGCCACGCCAGCGGCGGGCACAGCGGAAGGCGCGACCAGCGGCAGGTCCTGGGTCACGGCACCGTCCGGGGCCTTGGGCTCCGACGGCACGCGCAGAGAGACGTCGGACACGCCGCTGTCCGGGGCCGGCCCCTTGACCAGCAGGGGCAGAAAAATGACGGCCAGGAGGACCAGCACGGCGGCGCCGACCAGGCGCTGTTTCAGCGAAGCATCCATCGGCATTCCGTGGGCCACAGGCGCGGTGGGGAGCGCGGATTATACCGGCACCGCGCCCGCACCTAGGCGCCGGGGTTCAGGTATTGGAGCGCGGTCGCGGCGACATGGAACGAACCGAAGGCCAGCACGCGGCCGTCCGGCGCCGCATCGGCCAGCGCCGCCGCAAGAGCCGTGGCGACATTGGCATGGCGCGTGCCGTCGCCCGCCGCCGTGCCGTGCAGCCGCGCCGCCAAGGCCTCCACGTCCGTACCGCGGGGGCCGGCATCCTGGCTGCCGGCCAAGTGCCACCCGGCCACGGCGTCACCCAGCGCGGCCACCACGCCCACGGCGTCCTTGTCGGCAAGTGCGGCATACACCCCCAGGGTGCGGCGCGGCGGCTGCGCCTGCAGCCACGCGGCCAGTGCGCGCGCCGCCTGCGGGTTGTGGCCCACGTCCACCAGTACCTCCACCCCGCCGCGTTCGAAGCGCTGCAGGCGCCCCGCCACCGCGGCGTCGGCCACGCCGCGCACGATGGCGGCATCGTCCAACGGCAGGTCCAGCGCACGCAGCGCGGCGATCGCACAGGCGGCATTGCGCAACTGCACCGGCGCGGCCAGCCCACCCATCGGTAGCGGCAGCAGCAGCTCGTAGCCGACCTCGCGCCAGCGCCAGTGCCCCTCATCAACGGGGTCGGCGAAGAAATCGTTGGCGATGCGCCAGGCCGGGGCGCCGATGGCGTAGGCATGGCGCAGCACGCTGGCCGGCGGATCGTCATCGCCCAGCACCAGCGGTTTGAATGGCCGCGCGATGCCGGCCTTCTCGAAGCCGATGGTTTCCTTGTCGGGCCCCAGCCAATCCTGGTGGTCCAGATCGACGGTGGTGACGATGGCCGCGTCGGCATCGACGATGTTCACCGCGTCCAGCCGCCCGCCCAGCCCCACTTCCAGCACTACCAGGTCCAGCGCATGGCGCTGGAACAGCCACAGCGCGCACAGCGTGCCGAATTCGAAATAGGTCAGCGGCATGTCGCCGCGCGCGGCCTCCACCGCCTCGAAGCCGGCGACCAGAGCGGCATCGTCCACCTCGCGGCCGTCGATGCGCACGCGCTCGTGGTAGCGCAGCAGGTGCGGCGAGGTGTAGGCGCCCACGCGCAGCCCCTGCGCGCGGGCGATGGCCTCCAGGAAGGCCACCGTGGACCCCTTGCCGTTGGTGCCGCCCACGGTAATGGTGTGCCGTGCGGGCTGGCCAAGGCCCAGGCGCGTGGCGACCGCGCGGACGCGGTCCAGGCCCAGGGCGATGGAGGTCGGGTGCTGGCGCTCGATGTAGGCAAGCCAGTCGGAAAGGGTGCGTTGCATCCGCTCATTGTAGAAGGCCGGCCCGCGCCGATGCGGCACCGGCGGACGTTACAGCGCGCGGTGCTTGGCCTCGCCAAAGAACGGCGTGTGGTGGGCGCAGTCGTTGAGACGCACCACCTCCAGCGCATCGACAGCGGGGCCTTCCAGCAGGTTCAGGGTGGTTGGTGCCTGGCGGAAGGTCCACAGCCTGGCCAGCGGCAGGCCAAGGATGCGGGCCAGCAGCACCCGGTTGACCGCGTCATGGGCCACCACCAGCAGGATGTCGTCCGCGCCCAGCCCCTCGCAAGCGCGGGCCAGCGCCGGCCAGGCCCGATCCAGGACCATCTGCAGCGACTCGCCGCCTGGCATCAGCACCGACTCGGGGGCTTCCCGCCACGCCTGCAGGCGCTCCGGATCGCGCTGGGCGATCTCACTGGACAGCAGCCCTTCCCATTCCCCGTGGGCGATCTCCAGCAGACCCGGGTCGAAGCACAGCATCGACGCGCGCGCCGGGCCCAGCGCCAGCTGCGCGGTCAGGGTGGCACGCGCCAGCGGCGAGGCCACCGCGCGGGCGATGCGCAGGGGCGCGAGCCGCTCGCCCAGCGCCTTGGCCTGCGCGATGCCGGTCTCGGACAGCGGGATGTCCACCTGGCCCTGGTAGCGGCCTTCGGCGTTCCACGGCGTCTCGCCGTGGCGGGCAAGCAGAATCTTCATGCGGGGGGCGCGATTTTCCGGTTGTGCAGCGCAAAAGCCTAGCAGGTCATGCGTGTCGGCGAGGGGGTGTACCCTGCCCCGATCAGGCAAAGGAATCCCACCATGCAGGCCAAGGGCGAATTCGACGTCGCGCGCATCCCGCAGGACGAGCTGGACATCGGCGGAGGCGCGACCATCGGCCACTCCCGCTTCGAGAAGCGCTTCCGCGGCCCGCTGGAGGCGACCAGTGTGGTGCACATGCTGGCGCTGATGACGCCGGTGCCGGGCTCGGGCGCATACGTCGCCATCGAGCGCATCGAGGGCAGCTTGGACGGACGCCGCGGCAGCTTCTTCGCCCAGCACAACGGCATCATGGACCGCGGCCGCCCCTCGCTGGACCTCACCGTCATCCCCGACAGCGGCAGCGGCGAGCTCACCGGCCTGCATGGCCGCATCGCCATCGACATCGTCGAGGGCAAGCACTTCTACACCTTCGACTACGGCTTCCGCGACGACTGACCCACCCTGCCGGAAAACGAAAACGCCGGCGCGAGGCCGGCGTTTTCGCGCGTTGCCGCACCGCTTACTTCGTCGGCGCGACGCCCAGCTCCTCAAGCAGCTGCGGCGCCGGCATGACCTCCTGCATGATCCAGCGCATGTAGCGCTGATCTACCGAGATCATCCGCGTCAACACCGGATCGAACACCCAGTTGCTGGCCACCGATTCCAAGGTGCCGTCGAAAGCCAAGCCGACCAAGCGGCCATTGGCATCCAGCACCGGCGAGCCGGAGTTGCCGCCGGTGATGTCCAGATCGGACAGGAAGTTGACTGGCACCGTCCCCAGCCGCGCATCCGCCAGCCCCGCATACCGCTTGGCTGCCACCGCCTCCAGCAGCGCCTTGGGGTTGTCGAACGGTTCGGCGCCGGTTTCCTTGGCCGCCACTTCCTCCAGCGTCGTGAACGGGGTGTACGCCTTGCCATTGAGACCCGTGTAGCCCTTCACATGGCCGTAGGTGATGCGCAGCGTGGAGTTGGCATCGGGGTACACCGCCTGCCCCTTGCTCTTCTTGTAATCGACCACCGCCTGCAGATAGCGCGGACGGGCCTGCAGGGAGATGCCGTACACGGTCTTGCCCTGCTTCTCCATCTCCATCAGGGTCGGCATCACCGCCACCGCGTACTGGATGGCCGGATCGGTGCTGGACTCGAACGCGGCCTTGTCGGCATTGAACCACTTCAGTCGCTCTTCAAGCTGTCCCAGCCTGCTGGCATCAAGACGAGCCAGCGCCTGGTCGACGGCGGCCTTGCTATCCCCGCCAAGCCAGGCGTCCACCGCCGCCACGCGCTGCGCTGCGGGCAGGGCCACATAGCGGTTCAGCCAGTACTGCTGCAGCTGGCGGTCCATCGCCGGCACATAGCGGCGTTCCATCTGCTTCAGGCTGCCTTCGATCACCGGCAGGTCGCGCTGCTGGAAGCCCGGCTCGCGCTCGGCATCCGGCTTCTGCCTCTCCAGCGCGAGGCGGTACAGGCTCACTGCGGTACCCAGCACGGCGGTCCGGTTGAAGCTGCCCAGCACCAGGTCGCGCTCCTGCGTGCGCTTGGCATCCTCCACCAGCTTCACCAGCGTCGCGTGCGCATCCAATGCGGGCTTGGCGGCATCGCCCTGCGCGCGCAGCCAGTCCAGCACGGCCGCTTCCTCCCGGCGCTTGATGCCCAGCACGTCATTGCGCTTGAAGCCCTCCAGCTGGCCGTCGAAGTTCTTGCTGGTGTTGTTCCAGCCGGCCAGTGTGGCGGCGTACTTCACCGCGATCTCCGGATCGGCCTTGGCGGCAGCTTCGACCAGCGCGATCTGGTCCTTGTACGCCTTGGAGATGGCCGGGTAGCGCCAGGACTGGGTGTTCTCGAACTCCGCCACCAGCGCGTAGCGGTCGGTGCGGCCCGGATAGCCCGCCACCATCACGAAGTCACCCGCGCCCAGCGGCTTGTCAGCGATCTTCAGCCAGTGCTTGGGCCGGTAGGGCACGTTGTCCTTGCTGTACGGCGCCGGCTTGCCATCCTTGCCGACATAGGCACGGTAGAACGAGAAATCACCGGTGTGGCGCGGCCACATCCAGTTGTCGATGTCGCCGCCGAACTTGCCAACGCTGGACGGCGGCGCATAGGCCAAGCGCACATCGCGGATCTCCAGATTCTTGAACAGCCGGTAGGTGATCCCGCCCATGAAGCTGTATACGCGGCAGCGGTAGCCGGGCTCGGCTTCGCAGTCGCTGGTGATCTTTTTCTCGAACGCCTCCAGTGCATTGGCGCGTGCCACCGGGTCATTGCCCCCCGCGGCCATCGCCGCATTGGCCTGGGCGGTGACATCGGTGATGCCTTCCAGCACGTAGATGCGGGCATTGGGGCCGGCGGACAGCTCATCGGCCTGGGTGGGCGCATTGAAGCCGTCTTTGATCAGGTTCTTTTCCGGCGTGGAGTTGAGCTGGATCGCGCCATAGGCGCAGTGGTGGTTGGTGGCCACCAGGCCCTGTGGCGAGACGAAGCTGCCGGTGCAGCCGCCCAGCGAGACCACCGCGCCCATCGGATCGCCGGTGAGATCGGACAGCTGCTTGGGGTCGAGCTTCAGGCCGGCCTTCTTCAGCGCACCGGCAATCTCCGGCAGCTGCTGCGGCACCCACATGCCTTCATCGGCATGTACGACCGGGACGAGACTGGCAGTGGCCGCAGCGACGACCAGGGCGAGAAGGGTCTTACGCATCATGGAGCTCCTTGCGTTGCATCATCGGGAGGGACGACCGGCTCATTCCACCGGCAGCTGCATTTCCTGCAGCAGGTGCGGGGCCGGGTAGACCTTGGCCAGCAGCCAGCGCAGGTAGCGCATGTCCACGTGGATGGCGCGCTTGTAGCGCGGGTCATACATCCAGCTGGCGCTGACCGCCTCCCAGTTGCTGTCGAAGTTCAGCCCGATCAGCTTGCCCTCGGCATCCAGTACCGGCGAGCCGGAGTTGCCGCCGGTGGTGTCGAGGTTGGTCATGAAGTCCACGGTCTGGGTCTTCAGCTCGGGATCGGCGGTGCTGCCGAAATCGCCCTTGGCGATCGCGTCCAGCAGCGGCTTCGGCGCATCGAACGGCTCGACGCCGGTGTTCTTCTCGACGATGCCGGCCACCGTGGTGAGCGGGCGGTAGTCCATGCCGTCGCGCGGCGACAGCGGGCTGACCTTGCCGTAGCTCACGCGCAGGGTGGAGTTCGCGTCCGGGTAGACGGCCCTGCCCTGCGCGTTGCGGTAGGCGATCAGCGCCTGCATGTAGGCCGGGCGCAGGCGCAGCAGTTCGCCCGCGCGCTGCTTGCCCTCTTCCTCCAGGCGCAGCAGCGCGGGCTGCAAGGTGGCGGCGGCCTTCAGCAGGGTGTCCTCCGACGCCGCCAACGCCGCGGCATCCAGCTTCATCGCCGCCATGCGCGTGGCTTCGTCGCCCAGCCGGGTGCCGGCGTACAGCGCGTCGAGCCGCTGCGCGGCCTCGGCGTTATTGCTGCCGAACACGGCGTCGAACTCGGGCACACGCTGCGCCGGCGGCAGCGCGAAGTAGCGCTTCAGCGCGAAGCGCAGGGTCGCCTTCTCCACCTCCGGGTCATAGCGGCGCTGCAGCTGCTTCAGGCCGCCTTCGATCAGCGCCTCGTCGCGCTGCTGGTAGCCGGTCTCGCGCTGCGCGTCGGGCTTGCCACGCTCCAGCGCCAGGCGCTGGATCTGCACCGCCGCGCCCAGCAAGCCGGGACGCAGGAACGGCAGGATGAAATCACGCTCGCGATAGGCCTCGCCGGCGTCCAGCTGCTGCTGCATCGCGCGGATGCCCGCCAGCGACTGCTTTGCGCCCGGCTGTTTGGCCAGCCACGCCAGCATCGCCGCTTCGTCCTCGCGGCGCACGCGCGCCGCGTCACTGCGGCGCAGGCCTTCCAGCTCACCCTGCGCGCGCTTGAGGGTGTTCTTGTAACCGGCCACGGCGGAGGCATAGCGGACCTCCTTGGCCTTGTCGCCGGCGGTTGCCTGCTCGACGGTGCGGATCAGGCCGTCGAACATCGCCACCCGGGTCGGCAGCAGCCAGTCGATCTGGTTGGCGAACTCGGAGGCGGTGCGGTGGCGGAAGGTGACGCCCGGGTAGCCGGCCACCATCGCGAAGTCGCCCGCTTTCACCGGCGCCGTGGAGACCGTCAGGTGGGCCGGCGGCGCATACGGCACGTTGTCGGGGCTGAACGCCGCCGGCTTGCCGTCCTTGCCGACATAGGCGCGGTAGAAGGTGAAGTCGCCGGTGTGGCGCGGCCACATGAAGTTGTCGATCTCGTCGCCGTAGTTGCCGATGGCGCGCGGCGGCGCGTAGACCAGACGGATGTCCTTCAGCTCCAGCTGCTTGATCAGGTAGAAGTCGCTGCCGTAGTACATGTCGGCGACACTGCAGCGATGGCCGGCGTCCGCCTCGCACTCGGCCACGGCGGCCTTCTTGGCGGCATCCACGGCGTCGAAATACGCGCGGCCGGTCTTGCCCCTGGCCCCCGCCAGGATGCGGTCGGTGATCTTGTCGAAGCCCACCGTCACCCACACCCGCGCGGCCGGGCCGGCCGAGACCTCCTCGGCGCGCGTGGCGGCGATGAAGCCATCCTGGATCAGGTTCTTTTCCGGCGTCGAATTCAGCTGGATGGCGCCCATCGCGCAGTGGTGGTTGGTCACCACCAGCCCCTCCGGCGACACGAAGCTGGCAGTACAGCCGCCCAGCGACACCACCGCGGACAGCGGCGGGCGGGTCACGTCGGCCAGCTGGGCGGGATCCCCCTTGAAGCCGGCGGCCTTCAGCTGGGCGGCCAGCTGCGGCAGCTGCGAGGGCATCCACATGCCTTCGTCGGCGTGGGCGACGCCTCCGGTCAAGGCGAGGGCCAGGGCGGCGGTCAAGGTGCGTTGGCGCATGGTCGTCACTCCGGGTACGGCAAACCTGCATTAGACCATCTACGGCCGGCTCCGACCCATGCCCTTGGTCAGCCCCCCGGCCAGGGCCATGATCGGCGGTAAAATGGCCGCCTTTCCCGACGGGCCCTGTTCATGTCGCAAGCGAACACCATGCGCGCGCTGGTCAAGCGCGAAGCCACCAAAGGCATCTGGATGGACGAAGTGCCGGTGCCGGTGCCGGGCCCGAATGAAGTCCTGATCAAGCTGGAGAAGACCGCGATCTGCGGCACCGACCTGCATATCTATCTCTGGGACGACTGGAGCCAGCGTACCATCACCCCGGGCCTCACCATCGGCCACGAGTTCGTCGGCCGCATCGCCGCACTGGGCTCGGCCGTGACCGGCTACCAGATCGGCCAGCGCGTCTCGGCCGAGGGCCACATCGTCTGCGGCCATTGCCGCAACTGCCGCGCCGGCCGCCAGCACCTGTGTCCGAACACCGTGGGCATCGGCGTGAACCGCAATGGCGCGTTCGCCGAATACATGACCATGCCAGCCAGCAACCTGTGGCCGATCCCCGACCAGATACCGTCCGAACTGGCCGCGTTCTTCGATCCGTACGGCAACGCCGCGCACTGCGCGCTGGAGTTCGACGTGATCGGCGAGGACGTGCTGATCACCGGCGCGGGCCCGATCGGCATCATCGCCGCCGGCATCTGCAAGCACATCGGCGCACGCAACGTGGTGGTCACCGACGTCAACGACTACCGCCTGAAGCTGGCTGCCGACATGGGCGCCACCCGCGTGGTGAACGTGGCCAACACGTCGCTGAAGGACGTGATGGCCGACCTGCACATGGAAGGCTTCGACGTGGGCCTGGAGATGAGCGGCAACCCGCGCGCCTTCAACGACATGCTCGACTGCATGTACCACGGCGGCAAGATCGCCCTGCTCGGCATCCAGCCCAAGGGCGCGGGTTGCGACTGGGACAAGATCATCTTCAAGGGCCTCACCGTGCAGGGCATCTACGGCCGCAAGATGTACGAGACCTGGTACAAGATGACCCAGCTGGTGCTGTCCGGCTTCCCGCTGGGCAAGGTGCTGACCCACCAGCTGCCGATCGACGAATTCCAGAAGGGCTTCGACCTGATGGAACAGGGCAAGGCCGGCAAGGTGGTGCTCAGCTGGGTGTGAGTCCCCTGCCCGCCCGGCCCGCATGAAAAAGGCGCCCCGAGGGCGCCTTTTTCGCTGCGCGGCGCGCCGGCCTCAGCGGGCGAACTTGACCGACAGCAGCAGGCGGTTGTCGGCCAGCTTGCCGAAACTCGCACGCGCACTGGCATCGGTTCCGAAGTACCCCAGCGACACCTCGGCCGGGCCAAAGCGACGGGACACGGCCACGCTCCAGTCGGTGTAATCCTCGGCTGCCACGGCCAGGTTGTCGCGGAACTGGGTCCGGCCCACGCTGGCCGACAAGGTAGCCTCTCGCGGCAGTACCCAGTCGTGGCGCAGCCCGTAGTACCAGCCGTCCGTGCCGCTGCCCCAGATGTCATTGGTATAGCCCACGGTGATCGCCGAGTGTTCCGCGATGGTGGCGGTGGTGATCAGCTCGTTGTAGGCCAGTTCGCTGGCACCCGGATAGGTGTAGCGGTTGAGCATGACGTCGAGGTTGACGCTGTCGGATGCATCGAAGCCGTAACCAACGAAGTAATCCACCTCGATGTCCGGGCTGCCTGTTCCGAAATCGACACCGGAGGCAAAGCCGCCCACGTAGGCGCCAGAGGCGGACGACCAGGTGAGGGTGCCCTGCAGGGTGGCCTTCTCATCGGTCTGCGACACGCCGCGGAACAGGTAGTCGGACACCGCGTTGACTTCCCAGCTGACGGGCGAGGACGGCTCATCCCCGGCGCTGGCGGCGAACGGGGCCGACAGGAGGAGGGCGGCGGCGAGGAAGCGGCGGGCAGGCATCATGGCGGACTCGGGTCAGTGTTGTATCACGAGTTTTTAACAAAATGCCCCGCAGCGCAAGCAGTCCGGACGCGCAGCGGGAGCAGGCCACGACAGATGCGATCACGGCCGCCGGCTAGAATCTGTCATCCCTCTCCCCGCTGAGCCGCCATGACGCCTTCCGAGACCGCCTCTCCGCTCACCCGGCATTACGCCGAGGAACTGGATGCCATCCGCGCGCAGGGGCTATTCAAGTCCGAACGCATCATCACCAGCCCGCAGTCGGCCGAGATCCGGCTGGCCGACGGGCGCACGGTACTGAACTTCTGCGCCAATAACTACCTGGGCCTGGCCGACCACCCGGACATCATTGCCGCCGCCAAGGAGGCGCTGGACACCCACGGCTTCGGCATGGCCAGCGTGCGTTTCATCTGCGGCACCCAGGACCTGCACAAGCAGCTGGAGCGCACCATCGCGGATTTCTTCGGCACCGAGGACACCATCCTCTACGCCGCCTGCTTCGACGCCAACGGCGGTCTGTTCGAGCCGCTGCTGGACGAAAACGACGCCATCATCTCTGACGCGCTCAACCACGCCTCGATCATCGACGGCGTGCGCTTGTGCAAAGCCAAGCGCTACCGCTATGCCAACTGCGACATGGCCGACCTCGAGAAGCAGCTGCAGCAGGCCAGGGCCGACGGCGCCCGCACCATCCTGATCACCACCGACGGCGTGTTCTCGATGGACGGCTTCATCGCGCCGCTGGATGAGATCACCGCGCTGGCCGCGAAGTACGGCGCGCTGGTACACATCGACGAATGCCATGCCACCGGCTTCCTGGGTGCCACCGGCCGCGGCAGCGCCGAGGTCAAGGGCGTGCTGGACAGGATCGACATCTTCACCGGCACCCTCGGCAAGGCCATGGGGGGCGCGCTGGGCGGCTTCACCACGGCGAAGAAGGAAGTGATCGAACTGCTGCGCCAGCGCTCGCGGCCCTATCTGTTCTCCAACTCGCTGCCGCCGCACGTGGTGGCCGCCGGCATCAAGGCCTTCGAGATGCTCTCGGCGGCCGGCCACCTGCGCACGCAGCTGGTCGAAAACACCGCTTATTTCCGCGAACGCATGACCGCCACCGGCTTCGACATCAAACCGGGGGTGCACCCCATCAGCCCGGTGATGCTGTACGACGCCCCGCTGGCGCAGCGCTTCGCCGACCGCCTGCTGGAAGAAGGCATCTACGCGATCGGGTTTTTCTTCCCGGTGGTGCCGAAGGGCCAGGCGCGTATCCGTACCCAGATCTCGGCCGCGCACACCCGTCAGCACCTGGATCGCGCCATCGACGCCTTCACCCGCATCGGCCGCGAGCTGGGCGTACTGAAAGCCTGACGCTCAGCCGCCGGCCAGCGCGACGACCTCGTCCGCCGTCAGTGGCCGCCACTGGCTCTTCGGCAACTCGCCAAGGGCCAACGGGCCGATCGCCACCCGCACCAGCCGCAGCACGCCGATGCCAAACGCCGCCAGCAGGCGACGGATCTGCCGGTTGCGGCCCTCGTCCAGCACGATCTCAAGCCAGGCGGTCTTTCCCCCTGCGCGGAGCACGACCACCGACACCGCACGCAACCACTCGCCGTCCACCGTGATCCCGGAACGCAACGCGGCCAGCGTGGCTTCATCGGGGATCCGGTCCACCTGCACGTGGTAGGTCTTGTCGGGCCCCGAGGCCGGGTCGGTGATCCGCGCGGCCCACTGCGGGTCGTTGGTGAACAGCAGCAGCCCCTCGCTGGCCTTGTCGAGGCGGCCGACCGGTGCGATCCACCCCAGATCCGCGCCGTCGAAGCAGCGGTAGACGGTATCGCGCCCGCGCTCGTCGCGCGCCGTGGTCACCAGGCCACGCGGTTTGTTGAGCATGAGGTAGCGCGGCACCGCCGCAACGGCAGCGGCACCGTCGATGTCGATACGCGCCGCGTCCAGATCGGCAGGATGCTCGGGATCACGAACCACCCGACCATCCAGCCGGACGCGGCCTTCGCGGATCAGCCGTTCGGCTTCGCTCCGCGAACACAGCCCGCGCTTGGAGAGCACCCGCGCCAGTCCGTGCCGCACACCCACGCGCGGCAACGTCGGGGTCAGTTGGCCGCCTTGGCCTCTGCCGCAGGCGCAGGCGCTGCAGCTTCGGCACCGTCCTTGCGCCCGACCACGCGGACACCGCGCGACTTCATCCAGGCATCGAACTCGTCGGCCGTCATGCGCTTGCCGTTCTGGGTCATGTTGAACCGCCACGGCGTGTTGTCGAACGCGGTCCGGGGCTTGTAGGCCGCCGCATCCACCATGCCCGCGGCCGGTAGGGCCGACTTCGCCATCGCACGGCAGCCGTCGAGGCGCAGCCGTGCCAGCACGTTGTCGACCGACAGCGCCTCGTCGAAGGACTGCGCCAGCACGCCACTGGCACCGCCCAACTGCGTGGTCGCAGGTACCAATTCCACAGCCACGCTTGCGACCAAGGCCTGGCGCACCGGCATCGCCGCTACGCTGTCAAGGCGGCACGCCTCTCCACCGGCGTGGGCCAGCGCCGGCACGGCCAGCAGCGACAGGACGGAGGCGGCGCGCAGCAAGGACGACATGGCAGGAACTCCCCGTGAAGTGGCGCAAGTGTAGGCCCGAGGCGCCGCGTACCGCAATCGGCGGCGATCGCCACACGCCCAGAACGACGAAGCCCGGCATAAGGCCGGGCTTCGGTGTCACGCTTGCGTCCAGTCAGGATTACTGGCTGTTCAGCTCGGTGCGACGGTTCATCTCGCTCTTGCAGCCCGGCAGCGTCTGCGGGGTCTGCTCCAGCGGGCGGGTCTCACCGTAGCCGACCGGACCTGCCAGGCGACCGGCGTCCACGCCGTTGCTGGTCAGGTAGTCGTACACGGCCTTGGCGCGACGCTCGGACAGCTTCTGGTTGTAGTCGTCCTTGCCGCACAGGTCGGTGTGACCGGCCACTTCGACCTTCAGCTCCGGATAACGCTTCAGGATCTCGACGGCCTCGTTGAGGATCGCCACCGCGTCGGGACGCAGGGTCGACTTGTCGAAGTCGAAGTTCACGCCCTTGAGGTCGATCGAGACCGGCACCGGGCAGCCGTCCGGACCGATGGTCTGGCCAGCCTGCGAACCCGGGCACTTGTCGTCGCAATTGTTGACGCCGTCGCCGTCGTCATCCATGTCGGCGCAGGTCTGCACCGGCGCCGGGGCCGGGGCAACCGGGGCAACCGGCTCCGGGCCCAGGGCAATGGTCATGCCAACCGAAGCCAGAAGGTCGGTGAACTGGTTCTGCTGCTTGGGCAGGGTGGCCTGCTGGTCGTCGAAATCAACGCGGGTACCCACTTCGGTCCGCAGGTTCATGCGACCGAAATCAAACTGCAGACCAGCGCCCAGGTTCAGCGCCAGGTTGGAGGCCTTGTGCTGCGCGGGCGAAATCGGCGAGGAGATCACGTACTCTTCTTCGTGACGCTGCCAGCCCAGACCACCGCGCAGGTAGGGCCACCACTTGGAATCCGCGTTGCGGAAGTGGTAGCGGCCGTCCAGCGAGACGCCGTACTGGCTCCACCACAGATTCGGGTTGCTGGTCTTGTCCGGGTTCTGGTAGTTCAGCTCGGCTTCCAGCGAGAAGCGCTGGGTCAGGAACTTGCCGAAACCGAGCGTGCCGAAGAGCGAATCCTCGGTACCACGATCCTTGTCCTGGAAGTTCACACCGGTCGAACCGGACACATACCAACGATCATCAAATTCCTGGGCGGACGCAGCCTGCGCCAGACCCAGACCACCCAGAAGGGCAGCACAGAGGAGTTTCTTGTTCATGTTCAGCTCCTTGATTCAGTAGAAGAAACCGTGACGCGGAAAAAGCGCTTGCTGCTTAAGACGGCTGCCGTGGCGCTGGGCGCACATTAGGGCCTGCTACGTGAAAGCCCTGTTAACGCTAACATAACGGTTAGCCGGCTGCAATGCGCCACACAGCCACTCACCCGGCTTGGCCAGCTGGCAGAGGCACCGACGCCATACGCCGCGGTATGCTTTCGTCATGACGACCCATTTTCCGCATCTGCTGGCGCCCCTGGACCTGGGGTTCACCCAACTGCGCAACCGCGTCCTGATGGGCTCCATGCACACCGGCCTTGAGGATCGCGCCGCCGACTTCCCCAAGCTCGCAACGTATTTCGCGGAGCGCGCGGCCGGCGGCGTCGGCCTGATGGTGACCGGAGGCTTCGCGCCCAATATCGTCGGCTGGCTGAAGCCCTTCGCGGGTCGGCTCTCCCTGCCGTGGCACGTGCGCCGACACCGACAGGTGACCGAAGCAGTGCATGCCCACGACGGCAAGATCTGCCTGCAGCTGCTGCATGCCGGCCGTTATGCCTACCACCCGCTGTCGGTGGCGCCTTCGCGACTGAAGGCGCCGATCAACCCGTTCACCCCGCGCACCCTGTCGGCACGGGGAATCGAACGCACCCTGCGCGACTTCGCCACCGCCGCCCGGCTGGCGCAGGACGCCGGTTACGACGGCGTGGAAATCATGGGCTCCGAGGGCTACCTGCTCAACGAGTTCACCGTGCCGCGCACCAATCGCCGTGACGATGCCTGGGGCGGTGATGCCCAGCGGCGGATGCGCTTTCCGGTCGAAATCGTGCAGCGGGTGCGCGAAGCCTGCGGCCCGAATTTCATCGTGATCTACCGCCTCTCTTTGCTGGATCTGGTCGAAGATGGCAACGCCTGGCCGGACATCGTGGCCCAAGCCAAGGCCGTGGAAGCCGCGGGCGCGACGATCCTCAACAGCGGCATCGGCTGGCACGAAGCCCGCATTCCCACCATTGCAACCTCGGTGCCGCGCGCGGCATTCACCAGCGTCACCGCCAAGCTGAGGCCCCATGTCTCGGTGCCGCTGGTCGCCAGCAATCGCATCAACATGCCTGCCGTGGCGGAAGCCGTATTGGCCGCCGGCCACGCCGACATGGTCTCGATGGCCCGCCCGCTGTTGGCAGATCCACAGTGGGTGAACAAGGCCCGCGACGGCCAGGTGCAGGCGATCAATACCTGCATCGCCTGCAATCAGGCTTGCCTGGACCACGTGTTCGAGAACAAGCGCGCCAGTTGCCTGGTCAACCCGCGCGCCTGTGCAGAAACGGAACTGGTTTTCACCAGGACGACCGCGCCGAAATCCATCGCCGTGGTCGGCGCCGGCCCCGCCGGGCTGGCCTGTGCCACGGTGGCGGCCGAGCGCGGCCACCGGGTGACCTTGTTCGATGCCGCGACCGAAATCGGGGGCCAGTTCAACCTGGCCAAGCGGATCCCGGGCAAGGAGGAGTTCCACGAACCGCTGCGCTACTTCCGCCACCGCATCGCCGAGACCGGCGTGGACCTTCGGCTGGGCACCAGGGTGGACGCGGCGGCGCTGTCCGGCTTCGACGACGTGGTGATCGCCACCGGGGTGATTCCGCGCGCGCTGGACCTCCCCGGCGCCGACCACGCCAAGGTCGTCCGCTACATCGACGTGCTGGAAGGTCGGGTGCAGGTCGGTCCACGGGTGGCGATCATTGGCGCGGGCGGCATCGGTTTCGACGTCGCCGAGTTCCTGGTCGAGACCGGCGACTCCCCCGCACTCGACCCCGCGCGCTGGATGACCGAATGGGGCGTGGACCCGGCCTTCGACGCCCCAGGCGGCCTCGTGAAGGCCTCGCCCGAACCCGCCGCGCGCCAGGTCTGGCTGCTGCAGCGCTCGCCCGGCCGGCCCGGTGCCCGCCTGGGCAAGACCACCGGCTGGATCCATCGCGCCACCCTCAAGGCCAAGGGCGTGCAGATGCTGGGCGGCGTGGAATACCTGGGCGTTGACGATGATGGCCTGCATATCCGGGTGGATGGCGGCGCGCAGCAGACCCTGCCGGTGGACCACGTGGTGGTCTGCGCCGGCCAGGAACCCCGTCGCGAACTGTTCGATGTCCTGCAGGCACAAGGCCGGAGAGTGCATGTGATCGGCGGCGCGAAGCTTGCCGCAGAACTGGACGCCAAACGCGCCATCGACGAGGGCAGCCGGCTGGCCGCGGCGCTCTGAGCCGCCGCAACCAGGTCTGGCCAAAACAAAAACCCAATCGAATCAAATAGTTCCTTTCCCACTGTTCAGGCTACGTTCGGGAACAACCCTCTACCTTGCGCCCACTTTTGGCCTGACCGACCGCGCCTTTCCGTAGTCCCTCAGGTGAACCGACGCCCAGCCCTGCCACCTCCCGGCAGGCTGGCGCGCCCGGGCAAAGGCCGCCACAGAGCAGCCGCCCTCCCCAGTACGCCATGACGCAGGTGCGCGGCATCGGGCTTCCGACGATGCATCGCCCTGCGCCGCAACGGAGCAAGGAGCCCCAAGATGAAGCTCGCCTGGATCCTCTGGCTGTCGCATATCCTGCCGCAGCCGGCCGCCGATTCGCTGTGCCTGTCCACCACCGTCTATCTGGAAGCCCGCGACCAGTCCGTGCTCGGCCAGCAGGCCGTTGCCGAAGTCGCCCTGCGTCGCCGTGACAGCGGCCTGTGGGGGCGTAACCTCTGCCAGGTGGTCACCGCGCGCAAGCAGTTCGCGCCCACCCTCCTCTCGCCGCAGACCCGGCTCTCGAACATCGAGGCCTGGACGAAAGCCGTCAGCGTCGCCATTGCCTCAGAACAGAACTGGGCTCTGCCGCGCGACCAGCGCAAACTGGTGGTTCCAGGTGCCAGCCATTTTGCCGCACACGCCATTGCCAGTCCGAATTGGAGCAATGCGCTGCAGGTAGCCACCATCGGCGACCATACCTTCTACAAGGTCCAGAGCCTCAAGCCGCGGCCCCTCTGAGTCTGCTCAGGGCCGTTGGCGCTCCGGCCACAGCGCGGTCATCGCCATGTAGGTGAAACTGGCCGACCAGGCGATCATCATCAGGCCGGCGATCGCTTCCATTCCCACCATCACCCGCAGCGCACCCAACGGCGACAACTCGCCAAAACTGGCCGTGCTGTAGGCCATGGCGGAGAGATAGATGCCGTCGAACAGCGACATCTTGGGCTCACCACGCAGAAAGCCCGCATCCGGCAAGGCCTGCATCCACCAGTACGCCAGGCCGTAACAGACGATTTCCAGCACGTGCAGCGCAAGCAGCGCGGCCATGATGGCCAGCAGTGCGGAGCGGTGGCGCCTCAGCGTCCGCCCCGCGGTGATCCGTGCCAGCAGGCGCAAGCCCTCATAGTGGACCAGCACCACCAGCCCGGTCACCGCCAGGGTGACCAGGGCCGTCAGCAGATAGTCGTGCACACCGGTCATCGGCCCTGCTTGCCGCAGCGGCGACTTGCCGGCTTCATGCGCGCTGGTCGATCGGCACGAAGGCGCGATCTTCCGGCCCGGTGTAGTTCGCGGACGGGCGGATGATCTTGCCGTCGATCCGCTGCTCGATGATGTGCGCGCTCCAGCCGCTGGTGCGGGCGATCACGAACAGCGGGGTGAACATCGCAGTGGGCACGCCCATCATGTGGTAGCTGACCGCGCTGAACCAGTCGAGGTTGGGGAACATCTTCTTGATGTCCCACATCACCGATTCCAGTCGCTCGGCGATGGCGTACATCTTCATGTTGCCCTGCTCGGCGGAGAGCCGACGTGCAACTTCCTTGATGACCTTGTTACGGGGATCGGACACCGTGTAGACCGGGTGACCGAAGCCGATGATGACCTCGCGGTTTTCGACCCGCCGCCGGATATCGGCCTCGGCCTCATCCGGTGTCTCGTAGCGCTTCTGCACCTCGAACGCGACTTCGTTGGCACCGCCATGTTTGGGCCCGCGCAGCGCCCCGATCGCCCCAGCGATGCAGGAATACATATCGCTGCCGGTGCCAGCGATCACCCGCGCGGTGAAGGTGCTGGCGTTGAACTCGTGCTCGGCATACAGGATCAGGCTGGTATGCATCGCCCGCACCCAGCTCTCCGGCGGCGGCTCGCCGTGCAGCAGGTGCAGGAAGTGGCCGCCGATGGAGTCATCGTCGGTCTCGACGTCGATGACCCGGCCGTTGTGACTGTAGTGGTACCAGTACAGCAGCATCGACCCCAGGGAGGCCATCAGCTTGTCGGCGATGTCGCGCGCGCCCGGATGGTTGTGGTCGTCCTTCTCCGGCGCCACGCAGCCCAGCACCGACACGCCAGTGCGCATGACATCCATCGGGTGCGCCGATGGCGGCAGCTCTTCCAGGGCGGCCTTGACCGCGGCCGGAATCCCGCGCAGCGACTTCAGCTTGGCTTTGTAGGCGCGCAGCTCGGCCCGGTTCGGCAGCTTGCCGTGCACCAGCAGATGGGCGATTTCCTCGAATTCGCATACATCAGCGAGATCCAGGATGTCGTAGCCGCGATAGTGCAGATCGTTGCCGCTGCGGCCGACCGTGCACAACGCGGTGTTGCCGGCGGTCGTGCCGGACAGGGCAACGGACTTCTTGGGCTTGAAGCCTGGGGTCGTGGTCTCGCTCATGGGGACTCCTGAAAATCGTCGAGGTTTATTTCTTCGCCGCGAACAGCGCGTCCAGATGCTGCTCGTAAGCGTGGTAGCCGATGCGCTCGTACAGCTCTTCGCGGGTCTGCATGCTGTCCAGCACATTGCGCTGGTGACCATCGCGGCGGATGGCCTCGTACACCTGCTCGGCTGCCTTGTTGGCAGCACGGAATGCCGACAGCGGGAACAGCTGGATGGCGACACCGGCGCTGGCCAACTCTTCCCGCGAAAACAGCGGGGTCTTGCCGAACTCGGTGATGTTGGCCAGCACCGGCACCCTGACCGCCTCGACAAAACGGCGGTAGGTGTCCAGGTCGTAGGCGGCCTCCGCGAAGATGCCGTCGGCACCGGCCTCGACACAGGCAAGCGCGCGTTCGATCGCCGCATCCACGCCCTCCACGGCGATCGCATCGGTACGGGCGATCAGAAAGAACTCGGGGTCGGTCTTGGCATCGGCCGCCGCTTTGACGCGATCGGCCATCTCCTGCTTCGACACGATTTCCTTGCCGGGCCGATGGCCGCAGCGCTTGGCGCCCACCTGATCCTCGATGTGGCAGGCGGCAGCGCCCGCCTTGATCAGGCTCTTGATGGTGCGGGCGATGTTGAGCGCGCTCGGGCCGAACCCGGTATCGATATCGACCAACAGCGGCAGGTCGCAGACATCGGTGATCCGCCGGGTGTCCACCAGCACGTCTTCGAGGGTGTTGATGCCCAGATCCGGCATCCCCAGCGAGCCCGCTGCAACCCCGCCACCAGACAGATAGATCGCACGATAACCGGCGCGTTTGGCCAGCAGCGCATGGTTGGCATTGATGGCCCCGATCACCTGCAACGGTGATTCGGCGGCGAGTGCGGCGCGGAAACGCGCCCCGGCAGACATCGACATGCGTGGCTCCTTGCAAAAAGAAACCCCTGAACCCAATCAGGGGAGCCCGCGGCCAGGGGTGGCCGTGTTCGGATCTTGCGGGCGGAGATTCTAGCGCGCACGCCGCTGGCGGGCGCCCAAAACACGCGCGCCGGGCATGGCCCGGCGCGGTGGCGACAGACGGAGCCGTTATCAGAGCAGGTGAGCCACGCCAGCCCGTTCCTCTTCCAGCTCGGCCAGGGTCTTGTCCATGCGCTCGCGGCTGAACGCATCGATCGGCAGATCGCGAACCCGCGTGTACTCGCCATTGGCGCAGGTCACCGGCACGCCGTAGATGATGCCCTCCGGGATGCCATAGCTGCCATCGGACGGCACGCCCATGGTCACCCACTTGCCGTCGGTGCCCAGCGCCCAGTCACGCATGTGGTCGATGGCGGCATTGGCCGCCGAGGCGGCCGACGACAGCCCGCGCGCCTCGATGATCGCCGCACCGCGCTTGCCCACGGTGGGGATGAACACGTTGGCGTTCCAGTCCGGATCGTTGATCCTGTCCTTCAGCGATTCGCCATTGACGGTCGCGAAGCGGTAGTCCGGATACATGGTCGGGCTGTGGTTGCCCCACACCACCAGCTTCCCGATGTCGGCCACGGCCACGCCGGCCTTGTTGGCCAGCTGCGACAGCGCGCGATTGTGGTCCAGGCGCAGCATCGCGGTGAAATTCTTGGCCGGCAGGTCCGGCGCCGACTTCATGGCGATGTAGGCGTTGGTGTTGGCCGGGTTGCCGACCACCAGCACCTTGACATTGCGGCTGGCGACCTTGTTCAGCGCGGCGCCCTGGGCAGTGAAGATCTTGGCGTTCTCCAGCAGCAGGTCCTTGCGCTCCATGCCGGGGCCGCGCGGACGCGCACCCACCAGCAGGGCGTAGTCGGCGTCCTTGAACGCGACTTCCGGATCATCGGTGCCAACCATGCCGGCCAGCAGCGGGAACGCGCAGTCTTCCAGCTCCATCATCACGCCGCGCAGCGCAGCCTGGGCCTTGTCCAGCGGCAGCTCCAGCATCTGCAGGATGACCGGCTGGTCCTTGCCCAGCATTTCGCCGGAGGCGATGCGGAACAGCAGCGCGTAGCCGATCTGGCCGGCGGCGCCGGTGACGGCAACTCGAACGGGGGCTTTCATCGTGGTATCTCCTGTGTGACGGGCCGCGGCCCGCCGTCTAGCGATTCATGGGGATGGCGAAGCGGAACGCCTCAGGCCAGCTCGGCAAAGAACTCCTGGAACCGTGCCAGGCCGGGGGCCAACTGCGGCGTCGGGCAGGTGTAGCTGATGCGCAGCGCCTTCGGCTCGCCGAAGGCCGAGCCCGGCACGCAGGCCACGCCCTTGGCCTCCAGCAGCGCGTTGCAGAAGTCGACGTCGTTGCCGATCTTCGCGCCGCTCGGGACATGGGTCTTGCCGAACGCGCAGCTGATGTCCGGGAACACGTAGAAGGCACCCTGCGGGCGCGGGCAGACCACGCCGGGAATGGCGTCCATCACCGCCATGACCTGGTCGCGCTTGGCCTGGAACTCCACGCGCTTCTGCTCCGGGACATCCTGCGGGCCGGTCAGCGCGGCGATGCCGGCGGCATTGACCACTTCCGGCACGTTGGTGATGTGGTTGGAGTTCAGCGTCACCAGCGCCTTGGCCACCGCCTCCGGCCCGACCATGAAGCCAAGGCGCCAGCCCGGCATGCCATAGGTCTTGGACAGCGAGTCGAGGAAGATCACGCGGTCGCGCAGTTCCGGACGGGCAAGCACGAAATTGTAGTACTCCAGCCCGTCGAACAGCATGCGGTTGTAGATGTCGTCGGTGATGATCCAGGTGTCCGGATACTTCACCAGCACATCCGCCAGCGCGATGATCTCGTCCCTGGTATAGACCATGCCCGTCGGGTTGGACGGATTGTTGAACAGGAACACCTTCGGCTTCGATGCCATCGCCTCGTCCAGCTGCTGCGGGGTCAGCTTGTAGTGCTGGCTGGCCGGGCACGGCAGCAGCTGGATCTTCGCGTTGACGATCTCGGCAATATCGACGTAGCTGGTCCAGTACGGCGCCGGGAAGGCGATGGTGTCGCCCTCGTCCAACAGCGCCTCGGCCAGGTTGTAGATCACGTGCTTGGCACCGATGCCGGTAGCGCAATTGGCGCGCGTGTAACCTGTCAGGCCGATCTGCTCGATGTGCTGCAGCAGGGCATCCAACAGGGCGTCAGGGCCGCGGTTGCTGCCGTACTGGCCGCTGTCCTTCTCCACCGCCTGGCGCGCGGCTTCGTACACGTGCGGGCCGGGCAGGAAGTTGGGAACACCGATGGAGAAACTGATGATATCGCGGCCTTCGGCCTTGAGCCGCTTGGCTTTCTCGGCGACTTGCATGATGACGCTGGGCTTGGCGCGCCCCATGCGTCGTGCGAGGTTGGGCATCGTCGGGAACCTCGAAAGATGGCCGCGGACGCGGCAATTGGCGTGGGATGAAGCCGTAGGATTTTAACACACCCACCCCCGCCCTCCGGGCGCCACGCCCCGGGCGCAGGCCACATCCCTGCTGCGGGGCGCATCGCCAGGAAACGGCGAAACATCCCGCACAGGGGCGGCTGGCAGCAGCCCCACCGTCCAGCGATCCAGGCCCGGAAGATGGGCCCTGAGGCTGCGTCAGGCAGCCAGGATCCTGTTCCACTCGGCTACGCGGTCGGCCTTGGCTGCCAGCGCGGCATCGGCATCACCTTCAATGGTGACCGACCGGATGACGTCGCCTTGCTTCATGGCATCCACCACATCCATGCCCTCCAGCACCTTGCCGAACACGGTGTGCTTGCCGTCCAGCCAACCGCAGGGCACGTGGGTGATGAAGAACTGGCTGCCATTGGTGTTGGGACCGGCATTGGCCATCGAGAGCACGCCGCGCTCGTGGCGAAGGCCGTTGCCGGTCTCGTCCTCGAAGCGATAGCCAGGCCCCCCGCGGCCGGAGCCCTCGGGGCAGCCGCCCTGGATCATGAAGTCGGCGATCACGCGGTGGAAGTTCAGCCCGTCATAGAAGCCGCGCTTGGCCAGGTTGACGAAATTGGCCACCGTCAGCGGGGCCTTGTCGGCGGCAAGCTCGATCTTGATCAGGCCGCGGTCGGTATGGAAATTGGCGATCAGGCTCATTTCTGTTCATCTCCGGCGCCCGGACGGGCGCATGAACCCGATATAATAGCCGGCTTGCCTCCCTCTTTCCCCGCGCGCCCTGCCCGCTCCTTGGTAGCCGGTGCGGCCGCCACGAGCCTCTCCCGAATGTCCGTCGAACGCCTCCGCAATATCGCCATCGTCGCCCACGTCGACCACGGCAAGACCACTCTAGTCGACCAGCTGCTGAAGCAGTCCGGCACCTTCGACGAGCGCACCCAACTGGGCGAGCGCGTCATGGACAGTGGCGATATCGAAAAGGAACGTGGCATCACGATCCTGTCAAAGAACACCGCGATCCGCTGGACCAACCCCAAGACCGGGGAGCAGTGGCGCATCAACATCGTCGATACCCCCGGCCACGCCGACTTTGGCGGCGAAGTGGAGCGCGTGCTGTCGATGGTGGACTCGGTGCTGATCCTGGTCGATGCGATGGACGGCCCGATGCCGCAAACCCGCTTCGTCACCCAGAAGGCGTTTGCGATGGGCTTCAAGCCGATCGTGGTCATCAACAAGGTGGACCGCCCGGGTGCGCGCGCCGGCTGGGTGCTGGACCAGACCTTCGATCTGTTCGACCGTCTGGGCGCCACCGACGAGCAGCTGGACTTCACCACCGTCTATGCCAGCGGCCTGCAGGGCTATGCCGGCATGGACGAGAACGTGCGCGAGGGCGACATGACCCCGCTGTTCGAGGCCATCTGCGAGCACGTGCCGGCGCCGCCGGTCGATCCCGATGGCCCGTTCCAGATGCGCGTCACTTCGCTGGACTACAACAACTACGTGGGCGTGATCGGCATCGGCCGCATCCAGCGTGGCAAGATCAAGCCGAACCAGCAGGTCACCGTGATCGCCGCCGACGGCAAGACCCGCAACGCCAAGGTGCTGCAGGTGCTGGGGTTCATGGGCCTGGAGCGCATCGAGGTGCCGGAGGCGCAGGCTGGCGACATCATCGCGTTCAGCGGCATCGAGGGCATCGGCATCTCCGACACCCTGTGCGATCCGTCCGCGGTCGAACAGCTGCCGGTACTGGCGGTGGACGAGCCCACCATCAGCATGACGTTCCAGGTGAATGATTCGCCCTTCGCCGGCGTGAAGGAGCGCAGCGGCGGCAAGTTCCTGACCAGCCGCCAGCTGCGCGACCGACTGACCCGCGAAACCCAGCACAACGTGGCGCTGCGCGTGGAAGACACCGCGGATGCCGACAAGTTCAAGGTCAGCGGCCGTGGCGAGCTGCACCTGTCGATCCTGATCGAAACCATGCGCCGCGAGGGCTACGAGCTGGCCGTCTCGCGCCCCGAGGTCATCATCAAGGAAATCGACGGCGTGCTGTCCGAGCCCTACGAGTCGCTGGTGGTGGACATGGACGAGCAGTACCAGGGCGGCGTGATGGGCCGGCTGGGCGAACGCAAGGCGCTGCTGCAGAACATGGAGCCCGACGGCAAGGGCCGCGTGCGTCTGGATTACATCATCCCGGCGCGCGGCCTGATCGGCTTCCAGACCGAGTTCCGCACCCTCACCGCCGGCACCGGCCTGCTGTTCCACGTGTTCGACCACTACGGTCCGAAATCGGAGGGCAGCATCGGCCAGCGCCAGAACGGCGTGCTGATCTCCAACGCCACCGGCAGTTCGCCCGCCTACGCCCAAGGCGGCCTGCAGGAGCGTGGCCGCCTGTTCATCGAGCCGGGTGAGGAGATCTACGAGGGCCAGATCATCGGCATCCACAGCAAGGACAACGACCTCACGGTCAACGCCCTGCGCGGCAAGCAGTTGACCAACTTCCGCGCTGCCGGCAAGGACGATGACGAGGGCCTGATCCCCCCGATCAAGCTGTCGCTGGAACAGGCGCTGGAGTTCATCGACGACGACGAGCTGGTGGAAGTCACCCCCAAGCAGATCCGCCTGCGCAAGAAGCTGCGCACCGAGACGGACCGCAAGCGCGCCAGCCGCGCCGGCTGATCGCGCAAAGGGGCGGTGACGCGTGGCTTCGGGCATCGACCGCGATCGCGAGGAGGGCGCCAGCATGAGCGGTCCGCCCCCCTACAACCCGGACCCGCATGCGCACCCGGGGCTGCATGCCATTGCCCTGTTCGAGGCGTTCAAGGGTGTGCTGGCGCTTGCCTCGGCCAGCGGGCTGGCACTGCTCGGCCCGCAGCCGATCCGGCACTGGGTGTTCGAGCTGACCTGGCGCCTGCATCTGCATCCGGAACGCGGCCTGATCGCGCATTTTCTGGACGCCATCAGCACCAATACCGTGCATCTGACCGCGCTGATCCTGCTGGGCTATGCCACGCTGCGTTTCGTCGAAGCATGGGGCCTGTGGCGGGTGCGCGCGTGGGCCTCGTGGCTGGGCGTGGTCTCGGCGGCGCTGTATCTGCCACTGGACATCGGCGCGATCTACCAGCATCCAGGCTGGCTGTCGGCGCTGGTGCTGCTGATCAACCTGGTCGTGGTCCATGCCCTGGCCCGCGACCTGTTGCGCCGCCGTCGGCACTGACCTGGTTGCATCCCCGCGCGATGCGCGCAATGCTGGCGGCGCCATTCCGGAGCCCGCCATGCGTCTTCTGCCTCTCGCGCTTTCCCTCGCCTGCCTCCTCGCCGCCTGCCAACCCGCCTCGCAACCCCCGAAGAAGGCCGCCGATGCAGTGCCGCCGCAAACGGCTGCCGCTGCGCCGGCGTTCGCGTTCGAGGAAGCCACCGTCGCCGACCTGCAGGCACGCATGGCGGCAGGCCAGCTGACCAGCCACGCACTGGTACAGGCCTACCTCGACCGGATCGCCGCCATCGATGCCGCAGGGCCGGCCCTGCACGCTGTGATCGAACGCAACCCGGATGCCCTGAAAGAAGCCGATGCGCTGGACGCCGAGCGCAAGGCCGGCAAGGTGCGCGGGCCGCTGCACGGCATCCCGGTGCTGCTCAAGGACAACATCGACGCGGTGCCGATGGCCAACTCCGCCGGTTCGCTGGCGCTGGCCGACCACCATCCGAAGACCGATGCCTTCCTGGTCGCCAAACTGCGTGCGGCCGGCGCGGTGATCCTGGGCAAGACCAATCTGTCGGAATGGGCCAACTTCCGTTCCACCCGCTCCACCTCCGGCTGGAGTGGGCGCGGCGGCCAGACCCGGAATCCGTATGCGCTGGATCGCAACCCCTGCGGCTCCAGCGCCGGCACCGGCACTGCCATCGCCGCCAACCTGGCCACCGTCGGCATCGGCACCGAAACCGACGGCAGCATCATCTGCCCATCTGCCGTGGCCGGGCTGGTCGGCCTCAAGCCCACCGTGGGCCTGGTCAGCCGCAGCGGCATCATCCCGATCTCGGTCTCGCAGGACACCGCCGGCCCAATGGCCCGCAGCGTGGCCGATGCAGCGGCGCTGCTGACCGCGATCGCCGCCCCGGATACAAAGGACCCCGCCGCCGCGGAGCGCCCTGACGCCAGCCCCATCGACTACACCGCCCACCTCAAGCCGGACGGGCTGAAGGGCGCCCGCATCGGCGTGGTGCGCAAGCTGATGGGTTACCAGCCTGATACCGACGCCGCGATGGAGCGCGCAATCGCCACGCTGAAAGCCGCCGGCGCCACCGTGGTCGATGCCGACATCCCCACCCTGGGGCAGTGGGATCAAGATGAACTGACCGTACTGCTCTATGAGTTCAAGGACGGCCTGAACGCCTACCTGGCGAACAGCGGCGCGCCCTACAAGACGCTGGCGGACCTGATCGCCTACAACACGCAGCACGCGGACGCGGAAATGCCATATTTCGGACAGGAGCTGTTCGAGCAGGCCAACGCGAAGGGGCCGCTGACCGAGCCGGCCTACCGCGCCGCGCGCGACAAGGCCCGTCGTCTCGCCGGCCCCGAAGGCATCGACGCCGCACTCAAGGCGCAGCAGTTGGATGCGCTGATTGCCCCCGCAATGTCCCCGGCGTGGCCCACCGACCCGATTAATGGCGACCATTTCATCGGCGCTGGCTACGGTGCCGCTGCGGTAGCGCGCTATCCCAGCCTCACCGTGCCGATGGGCGACGTGCACGGCCTGCCGGTCGGCATCGTGTTCATGGGCGCCGCCTGGAGCGAGCCGCGCCTGATCGCGCTGGGCTACGGCTTCGAGCAGGCCAGCAAGGCGCGCAAGGCGCCCCGCTTCCTGCCCACCGTGGCCCTGCCAGCGCGCAAGTAATCACAACAGCACCGCGTCGCCCAGCCGGCGGCGCGGCCGCGCACCTCAGGGATCGATGGCGCCGCGCTTGCGCACGATCAGCATCGCGATCTCCAACGCCTGCTCGTAGTTCAGGCGCGGATCCACCGTGGTCCGGTAGGCCCGCTGCAGGTCGATCTCGGTAAGCTCGCGCGCGCCGCCCAGGCACTCGGTGACGTTCTCGCCGGTCAGTTCCAGATGCACGCCGCCCAGCCGCGTGCCAGCCGCTTCATGCAGGTCGAAGGCCTGCTCGATCTCGCTGCGGATGTTGGCGAAGCGACGGGTCTTGTAGCCGTTGCTGGTGGATTCGGTATTGCCGTGCATCGCATCGCAAATCCAGAGGACGCGACGCCCTTCGCGCCTCACGGCCTCCAGCAATGGCGGCAGCTTGTCCGCGATGTGCTCCGCACCCATCCGGTGGATGAGGCCGAGGCGACCGGGTTCGTCGTCCGGGTTCAGGGCGTCAATCACGCGCAGCAGCTGGTCCGGCGTCACCGATGGCCCCACCTTGACGGCCACCGGGTTGCGAATGCCGCGGAAATATTCCAGATGCGCGCCGTCCAGTGCCGCAGTGCGCATGCCGATCCACGGGAAGTGCGTGCTGAGGTTGAACCAGCCGTCGGCGCGCGGCACCTGCCGCGTCTGCGCCTCCTCGTAAGGCAGCAGAAGCGCTTCGTGCGAGGTGTAGAACTCCACCCGGTTGAGGCTCTGCATGCGCCGGCCCGCCAGGGTTTCCATGAAGCGCACCGCATCGCCGATGCCGGCCACCATCTTCTGGTAGTCGGCGGCATGCGGCGACTGGCCCACCCAGCCCAGGCCCCAGTACTCGGGATGGTGCAAATCGGCGAAGCCGCCATCGATCAGCGATCGCACGAAGTTCATCGTCATCGCCGAGCGGGCGTGCGCCTTCACCATGCGCCGCGGATCGGGCACGCGCGCCTGTGCGGTGAATTCCGGGCCGTTGACGATATCGCCGCGGTAGCTGGGCAGCGTCACGCCATCGCGGGTCTCGGTGTCGGCGGAACGCGGCTTGGCGTACTGGCCGGCAAAGCGGCCCACGCGCACCACCGGCACCTTCAGCCCGTGCACCAGCACCAGGCTCATCTGCAACAGCACCTTGAGCCGGTTGGTGATGATGGTGGAAGTGCACTCCGCGAACGTTTCCGCGCAATCTCCGCCCTGCAGCAGGAAGCGGCGGCCCTCCTGGGCCTCGGCCAACTGCTGCTTGAGCGAGAGGATTTCGCGCGAGGTCACCAGCGGCGGCAGCGCACGCAGCTCGTCCTGTGCCTGCGCCAGCGCAGCCTCATCCGGGTAAACCGGCATCTGCAGCGCGGGCTTCGCACGCCAACTGGCAGGCGACCAGCCTTCGGATGCCAGGGACGTGGAGGCGGATGACGGGATGACGCTGGTGGATGCGATCGACATGATGGGGATGGGGAGGACTGCTGCATCGCATCATCCCGCTCCCAGCCTGTCGCCGCAACCGTTACCGACGGAACAGACTGGATTGCCTGCGCTGGAAGCCCGCGTAGAGGGCACCCAACCCGAGCACGACGAACCACGCCAACGCCCACATCGGCATGCTCAGGCCGAGGAACTGCCAATCGATGTTGCTGCAATCGCCAGTCGCCTGCAGCACTTTGCGCGCAGCACCCAGCCACGAATACTGCTCGACGATGAAGTTCAGCCCCGGGCCGCAGCTGGGCAGCTCCGGCGGATGCAGCTGGACCCAGCTGTGGCGCCCCGCATAGCCCATTCCGGCCATCGCGGCGATGAATGCCAGCAGCGCCCACGCCTTGCGGGCACCCGGCGCCCGCGGGTCGTGCATGGCGCCCAGCAGGAAGACCAGACCCAGCGCGGCAAAGCAGATGCGCTGGAAGATGCAGAACGGACAGGGTTGGATGCCCAGCCGGAACTGCACGAACAGGGCATACCCCAGCAATGCAGCGCAGATGAAGGAGCCCAGCAGGAACTGTTGGCGGAACGACCAGCGGAACGGATTCATGCGCGTGCCTTGGCGGGATCCGTTCGATTATGTCGCAGTTGGCCCGGAAACGAAAAACCCCGGGCAAGCCCGGGGTCTTCGAGGGTACCGCGGCGGCGCGCCTTACTCGGCGGCCTGCGGGCGATCCACCAGCTCGACATAGGCCATCGGCGCGTTGTCGCCGGCGCGGAAGCCGCACTTGAGGATGCGCAGGTAGCCACCCGGACGCTGCGCGTAGCGCGGGCCCAGCACGGTGAACAGGGTGCCCACGGCTTCCTTGTCGCGCAGGCGGGAGAACGCCAGGCGGCGGTTGGCAACGCCATCGGTCTTGCCGAGGGTGATCAACGGCTCGACGACGCGGCGCAGCTCCTTGGCCTTCGGCAGCGTGGTGCGGATGATTTCGTTCTTGATGAGCGACGCCGCCATGTTCGAGAACATCGCACTGCGGTGGGCGCTGGTGCGGTTGAACTTGCGGCCGGATTTCTGGTGGCGCATGGATTCGATTCCTGATGAAGGTTGTAACGATTGGACTTCGCTGTCGCCATCCTGGCGTTGCAACTTGGGCTGCGGGTGGCCCGTGCCGGCATCCTTCGCCGGACATGCCGCGAACTCCAGTTCGTCGGCGGTATTGCGCTCTCGGGAAGAGCCGGGACGGAGCGGGAGCCACGGCTGCGCCGTGACTGCCCCGTCGGTCCGGCGCAGTGCGCCAGGCCTTCACCGACCCTGGCCGTGCCTGGGGGCAACGGCCGGGCGGTTTGCACTTATCCCATCATGCCGTGGCTGGCGACCCCGGCCGGCGGCCAGTTCTCCAGCTTCATGCCCAGCGACAGGCCCTTCTGGGCCAGCACTTCCTTGATCTCGGTGAGCGACTTCTTGCCGAGGTTCGGGGTCTTGAGCAGTTCCACTTCGGTCTTCTGGATCAGATCGCCGATGTAATAGATGCTCTCGGCCTTGAGGCAGTTGGCCGAACGCACGGTCAGCTCGAGGTCGTCGATCGGGCGCAGCAGCAGCGGATCAACGCCGGCGCTGGCCTGCGGCTTGGCGCCGCGGTCGCGGTGGGTGAAATCACCGAAGACCGACAGCTGGTCGGTGAGGATGTCGGCGGCGGTGCGCACGGCTTCCTCGGCATCGATGGTGCCGTTGGTCTCGATCTCGAGAACCAGCTTGTCCAGGTCGGTACGCTGCTCGACGCGTGCGGCTTCCACCGCGTAGGCGACGCGGCGGACCGGCGAGAACGACGCATCCAGCATCAGGCGACCGATCGTGCGGGTTTCCTCGTCCGGACGGCGACGCGCGGAGGCCGGCTGGTAGCCGAAGCCGCGGCTGATGGTAAGGCGCATGTTCAGCGCCACGTCCTTGGTCAGGTTGGCGATCACATGGCCGGGGTTCAGCACCTCGACGTTGTGGCTGGTCTTGATGTCACCGGCGGTGACGACGCCTGGACCCTGCTTCTTCAGCTCCAGGGTGTCGGTGTCGCCGCTGTGCATGCGGATGGCAACGTCCTTGAGGTTCAACAGGACTTCAAGCACATCTTCCTGCATGCCTTCAAGCGTGGTGTACTCGTGCAGCACGCCGTCGATCTCGACCTCGGTGATGGCAAAACCGGGAATCGAGGACAGCAGCACGCGGCGCAGTGCGTTGCCCAGGGTGTGACCATAACCGCGCTCCAGCGGTTCGATCACGACCTTGGCGCGGGTGTCGGTGATGCGCTCGATCTGCGGTCCGCGCGGACGCAGGACTTGGGTGGCGGTAACCGTCATTCGTGGTGTCTCCTGCTGGCCTGCGCGGGGCGCAGGCCGGTGGCAATGGCTTACTTCGAGTACAGCTCGACGATCAGCGCTTCGTTGATGTCGCTGGGCAGATCGGCGCGGTCCGGAACGGCCTTGAACACGCCGCTGAACTTGTTGGCGTCCACCTCGACCCACGCGGGCGACAGGTTCATCTGCTCGGCCAGGGTCAGCGACTCCTTGACGCGCAGCTGCTTCTGCGCCTTCTCGGACAGGGCGATGGCGTCGCCAGCCTTGACCGTGTAGGACGGCAGGTTGACCGGCTTGCCGTTCACGGTCACGCCGCGATGGCTGACCAGCTGGCGCGCGGCCGGACGGGTGACGGCAAAGCCCATGCGGTAGACAACGTTGTCCAGACGGGTTTCGAGCAGCTGCAGGAGGTTCTCGCCGGTATTGCCCTTCTTGGTGGCGGCCTTCTTGTAGTAGTTGCGGAACTGGCGTTCCAGCAGACCGTAGATGCGCTTGACCTTCTGCTTCTCGCGCAGCTGGGTGGCGTAGTCTGACAGCTTGCCCTTGCGGGCGGTGGCGCCATGCTGGCCGGGCTTCTGCTCCAGCTTGCACTTGGAATCCAGCGCACGCGCCGGCGATTTCAGCGACAGGTCGACGCCTTCGCGACGGGCGAGTTTGCAGGTGGGACCGATATAACGAGCCATGTTCTAGTGCTCCCGCGCGTCAGACGCGACGCTTCTTCGGCGGACGGCACCCGTTGTGCGGGATGGGCGTCACGTCGATGATGTTGAGGATCTTGTAACCGACGTTGTTCAGCGAACGAACGGCGGACTCGCGGCCCGGACCCGGGCCCTTGATGCGCACTTCCAGCGACTTCACGCCGTAGTCCAGCGCTGCCTTGCCGGCCTTTTCGGCGGCAACCTGCGCGGCGAACGGGGTGGACTTGCGGGAACCGCGGAAACCCGCGCCGCCCGACGTGGCCCACGACAGGGCGTTACCCTGGCGGTCGGTGATGGTGACGATCGTGTTGTTGAACGAAGCGTGGACGTGCGCGATGCCGTCGGTGACGACGCGCTTGACCTTCTTCTTGGTCTTGTTGGCAGCAGCCGGCTTGGCCATGGTCTGGGTTCCTTACTTCTTGATGGCCTTACGCGGGCCCTTGCGGGTACGCGCATTGGTGCGGGTGCGCTGGCCGCGCAGGGGCAGGCCGCGACGGTGGCGCAGACCCCGGTAGCAGCCGAGATCCATCAAACGCTTGATGGCCATGCCCACTTCACGGCGCAGGTCGCCCTCGACGATGTACTTGCCGACTTCGGCGCGCAGGCGCTCGACTTCCGGCTCGGACAGGTCGCGGATCTTGGTCGACGAGCTGACGCCCGCGGCCTCGCAAACCAGCTTGGAACGGGTACGGCCAATGCCGTAGATGCTTTGCAGCCCGACCCAGACATGCTTCTGGGCAGGCAGGTTGACGCCTGCAATACGCGCCATAAGGCGATCTCCGATAAACGAAATGACGCCGAACCTCGGGGCCCGACGTGGGAAACGTAGAATTGTAACCCAATCCCGACTTGTCAGGAAGCCAAGGCAACAAAGCCGCCCTGGCCCGGCATGGGGAGTGTGCCCATGCTCCGGCGACGGCCCCGGACTGGCAGCGCCCTGCCCCTAGGGGCCTGGCCTGCCCGCGCGCTACTCTGGCGCGCGGATCGGTCCGGGGCCACCCACGCGCGGGATCGTCGCGGGGGTCGCCCATTTGCCGGTTCGCGCGTTCGTCGAACCGGCGGTTGTCACGTCCGACCCGCCCCGTGGGACGGATCGATGGATCGCAGCGCCTCAGCGGGCGCCACGCCCCTTGAGGTTGGCCTTCTTCAGCAGGCTCTCGTACTGGTGCGACATCAGGTGCGCCTGGATCTGCGCGATGAAGTCCATCACCACCACTACCACGATCAGCAGCGACGTGCCGCCAAAGTAGAACGAGGTGCCCAGCTCGGTGCGCATGACTTCCGGAAGCAGGCAGACCAGCACCAGGTACAGCGAGCCGGCCAGCGTCAGGCGGGTCAGCACGCCGTCGATGTACTCGGCTGTGGCCCGGCCCGGACGGATGCCCGGGATCAGCGCGCCCGACTTCTTGAGGTTGTCGGCGGTTTCCTGCGAGTTGAACACCAGCGCCGTATAGAAGAACGCAAACCCGATGATCAACGCGGCAAGCAGGATCATGTGCAGGGGCTCGCCGGGCGAGAGCATCTGACTGACCTTCTGCAGCCACACCGTGGCGGGGCTGCCGGACTGGCCGAACCAGGTCGACGCGGTAGCCGGGAACATGATGATCGAGGACGCGAAGATCGGCGGGATGACACCCGACATATTGAGCTTCAGCGGCAGGAACGAGGTCTGGTTCTGGTAGCCACCACGCCCGCCCTGACGCCGCGCGTAGTTCACGGTGATGCGACGCTGGCCGCTTTCCATGAAGACCACGAACCAGGTCACCGCCAGCACGATCGCCAAGATGAAGAACACGGTGATCCACTGCATGTCGCCGCTATTGGCCTGCTGCAGGGTGTTCAGCACCGCGCCGGGCAGGCCAGCGACGATGCCGGCGAAGATGATCAGCGAGATACCGTTGCCGATGCCGCGTTCGGTCACCTGCTCGCCCAGCCACATCAGGAACATGGTGCCGGCGGTCAACGACACCACTGCAGTCACCACGAACCCCATACCCGGGCTGTAGACCACCGGGATGCCGCCACCGGCGCCCTGATGCTGCAGGGCGATGGCGATCCCCGCAGCCTGGAACACTGCCAGGAACACCGCGCCAATCCGCGAGTACTGTGTGATCTTGCGCCGGCCGGACTCGCCTTCCTTCTGCAGCGCCTTCAGGCTGGGCAGGATCTGCACCATGAGCTGCATGACGATCGACGCCGAAATGTACGGCATCACGTTCAGGGCGAACAGGCTGAACCGCGAAAGCGCGCCGCCGGAGAACATGTTGAACATGTCCACCACGGTGCCCTTCTGCGCGTTCATCAGCTGCAGCATCGCCTCCGGGTTGACGCCCGGCACCGGAATGTAGCAACCGATGCGGTAGACGATCAGCGCCCCGACGACGAACAGGAGGCGCGAGCGAAGTTCCGTGAACTTGCCCGCACCCATCAGACCCGCCAGTGCTCCCGCGCTGCGCGACATACTGACCTTACTCCGCCAGCTTGCCGCCGGCCGCTTCGATCGCGGCCTTGGCGCCGGCGGTCGCAGCGATGCCCTTCAGCACATAGGCCTTGGTCACTTCGCCCTTGGCGACGATCTTGGCGCGCTTGGCGGTGCTCGGCACCAGCTTGGCAGCCTTCAGGGCCGCGAAATCCACATCGCCAGCCGGCAGGGAATCAAGCTTGTAAAGCAGCACTTCGGCGATATCCGCAGCCATCTTCGAGCGGAAACCAATCTTCGGCAGGCGGCGCTGCATGGGCATCTGGCCGCCCTCGAAGCCGGCCTTGATCTTGCCCTTGCCGGCGCGCGCGAACGAACCCTTGTGGCCGCGGCCGGCGGTCTTGCCGAGGCCGGAGCCGATGCCACGGCCAACGCGAACGCGATCCTTGCGCGCGCCGTCGGCGGGCTTGAGCGTATTGAGCTTCATGCGATTACTCCTCCACCCGCACCAGATAGTGCAGCTGATTGATCAGGCCACGCACCTGCGGGCTGTCCTTCAGCTCGCGGACGCTGTTGAGCTTGCCCAGACCAAGCGCCTTCACCGACAGACGGTGGCGCGACTGGGTGCCGCGCAGGCCCTTGACCAGACGGACCTTGATGGTCTTGCCTTCATTAGCCATGGATCAGGTCCTCCACCTTCTTGCCGCGCTTGGCGGCGATCTTGGCGGGCGAGTGCATCGCCTCCAGGCCCTTGACGGTGGCGCGGACCAGATTGATCGGGTTGCGCGAACCGACGGCCTTCGCCAGCACGTTCTTCACGCCCACCGCTTCCAGCACGGCGCGCATCGCACCACCGGCGATCACGCCGGTACCTTCCGAAGCGGGCTGCATGAACACGCGGGCGGCGCCGTGGCCGGCCTTCACCGCGTGGAACAGGGTGCCGTTGTTCAGTTCGACGGAACGCAGGTTCTTGCGCGCGCCTTCCATCGACTTCTGGATGGCCACGGGCACTTCCCGCGCCTTGCCATAGCCGAAGCCGACGCGACCAGCGCCATCGCCCACCACCGTCAGCGCGGTGAAGGTGAACTGGCGACCACCCTTGACGGTCTTGCTGACGCGATTGACGGCGATCAGCTTCTCGATCATGCCGTCATCGACTTTTTCCTCGCGGGGACCGCGATCGCGGCCGCGGGATTCGCGTTGTTCTGCCATTTCGATGTCTCGATTGATTGATGGGATTTGCGGCGTCGCCGCTTATGGTTGTGGATTACCGCAGGTGATCCGCCAGGGCCGCAACCGGCCAGGGCGTCCGGCGCAACCCGCGCCGGCAGGCAACACATCGGCGCGCGGACCACAAAGCCCGCGCGCCGCTTCGATCAGAACTGCAGGCCACCCTCGCGGGCGGCGTCAGCCAGCGCCTTGACGCGGCCGTGGTAGCGGTAGCCGGAACGGTCGAACGCGACCTTCTCGATACCCGCCGCCTTGGCGCGCTCGGCAATCACCTGCCCCACCTTGGCGGCGGCATCCTTGTTCTTGCCATTCTTCAGGCCGCTCATTACGTCGGCCTGCACGGTGGAGGCCGAAGCCAGCACCTTGGCACCGTCGGCGGTGAACACCTGGGCATACAGATGCTGGCCGGTGCGCAGCACCGACAGGCGCGGAACGCCAAGCTCGCGGATGCGCGAACGGGTGGACTTGGCACGACGCAGGCGGGCGATTTTCTTTTCCATGGTCTTGGTCTCCGAAAGCTGAAGGCGCGTGATCCCGAAGGATTACGCCTTCTTGGCTTCCTTGCGGATGATGGTCTCGTCGGAATACTTCACACCCTTGCCCTTGTAGGGCTCCGGCGGACGGTACCCGCGGATCTTGGCGGCCACTTCACCGACCAGCTGCTTGTCGGCGCCGGCGACCAGGATCTCGGTCTGCGTCGGCGTGGTGATGGTGATACCCGCCGGCGGGGTGAACACGACCGGGTGGGAATACCCCAGCGACAGGTTCAGCGCCGCACCCTGCATGGAAGCGCGGTAACCCACGCCCACCAGCTCGAGCTTGCGCTCGAAACCGGCACTGACGCCATGCACCATGTTGGCGACGATGGCGCGCAGGGTGCCGGTCAGCGGCACCAGCGACGCATCGCTGGCGGACAGCAGCGCATTGCCGTCTTCGATCTTGACATCGATGCCAGCCGGCTTGACCACGCTCAGGGTGCCCTTCGGGCCCTTGACGATGATGGACTCCGGCTGGACGGTGATTTCGACGCCCTTGGCAAGGGCAACGGGCTTCTTGGCGACTCGGGACATGTGCGCTACTCCCCTTAGGCCACGATGCACAGGACTTCACCGCCGACGCCGTGCTGGCGCGCCTGCGAGTCGGTCATGATGCCCTTGGAGGTGGAAACGATTGCGATGCCGAGGCCATTGAGGACCTTGGGCAGCGCATCCTTGCCGCGGTACTGGCGGAGACCCGAACGCGACACGCGCTTCAGGGTTTCGATCACCGGCTTGCCCTCGAAGTACTTCAGGGCGATCTCCAGCTCGGCCTTGGCACCGGCCGGGGTGACGCGGACGTCGGCGATATAGCCCTCGTCCTTGAGGACGTTGGCGATGGCAACCTTGGTCTTGGAGGACGGCATCTTCACCGTCGGCTTGCCGACCGCGGCCGCATTCTTGATGCGGACCAGCATGTCGGCGATGGGATCAGTCATGCTCATGGATTCACCTGATGAGTAGCACCGATATCCGCTTTCGCGAAAATCTGTCGGGTTGTGGACGCCGCACGCAACAGTGGCGCGGAGTTTCCTGCAGCCGCAAGCCCCGCATCGCTGCGGGGCTTCTGGTTGCCGATACCTGGGTTGGCAGGTAGCGGATCAGTATAGCAGGTTTTTACCAGCTTGCCTTGCGCAGACCAGGAACGTCGCCATTCATGGTGGCCTTGCGCAACGCGTTGCGGCCCAGGCCGAACTTGCTGTAAACCGCACGCGGGCGACCGGTCAGGGCGCAGCGCGTGGTCTGGCGGGACGGCGAAGAGTCGCGCGGCAGCTTCTGCAGCTTGGCGGCGGCGGCCATCTTGTCCTCGTAGGACGCGTCCTGGCTGGCGATCACCTTCTTCAGCGCTTCGCGCTTGGCGGCGTACTGCTTGGCCAGCTTCGCGCGCTTGGCCTCGCGGTTGATCATGGAAGTCTTGGCCATGACGTGTCCTTAGTTGCGGAACGGGAAGCGGAAGGCCTCGAGCAGGGCCTTGGCCTCGGCATCGGTCTTCGCGGTGGTGGTAATGGCGATGTCCATGCCGCGCATCGCGTCGACGGCATCGAAGTCGATCTCCGGGAAGATGATCTGCTCCTTCACGCCCATGTTGTAGTTGCCGCGCCCGTCGAACGAACGACCGGACACGCCGCGGAAGTCGCGGACGCGCGGCAGCGAGATGTTGATCAGGCGATCCAGGAACTCGAACATGTGGGCGCGGCGCAAGGTCACCTTGCAACCGATCGGCCAGCCATCGCGGATCTTGAACGAAGCCACCGAAACGCGCGACTTGGTCACCACCGGCTTCTGGCCGGCGATCTTGGCCATGTCGGCCACCGCGTTCTCCAGCACCTTCTTGTTGGTCGCCGCCTCACCCACGCCCATGTTCAGCGTGATCTTGACGAGCTTCGGAACCTGCATCGGATTGGTGTAGCCGAACTGCTGCATCAGCTTCGGCACCACTTCTTCCTTGTAGAACTTTTCGAGTCGGGTGGTCATGTCAGATGGCCTCGCCGCTGGAGCGGAACACGCGGATGCGCTTTCCATTCTCCAGCACCTTGGTGGCAACGCGCTCGCCCTTGCCCGTGGCCGGGTTCAGGAGCATCACGTTGGAAATGTGGATCGACGCCTCGCGCTCGACCACGCCGCCGGCCTGGCCGGCTTGCGGGTTGGGCTTGGTGTGGCGCTTGACCAGGTTCAGGTTGGCAACATAGACGCGATCGCCTTCGACGCGGAGCACCTCGCCGGTCTGGCCCTTGATCTTCTTGTTGCCGGTGGTCACAACCACCTGGTCGCCCTTGCGGATACGGTTCATGGTTTCTTTCCTCCGCCTCAGAGCACTTCGGGTGCGAGCGAGACGATCTTCATGAACTTCTCGGAACGCAGCTCGCGGGTCACAGGCCCGAAGATGCGGGTGCCAATCGGCTCATGCTTGTTGTTCAGCAGCACGGCGGCGTTGCCGTCGAAGCGGATCAGCGAACCGTCGGGACGGCGGACACCCTTGCGGGTGCGCACCACCACGGCGTCATAGACATCGCCTTTCTTCACCTTGCCGCGCGGAATCGCTTCCTTCACCGACACCTTGATGATGTCGCCGATGCCGGCATAACGGCGCTTCGAGCCGCCCAGCACCTTGATGCACATCAGTTCCTTGGCACCCGAGTTGTCTGCGACGTCGAGAAAGCTCTGCATCTGGATCATGGCTGTCTCTCCTGCTTACTCGGCGGCACGGGTGATGATTTCCACCACGCGCCAGTTCTTGGTCTTGGACATCGGCGCGCACTCCGCCACGCGCACCACGTCGCCCTCGTTGCACGAGTTGTCGGCGTCATGGGCGTGCAGCTTGGTCGAGCGACGGATGTACTTGCCGTACAGCGCGTGCTTGACCTGGCGCTCGACGAGCACCGTCACGGTCTTGTCCATCTTGTTGCTGACGACGCGGCCTTCAACCGTGTGCAGCTTCTTGGTTTGTTCGGTCATGGCGCCCGTTCCTTACTTCTTCTGGCCGAGCAGCGTGTTGACGCGAGCGATCTCGCGGCGCACGCGGCGGGGCTCGTTGGTCTTGGACGGGGGCAGTTGGCCGGTGGCCTTCTGCATCCGCAGCGCGAAGCGCTCCTTCTGCAGTTCGACCAGATGGGCCTTCAGTTCGTCCGCCGACTTCTGACGCAGTTGCTTGAGTTCCATCAGCGCACCGTCCGGGTCACGAATTGGGTGGTGACCGAGAGCTTGGCGGCGGCCAGGCGGAACGCCTCGCGCGCCACCTCTTCGCTTACGCCCTCGATCTCGTAGATCATGCGGCCGGGCTGGATCTGGGCGACCCAGTACTCCACGTTGCCCTTACCGGAGCCCATTCGCACTTCGATCGGCTTCTTGGTGATCGGCTTGTCGGGGAACACGCGGATCCACATCTTGCCGCCACGCTTCACGTAACGGCTGATGGAACGGCGCGCGGCCTCGATCTGGCGAGCAGTGAGCTGGCCATGGGCGGTTGCCTTCAGGCCGAACTCGCCGAAACTGACCGCATTCGCGCTCCAGCTCAGGCCTTCGTTGCGGCCCTTGTGGACCTTGCGGTATTTGGTTCGCTTGGGTTGCAGCATGGTTTATTCCCTCGCTTCGCCGCGCTCGGCGCGGTCGCCACGGTCACGGCGCGGACCACGCGGACGCTCACGGTCGCCACCGCGCGGCGCCGGGGAGTCATCCTGCTTCTCCTGGCCGACCTGGGAGAAATCGAAGATCTCGCCCTTGTAGACCCACACCTTGATGCCGATGATGCCGTAGGTGGTCTTCGCTTCCGCGAAGCCGTAATCGATGTCCGCGCGCAGGGTATGCAGCGGCACGCGGCCTTCGCGGTACCACTCGGAACGGGCGATTTCCGCGCCGTTCAAGCGGCCAGCCACGTTGACCTTGATGCCCAGCGCACCCAGGCGCATCGCGTTGCCGACCGCACGCTTCATCGCGCGACGGAACATGATGCGGCGCTCCAGCTGCTGGGCGATGGACTCGGCCACCAGCTGCGCGTCGAGCTCCGGCTTGCGGACTTCGGTGACGTTGATGTGTGCCGGCACGCCGAGCACATCGGACACTTCCTTGCGCAGCTTCTCGATATCCTCGCCGCGCTTGCCGATCACAACGCCGGGACGGGCGGTGTGGATGGTGACGCGGGCGTTGTTGGCCGGACGCTCGATCAGGATCTTGCTGATACCGGCCTGGGCCAGCTTCTTGCGCAGCATGTCCCGGACTTTGAGGTCGGCCGACAGGTATTCGGCAAACTGCTTCTTGCCGGCATACCACTTGGAATTCCAGTCCTTGGCAATGCCCAGGCGGATGCCGATCGGATTGACTTTGTGACCCATGATTACTTGCCCTCGCCCACGACCACGGTGATGTGGCTGGTGCGCTTGGTGATGCGCGTGCCACGACCCTTCGCACGCGCCATGAAGCGCTTCAACGACGGACCCTCATCGACCATGATGGCCTTGACCTTCAGTTCGTCCGCATCGGCACCGTTGTTGTTCTCGGCGTTGGAGGCGGCGGAGAACACGACCTTGTAGATCATGCCGGCGGCCTTCTTGTCCGAGAACTTCAGCAGGTCGAGCGCACGGGCCACGGGCAGGCCACGGACCTGGTCGGCGACCAGACGGACCTTCTGGGCGGAGATGCGCGCACTGCGCAGGATGGCTTTCGCTTCCATGGTCATCTCCTTACTTCCCCTTCTTGTCGCCGCCATGACCCTTGAACGTACGGGTCACGGCGAATTCGCCAAGCTTGTGGCCGATCATGTTCTCGTTGATCAGCACGGGAACATGGTTCTTGCCGTTGTGCACGGCGATGGTGAACCCGATCATTTCCGGCAGGATCGTGGAACGACGCGACCAGGTCTTGATCGGCTTCTTGCTGTTGCCCGCGGCCTCCACCTTCTTCTGCAGGTGATGGTCGATGAACGGGCCCTTCTTGAGTGAACGTGCCATTGCCGATTAGCTCCTGCGATCGCGCACGATGAACTGCTGGGTGCGCTTGTTCTTGCGGGTCTTGTAACCCTTGGTCGGCACGCCCCAGGGAGTGACCGGATGCGGGTTACCCTGGCCGGCCTTCGCCTCACCACCACCGTGGGGGTGGTCGACCGGGTTCATGGCGGCGCCGCGCACGGTCGGCTTGACGCCGCGCCAGCGGGCGGCACCGGCCTTGCCAAGCTTCTGCAGACCGTGCTCGTCGTTGCTCACTTCACCGATGGTGGCGCGGCATTCGGCCGGCACCTTGCGCATTTCGCCGGAGCGCAGGCGCAGGGTGGCGTACACACCCTCGCGAGCGACCAGCTGCACGCCGGCACCGGCGGCGCGGGCAAGCTGCGCGCCCTTGCCGGGCTTCATCTCGATGCAGTGCACAGTGGAACCGACCGGGATGTTGCGCAGCGGCAGGGTGTTGCCGGCCTTGATCGGGGCGTCACGGCCCGCGATCACCTGGTCGCCGGCCTTCAGGCCCTTCGGGGCGATGATGTAGCGACGCTCACCATCGGCGTAGCACAGCAACGCGATGTGCGCGGTGCGGTTGGGGTCGTACTCGATGCGCTCGACGCGGGCGGGAATGCCTTCCTTGTCGCGCTTGAAGTCGATGATGCGGTAGTGCTGCTTGTGGCCACCGCCGATGTGACGGGTGGTGATGCGGCCGTGGTGGTTGCGTCCACCCGTCTTGCTCTGCTTCTCGACCAGCGGCGCATAGGGTGCACCCTTGTGCAGATCCGGCGACACCACGCGGACCATCGAACGACGGCCGGCAGAGGTGGGCTTGAATGTCATCAGTGCCATGGATTGTTCCTCAGGCCGAGGCCGTCATCACGTCGATCGCCTGGCCTTCGGCCAGGGTGACGTACGCCTTGCGCCAGTCGCTACGGCGACCCTGGCGGAACTTGAAGGACTTGGACTTGCCCTTCACGTTCACCACGTTCACCGCCTCGACCTTGACGTCGAAGATCTTCTCGACCGCAGCCTTTACATCGGCCTTCGTGGCGGTCTTCGCGATTTCGAAGACGTATTGGTTGGAGACTTCCTGCAGGCGCGCGGTCTTTTCGGACACACGCGGCGCACGGATCACTTCGTACAGGTTTGCGGCGCTCATGCCAGCCACTCCTCGATCTTCTTCACCGCGTCGGTGGTGACCAGCACGGTATCGGCGCCGACCAGCGCGACCGGGTCCAGGCCCTGCACGTCGCGGACCTGCACGTAGGGCAGGTTGCGGGCGGACAGGTACAGGTTGTCGTTCGCCTCTTCGGTCACGATCAGCGGACGCTTGCCCGCCTTCAGCTCGGCCAGCTTGGCCACCAGACCCTTGGTCTTCGGGGCCTCGACCTCGAAGGACTCGACCACGGTGATGCGGCCCTGGCGGTTCAACTCGGACAGGATCGACGCGATCGCCGCGCGGTACATCTTGCGGTTCACCTTCTGCGCGAAGCTGCGCGGCTTGGCCGCGAAGGTCACGCCGCCACCGACGAAGATCGGGGCGGTCAGGGCGCCGTGACGGGCACCGCCACCCTTTTGCTTCTTCGACTTCTTGGTGGTGCCGTTCACTTCCGAACGGGTCTTCTGCGCCTTGGTACCGGCACGGCCGGCGTTGCGGTAGGCGACGACGACCTGGTGGATCAGATCCTCGCTGAACGCGCGATCAAACACCGCGTCGGACACCGCCAGCTTGTTGGCGCTACCGTTGATATTGAGTTCCATGATCAGACTCCCTTGCTGGTCGGGCGCACGATCACGTCGCCACCCGGCGCACCCGGGACGGCGCCGCGCACGGCGATCAGGCCGCGCTCGGCATCCACCTTGACCACCTGCAGGTTCTGCGTGGTCTGGGTGACGTGGCCCATGTGGCCGGCCATCTTCTTGCCCGGGAACACGCGACCCGGCGTCTGGCGCTGGCCGATGGAGCCCGGCGCGCGATGCGACAGCGAGTTACCGTGGGTGGCATCACCCATCTTGAAGTTCCAGCGCTTGATGGTGCCCTGGAAGCCCTTGCCCTTGGTGATGCCCTGGACGTCGACCTTCTGGCCAACTTCGAAGATATCGGCCTTGATCTCGCCGCCCACTTCGTAGGCGCCGATCTGGTCGGCCTCGACGCGCAGCTCCCACAGGCCGCGGCCGGCTTCCACCTTAGCCTTGGCCAGGTGGCCGGTGGCCGGCTTGGTCAGCAGGCTGGCGCGCTTGACGCCCGCAGTGACCTGCACGGCGGTGTAGCCGTCGGTATCAAGGGTCTTGATCTGGGTGATACGGTTCGGCGTCGCCTCGATCAGGGTCACCGGGATGGACTTGCCGTCCTCGGTGAACATGCGGCTCATGCCAGCCTTGCGACCGACGATGCCGAGCGAATACTTCTTCGCGCTCATCTCGGTTCTCCTCAGGTCAGCTTGATCTGGACATCAACGCCAGCCGCCAGTTCGAGCTTCATCAGCGCGTCCACGGTCTTGTCGTTGGGGTCGACGATGTCGAGCACGCGCTTGTGCGTGCGGGTTTCGTACTGGTCGCGCGCGTCCTTGTCGACGTGCGGCGACACCAGCACGGTGTAGCGTTCGATCTTGGTCGGCAGCGGGATCGGGCCGCGCACCTGCGCGCCGGTCCGCTTGGCCGTCTCGACGATCTCGCTGGCCGAGCGGTCGATCAGGCGATGATCGAACGCCTTCAGCCGGATGCGAATCTTCTGGTCCGCCATGGGAGGAATGCCTCGTGTCTAAAGAGCGACAGGTGCGACGGCTTGCGTGCGCCACACCCCGTGAATACAGCCGGTAACTGTGCGTCCTGCATGGACCCCGGACCGCGGATCCCGTTCGGCCAGCAGATTTCGATGAACGCGCCGAAAGGCCCCGCCGATATGCCCCGGAAAGCTCCGGGACGGACGAGGCCTTGCCACGCGACATCTCCCTGTCTGGCGAACACGAGGCACGTCCTGCGCCTCATTTCGCAACCGCACCAGGACTCAGTTCCTGCAGCGGTCTTGCATTCTAACCGGTATCGGCAACGCTTTGCAAGCTTTGCCGCGCTTACCGTTGCGATCTGCCGCCGGCGCCAATACGCCGGCGGCTTTTCGCAGCCCGTTACTTGATGATCTTGGACACCACGCCGGCGCCGACGGTGCGGCCACCCTCGCGGATCGCGAAGCGCAGGCCTTCGTCCATCGCCACCGGGTTGATCAGCGTGACCACCATCTTCACGTTGTCGCCCGGCATCACCATCTCCACACCCTCCGGCAGCTGCACCGCGCCGGTGA
>NZ_JBKBPN010000002.1:0-547403 GCF_046293095.1 Thermomonas sp.
GCACCGGGCCGGGCCCGCGCAGCGGGCGAACCGCAGGTTCGAATCCGCGCTGGATCATGGCGCGCAAAAGAAAACGCCCGGCTTGTGGCCGGGCGTTTCGGGGTTTGGTGGGCCGTCAAGGGTGAGCGGGGCTTTCGCGCAGCGTAGCGGCGCGCCCGCGAGCGCCCGGTGCGCTGCACCGCACCGGGCCGGGCCCGCGCAGCGGGCGAACCGCAGGTTCGAATCCGCGCTGGATCATGGCGCGCAAAAGAAAACGCCCGGCTTGTGGCCGGGCGTTTCGGGGTTTGGTGGGCCGTCAAGGATTCGAACCTTGGACCTATTGATTAAGAGTCAACTGCTCTACCAACTGAGCTAACGGCCCCGGGAAGCGAAATTGTAGCAAACACCCGGCCGTCTGCAAGTACCCGCGTGAGGCCGTTCATCGATGGAATGGGGTGGCTGATGGGACTCGAACCCACGACAACTGGAATCACAATCCAGGACTCTAACCAACTGAGCTACAGCCACCACTGAACCTGTACCGCTGTCTGGCGCGCCCGGCAGGAATCGAACCTGCAACCACCGGCTTAGAAGGCCGGTGCTCTATCCGGTTGAGCTACGGGCGCCCGGGCCGGAAAGCATGCACGTGCGGATGCCGGAATGGTCGGGGTAGAGGGATTCGAACCCCCGACATCCTGCTCCCAAAGCAGGCGCGCTACCAGACTGCGCTATACCCCGCCGACGGAACCTAAGCACCCCGGCGCCGCCCGACGACTGCGGACGCCGTACTTCCGGGCACGCCAGTGCAACGAAAGGCCGCGCATTGTCAGGCGCCGCGCGCCTTCTGTCAATGCGGATGCGCAGGACAGGTGGCGGGCCGGCGGGAAATCGGGGAAACTAGCAAGTTCCGCGCGGTCATGGCCGCGCCCGGGGCACCTGTCCCGGTCCACGCATCCATCCGCATAACGTCCGGGTTCGCGCGAACCCACCCAGGAGTCATCGCATCATGCAAGTCTCGGTCGAATCCATCGGCAACCTCGAGCGCCGCGTCATCCTCAGCCTGCCTGCCGGCGATGTCGATGCACAGGTCGGCAGCCGCCTGCGCGAGATCGCGCAGAACGTGCGGATCAAGGGCTTCCGCCCGGGCAAGGTACCGACCAAGGTGGTCGAGCAGCGCTATGGCGGCCAGGTGCGCGCCGAGATCCTGGATGGCCTGCTGCGCGAAGGCCTGGGCAAGGCCGTCAGCGAGAATTCGCTGAAGGTGGTGGGTGCGCCGCAGGTGGCGCCGGGCGAGGATGCCGCCGAGGGCGAGCTGAAGTTCATCGCCTCGGTCGAGTTGGCCCCTGACTTCGGCGAGCTGGATCTGGCCAAGCTGGAGATCACGCGCCATGTCGCTGAAGTGACCGACGCCGACGTCGAGCGCATGCTGGAAAACCTGCGCCAGCAGCGCGGCAGCTGGACCAAGGTGACCCGCGCCGCCAAGGCTGGCGATCTGGTGAATCTGGAGACCAGCAGCGTGGTCGATGGCGTCCGCATGCCGGCCGAAGGCGTGGAGCGCACCAGCACCGTGCTGGGCTCCGCTGCGGTCTACCCGGAGGTGGAGTCCGCCATCGTCGGCATGCAGCCGGGCGAGGAGAAGACGCTCGATATCACCCTGCCTGCCGATTGGCACGCCGCGCAGTTCGCCGGCAAGACCATTACCTCCACCTTCAAGCTGCTCGACGTGGCCGAGCTGGTGCTGCCGGAGGTCGATGCCGCGTTCATCCGCAGCTTCGGGGTCAAGAGCGGGGACCTGGACCAGTTCAAGGCCGAGATCCGTGCCAATCTGGAGCGCGAGCTCAAGGGCGCGCTGATGAACCGTCTGCGTCGCGAAGTCGGCGAGCAGCTGGTGGCCGCCTATTCGCACGTCGAGCTGCCGCCGCGCATCGTCCAGGACGAGGCGAACGCGTTGCTGGCCAATGCCGCCGAGCAGGCCCGCCAGCAGGGCCAGCAGCTCACCGCCGGCCCGGAGGCCTTCCAGGACGCCGCGCGCAAGCGCGTTCTGGTGGCCCTGCTGGTGGCCGAGGTGGCCCGTCGCAACGAGCTGCGCCTCGAGCCGGAGCGCCTGAATGAAACCATGCGCCTGATCGCGTCCACCTACGAGCAGCCCCAGCAGGTCATTGATCTTTACCGCAATGATCCCCAGCTGATGCAGGGCCTGCAGAACCGCGTGATGGAAGAGCAGGTGATCGACTGGATCGCCGAACGCGCCCAGCATACCGAGAAGACGCTGACCTTCCAGGAAGCGATCAGCCAGTAACCTTCAACAGGCGGAAACGCCGAGCGAGAACCCATGGATCCGATCAAGAACCTGAACCTGGTGCCGATGGTGGTCGAACAGACCAGCCGTGGCGAGCGCGCGTACGACATCTATTCGCGCCTGCTGAAGGAGCGGGTGATCTTCCTGGTCGGCGGCATCGACGACCATGTGGCCAACGTGGTGGTCGCGCAGATGCTGTTCCTCGAGGCGGAGAACCCCGAAAAGGACATCAGCCTGTACATCAACTCGCCCGGCGGCATCGTCACGGCCGGCATGGCGATCTACGACACCATGCAGTACATCAAGCCGGACGTGAGTACGATCTGCGTTGGCCAGGCGGCCTCGATGGGCGCGGTGCTGCTGGCGGCAGGCGCAAAGGGCAAGCGCTATGCGCTGCCCAATTCGCGGGTGATGATCCATCAGCCGCTGGGCGGGGCCCAGGGCCAGGCCACGGATATCGACATCCAAGCGCGCGAGATCCTGTCGATGCGCGAGCGCCTGAACGAGATCCTGGCCCGCCACACCGGCCAGTCCATCGAGGTCATCGCCCGCGATACCGAGCGCGACAATTTCAAGAGCGCCTCGGCCGCCCGCGACTACGGGCTGGTGGATGAAGTCCTGACCCGGCGTCCGGAAGAGTCCATCCAGGCAAGCTGAATGGGCGGTGGTGCGGGTTCATGGATCCGTGCCGCCAGCCGATACAGTCTAGGCAGCACAGGCACCGCCCCGGCTGGGCCCGGCGGGGGCGTATGGTATTCTCGGGCCAAAGCCGCACCGTGCGGCGAGTGAGTTGCGAATGAGCGAAGACCGTCAGGGACGCAATACCGGCGACAGCAGCAAGATCCTCTACTGCTCTTTTTGCGGGAAGAGCCAACACGAGGTGCGCAAGCTGATTGCCGGGCCCAGCGTGTTCATCTGCGACGAGTGCGTGGAGCTCTGCAACGACATCATCCGCGAGGAGCTGGAGGAGAAGGCGCAGTCCAGCCGCAGCGCGTTGCCCAAGCCGCGCGAGATCCTCGAGGTACTGGACCAGTATGTGATCGGCCAGCAGCGTGCGAAGAAGACGCTCGCGGTCGCCGTGTACAACCACTACAAGCGCATCGAAAGCCGCCAGAAAAACGACGACGTCGAACTGGCCAAATCCAACATCCTGCTGGTCGGACCCACCGGCTCGGGCAAGACGCTGTTGGCGGAAACGCTGGCGCGCATGCTGAACGTGCCGTTCACCATGGCCGATGCCACCACGCTGACCGAGGCCGGCTACGTCGGCGAGGACGTGGAAAACATCATCCAGAAGCTGCTGCAGAAGTGCGACTACGACGTCGAAAAGGCACAGCAGGGCATCGTCTACATCGACGAGATCGACAAGATCAGCCGCAAGTCCGAGAACCCCTCGATCACCCGCGACGTGTCCGGCGAGGGTGTGCAGCAGGCGCTGCTCAAGCTGATCGAAGGCACCATTGCCAGCGTCCCGCCGCAGGGCGGTCGCAAGCATCCCCAGCAGGAGTTCCTGCAGGTCGATACCCGCAACATCCTGTTCATCGTCGGTGGCGCGTTCGCAGGCCTGGACAAGGTGATCCAGCAGCGTTCCACCGAGGCCGGCGGCATCGGCTTCGGGGCCAAGGTCAAGAGCACCGAGCGCAAGGCCGACATCGGCCAGGTCTTGGCGAACGTCGAGCCCGAGGACCTCATCAAGTATGGTCTGATCCCCGAGTTCGTCGGCCGCCTGCCGGTGGTGGCGACGCTGGAGGAACTGGACGAAGCCGCCCTGGTCAAGATTCTCACCGAGCCCAAGAACGCCATCACCAAGCAGTTCAAGAAGCTGTTCGAGATGGAGGGCGTGGAGTTGGATATCCGTCCGGACGCGCTGTCCGCCATCGCCAGGAAGGCGCTCAAGCGCAAGACCGGTGCGCGTGGACTGCGCACCATCGTCGAGTCGGTGCTGCTGGATACCATGTACGAGCTGCCGTCGCTGGAGAACGTCAGCAAGGTGGTGGTGGACGAGTCGGTGATCGAGCACAAATCGGAGCCGTATCTGATCTACCAGACCGTGCCGGCGCCGGCCAAGGCGGGTGCCAAGGCGGCTGCTGCCGACTGAACGCGGCGGCCCGTCCGGAACGTTGTAAAAGCCGCCTTCGGGCGGCTTTTTCGTTGAACGTCAACGATCTTCCGCAGTGATTGCCGTCCCCCACGTGCCAGCCGCCACGGCATGCCGGGTGGCGCTTGCAACGCGGGCGCGGCACCCCCATAAACAGCGCATGGCGGCGCAGGTGCGTCGCGATCGTCATCCGGAGTTCTGCAATGGCTGCTAGCCCCCCCCCTTCCGATGCCCACGTGCTGCCGGTACTGCCGTTGCGCGACGTGGTGGTGTTCCCGCACATGGTCATCCCGCTGTTCGTCGGGCGGGAGAAATCCATCCGTGCGCTCGACCTGGCCGTCGAGGGCGACAAGCGCATCCTGCTGGTGGCGCAGAAGGCCGCCGACACCGATGATCCTGGCGCCGCCGACCTGCATGCGATCGGCACGATGGCGCAGGTGCTGCAGTTGCTGAAACTCCCTGACGGCACCATCAAGGTGCTGGTGGAGGGGCTGGCGCGGGCCCGCGCCGAAGACGTGCACGAACGCGATGGCGCGCTGTTTGCCAAAGCAGTGGAGGTGGCGTCTGCCACCGAGCGCGAGCCGCGTGAAGTGCAGGCCATTGTGCGTTCGCTGCTCGCGCTGTTCGAGCAGTACATCAAGACCAACCGCAAGCTGCCGGCCGAGCTGCTGCAGACGCTGTCCAGCATCGATGAGCCGGATCGCCTGGCCGACACCGTTGCCGCCCATCTTGGCGTCCGCCTGGCCGACAAGCAGCGGCTGCTGGAAACGCTGGACACTGCCGGGCGACTGGAGCTGCTGGTAGGCCTGGTCGATGGCGAGATCGATGTGCAGCAGATGGAAAAGCGCATCCGCGGCCGGGTCAAGTCGCAGATGGAGAAGAGCCAGCGCGAGTACTACCTCAACGAGCAGATGAAGGCGATCCAGAAGGAGCTGGGCGAGCTGGACGACGTGCCCAACGACCTGGAAGACATTGCGCGACGGATTGCCCATGCCGGCATGCCGAAGGCGGTGGAGGCCAAGGCGCGTGGCGAATTGGCCAAGCTCAGGCAGATGTCGCCGATGTCGGCCGAGGCCGGCGTGGTGCGCAACTACCTCGACTGGCTACTGGGTGTGCCGTGGAAGAAGCGCACCAAGGTGCACAAGGACCTGAAGACGGCCCAGGCGGTGCTGGATGCCGACCACTACGGCCTGGAGAAGGTGAAGGACCGGATCCTCGAGTACCTGGCGGTGCAGTCGCGCGTGTCGAAGATGAAGGGGCCGATCCTGTGCCTAGTCGGCCCGCCCGGTGTGGGCAAGACCTCGCTGGGCCAGAGCATCGCCAAGGCGACCAACCGCAAGTTCGTGCGGATGGCGCTGGGCGGTGTGCGCGATGAAGCCGAGATCCGCGGCCACCGCCGCACCTACGTGGGCTCGATGCCGGGCCGGATCGTGCAGAACCTCAACAAGGTCGGCACGAAGAATCCGTTGTTCGTGCTGGACGAGATCGACAAGATGTCGATGGACTTCCGCGGCGACCCGTCCTCGGCGCTGCTGGAGGTGCTTGACCCGGAGCAGAACCACACCTTCAACGACCATTACCTGGAGGTCGATCTTGACCTGTCCGAGGTGATGTTCGTCGCCACCTCCAACTCGCTCAACATCCCCGGCCCGTTGCTGGATCGCATGGAGGTGATCCGCATCCCCGGCTACACCGAGGAGGAGAAGCTCAATATCGCAATGCGCTACCTGATCCCCAAGCAGCTCAAGGCCAACGGCCTGCGCGAGGGCGAGTTGCGGATCGAGGAAAGTGCGATCACCGGCATCGTGCGCTACTACACGCGCGAGTCGGGCGTGCGCAACCTCGAACGCGAGATCGCCAAGATCGCGCGCAAGGTTGTCAAGGAGATCGCACTGAAGGGCCCTGCGCCGGCAGGCAAGAAAGGCAAGATCGCCAAGCTGAAGACCGTGGTGGTCAATGACAAGAACCTCGACAAATACTTGGGCGTGCAGCGCTTCGACTTCGGCCGCGCCGAGGCGGAAAACGAGATCGGCCTGGTCACCGGGCTGGCATGGACCGAGGTCGGCGGCGACCTGTTGCAGATCGAGTCGACGCTGGTGCCGGGCAAGGGGCAGCTCATCCTCACCGGCCAGCTGGGCGATGTGATGAAGGAGTCGGCGTCGGCGGCGCTGTCGGTGGTGCGCGCCCGCGCAGAGCAGTTGGGCATTGAGCTGGACTTCCTGCAGAAGCACGACGTCCACGTGCACGTACCCGATGGCGCCACGCCCAAGGATGGGCCCAGTGCGGGCATCGCGATGGCCACCGCGCTGGTTTCGATGCTGGCCAAGGTGCCGGTGCGCCATGACGTGGCGATGACGGGCGAGATCACCCTGCGCGGCAAGGTCACCGCTATCGGCGGCCTGAAGGAGAAGCTGTTGGCGGCGCTTCGCGGCGGCATCCGCACCGTCATCATTCCGGAGGAGAACCGCAAGGACCTGGCCGACATCCCGGCAACGGTCACCAGGCACCTGAAGATCGTGCCGGTGAAGTGGATCGACGAGGTGCTGGATCTGGCGCTGGAGCGTCCTTTGCCGGCGCGGGCGTCGGCGAAGGGGCGTGGCCTGGCCGCACCCGTCAAACAGCGCACCAGACGGCGCGCCGGGGCCGGGCCGGCGGTCAAGCATTGAGGATGGAGGAGTGCCGGCCCCGACGCGGGGCCGGGCGTTAGTCTGAAAGCCGCGCCAGTACTTGCTTTCGTGTTGCGCGACGGAAATGGCGCTGGTATAAGGTGGGCAACCGCGGCGGCCCGTCGATGCGCCACGGCAAGCCCGGTGCCATGGCAGGGGAGCGCCACGGCACAGGTCAACGGAATTCTCTTCGCGTCACCTTCCGCAACGGAGCCTAAAAGCAAATGAACAAAGCCGATTTCATCGAAGCCGTCGCCGACCACGCTGAACTGACCAAGGCCGATGCCGGCCGCGCTGTCGACGCGATGATCGCTGCCATCACCAAGGCCCTCAAGAAGGGCGATACCGTCACCCTCGTGGGCTTCGGTACCTTCTCGGTGCGCAAGCGTGGCGCCCGTACCGGCCGCAACCCGCGCACCGGCGACACCATCAAGATCAAGGCCTCCAAGAACCCGGCGTTCAAGGCTGGCAAGGCGCTGAAGGACGCGGTCAACTGATCGCCCACGCGTGAAGCTGCTTTCGGAAAGCCCGGCGCAAGCCGGGCTTTTCCGTTTCCGGCCATTGCTGGCGTGACTCGAGGCCCGGGTTTCGCCGCGGCGGGCGTGCTGCCATAATCCCCGTCCCGGGCACTTAGCTCAGCGGTAGAGCGGCTCCCTTACAAGGAGCGGGTCGGGGGTTCGATCCCCTCAGTGCCCACCAGCCGGAAAAAAGTGTTGCGCCCGCCGAAAATGTCGGTATGATTGCGGGCTCCCAGCGGAGTGGTAGTTCAGTCGGTTAGAATGCTGGCCTGTCACGCCGGAGGTCGCGGGTTCGAGTCCCGTCCACTCCGCCAGTTCCAAGCAAAAGCCCTGCAGCAATGCGGGGCTTTTTGCTGTCCGCACCCTGCGCCCCGCGGCGATACCGGCTTGCTCGGGTTAGACTAACCGGCTACATCCCCGTACCGGTTTGCCCATGCTGCAGAAGCTCCGCGAAAAGACCTCCGGCTGGATCGCCACTGTGATCCTCGGCCTGCTGATCGTCCCCTTCGCCTTTTTCGGGGTGGAGTCGTACATGTCGCAGCGCGTGGAGACCTACGTTGCGCGCATCGCGCAGCCGCCGGCCTGGTGGCCGTCGGCGCCGCGCGTCTGGCCGGTGACTTACCTGTGGTCGATCCATGACATCGACCAGCAGAGCTATCGCGAACGGGTCGAGATTGCCCGCGCCAATCTGCGGCAGCAGCAGGGTGATGCCTTCGACCCGAAGGCGTTCGAGTCGGTGGACAACAAGCGCCGCATCCTCGATGCCCTGATTGACGAGGAGCTGATGAAGCTTGCGGCCGATCGTGCCGGCATTGTCATCGGCGACAAGGCCGTGGCGGATGCAATCCGGAAATTCCCTGACTTCCAGGTGGATGGCGCCTTCAATGCCGACCGCTACCGGCTGCTGCTGGCCTCGCAGAACCCGCCGCTGACGCCGCGCGACTTCGAGGCGCGTATCCGCGACAGCCTGAAGAACGAACTGATCCCCACTGGCATTGCGCGGTCGGCTTTCGTCACGGATGCCGAGCTTGACCGGCTGATGCGCTTGCTGGGCGAGCATCGCGACGTCAGTTTCGTGATGCTGCCGGTGCCGGCGGCGGACACCGCCGAGGTCACCCCGGCCCAGATCGACGCCTGGTATCAGGCCCACAAGGCGGAGTATCGCCAGCCTGAAACCGTGCGCCTGGAGTACGTCGAGGTGGATGGCGCCGCGATGCCGGCCGCGCCGGTGGACGAGGCGGCATTGCGCAAGCGTTACCAGGAGCAGATCGCCAAGTATTCCTCGGCGGAAAAACGCGAGGTGTCGCACATCCTTGTGTCGGTGGCGGCCAACGCCAGCGCCGCCGACAAGAAGGCCGCCGAGGCGAAGGCTGCCAAGCTGGCCGCCGAGGCGAAGGCGCCCGGCGCCGATTTCGCCGCGCTGGCCCGCGTCAATTCTGACGACGCCGGCTCCAAGGCCAGCGGCGGCGACCTGGGCTGGATCGCCAAAGGCGGCATGCCGGGGGCCTTCGATGACGCCGCCTTCGCGATGCAGGCCGGGGAGGTGCGTGGGCCGGTCAAGACCGATTTCGGCTGGCATGTGATCAAGGTGAACCAGATCCGCGCTGCGGTGCAGCGTCCGTTTGATGAGGTGCGCCCCGAACTGGAGAAAGAGCTGCAGGAGGGTGCACGCGAGCGTGCCTTCAACGAGCTGACCGGCAAGCTGGTGGATGCCGCCTACAAGACTCCCACCTCGCTGGAGCCCGCGGCCAAGGCGGTGGGCTTGCCGCTGCAGACCACACCGGCGTTCAGCCGCGCGGGTGGGCCGGGCATCGCCAGCGACCAGAAGGTGCTGCGCGCCGCTTTCACCGAGAGCCTGCTGCAGGATGGCACTGCCAGCGATCCGATCGAGCTGGGACCCGAGCGCACCGTGTTGATCCGGGTGATCGACCATGTCCCGGAGCAGCCGCTGCCGCTGGCGAAGGTGCGTGACGCCGTGGTGGCGGCGATCCGCGCCGACCGCCAGCGCAAGGCCGCGGAGGCTGCCGCCGATGCCCTGCTGAAGGCCGCCCGCACCGACGGGCTGGCCGCCGCCGCTGCTGCGGCCGGGCTGTCCGTGTCGGAGGCCAACGACATCCGTCGCGGCATGCCGGTGCCCTCGCCACAGGCGTCCCAGGCGTTCTTCAGCGCGCCGCGTCCGCAGTCAGCTCAGCCGGTAGTCGACAAGGTGCTGGTGGATGGCCAGTACATGGTGTTTGCCGTGCGTGCGGTCCGTGACGCTGATATCGGGCAGGTCACCCCGCAAGAGCGCGCTGGGCTGCGCCGCCAGTTGGCGAATGCAAAGGGCCTGCAGGCGCAGGATGCGTTTGTGCGTGCCGCGCGCGCCAAGTACGACATCCAGGTCGCCGAAGACCGCCTGTAAGGTGGCATGGGCGGTGATGGTGCCGCCCTGTCTGCCACAACAAAAAACGCCCGGCGCTGCCGGGCGTTTTACATGGAGCCGCCGTGACGGGCGGGATCACTCGATACCGCTCATCCCCATGATGTTGTAGCCGGCATCCACGTAGGTGATTTCGCCGGTGATGCCGTGGGCGAGGTCGGAGCACAGGAACGCCGCGGTGTTGCCGACGTCCTCGATGGTCACCGCGCGTCGCAGCGGTGCGACCGCCTCGAACTGGCTCAGCATCTTGCGGAAGTTGGCCACGCCGCTGGCCGCCAGTGTGCGGATCGGGCCGGCCGAGATGGCGTTCACGCGGGTGCCCTCCGGGCCCAGCGCCATCGCCATGTAGCGCACGGTGGCTTCCAGCGAAGCCTTGGCCACGCCCATCGTGTTGTAGTTGGCCAGCGCGCGTTCGGCGCCGAGGTAGGACAGGGTGAGGATGCTGCCGTTGCGGCCCTTCATCAGCGGCCGCGCGGCCTTGCCCAGCGCGGCCAGCGAGTAGGCGCTGATGTCGTGGGCGATATGGAAGCGCTCGCGGTTGATGCCGTCGAGGAAGTCGCCCTCGATGGCTTCGCGCGGCGCGAAGGCGATGCAGTGCACGAGGATGTCGAAGCCGTCGCTCCAGTGTTTGCCCAGCTCGGCGAAACAGGCATCGATCTGGTCGTCGGACGCCACGTCCAGCGGCAGCACGATCTTGCTGCCGTACTCGGCGGCGGCGTCCTCGACCCGCGACTTGAGTTTCTCGTTCTGGTAGGTCAGCGCCAGCTCGGCGCCCTCGCGGTGGAAGGCATCGGCAATGCCGGTGGCGATGGAACGCTGGCTGGCGATGCCGGTGACCAGCGCGCGCTTGCCTTGCAGGAATCCCATGGTGTCTCCTTGATGATGCGCGTGGGGCGCGTCGAACGAATGCCCTAGTGTGCCTTGCGCGCCCGGGTGCGGCCAGTGTGCGCACCCGTATGGGCCTCAGGCGCGGAACCCGTCCTTCCAGGCGCGCAGCGCGCCGAACACGGCCGCGGCATCGTCCAGTGGCTGGCCGGCGTGGCCTTCGGCGGCCGCGCGCACGGCCGGCACGTTGCAGCGCAGGAACGGGTTGCAGGCGCACTCCTCGGCAAGCGTCGTCGGCAGGGTGGGCTGTCCTTTGGCACGCAGGGCGCGGACCGTCTCGGCGCGCGCCTGCAGCGCGGTGTTACCGGGTTCCACCGCCAGCGCGAATGCCGCGTTGCCCAGCGTGTATTCGTGCGCGCAGCACACGCGGGTGTTGCCGGGCAGCGCGGCCAGTCGCGCCAGCGAGGCGTGCATCTGCGGCGGCGTGCCCTCGAACATCCGCCCGCAGCCCAGGCTGAACAGCGTGTCGCCGCAGAACAGCAGGCCCTCGCCGTGGTAGGCGACGTGGCTGCGGGTGTGGCCGGGCACGGCCAGCACATCGAAGTGCCAGTCGCCGACGCTGACACGATCACCCCCGGCCACGCGCTGGCTGGCCTGCGGGATGCGGTCGTCGTGCGGAGCCAGTACTGGCGTGGCGGGCCAGCGTGCCAGCAGATCGGCGACGCCACCGACGTGGTCGCCGTGGTGGTGGGTGAGCAGGATGGCCAGCGGCGGCACGTCGCCCAGCGCGGCCAGCACGGGCGCGGCTTCGCCCGGATCGACCACCAGTGCGCGGCCCTCGGCATCGCGCAGCAGCCAGATGTAGTTGTCGTCGAAGGCGGGAACCGCACGCAGATCCATTTGTCCAGCCGTGACGCGGCGCGGGGTTTCCCGCAGAATCCCGATCATGCCGCTGCCTGCGTTCCACACACAACCCGATCCCGCCGCGGCCGACGCTTGGTTTGCCAGCGATGCGGGCCGGGCCCTGCTGGACAGCGAGGCCGAGCTGGTGGCGGAAGCCGCGCGCTCGCGCTTGGGGCCGGCGGTGCTGTGGTTCGGGCCCTCGATGGCGACGCCGCCAAGGGACCCCGAGAGTGGCCTGCCGCTGTGCCTGCACGGGGGCGCTGCGGGGTTCCATGGCGACCTGCGTTGCCGCCTGCCGCTGCCGCTGGCCAATGCGTCCTGTGCCGTGGCCATCGTCCAGCACCTGGGCGATGCCGGCTGCGACCCGGTGGGCCTGCTGGCGGAATGCGAGCGCGTGCTGGTGCCCGGCGGCTGGCTGTGGCTGCTGGCACTGAATCCGCTGTCGCCATATCGCTGGCGTTGGCGCGGCCAAGGCCTGGAGGCCCGCGAGCCCGTGACTTGGCGCCGTCGCCTGCGGGCCGCCGGGCTGGTGCCGGATTCGGTCACGCAGGGTGTGGGGCCGACCTGGGAGCGCATCCCGCACGCCCGCCAGCAGGACGGCGTCGGCCTGCGTGCGGCCTTCCTGCTGCGCGCCGAGAAGCGCCGGCTGCCGCTGACGCCGCTTCCCCATCGGCGCGTGCTGGCATTGCGCGCAGGGACGCCGGCATGACCCGCAAGCAGGTGGAGATCCACACCGATGGCGCCTGCCTGGGCAATCCCGGGCCCGGTGGCTGGGCCGCGCTGCTGCGCTGGCGCGGCGTCGAGCGTGAACTGGCCGGCGGTGAAGCGCAGACCACCAACAACCGGATGGAGCTGATGGCGGCCATTGCCGCGCTGGAAGTGCTCAAAGAGCCTTGCAGCGTCGTGCTGACCACCGATTCCCAGTACGTCCGGCAGGGCATCACCGAGTGGATGGCGGGCTGGCTGCGACGTGGCTGGAAGACCGCTGGTGGCGACCCGGTCAAGAACCGCGATCTGTGGGAGCGGCTGCACGCCGCAGCATCCCGCCACGCGGTGGACTGGCGCTGGGTGAAGGGCCACGCCGGACATCCGGAGAACGAACGCGTCGACCAATTGGCGCGCGCAGAAGCGTTGAAATTCAAGGAGCAGGCAGGCTGATGGCGACGTCCGCGCACCGACAGATCGTCCTCGATACTGAAACCACCGGCCTGGAGTGGCAGAAGGGCAACCGCGTGGTCGAGATCGGCTGCGTCGAGCTGCTGGAGCGGCGGCCGACCGGGCGCACCTTCCACCGCTACTTGTGCCCGGACCGCGAGTTCGAGCCGGGCGCCCAGGAGGTGACCGGGCTGACCCTTGAATTCCTCGCCGACAAGCCCCGCTTTGCCGAAGTGGCGGAGGAGTTCCTGGCCTTCATCGACGGCGCGGAGCTCATCATCCACAACGCGGCGTTCGACCTCGGCTTCCTCAACGCCGAGCTGGCGCGACTGGCGGGCGCGGGCCGCATCGAGGACCGCTGCACGGTCGAAGACACCCTGCTGCTGGCGCGCCAGCGCTTCCCGGGGCAGCGCAATTCGCTGGACGCGCTGTGCAAGCGCCTTGGCGTCGACAATTCGCAGCGGCAGCTGCACGGCGCGCTGCTGGACGCCCAGATCCTGATGGATGTCTACCTGGCGCTGACCTCGGGCCAGAGCGAGATCGGCTTCGACAGCGCGCCTGCCGAGGAGGCGCAAGCTGGCGCAGTGCTGCCGGTGGACGTGGGCGACGCGGCCGCGCGGCCGCGCGTGCGGGTGGCGCCCGACGAGGCCGAAGCGCATGCCGCGCGGCTGGCCGGCCTGGAGAAAAAGTCCGGGCGCTGCCTGTGGCTGGCGCTGGAGACCGACGCCGCCTGAGCTGCGGCGTCAGTGGCGCCGGACCAGCACCACGGTGACGTTGTCCGAGCCGCCGCCGTCCAGCGCCGCGGCCACCAGCCCGTCCACGCATTCCTGCGCGCTGCATTCCTGGTGCGCCAATACCTGCGCAATCTGGCGGTCATCGACTTCCTCGGTGAGGCCGTCGCTGCACAGCAGCAGCTGCATGCCGGGGCGCAGCTCGCCGCTCAGCGTCTCCACGTTCAGCTGCTCGGGGGCGGTCACGCCCAGTGCCTGGGTGACCACGTTGCGGTGCGGGTGGCTGCGGGCCTGGTCGGCGCTGATCGCGCCCTGTGCGATCAGCTCCTGCACGTAGCTGTGGTCGTGCGAGATCTGCGTCAGCAGGTTGTCGCGCCACAGGTAGACACGGCTGTCGCCAACCCACGCCACCTCGAAGCGGTTGCCATCGATCCGTGCCGCAACCACGGTGGTGCCCATCGGCAGGCTGTCCCCGCGCCGACGCGAGCAGCGGATGATCTCCTCGTCGGCGATGCGGATGGCCTCGGCCAGCGGCGTGCCGGCGCGCACCTCGCGGACGATGGTCTCCCGGGCCAGCGCGCTGGCCACCTCGCCGAACTCGTGCCCGCCCATGCCATCGGCCACCAGCCAGAGCCCCAGCTCGCTGTCGCCGTAGTAGGTGTCTTCGTTCAGCTCGCGCCGCAGGCCGACATGCGTCAGGTGTCCGAATTCGATCATGCGGGCGGCAAGTGTCCGGGGGTCATCGGGGGTAACGGGATCATGCGGGGGAACCGGACGCGATGGCAATGCGGGGAGGGCTTGCCCTGGGGCGATGGTTGGGCAGAACCGGCCTGCGCGCCCTTGCCGAAAGCACCGTCTTGGGGCTTGCGCGCCGGGAGGGCGGCCTGCGGCTTCCCCGGTCGGCGATCCTGTCGAGCCGTTTAATCCTGCAAGAGCGCTCGTCCATCGCGTTCCCCCGCGGACATGAAAACGCCCCCTGACGGGGGCGCGCTCATGTCTGGCGGAGAGGGAGGGATTCGAACCCTCGGTAGGCTATAAACCTACGCCTGATTTCGAGTCAGGTACATTCAACCGCTCTGCCACCTCTCCGGAAGTGGGGAGCGCATCATACGGGGCGCGTGGCCCGGCGGCAAGGCGGGTACACTGGCGGCCCCTTCCGGAGGCTGCGTCCCGATGTCCGAGATCCTGGTGCCCGTGTCGTTCGGCGAGCTGCTGGACAAGATCGCCATTCTGCAGATCAAGTCCGAGCGCATGACCGACCCGGCCAAGCTGGCCAACGTCCGCAACGAGCTGGCCGCGCTGGAAAAGACCTGGATGGCCCACCCGGCTGCCGGGCAGGACATCGCCACGCTGCGCGCCGAGCTGAAGGCGGTCAACGAGCGCCTGTGGGTGATCGAGGACGACATCCGCCTGAAGGAGAAGGCGCAGGCCTTCGACGACGAGTTCATCCGGCTGGCGCGTGCGGTCTACTTCCAGAACGACATCCGCGCGCGGGTGAAGAAGGACATCAACCTCGCACTGGGCTCGGCCTATGTCGAGGAGAAGTCCTACCAGGATTACGGCACCGGGCAGGGCGCCTGAGCCTCACCCGAGGCTGGCGCGGAAACGCTCGAACGCCGCCACCGCGTCCTTGACGGCGATGAGGTCCATCACGCCGTCGGCCTCGATCTTCGTCCCCCATTTCAGCTCCGACGCCGGCTTGCCGCGGTATTTCCGCGCGGCGGCGTCGTAGCGGTCCACGCACCAGCGCCGGTCGGAATACGGGCCGCTGCGGTGCGGATTGGTGGCGGCGTGCAGGCCCAGTACCTTCGTGCCCATCGCGTTGGCGATGTGCATCGGGCCGGAGTCCGGCGTGACCAGCAGGTCGGCGCGGGCCAGCAGGGCTGGCAGTTGCTTGAGGGTGTCCTTGCCGATCAGGTCCAGCACCTCCGCGCGCGCTGCCATGGCGGCGAGGATCGCATCGCCGGTACTGCGCTCCAGCTCGCTGCGGCCGCCGCACAGCACGATCCGCCAGCCCTGTGCCGCGGCGTGGTCGGCCAGCGCGGCGTAGCGTTCGGCGCGCCAGTTGCGCAGCGGATGGCTGGAACAGGGCGAGACCATCAGCGTGCGGCGGCCGTCGTCGGGCCATTGCGCGCGCGCCCAGGCGTGGGCATCGTCCGGCACCGGCAGGTTCCAGACCACGTCGTCGCGTACCAGCCCCAGCGGCTCGCAGAAGCTGCCGATGGCGTCCAGGACGTGGATGTTGCCGTGGTCGCGGATGCGCTCGTTGACGACCAGGCCGTGGCCCTCCTTGCTGCGCGAACGGTCGTAGCCGATCCGCCGCCGTGCCGGTACGAACGCCGACAGCAGGTTCGCGCGCGCCGAGACCTGTAGCTGCAGCAGCACGTCGAAGCGCTGGCCCAGCTCGCGGCGCAGGGCGCGCATGCCGGCCAGCCCGGTCTTCTTGTCGTATTCCACGAAGCGCACGCCCGGCAAGCCGTCCAACAGGCGGCGCTCGCCGCGACCGATGATCCAGGTCAGCGCGACGCCGGGCAGCCCGGTTTGCAGGGTGTGCACCAGCGGCAGCACGTGGGTGACGTCGCCCAGCGCGGACAGCCGCAGCAGGCAGATCGAACGTGGGGCATGGGCTTTTTGCACGCGGTTGTTACACTCGGAAAAATGACGGGTTTCGACGCCAACGAGCATCTGACGCCGTTCCGCGACGCGCGCGGCTACGGCGCGATTCTGTTCGACCGCACGCAAGTGCGGCAACCCGAGCCCGACTGGTTCGACCCGGCGCATTGGGGCATGGCCGCCCAGCAGGTGTCGGAAGGGGGCCGCGGCGGCGCCTGGTTCATCGACTTCGGCCAGGGCGATGCGCTGCTGCGCCATTACCTGCGCGGTGGCCTGGTGGCCCGCTTCAGCCGCGACCGCCACCTGTGGCGCGGCATCCAGCGCGTGCGCAGCTTCACCGAGTTCCGCCTGCTGCGCACCCTGCGCGCCAGGAAGCTGCCGGTGCCGCTGCCGTTCGCCGCCTGGTACCACCGCGACGGCTTGCATTACCGCGCGGCGATCCTGATGCAGCGCCTGCAGGACGTGCGCCCGCTGGCCGCGCTGGCTGCCGACGGGATCGCGCCGTGGGAGGCGGCGGGCCAGCTGGTCGCCCGCTTCCATCGTGCCGGTCTGGACCACGCCGACCTCAACGCCCACAACATCCTGTTCGACGGGCAGGGCCGCGGCTGGTTCATCGACCTCGACCAGTCGCGATTGCGCATCCCGGCCACTGCCTGGCGCGAGGCCAACCTCGCGCGCCTGCACCGCTCGCTGCGCAAGCTGCGCGGCACGCGCAGCGCGGAGGAAGTGGACGCCAACTTCGCCCGCCTGCGCGCGGCGTATGCGGCGGCGTGGGACCGCGGCTACTGAGGCCGGCACTCGTGCCGGGGGGGGGGCGCACGGCCTGGCGCCGCGGCAAGGCAGGTGGCGAGGGGCAGGGCCCGAAAAGGTGGCGGCCCCACCGGCTGGCCTCGGCGCCCGCGTCAGTCGATACCGTTGCTGCCTTCCGGCCCTGGCGGGGTTTTCGACCTAGCGTCGCGAGGGGCCGACGGGGCCACCATAGACGTGGGCCGCGCAGCGCGCGGCCCGGGAACCTGGCGGAGAGAGGGGGATTCGAACCCCCGAAGCGCGGTTTAGACGCTTACACACTTTCCAGGCGTGCTCCTTCAACCACTCGGACACCTCTCCGGGATCGCGCATTCTAGCGGCGGCCCGGCGGTTCCACAACAGAACGCCCGGGGAGACGCCGGCGTGCCGGCGGCCCATGCCACAATGGGGCATGTCCTATCTCGTGCTCGCCCGCAAGTGGCGCCCCAAGCGGTTCGCCGAACTGGTCGGCCAGGAACACGTGGTGCGCGCGCTGACCAACGCGCTGGAGACCGGCCGCGTCCACCACGCCTTCCTGTTCACCGGCACCCGCGGCGTCGGCAAGACCACCATCGCGCGCATCTTCGCCAAGAGCCTGAACTGCGAGCGCGGCACGTCCAGCGACCCCTGCGGGGAGTGCGAGACCTGCAAGGCCATCGATGCCGGCCGCTACATCGACCTGCTGGAGATCGACGCCGCCTCCAACACCGGCGTGGACAACGTCCGCGAGCTGATCGAGAACGCGCAGTACATGCCCAGCCGCGGCAAGTACAAGGTCTACCTGATCGACGAAGTGCACATGCTGTCGAAGCCGGCGTTCAACGCGCTGCTGAAGACGCTGGAAGAGCCGCCCGCGCACGTCAAGTTCCTGTTCGCCACCACCGACCCGGAGAAGCTGCTGGTCACGGTGCTGAGCCGCTGCCTGCAGTTCAACCTCAAGCGGCTGGACGAGGCGCAGATCCGCGGCCAGATCGTGAAGATCCTGGCGGCCGAAGGCATCGAGGCCGACGACGACGCGGTGGCGCAGCTGGCCCGCGCGGCCGACGGCAGCCTGCGCGACGGCCTGTCGCTGCTCGACCAGGCCATCGCCTACACGGGCGGGCGGCTGGACGGCGCGGCGGTGGCCGCGATGCTGGGCACGGTGGACCGCAGCCGCGTGCAGGCGCTGCTGGCCGCGCTGGCCGACGGCGACGGCGCGCGCCTGATGGAGGAAGCCGCGCAACTGGCGGAATTCTCCCCTGATTGGGCCAGCATCCTGGATGCCTTCGCGCACGCCCTGCACCGGATCCAGGTCAAGCAGCTGGTGCCCGCGGTGGACGTGGGCAGCGATGCCATCGATGTCGAAGGCCTGGCCAACCGGCTGCGGCCGGAGCTGGTGCAGCTGTGGTACCAGATGGCGCTGCACGGTCGCCGCGACCTCGGCTATGCGCCCAGCCCGCGCAGCGGCTTCGAGATGACCCTGCTGCGGATGCTGGCGTTCCGTCCTGATGCGCCCGCGCATCCCGGCGCACCATCGCGTCCGGCTGTCGGCCCTTCGTCCGCGCCGCCGTCGTCGCCGCAGGCCCGCAGCGATGCCGCCGCGCGCGCGCGCGCCGCACTGGCCGAGGTGACCGCGCCGACGGCCCGTCCTGCGGTCACCGCGCCGTCCGTACCGCCGTCGCCGATTGAACCGTCCGCCGGGCAGCCGATGCCGCCGGCACCGCCGGCAGCCGCAACGGTTGCGCCCGTCGCGCCGTCCGCCCAGGCGGCCAGTGTCCGGCTGGTGACCGACTCCGAGCACTGGCTGGCCCTCGTCGCCAGCTGCGGCCTGAAGGGCCCGGCCAAACTGCTGGCCGAGAACGCGGGCTTCGTCGGCCATGCCGATGGCGTGCTGCGCCTGTCGCTGGCACCCGAGCAGGAGCACCTGAAGTCGCCCAGCCTGGTCCTGCAATTGGTGGATGCGCTTGGTCGGCAGTTGGGCGGCGAGGTGCAGCTGCGCTTCGAGATTGGCGCCCCGCGCGGCGAGACCGCAACCGCCCGCAACGCGCGTGAGCGCGATGCCCGCCAGGCCGCGGCAGAGGCCGGCTTCGTGGCCGATCCTGCGATCCAGCGGCTGGTGCAGACCCATGGTGCCAAGCTGGTGCCGGATTCGATCCGGCCCCTCGACGGTCCCTGAGATTCCCCACAACGCAACGATGGAAGATCCCCCATGCGTGGAAACATCGCCCAGCTGATGCAGCAGGCCCAGAAGATGCAGGAAAACGTGCAGCGCGCGCAGGAAGAAGTGGCCGCGCTGGAAGTCACCGGCAATGCCGGCGGCGGCATGGTCAGCGTGACGCTGGGCGGCCGCATGGACTGCCGCAAGGTGCGCATCGACCCGGCCGCACTGGCCGACCCGGAGATGGCGGAGGACCTCATTGCCGCGGCGTTCAACGACGCGGTCAACAAGATCAACGCCGCCTCGCAGGAAAAGATGGCCGCGGCCACTGCCGGCATGCCGCTGCCGCCGGGCATGAAGCTGCCGTTCTGATCCGGATGCTGCTGCCTGCCGCCGGCACACGTTGCGCATGCGGCGGCAGCTTGTCCCACACCCTGCCCCGCACATGACCACTTCGTTGCTCGAACAGCTCATCGACGCGCTGCGCGTGCTCCCGGGCGTGGGCCAGAAATCCGCGCAGCGGATGGCCTACCACCTGCTGGAGCGCCAGCGCGACGGCGGGCGCCGGCTGGCCGATGCGCTGGCCGAGGCGATGGAACGTATCCGCCACTGCGCCCGTTGCCGCGATTTCAGCGAGACGGAGATCTGCCCGACCTGCGCCAGCAGCGCCCGCGACACGGCGCTGCTGTGCGTGGTGGAGACGCCGGCCGATCGCCTGGCGATCGAGCAGGCCACCGGCTTCCGCGGCCTGTATTTCGTCCTGCAGGGCCGGCTGAGCCCGCTGGACGGCATCGGCCCGCGCGAGCTGGGCCTGGATCTGCTGGCGCAGCGGCTGGAGGAGGGCGAGGTGCGCGAGTTGATCGTCGCCACCAATCCCACCGTGGAGGGTGAGGCCACCGCACACTACCTGGCGCAGCTGGCGCGCGCGCGCGGCGTGCAACCCAGCCGGCTGGCCCACGGCGTGCCGCTGGGGGGCGAACTGGAATACGTGGACCGCGGCACGCTCTCGCACGCCTTCGGCAGCCGCAGCGAGATCCTCTGAAGCTTGCTGGCGGGCCATCGCACCACCCCCGTACAGGGCGTCCGTCGACGACGGGGATGTGTCGGCACTGGCACCGGCCGACGGTTCCGTTCCTACAATGCGTGCAGCCACTGCCGGGAACCCGCCATGTCCGACACCATCTTCCACAAGATCCTCCATCGCCAGATTCCCGCCGAGATCGTGTACGAGGACGAACACCTATTCGCGTTCCGCGACATCGCGCCGCAGGCGCCGGTGCACGTGCTGTTCGTGCCCAAGCGCGATTACGCCACCCTCAACGATGTGCCCGAGGACGATGCCGTGGTGATCGGTCGGTTGGCCATCGCTGCAGCGCGCTACGCGAAGGCGCAGGGCTTCGCCGAGGATGGCTACCGCGTCGTGATGAACTGCAATGGCCACGGCGGGCAGACCGTATTCCAGGTCCACCTGCACCTGTTGGCCGGTGCGCCGCTGGGGCGGTTCGGCACGCCCTGATGGCTCAGGGCCGGTGCGCGCGCAGGTCGCGCACCAGCGCCTGCACGGTTGCGCGGTCGGCCTTCGGGGCATAGCGCGCAGCCGCGAAACGCTCGGCCAGCGTCGTCAGATGCTGGCCGGCGCGGGGCAGGTCCGCGGCCACCCGCGCGGCCCACTGGCGCGGCGGCTCGTGCGGGGCGCGGCCGCGGCCCAGGCGGCGGTAGCGGCGCTCCAGCCGGCGCCAGGCCCGCAGCAGCGGATCACGCTCACGCTCGCCGCGGGAAATCCGCCATGCCATCCACGCCAGCGCCAGCCCGGCCAGCGCCGCGAACAGCGCGGCCAATCCGCCAGCGCCCAGCTTCTCCAGCCCCAGTGGCTTCAGCAGGCGCTGCTGGCGCTGCGCGTTGAAACCCAGCACGAAATCGTTCCAGCCGCGGCGCAGCCAGTCGCCGGCGTTGAACATCGGCACCAGCGCGTCCAACCCGGCGATGCGCCCCGGGCGCCGGTCCGCGATGGTGTCGAACACGCGCTCCGGCGCCACTGCCGCGGTGGGGTCCACGCGCACCCAGCCGCGCGCCGGCAGCCAGATCTCCGCCCAGGCATGGGCGTCCGATTTGCGCACCAGCCAGTAATCGCCGATCGGGTTGCGGTAGGCGCCGGCATAGCCGGTGACCACGCGGGCGGGAATGCCGGCCGCACGCATCAGCACCACGAACGCCGAGCTGAAGTGCTCGCAATAGCCCTGCTTGCGGTCGAACAGGAAGTCGTCGACTTCGTTGCGGCCGGCCATCGGCACGTCGAGGGTGTAGGCGAATTCGCGCCGGATCATCGCCAGCGCACGTTCGGCGATGGCGGCGTCCGCGCGGCCGCGCGCGTCATTGCCGGCTTCGCGCCGCCACTGCCGTCCCAGCGCCAGGGTGCGCGGGTTGAAGTCGCGCGGCAGGGCCAGTGCGCGGGCGCGCAGCGGCGCGGGCAGGTCGGCTTCGAACGCCGCTGCCGGCGCGGAGCGCATCCGCCAGCGTGAGACGTTGTACTGCGGGACGTCTGCCCACGGCGTGTAGTCGCGGCTGGCGTAGGCGCCCTCGGGTAACTGCGTGGGCAGGTCCAGCGCCACCAGCTGCCGGTCCTCGGTCGGCTCCAGGTCGATGCGGTAGTCCCACGCCGGGCCGGCGGGCTGCATCGGCGCCGGGGGCAGCCGTTGCAGATCACGCGCCTGCCGCCAGGTGCGGCCGTCGAAATCCCACAGCACGGGGCCGCGCCAGTACATCTGCTGCGGCGGCGGTGCGGTGTCGAAGAACTGCACGCGCGCGGCCGGGCTGTCGTCCAGCAGCATCTCGAACATCTGGCCCGGCGTCATCGTGTCGGACAGGCCCGGAGTGGCGATGGAGCGCTGCGGCAAGCCCCACAGCGGGGTCGGCAGGCGCGGGAACAGCCAGAAGGCGGCCAGCGCCAGCGGCAGGCCCAGTGCGAACAGGCGCAGCACGCCAGCCGCGGCGGCGCGCGGCGCCAAGGGGGTCTGTTCGCCCTCGTCTGCAGCCAGCCGCTGCAGCGCCAGCAGTGCCAGCAGCACGGCCACCAGGGCCAGTACCAGACTGAGCGGGCCCTGGTCGAGCAGGAAGGTGGCGAAGGGCGCGAACAGGCCGAACCCGACCAGGCTGCGGCCGTCACGCAGGGTGAAGGTTTCGGCGGGCTTCAGCGCCAGCATCGCGGCCAGCACCGCGCAGGCGGTGTCGCGGCCGATGCCGGGGGCCACTGCGGCCACCGCCAGCAGCGCGCAGCCGCCCAGCAACAGCCGCAGCAGGGCAGGCAGCGGCGCGCGACCTGCGGCCGCCGCCACGGCGAGGGCGCCAACGCCAAAGCCGACTCCCAGTACGGTGGGCAGCTGCAACAGCAGGGGCAGCAGGCAGGCCGCCGCGGCCGCGAGCACGTGCGCGCGGGTGGCTGTGGCCATGCGGGGCGAGACGGCGTCAGCCATGCGGGGCGCCGTCCACGCGTGCGTCTTGCGGGAGCAGGGCCAGCGCACGCAGGCAGCGGTGGCGATGACTGGCGCCTTGCCCGGTTTCGATGGGCGGCGTCGCCGGCAGCCGCAGGCCGTAGCGACGGCCATCGCGCTCGGCGTCGTCCACCCAGCGCGCCAACCGGCGGATGCGCTGCTCGTAGGGCAGCCCATCGGTCTGCGCCCAGTCCAGCAGCAGTTCGCCGCCGCGGGCCTGTTCGCCGTCGCGAACCAGCAGGGTGTCGTGGCGGGCCGAAGCCTTCCATGCCACCGAGCGCGGCGCATCGCCGGGGCGGTAGTCGCGCAGGTGGTGCGGGTCCTCGCCGGTACGGCTGGGCTGCGGCCGGCTCTGGCTGCCTGCCGGCAGCGGCAGCGGTGGTGCCTGCGTTTCCGGCGCCGGGTAGACCAGCAGCGCCTGCGCGGGCCAGACGTAGCCCCACGCCCGCGCCAGCCCGAGCGGCTGCACTGTGGACAGTTCCAGGCGCGGCGCCGGCAGCAGGCCGCGGTGCGTGGTGGCCAGCGGCAGGGCGGCAGTGGTGCCGCGCGCATCCAGCGCCACATGCACCGCCTCGCCTGCGCAGGCCAGGCGCAGGCCGCGCCGCTGGCGGGCATCCGGTGCCGCCAGCGCGATGTGCAGGTGCAGTGGTTCACCGGCTGCCACCGGCTCCGCCCCCAGTGCATCGACCCGCAGGCCGGAGAGCTGCAAGTGCGCGGCGATCAGGCTGCCCAGCGCGGCACCCGCCAGCAGCAGGGCCAGCAGCAGGGCGGGATTGTTGTTGAAATTCAGCGCGCCCAGCAGCATGGCCCCCAGCAGCACCCCGAAAAACAGCCCGCTGGCAGTGGGCAGTACGTAGATGCGGTGACGGGTCAACTGCGCGGGCAGCGCTTCCGGCGCGCGCGGGCGTGTCCAGCTCTGCAGGCGCGCGCGCAACCCCGGGCGCATCTTCAGTCCACCGCCACCGCATGCAGGATGGCCTTGGCCAGGCCCGCGGCGGAGGCGTCGGCCTCTGCCACCAGGCGGTGTTCGGCCACCGCCGGGAACAGGGCCTGCACGTCCTCCGGCAGCACGTGGTTGCGGCCCAGCAGCAGCGCATGTGCGCGGGCGGCGCGCAGCAGCGCCAACCCCGCCCGCGGCGACAGGCCCACCCGCACGCCGGGCTGCTGGCGGCTGCGTGCGATCAGCGCTTGCACATAATCCAGCAGCGCCTCGCTGGCGTGCACCTGCGGCACGGCGTGGCGCAGTGCGAGGATGCGCGGCGCGTCCAGCAGTGGGGCGACGCCCGCGATCAGGTCGCGGCGATCGGCGCCGGCCAGCAGGGCGCGCTCCGCCGCGGCGTCGGGGTAGCCCAGCGCCATCCGCAGCAGGAAGCGGTCCAGCTGCGAATCGGGCAGCGGGTAGGTGCCGGACAGGTCCACCGGGTTCTGGGTGGCGATCACCAGGAAGGGATCGGGCAGGGTGCGGGTCTGGCCGTCCAGGCTGACCTGGTGCTCGGCCATCGCCTCCAGCAGCGCGCTCTGCGTGCGCGGCGGCGCGCGGTTGATTTCGTCGGCCAGCAGCACGTGGGTGAACACCGGCCCGGGGTGGAATTCGAAGCGGCGCGCCTGCGCCTCGTAGATGGAGACGCCCAGGATGTCGGAGGGCAGCAGGTCGGAGGTGAACTGCACGCGCTTGAAGTCCAGCCCCAATGTCGCGGCCAGCGCATGCGCCAGCGTGGTCTTGCCCAATCCCGGCAGGTCCTCGATCAGCAGGTGGCCGCCGGCCAGCAGGGCGACGAACGCCAGCCGCACCTGTACCGGCTTGCCCAGCACCAGCGTGTTCACCTGCGCCTGCGCCTCGCGCAGGGCCTGGCGGAGGTCATCGGGTAGCATCTGCGCCGGTGCCGGGTTCGTGGACATGTCGTCGGGCATGGAATCACGGGGGAACGGCGAGTGTAGCGAGGACGCCCATACATGCGGGACACAGGCGGCGCGGACGCGGCACGGCGGTGGTTCATCGCCACCTGGGGGCTGGTGTGTGCCCTCAAGCTGGTGCTGGCGGTGCACCTGCCGCTGTTCGTCGACGAGGCGTTCTACTGGCAGGAAGGCCAGCACCCGGCCTGGGCGTACTCCGACCTGCCGGCGCTGACGGCGTGGCTGGCCCGGCTGGGCGTGGAGGTGTTCGGCCCGCATGCCCTTGGGTTGCGGATGCCGTTCCTGCTGATCGGCGCCGCGCTGCCTTGGCTGGTGGTGCGGCTGGCGACCCGAGTGTCCGGCGCTCGCGCCGGTTGGCAGGCCGGCATGCTGGCGCTGCTGCTGCCCCTGGCCGGCAGCCTAGGCCTGCTGGCACTGCCGGACGTGCCGCTGCTGCTGGCATCGCTGCTCTGCCTCGACGCCGGCGTGCGCCTGTTGGAACGGGTGGATGCGTGGGCGGCGGGTGAGCTGGCGCTGGGGCTGGTGCTGGGCGGCCTGACCCACTACCGCTTCGCCGCGGTCATCGCGGTGGGTTTCCTCGCGCTGCTGGCGCTTCCTGCCGGTCGCCGCGCGCTGCGCCACCCCGCGCAGTGGCTGGCGGTCGTTGCCGGGGCACTGGCATGGCTGCCGCTGCTGCTGTGGAACCTGCACCATGCCGAGGCCGGCCTGCGCTTCCAGTTGCTGGACCGCCACCCGTGGCAGTTCGGCAGCGATGGCCTGCTGCTGGGCTTCTTGCAATTGCTGCCGGTAACACCGCTGTTGCTGGCCGCGCTGGCCCTGGCCGGCGTGCGTGGCCTGCGCGATGCGCGGCCGGCATCGCGCTACCTGGCACTGTGCGGGCTGGGGATCGTCGCGGGCTTTCTGCTGCTGGGCTTCTTCGCCGACCGTGAACGGGTCAGCTTCCACTGGCCGCTGCCCGGGTTCGTGGCGCTGCTGCCGCTGGTACCGGCGGTGCTGGACAGCTGGCCGCGCGGCTGGCGCATCGCCACCTACGCCACCACGGCGCTGGGCCTGGCGGTGGTGCTGGGCTTCTCCGTGCTGGCGGCGGTGCCGGTCTGGCGCCAGCAGACCGCGGGGCATCGCCTGTATCCCTCGAATTTCGCTGGCTGGGAACCGCTGGCCGATGCGGTGCGCGCGGAGCGCGCGCGCCTGCCATCCGGTACCCGGCTGCTGGCCGGGGATTTCAAGATCGGCGCCGAGCTGGGCTTCCTGCTGGGCACGCCGGACATCGCGGTGCTGGACCATCTGCTCAACCACCAGCACGGGCGCGCGCCGCAGCTGGCGCTGTGGGGCCTCCAGCACGATGGTGTTCGCACCGCGCCCATGCTGCTGGTGGTTGGAGATGGCGACGTGCGCTTCAGCGAACGGCTTGCCTACTACCAGCGCCTGTGCGCGCAGGTTGGGCCGTTGCCGCCGCCGCGCGTGCTCAATATCGACCATGGCCGCCAGCGCTTCCTGCTGTTCGCGCTACCCGCCAAGCGCGTGGCGGGGCCCTGTGTCACGCCTGCGCTGTCCCATATCGACATGCCGACGGCCGGTGCCCGCGTAGGCCGCCGCTTCACCGTGTCGGCCTGGGCCGTCAAGGACGTGGTCGGCGTTCGCGCCGTGCACGTGCTGCTGGATGGCCGCAGCGTTGCCACCGCGCGCCGCGCCGGCCCGAACCCGTGGGTGGTCGGAATGTTCCTGCGCGGCCGATCGCGGGACCCGGCCGGCCCGGACGTGCAGTTCGAGGGCACAGTGGATGCCGCCGCGCTACCGCCGGGTCGCCACTGGCTGGGATTGCGCATCATCGGGGGGGACGGCGCAGTCGAGGACGGGCCGCAGCAACCCATCGAGATGCGCTGAAAGGCGAGCGCACGGCGGCTGTTGCGTGCCTTCTCGGGGGGGTCAGGGCAGCGCGAACCCCGCCTGCCGCAGCAGCGTGCAGGTCGCGATCAGCGGCAGGCCGATCAAAGCGGTCGGGTCGCGGCTCTCGATGGCTTCGAACAGGGCGATGCCGAGGCCTTCGGACTTGAAGCTGCCGGCGCAGTCGAACGGTTGTTCGGCATCCACGTAGCGCGCGATTTCGACCTCATCCAGCGGGCGGAAGCGGACGTCGGTGCGGTCCGTAGCGGCCAGCATGCGGCCGTCGGGGTGGGCCAGGCACAGCGCGGTGTGGAAGTACACCGTGCGGCCGGACATCGCGCGCAGTTGGGCGATGGCTGCCTCGCGGTGGCCCGGCTTGCCGAGTGGGTGTCCGTCGAGGTCGGCCACCTGGTCCGAGCCCAGCGCCCAGCCGTCCGCCAGGGTCGAAGCCACCGCGCGCGCCTTGGCGTTGGCCAGCCGGATGGCCAGCATCGCGGGGGGCTCGCCCGGCAGCGGGGTCTCGTCCACCTCCGGGCGCGCCACGTCGAACGGCAGGCGCAGCCGTTCCAGCAGTTCACGGCGGTAGCGGGAGGTGGAGCCGAGGACGAGCGTTGGCATGGTCAGGCGGCCCCGGCGCGAGCCTGGTCGATACGCTGCAACTGATGTTCCAAGCGGGCACGGGCGGCGTCCAGCGCATCACGCACGCCGCGCAGCTGTGCCAAGCTGGCATGCTGCGCGTTTTCCTGCAGCCACAGGCGCTGGCGCAGCAGGTCCTGCATGGCTGCGCGCACCGGATTGCGGTCATGGCCGGCCACCGTTTCGATCTCCGTCCGCGCGGCGCGCAGCCGGGCTTCCAGCGCATCGGCGGCGTCCAGCAGCTGGGAGATGGCCTGCTGGCGCTGCAGGCTGCCGCGGCGCAGGCGGAAGGCCAGCCAGGACGCGGTAGCGGCGAGTGCCACGAACAGAAGGGGCAGGGCGATGTCCATGCCTGCAGTCTGCGGCAGTGGGCCGGGAGGGCGCAAACCCGGCCGGGCGCGCGGGCGCGAGCCTGGCAACGATTTGACAGCGCCGGCTGCGGCGCGTAGCATTTTCCGGCTTATGTCCGAACTGTCGACAAGCCGGGTTCCGGAAACTCTGGACGCCTGGCGCATGGTGGCGGCCCGGCGCGAGTTCGAGGGTCGGGTCCTGCTGTCGGCGATGGCGCGCCTTCGGGACAGTCTGGTCGATGCTGAAGGGGAAGTGCGCTACGTGCTTGCCTTCGACACCGACAACCTGAAGGTGCCGTACCTGGAACTGCGGATCGAGGCGGAGCTGCCGCTGGAATGCCAGCGCAGCCTGCAGCGGTTCCTGCAGCCGGTGCGGGTGGTGCAACGGCTGGGCTTGATCCGCGACGAGGCCGAAGAAGCCGCCCTGCCGCCGGACTACGAACCCCTGCTGGTGCCTGCTGATGGCCTGCTGCGGCCGGCCGAGCTGGTGGAGGACGAATTGATTCTGGCGTTGCCGGTGGTGCCGGTGTCGCCCGATGCCGAGGCGGTCGAGCGCGACTTCGCGCCCACCGTGGAGGAAACCGCCCAGGCGAACCCGTTCGCGGCGTTGGCGGGGTGGAAGAAGGAATAGTGCGATAATCGCCACATCGCGCGTCACACACGTTTTTCTTGGAGTTGTCCCATGGCCGTCCAGAAGTCCCGCGTTTCCCCGTCCCGCCGTGGCATGCGCCGCGCGCACGACGCCCTGTCCGCCAAGCAGCTGGCCACCGATCCGACCAGCGGCGAGACCCACCTGCGTCACCACGTGACCGCCGACGGCTACTACCGCGGCAAGCAGGTCATTGCGCCGAAGACCAAGGTCGTCGACGAAGAGTGATCGCCGGCCGCAAGGCCGTCCGCCTGCACGACGCCCGGCCGCGCCCCATGGTGCGGCCGTTGGCGTTTTTGCGGCCCTGATTCCCGTGCGCCGCCGCGCCCGGGCCCGCATGGGCTAATCTTGTCCGCTTCGCCGAGGGAGTTGCCGTTCGCATGAGCCAGACCGAAAGCCGCATCTACGCCCGCATCGCCGGTACCGGCAGCTACCTGCCCGAGAAGGTGCTGACCAACGATGATCTGGCGAAGATGGTGGACACCAGCGACGAGTGGATCGCCGCGCGTACCGGCATCCGCGAGCGCCATGTGGCGGCGGAAGGCGAGACCACCAGCGACCTCGGCTACCGGGCGGCGCTGCGCGCGCTGGAAGCCGCCGGCGTGGCTGCCGACGAGATCGACCTGATCGTGGTCGGCACCACCACCCCGGACCTGATCTTTCCGTCCACCGCCTGCCTGATCCAGCACAAGCTGGGCATCGCCGGCTGCCCGGCGTTCGACGTCAACGCGGCCTGCTCCGGCTTCATCTATGCGCTGACCATCGCCGACAAGTTCATCCGCTCGGGCGCCGCCAAGACGGCGCTGGTGATCGGCGCAGAGACCCTGACCCGGATGCTGGATTGGAGCGACCGCGGCACCTGCGTGCTGTTCGGGGACGGTGCCGGCGCGGCGGTACTCAAGGCCGATACGGACACCGGCATCCTCAGCACCCACATGCATGCCGACGGCAGCAAGAAGGAGCTGCTGTGGAACCCGGTGGGCGTGTCCGCCGGCTTCAAGCCGGAGGAGCACAACGCCGGGGTGCGGGTGATGATGACCGGCAACGAGGTGTTCAAGCACGCCGTCAAGGCGCTTGATGCCGTTGTCGACGAGGCGCTGGAGTCCAGCGGCCTGGATCGCGGCGCGATCGACTGGCTGGTGCCGCACCAGGCCAACCTGCGCATCATCGAAGCCACCGCCAAGCGTCTGGCCATGCCGATGGACCGCGTGGTGGTCACCGTGGACCGCCACGGAAACACCTCCTCCGGCTCGGTGCCATTGGCGCTGGATGAAGCGGTCCGCTCGGGCCGCGTGCAGCGCGGCCAACTGCTGCTGCTGGAGGCGTTCGGCGGCGGCTTCACCTGGGGCTCGGCGCTGCTGCGCTACTGAACCGGCCGTCCGGTCTGCGGGCGCGGCGCGATGCCGCCGTGCCACGCACAGGCCCGCAGGATGCATACGCCCCGGTACAGACGGCCTAGAGCAATTGCTCGTATCATGCCCGCCCCACCGCGGGGTCCGGCCCCGCATTCTCCCCACAAGGTGTGCATAGCGTGAGCGAAGCCTCCCTTTCCCAGTCCATCGCCCTGGTGTTTCCGGGCCAGGGGTCGCAGTCGGTCGGCATGCTGGCCGAACTGTCGGAACTCCATCCCTCCGTCAAGGCCACCTTCGAGGAAGCCTCGGACGGCGCCGGGGTCGACCTGTGGGCGCTCTCCCAGGGCGGCCCCGAGGAAATGCTCAACCGCACCGAATTCACCCAGCCGGCCCTGCTGGCCGCGGGCGTGGCGGTATGGCGGGTGTGGCAGGCGCAGGGCGGCGTGCGGCCGGCCGTGCTGGCCGGCCACAGCCTGGGCGAATACACCGCGCTGGTCGCGGCCGGCGCGCTGTCGTTGCGTGACGGTGCGCACCTGGTCCGCATCCGCGGGCAGCTGATGCAGGACGCCGCGCCTGCCGGCACCGGCGCGATGGCCGCCGTGCTCGGCGCTGACGATGCGCTGGTGGAGGCCGCGTGTGAGGAGGCCTCTGGCGCGCAGGTGGTGGTGCCGGCCAATTACAACTCGCCCGGTCAGATCGTGATCGGCGGCGACGCAGCGGCGGTGGACCGTGCGCTGGCATTGCTGCAGGAGAAGGGCGTGCGCAAGGCCGTCAAGCTGGCGGTCAGCGTGCCGTCGCACACGCCGCTGATGCGTGAAGCCGCGAACCGGCTGGCCGAAACGATGGCCGGCCTGCAGTGGGCGCTGCCGGCGCTGCCCGTCGTGCAGAACGTGGACGCGCGCGTGCACGACGATCTGGACGGCATCCGAAGCGCGCTGGTGCGCCAGCTCTACCTGCCAGTGCAGTGGACCGGCTGCGTGCAGGCGTTGGCCGCGCGTGGCGTCACCCGGATCGCCGAATGCGGCCCGGGCAAGGTGCTGACCGGCCTGGTCAAGCGCATCGACAAATCGCTCGACGCCCGCGCGTTGGGCACACCGGCCGACTTGGCCGGCGCCATCGAGGATTGGAAGGCATGAGCGAGCAGGTCTTGAAGGGTGAAATCGCGCTGGTCACCGGCGCCTCGCGCGGCATCGGCGCCGCGATCGCCGACGAACTGGCCGCGCGGGGCGCGACTGTGATCGGCACCGCCACCTCGGACGCCGGCGCGCAGGCGATCGCCGAGCGGCTGGCTGCGGCCGGCGGCCATGGCCGTCGCCTCAACGTCAACGAGGCCGGCGCCATCGAGGCGCTGGTGGATGCGGTGTCGTCGGAGTTCGGCGGCATCTCGATCCTGGTCAACAACGCCGGCATCACCCGCGACAACCTGCTGATGCGGATGAAGGACGAGGACTGGCAGGCCGTCCTCGACACCAACCTCACCAGCGTCTACCGCGCCTCGAAGGCGGTGATGCGCGGCATGATGAAGGCGCGCAAGGGACGCATCGTCAACATCGCCTCGGTGATCGGCGTGACCGGGAATGCCGGCCAGGCGAACTACGCGGCGGCCAAGGCCGGCATCATCGCGTTCAGCAAGTCGCTGGCCAAGGAAATCGGGTCCCGCGGGATCACCGTGAATGTCGTGGCGCCGGGCTTCATCGCCACCGACATGACCGCCGACCTGCCGGAGGCCGCCAAGCAGGCGATGCTGGGCCAGATCGCGCTGGGCCGCTTGGGCGGGCCGGCCGACATCGCCCGCGCCGTCGCCTTCCTTGCCGGCCCCGACGCCAGCTACATCACCGGCGAGACCCTGCACGTGAATGGTGGCATGTACATGCCCTGACGGCCTTCGGGCCGGTCTTTCCCCGATCCCCCGCGGGCGCCCCGGCTGCCGCCATGCAGCGCCCGGATTTTCCCTTAAACTAGGTCATTACGGCCTGAACAGCCCCATGAGGAGCAACGCAACATGAGCACCATCGAAGAGCGCGTCAAGAAGATCGTCGTCGAACAACTGGGCGTCAAGGAAGAAGACGTCACCACCAGCGCGTCGTTCGTGGACGACCTGGGCGCGGACTCGCTGGACACCGTGGAGCTGGTGATGGCGCTCGAGGAAGAGTTCGAGTGCGAGATCCCGGACGAGGACGCCGAGAAGATCACCTCGGTGCAGCAGGCGATCGACTACATCAAGGCCCACGTCAAGGCGTGATGGTCTTTCCTGGGTGGATGCCCGGCCCCACGGCCGGCGCCTGCCAGGCATACCCCGGGGACGCGCCGCCATCGGCGTTCGCCCGCGGGACCCACGGGGCCGCGCATGCGGCCCCCTGTGTTTGCATCGAACGTAACGAGCGTGTGGAGGACTGGATGATGGGCAAGCGCCGCGTGGTAGTGACAGGCATGGGCATCGTCTCGCCGCTGGGGCACGACCTGGCCAGCAACTGGGACGGGATCACCCACGGCCGTTCCGGCATCAGCCTGGTGGAGGGTTTCGACGCCAGCACCTATCCCACCCGCATCGCCGGCGAGATCCGCGGCTTCGACGTCACCCGCTGGGTGAACCCGAAGGACGCCAAGAAGATGGATCACTTCATCCATTACGGGCTTGCTGCCGCGCTGATGGCGAAGGACGACGCCGGCCTGGAGGTCACCGAGGCCAATGCCGAGCGCATCGGCGCGCTGATCGGTGCCGGTATCGGTGGCATCTGGGGCATCGAGGAGACCGCCGTCAAGCTGCACGAAGGCGGGGTGCGCAAGATCAGCCCGTTCTACATCCCCAGCACCATCATCAACATGCTGCCGGGCCAGCTCTCGCTGATGACCGGACTCAAGGGGCCGACGTTCTCCGCGGTGTCCGCCTGCGCCACTTCCAACCACAGCATCGGCATGGCGATGCGCATGATCCAGCACGGCGATGCCGACGTGATGTTCGCCGGCGGCGCCGAGCGCGGCAGCTCCCCGACCTCGATGGGCGGGTTCTGCGCGATGAAGGCGATGAGCACCCGCAACGATGATCCCACCCGCGCCTCGCGGCCGTGGGACGCCGGTCGCGACGGCTTCGTGCTGGGCGACGGCGCCGGCATCCTGGTGCTGGAGGAGTACGAGCACGCCAAGGCCCGCGGCGCCCGCATCTACTGCGAACTGGCCGGCTTCGGCGCCTCGTCGGATGCCTTCCACATGACCGCGCCCAGCGAGAACGGCGAAGGCCCGGCGCGCTGCATGGCGATGGCGTTCCGCGACGCCGGGGTGAACCCGGAGGACGTGGGCTACCTCAACGCGCACGGCACCAGCACCCCACTGGGCGATGTGGCAGAGACGCTGGCGATCAAGCGCGCGCTGGGCGACCACGCCTACAGGACGATGGTCAGCTCCACCAAGTCGATGACCGGTCACCTGCTGGGCGCGGCCGGCGGCGTGGAGGCGATCTACACCATCAAAGCCCTGGAAACCGGCGTGATCCCACCCACCATCAACCTGGAGCAGCCGGGCGAAGGCTGCGACTTGGACTACGTGCCCAATGTCGCCCGCGAGGCGAAGATCGACGTGGCCGTGTCGAACGGCTTCGGCTTCGGCGGCACCAACGGCACCCTAGTCTTCAAGCGGATCTGACGCCTGTCGCCTCCTCCGCGTCCGGGGGAGGTGCAGGGCGGGGTGCCTGCCGCCGATGAACCGTCGACCCATCGCCAACGCCCCCGACCTGCTGGCCCTGCACCGGCTTGATCCGGCGCGCTATCCGGTGCTGTTGGAGTCCAGCAGCGGCGGTGCGCTGGGCCGGTACGACCTGCTGCTGGCGCACGGCGGCGAGGGCTTTGCTCTGCATCGCGATGGCTGCGTGCGCACGTTTGACGGCGCGCTGGTCGACGGCCGTTTCCTCGACGTGCTGGACACGCGCTGGCAGGACGCGCGCGGTGCGGCAGATGACGCCGGAGTGGAGCCATCGCTGCGGTTCCGCGGTGGCTGGGCGCTGCTGCTCGGCTACGAGCTGGCCGCGCAGGTTGAGCCGGTACTCCAGCTGCCGGCGGCCGAGGGTGGCCTGCCGATCGCGGTTGCGCTGCGCTGCCCGGCGGCGCTGCTGCGTGACCGCGCCACGGGCGACTGCGTGGCCGTGGCGGAAGCCGGCGGGGAGGCCTGGCTGCAACGCATCGCCGACGACGCCGAGCGCGCACTTGCGCTGCCGCCGCTGCCCGCATGGACACCGCCAGCCAGCATCGACGAGGATCCGCCGCAGCGGTATTTGGACGGGGTGGCGCGGGTGCTGGAGTACCTGGCCGCCGGCGACGTGTTCCAGGCCAACCTGTCGCGCGGCTGGCGGGTCGGCTTCGATCGGCCGCTGGCCCCTGCGGCGCTGTTTGCGCGCTTGCGCACGCACAACCCTGCGCCGTTCGCCGGTATTTTCCGCAGCCCGTGGGGCAGCGTGGTCAGCGCGTCCCCGGAGCGGCTGCTGTCGCTGCGCGACGGCGTGGCGGAGACGCGGCCGATCGCCGGCACGCGTGCACGCTTTCCGGGCGACGACGACGCGGCACGCATCCGCGAGCTGGTCGGGCATCCGAAGGAGCGTGCCGAGCACGTGATGCTGCTCGATCTGGAGCGCAATGACCTGGGCCGCGTATGCGCGCCAGGCAGCGTGCGGGTGGACGAGCTGATGACGGTGGAGAGCTACGCCCACGTGCACCACATCGTCAGCAACGTGCGTGGAACGCTGCGCGCCGGCGTGACCCCCGGACAGGCGATCGCCGCGGTGTTCCCCGGCGGCACCATCACCGGCTGCCCGAAGGTGCGCTGCATGCAGATCATCGCCGAGCTGGAGGCCACAGGCCGGAGTGCCTACACCGGCGCGATGGGTTGGCTGGGCCATGGCGGTGATCTGGACCTCAACATCCTGATCCGCAGCGCGGAAGTCGAGGGCAGCACGCTGCGCTTCCGCACCGGCGCCGGCATCGTGATCGACTCCGATCCTCAGCGCGAACTGGACGAAACGCGGGCGAAGGCGCGCGGAATGCTGCGCGCGCTGGGGGTGGAGTGATGGACGGAGTTGCGATTCGAATCGCCACGGCGCGCCCGGAAAGCCGGGAGCACATGTTCCGGCATTCGACGCGCATGGCGAGTCCCGGGGAGCGACTGCGTTGAGTGCCCAGACAGTCGCCTTGTTCCGGGGCCTTGCGCGCGCGGACACGGTCCCATTCGCCAATCGCGGGCTGCAGTATGGCGACGGCGTGTTCGAGACCATGCGCGTGCACTGCGGCGAGGTGCCCTTGTGGCCGCGGCATGTCGCCCGCCTGCGCGAGGGCGCGGCCCGGCTCGGTATCGCCATGCCGGAGCCGGCGTTCGTCGAAGCACGCATCGCCGAGCTGATGGCGGGCGTCGAGGCCGGCGTGCTCAAGCTGCTGCTGACCCGGGGGGATGGTGGCCGTGGTTATGCGCCACCGGCAGACGCCATGCCGGTCTGGATGCTGGCACGGCACCCGCTGCCGCAACCACAGGCGGCATTGCGCTTGCACGTCTGCCAGATGCGCCTGGCGATCCAGCCGGCGCTGGCGGGCATCAAACACTGCAACCGGCTGGAGCAGGTGCTGGCGCGGGCGGAGGCGGAGCGTGCCGGCTGCGACGAGGGGCTGGTCCGCGATGCGGACGGCGCCCCCGTGTGCGCCACCTCGGCGAACGTGCTGGTGCGGCGCGACGGTCGCTGGTGGACGCCGCCGGTGGCGCGCTGCGGCGTCGCCGGCGTGTTGCGCGGCTGGCTGCTGGACGCGGGCCTGGTGGCCGAGGCGGCGCTGTCGATGGAGGACGTGCTGTCGGCCGAGGGGCTGGCCCTGTGCAACGCCGTGCGCGGTATCCTGCCGGTGATCTCGCTGGGCGCCCGTTCGTGGGCGGTCCCCGCGGCGCTGGCCGACCTGCAGGCGCGGCTGGCCATGGCCTATCCGATGTTCACATCTTCCGGGACGATTCCATGATGTTGCGCCGCGTATTGCTGGTCTTGCTGCTGATCGGCGCAGTGCTGCTGGCCTTCGCCTGGCAGCGCTTCCGCGCGTTCGCCGACACGCCGCTGCCGGGCATCGGCGCCGACGCTACGCTGGTGGTCGCGCGCGGCGACAACCTCGACAAGGTGCTGGGCAAGCTGCAGGCGCAGGGTATCGCCACAGGCAACCGCCTGGCCTGGCAGCTGCTGGCGCGCCAGACCCGCGCCGCCGGCCGGCTGCAGGTGGGCGAGTACGCGCTGGCCAGCGCGGCCACGCCGCGCGCGCTGCTGATCGCCATGCGCGACGGCAAGGTGGTGCGGCGCAAGTTCACCATCGTCGAAGGCTGGAGCATCCGCGACCTGCGCGCGGCGCTGCGCAAGGTGCCGCTGCTGGCACAGAAGACCGCGGGCATGGACGATGCCGCGCTGATGGCCGCGCTGGGCCATCCCGGTCAGCATCCCGAGGGCCGCTTCCTGCCGGAAACCTATGCGTGGGTGCGCGGCGACGCGGACCTCGACGTGCTCGAGCGCGCGTATGCGGCGATGGACAAGGCGCTGGCCGCCGCGTGGGCGGCGCGCGCGCCGGACCTGCCGCTGGCCACCCCCGACGAAGCGCTGACGCTGGCCTCCATCGTGGAGAAGGAAACCGGCGTGGCCGACGAGCGGCCGCAGATCGCCGGCGTGTTCGTACGGCGCTTGCAGGCCGGCATGCGCCTGCAGACGGACCCCACCGTCATCTACGGCATGGGCTCGCGCTACGCCGGCAACCTGCGCCGCGCCGACTTGACCACGGACACCCCCTACAACACCTACACCCGCGCCGGCCTGCCGCCCACGCCGATCGCGATGCCGGGCAAGGCGGCGTTGCGCGCGGCCACGCGTCCGGCGCCGGGCGACGCGCTGTATTTCGTCGCCGTGGGCGACGGCAGCGGCCGCCACGTGTTCAGCGCCTCGCTGGCGGACCACAATGCCGCCGTGAAGGACTACGTGCAGCGCTACCGCGCGCAGCGCCAGGCCGTGCGCGAAGGAGCTGCGCCGAAGTGACGATGCTGCAGTCCCAGCCGCGCCTGCTGACCATCGAAGGCGGCGAGGGCGCCGGCAAGAGCACGGTGCTCTCGGCCCTGCGCGATGCGCTGCTGGCCGATGGTTTCGAGGTGGTGTCCACGCGCGAGCCCGGCGGCACGCCGCTGGCCGAGCGCATCCGCGGCCTGCTGCTGGCGGCGGGCGACGAACCGGTGCATCCGACCACCGAACTGCTGCTGATGTTCGCGGCGCGCGCGCAGCACGTGCAGCAGGTGGTCTTGCCGGCGCTGGCCCGCGGCGCGTGGGTGATCAGCGACCGCTTCACCGATTCCAGCTACGCCTACCAGGGCGCGGCGCGCGGCATGGACGTCGGCTTCATTGCCGAGTTGGAGCGGCGCGCGGTGGGCATCGAACCCGGACTGACGCTGCTGCTGGACCTGGGCGTGGCGCATGCGCGCGAGCGCACCCGCGGGCGCGACCTGCTGGACGGCGCCGCGCCGGACCGCATCGAGCGCGAACGCGACGACTTCTTCGAGCGCGTGCGCGCCGGCTTCCTGGCCCGCGCCGCGCAGCAGCCCGGGCGCATCCGGGTGATCGACGCCAGTCCCGATGCCGCCACCGTCGCGGCCGCGGCGCTGGCCGCACTGGCCACCTATCGCGAGGGGTTGGCATGAGCCTGTTGCCGCCGCTCTCGCCCTGGCAGCAGCGCGCCTACACGCAGGCCGCCGAAGCGATGACTGCCGGTCATTTCGGCCATGCCACCCTGATCGCGGGCCCGGCGCTGCTGGGCAAGCGCCTGTTGGCCGAGCACCTGGCCCGGCGCCTACTGTGCCAGGCGCCGCGCCCGGACGGCGAGCCCTGCGGCAGCTGCCGCAGCTGCACGCTGTTTGCCGCGCGCTCGCAGATGGAGGCGCTGGAAGTGCGCCCCGACGGCACGCCGGCGCATCCCTGGGGCCACAGCGCCCACCCGGACCTGTTGTTCCTCGGTTACGAGATCAACCAGAAGACCGGCAAGCCGCGCGCCGAAATCGTGATCGAGCAGGTGCGCGCGCTGACCGGGAAGATGGGTCTGACCTCGCAGCTGGGCGGCGCGCAGGTGGTGATCGTGGATCCGGCCGATGCGGTGAACTGGAGCGCCTGGAACGCGATCCTGAAAACGCTGGAAGAGCCGCAGCCTGGCCGTTACCTGTGGCTGCTGGCGTCCAGCCCCGCGCAGCTGCCGGCCACCATCCGCAGCCGCTGCCAGCGGCTGGAGCTGCGCCTGCCGCCGCGTGCCGAAGCGCTGGACTGGCTGCGCCAGCGCGGCCATGCCCCGGCCCTGGCGGAGGAAGCGCTGGACGCGGCCCGCGGGCACCCCGGCCTGGCCGATGCGTGGGCTGCCGGCGACGGGCTGGTGCTACGCCGTGACGCGGTGAAGGACGCGCAGGCACTGCAGCGCGGGCAGGCCGAGGCCACCGAAGTGGCGCAGCGTTGGGTGGCCGATGGGCGCGCCGCGGAACGTTTGCGTCATCTGGCCGAGTTCGCGTTGCGCGAGGCCGCGGGCTTGACCGATCCGGCCGCAACCCGCACGCTGGCCGCGCGCTTCGACGCGGCCAACCGCGCCCGCGAGTTGCTGCACACCACCGTGCGCGCCGACCTCGCGGTCGCGGAAGCACTGCTGGCGTGGCGCTGAGGCCGGGACCGTGCAACTGACAGGGAACAGGGAATGAGCAATCCGACGGGCGGGGCACGACAGGGCATCCTGTCGCTGGCGATCAAGGACAAGGCGGCGCTGTACAACGCATACATGCCCTTCATCCGCCACGGTGGCATCTTCGTGCCCACCACGCGGCGCTATTTCATCGGCGACGAGGTCTTCCTGCTGCTCACCCTGCCGGACTCCTCCGAGCGCCTGCCGGTGGCTGGCAAGGTGGTGTGGGTGACCCCCACCGGCGCGCAGGGCAACCGGGCTGCTGGCATCGGCGTCCAGTTCGCCGACACCGCCGAAGGCGAGGCGGTGCGCAGCAAGATCGAGACCACCCTGGCCGGCACGCTCAACGCGGACCAGCCGACCCAGACGATGTGAGTCCGGCGCTGCGGCTTCAGGCCGCCGGCGTGCGCAGTACCGGGTTGTCCCAGCCCGCGCGCGGCGCGAAGCGCTCGCCGTATTTCGCGCGCAGCGTTTCCAGCCGCGCCAGCAGCGCGTCGGCGCCGGTGGCGCGGATGTGCTGGATCGGGCCGCCGCGGAACGGGGCAAAGCCCGTCCCGAAGATCACACCGGCGTCCAGCAGGTCGGCGTCACTCACCACCCCGTCGTGCAGGCAGGCCACGGCTTCGTTGAGCAGCGGCAGGATCAGGCGATCCTCCAGGTCGTCGGGCGCCACGTAGCCGGCCGGCAGTTCGGGTTTTATCGCCTTGCCGTTCTCCCATTTGTAGATACCTTGCCCGTCCTTCTTGCCGCGCTTGCCGGCTTCGACCGTGGCCAGCGCCGCCGGCACGTCCAGGCCGAGGAAGGGTGCCAGCTCCTTGCCGACGCTGGCGGCCACGTCCAGGCCCACGGTGTCGAGCAGTTCGATCGGCCCCATCGGCATGCCGAAGCGCGTCGCCGCCTTGTCGATGGCCGGGCCGGGGATGCCCTCGGCATAGGCCGTGGCCGCTTCCAGCATGTACGGGAACAGCACGCGATTGACCAGGAAGCCCGGCGTGCCGGCCACCGGCACCGGGAACTTGCCCAGCGCCTTGCAGAACGCGGCCAGGCGGCGCTCGGTCTCCGCGGCCATGCCGGCGTGGCGGATGATCTCCACCAGCGGCATCTGCGCCACCGGGTTGAAGTAGTGCAGGCCGGCGAACTGCGCCGGGCGGGCGATGTGCGGGCGCAATTCGTCCAGCGGGATCGACGAGGTGTTGGTGGTCAGCAGCGCGTCGGCCTTCATGCGCGGTTCGACCGACTGGTAGAGGTCGCGCTTGGCGTCCGGGTTTTCGATGATCGCCTCGATGACCAGGTCGGCCTCGGGCACGCCCGCGCCGTCAAGGTCGGACTTCAGTCGCGCGGCCACCGCCGGACGCTTGCTCTCGTCCTTCACTTTTTTCTCGAACAGGGTTTGCGCGCGCTGCAAGGCACTGTCGATGAAGCGCTGCTCGCGGTCCTGCAGCGTCACCTCGAAGCCCTTGTAGGCAGCGAACGCGGCGATATCGCCGCCCATCACGCCGGCGCCGATCACGTGCACGCGGTTGATGCCGGCATCGCCCTTGCCCAGCGCCTTCAGTCGCTCCGTGAGGAAGAAAATGCGGATCAGGTTGCGCGCGGTGGGCGTGGCGGCCAGTTTCACCACCGCCCGGCGCTCGGCGTCGAGCCGCGCACGGATGCCAGCGCCACCGTAGCGTTCCCACGTGGAGATCAGCGCATAGGGCGCGGGATAGAACGCCTTGGGCGCCTTGCGCGCGACCTGCTTCACCATCTGCGGCACCAGCAGCTTGCGCGCCAGGAAGGTATTGGTCAGCCAGCCCAGCGCGCGTTGCTTGAACGGGCGCACGGTGCCCTTCAGCGCCAGCGCGGCGGCGGCGTCGATCAGCTGCGCCGGCTCCACCACCTTGTCCACCAGGCCAATGCCGCGCGCGGCCTTCGCGCTCAGTGCGCGGCCGGTCAGCATCAGGTCCATCGCCGCCGGTGCGCCGACCAGGCGCGGCAGGCGGGCACTGCCGCCCCAGCCGGGGAAGATGCCCAGCTGCACTTCCGGCAGGCCGATGCGGGTGGAGGCGTCGCTGCTGGCCACGCGGTACCGGCAGGCCAGCGCCAGTTCGGTGCCGCCGCCCATGCAGAAGCCGTGGATCGCCGCCGCCGTGGGGCAGGGCAGCTCCGCCAACGCCTGGAAAGTGTCCTGGCCGCGGCGGATCGCCTCCTCGACGGTGCCGCGGCGGTCATAGTCCTGGAATTCCTTGAGATCGGCCCCGGCGATGAAGCCTGCCGGTTTGCCGGACGCGATCACCAGCGCCTTGGGCGGCTCCAGCGCGATACGCTCCAGCGCCTCGCCCAACTCGATCAGGGCGTCCTGCGAGAACGCGTTGACTGCGGCGTCGGCGCGGTCGAACGCCAGCACCAGCACGCCGTCCTCGCGGCACTGGTGCGTCCAGTGGCGAAGGCGGAGTCCGTCGAAACGGTTTGCGGAGGAATCGGCCATGGGCGTGTCATCCGTACCAGGGGAAAGGGCTTATCGTAGCCCGCGACAACTTGAATACGTGTCTAATCGTCTGCAGATTCGAATCCTCCCGCGGAACTTTCGCGGTCTGTCCCTGTCACAACGCCCGGAAGCGACCGGGCCCACCAGCGAGGCCGCGGCGAACATGAAGGAGGATCGGGTGTCGCAAGCGCTGGATCAGGACCTGGTGGCCCGCGTGCAGCGTGGCGACACCGCCGCCTTCGATCTGCTGGTGCGCAAGTACCAGCACCGCGTCGCGGCGGTGATTTCGCGGTATGTGCGTGACTGGTCGGAGGTGCAGGACGTGGCGCAGGACACCTTCATCCGCGCCTACCGCGCCATTGGCGGGTTCCGCGGCGACGCGCAGTTCTCCACCTGGCTGCACCGGATCGCGGTGAACACCGCCAAGAATCACCTAGCTGCCCACGGCCGCCGGCCACCGGGCGAAGACATCGAGATCGAGGATGCCGAGCAGTTCGAATCCGGCTTGCGTCTGCGCGACAACGACACGCCCGAGCGCGAGTTGATGCGCCAGCAGCTGGAACAAACGGTGCTGGCCGCGGTCGAAGCCCTGCCGCCTGATCTGCGCGAAGCGATCACCCTCCGCGAAGTGGAAGGGATGAGTTACGAAGAGATCGCCGAGCGGATGGGCTGTCCGATCGGCACGGTGCGCTCGCGGATCTTCCGCGCCCGCGAAGCTATCGATGCCCGGATGCGCCCCCTGCTGGAACACGACGAACTGCCGAAGCGCTCGCACGCCTCATGACGCCCATGCATACCGACGCCGACACCGACCGCCACTGCATCGACCTCACCCAGCTCAGCAGCCGGGAGCAACTGTCCGCGCTGATGGACGGGGCACTGCCGGAAGACCAGACCCGCTTCCTGCTGCGCCGCCTGCAGCACGACGCCGAGCTGGCCGGCAGCTGGGAGCGATGGCGCATCGCCAGCGACGTGATGCGCGGCCTGGCGCCCGCCCGGCACCTGCCGGCGGATTTCGCTTCGCGGGTCGGCGCCGCATTGCGCGGCCAGGACGCCGTGGCCGCGCAGGCACGTGCCGCGGCGTTGCGCCCGGTCTGGCTGCGCCGTGGGGCGGGCATCGCCGCGCTGGCTGCCGCGCTGGGCCTGGTGGCCCTGCTGGCGCGCCCGGCCCTGGATCCCGATGTTGCGGTGGGGCCTGTGGCGCAGGAGGTTGCGGCCACCCGATCCGCCGTGGCGATGCCGGCCGCGCAGCAAGTTGCGCCGACGCCCGCGCCCGCGCCGCAGGCGGAAACCCCGGATAGGCGGGTCGCCTCGGCAGCAGTGGCCGTTACCACACCGCTGCGCCGCAGCAAGTTGCCAAGCGCATCTCCGATGGCTACGCCCGCCCAGGCAGAGCGCGTCGGCATCGCCGCCGCCACGCCTCCGGCCGCAGAACCGGACATGCCGGCGGCTGCCTTCCCCGTCCTGCCGTCCACGGACAGTGTGCCCCGGCCCTGGCCGCGCTCGATCCTGTCGCAGTACGGCAGTGGCGGCAGTCTGGCCGTTGGTTTCGGTGAACACCTGCCGCGGGCCGCGGACAATCCTTTCACGCCGTCCGCCTTCCGCGCGCCGCCGACCCTGTTGTCCGATGTCGCCGCCACACCGGCCCAGGATGATGGCCCGTCCGGCTCCCAGCCGCAGCCCTGATTCCCCATGAGTCCCGTCGCGCCGGCCAAGGCCCGGCGAGCGGTTCGTCCCCATCCGTGTCTTCGAGGATATCTTCGCCATGCCTGCACCCCGCACCGTTTTCCGCCCCCTTCTGTTGGCCACTGCGCTGGCCGTGGCCGGCGTCGGCGCCTGCAGCGGCCAGAACGCCGCCAATGCGCAGACGCCGCTGGCCGGCCAGCCGACCACACCGGCCCCCGAGCTGGTGGCCGGCCTGCCGGACTTCACGCGTCTGGTCGAGCAGGTCGGCCCTGCCGTGGTCAGCGTGCAGGCGGAAATCGGCAGCAAGCCGGCCATTGCGAAGTCTGGCCGCGCCCCGCAGATGCCCGGCGACGATGAGGGGGACGGCGAAGACCAGATCCCCGAGTTCTTCCGTCGCTTCTTCGGCCCCGGCATGACCCCGATGCCGGGCATGCCCGGCATGCCGAACGCCCGTCCGCGGGGGACCTCGCTGGGTACCGGCTTCATCATCTCCAGCGACGGCTACGTGCTGACCAATCACCATGTGATCGACGGCGCCGACACCGTGCGCATCCGCCTGGCCGACCGCCGCGAGTTCACCGCCAAGGTGGTGGGCAGCGATGAACAGTCCGATGTTGCGCTGCTGAAGATCGACGCCAAGGGCCTGCCGGTGATGCGCATCGGCGATTCCGCCACGCTGAAGCCGGGCCAGTGGGTGGTGGCGATCGGCTCGCCGTTCGGCCTGGACCATTCCGTCACTGCCGGTATCGTCAGCGCGGTGGGCCGCGCCAACCCCGGCGCCGACCAGCGCTACGTCCCGTTCATCCAGACCGACGTGGCGATCAATCGCGGCAATTCCGGCGGCCCGCTGCTGGACACCCGCGGGCAAGTGGTGGGCATCAATTCGCAGATCTTCAGCAATTCCGGCGGCTACATGGGCGTGAGCTTCGCAATCCCGATCGACGTGGCGATGAACGCGGTGCAGCAGCTCAAGGCTAACGGCAAGGTGCGGCGCGGGCAGCTGGGCGTGCAGATCCAGGCCATGGACCGCGATGCCGCTCGTGCGCTGGGCCTGCCCGATGCCAACGGGGCGCTGGTGGCCACGGTGGAGCCCGGCAGTGCCGCCGAACGCGCCGGCCTGCAGCGCCAGGACGTGATCCGCAGTGTCAATGGGCGGCCGGTGTACGAGTCCAGCGACCTGCCGCCGATCATCGGCGCAATGGCGCCGGGCAGTCGGGTCACGTTGGAGGTGATCCGTGATGGCAAGCCGCGGACGCTGACCGCCACCTTGGGGGCACTGGATGAGGCCAGTGCCGACGCCGGCGACCAGGGCAGTGCGGCTCCCCGTTCCAGCGCGCCCGCGCAGGCCAATCCGCTGGGGATCGTCGGGCAGGATCTGACCGCCCAGCAGCGCAGCCGCCTGGGCCTGCAGCCGAAGGAAGGCGTGCTGATCGCCCGCATCGAGGGGCAGGCCGCGCGTGAGGCCGGGCTGATGCCGGGCGACGTGGTGCTGGCGGTGGGCCGCAATGATGTCGGTAGTGCGGCTGCACTGGACGCCCAGTTGCGCGCCGCCGGCACCGAAAAGCCGGTGATGCTGCTGGTGCGCCGCGGCAGCGGTACCCGTTACGTCACGGTCACGCCGGCCGGTAAGTGAGGCGTGTGCGGGCGCCGGCCAGCGAACTGGTCGGCGCCCGCATTAAGAGCGGCTGGGCGCGCGGCAGGGCCGCCAGCGGGCCTGTGCGATAATGAAAAGCTATTTTTATGTCAGGCTGCGCTCCCGCGGCCTGCGCCGCACCCAGCCGACGCCCCCACATGCAGCACGATTCGATGCGGTTCATCCGCAACTTCTCCATCATCGCCCACGTCGACCACGGCAAGTCGACCTTGGCCGACCGCATCATCCAGCTGTGCGGCGGCCTGCAGGCGCGCGAGATGGAAGCGCAGGTGCTCGACTCCAACCCGATCGAGCGCGAGCGCGGCATCACCATCAAGGCGCAGTCGGTCTCGCTGCCGTACACCGCGAAGGACGGCAACACCTATTTCCTGAACTTCATCGATACCCCGGGCCACGTCGACTTCAGCTACGAGGTCAGCCGCTCGCTGGCGGCCTGCGAAGGCGCGCTGCTGGTGGTGGATGCGGCGCAGGGCGTGGAAGCGCAGTCGGTGGCCAATTGCTACACCGCGGTGGAGCAGGGCCTGGAAGTGGTGCCGGTGCTGAACAAGATCGACCTGCCTACCGCCGACATCGACAAGGTGAAGGAGGAGATCGAGGCCGTGATCGGCATCGATGCCGCCGATGCCGTCGCCATCAGCGCCAAGACCGGGCTCAACGTCGGCGACGTGCTGGAGGCCATTGTCCACCGCATCCCGCCGCCGCAGCCGCGCGACACCGACAAGCTGCAGGCGCTGATCATCGACTCGTGGTTCGACAACTACCTCGGCGTGGTCTCGCTGGTGCGCGTGATGCAGGGCGAGCTGAAGCCCGGCGACAAGATGCTGGTGATGTCGACCGGCCGCACCCACCTGGTGGACGCGGTCGGCGTGTTCACACCCAAGCGCAAGGTGCTGCCGGCCCTGCGCGCGGGCGAGGTGGGCTGGGTCACCGCTTCCATCAAGGACGTGCACGGTGCGCCGGTAGGCGACACGCTTACGCTGGCGGCCGACCCGGCGCCGGCGCCGCTGCCGGGCTTCCAGGAGATGCAGCCGCGCGTGTTCGCCGGCCTGTTCCCGGTCGATGCCGAGGATTACCCGGCGCTGCGCGAGGCGCTGGAGAAGCTGCGCCTGAACGATGCCGCGCTGCGCTTCGAGCCGGAAAGCTCGGAGGCGATGGGCTTCGGCTTCCGCTGCGGCTTCCTCGGCATGCTGCACATGGAGATCGTGCAGGAGCGGCTGGAGCGCGAATACGACCTCAACCTGATCACCACCGCACCCACGGTGATCTACGAGGTGCTGAAGACCGACGGCACCATCGTGCCGATGGACAACCCCGCCAAGCTGCCGCCGATCAACCAGGTGCAGGAGATCCGCGAGCCGATCATCCGCGCCAATATCCTCACGCCCGAGCCGTACATCGGCAACATCATCAAACTGTGCGAGGAAAAGCGCGGCGTGCAGATCGGCATCACCTACATGGCCAGCCAGGTGCAGATCAGTTACGAGCTGCCGATGGCCGAGGTGGTGCTGGATTTCTTCGACAAGCTCAAGTCGGTGAGCCGCGGCTACGCTTCGCTGGATTACCACTTCCTGCGCTTCGATGCCGGCCCGTTTGTGCGCGTGGACACGCTGATCAACGGCGACCGGGTGGACGCGCTGTCCATCATCGTCCACCGCAGCCACGCCGACCGGCGCGGCCGCGAGCTGTGCGAGAAGATGAAGGATCTGATCCCGCGGCAGATGTTCGACGTGGCCATCCAGGCGGCGATCGGAAGCCAGATCATCGCCCGCACCACCGTCAAGGCGCTGCGCAAGAACGTGCTGGCCAAGTGCTACGGCGGCGATGCCACGCGCAAGAAGAAGCTGCTGGAGAAGCAGAAGGAAGGCAAGAAACGCATGAAGCAGGTCGGTCGCGTGGAGATCCCGCAGGAGGCCTTCCTTGCCGTGCTGCAGGTGGACGGCAAGTGACGCCGTCCGCGACCACCGCCGCGATGGCGCCGCCTACCCGCGGCCCGGCCGGGCGGCCTGATGCAACCCTGGTCCGGCCCGGCCGGAAAATGACGGAGAGCGCCGCATGATGGTGTGGTTTGAAACGATTCTGGTGGCGCTGACCGCCGTCACCGGCCTGGTCTGGCTGCTGGACAAGCTGTTCCTGGCCAAGCGCCGCGCGGCCGCTGCAGGCCCGCTGGATGACGCCAAAGAGCCGGCGCTGGTCGATTATTCCAAGGCGTTCTTTCCGGTGCTGGCGCTGGTGCTGGGGTTGCGCAGCTTCGTCGCCGAGCCTTTCCGCATTCCGTCCAGTTCGATGATGCCGACCCTGCTGATCGGCGATTTCATCCTGGTCAACAAGTTCTCCTACGGTCTGCGCTGGCCGATCACCAACAAGAAATTCCTCGACAACGGCGAGCCCGCACGCGGCGACGTGGTGGTGTTCCGTCCGCCGCACCACCCTCGCGAGGACTGGATCAAGCGGGTCATCGGCCTGCCCGGCGATACCATCGGGTATCACGACCACAAGGTGAGCATCAACGGCACCGTGCTGCCATACCGGGTGGAAGGAATCTACACCGGCGTTGGCCAGGGGGCTGGCGAGACCGGCGATACCAAGCTGACCGAAGGGCTGCCTGGCCGCCCACATTTCATCCTGGAGCGCGAAATGAGCGTGGCGGAGGGTGACTGGACGGTGCCGGAAGGGCATTATTTCGTCATGGGCGACAACCGTGGCAACAGCGAGGACAGCCGGTTCTGGGGGTTCCTGCCGGAGGCCAACCTGCGCGGCAAGGCGTTCATGGTGTGGATGAACTTCGATGCCAGTGCCGACCACTGGGTGGACGTTTCCCGCATCGGAACCCGTATTCCTTGATCGACACCCGGCCGTTCAACCAAGAGGGGATGTGCGCATGAAGCAGAAGCAGCAAGGCATGACCATGCTGGGGTTCCTGATCACCCTGTGCGTAGCGATTTTTTTCGCCTACGTGGCCATGAAGATCGTGCCCATGTATATCGAGTACTACTCCGTGCAGCAGGCACTCAAGGGGCTGGCGGAGGATCCGGAACTTGCCGGTGCCTCCAAGGACAAGATCCGCGAGCGCTACCAGCGCCGGCTGGAGATGAGCTACGCGGACCACGTCAAGAAGATGGACGCACTGAAGTTCGAGTCGGGTGACGGCGGTCTGAAGATGATCGTGGACTACGAGCGCCGCGAGCCGCTGATGGCCAATCTCGATGTGGTCGGCAAGTTCCACGCCGAACGGGTACTGGCGCGTGGCGCAAGCGCCGAGTGACGGTCCGGGGCCGGCATTCGCCGGCCATGTGTTCGCGGACCCCGCGCTGCTGGCGCAGGCGCTGACCCACCGCAGCGCCGGCAGTCCGCATAACGAACGTCTCGAGTTCCTCGGCGATGCGCTGGTCAACCAGTTCATCGCCGAAGCGCTGTACCGGCACTGGCCCAGGGCCGACGAGGGCGCGCTCACCCGCGCGCGCGCGGAGCTGGTGCGGGAGTCGGCTTTGGCGGGGATCGCCCGCACGCTGGATCTCGGCGCCCATCTGGTGCTGGGGCCGGGGGAGATGAAAACCGGCGGTCACCGGCGCGACTCGATCCTGGCCGATGCGCTGGAAGCGTTGATCGCGGCGATTTATCTGGATGCGGGTTTCGACGCCTGTCGCGCGGTCGTGCTGCCGTGGTTCGCGCCGCTGATCGCAGCGCTGCCGCCCGCCAACAAGGTCGGCAAGGACGCCAAGACCCGCCTGCAGGAGTGGCTGCAGGCCCGCCAGCATCCGCTGCCGGTGTATGCGCTGCTGCACGAGGGGGGCGAGGACCACGCGCGGATCTTCCGGGTCAGTTGCACCCTGTCCGTGCCCGCGCTGCGTACCGAAGGCGAGGGCAGCTCGCGGCGGGCGGCGGAACAACAGGCGGCCGAGGCCGCGCTCAAGGATATCGAACAGGCATGAACACCCCCACGTCCCGCAGCGGCGCCGTCGCCGTGATCGGTCGGCCCAACGTCGGCAAATCCACCCTGGTCAATGCGCTGGTCGGCGCCAAGGTCAGCATCACCTCCAACCGCCCGCAGACCACGCGACATCGTCTTCTGGGCATCGCCACCTTCCCGCGCGGACAGCTGCAGCTGGTGGACACGCCCGGCATCCACGGCGAGCAGGGCAAGCGCTCCGGCAAGGCGATGAACCGGATGATGAACCGTGCCGCGCGCGGCGCGCTGGAAGGCGTGGACGCGGCGCTGCTGGTGGTCGAGGCGGGCCGCTGGGACCACGAGGACGGCCTGGCCTACGATGCGTTGCGCAATGCTGGCCTGCCGGTGGTGCTGGTGGTCAACCAGGTCGACAAGCTCAAGGACAAGACGGCATTGCTGCCGTTCATCGCCAAGGTGACGGAAGGGCGCGAATTCGCCGCCGTGCATCCGCTCTCCGCGCTCAAGCGCAGCGGGCTGGAGCCGCTGGTCGCCACGCTGCTGGATCTGATGCCGGAGGCCGCGCCGATGTATGGCGAGGACGAGATCACCGACAAGAGCCAGCGCTTCCTCGCAGGTGAACTGGTGCGTGAGCAGCTGATGCGCCGGCTGGGCGAAGAGCTGCCGTACTCCACCACGGTGGAGGTGGAGAAGTTCGAGGAGGAGCCCTCGCCCAAGGCCGGGGTGATGTACCGCATCGATGCGGTGATCTGGGTCGAGCGTGAAGGCCAGAAGGCCATCGTGATCGGCAAGGGCGGTGAGCGCCTGCGCGACATCGGCAAGCACGCCCGCGAGCAGATGGAGCGCCTGTTCGACGCCAAGGTCTTCCTGCAGACCTGGGTGCGCGTGCGCGAAGGCTGGAGCGACGACGAAGCGGCGCTGCGCGCGCTGGGCTACCACGACTGATCCGGCGGGTGCCGTGAGGCATCCGCGTGAATTCCGGCTCGGACACGGCGCACTATCGCGCATGGCGGTGCCGATCACCCCGGCACGTCCCCATGGCGCCCTCCTACAATGCGGGAATGCGCTTCACTGCCGAGCCCGCCTTCGTCCTGCACGCCCGCCCATGGCGGGAGACCAGCCTGCTGGTCGAAGTGCTGAGCGCCGATCACGGCCGTATCGGCCTGGTCGCGCGCGGGGTGCTGGCGCCCAGGAAGCATCTGCTGCGCGCTGCGTTGCAGCCGCTGCAGTCCATCCGTTTCGATGCGGTGCAGAAAGGCGAGCTGGCGCAGCTCGCCGCCGCCGAGGCGGTGGATGCCGCGCCGCTGCTGCACGGGGATGCGGCAATGGCCGGGTTCTACGTCAACGAACTGTGCCTGCGGCTGGCCCCGCGCCATGTGCCGCAGCCGGAACTGCACGCGGCCTACGCGCAGGTACGCGAGCGCCTGCGTGCGGGTGAGCCGCTGGCATGGACGCTGCGCCGGTTCGAACGCGACCTGCTAGAGGCGCTGGGCGTGGGCCTGGCGTTCGGGCAGGAGGCCGATGGCATGGCGGTCGATCCTGGCGCGCGCTATCGCCTGGATCCCGAGGAGGGGCCGCGCCGGCTGTACAGCGAGCGCGCCGGCGAGCGCCGTGACACCGCCACGGGCCGCGCGTTGCTGGCGCTGGCCGACGACGTCCTGCCCGATGCAGACGATCTGGCCAGCCTGCGCCTGCCGCTTCGGGGAGTGCTGCTGCACCACCTCGGCGGGCGCGGGCTGAAATCGTGGGAGATGCTGGGGGAACTGGGGCGCCTGGGCGCGCCCCGGCCGCCTGCCGCGGCGTGACGCCGGGACCTCTTCAGCGGTGCAGTTGGCCCGCGGCTTCCGGCTGGTAGCGGATCGCCTGCACGTGCAGGCGCCGCGGCGGCCGCCCGGCAGCGGCCAGTCGATGCTGTCGCCCACGCGCAGACCCAGCAGGGCGCTGCCCACCGGGGCGAGGATCGAGACCTTGTCGCTGCTGCCGTCGGCGTCGCGGGGATAGACCAGCGTCAGCGCATGGGCGTGTGCCTGCTGCTGGTCGTCGACGACCTCCACCAGCGCGGTGGTGTTCATGGTGATGACGTCGCCCGGCATCGTGCCCGGCTCGACCAGCTCGGCACGTTCCAGCTCGCCGCGCAGGGCGGTGGTGTCGAGGCTGCGGTACTCCGGGCGCTCCAGCAGGTCCTCGATCCGTTCCACGTCGATGCGGGACAGCAGCAGGGCAGGGCGTTGGTCGGTGGTGCTCATGGTGTGAGTGGCTCCAGCAAAGCAATGCGGGCGGCGCGGCTGGCGCGTCGCCCGCGGGTGTCATCGGATTTGCGGGGCACCATAGCCCCGAAGCGCGGGCCCGGCAACCGCCGGGCGGGCGTTGGTTCAGGGAAACACGAAGGCGGCCACGACCCGTCGTCCCTCGCCTGCCAGCACCGAATAGGTGCGCGCGGCGGCGGCATTGGTCATGGCCTCGAGGCCGATGCCATGCTGCAGGCAGGCGGCCATCACCGCGGCCGGCGGAAAGGCCTGGGTGGGGCCAGTGCCCAGCACCACCAGTTCCGGGGCCAGGGCCAGCACGACGTCGAGATCGGCCGGCGTCATCTGCCGCACGTCGCGGACCGGCCAGGCTTCGACCAGGGTGTCGGGTGCCACCACGAAACTCGCCGTCAGGCGGCGGTCGTTGACCAGCGCGCCCGCGCCGTCGGCGCCACGCAGGAAGAATGGGTAGTCGGGGCGTTCAAGATTGAGCTGCATCGCGGTATCGCGGGAGGGATCAGGCGCGCGGCAGGACGATCTGCCGCTTGTCCTTGCCGGGGCGATAGAGCACCGCGGTGTGGCCGATGCGCTGCACCAGCGCGGCGTCGGTGCGGTCGGCCAGGTCGGCAATCATGGCGTCGCGCGCTTCGCGGTCCACGCCGGCCACCTTCACCTTGATCAGCTCGTGATGCTCCAGGGCCAGATCCACCTCCGCCACCAGGGCGTCGGTGATGCCCTTGCCGCCGACCTGCAGCATCGCCTTGAGGTCGTGGGCTTGCCCGCGAAGGAAGCGGAGCTGGGCATTGGTGAGGGCGATCGGCATGCGGCACGTGGCGGATAATCAGGGAGGTGCAGGGTATCATGCAGGCCAGCAGGGCCGCCTACCGGCGGGCTCCTTACTCCCACCAGCCCTCCCCCCTGCGGGAGGGGGACCGCAGGCATGGCCACCCGCAGTAAATCCAGCCAGCGCTGGCTCAAGGAACACTTCTCCGACCCCTACGTCAAGAAAGCGCAGGCCGAGGGCATGCGCTCGCGTGCCGCCTACAAGCTGGAGGAGCTGGTCGAACGCGACCGCCTGCTCAAGCCCGGCATGGTGGTGGTGGACCTGGGGGCGGCCCCGGGCGGCTGGTCGCAGTGGATCCGCCAGGAGCTCGACCGGCTGGACCCGAACCGCCCGGGCCGGGTGATCGCCAGCGACATTCTGGAGATGCCCTCGCTGGCCGGGGTGGATTTTCTTCATGGCGACTTCAGGGACGATGCGGTTCTATCCGGGTTGTTGGAGCTGCTTGGCGGGCAGCCGGTTGACCTTGTGTTGTCCGACATGGCCCCCAATAAGAGTGGTGTAGCGGCAGTGGACCAGCCGCGCGCGATGCACCTGGCCGAGCTGGCGATGGACTTCGCCGACGGCCAGCTTCGCACCGGCGGTGCCTTCCTGATCAAGTTGTTCCAGGGGGCCGGGTTCGACGAATACGTGCGGGAACTGCGGCGGCGGTATGCCAAAGTGGTGATCCGGAAGCCGGCGGCATCGCGTAACAGGTCTCCGGAGGTCTACGCGCTGGCCACCGGCAAGTTGGCCCAGGCGAAATAGGCGGACGGCAGCAGGCGGAAGGCATAAGGACAAAGGACGACATGAACGATCTCGCGAAAAACCTGCTCCTCTGGGTGGTGGTGGCTGCCGTCCTGATGGTTGTCTTCCAGAGCTTCTCGCCGAAGCTGGCCGCCAATCAGGAGGTCGTCTACTCGCAGTTCGTGCAGGACGTGGAGAACGACCGGATCAAGAAGGTCGACATCGCCAGCAACGAGCGCAGCATCAGCTTCGAGCGCACCGACGGCAGCAGCGGCACCACCACCGCCCCGGTCCGCGACAAGGACCTGATCAACGACCTCATCCAGCACAAGGTGGAGATCAAGCAGGCACCGCCGGATTCCGGTGTTTCGTTCTGGTCGCTGGTGCTGAACTTCCTGCCGGTGCTGCTGATCATCGGCTTCTGGCTGTTCATGATGCGGCAGATGCAGGGCGGTGGCAGTGGCAAGGGCGCGATGTCGTTCGGCCGTTCGCGCGCCAAGCTGCTGTCGGATGACCAGGTCAAGGTGACCTTTGCCGACGTCGCCGGCTGCGACGAGGCCAAGGAGGACGTGGCCGAGCTGGTTGAGTTCCTGCGCGACCCGTCGCGCTTCCAGAAGCTGGGCGGCAAGATCCCGCGCGGCGTGCTGATGGTCGGCCCGCCCGGCACCGGCAAGACGCTGCTCGCCAAGGCGATCGCCGGCGAGGCCAAGGTGCCGTTCTTCTCGATCTCCGGCTCGGACTTCGTCGAGATGTTCGTCGGCGTCGGTGCCAGCCGTGTGCGCGACATGTTCGAGCAGGCCAAGAAGCACGCGCCCTGCATCATCTTCATCGACGAGATCGATGCGGTCGGCCGCCATCGCGGCGCCGGCCTGGGCGGTGGCCACGACGAGCGCGAGCAGACCCTCAACCAGTTGCTGGTCGAGATGGACGGCTTCGAGGGCGGCGAGGGCGTCATTGTGATTGCCGCCACCAATCGCCCCGACGTGCTCGACCCGGCCCTGCTGCGGCCGGGGCGCTTCGACCGCCAGGTGGTGGTGGGCCTGCCCGACGTGAAGGGGCGCGAGCAGATCCTCAAGGTCCACATGCGCAAGCTGCCGCTGGCGGCCGACGTGGAGCCGATGACCATCGCCCGCGGCACGCCCGGCTTCTCTGGTGCCGACCTCGCCAACCTCTGCAACGAGGCGGCGCTGTTCGCCGCGCGCGGCAACGAGAAGGAAGTGCGCATGGAGCACTTCGACAAGGCGCGCGACAAGATCCTGATGGGCGCCGAGCGCCGATCGATGGCGATGAGCGAGCAGGAAAAGACGCTGACCGCCTACCACGAAGCCGGCCATGCCATCGTCGGCCGGCTGGTGCCGGAGCACGACCCCGTCTACAAGGTCACCATCATCCCGCGCGGCCGCGCGCTGGGCGTGACCATGTACCTGCCGGAGGGCGACAAATACAGCTACAACCGCACCGCCATCGAGTCCCAGCTGGCCTCGCTGTACGGCGGCCGTGTGGCAGAGGAATTGATCTTCGGCCCCGACAAGGTGACCACCGGTGCCTCCAACGACATCGAGCGCGCCACCAAGATGGCACGCAACATGGTGACCAAGTGGGGCCTGTCCGAACTCGGCCCGATCACCTTCGGCGAGGAGGAGGACGAAGTGTTCCTGGGCCGCAGCGTGACCCAGCACAAGAACGTCTCCGATGACACCGCGCGCAGGATCGACGACGTGGTGCGCGGCATCCTCGACAAGGCCTATGCGCGCACCACGGCAATCCTGACCGAGAACATCGACAAGCTGCACACGATGGCCAAGGCGCTGCTGGAGTACGAAACCATCGACGTGCCGCAGATCGACGCGATCATGGAGGGCCGCGAAGTTCCGCCGCCCATGGGGTGGAACAAGTCGGGCAGCAAGCGCACCGACGCTGCCCCACCTGCCGCTCCGATTGCCGGGCCCGCCGCCCAGACCTGAGCGCGCTTGCCTCGCCCGCACCGACAGGCCAGAGTTCGCTCTGGCCTGTTTCGTTTGGAGTCCCCGATGTTCGATACCGCCCCGCAACTGGATTGCAACGGACGCGTCCTGCGGTTGGATCGCCCGCGGGTGATGGGGGTCGTGAATGTCACCCCGGATTCGTTCTCCGACGGTGGCGCCTGTTTCGATGCGGAGGCGGCGGTTGCGCACGGCCTGCGGTTGGCGGAGCAGGGCGCCGATGTGCTGGACATCGGCGGCGAATCCACCCGGCCGGGCGCGCAGGAGGTGCCCGTGGAGGAGGAACTGCGGCGCGTGGTGCCGGTGGTCGAGCGGCTGGCGCGCGCGACCGCGCTGCCGATCAGCATCGATACCAGCAAGCCTGAGGTCATGCGCGCGGCGGTCGCCGCGGGTGCGGGCATGCTCAACGACGTGTATGGCCTGCGCCGCGACGGAGCGCTCGGTGCCGCGGCGGAGCTGGGCGTGCCGGTGGTGCTGATGCACATGCTGGGCGAGCCGCGCTCGATGCAGGAGGCGCCGGACTACGACGACGTGGTGGGCGAGGTGCACCGCTTTCTCGCCGAGCGCATCTTCGCCGCCGAGATGGCCGGCATCGCCAGGAAGAACATCGTGGTGGACCCCGGCTTCGGCTTCGGCAAGACCACCGCGCACAACCTGCAGCTGCTGGCGCAGTTGGAGCGCTTCACCGAGCTGGGTGTGCCGGTGCTGGCGGGCCTGTCGCGCAAGCGCACCATTGGCGAGCTGACCGGCCGCACCGAGCCGCGGGCGCGGATGGCAGGCTCGGTGGCGGCACACCTGGTGGCCGCGCAGCGGGGTGCCCTGCTGCTGCGCGTGCACGACGTGGCCGAAACCGTGGACGCGCTGAAGGTGTGGACGGCGGTCGCCGCCGTGCCGGCACCGCGCAAGCAGGCAAACAAACCGGAGATCGTCTGGCCGGAATGACCGGACCCGGACGGGTTAAAGTGCGGCGTCCAACCGGAGCCCGCGCATGACCGCCAGTACCCCGCTGCTGATCACCTTTGGCCTGTACCTGCTGGCGATGGTGGGGATCGGGTTGGCGGCCTGGCGCTCCACCCGCAGCCTGGACGACTACATCCTTGGCGGACGCTCGCTGGGCGGCTACGTCACCGCGCTGTCGGCGGGCGCGTCCGACATGAGCGGCTGGCTGCTGATGGGCCTGCCCGGCGCGCTGTACCTGACCGGCGTCAGCGAGGCGTGGATCGCCGTTGGCCTGTGCATCGGCGCATGGTGCAACTGGCGCTTCGTTGCGGGGCCGCTGCGCGTTTACACCGAGCGCACCGACAATGCCCTGACGCTGCCGGACTACTTCACGACGCGCTTCTCGAACACCGGCTCCACCGCCAACGGACGCCTGTTGCGCGCCGTGTCGGCGCTGGTGATCCTGGTGTTCTTCGCGGTCTATTGCGCCAGCGGCATCGTGGCCGGCGCGCGCCTGTTCGAGAGCGTATTCGGGCTGCCCTACGCGCAGGCCCTTTGGTGGGGGGCGGCCGCCACGATCCTGTACACCCTGATCGGCGGCTTTCTTGCGGTGAGCTGGACCGACACGGTGCAGGCCACCCTGATGATCTTCGCGCTGCTGCTGACGCCGGTCATCGTCATCCTCAGCGTGGGCGGGCCGGGCGAGACGCTGCGGGTCATCGAACAGGTCGATCCGTCGCGCCTGCAATGGATCGGTGGCGGTGGTCTGGTGGCAGTCGTCTCCGCGCTGGCCTGGGGCCTGGGCTATTTCGGCCAGCCGCATATCCTGGCCCGCTTCATGGCGGCGGATTCGCTGGCGGTGATCCCGCAGGCGCGCCGCATCGGGATGACGTGGATGGTTCTGTGCCTGCTGGGCGCGATCGCCGTGGGGTTGTCCGGCATCGCCTGGGCTACCCAGCATCCGCAGCAGGCCGGCGTGCTGGCGGAAAACCCCGAGCGCGTCTTCATCGTGCTGGCCGAGGCGCTGTTCAATCCGTGGGTGGCGGGGGTGTTGCTCTCCGCCATTCTGGCCGCGGTGATGAGCACGCTCAGCTGCCAGCTGCTGGTCTGTTCCAGCGCGCTTACCGAGGACTTCTACCGCGGCTTCCTGCGGCCCAACGCCGGCCCGCGCGAGCTGGTGTGGATGGGGCGCGCCGCGGTGCTGGCGGTGGCTTTGCTGGCGATCTTCATCGCCCGCGACCCCGACAGTCGCGTGCTCGGCCTGGTCAGCTATGCGTGGGCCGGCTTCGGCGCGGCATTCGGGCCGGTGGTGCTGCTCTCGCTGGTCTGGGGCCGGATGACCGGTGTCGGCGCACTGGCGGGCATGGTGGCCGGCGCGCTGACCGTGGTGCTGTGGAAGCACACGGGCAGTGCGCTGTACGAAATCGTGCCGGGGTTCCTGGCCGGCGGCATCGCGGTCGTGCTGGGCAGCCTGCTGTCGCCTGCGCCGGCCGCGGAAGTACGGGCCCGCCACCAGCAGGTCCGGGCCAGCCTGCACGAAAGCGGTTACTGACCCGATGCGGCTGGACGCGCGCCCGCGCGCAATCGCGCTGATGGGCCCCACGGCGTCGGGTAAGAGTGCGTACGCCATCGCGCTGGCGCGGCGACTGGGCGGTGAAATCGTCAGCGTCGATTCCGCGCTGGTCTACCGCGGCCTGGACATCGGCGCGGCCAAGCCCACCCGCGCGGAGCAGGCGCTGGCGCCGCACCACCTCATCGACCTGCGCGCGCCGTGGCAGCCGTACTCGGCCGCCGAGTTCGCGACGGACGCGCGGGCCGCCATCGACGGCATCGTGGCCCGTGGCCGGCTGCCGATCCTTGCCGGCGGCACCGGCCTCTACTTCCGCGCGCTGCTGGAAGGCCTGTCCGACATGCCGCAGGCCGACGAGGCGCTGCGCGTTGCGATCTCCGCCGAGGCGGAGGTGCGCGGCTGGGCGGCGCTGCACGCCGAGCTGGCGCAGGTGGATCCCGTAGCGGCCGCGCGCATCCATGCCACCGACGCGCAGCGCATCCAGCGCGCGCTGGAGGTCTATCGGCTCAGCGGCCGTCCGATCAGCGCCTGGCAGCGCGATGCGGCCGGGGCTCGCCTGCCGCTGCGGGTATTGAAACTGGTGCTGGCGCCGCCGCGCCGGGAGGACCTGCACGCCCGCATCGAAGCCCGCTTCGACGCCATGCTGGCGGCCGGCTTCCTCGACGAGGTGCGCGCCCTGCGCGCCTTGCCGGAACTGCGCGCCCACTCCAAGCCGCTGGACCTGCCGGCTCTGCGCGCGGTGGGTTACCGGCAAGCCTGGGAGTACCTGGACGGCGCCTCCTCGCCGGCGGAGTTCCGCTCCCGCGCGATCGCCGCGACCCGGCAATTGGCCAAGCGCCAGTTCACCTGGTTGCGCGGCGAACTGGATGCGCGATGGTTCGATCCGGCATCCCAGCAGGCCGCGCTGGACGCAGCGGTGGCCGGTTTCCTCGGGCGCGCGCGGCCGGCCTGACGCAGGGCCGACGGCGTTCCCCCGGGCATGACTCCTGCGTTAACATCGGGACGCGCCCGCCGCGATGGACGGGCGCGGGGCCGGGGATCGCCACGGGCGTCCGCCCACGACAACAACGACAACGCACGACAGCACGGGGAATCCATGACGAAGTCGCAATCCTTGCAGGATCCGTTCCTGAACGCCTTGCGCCGCGAGCGCGTGCCGGTCTCGGTGTATCTGGTGAACGGCATCAAGCTGCAGGGCACCATCGAATCGTTCGACCAGTTCGTCATCCTGCTGCGCAACACCGTCAGCCAGATGGTCTACAAGCACGCGATCTCCACCGTGGTGCCCGCCCGCAACGTCCGCCTGGGCGCGGCTGGCCCGGAGACGGCCGACGCGGCGGAACCGGCGCAGCCCGACGCCGGATGATCCGGTAACGGCACGGGCTTGCAATCGCGGGCCTTCGCCCGCACGTCATGCCCGATGTCCACCCAATTCTTCGAACGTTCGCGCGGCGGTGAGAACGCGCTGCTGATCCAGCCCCATGCCGGCGGCCCGCCGGCCGAAGGCGTGCTGGAGGAATTCACCGAACTGGCGCGCTCGGCCGGTGCGCGCGTGGCGGCGGTCCTGCCCGCCCGCATCGACAAGCCCAATCCGTCGATCCTGATCGGCACCGGCAAGCTGGACGAGGTAAAGGCGGCCTGCGAGGCCACCGGCGCCGACCTGGTGCTGGTCAACCATGCGCTGACCCCGGTGCAGGAGCGCAATCTCGAGAAGGCGCTGGAGCGCCGGGTGGTGGATCGCACCGGCCTGATCCTGGACATCTTCGCCCAGCGCGCGCGCAGCCACGAGGGCAAGCTGCAGGTGGAACTGGCGCAGCTGCGCCACATGGCCACCCGCCTGGTGCGCGGCTGGACCCACCTGGAGCGCCAGCGCGGCGGTGCCATCGGCTTGCGTGGCCCCGGCGAAACCCAGCTGGAAACCGACCGCCGGCTGCTGCAGAAGCGCATGGAGATGCTGCAGAAGCGGCTGGAGAAAGTCGAGGTGCAGCACGCCCAGATGCGCCGCGCCCGCGTCCGCAGCGAGCTGCCGCGGGTGGCGCTGGTGGGTTACACCAACGCCGGCAAGTCCACCCTGTTCAACGCGCTGACCGGCGCCGGCGCCTATGCGGCGGACCAGCTGTTCGCCACGCTCGACCCCACCGTGCGCCGCATCGAGCTGCCGGGCGGTAGCGTGGTGCTGGCCGATACCGTCGGCTTCGTGCGCGACCTGCCGCACGAGCTGGTGGCCGCGTTCCGTTCCACCCTGAGTGAAGCGCGTGAGGCCGACCTGCTGCTGCACGTCGTCGATGCAGACGATCCGCTGCGCGACGAGCGCATGGCGCAGGTGGATGCGGTGCTGCACGAGATCGGCGCCGGCGACCTGCCGCAGCTGGTGGTGTTCAACAAGATCGACCGCATCGAGGGCGCTCAGCCGCGCATCGATGCCCCCGGCGAGGCGCGCAGTGCGGTCTGGCTGTCGGCCCGCGACGGGCTGGGGCTGGACCTGCTGCGCGATGCGCTGGGCGAGCGCCTCGGGCTGCGTCGCGTCGCCGGCGAGGTGCTGCTGCCCACCGATGCCGGCCGCCTGCGCGCCCGCTTGCATGCGCTGGGAGCGGTGCGCGGCGAACAGCACGACGGCGAGCGCTGGATGCTGGACGTGGACCTGCCCCTGGCGGAGGCGGCGCGGCTGGCCGCCCAGGCCGACGGCGCCCCGCTGCGCCCGCTGCTGCCTGTCCCCGGACCGGAGGATTCCGACGATGGCTTCCCGGTAGAATCGGCCCCATGACGACACAACACAGCGGCCCGCGCGGGCCAAGAGCGGCCTGGATGGCCTGGAACCGCCCCGGTGGCGGCGGCGGTCGATCGACGGGTGGCGGCTTCGGCCGGTTGCTGGACAAGTTGCCCGATTTGGGCGGCGGCAGCCCGCTGCGCTGGATCGGCCTGGCGCTGGCGCTCTGGCTGGTCTTCAACTGCTTCGTGCTGATCGCCGAACAGCAGCGCGGCGTGGTGCTGCGCTTCGGCCAGTTCAACCGGGTGATGCAGCCCGGTCCCAGCCTCAAGCTGCCGTGGCCGATCGAGCGCGTGATCAAGGTCAACGCCACCCAGATCAAGAACTACGAGGACCGGGTGCCGGTGCTCACCAGCGATGAAAACATCGTCGAGGTGGCGGTGAACGTCCAGTACCGCGTGGCCGATCCGAAGCTGTATCTGTTCGGCACCCGCGACGGCGACGAAGTGCTGAAGCAGGCCGCATTGAGCACGGTGCGCGAACAGGTGGGGCGTTCCACCCTCGATACCGTGCTGGGCGCGCGCGAGCAGCTGGCCGTGTCGGCGCGCGATCGCTTGCAGAAGTCGCTGGAGGCCTACCGCACCGGCCTGGTGGTGACCGAACTCAACCTGCCCGACGCGCGTCCGCCGCAGCAGGTCAAGCCGGCCTTCGACGATGTCAACAGCGCCCAGCAGGACAAGGAGCGCCTGATCTCCGAGGCCCGCGCCTACGCCGCCAAGGTGGTTCCCGAGGCCCGTGGCCAGGCCGCCCGCGTGCGCACCGTGGCGGAGGGCTACAAGACCGCCGAGATCGCACGTGCCACCGGTGACGCCGAGCGCTTCACCCTGCTGGTGCAGCAGTACAAGGGGGCGCCGGACGTGACCCGCAAGCGGCTGTGGCTGGAAACCGTGCAGGATGTGCTGGCACGCAACCGCAAGGTGGTGGGCGGCGACGGTCGCCAGCTGATCTACGTGCCGTTGGCCAATGCCGCTGCGCCGGCCACGTCGACGGCCCCGGTGCTGACGCCGGAGCAGCTTTCCCCGTTGGTGCAGGCCAGTTCGGATGATCCGGCGCGGCCTGCGCGCAGCGGCCGGCCGGCGGGACGCGAGGAGGTGGTGCGATGAAGTTCCCGGCATGGATGGCGGCCGTGGTGGCCGCGCTGGTCTTGCTGATGGGCTCGGTGTTCGTGGTCAACGAAGGCCACACGGCGATCGTGTTGAACCTTGGGCGCGTGTCCCGGGTCGATCTGGGGCCAGGCCTGCACTTCAAGTGGCCACTGGTGGAAACCGCGCGCGTGTTCGACAGGCGCCTGCAAGTGCTGCCGGCCGAGCCGGAGCGCTACCTGACCTCCGAGCGCAAGGACGTCAGCGTGGATTTCTTCGCGATCGGCCAGATCCAGGATGCGCGTGCGTTCTACCGCGCCACTGGCGGCGACGAGAGCGCCGCGGTGGACCGCCTGGCGCCGATCATCAAGGACGCACTGCGCAACGAGATCAACGCGCGCACCCTGCAGCAGGCGGTGTCGGGCGACCGCACGGAGATCGTCAAGAGTCAGCTGGACATCATCAACAAGGGCGCGGCCACGCTTGGCGTGCGCATCCTTGATCTGCGCATCAAGCAGCTTGATCTGCCCACCGACAGCCGCGTGATCGACGATGTCTACAACCGCATGCGCGCCCAGCGCCAGCAGGTGGCCAGCCGTCTGCGTGCGGAAGGCGAGGAGCAGGCAAACGAGATCCGCGCCGGTGCCGACCGCGACCAGCAGGTGATCATCGCCGAGGCCGAGCGCGACGCACAGAAGCTGCGCGGCGAAGGCGACGCCGAGGCCGCGCGCATCTATGCCGAGGCGGCCAACCGCGACCCGGGCTTCTATGCCTTCCAGCGCAGCCTGGAGGCCTACCGCAAGGCGTTTGCCGGTGGCGACAGCGTGATCGTGCTGGAGCGCAACGACCCGTTCCTGCAGTACCTGCGCAGCGACCGCTGACCGATGTCGGACCTGTGGGCGGCGCTCTGCCTGGTGGCGGTCATCGAAGGCCTGTTCCTGTTCGCCGCGCCGTCGGCCTGGAAGCGCGCCGCGCTGCAGCTGCTCAACATGAGCGACGAGCAGGTGCGCCGCATCGGCGGCGGCGTGCTGATGCTGGGGCTGGTGGCGCTGTACCTGGTGCGCGGCGGCTGACCGGCTGCCAACGGCCTCGGCTCGCCGCCGGGTGGGGAAGCGGGTAGAATTTGGAAAAGCCGGGGCCCGCCTCGGCTTTTTCCGTGTCTGGCACCCCTCAGGCCTGGCCCGCCCCGATGGCGGTCCGATCCAGGCGGACGGCGTTCCAGGCGCATCCATCCAGCGGCCCCGATGGCCGCCAGAAACGCAGGAGTGTGGCCATGGGCCAGTCGGTCGTGGTGTTGGGCGCCCAGTGGGGCGACGAAGGCAAGGGCAAGATCGTCGATCTGTTGACCGAGGACATCGGCGCCGTGGTGCGCTTCCAGGGCGGCCACAACGCCGGCCACACCCTGGTCATCAACGGCAAGAAGACGGTGCTGCACCTGATCCCGTCCGGCATCCTGCGCGACGGCGCCCTGTGCCTGATCGGCAATGGCGTGGTGATCTCGCCGGCCGCGCTGCGCAAGGAGATCGAGGAGCTGGAGGCGGCGGGCGTGGAAGTGCGTTCGCGCCTGAAGATCAGCCCGGCCGCGCCGCTGATCATGCCGTACCACATCGCCCTGGACCAGGCGCGCGAGAAGGCCGCCGGCGGCAAGGCCATCGGCACCACCGGCCGCGGCATCGGCCCGGCCTACGAGGACAAGGTGGCGCGCCGCGGCATCCGCATCGCCGACCTGCACTACCCGGAACAGCTGGCCGAGAAGCTGCGCGCCGCGCTGGACTACCACAACTTCGTGCTGACCAACTACCTGGGCGTGGACCCGGTGGATTTCGACAGCGTGTATGCCGAGGCGCTGGCGTTCGGCGAGTACGTCGAGCCGATGAAGTCCGATGTTGCCGGCATCTGCCATGAGCTGCGCAAGCAGGGCAAGCGGGTGCTGTTCGAGGGCGCGCAGGGCGCGCTGCTGGACATCGACCACGGCACCTATCCCTATGTGACCAGCTCCAACACCACCATCGGCGGCGCGCTGGCCGGTGCCGGCGTGGGCGCGGACGCGATCGACTACGTGCTGGGCATCGCCAAGGCGTATGCGACGCGCGTCGGCGGCGGCCCGTTCCCGACCGAGCTGGACGATGCCATCGGCCAGGGCATCCGCGACCGTGGCGCCGAGTACGGCGCGTCCACCGGGCGTCCGCGCCGCTGCGGCTGGATGGACATCGTCGCGCTCAAGCGTGCGGTGGCGATCAACGGCATCAGCGGCCTGTGCATCACCAAGCTGGACGTGCTGGACGGCATGGAGAAGCTGAAGATGTGCATCGCCTACGAGTACCGCGGCAAGCGCACGGAATACGCACCGCTGGATGCGCAGGGGTGGGAGGAAATCACGCCGGTGTACCTGGAGTTTCCGGGCTGGAGCGAGAACACCCACGGCATCACCGAGTGGGACAAGCTGCCGCCGGCGGCGCGCGCCTACCTGCGTGCGCTGGAGGAGCTGGCGGGTTGCCCGATCAGCATCGTCTCCACCGGCCCCGACCGCGACCACACCATGGTGCTGCGCGACCCGTTCGCCTGAGTCGGGTGCAATGAAGAACGGCCGGCCCGCGCGCGGGGGCCGGCCGTTTGCGTTTCAGGTTCCGGGCGTCAGGCGAACGCGTCGAGCAGGGTGCCCAACGCATCCTCGCGGGCGCGGAGGGCGGAGGTGTTGGCTGCGAACGCCAGTGCGGCTTCGCGTGCCTCGACCGCATCGGACACCATGGCCGCCTCACCGTCGTTGGGCATGCCGGTGGCGACGATGCGCGCCTGCACGCCGCCGTCCGGGGTGGCCGTCTGGACCACGCCGCGGCGTTCGAATCCGTCGGTCTGCCGGTTGGCGGTGTTGCTGGCCGCGGCCTGCATCCGCTGTGCAGCGGCCTGCATGCCGGACAGGGAACTGTTGGAGGACACGCCGGTGAGGGCCATGGCGGGCCACCTCGCTGCGGGGAACACGCGGCTACTCTACGCCTCCACGCACCGGGAAACGGCGACCGCCGTCCGGTTTTGACGATGGCGGGCCGCGCGCCGATGGGCGGCAGGACGCGCTATCCTGCTGCGATGCAGCACGCCTCCTCCCGCTCCGATTTCGTCCCGCATCCCGGCGAGGAGCTCGCCAACGCGCTGACCCACGGCTTGGGCGCCGCCGCGGCGCTGGCCGGCGGCGCGGTGCTGGTCACCCTGGTCGCAATCTACGGCGACGGCTGGCAGCTGGCCGGGGCCATCGTCTTCGGCGTGGCGCTGCTGCTGCTCTATACCGCCTCCACCCTGTACCACGCGATCTCGCACCCGGTGGTCAAGGGCCGGCTGAAGGTGTTCGACCACTGCGCGATCTACCTGCTGATCGCCGGCACCTACACGCCGTTCACCCTGGTCGGGCTGCGCGGTCCCACCGGCTGGTGGCTGTTCGGCACCATCTGGACGCTGGCGCTGGCCGGCGTGGTGTTCAAGCTCTTCTACACCGGCCGCTTCAAGCGGCTGTCCACGCTGATCTACATCGGCATGGGCTGGCTGGTGCTGGCCGCCGCCAAGCCCATGCTGCACGCGCTCTCGACGGCGTCGCTGCTGTGGCTGCTGGCCGGCGGCGTGGCCTACACGTTGGGCACGGTCTTCTACCTGCGGCCGGCCATGCGCTGGTCGCATGCGATCTGGCACGGCTTCGTCATCGCCGGCAGCGTCTGCCACTACGTCGCGGTGATGTTGCACCTGCTGTAGGGCGGACCGCCTCGGCATGACTTCCGGGGCTGTCGCGCGGCGCCTCCGGGCGGGAACATCGGTGCACCGCGGTCCCCAGCGTCCGCATCGCCCCCGTTCGAGGAACCTCCCATGCGTCGTACCCTGGTGACCGCTATCGCCCTGGCACTGGCCAGTGCCGGCCCCGCCGTCCTTGCCCATCCCGCCGGCCTGGCGCCGGATGCCCCGACGGCTGCCGTCAGTGTCACCACCCAGCTGCCGCGCGATGTGCGCCCGACCCACTACGACGTCGAGGTGGTGCCGCATGCCGACCGGATGACGTTCGACGGCAAGGTGCGGATCAATGTCGACGTGCTGGTACCCACGCGGTCGATCACGCTGAACGCGGTCGACATGACCTTCGCCAACGTCAGCCTGGGCCGTGCGCAGGGCAAGGCCCTGGTGCCCAAGACCAGCGTGGATGCCAACGCCCAGACCGCCACCTTCACGTTCGATCAGCCGCTGCCGGTCGGCAGCTACCTGCTGTCCATCGACTACAGCGGCAAGATCGGCACCCAGGCCAATGGCCTGTTCGCGCTGGATTACCCCACCCAGGCCGGCAGGAAGCGCGCGCTCTACACCCAGTTCGAGAACTCGGATGCCCGCCGCTTCATTCCGTCCTGGGATGAGCCTGCCTACAAGGCGACATTCGGCTTGAGCGTGGTGGCTCCCACCGGGCACATGGTGGTGAGCAACATGCCGGCGGCCAGCACCCACGACCTCGGCGATGGCCGCACCCTGACGCTGTTCAAGCCGACCCCGAAGATGTCCACCTACCTGCTGTTCCTGTCGGTGGGCGAATTCGACCGCACGACGCTGGCCGATGGCGGCGTGGAAATCGGCGTGATCGCCCAGAAGGGCAAGGTGGAGCAGGCCCGCTTTGCGCTGGAGGCCAGCCGGGACGTGCTGCGCGAGTACAACGACTACTTCGGCGTGGCCTACCCGCTGCCGAAGCTGGACAACATCGCCGCGCCCGGTCGAAGCCAGTTCTTCAGCGCGATGGAGAACTGGGGCGCGATCTTCACCTTCGAGTCCTCGCTGCTGCTGGATCCTGCGATTTCCAACATCTCCGACCAGCAGCGCGTGTTCACCACCGCCGCCCACGAGATCGCCCACCAGTGGTTCGGCAACCTCGTCACCATGGCGTGGTGGGACGACCTGTGGCTGAACGAGGGGTTCGCGACCTGGATGGAAGGCCGCACCACCCGCAAGCTGCACCCGGAGTGGGATGCCGACAGCGTGGATGCCGCGTTCACCAGCCGTGGCCCGATGGGCGGCGACGCCTACGCCACCACGCATCCCGTCGTGCAGCATGTCGCCACGGTGGAGCAGGCCAGCCAGGCCTTTGACGGCATCACCTATGGCAAGGGCTCGGCCGTGATCGGCATGCTGGAGGATTACGTGGGCGAAGCGGCATGGCGCGACGGCGTGCGCAGTTACGTGGCCAAGCACGCCTACGGCAATGCGGTCACCGACGAGCTGTGGGCCGAGATCGAGAAGGCCGCGCCGGACAAGCAGTTCACCACGGTCGCGCACGACTTCACCCTGCAGCCGGGCGTGCCGCTGATCAAGGCCAGCAGCACCTGCGCCAACGGCGAGACGGTGGTGCAGCTGGAGCAGGGCGAGTACACCGTGGACCGCCCGGGCAAGACACCGCTGCGCTGGCGCGTGCCGGTCAGCCTGCGCGGCGCCGACGGCAAGGTCGTGCGCGTGCTGGTGGACGGCCAGGCCAGCGTGCGCCTGCCGGGTTGCGGCGCGCCGGTGCTGGTCAACGCCGGCCAGAAGGGTTACTTCCGCACGCTCTATGCGCCCGCACAGTTCAAGGCGATCAGCGCAGGCTTTGCCACCCTGCCGGCCGTGGACCAGATGGGCGTGATGCTGGACGCCTCCGCGCTGGCGGCGGTCGGTCTGCAACCGGAGGCAGATGCCCTTGATCTGGCGCTGCAGGTGCCGCTGCAGGCGGCGCCAGAGCTGTGGCAGAACGTCGCGGGCATGCTGTCCAACATCGACGCGATGCTGAAGGACAACCCCGCGCGCCAGGCGGCGTTCCGCAAGTTCGCGCAGGCCCGGCTGGCGCCGAAATTCGCCCAGCTGGGCTGGCAGAACCGCGATGGCGATTCCGCGGCAACCCGCCAGTTGCGCTCCAGCATGATCGCGATGCTGGGCGCGCTGGGCGACGCCAAGGTGCTGGCCGAGGCGCGCCGTCGTTTCGACGCATCCGCGACCGATCCGTCCGCGCTGCCGGCCGACCTGCGCCGCACCGTGCTGGGCATGGTGGCGCGCAATGCCGACGCCGCGACCTGGGACAAGCTGCACGCGATGGCGAAGGCCGAGAAATCCTCGATGCTGCGCGACCAGTACTACGGCCTGCTGGCGGCCGCCAAGGACAAGGCGCTGGCGCAGCGTGCGCTGGACATGGCGCTGACCGACGAGCCCGGTGCCACCAACAGTGCGTCAATGATCTCGACGGTGGCGTGGGAGCACCCGGACATGGCCTTCGACTTCGCCGTGGCCCACCGCGAGAAGGTGGACACACTGGTCGATTCCACGTCGCGGGCGCGCTTCTACCCGGGCCTGGGCAGCAGCGCCACGGACCTGGCGATGGTCGACAAGATCAACGCCTTCGCGGAGAAGTACATCGCGCCGACCTCGCGCCGCGACGCCGAGCGCGTGGTCAACGGCATCCAGACGCGGGTGAAGCTGCGCCAGCAGCGGCTGCCGCAGATCGAGGCGTGGCTGAAGCAGCACGGCGTCTGATCCCGCACATCGCCGGAAACGAACAGGCCCCGCATCGCGGGGCCTGTTCGTTTTGCACGATTGCGATCGGAATCAGAACGCGTATTCCGCCAGCACGGTGAAGGCGCGGCCACGCGGGTCGGCGACGCGGGCTTCCCAGCCGGCGCCGTCGCCGTCGTCGAGGTAGCGCAGGGTGAACGGCGGATCGGTGTTCAGCAGGTTGCGGACGCCGAAGGTCAGCTTCAGCTTGTCAACGCCGGTCCAGCTCACGCTGTAGTTGTAGAGCGTGTAGCTGCCCACGTTGCGCTGGTAGTCCGGCGGGGTGTAGCCGTTGGCGATGCCCGGCGGTTGCCAGTCCTTGTAGCCGCCGCGGTACACCTGGGTCAGCAGGTGCGACCAGTCGCCCTTGTGCCAGCCGAACGCCAGCGTGTGCTTCCAGCGGATCGGCAGGTTGAAGTAGCGCTCGTATTCGCCCACCAGGTTGTTGCTGTAAGGCAGGCTGTCGAACGACTTGGTCTTGAACGTCTGCAGGTAGTTGCCGTTGAGGTGCAGGCTCCAGTCCCCGCCAGCCAGCTGGCCGCGCAGGTTGCCATCCAGCTCGATGCCGCGTGTCAATGTGCCGCCGGTGTTGATGTAGCGCTGGTCGATCTGGACGATATTGCCGCTGCTGTCGCGGATGAAATTGGAGGCGTACAGCGGGTAGTTCGCCGTCATGGTGCTGAGGCTGAAGCCACTGCGGATGGTGTTGATGCGCTCGATCTCCCACCAGTCCAGGCTGAGGTTGAAGTCGGCGGTCGGCGCGAACACCACGCCGAGGCTGCGCTGCTTGGCTTCCTCCGGCTTCAGGTTCGGGTTGCCGCCGGTGACGATGTCCGGGCGGATCTGCACGCTGCAGGCCGGCACGTCCGGATTGTAGCGGCCGTTCGGGCAGACGGCGGGGTCGGCCAGGTCGAGGCCGGTGTACTGGGTCTCTGTGATGCCGCGGAACAGCTTGGCGAAGTCGGGCACCTTGAAGCCGGTGCTGTAGGCGCCGCGCACCGCCAGCCAGTCGATCGGCTGCCACTTGAACGAGTACTTCGGGTTGGTGGTGCCACCGAAACCATCGTAGCGGTCGTGGCGTACCGCCAGGTTCACCTCCAGGCTGTCCACCACCGGCAGGTTGAACTCCGCGAACACGGCCTTCACGTTGCGCGTCTTCGGCGACATGTAGTTGGAGGCATCGCCAGGCGCGCCGAACACGAACGCGTTGCCACGCGACCAGTCGGACGGGCCGTTGAACTCGTACTCCTCGCGGCGCACGTCAAAGCCCACCGCCGCTTTCACATCCTCCTCCCCCCACAGCTTGAAGCCCAGGCTGCCACTGAAGCTGGCATCCAGCGTGGTGGTGGTGGAGACGCCCCGGTAGAGCAGCAGTCCGCTGGCATCCGCCGCCGCCAGCGCAGCGTAAGCCGCCTGCGACTGGTCCTGCCCGGGCAGCAGGAACGGATTCAGCAGGCCGCTCTTCAGCGCGGCCTTGAGCTGCGGTGTGTAGTAGTAACCACCGGCCAGGACGGTCTGGGCGCGGCTCTGCGCACGCGACAGGCCGATGTCGTAATCCCAGTTGCCCAGCACGCCGGTCATGCCGAACAGCAGGCGGTAGGCCTTGGTGGTCGTTTCCAGCTGGCGCGGCCCGCAGGCGTAGCAACGCCAGCGGTAGGTGATCGGCCGGCCGTACACCAGATTGGCCTGGTCGCCGAAGTAGTCGTGGATCTGGTTGTAGATGGCGTTGTAGGTCGCCTGCGTGTTGGCGTTCAGTTCGTAGGCGTCCAGCTGGGTGGCGCTGGCATTCACCGTGGTGCTGATCTGCTGCGCCTCGAACTGGCGGGTCGAGCGGACGTCCGACGCCATCAGCTCGGCGAAGAACTCGTGGTTGTCGTTGATCTTGAAGGTGGCGCGACCGATGGCCTGCACCGTGTCCACCGGCTGCTGGATGGTACGCGCCCGGCCGTAGTCCCATGCGCAGGCGAAGCTGGAGCCCGGGCTGGCCCAGATCTTGTCGTCGTAGGGCCCCATCATGTCGCCGCCGGTTTCACAGCCGGCACCACCGGGCAAGTCCAGCACGTTGATCGCGGTCTTGGTGAGGTTGCTCGCCGGATCGCGCAGGCCGCTGCCAATCAGGCTGCCGGTGCCGCTGAAGACGTTGGCGAACGGTGTGCCGCGGGTGTCGGGGGAGAGGCCGCGCGCGGGCTGGAAGCTGTTGGCGAAATCACGCTGCTTGCCGCGCAGGATCCTGTTCTGCTTGACGTTCACGGCAGCCCAGACGTTCCAGCCGTCCGTGTCAAGATCGCCCCAGCCGCCCAGCAGGCTGGCGTGGTAGATGTTGCCGCCGCCTTCCTGGGTGACGTCGGCGCCGCCGGTGATCGAATAGCCCTGGTAGTTGCGGCGGGTGATGAAGTTGATGACGCCGCCGATGGCGTCCGTGCCGTACACCGCGGAGGCGCCGTCGCGCAGCACTTCCACGCGCTCGATGGCGGCGAACGGGATCGAGTTCAGGTCCACCACCTGTCCGGCCAGGCCGTGCGTGGCCACGCGCCGGCCGTTGAGCAGGACCAGCGTGGCGTCGGCGCCCTGGCCGCGCAGGTTGGCGCCGGACACGCCGTTGTTGCCGCGCGTGCCCGGCGGGGCGACGCCGCTGTTGGCGGCCAGGCTGTCGGGGCCGTTGCTGGCGACGTTGAGCTGCTGCAGCAGCTGCTCGGCCGAGGTGATGCCCTGCGCGTCGATCTCCGCGCGTTGGATGATGGTGATGGGCAGCGCGGCCTCGATGTCGGTGCGCTGGATGCGCGAGCCGGTCACGGTCAGGCGGTCCAGCGTCTTGACCTTGGCATCGGTGGCGGTCTTGTCGTCGGCCTGCTGGGCCATGGCCGGCAGAGCCAGCGCGGTCAACAGGGCGATGCAGAGCCGGCGCTTGCCGGGTAATGCGCGATGGTGCATGGCGTCCCCTCCCCAGGGATGATTGGAAGTCGGCCAGCCTGCGAACGGGTTGGCGCGCGGGTCCGTCGGGGCGAACGTGCGGCGCGGCGGACACCCCGCCAATCTAGTGCCAGGGCGGGCTCAGGGGAATAGGGGGAGCCGGCAGGGGCTTGTCGCGATCTTGCTGCGCAGTCAGACGGCGGATGGGCGATGCCACAAACGGACAGCCCCGCGCGGGGCGGGGGTGTCGTTTGTGCGGGTAGTGGTGCCGATCAGTCCTTGTACGCGTCCACCGGGATGCAGGCGCAGAACACGTTCTTGTCGCCGTGCACGTTGTCCACGCGCGCCACCGGCGGCCAGTACTTGACCTGCTTCAGGCTGGGCAGCGGGAACGCCGCCAGCTCGCGCGGGTAGGCGTGCGTCCATTCGCTGGCGCTGACCCGCATCGCGGTGTGTGGGGCGTGCTTCAGCGGATTGTCGGCGCGGTCCAGCTTGCCGTCGATCACGTCCTGGATCTCGGCGCGGATCTGGATCATCGCATCGATGAAGCGGTCCAGCTCGTGCAGGGATTCGGACTCGGTGGGTTCCACCATCAGCGTACCTGCCACCGGGAAGCTCAGCGTCGGCGCATGGAAGCCAAAGTCCACCAGGCGCTTGGCCACGTCCTCGGCGCTGATGCCGGACAGCTTCTCCAGCGGACGCAGGTCAAGGATGCATTCATGCGCCACCAGTCCGTTGCGGCCGGTGTAGAGGGTGCGGTAGTGGGGGGCCAGGCGCCGGGCGATGTAGTTGGCATTGAGGATCGCCACCTGGGTCGCCTTGCGCAGGCCATCGCGGCCCATCATCGCGATGTACATCCAGCTGATCGGCAGGATCGAGGCGCTGCCGAAGCTGGCTGCCGACACCATCGCGCCGGTGCCGGTGCCCGCCGTGCGCAGGCCGGCGTCGCCGAAGGCCTTGGGCAGGAACGGTGCCAGGTGCGCCTTCACCGCGCAGGGGCCCACGCCGGGGCCACCGCCGCCGTGCGGGATGCAGAAAGTCTTGTGCAGGTTGAGGTGGGACACGTCCGAGCCCCACTTGCCCGGCTTGGCCAGGCCCACCAGCGCGTTCATGTTGGCGCCATCGGTGTACACCTGGCCGCCGTGCTGGTGGATGATCTCACAGATGCGGACCACGTCCTCCTCGAACACGCCGTGGGTGGACGGGTAGGTGATCATCAGCGCGGCCAGGTTGGCCGAGTGCTTCTCGGCCTGCGCGCGGATGTCCTCGATGTCCACGTTGCCGTTGGCGTCGCACTTGGTGACCACCACCTTCATGCCGCACATCTGCGCGGAGGCGGGGTTGGTGCCATGCGCGGACTCCGGGATCAGGCAGATGTTGCGATGGCCCTCGCCGCGCGATGCGTGGTAGGCGCGGATCGCCAGCAGGCCGGTGTATTCGCCCTGGGCGCCGGAGTTCGGCTGCAGGCTCACCGCATCGTAGCCGGTGGCTTCCACCAGCATCGCTTCCAGGCTCTCGATCAGCTCCTTGTAACCCTGCACCTGCTCGGCCGGCGCGAAGGGATGCAGGTTGCCGAACTCCGGCCAGGTCACCGGGATCATCTCGGTGGTGGCATTGAGCTTCATGGTGCAGCTGCCCAGCGGGATCATGGTGCGATCCATCGCCAGGTCCTTGTCCGCCAGCATGCGCATGTAGCGCAGCAACTCGTGTTCGCTGTGGTGCGTGTTGAACACCGGGTGGGTGAGGAACGCCGAGGTGCGTTGCAGGTCGGCGGGGATCAGCGAGGGTGCGGTTGCGTCCAGCGCGTCGATGTCCGGGAGCTGGGCGTCGTCACCACCGAAGATGCGCCACAGCAGTTCGAGGTCGGCGCGGGTGGTGGTTTCGTCCAGCGAGATGCAGATCGAGCCATTCTGGCGCACGCGCAGGTTGGCGCGGTGCGCGCGGGCGCGCTCGACCAGCGCGGCGGACCGGTCGCCGGCGTCGATGCACAGGGTGTCGAACGCGGTGGCATGCACGGTGGCATGGCCCAGCTGGCGCAGGCCGGCGGCCAGGATGGCGGTGTAGCGCGCCACGCGCTGGGCGATGCGCTTCAGGCCGTCCGGGCCGTGGTAGACGGCATACATCGAGGCCATCACCGCCAGCAGCACCTGCGCGGTGCAGATGTTGGAAGTCGCCTTCTCGCGGCGGATGTGCTGCTCGCGGGTCTGCAGGGTGAGGCGGTAGGCGGGGTTGCCGTCGGCGTCGATGGACACGCCGATCAGGCGGCCCGGCATGCTGCGCTTGTAGGCGTCGCGGCAGGCCATGAAGGCGGCGTGCGGGCCGCCAAAGCCCATCGGCACGCCGAAGCGCTGGCTGCTGCCGATCACGATGTCCGCGCCCATTTCGCCCGGCGACTTCAGCAGAGTCAGGGCCAGCAGGTCGGTGGCGACCACAAACAGCGCATCGTGGGCATGGATGGCCTCGGCGTCCTTCGCCCAGTCGGCGACCCAGCCGCTGGACGCCGGGTACTGCGCCAGCACGCCGAAGTAGTCGCCTGCGGCGATGGCAGCGTGGACCGCGTCGGTACCGCGCACCACGTTCACCTTCAGGCCCAGCGGCTCGGCGCGGGTCTGCAGCACCTCGATGGTCTGCGGGTGGGTATCACCGATCACCAGGAAGGTGTCGGACTTCGACTTCGCGGAGCGCTTCGCCAGGGTCATCGCCTCGGCCGCGGCGCTGGCCTCGTCGAGCAGCGAGGCGTTGGCGATGTCCATCCCGGTCAGGTCGGCCACCATGGTCTGGAAGTTGATGAGGGCTTCCATGCGGCCCTGCGAGATCTCGGCCTGGTAGGGCGTGTAGGCGGTGTACCAGGCCGGGTTCTCGAGGATGTTGCGCAGGATGACGTTGGGCGTGTGGGTGCCGTAGTAGCCCTGGCCGATGAAGCTCTTGAACAGCTGGTTCTTCTGCGCGATGGCGCGGATTTTCGCCAGCGCGTCGACCTCGGTCATCGCCTCCGGCAGCGCCAGTGGCGCCTCCGACTTGATCGAGGCCGGGACGATGGCATCGGTGAAAGCCTCCAGCGAATCGAAGCCGACTTCCCGCAGCATCGCCGCGATCTCGGTGTCGTTGGGGCCGATGTGGCGGTCGATGAAGGCGTCGTGGTGTTCTAGCGAACGGAGCGAGGGCTGGGTCATGGCGGCATCCGGGGGCGCGATCGCGCGGTGAGGGGATGCCCGCTCTGTCCTTCTGCCTGAGAGTTTGGAAGCGCGGGCGGGGAGGGAAATCCCGCGGCTTCGTGCCCCTTCGGCGCCGGCATCGCCCGCTGGGTTGGACGCGCCGATCTCTCCAGAGTGTGGTCACACGGCGGTCTTGGGCCTGAGCGATTCCGGGCGGTTGCGCCTTCGGCAGCGCCGCGTGACGAGGTCCGCGCGCTTCTCCCTCCGTGTGCCGGCGATTATACAGGGCGGTGGCCGCCGGCGGCCGCGCCGTCCGTACAATCCGTTGATGCCCTCATCGTCGACGCCCCCGCCCCGCCGCTTGGCCCTGCTGCTGGGCGGGCTGGCCATGTTCGGGCCGTTCTCGATCGACACCCTCTTCCCGGCGTTTCCCCAGATCGGCGCCCAGCTGGGGGCCGACAAGCTGGCCATGCAGCAGACCATCAGCGTGTACCTGCTGGCCTATGCGGCGATGAGCCTGGTGCACGGCCCGCTGTCGGATGCGCTGGGGCGCCGGCGGGTGATCCTGTCGGGGCTGGTGGTGTTCATGCTGGCATCGCTGGGCTGCGCGCTGGCCACCACCCTGCCGCAGCTGCTGGCGTTCCGGGCCCTGCAGGGGTTCAGCGCGGGGGTGGGGCTTATCGTGGGGCGGGCGGTGATCCGCGACGTGCTGCACGGTCACGACGCCCAGCGCCTGATGAGCCATGTCTCGATGATCTTCGGCATCGCCCCCGCGGTGGCACCGGTGCTGGGCGGCTGGTTGCTGGGCTGGCACCGCTGGCCGGCGATCTTCTGGTTCCTCGCCCTGTTCGCGGCGGTGCTGGCGGCGGCGGTGTGGCGCGCGCTGCCGGAAACCCATCCCCCGGTCGCGCGGCTGCCGCTGCATCCGATGGCGCTGCTGCGCGGGTACTGGGGCATCGTGCGCCACCCGCGCTTCCTGCGGCTGTCGGTGGCGGCCGGGCTGAACTTCGGGGCGTTGTTCCTGTACATCGCCTCGGCGCCGGCGTTCGTGCTGGAGCTGCTGCGGCTGGGCGAGCGCCAGTTCGCCTGGTTCTTCGTGCCGATGATCGGCGGGATGATGCTGGGCGCGTTCGTCTCGGGCCGCGCCGCCGGGCGCATCGACGGGCGGCATCTGGCGGGCCTGGGCTTTGCCTGCTGCGGCGTGGCGATGGCGCTGAACGTCGGCTACAACCTGTGGGTGGACGTGCCGGTCGTGCCGTGGGCGGTGCTGCCGATGAGCCTGAACGCGTTCGGCATCGCGCTGGCGTTCCCAGTGATCACCCTTGCCATTCTCGACATGTACCCGCGCCAGCGCGGCAGCGCCTCGTCGCTGCAGGCCTTCTTCGGCCTGCAGGTCAACGCCGCCATCGCCGGCCTGCTGTCGCCGCTGGTGAGCGATGCCGGCCTGCACCTGGCGCTGGCCGCTGCGGCCTTCATGGTGGGGGGCTGGCTGTTCTGGTGGTGGGAAACCCACGCCTCGCGGCGCGTGCTGCGGGCCCCGGAAGAACCGGCGGCGCTGGAACCGACCGTGCTATGACATCGGCCGGCCGGCGCGGCGCATCCACGCGTACACCGGCAGCCCCGCCAGCAGCAGCACCGCACCCCAGCCCAATGCCTCGGTACCGGCGCCTGACAGCGCATACAGGCTGTACAGCAGCGCCAAGGCAGCGACCACGCGCCCGCCGCCGGTGCCGCGTCGCAGCCAGGCGGCGCTGCTGGCCGCATACGGCAGCAGGATGGCCGAGGTGGAGATCAGCAGGATGAAGGTGAACAGGTCCACCAGCGAGCGGCTGTAGCTGGCGATGACCAGCACGGTGGCCAGGCTGCTGCCCACCAGGACGCCGAACACGGGCGTGCCGTGGCGGTCGCGCCGGGCAAAGGCGCGCGGGAACAGACCGTCGCTGGCCGCGGCCAGCGATACCTGCGCGCAGACCATCACCCAGCCGTTGATGGCGCCGAAGGTGGAGACCGCGGCCAGCGCGGCGATCGCGATGCCGGCGCCGGGGCCCCAGGTGCGCGCGGCGGCTTCCGCCATCGGCGCGCCGGACGCTTTCAGCACGTCGCCCGGCACCAGCCCGATCACCGCCGTGCAGGCCAGGATGGTGGCGACGCCGGCCAGCAGCGTGCCCAGCAGGGTGGCGCGCGGGATGGTGCGGGCGGGGTCGCGGATCGCGCCGGCCGGCACGGTGGCCACTTCCAGCCCGCACAGCGCCCACATCGTCAGGATGACCGTGGCGTTGGCCACCTGCGGCAGTGACTGCCCGCTGGGATTGAACGGCACGTAGCGCTCGGGGCCGACCCACCAAAGGGCCACCAGGCCGAACAGCAGCAGTGGCAGCAGTTTCAGCGTGGTCAGTACGACCTGCAGCCGGCCGGCCTCGCGCAGGCCCGCCACGTTCACCAGCGTGCACGTCCACAGCGCTGCCAGCGCGCACAGCGCCGCGCGCACGGGGGTGGCGGTCAGCGTGGGGAACAGTGCGCCCAGGCTGCCGGCGAAGGCCACCGCGATTGCCGCCATGCCGGACCAGATGGAGACCCAGTAGCTCCACGCGATGGCGAAACCGGCGGTATCGCCGAACGCGCGCCGGACATAGGCATAAGGCCCGCCCGTGCACGGCCAATGCACCGCCAGCCGCGCGAAGGTGGCCGCCAGCAGCAGTGCGCCGCCCAGCGCGATGGCCCAGCCCAGCAGGCTGGACGCGCCATAGGGTGCCAGCGCGGCCGGCAGCAGGAACACGCCGCTGCCGATCATGCTGCCGATCACCAGCGCGGTGGCCATCCACAGGCCCAGCGGCGCGCGCGCAGGCGTGGCGGCGGTGGTCTCTGCCGCGGCGACCTCAGGCGCGGACATCGACGGCGCCCCCGGCCTGGCCCGTCGCAGCATTGGCGGCGTGCCCGCGGTAGGCCGCGCGCAGCAGTTCCTGGAAATGGTGGACGCCGGTTTCGCGCAATGGGTTCAGCCGGCCCGGCACGTAACTGCCGGACGCAAGCCCGCGCTGGACGTCCTCGCAGATGCCGATGTCCTCGTGTTGCACGCCGTCGCTGAACTGGATGTCCGCGCTGCGGCGCGCGCGGCCTTCCGGACTGTCGTCGGGCGCGTAGTAGGTGTCGAACACCACCTGGCAGCGGTCCACGCCCAGCGGCACCACGCGGTTGGTCTGCAGCCGGCCCGGCAGGATGTTGAGCATGGTGTTCGGCCACAGCCAGTAGTACAGCGCGTCGCCGCTGCCGTAGAGCGCAGCGGCGCTTTCCAGCGGGCTCCACTGCAGCGAGTGCCAGCGTGAGAGCTCGGTGCGATAGCTGCGGTAGTCCAACAGCCGGTTCAGGCCCGGATGCACGAAGGGCACGTGGTAGCCCTCGAGGAAGTTGTCGACGTAGACCTTCCAGTTGCAGGCGATCTCGTAGGCCACCCGGTGGTGGCCGCCGTACTGTGCCAGCCCGCGGTCTGCACCAAGGCGGGCGTCGATGCCGGCGACGAACGCATCGAAGTCCGGCGCGGTGGCTTCGTCAAACGCCGCGAACACCAGCCCCTGCCAGACCCGCACCGCCAGCTGCGGCAGCCGGACATCGGCCATAGCGAAGCCCACCGCGCCCTGCATCTCGGGCGCGGAGCGCAGCTGTCCGTCCAGGGTGTAGGTCCAGCCGTGGTAGCGGCAGCGCAAGGACTTCGCGGCCAGGCCGTCGCATTGCGCGATGGGGCCGGCGCGGTGACGACAGACGTTGTGCAGCACCCGCACCTGCTCGTCGCCGCCGCGCATGGCGATGACCGGCAGGCCGGCCAGATCCACCACGGCATGGTCGCCCACTCCGCGCAACTGGGACACATGCGCCACCAGCTGCCAGCTGCGCTCGAAAATCGCGCGACGATCGCGCGCAGGCATGGCGGGGTCGGTGTAGTACTGTGCCGGCAGCGCGCAGGCGGTTGCGGCCGGTTGCGGAGTGAGGTCGGTCTGCATGGGCCTGTTGCCGGTTCGGAATGGGGGGATGGTAAACGCAGGCGCGGGCAGGGGTGGCGGGCAGCCTCCCCCAGGGACCCGCGGGCATCCGCGACGCGGTGGCGGCATGCGCGCCAGCGCTCGAGTCTTCGGTTGCTCAATCCGGCAGCAACACCGCGCCGGTGGCATCCACCAGCCCGTGCCGGCGCAGCCAATCCCAGGCGTGCCCGGCATCGTGCTCGACATAGGCGCGTGCCGAGCCGAGCCGGAAGGTGTAGCCCCAGGCGTCCATATCGGCCCACAGGCGGTGGCGGCCGACGCCGGGCAGGGCGTCGGCCAGCAGGCCCTGCAATACGCAGACGGCGTCCTCCTCGGCGACCGAGTCGGTGGCGTCGGTATGCACGGCGGCACGCCGTTCGGGGGGCAGCACGATCAGGTGGCAGGCTTCATGCAGCAGCGAGTGCACAGGCGTGTCGGCGCGCGCGTGGACGGTGGTGCCGATGATGCCGGCCTCGCGGTCGCCCCAGTAACTGCCGGGAATCGGGGCGCCGTCGGCCACGCGCTCCAGCGTCAGTCCGTAGCGGGCCAGCAGGGCGCGGGGCGCGTCGAAGCCGATATCGGCAAGGGTCAGGACATCAGGCTCGTACGGCGCGCCTGCAAGACTTGCGTGACGGGGATGGGCGGCCCGCTCCTGCATGATGTGCTTGCGTCTGCTCTTCGTGTCCCGGGGCCTTCCCGTGGCCGGGAAGGCCTGCCCGTCAGGCGGGCGCCGTCCCGCGATCCGGCAACGAGACCGAGATGTCCAGCACGTCGTGCTCGCCGTCCTTGACCACGTCCACCTTGACTGCGTCGGTGTCCACGTTCACGTACTTGCGGATCACTTCCAGGATCTCGCGCCGCATCAGCGGCAGGTAGTCCGGCGCACCGGCGGAACTGCGCTCCTGGGCGATGATGATCTGCAGGCGGTTCTTGGCGACCGAGGCGGTGTTCTTCTTGGGCTTGAGGAAATCGAAGATGGCCATGCGTCAGCCTCCGAACAGCTTGCTGAAGAAGCCCTTCTTCTCCACCGTGGTGAAGCGCAGCGGGCGGTCTTCGCCCAGCAGGCGGGCCACTGCGTCGTCGTAGGCCTGGCCGGCGATGGATTCACCATCCATGATCACCGGCTCGCCCTTGTTGGAGGCATTCAGCACATCGCCGGATTCGGGGATCACGCCGATGGTCTTGAGGCCCAGCACTTCCTCGACGTCGGCGATGGACAGCATCTCACCGCCTTCCACGCGCGCCGGGTTGTAGCGGGTCAGCAGCAGATGCGCGGTCACTTCGCCGTCGTTGCGCTCGGCGCGGTGGGTCTTGGAGGCCAGCAGGCCCAGCACGCGGTCGGAGTCGCGTACCGAGGACACTTCCGGGTTGACCACCACGATCGCCCTGTCAGCGAAGTACATGGCCAGGAACGCGCCCTTCTCGATGCCGGCCGGGCTGTCGCAGATGATGAACTCGAAGCCATCTGCGGCCAGGTCCTTCAGCACCTTCTCCACGCCTTCCTTGCTCAGGGCGTCCTTGTCGCGGGTCTGGCTGGCGGCCAGCACGAACAGGTGGTCGAAGCGCTTGTCCTTGATCAGGGCCTGCTTCAGCGTAGCCTCGCCGTGGATGACGTTGACGAAGTCGTACACCACGCGACGCTCGCATCCCATGATCAGGTCGAGGTTGCGCAGGCCGACGTCGAAGTCGATGACCGCGACTTTCTTGCCGCGGCGGGCGAGCCCGGTGGCAAGGCTGGCGCTGGTCGTGGTCTTGCCGACGCCGCCTTTGCCCGAGGTGACTACGATGATCTCAGCCAAGTTGGCTTCCTCCGTGATGCTGTGGGACGACGCTCAGTCGAGCGCCGCAATCTTGAGTTGTCCTTGTTCCAGCCACACCTGCACGGCCTTGCCGCGCAGGTCGGCGGGGATGTCTTCCATCACCTTGTAGTGCCCGGCGACCGCCACCAGCTCGGCATCGAACTCGCGGCAGAAGATGCGGGCACTTTCGTTGCCCCGCGCGCCGGCCAGGGCGCGGCCGCGCAGGGCCCCGTAGATGTGGATGCTGCCATCAGCCAGCACCTCGGCGCCAGCGCCGACCATGGCCAGCACGGTCAGGTCGCGCTGCTCGGCGTAGACCTGCTGGCCGGAACGCACCGGCGCGACCTGGATCAGCCCGGGCGCGCCGGCGGCGGCCACCGCCACGGGTGCGGGCGCGGCCGGTTCCGCCGGGCGCGGTGCTTCGGCGGGGCGCGCCGGGGCGGGCGCTTCGTCGCCGCGCTCGTACTGGGCGCGGAACTTGGCCAGCAGCGGCAGGCCAAGCTGCTGCGCCAGCGCGTCGATCTCCCTGGTGCCGTAGGCCAATGCCACCGGCAGCACACCGGCCTCGCGCAGGCCGTCCACCAGCGCGCGCGCCTCGTCGAGGCTCGGCGTCCTGGTCAGGCCGCTGAAATCCAGCACCACCGCGGCGCGGGCGAACAGGTTGGGCGCGCGCTGCACGCGCTCGCGCATCTCCGCGGCCAGCTGGGCCGGGTCCAGCGTGCGCACGCGCAGGTTGGCGATGCCAACCTGGCCGAATTTCAGTTCGCCGGCCTGGGCGTAATCGGGCTGGGCACTCATGCGCCACCCCCTTGGGCGTGGCGCCGGCCAATGGCCGCGTCGATGGATACACGCGGACGCTGCAGCCAGGCGACATCCGGCAGGGCATCGCCGTAGGTGTCACGCACCCAGGGGTAGCTGCACAGCGTTTTCATCAGCATGGCGGCACGCACGCCATGCGCCGGCATCACGTGCTGGCCGACCTCGCGGAAGCCGAAACTGCCGTGGAACAACAGGGCGTGGTCGGTGCCGTGCTCCAGGAACACCTCGCAGGCCAGGTGCGGGTAGCGCAGCTCGGCATAGCTCTGGACGTCGGCATAGAGGGCGCGGCCGACGCCGCCGCCGCGCCGGCGACTGGCCACCACCACGCGGTCGATATAGAAGAAGTCCGGGTAGCGCTCGCGGAACCAGGCGAAGTTGCTGCTGTCGTGGTTGGCGTGGGCGCCAAAGCCGATCAGGAAACCGGCCATCGCGTCATCGCGCTCGGCAACGCGGAAGTACTCCGCGGTGTCGTACAGCCGGCGCAGCCGGGGTAAGTCCAGGGGAAGAATCGCAGGACCTGCCGCGTTGTTGAGGGCCAGGACGGAATCCAGCTCGTGCTCGCGCACGTCGCGGATGACGATCGACATTCCTTGGAGCTCCGGTGATTGCTGCAGGCGGGTTCGCTGGTCGCAACCCGGGCGTGATTATCGCATGGGCCGCCGCTGCGCGCCCATGACCTTCGATCCGGGGCGCCGTCGCCCGTGAAGGGGTATAAGGCGCCATGCTCGCCCGCATTTCCCATACCCGCCTGTTGCGCTACGCCGGCCTGTTCACCTGGGCGGTGGTCGGGCTGCCGTTGCTGTATTCGTGGTTGGCGCCGCACCTGGGGGCGGCCGACGAGGAACTGGCTCTGCGGCCGATGCCCTGGCAGGGCTGGCTGTCCTACCTGGCGTTCGGCGCTGGGTATGCCTGGCTGACCCGCCACCTGGGCGGCCGTAGTCGCCAGCCTGCCGATTACCTGCTGCTGCTGGTATTGACGCTGGCTGCATTGGGCGTCAGTTACTTCAATGGGTCGGGATTGGGCAGCGTGCTGCTGATGGTGGCGGCCTGCGTGCTGCCCTGGCTGCTGCCGCTGCCGCTGGGCGCGGGCTGGCTGCTGGCCAGCCAGCTGGCAGTGGCGCCCGTGTTCATTCGCTGGCTGGGGTTTCCGCCTTTGGAAGCGCTCATGCAGTCGATGCTGTACGCCGGTTTTTCGGGATTCGTATTCATCGTCAGTCTGGTTGCATTGCAGCAGGCGCAGGCGCGCGAGGAGCAGCGGCGCCTTAATGCGGAGTTGCGGGCCACCCGCGCTTTGCTGGCGGACAGCGCGCGGGTCAACGAACGCACCCGCATCTCGCGCGAGCTGCACGACCTGCTGGGCCACCACCTGACCGCCTTGAGCCTGAACCTCGAAGTGGCCGGCCACCTGTCCGACGGGCGCGTGAAGGAGCATGTACAGCAGGCGCATACCCTGGCGCGGCTGCTGCTCACCGACGTGCGGGAAGCGGTCAGCCAGTTGCGCGAGGGGGGCGCCATCGACCTGGGCGCGGCGCTGCGTCCGTTGGCGGAGAACGTGCCGAAGCTGGCCATCCACATGGACATCGAGCAGCCGCTCACCGTGGATGATCCCGAGCGCGCGCACGTGCTGCTGCGTTGCGCGCAGGAGGCCATCACCAACGTGGTCCGCCATGCCGATGCCGGGCAGCTTTGGCTGCGCGCGTATCGCGAGGGGCAGAATGTGGTCTTGCAGGTGCGCGATGATGGTCGTGGCAGCGATCAGGTGGCGCCCGGCAATGGCTTGCGCGGCCTGGGCGAACGTCTGCGCCAGCACGGCGGCCGGCTGGACATCGCCAGCCGTCGCGGCCAGGGCTTCCAGCTCACCATCACCCTGCCGGTGGCGCCCAACGCCGCCGTGCGCCTTCCGGAAGGAGTCACCGCATGATCCGCGTGTTCCTGGTCGACGACCAGACCCTGGTGCGCCAGGGCATCCGTTCGCTGTTGTCCCTGGCCGAGGGTATCGAGGTGGTGGCGGAGGCCTCGGATGGCCGCCAGGCAGTGGAGCAGATTCCCCAGGTCCGTCCCGACGTGGTGCTGATGGACATGCGCATGCCGGTGCTGTCCGGGCTGGAGGCGTTGCAGGCGCTGGGCAAGGCCGGGGCGCTGCCGCCCACCATCATCCTGACCACCTTCGACGACGATGCGCTGGTGCTGGCCGGCATCAAGGCCGGCGCCAAGGGCTATCTGCTGAAGGACGTGTCGCTTGAACAGCTCGTGGATGCCATCCAGGCCGTGGCTGCCGGTGGTTCGCTGGTGCAGCCGGCGGTGACCCAGCGCCTGCTGTCGGGGCTGGAGCACATGCGCAACGAGTTCGTCAGCCTGGACCGCCCGGACCCGCTGACCGACCGCGAAACCGAAATCCTGCGGCTGATGGCCGGCGGCTTCTCCAACAAGGAAATTGCCAACTCGCTGGGCGTGGCCGAGGGCACCATCAAGAACCATGTCTCCAACATACTGAGCAAGCTTGGCGTGCGCGACCGCACCCGGGCGGTGCTGAAGGCGTTCGAGCTGCAGCTGGTCTGACTGCGCGGGCCACCTGCCGCTGGCCCGGCGCGCGTGCTGCTGCCGATGCGGCCTTGGGGCGGAATTGCGGGGCGGCGTCGCGTTTTCGGGGTGCGGACCCCTCGCCGTAACCCGTCCCGGTTTGCTAGGATGACGGGTCTGCGCGGCTCAAGGCCGCTGGCGGCCTTATCCGGAGATTCCTGAATGACCCGTTTGCTCGAGATCCTGATTTCGCTCGCGATCGTCGTGGCGCTGTACCTGGTCGTGGGCCTTGCGCTGCCGTCTTCGCGCCATCTGGTGGAGAAGATCGAGACCAACCGCAAGCTGACCATCGTGTTCGATACCCTCAACAGCTTCCGTCGCTTCAAGGACTGGAACACGCTGCCGCTGCGCGATCCGCGCATGCAGCTGACCCTGTCCGGCCCGGAGGAGGGCGTGGGCGCCCAGCTGGACTATGTCTCCCAGGAGAAGAACCTGGGCAGCGGCTCGTGGAAGATCGTCGAGAGCGTGCCGCGCGAGAAGGTGGCCTATGCGATCGAGAACATCGAGCGCGGTAGCAACAAGCGCACCGAGTTCACCTTCAAGCCGACCGGCCGCAACAACCGCAACGTCGAGATCACCCAGACCTACGACGTCGACTACGGCTGGGACCTGCTGGGCCGCTACGCCGGCCTGTACGTGACCCGCCACGTGGGCGACGACATGAAGATGGGCCTGACCCGCCTGGTCAACATGCTGGCTGCCGTGCCGAACGTCGATTACGCGATGAAGGACAGCAAGATGACCGCGCCGAAGGTGGTCGATCGTCCGGCTGAAGACCTGCTGGTGGTCAACGCCGGCGCCGTCGAGCGCGGCAATGCACAGATCCAGTCGTCGATGAACGCCAACAGCGAGTGGATCAAGCGCGTCATGGAGGCGAATGGTCTCGAGGCGGCGGGCCCGCTGCGCATTGTCACCACCGACCTGGGGCGCGAGACCTACACCTTCGACGTGGTGCAGCCGGTTCGCAAGAAGGATGGCGGCGCGATCGGCAAGATCGTGACCCAGGGCCCCGTGCAGGTTGCGCAGGCCCCGGCATCGCGGGCAGTGATGGCCTCCTACACCGGCTACATGGCCGAACTGGAGAACGTCCGCAACGCGCTGCGTGCTTGGGCGGCAACCCACGGCTACGAGGTCAAGGATCGTGCCTTCGAGGACTACAAGTCCGGCGTGGCGGGTGCCTTCACCGAAAACGGTCAGTTCGACGTCTACTGGCCGGTGAAATAAGCGCCTCCGTGCATCCCGTGCAAGCCTGCAAACGCCGCGTCGATGACGCGGCGTTTGCGTTTCTGGCGGCCCTTGTTGGCAGAATGTGCGCATGACCGTTTCCATCGTCCCGCCTTTCGTTTTCTATCGCCGCCTGCTGGGCGCCGTCGGCAGTCTGCTCGCCGGCCTGGCGGTGGCCCTGTCCGCCTATGCCATGCACGCCGCCCTGCCTGAGGCCCAACTGCGTCTGGTGCAGGCGGCGGCGTTCGGATTCGGCCACGGGCTGGCGCTGGCGGCGCTGGCACCGCTGGCCCAGCGCTTCGTCGCTCTGCTGGCGTTGGCCCTGTTGCTGGCCGGCGTACTGCTGTTCGCCGGCAGCCTGGTTGCCGCGGCGCTGCTGGGCGCACCGACCGTGCTGGCGCCGTTGGGTGGCGGGTTGATGATCCTCGGCTGGTTGCTGCACGGCTACGCCCGGCTGCGCGGCTGAAGGCGCTGGTATGGCACGACACGCGCGGGGATTCGACACTGACGCGGCGTTCGCGCACCTGTGCAGGTGCGATCGCAAGCTGGGCGCGTGGATGCGCCGGCTGGGTCCGATCGAGGCGGATCCACGCTGGCGGCTGCCGTTCGACCCGGTCGATGCGCTTGCGCGCGCGATCCTCTACCAGCAGCTCAGCGGCAAGGCGGCGGGCACCATCGTGGCGCGGGTGGAAGCCGCCATCGGCAGTGACCGCTTCCATTGCGACACCCTGGCGCGCATCGACGATGCCGCGCTGCGCGGCTGCGGCGTGTCCGGCAACAAGCTGCTGGCCCTGCGCGACCTGGCGCGGCGCGAAGAGGCGGGCGAGATCCCGAGCCTGCGCCGAATGGCCGCCATGTCCGACGATGACATCGTCAGGGCACTGGTACCGATCCGCGGCATCGGGCGCTGGACCGTGGAGATGATGCTGATGTTCCGGCTTGGCCGGCCCGACGTGCTGCCCATCGACGATCTCGGTATCCGCAAGGGGGCGCAGGCGGTGGACAAGAGCGAGGCCATGCCGACACCGAAGGCGCTTGCGGCGCGCGGCGAACGCTGGGGGCCCTACCGCAGCTATGCCAGCTTCTACCTCTGGCGGATCGCCGATGCGGCGGCGGGGGCGAAGCAGGCGGTGGCGCGCTCGCAGGACTGAAGGGCGCGAATCAGTCGGCGATCACCGCGCCGGCGTCCAGCAGCAGCTGGCGCAACACGTGGCGGTGGCAATGGGCTTCGTCCTCGCAATAACAGCCCACGCTGATGGCGGTGGAATGCGACAGCGCTGCCAGCAGCGCGATGGCATGCGCCGCGTCTGGTTGCTTCATCTCGCTGCGGTAACGGCGAAAGAACGCCGCCCATTGCGCCGGCGTGGTTGCAGCATGGGCGATGTCCATGGCGTGCTGGCTGGGCGCAACGGTGGGCAGCCAGACATCATAGAAATCGCGGCTGGCGAACTGCGTCTTCGGCACGCCCCGCGGCGGCCTGCGCACCGTGCCGATCCGCAGGCCTTCGCCGGGTGCGCGTGGACTGCCGAGGCGGACGATGCGGATGGCCATGGGGCTTTCCTGCGGTGGATCGTGCCGAGGGTAGCGCAACCAGAGGCATGCGTTCATCGCCGGGTGGAACTTCCGGCCGCGGATCACGTCACACTGCGCGCTCGACAGGCATGAGGACGAGGGATGCGTCGATATATCCAGGTTGCGTGGGTGACTGCATGGTTGGCGGTGGCGTCGCCGCTGCAGGCGCAGCAGGCGCCGGTGGCGGACGGTATCCGGACCGAGGCGCCGGTGGTGGTGGAGGGCGAACAGCCGGGCCCCGGCCTGTGGCTAGTGCGCAAGGGCAACCACGAGCTCTACATCCTTGGCACGCTGAGCCCGCTGCCGGTGAAGATGCAGTGGCAATCGGCGCAGGTGCGGCAGGTCCTGGCGCAGGCGGGCGAGGTCATCCGCATGCGCGGCGTACAGATCGATGCGGACGTCGGTTTCTTCCGCGGCCTGCTGTTGCTGCCCAAGCTGCTGGGCGCCCGCAACAATCCCGATGGCAAGACCCTGCGCGAAGTGGTATCGCCCGCGTCATATGCGCGCTGGCAGGTCCTGAAGGCGCGTTACATCGGCAATGACGGCGGTGTGGAGACGCGGCGGCCGCTGTTTGCAGCGCAGGAACTCTATTCCGCCGCGATCAAGAAGAACGGGCTGGAGACCACCGACCGCACCTGGCCGGTAGTCAGCGAGGCGATCAAGGCGCACAACCCGGCCGTCACCGTGGTGCGCGAGACCATCACCATCACCGATCCGAAGCCGCTGCTGAAGGAGTGGTCAAAAACCACCCTGGACGATTTGGCCTGTTTCGACAACACCCTGCAGCGCATCGAGACCGATCTGGATGCCATGCGCGCACGCGCCAATGCGTGGGCCACCGGGGATATCGCCGCGTTGCGCGTGTTGCCTCCGGCCTACCAGTGGGAAGCCTGCAGCAGCGCGATCACCGAGGCGGGCATCGGCAAGCGTCTGGGCTTTGGCGATGCCCAGCACAAGCTGCGCGCGAAATGGCTGGCCGCAGCGGAAGCCGCGCTGGATCGCACTGCGGTCAGCTTCGCCACGCTGCCGCTCAATGACCTGCTGGGGCCGAATGGTTACCTGGCTGCGCTGCAGGCGAAGGGGTACACGGTCATCGCGCCGGACGAATGATGCGAAGGTCCGCCGCGCGCGGGTTCAGGAGGCGGCGCGGGTGGGTGTGCCGGCCTGCAGCGACGGCCACCGCCGCAGTACCGACGCACGGATGCCCGCCACGTCCAGGCCCGCCTCGGCCAGTAGCTGCTCGCGGCTGGCATGGTGCTGGAAGGCATCGGGCAGGCCGAGGTGCAGGATCGGCACCACCACGCCTTCGGCCGCCAGCAGTTCGGCCACGCCGCTGCCGGCGCCACCGGCCACCACGTTGTCCTCCAGGGTGATCAGGCCTGCGTGGGTCTGCGCCAGTTCCAGCACCAGATCGCGGTCCAGCGGCTTGACGAAGCGCATGTTGACCACGGTCAGGCCAAGCGCCTCGCCCACCTGTTCGGCCACCGGTACCAGCGCGCCAAACGCCAGCAGCGCCAGCGGGCCGCCGCGCCGGCGCAGTTGCGCCTTGCCGATCGGCAGGGTCTCCAGCGACGGTTGCACGGCAACGCCGGGGCCGGTGCCACGCGGGTAGCGCACCGCCGCCGGGCCGACGTGCTGGAACCCGGTGGACAGCATCTGCCGGCATTCGTTTTCGTCGGCAGGCGCCATCACCACCATGTTGGGCACGCAGCGCAGATAGGACAGATCAAGGTTGCCGGCATGGGTGGCGCCATCGGGGCCGACCACGCCGGCACGGTCGATTGCAAAAAGCACGTCCAGTTTCTGGATGGCCACGTCGTGCACCAGCTGGTCATAGGCGCGCTGCAGGAAAGTGGAATAGATCGCCACCACCGGCTTGGCCCCTTCGCAGGCCATGCCGGCGGCCAGGGTCACCGCATGCTGCTCGGCGATGGCGACATCGAAATAGCGGTCCGGGTATTCCTGGCTGAAACGCACCAGCCCGGAGCCTTCGCGCATGGCCGGGGTGATCGCCAGCAGGCGCGGCTCGGCGGCGGCCATGTCGCACAGCCAGTCGCCGAACACGTCGGTGTAAGTGGGCTTCTTCGGCTTGCCCTGGGCCGGCACCACGCCCACCGCCGGGTCGAACGGGGCCACCGCGTGGTAGCCGATCTGGTCGCCTTCGGCCAGTTCGTAGCCCTTGCCCTTGGTGGTGATGACGTGCAGTAGCTGCGGGCCTTTCAGGCCTTGCAGTGTCTTCAGGGTGGCAAGCAGGGCGTCGGTGTCGTGGCCGTCGATCGGGCCGGTGTAATGAAAGCCCATCTCCTCGAACAGGGTGGAGGGCACGAACATGCCCTTCCAGTGTTCTTCCCAGCGCTTGACGAAGCGGGCGGGCGGGCTGTGTTTGTCGCCCAGCAGCTTCTTGCCGCCTTCGCGCAGGGCATTGAGGGTGCGGCTGCCGGACAGCCGGCCCAGCATCCGGGTCAGGCCGCCCACCGATTCGCTGATCGACATGCGGTTGTCGTTGAGGATCACCAGCAGATCCGGCTCATCGTCCATGCCACCGGCGTGCCCCAGCGCCTCGTACGCCATGCCGGCGGTCATCGCGCCATCGCCGATCACCGCCACCACCCGGCGCGGGTTGCCGGCGCGGGCGTTGGCGATGGCCATGCCCAAGGCGGCTGAGATCGACGTCGAGGAGTGGCCCACCCCGAAGGTGTCGTACTCGGATTCCTCGCGCTTGGGGAATGGTGCTACGCCGTCCTTCTGCTTGACCGTGTGGATGCGGTCGCGGCGGCCGGTCAGGATCTTGTGCGGGTAGCTCTGGTGGCCGACGTCCCAGACGATGCGGTCGTCCGGCGTCTGGTACAGGTAATGCAGCACGGTGGTCAGCTCCACCACGCCCAGGCCGGCGCCGAAATGACCGCCGGATTTGCCCACCGATTCGATCAGGTAGGCGCGCAGCTCGTCCGCCACCGCACGGACCTCGGATTCCGGGAGTTGGCGCAGGTCGGCGGGACTGTCGATCCGGGACAGCAGGGGATAGCGGGAGGCATCGATCATCCGGCTATTGTCGCGCCGGCGGGGGGTGGGGGCAATGTGACGCAGGGCGGCGACGAAACGGGCAGCGCGGGCGGGTCAGTCCACCGGGAACGGGTGCGGTGCGGCGGCGTGGTCGTGGGCGGCGGCGTGGATCAGTTGTGCCGCACGCGCCTCCCCCAGGTAGCGGTGGATCCCGGCACGGGCCAGGTACAGCAGCGGGATCAGCGCCACTGCGGCCAGCAGCTTGTAGGTGTAGTTCAGGCTGGCCACCGCCAGGAACCGCGACATCGGCCAGTGCGCCGGCCCCAGCACGAAGGCGATGTAGAGCACCACGAAGCTGTCCACCAGCTGCGACACCATGGTCGAGCCGGTGGCGCGCAGCCAGGCGTGGCGCTCGCCGGTGCGGCGGCGGATCTGGTGGAAGACGTGGATGTCCACCAGCTGGCCGATCAGGAATGCCACCAGCGAGCCCACCGTAATCCACATGCCCTGGCCGAAGATCGCCGCGTAGGCGGCCTGGTAATCCGGCACGCCCTGCGTCTGCGCGCTGGCCACCCACCAGCTGGCCGGGGCCAGCTGGATGGCGATGAAGGCAAACAGGAAGGCATAGGCGATCAGCCCGGCCGCCAGCCAGCTGATCAGGCGCACGCCGCGCTTGCCGAAGTATTCGTTGACCGTGTCGGTCATGATGAACACGATCGGCCAGATCACCGTACCGGCGGTGAAGTCCAGGGTGCCGCCTTCGCCGAGCAGCCGCCAATGCACCGGGGCGATGCCCAGGGTGGCCTCCAGCGAGAAGATCTTGACCCCGATGAACTCGGCCAGCACCGCGTTGACGCAGAAGAACGCAGCCAGGGCGATGAACAGGCGGGTGGCGCGGTCGTCGAGCTGCCGCACAGGTCAGTCCTGCCGGGCGGGTGGGGTGAAGGGGATCTCACCCGGCGCCACCGCGCCGCCGCTGATGATGAAGCTCATCGCCTGATCCACGCTCCAGTCGGTGGGCGTGATCTTGTCCACTGGCACGATTTCCAGATAGCCCGAGGTGGGGTTGGGCGTGGTCGGCACGTACACCGCCGCCAGCTCGCGGCCGCTGCCTTGTTCGCGCATCACCCGGGTGACGAAGCCGATGGACTTCATCTGGGTGTGTGGAAAATCCACCAGCACCACCCGCTGGGTGCCGTCCGGCTTGGTCTGCAGGATGTCCAGCAGCTTGCGTGCGCTGCCATACACGGTATTGGCCAGCGGGATGCGCGCCACCAGCGCCTCCAGCCAGCGCAGCAGGCGCTGGCCGACCACGCGCTGGGCCAGCCAGCCGGCCAGCAGGATGACGGCCAGCGTGGCCACCAGCGCAATCGCATCCTGTACCCAGGGGGCCACCAGCCAGCCCAGCGAATGCGGATGCTCGGCGGCCAGGCCCTGCAACCCCGGTTCCACCAGCGGCTTGCTCAGCCCTCCCAGCAGTCCGAAAACGAACTTCAGCACGGCCCAGGTCAGCCAGAGCGGTAACAGGGTCAGCAGGCCGGTCAGGAACAGGCGCTGCAGGCGGGGGGCGAGGGCGGGAGAGGACATGGCGATAGTGTAGCCGTGGCTGCGGTTAAAGCCGTTGCCAGGGTGGCCGATACCGCATGACACACCGTGCCGTTCTTCTAGGGAAAAGGAATCGTGCCCATGGCTGTCGCCGCTGTCGAGCTTGACCGCAACGCATCGCCCCAGACTGCCCCGGCACGGTCCGGGCCGCGTTCGCTGTCACGCGAGGACCTGCGTAGGCGCCCGGTCACGGGCCGCGAGGTGCCGTTCCGGGACGGCGAGCTGATCGTTTCGCGCACCGACCCGCGCGGGGTCATCACCTATATCAATCCGTATTTCTGCGAGATCAGTGGCTACACCCCGGCCGAGCTGATTGGCCAGCCGCACAACATCATCCGCCACCCGGACATGCCGCCGGAGGCGTTTGCCGATTTCTGGGCCACCCTGAAGAAAGGCCGGCCCTGGGTGGGCATGGTCAAGAACCGCTGCAAGAACGGCGACCACTACTGGGTGGAGGCTCATGTCACCCCGCTGGTGGATGAGCGCGGCGAGCTGGTGGGGTACCAGTCGGTGCGCCGCAAACCCAGCCGGGCGCGGGTGGAAGAGGCCGAGCGCGACTACGCCGCACTGCGCGCCGGCCGCCTGCAAGGCGTCGTGCTGCGCAATGGCCATCTGGTGCGGGTGCCGTGGTGGGAACGCCTGAACCCGCTGTGGAAGCTCAGCCTGCCCGTCCGGCTGGCCCTGTTTGCGTTGTTCGGCCCGGCGCTGGCCCTGGTGCTGATGCTGCGGCTGGGCGGCGCGCATGCGCTGGACTGGGGGCTGTGGGGCGCCGGCCTGGCCTTTCTGTTGTATTCGGCCTGGTGGCTGTCGCGCGATGTGGTCGGCCGGCTGGAGGAGGCACGCGAGGCGCTGCGCCGGATCGAGCGCAATGACTTCACTGGCCCAATCGACGTGTCTCGCAGCGATGAAGTGGGCCGCATTCTGCAGGAGATCAAGAGTCTGCAGATCCGGCTGGGATTCGAAGTGCATGGCATGGCCCATGAAAAAGATCGCGTCCAGCGGATCGTCGATGGGTTGGAGACCGCCTCCAGCGGCGTGTTGCTGACCGATGCCAAGGGGCAGATCGTGTTTGCCAACCGCACCCTGTTGCAGCTTCTGGTGCGCGCCGGCGTACTGGCGCGGGAAGAGGCTGACCTGGTGATGGGTCAACCGCTCACTGCCCTGCATCCGTCACTGGCGACTTGGCAGGCCGTGCTCGATGGGCTGACCGGCGAGCGGCATGAGCTGGTGGATCTGGGTGATCGCGCCTGTGCAGTATTGCTCAAGCCGTCGCTGAATGCGTCCGGTGAGCGCATCGGCTCTGTGCTGGAATGGCGCGACCGCACCGAGGAACTGGCGCTGGAAGACGAGATCGGGCAGGTGGTGGAGGCGGCAGCGCGCGGTGAGCTGGGCCGGCGCCTGGACGAGGCCGGCAAGCACGGGTTCTTCCGGCAGGTGACACGCAGCCTCAATACCCTGCTGGATGGCCTGCAGGGCGCGCTGGCTGGGATCCAGTACGTGTTGCAGGGCTTGGCCGAGGGTGATCTGACCCGGCGGGTAGAGGGCGAGTGGGCGGGCGCGTTCGGGCAGATGGCCGACGACGCCAACCGCACGGTGGAGGCGCTGACCCGGATCATCGGCGAAATCCGCGCCGCCTCCGACAGCATCGGCGCGGCCGCAGGCGAAATCGCCGCCGGCAACTCGGATCTGTCGGCCCGCACCGAACAGCAGGCCGCGGCGCTGGAAGAAACCGCCTCGTCGATGGAAGAGCTGACCTCGACCGTCAAGCAGAACGCCGACAACGCCCGCCAGGCCAACCAGCTGGCGCAGGGTGCGGCCAGCGTGGCCGAATCCGGCGGGCAGGTGGTGCAGCAGGTGGTCAGCACCATGAGCGAAATCCAGGCCGCCTCGCGCCGGATCGCCGACATCATCGGGGTGATCGACGGCATCGCCTTCCAGACCAATATCCTGGCGCTGAACGCGGCGGTGGAAGCCGCGCGCGCCGGCGAGCAGGGCCGCGGGTTTGCGGTGGTGGCCGCCGAGGTGCGCGCGCTGGCACAGCGCAGCGCCAATGCCGCCAAGGAGATCAAGCAGCTGATCACCGACTCGGTGGTGAAGGTGGAAGAAGGCAGTCTGCTGGTGGACCAGGCCGGGCGCACCATGGGCGAGATCGTCGGCAGCGTGCAGCGGGTCACCGACATCATGGCCGACATCAGCGCCGCCTCGCAGGAGCAGAGCGCGGGGATCGAGCAGGTCAACCAGGCCATTACCCAGATGGACGAAGGCACCCAGCAGAACGCCGCGCTGGTGGAGCAGGCGGCGGCCTCGGCGGAGAGCATGCGTCAGCAGGCCGAGGCCCTGGCCGAGGCGGTGGCGGCGTTCCGGCTGGCCGCGCAGCAGCAGGCCAGCGCCCGCGCCGCCGCCCGTGCGCCCGCGCCCGCCCACACCCATGCACACAGCGGGGCGGCCGGCCACGCGCAGGAAGGCACCATCGCCTCGTTCGAGGACATGATCGAAAAGCATGCGCAGTGGAAGCTGCGGCTCAAGACCTACCTGCGTGGCGGCGGCGAGCCGCTGGATCCGGACACCGTCCAGAAGGACAGCGTCTGTGCCCTGGGCCAGTGGTTGTATGGCAAGGGGGAACAGGTGCAGCACCTGCCGGAATACCAGAAACTGAAAGAGCATCACCGGCAGTTCCATGCCGCGGCGGCGCAGGTGGTGCGTGAGCACCAGCGCGGCCGGACGGCCCAGGCCCAGGCCCTGCTGGACGGCGAGTTCACCCGCAAGACCCAGGAGACCGTGACCGCCATCCGCGCCCTGCGTGATGCCGTGGAAGGCGGGCGCCGCAAGGGGGCAGCGGAGTGAAGGGGGCTGGACACGTCCATCCCTGGGCGTGTCCGCTTCGCGGGATGCGGCACGTGTCCTGACGCGATGTCCGCGCCGCTGATCGCGTGCGCGATTGTGCTTGCGGGCCGGCTATCCGGGGCCGGCGAACACGTCTGACTGGATGGGCGGTCCCCTGACGGTGGCGCGCCCGGGCACGCCGGCTTTCGGGGTCAGCGGCTGCGCACCAGGCGGATGCCGACGTCGTCGTAGCCGCGTTGTGCGTCCAGCGGCGCCGGTTTGCCGAAGGCCATGCGCCGGGTGCAGGCGTGATCGGCGCACAGCGTGACCCAGCTGGCCGGAACGCTGGGCTGGCCCTGCAGTTCCCCGGCACTGGGCAGACGGTAGCGGTGCTGGTCCTGCTGGCCCAGCCAAGCGGCATAGGCCTGGGCATCGTCGGCGGAGACACAGGCCACCGGCCGACGGTCGCCACCCAGCAGGTTGTCCCAGCGCAGCTTGCGGCCCAGGAAGCCGCGCCCGCAGTCGGCGGCCTGGCGGCCCGTGGCGGCCACGAAGCGGGCGTAGTCGCCGCGCGTCACGGTGGTCAGCTCGATGGCGGCGGTGGGGGGCTCTGCTTGTGCCGGGACGGCCGGGTCTGCAGCAACGCGGGGGGCAGGCGCGCCGATGCGGGCTTGCAGGGCGCGCTGCCGCGCAGGATCCAGGCCCAGCCAGGCATTGGTGTCGGCCAGCAGCGCGGCGGCAGCGGGCCGGGCCGTGGGGTTCGCCAGCAGCGCCGTGAGCCGCTTCTCCAGCGCGGCGTCCAGGCGCTTGCGCAGCAGCACGATCGAGGCCCCGGTGCCGCCGCGGCGCACGTCCAGCTGGCGCGCGCGTTCGAACGCAACGCGTGCGGTGGCGAGGTCGCCATCCAGCAGCGCGCGTTCCGAGGCGTTCGCCAAGGCGTCGAACAACAGGGCGGTCAGGCGCAGCGTGTCGGGATGGGTGGGGTTGGTGCGCCATGCCGCTTCGATGCTGTCCCAGGCGTTCGCGTTCTTCGGTGCGAGCAGCGCGCCGGTACGCAGCTGCTGGTCGGCATTGGCCACGAAGGCGGCGACGCTTGGCCCCTCGGCCAGTGGATCGGCCAGTGGATCGGCCAGCGGATCGGCCAGGCCGGTGACCGCACCGGCGGCAGGCGCGGGAAGCGCCGCTTCGGCATCGGTGGCTGTTGTCCCCGCGTCTGCCTCCACGCTGGCGGGTGCTGGCGTGCGCAGCGCCAGATAGCCGATGCCGCCGCCAAGGACGGCGGCAAGCCCCAGGCCTGCGACCAGCGCGCGTCGCCGTGACGGGCGGGCCGGCACCGATGCTTCAGTGGGCACTTCCACCGGGGCGAACGCCTTGCCGCTGCGGTGCTCCAGGGCGTCCAGCGCTTGCAGCATTTCGTTGGCGCTGGCGAAGCGGTCCTTTGGGTCTTTCGCCAGCGCACGATCGATGAAGCCCTGCCAATGGCGCAGTGGCTCGGGCAGGCGCGGTACCGGTTCCTGCACGTGCTTGAGCGCCATCGACAGCGCATCGCCGGCGCTGTACGGCAGGCGGCCCATCAGCATTTCCCAGGTCAGCACGCCCATGCTGTAGATGTCGGCGCGGCGATCCACCTCCTGCCCGCGCGCCTGTTCCGGCGGCATGTAGGCGGTGCTGCCCACGGCCAGCCCGGCGGTGGTCAGGCGCGGGTTGTTGCCGCGGCGCAGGGCGATGCCGAAGTCGGCCAGCATCGGCCGGTCGGCGTCGTCGAACAGCACGTTCTCGGCCTTCACGTCGCGATGCACTACGCCGCGCACGTGCGCGTAGTCCAGCGCCTGCAACAGGCTGCGCAGGATGGCGGCGACCTTCGGCTGGTCGCCGGCCAGCCGGCGCTGCGCCAGGTGGCCGTGCGACAGATAGGGCATCGAGTAGAACGGCAGCCCGTCGGCGGTGCGCCCCACCTCGTGGATGCCCACGATATTGGGGTGCTCCAGACGGGCGATGATGCGCGCCTCGTTCTCGAAGCGCGCCCGGCTGATCTCGTCGGCCAGCGCGTCGGCCAGCATCACCTTCAGCGCCACCTTGCGCTCCAGCGACGCCTGCTCCGCCAGGTAGACCGTGGACATGCCGCCGTGGCCGATCACCCGCAGGATGCGGTAGCCGTCGATGCTGGGTTGGGTCTTGTCCGTCACGGTGTCATTCGCTTGCCCGAATCCACCGGAGCATACGACGGTCGCGACGGCCGGGGGAACGGTCAGCGTCCCGGTTTGCGACGCACGTACAGCTGCTTGCGGACGCGAGCGACCACCTCGCCGTCGGTGTCCACGACCTCGTTCTGGAACCAGTGCAGCACCTTGGCGCCGTTGGCGGCGCCGGTGCGCAGCGCGTCCAGCGTGGCGGCATCCAGCGTGAAGCCGGTCCACACCACGCCACGCCCGGGCTTCACGAACTCGATCTCACCGGCCTTGTCCCAGACATAGTGGTCGCGCCCGAGATGATGCAGGACCATCAGCATCCAGAACGGGTCGGTCATCGCGAACAGGCTGCCGCCGAAGTGGGTGCCCACGTAGTTGCGGTTCCACGGGCGCAGGCGCAGTTCGACCCGTGCCTGCGTGTAGTCCGCCGAAAGCCGGGTCAGATGGATGCCGGCGAACAGGAACGGGGGCCACAGGTTGATGCCGTGGCGGAACAGGCGGTGGTCCATGCGGCGGCGGTGCAGGGCGCGGGGCGGGGCTGGGCGCGCATGATCCCATACGCAAGCGTACTGACCAAGCCGCCGCCGTATGCCGGCGGCGTCAGGCCAGGAGCAGCGCCGACATCTGGCGGCGCACGCGGCCCACCAGGTCCTCGTCCTCGACCACGCGGAAGGCGTCGATCAGCGATTTGCGCGCCAATCCGTCGCCGAAGTTGCGGTCACGGCGCAGCATCTCGAGGAACTGCGCCATGCCGGCCTCCGCGTCGCCGGCCATCAGTTGGCGCACGCCCAGCAAGTGGCGAGCACGCAGGTCCCCGGGGTCGGCGGCGATGGCGGCCTCCAGCGTTTCCATCGGGGGCGCGTCCTTGAGCAGGGCGGCGAAGCCGAGCCGCGCGCGCGCCTTGATGGTGCGGTCGTCGGTGGCCAGGTTGGCGGGCAGGGCATCGAGCAGCTGTTCGGCCTCGGCTGCCGCGCCGGTCTGCAGCAGCGCCAGCGCCAGGTCGAGCTTCAGTTCGTCCTGGTCCGGCGCGGCCGCGATGGCCTTGCGCAGGCGCATGACCTCCGCGTGCGGGTCCACCGGTGGCGCGGCCTCTGGTGCGGCGGCTTGCTCCGGGGCTGCGGCCGGTTCGATGCCATGGTGCTTCAGGAACTCGCGCAGTTGGCCTTCCGGCAGCGCGCCGGGGAAGCCGTCCACCAGCTGCCCGCCCTTCACCAGCATCACGGTGGGCACCGAGCGGATCTGGAACGCGGCGGCGAGCTCCTGCTCCTTGTCCACGTCCACCTTGGCCAGCACGAACGCGCCGTGGTAGTCGGCGGCCAGCTTCTCCAGGATCGGGCCGAGCGATTTGCACGGGCCGCACCAGGTGGCCCAGAAGTCCACCAGGACGGGTGTTTCCATCGATTTCCGGATCACCTCCTCCTCGAAGCGGGCGGCGGTGGCGTCGAACACATGGGGGTGGGCGGTGTCGGTCATGGCGTGGGAAGCGATTGGAATGCCGCAAACATGGCGACGCGGCCGGCGGTTCACAAGGAGATGTAAACAGCAGTTGACATCCGCGATATCGAATGTAACGTTTGACTTACATTGTGTAAGTCAAAGGTAACGTCGATGTCCGCCCTGTCTCCGCGCAACCGCCTGATCTACTGGCGGGACCGCCGGGCATGAGCGGCACCTCGATCCAGAACGCGATCCGCCGCCTGCGCTTCGAGCGCGGCGAGATGACCCAGCAGGCGCTGGCGGATGCCTGCGGGGTGACCCGGCAGACCATCATCGCGCTGGAGGCGGGGCGCTACGCGCCGTCGCTGGAGCTGGGTTTCCGCATCGCCGATGCGCTGGGCGTGCGGATCGAAGACGTCTTCCAATGGACCCGGCCCGCATGACCCGTCCCTCTGCCGCCGTTCTCCTGGCCGGCCTGGCCGCCCTCCTGTTCGGTCTTGCCCTGGCGCTGGCGGGCATCGGGCTGCCGGCGTATTCGCACTGGCTGCACCCGGTCGCGCTGCGCGGGGCCACGGGCCTGCCGGGCGCGATGCTGTTCAACGCGGGGGGCTTCCTGTTGCCGGGCATCGCGCTGCTGCTGGCGTCCCGCAGCCTGCGCCCGGCGCTGGCCGGGCAGGGCTGGGTGGCACGGATCGGGCTGACCCTGGTGCAGGGATCGGCGCTGGCGTTCGCCCTGCAGGGCGCGCTGCCGCTGGACGCACGCGAGCTGGACGGCCATGCCGGCCGCTTGCACGCGCTGGTGTGGATGCTGTGGTGGATCGCCTTCGTGCCGGGCGCGCTGCTGCTGGCGGCCGGGGCGCGGCGCGGCGCGGGTTTCGCGCTGCTGTGCCTCGCCGCGGGCCTGCTGGTGCCGCTGCTGGCGGTGGTTGCGCCGCTGGGAAGCTGGGTAGGGCTGGCGCAGCGGTTGGCGTTCGCGGCGTGGTTCGGGTGGTGGTGCGCCGCGGCGTTCGCGCTCAGCCGTAGCGCAGCTTCATCCGCAGGATCGTCGCCGCCAGCACGAAGGTGACCGCGTTGGAGGCGATCATCGGCCACGACCGCAGGAACAGCCCGTAGCCGAACCAGCAGGCGATGCCGAAGGTGAACACCACGTACATCCACAGCGAGATGCCGGAGGTATCGCGTGTGCGCAGGGTGCGCACGGCCTGCGGCACAAACGAGAGCGTGGTGCAGGTGGCGGCAAGGTAGCCCATCCACTCGAGGTTCATCGCGCAGGTTCCCGGTACACCACGCCGTCCTTCATCACGAAGTCGACTTTCATCGTGTTGCCGATATCGGCCACCGGGTCGCCGGGCAGGGCGATGACATCGGCGCGCTTGCCGGCTTCCAGCACGCCCTGGTCGTCAACGCCCAGCACCTCGGCGGCATGGAGGGTGGCCGCCTGCAGCGCATAGGCTGCGGGGATGCCGGCTTCAACCATGTACAGGAACTCCCGCGCGTTGTCGCCGTGCGGGCCGACGCCCATGTCGGTGCCAAAGGCGATCTTCACGCCGTTGCGGTACGCCTTGCCGGCGGTGGCTTGGATCAGCGCGCCGATGCGCGCGGCTTTCGGGCGGACGACTTCCGGGAAGTAGCCATCGATCTTGGCTTTGTCGGCAACAAAGCGGCCGGCATAAATGGTCGGCACGTACCACGTGCCCTTCTCCTTCATGGCGCGCATGACCCGGTCGCTCATGTAGGTGCCGTGCTCGATGCTGGTCACCCCGCCCTGCACGGCGCGGTAGATGCCTTCCTCGCCGTGGGCGTGTGCGGCCACGCGGAACCCGTAGTCGCGTGCGGTATCGACGATCGCGCGCACCTCCTCCACGGTGAATTGGGGGGCATCGCCCGAGCGCGCGTAGCTGAGCACGCCTCCGGTGGCGGTGATCTTGATGACGTCGCTGCCTTCCTTGTAGCGCTGGCGCACGGCCTGGCGCGCATCATCGATGGAGTTGATCACGCCTTCGGTGGGGCCGGGCGGCCCGACCAGGTGCGAGAGCGCGTCGTTCCAGCCGTTGGTGGGGTCGGCATGGCCGCCGGTGGTGGCGATGGACTTGCCAGCCGCGAAGATGCGAGGCCCGCGGACCAGTCCCTGCTGGATGGCATCGCGCAGGTGGGGGGCAACCTCGCCCCCCAGGTCGCGAACGCTGGTGAAGCCGGCCATGAGCGTGCGGTCCGCGAACCCGACGCTGCGGTAGGCGAAGTCCACCGGGTCCAGTCGGAACCCCTCGGAATAGCTCTGCGGACTGGACTGGCTGGCCATATGCACGTGCAGGTCGGTGAAGCCGGGCAGGCAGGTCCGGTCGGACAGGTCGATCCGCTGGCCGGTGGCATCCGTCCCGGCTGTGCCCGGCCGGACCTCGGCGATGCGCCCGTCGCGGACCACCACGACATGGGGGCCCAGCACCTTGCCGGCGCGGGCGTCGAACACGCGTCCGCACTGCAGCAGGGTATCGGCGGGCTCGGCCCGGGCGGCGGGCGGGATGGCGGCGGCCAGCAGGCTGGCGGCGAGGGCGAAGTGGGTGCGCATCGAGGTGTCTCCCGGGTGTCGACGGATAGTGCCACGCGGGCGGCGCATGGTGCGCTGCGGTAAGCTTTCAGAATCGATTTCCTGCCAGTGCGCCTGCCGTGTCCGAATCTGCCCACTACGATCCCCGCTCCGTTGAAACCGCCGCCCAGGCGTTCTGGGACCGCACCCGCGCCTTTGAGGTAAGCGAGGATGCCGGCAAACCCAAGTACTACTGCCTGTCGATGCTGCCGTACCCGTCGGGCGCGCTGCACGTGGGCCATGTGCGCAACTACACCATTGGCGATGTGATCAGCCGCTACAAGCGGATGACCGGTTACAACGTGCTGCAGCCGATGGGCTGGGACGCGTTCGGCCTGCCTGCCGAAAACGCCGCGATCAAGAACAAGACCGCGCCGGCCAAATGGACCTACGCCAACATCGACCACATGCGCAGCCAGCTCAAGGCGCTGGGCTATGCGCTGGACTGGAGCCGCGAGTTCGCCACCTGCAAGCCGGACTATTACGTCCACGAGCAGCGCATGTTCGTGCGCCTGCTCAAGAAGGGGCTGGCCTATCGCAAGAACAGCGTGGTGAACTGGGACCCGGTGGACCAGACCGTGCTGGCCAACGAGCAGGTCATCGACGGCCGCGGCTGGCGCACCGGCGCCCTGGTGGAAAAGCGCGAGATCCCGCAGTGGTTCCTGCGCATCACCGACTACGCGCAGGAGCTACTGGACGAGTTGGACCGCCTGCCCGGCTGGCCGGAGTCGGTCAAGACCATGCAGCGCAACTGGATCGGCCGCAGCCAGGGGCTGGAGATCCAGTTCCCGGTCGATGGCGAGCCGGAACCGCTCACCGTGTTCACCACCCGCCCCGATACGCTGATGGGGGTGACATTCCTCAGCATCGCCGGTGAACACCCGCTGGCGCAGAAGGCTGCACAGGGCAATCCCGAGCTGGCCGCCTTCATCGCCAGCCTCAAGCAGGGCGGCGTGTCCGAGGCGGAGCTGGAAACCCAGGACAAGCGCGGCATGGCCACCGGCCAGTGGGCCAGGCATCCGCTGACCGGCGAGGACATCCCGATCTACGTCGCCAACTTCGTGCTGATGGGCTACGGCACCGGGGCGGTGATGGCGGTGCCGGCGCACGATGCGCGCGACTGGGAGTTCGCCAAGGCCTACGGGTTGCCGGTGAAGCCGGTGGTGGTGGATGCGGCCACCCGCGACGCGCTGGAAGAGCTGTCGGCGCACCTGCAGGAGCACGATGATCCGATGGCGGTGGCGCTGGGCGGCCACGCGCCGGTCGACGTGGTCGAGGTCGATGCCGCAGTGGCGGTGGTGCGCGAGTACCTGCGCCGGATCGAGGAGGAGGGCGCGCATACCGAGCGCGGCTGGCTGATCAATTCCGGCGAGTTCAATGGCCTGGATTTCGATGCTGCCTTCGAGGCGCTGGCCGTGCGCCTGGAGCTGGCTGGCACCGGTCGGCGGCGGGTCAACTTCCGCCTGCGCGACTGGGGCGTGAGCCGCCAGCGCTACTGGGGCTGCCCGATCCCGGTGATCCACTGCGCCGCCTGCGGCGCGGTGCCTGTGCCCGAGGACCAGCTGCCGGTGGTGCTGCCAGAGGACGTGGCCGACGCTTTCGCCGCCGGCGACGTGCATTCGCCGATCAAGTCCGACCCCGAGTGGCGCAAGACCACCTGCCCGCAGTGCGGTGGCGCGGCCGAGCGCGAAACCGACACCTTCGACACCTTCATGGAGTCGAGCTGGTATTACGCCCGCTACACCTCGCCGGGCGCCGCCGACATGGTGGACGAACGCGCCAACTACTGGCTGCCGGTGGACCAGTACATCGGCGGGATCGAGCACGCGATTCTGCACCTGATGTACTTCCGCTTCTACCACAAGCTGCTGCGCGACGCGGGCCTGGTGCGGTGTGACGAGCCGGCGACGCATCTGCTGACCCAGGGCATGGTGGTGGCCGACACCTTCTACCGCGAAGGTGCGGGCGGTGCGAAGGAATGGATCAACCCGGCGGACGTCGCCTTGCAGCGCGATGACAAGGGGCGCGTCATCGGCGCCACGCTGGTTGCAGACGGCCAGCCGGTGAAGATCGGCGGCACCGAGAAGATGTCGAAGTCGAAGAACAACGGCGTCGACCCGCAGGTGCTGGTGGACAAGTACGGCGCCGACACCGTGCGCCTGTTCTCGATGTTCGCCGCGCCGCCGGAGCAGTCGCTGGAGTGGAGCGAGGCGGGCGTGGAAGGCATGGCGCGCTTCCTGCGCCGCCTGTGGCGTGATGTGCACGCGCACGCCGCGCAGCCCGACCATGCGGTCGTCGATCCGGCCGTGCTGGATGCGCCACAGAAGACGTTGCGCCGGCAGGTGCACGAGACCATCCAGAAGGTCGGCGATGACTACGGCCGCCGCCACAGCTTCAACACCGCCATCGCCGCGCTGATGGAGCTTCTCAACCACGTCGGCAAGTTCGGTGACATGAGCGAGCAGGGCCGTGCGGTGCGCCACGAGGCATTCGAGGCCATCGTGCTGTTGCTCAATCCGATCACCCCGCACATCGCGCATGCGCTGTGGCAGGTGCTGGGCCATCCCGAGACGCTGCTGGAGGACCTGCCGTTCCCGCAGCCGGACCCGGCCGCACTGGCGCGCGACGCGGTGACGCTGGCGGTGCAGGTGAACGGCAAGCTGCGCGGCACCCTCGAGGTCGCCGTGGACGCGCCGCGCGAGGCCATCGAGGCCGCCGCATTGGCCGCGCCCGGTGTGGCGTCGTTCATCGCCGGACAGGCGCCGAAGAAGGTCATCGTGGTGCCCGGCAAGATCGTCAATATCGTGGTGTAAGCCACGCGGTGCCGCCGCTTCCGTCCGGGGCGGCGGCCGATCCGTCACGCGGCCCGGCGGTTGCCTGCGTGCCCTGCGGATTGCCGATGGGCCCGCGGCCCGGTCGGGGAAGCGCGATACACTCTGACCATGAACCTCCGTCTCGCCGCCCTCACCCTGTCCGCCGCCCTGTTGTCCGGCTGCGGCTTCCATCTGCGCAATGCCCTCGACCTGCCGGCCAACCTTGGCCCGGTGCGTGTCTTGACCGCGGATCCCTACAGCCCACTGGGCGACCTGCTGGCCGCGGGCCTGCAGCGCGCAGGCGCGCAGGCGGCCCCGGCCTCGGCCACGGAGGATGTAGCCACGCTGCAGGTATTGTCCGAGCAGTGGGCGGACATGCCGATCAGCAACGACCAGTCCGGCCGTGCCCAGGAATATGCGCTGCGCTATGCGGTGGTGTTCAGCCTGCGTCGTGCCGATGGCAGCGTCGCCGTGCCGCAGCAGGCGGTGGAACTGGTGCGCGACTATCTGGCGCCAGCGGTGGACTCCATCGGCAAGGCCAGCGAGCGCGAGATGCTGGTGCGCGAGCTGCGTCGCGACATGGCGACGGCCATTCTGCGCCGCGTGGATGCCGCCTCCAAGCCGTCCGCGCCGTAACCGCAGCGAGCCCATCGCACATGGAACTGGGCGCCGACCGCCTTCCCGGGCAACTGGCCAACGAGCCGCTGCGGCCCGCCTACCTGGTGGCTGGCAGCGAGACGCTGCTGGTGCTGGAGGCGGCCGACGCCGTACGCGCCGCCGCGCGTGCGCAGGGCATCGGTGAGCGCGAAGTCCATGACATGGAAGGCCGCGATGCCGACTGGGCCGCGCTGGAAGCCTCCCTCCACGCGCCCAGCCTGTTCGCCAGCCGGCGTCTGGTCGAAGTCCGCCTGCCCACCGGCAAGCCCGGTGCCGACGGGGGCAAGGCAATCGCCGCCTTCTGCGCCGCGCCGCCGCCCGACGTGGTCCTGCTGGTGATTGCCGGCGAATGGTCCAAGGCGCATGCCGGCAAGTGGAGCGAGGCCATCGCGAAGGTCGGCCACGTCGCCATTGCCTGGCCGGTGAAACCGCACGAACTGGCCGGCTGGATCGGCGCGCGCCTGCGCAGCCGCGGCGTCAAGGCCACGCCCGACGCCGTCGCCCGGCTCGCGCAGCGGGTCGAGGGCAACCTGCTGGCCGCGGCGCAGGAGGTCGACAAGCTTGCCCTGCTGCTGCAAGGGCAGGCCGAGGTGCTGGACGCCGGGCGGATGGACGCGCTGGTCGCCGATTCGGCCCGCTTCGACGTATTCCGCCTGGTCGATGCCGCGCTCAACGGCCAGCCCGCGCAGGTCTCGCGCATCGTCGCCGGCCTGCGCGCCGAGGGCGAGGCGATCCCCGCGCTGATGGGCATGGTGGTCAAGGAGCTGCACACCGTCACCGCGCTGGCGCGCGCCCGCAATTTCGCTGCCGAGTGCAAGGCGCTGCGGATCTGGGATTCCAAGCAGGCGGTCTACAAGCGCGCGCTGGCGCGCCACGCGCCGGAGCGCTGGCAGGCGCTGCTGGTCGCGGCGGGAGGGGTGGACCGGATCTCCAAGGGGCGCGTGCGGCCCGGACGTGAAACCCACGACGCCTGGTTGCAGCTGGAGCGCCTGCTGCTGGCGGTGGCGGACAAGGGCGCGCTGCGCCTGCTGGCGTCGTGAACGCGCCGCTGCGGGTCTTCTACGGCGGCAGTTTCGATCCCGTCCACAACGGCCACATCGCCATTGCCCGCGCCGCGCGCGATGCGCTGCACGCCGAGGTGGCGCTGCTGCCGGCGCGCGATCCGCCGCACAAGGCCGCCACCCTTGCCGATGCCGAACAGCGCGCGCAGCTGCTGGAGCTGGCGATCGAAGGCGAACCCGGGCTGCACGTGGACCGCCGCGAACTGCATCGCGCCGGGCCGTCCTACACGGTGGACACGCTGGCCGACCTGCGCGCCGAGTCTGGCCTCGCGGCGCCGCTGGCCTGGCTGGTCGGGGCGGATTCGCTGCTGCAGCTGCACACCTGGCACCGCTGGCGCGACCTGTTCGCGCTGGCCCACGTCGTCGCCGTGCAGCGGCCGGGGGCCGAGGTGGATGCCGCGCGCCTGCGCTCGGAGGCGCCCGCGGTGCTGGCGGAGCTCGACCAGCGCTGGCTGCCGCCCGACGCGCTCGCGGACAGCCCCTGCGGGGGCTTCGCCCTGCTGCCGCTGCCCGAACTGCGCCCGGAATCCTCCACCGAGCTGCGCCGCCGCATCGCCGCGGGCGAGTCGTGGCGGGACTGGGTTCCTGAACGGGTCGCGGCCCGCATCGTCGAGCTCAATCTCTACCGCGACCCGGCCGTTATACTGCCAGCCTCTCGACCGAGCGTTCGCCCTTGACCACTGCCGCCCACGTCATCAAGACCCGCCTGCCCAGCCCGCCACCGTCCGTGGAGGCCCTGCTCAGGGCCGTGCACGATGGGCTTGCGGAACTCAAGGCCAAGGACGTGGTGGAAATCGACGTGCGCGGCAAGAGCAGCGTCTGCGATTTCATGGTGATTGCCTCCGGCACCTCCACCCGCCACGTCAAGTCGGCGGCGGATGAAGTGGTGCGCTTCGCCAAGAAGCTCGACGTGATGCCGCTGGGCGTGGAAGGCGAGCGCGAGGCCGAATGGGTGCTGGTGGATCTGGGCGACGTGGTGGTCCACGTCATGCTGCCGCGGGTGCGCGAGTTCTATGCGCTGGAGCGGCTGTGGTCGGTGGGCGATCAGCATCCCGATGATGCGGCGGTTGACACGCCGGAGGCCTGAGCCCTGCCGCGCGGGATCAGGGCGGTGACATGAAGGCCCGCCTGGTCGCCGTGGGTGAGCGCGCGCCCGGCTGGGTGGCGCAGGGCTTTGCCGAATACCAGAAGCGGCTCTCGCACTGGCTGCCGCTGGAGCTGACCGAGATCGAGCCCGGCGTGCGTGGCAAGGGGCGCGACACCGTCCGGGCGATGGCCGACGAGGGCGCCCGCGTGCTGGCCGCGCTGCCGAAGCAGGCGCACGTCGTCGCGCTCGATGGCCGCGGGAAGATGCATTCGTCCGAACAACTTGCCCAGCGGCTCGAATACTGGCGCGGGCAGGGGCGCGACCTTGCGTTCCTGATCGGCGGGCCGGAAGGCCATGCGCCCGAGGTCATCGCCCGCGCCGACGAGCACTGGTCGCTGGGCCCGCTGACCCTGCCGCACATGCTGGTGCGGCTGGTGCTGGCAGAACAGCTCTACCGCGCCGCCGCGCTGCTGGCCAACCATCCCTACCACCGCGGCTGACGCCTGGCCGACAGGCGGCAACAAAAAACCCGCCGTCGCCGGCGGGTTTTTCGTGGATCAGGGGGTGCGGGGACTCAGACCTGCATCGCCTTGGCGACTTCGGCAAGATAGTCTTCCTGCACCTTCTCGATGCCTTCGCCGACCACCAGGCGCTGGAAGCCGATCACGTCGGCGCCGGCGGCCTTGACCACGGCTTCGACGGTCTTGTCGCCGTCCAGCACGTAGGGCTGCCCGTACAGGGTGACCTCGTTGATGATCTTGTTGATCTTGCCGCTGATGATCTTCTCGAGGATGTCGGCCGGCTTGGCCTTGTCCTTCTCGCTCATCTTGGCCAGCTCGATCTCCTTTTCCTTGGCGATGAACTCGGCCGGCACGTCGGACGCCTTGTTGTGCGGCGGGTTCATGGCGGCGATGTGCATCGCCAGCCCACGGGCCAGCTCGGCGTCGCCGCCGGACAGCTCGACCAGGACGCCGATCTTGCCGCCGTGCACGTAGGCCGCGACGGTGTTGCTGCCGTCCACGCGCACCATGCGGCGCACCTGGATGTTCTCGCCCAGCTTCGCCACGGCGGCGGCGCGAGCCTCTTCGACGCTCTCGCCGCTGGCCACCTTGGCGGCCTTGAGGGCTTCCACGTCGGCGGCGCCGGAGTCCAGCGCCGCCTGGGCCACGGCCTCGCACAGGGCGATGAAGTTGCTGTCCTTGGCGACGAAGTCGGTTTCGGAATTGACCTCGACCAGCACGGCCTTGCCGCCGGCCTGGGCCGCCGCGATACGGCCTTCGGCGGCGACGCGGTTGGCCTTCTTGTCGGCCTTGGCCAGGCCCTGCTTGCGCAGCCACTCGGCCGCCGCGTCGATGTCGCCGTTGTTTTCGGTGAGCGCCTTCTTGCACTCCATCATGCCGGCGCCGGTGCGCTCGCGCAGTTCCTTCACGAGGGAAGCGGTGATTTCAGCCATTGGGGGTTGCCTCTAGAGGGTGGGTGACGTCATCCCCGCGCATGCGGGAATCCATGGACTTCGCCCGACAGACTTCAATGTCCCTGGATTCCCGCCTGCGCGGGAATGACGAGCAATAACTCGCGGCCGCGCAGCATGGCGCGGCCGCATGACGGGGCGATTACTCGCCCTTCTTGCCGTTGCGACGGGCCGGCTTGGCGGCTTCCTCGCCCTCGACCGCGGCGGCGAAGTCTTCCTCGCGCACATTGGCGGCGTTCGGGGCGGCGGCCTTGCCTTCCAGCACCGCGTCGGCGGCGGCGCGGGCGTACAGCTGCACGGCGCGGATGGCGTCGTCGTTGCCCGGGATGGGGTAGTCGACCAGCGCCGGATCGTAGTTGGTGTCGACCACTGCCACCACCGGGATGCCGAGCTTCTTGGCTTCCTTGATGGCGATGTCTTCATGGCCGATGTCGATCACGAACAGGGCGTCGGGCAGCCGGTTCATGTCCTTGATGCCGCCCAGCGAGGCCTGCAGCTTGTCACGTTCGCGGCGCAGACCCATCACTTCATGCTTGACCAGCTTGTCGAAGGTGCCGTCGGTCTCGGCGGCCTCGAGCTCCTTCAGGCGGGCCACCGACTTCTTCACTGTGGCGAAGTTGGTCAGGGTGCCGCCCAGCCAGCGCTGGGTCATATAGGGCATGCCGCAGCGTTCGGCTTCTTCCTTGACGGCGTCGCGCGCGCTGCGCTTGGTGCCCAGGAACAGCACGATACCGCGCTTCTGCGCCACGCCGCTGATGAAGTTCATCGCGTCGTTGAACAGCGGGACGGTCTTCTCGAGGTTGATGATGTGGATCTTGCCGCGGGCACCGAAGATGTACGGCGCCATCTTGGGGTTCCAGTAGCGGGTCTGGTGGCCGAAGTGGACGCCGGCTTCCAGCATCTGGCGCATGGTGATCTGGGGCATTGCAGAAACTCCGATAGGGTGGAACCCGCGCCAGGGTTGAGGGCGGTGCGCCTTGCCGCACGCGGCATGCGCTGGGTTCCGGGGTTGGGCCTCCCTGTCGTCACTGCAACCGAACCCGCTTGCGCGGGCACCCCGGAGCAGGGATTGCCGACAGGTGTGGATTCGACGGTGCGCCCGTCGTAGCGGCGATAAAGCCTGTGGAGTATAGCCCGGGGCGCGCGGGCGGGGCAAACGCGGCCCTCTTCCCGGCATGCAGGCCGTTGGCGGGGGGCGCGGACAGGCGATCCGCCCGCCGGGCCCCGGGTCGGGGACGGATGGGCGATAATCCCTGCCATGAGCATCCATCTGAAGACCCCCGCCGAGATCGAGAAGATGCGCGAGGCCGGCCGCCTGGCCGCCGAAGTGCTGCAGGTGGTCGCCCCGTTCGTGAAGCCGGGCGTCACCACCGAGGAACTCGACCGCATCTGCCACGACCACATCGTCAACGTGCAGGGCGCGATCCCGGCCAACGTGGGCTACCGCGGCTATCCCAAGACCGTGTGCACCTCGGTCAACAACGTCATCTGCCACGGCATTCCCAGCGAGGCCAAGGTCCTGAAGGACGGCGACATCGTCAACATCGACGTCACCGTCATCAAGGACGGCTGGCACGGCGACACCAGTCGCATGTACTTCGTCGGCACGCCCTCGGTGATGGCCAGGCGGCTGGTGGAGGTCACCCGCGAGGCGATGTTCCGCGGCATCCGCGCGGTGAAGCCGGGTGCGACGCTGGGCGACATCGGCCATGCGATCCAGCAGTACGCCGAGGCCGAGCGGTTCTCGGTGGTGCGCGAGTACTGCGGCCACGGCATCGGCAAGGTCTACCACGATGACCCGCAGGTACTGCACTACGGCCGCCCCGGCGAAGGGCTGGTGTTGCAGGAAGGGATGACCTTCACCATCGAGCCGATGATCAACGAAGGCACCCGCCATACCCGTCTGCTGCCGGACGGCTGGACCGTGGTGACCAAGGACCGCAAGCTGTCGGCGCAGTGGGAACACACCGTGGCCGTGACCCGCGACGGCGTGGAAATCCTGACCCGCCTGCCGGGCGACGACAACGACCTGTGAGCGCGCCGGCGGGCGATGATCCTGCCTGGTCCGCCGCGGCGAAGGCCGCGCTGGCGCGGACCGATGCCCGCCTGACGCGGCGTTATGACGCCGGGTTCCCGGCCGATCGTCTGGTCACGCTGCGCGCCCGCGCCGTCGATGCGCAGGTGCGCGCGGCGTGGCGGCGCTGCCTGCCCGGCGATGCCCCGCTGGCCCTGTTCGCGGTTGGTGGCTACGGACGCGGCGAGCTGTTCCCGTGTTCCGACATCGATCTGCTGGTGCTGGCCGAACCGGACGCCCAGCGCACCCACCAGGCCGCGCTGGCACGCTTCATCGCGCTGCTGTGGGATGCCGGGCTGGAGGCCAGCCACGCGGTGCGCTCGGCGGCCCAGTGCACCGAGGCGGCCGATGACATCACCGTGCTCACCGCGCTGATCGAGGCGCGCCCGCTGTGCGCCGGGGCATCCGCCGAGGCCGCATTGCGCGATGCCGTGTCGCCCGCGCGGGTGTGGCCACCGGAAGCGTTCTTCGAAGCCAAGTGCGAGGAACAGCGCCGCCGGCACGCCCGCTTCGGTGACACCTCCGACAATCTCGAGCCGAACCTCAAGGACGGCCCCGGCGGGTTGCGCGACCTGCACATGCTGGGCTGGCTGGCGTTGCGCAGCTTCGGCGTGCGGGCGCTGGACCAGTTGATCGAATGCGGCCGGCTGGGTTGGGACGAAGCCGCCGCGCTGGAGCGCGAGCGGCGCGCGCTGTGCCGGCTGCGTTACGGCCTGCATCTGGTCGCGGGCCGGCGCGAAGAGCGCCTGCGCTTCGACTACCAGAAGCTGCTGGCGGCACGGCTGGGCTACCAGGACGATGGCGGGGCGCTGGCTGTCGAGCAGATGATGCAGGGCTTCTACCGCAGCGCGGCGGTGGTGCGGCGCATCAGCGATCGCCTGCTGCAGCGCTTCGAGGAGTACTTCGCCGGGGTCGCCGTCCCGGAGCCGATCGATGCGCACTTCGAACGCCGCGGCGGCTACCTGGCGGCGCGCGTGCCCGGCTGGCTGGGGCAAGACCCGGCGCATGTGTTCGCGCTGTTCGCCGCCTGGGCCGCCGATCCGGCGCTGCGCGGCCTGCATTCCCAGACCGCGCGCGAACTGGCGCAGGAGCTGCCGCAGATTCCCGGCTACGCGGAGGCGCCGCCATCCCTGCGCGACGCCTTCCTGGCGCTGCTGCGCGGCCCGCAGCCGGTGAAAACGCTGGAGCGCATGGCCCGGCTAGGCGTGCTGGGGCGCTGGATCCCGGCGTTCCAGCAGGTGTCCGGCCGCATGCAGTTCGACCTGTTCCATGCGTTCACCGTGGACCAGCACACGCTGGCCGTGCTGCGCAATCTGGACGGGTTCGCCAGCGGCGAGCCCGACCCGCGGTTTTCCACCGCTCACCAGGTGTGGCCCTCGCTGCGCAAGCCCGAGCTGCTGCTGCTGGCCGGGCTGTTCCACGACATCGGCAAGGGCCGCGGCGGCGACCATTCCGAACTCGGCGCGGTGGACGCGCGCGCGTTCTGCGAAGCGCACGGCTTGTCGGAGGTCGACACGGCGCTGGTGGAGTGGCTGGTGCGCCGCCATCTGCTGATGTCGGTGACCGCGCAGAAGCAGGACATCACCGATCCCGAGGTGATCCACCGCTTCGCCGCGGAAGTGGCCGACCGCCAGCGGCTGGACGCGCTCTACCTGCTGACCTGCGCCGACATCGCCGGCACCTCGCCCAAGCTGTGGAACAGCTGGAAGGACCGCCTGCTGGCCGATCTGCATGCCGCTACCCGGCTGGCGCTGCGCCGCGGGCTGGGGCAGCCGGTGGGCACCGCCGAGCGCATCGCCGAGAACCGCGAGGCTGCCCGCGCGCTGTTGCTGGCGGGGGGGCATACCGAAGACGCCATTGCCGCGATGTTCGCGCGCATGCCGGAGGAGAACTTCCTGCGCAGCCGCGCCGACCAGATCGCCTGGCAGGCCGCTGCCCTGCGCGATGCGGCGCCCGGGCAGACCGTGGTCGCCGCGCGCGCCATGCCCGGCCGCGACGGCCGCGACGGACTGGACGTGCTGGTGCACATGCCCGACCGCGATGGCCTGTTCGCCGCCATCGTGATCACTCTCGACCGGCTCGGCATGAGCGTGCTGCAGGCGCGCGCGCTGGACGGCCCGGACGGCACCATCTTCGACACCTTCCACGTGCTGCCGGCCGAGCAGCGCCAAGCGCCGGAGCCGGCCATGTTGGCCGCGGCGCTGGCGCGCGCGTTGGGCGGCGACATCGACCGCCTGCAGCCGGCGCGGCGCAGCCAGCCGCAGCACCTGCGCCACTTCCGTGTGCCCCCGCAGCTGGATTTTGCTGATGTAGCCGGGATTACCCGCATCGGTCTGGTCTGCACGGACCGGCCCGGCCTGCTGGCCGACGTGGCGCGCGTGTTGCGTGAGCAGCGCTTGCGCGTGCATGACGCGCGCATCGCCACCTTCGGCGAGCGCGCAGAGGATCTGCTGCTGGTCAGCGACGAACACAACCAGGCCCTGGCGCCCGAACGCCGCGACGCACTGCGCAACGCGCTGCTGGCCGCCCTCGACGGAGACAAACGATGAACCTGCCCGACACCGACGTCCTGCGCGCCACCCTCGATGAGGCCTGGGAGCGCCGTGCCGACCTGACCGCCGACGAGATCGCCGCGCGCGTGCGCCCGGCGGTGGACGCGGCCATCGCCGGGCTGGAGCGCGGCGACCTGCGTGTGGCCGAGCCCGATGGCAACGGCGGCTGGCGGGTGAACCAGTGGCTGAAGAAGGCCGTGCTGCTGTACTTCCGCACGCAGGACATGGCCGTGGTGGACGCCGCGCCCGCGCCGTTCTGGGACAAAGTGCCGGCGCGCTTCGCTGGTTTCGACGAGGCCGCGTTCCGCCAGCTGGGCGCGCGCGTGGTGCCGGGTGCGGTGGTGCGCGCCGGCAGCCACATCGGCAGGGACGTGGTGCTGATGCCCAGCTTCGTCAACATCGGCGCCTATGTGGGCGAGGGCACCATGGTCGACACCTGGGCCACCGTCGGCAGCTGCGCGCAGATCGGCAAGGGCTGCCACCTCTCCGGCGGCGTCGGCATCGGCGGCGTACTGGAACCGCTGCAAGCCGGGCCCACCATCATCGAGGACCACTGCTTCATCGGCGCGCGCTCCGAGGTGGTCGAAGGCTTCGTGGTCGGCCACCACAGCGTGATCGGCATGGGGGTGTTCCTCGGCCAGAGCACGCGGATCTACAACCGCATGACCGGCGAGGTCAGCTATGGCAGCGTGCCGCCGTACAGCGTGGTGGTGTCGGGCGCGCTGCCGGCGGCGGACGGCAGCCATTCGCTGTACTGCGCGGTGATCGTCAAGCAGGTGGACGAGAAGACGCGCAGCAAGACCAGCGTGAACGACTTGTTGCGCGGACTGGCCGACTGAGCGTTGCCGCGACGGCGGTCTCGCCGCGCATGACGTCCGGCAGGGGGCACCTGCCGCCGGACGTGTCAAACAGGACAGGTTGCCTTGGAGGAGTCGCCCCATGAAGTCGTCGTTGCTCGTCACCCTGCTGGTCGCCGCGTTGACGGCGACCTCCGCGCAGTCCGCGCAGGATCTCTCGCGCTACGGCGACGAAGGGCTGCGTGCTGAACTGTCCGCCATCGCCGATGCGCAGACCGCAGTGCTGGTGCCGATGCGGGACGGCGTCGGTCTGTCCACCAACATCTGGCGGCCGAAGGGGGCCTCCGGTCCGCTGCCGACCATCCTGTGGAAGACGCCGTACAACGAACACATCCCGCGCGGCAGCACCGCCCGCTATGCGATCGAGGCGGTGCGCAACGGCTACGCCTTCATCGTGCAGAACGAGCGCGGCCGCTACTTCAGCCAGGGCAAATACGAAATCCTCGGGTACCCGCAGACCGATGGCTACGACATGCTGAGCTGGATCGCCAAGCAGCCGTGGTCGAACGGCAAGGTGGGCACGCTGGGGTGCTCGTCATCGGCGGAATGGCAGCTGGCGCTGGCGGCGATGAACCACCCGGCGCATGCGGCGATGGTGCCGATGGCTGCCGGTGCGGGCATCGGCAAGGTTGGCCCGTTCTGGGAGCAGGGTAATTTCTTCACTGGCGGTGTGCCGCGCACCCTGTTCGCAGTGTGGATGTACGGGGTGGACAACCCGCTGCGCGCGCAGATCCCCGATACCGTCACCGGGCCACTGCGTGCGCGCATCGCCCAGTACAACGATCTGGACGCCAAGAAGCCCGAGGTGGACTGGAAGAAGCACATCTGGCACCTGCCGTATGCCGAGCTGCTGTCCTCGCTGGGCGAACCGCCCGGCACGTTCGAACAACAGATCGCGCGCACGCCGGGCGACCCGGCTTGGAAGACCGGCGGCCTGTATGACGATTCGATGGGCTGGGGCGTACCGGCGCTGTGGTTCAACAGTTGGTATGACGTCTCCATCGGGCCGAACATGGCGCTGTACAACCACGCCCGCAGTGTCAACACAGACCCCGAGGCCAGCGCCCATCAATACGTGGTGGTGGGGCCGAACCCGCACTGCCAGTTCGCCCGTCTAAGCAAGGACTACAAGGTGGGCGACCGCGCGATGGGCGACGCCAGCTTCCCCGTCGACCAGCAGATCTGGGCGTTCTTCGACCGCTGGCTGAAGGGCAACCCCAAGGCGTTCCCGGACAACACGCCGCATGTGCGCTATTTCACGATGGGCGCCAACCACTGGCAGGCCGATGCGCAGTGGCCGCCGAAGGCCGCGCAGCCGGTGCGCATATACCTGCATTCGCAAGGGCACGCCAACGCACTGTATGGTGATGGCGTGCTGTCGTTTGATCCGCCCGGACAAGACGAGCTGAGCGACACTTACCGCTACGATCCGGCCAACCCGGTGCCCACCGTCGGCGGTGGCGATTGCTGCAACGGCGGCCTGGTGGTGCCCGGCGCGTTCGACCAGCGCCCAGTGGAAGTGCGACAGGACGTGCTGGTCTATACCAGCGCGCCGTTGGAGGCGCCGCTGGAGGTCACCGGCTTCGTCAATGCGGTGCTGAGCGTGTCGTCCAGTGCGAAGGACACCGACTTCGCAGTGAAGCTGGTGGACGTCGCGCCCGATGGCACGGCCTGGATCATCGGCGACACCATCCTGCGTGCGCGCTACCGCGACAGCTACGTCAAACCGACGCTGATGCAGCCGGGGACGGTGTATGTGCTCAAGCCCACCCCGATCACCACCTCCATCCAGTTCGGCAAGGGCCATCGCATCCGGGTGGAGATCACCAGCTCCAACTTCCCCAAGTTCGCCCGCAACCTCAATACCGGCGGGCCGAACGAAACCGAACGCGAGGCGGTGGTGGCGGACAACGCCGTGCACCACTCGGCCGCGCATCCCAGCTACCTCGAACTGCCGGTGGTGAAACGCTGACATGGCCGCGACCCTGTACGGATTGAAGAACTGCGACACCTGCAAGAAGGCGCTCAACTGGTTGAAGCGCTTCGGCATCGACCATGTGTTCGTGGACTATCGCGACGTGCGGCAGTCGCCGGAGACGCTGCTGGCGTGGAAGGACGCGGTGGGCGGCTGGGACGCGCTCATCAACAAATCTTCGACCACCTGGCGCCAGCTGCCGCCGCAGCGCAAGACGCCCGGCAGCGACGCCGAATGGAAGCTGCTACTGAAGGAGTACCCGCAGCTGATCCGCCGCCCGGTGGTGGTGTTGGACGATGGCACCTTGTCACAGGGTTTTTCCGACAACGGCTTCAAAAAAATGTTCGGAGTGGGGTGAGATGCGCAACGTCCTCGCGCTGGCCTGCGACCTCATCGCCCGGCCGTCGGTGACGCCGGACGACGCCGGTTGCCAGCGCCTGATCGCGGCGCGGCTGCAGGCGGCGGGGTTTGCCACCGAACACCTGCGCTTTGGTGCCGTGGACAACCTTTGGGCCAGCCACGGCAGCGGCGGCCCGGTGTTGCTGCTGCTGGGGCATACCGATGTGGTGCCGCCTGGGCCGCGCACGGCCTGGGCCAGCGACCCGTTCGTGCCGGAGATCCGCGATGGCTTGCTGTATGGCCGTGGCGCCGCCGATATGAAGGGCAGCGTGGCGGCATTCGTGGTGGCGCTGGAGCGTTTCGTCGCCGCGCATCCGGAGCATCCGGGCACGGTGGCGCTGCTGCTGACTTCGGATGAAGAAGGCGATGCCATCGACGGCGTGCGCAAGGTGGCGGAGGTGTTGCGCGAACGCGGCCAGCGCATCGACTGGTGCATCACCGGCGAACCGTCGTCGAAGGAAATCCTGGGCGACCTGCTTCGCGTCGGCCGGCGCGGCACGCTGTCGGCCACACTGACCGTGCGCGGCATCCAGGGGCATGTGGCCTATCCGGAGAAAGCGCGTAACCCGATCCACCAGGCGCTGCCGGCGTTGGTCGCGCTGGCCGGGCGCCGCTGGGACGAAGGCTACGAGCGTTTCCCGCCCACCTCGTTGCAAATCAGCAATATCCACGCCGGCACCGGCGCCAACAACGTCATTCCGGGTGAGCTGCAGGTGCTGTTCAACCTGCGCTACAACCCGCACTGGCGCGCCGAACAGCTGGAAGCCGAATGCGAGGCGATCCTGCGTGGACATGGGCTGGACTACGCCATCCACTGGCATCGCGGCGGCGAGCCGTTCTACACCCCGGAAGGGCGGTTGCGCGCCACCGCACGGGACGTGTTGGCGCAGGTGTGCGGCCGTGCCCCGGAGGAAAGCACCGGCGGCGGCACGTCGGATGCCCGCTTTATCGCACCGCTGGGCGCGCAGTGCATCGAGATCGGCCCGGTCAATGCCAGCATACACCAGGTGAATGAGCACGTGCGGGTGGCCGACCTGGAGCGCCTGCCCGCGCTGTACGAGGCGCTGATGGCCCGCCTGCTGGCGGCTTGACCTGCCGCTTGCATCCGCCGCCAAGGCCGTGCAATAGTCGGTCCATGCACGCCTGCTTCGCCGCTGCCAACAATCGCAACCGCAATAATCGCGGCACGAATCCTCGTGCGCGGCTGCGGGCCCGCGCCTAGGCGAAGCAACAGCAAGCCGAACCCCTCCAAAGCCCGCATCGCAAGATGCGGGCTTTTTCGTTGCGCTTCATTCCATCGACAAGGATCACCGCCCATGTGCGCCATCTTCGGAATCTTCGGGCTGCAGCCCGGCGACGACCTCCACGCCCTGCGGCGGGAAGCACTCGATCGTTCACGTCGCCAGCGCCACCGCGGGCCCGACTGGAGCGGCGTCCACGTCGACGAAGGCGCCATCCTCGTGCACGAGCGCCTGGCGATCGTCGATCCGGCCGGCGGCGCCCAGCCGCTGCTGTCCGAAGACGGCGACCTGGTGCTGGCGGTCAACGGCGAAATCTACAACCACGCCACGCTGAAAGACGCCCTGCGCCAGCCGTATGCGTTCCAGACCGCCTCCGATTGCGAGGTCATCAACGCGTTGTACCGCGAGGAGGAGCCGACGGCGTTCCTGAACCGCCTCAACGGCATTTTCGCGTTCGCGCTGTGGGACAGTGCGAACGGGCGCGCCCTCATCGCCCGCGATCCCATCGGGGTCGTGCCGCTGTACTGGGGCCATGATGCGGAAGGGCGGCTGCGCGTGGCGTCGGAGATGAAGGCCTTGGCCGACGACTGTGCCGACGTGGCCCCGTTTCCGCCGGGACACTGGTACGACAGCGCGACCGGCGCGCTGGTGCAGTACTACGCGCGGCCTTGGCGCCATTACGAGGCGGTGGAGGGCGTGGAGGTGGCGCTGGCCGAATTGCGCGGGGCGTTCGAAGCTGCCGTGCATCGCCAGCTGATGACCGACGTGCCGTACGGCGTGCTGCTGTCGGGCGGGCTGGACTCCTCGCTGGTGGCGGCGGTGGCCGCGCGCTATGCGCGCCACCGCGTGGAGGACGGTGGCCGGTCGGAGGCGTGGTGGCCGCGGCTGCACAGTTTCGCCATCGGCCTGAAAGGCTCGCCGGACCTGGCCGCCGCCGAAGTCGCCGCGAAGGCGCTGGGCACCGTCCACCACGGCTTCGAGTACACCTTCGAGGAAGGGCTGGATGCGCTGCCGGAGGTGATCCGGCACATCGAAACCTACGATGTCACCACCATCCGTGCGTCCACCCCGATGTTCCTGCTGGCGCGCCGGATCAAGGCGATGGGCGTGAAGATGGTGCTGTCGGGCGAAGGCAGCGACGAGGTGTTCGGCGGCTATCTGTACTTCCACAAGGCGCCCAACGCGCGTGAATTCCACGAAGAGCTGGTGCGCAAGCTGGACGCGCTGCACCACTACGACTGCCTGCGCGCCAACAAGTCGATGATGGCCTGGGGCGTGGAACCGCGGGTGCCGTTCCTCGACCGCGAATTCCTGGACGTGGCGATGCGGATGGACGCCGCCTGCAAGATGGTGCGCAAGGGCGATGCCGGACCGCAGCGGATGGAGAAAGGCGTGCTGCGTGCGGCGTTCGAGGGGTACCTGCCGGATGAGATCCTGTGGCGGCAGAAGGAACAGTTCAGCGACGGCGTCGGCTACGGCTGGATCGACGGCCTGAAGGCGCATGCGGAGGCGCAGGTGTCCGACCGCGTGCTGGCTGCCGCCGACAAGCGCTTCCCGGTGAACCCACCGACGACCAAGGAAGCGTACTGGTACCGGCATCTGTTCGAGCAGTTCTATCCCAGCCGCGCCGCTGCGGAAACGGTGCCGGGTGGAAAGTCGATCGCCTGCTCGTCGCCGGCGGCGATCGCCTGGGATGCCAGCTTCGCCCGCATGGCCGACCCGTCGGGCCGCGCCGTGGCGGGCGTGCACCGCGACGCGCTGGGCGCCGGCTGATCAGCCGGCGTCGAGCCCGCGGACCTGGTTGCGGCCGCCGGCCTTGGCCAGGTACAGGTGGCGGTCGGCTTCGCCCAGCAGTTTGTGCAGGGTGTCGAACTGCGGTGAACGGCGGCTTGCCCCGATGCTGATGGTCATCCGCAGGGGGCGGCCATCGATATCCAGTTCCAGTTCGGAGACCGCCTGTCGCAACGCCTCGAGGTGGCGCAGGCTCTTGTCCACGTCGAGGCCATCGATCAGCATGCAGAACTCCTCGCCACCGAAGCGGCCGCAATGGTCCTCCGGCCGGGTATGAACGCTGAGCACGCTGGCCATCGCGCGCAGGGCGCGATCGCCGGCCTCGTGACCGTAGCTGTCGTTGATGTGCTTGAAGTGGTCGATGTCGATCATCGCCACAGTGACGTCCCCGGTGGCCCTGTGCGACACCCGCTTTTCGCTGTTCTCGAGGAAGCTGCGGCGGTTGGGCAGCCCGGTCAGGAAGTCGCGGGTGGCCAGGTCCTGCAGGGTGCCGATCAGTTCCAGCTGGTCGATGTTCTGCGAGACGCGACAGAAGAACTCCTCGCGCGAAAAGGGTTTCCGCAGGAAGTCGTTGGCGCCGTTCTTGAGGAAGCGCGGGATCAGGCTGGTGTCGGTGCTGCCGGACACGCCGATCACCGCCATCCGGTCGCGCGCGCGCAGCTGGCGCAGACGGCGGGTCAGCTCGATGCCGTCCATGCCCGGCATTTCCTGGTCGACGATGACCAGGCGGATGCCGGGATCGGCCTCGATCATGCGCAGCGCCGACTGGCCATCTGCCACGTGGGAGACCTGGTAGCCCTGCATCGCCAGCAGCGAGGCGATGAACGAGCGCGCGGACAGGGAATCGTCCACCACCAGCGCGCTGATGCGGCGGTTGCGCTCCAGCCGCTGCACCAGCCAGACGAGGTAATCGATGCTGTCCGGCGTGCTCTTCAGCACGAAGTCGATGATCTGCTGCTGCAGCGCGCGCTCGCGCAGTGCCTCGTCATAGACGCCGCTGACCACGATGGTGGGCAGGCGGCGCTCGACGAAGAAGTCGATCACCTCGTCGCGGTCGCCGTCGGCCAGCACCAGCCCGGTCAGCGCCAGGAACCAGTCGGATTCGCGATCCAGCAACTCGCGTGCTTCCGCTAGGGTGCTGGCGATACTGATGGGAAGCTGTACCCGCTGGTCAAGCGCTTCGCGCAGCATCGAGGTATAGGCGCGCGAATTCTCCAGCAGCAGGATGCGCTGGGGCAGGGCGGCGATGGGTTGGCGGGGCGTGGCCAAGGCGAATCCGGCCTGCATCGGGTGATTTCCTGGGAAGTGCCGGTGTGGAAAGGTGTGGGCTGGTTTGATTATGCAGCAGCTGCGCGGGCCTCGTGCGGCCCTCAGCCAGGCAGGCTGCGGCACCCTAATGCGGCCAGCGCGCCGTGCATGGCCGGCAGGCGCATGAGCCAAGGCGCGGCCAGGGTGAGCAAGCCGGCGGCGATCACCAGTAGCCCGGCGACCTCGCGCAGCGCGCCGCGCTGCAGGCGCTGGCCGATGCGGGCGCCGGCCCAGGTCAGCGAGGTCATCACCGGCAAGGTTCCCAACCCGAATGCAGCCATGGTCAGCGCACCATGCAGCGCGCTGGCGGACAGCCACGCCGTGGCCAGCAGGGTGGTGGACAGGCCGCAGGGCATCCAGCCCCATAGCATCCCCAGCGCGATCCGCTTGCCCGCCGTGTCGGCCGGGACCAGCCGCCGTTGCAGCGGCTGCAGCGCGCGCCACAGCCGGTTGCCGGGGCCGCCGGAGAAGCGCGGCAGGCGGCCCTTGCGGTCCAGCATGCGCAGCCCTGCGACTACCAGCACCAGGCCCGCCAGTGCGCGCATGGCAGGGCCCAGTGCCGGCAGGCGCGCGACGCCCAGCAGGCCGCCGCCCAGCCCGCCCACCAGCGCGCCGGCGATGGCGTAGCCGGCCACGCGCCCCAGGTTGGGTTGCAGCGCGGCCAGCCATCCCCGCGCATGCACGGAAAATCCGGTCGCGATGCCGCCGCACATGGCGGCGCAGTGCACGCCGCCCAGCAGGCCGGTCAGCAGCGCCGCGCCGAGGACCAGCAGGTCAACCGGCATCGTGCGGCGTCTCCTCCGGCGCGGTGTTGGCCTGCGTGGATGCGGTCGGCGGCTCGTCGCGCAGGATGTCCAGTGCCGGAGTGTCCAGATCCTCGAACTGGCCGTGTCGCACAGCCCATACGAAGACCAGCGCGGCGATGCCCACCATGACCAGGCTGATGGGGATCAGGAACAGCAGGATGTTCATGTAGCGGGCCTCCGGATCAACCGCAAGGCGTTGGCGGTGACCAGCAGCGAGGATAGCGCCATGCCCAGGGCGGCAAGCCAGGGCGTGACCCTGCCTGTGGCCGCCAGCGGCAATGCCAGCAGGTTGTAGCCGATTGCCCATGCCAGGTTTTCCCGCACGATGCGGCGGGTGCGCCGGGCGATATCGATCGCCGCCGGCACGTTGCCCAGCGAACGGCCGGACAGCACCAGGTCGGCCGAGCGCTGCGCCAGCGCGGCGCCGTCGCCAATGGCCAGCGACACGTCGGCACCGGCCAGTACCGGGGCGTCGTTGAGGCCATCGCCGACCATGGCTACGATGCGGCCCGCGTCCTGCAAGGCCCGCACCCGTGCCAGCTTGTCTTGCGGGGACTGCCGCGCATGCGCGTCCGCGATCCCCATCGCCTTGGCAAGGCGGGCCACCGGCGTGGCGGCGTCACCACTGGCCAAGTGCAGGGCCAATCCCTGCGCCCGCAGGCGCGCCACCGCGCGGGCGGCGTCCGGGCGCTCCTGCTCGGCAATCAGGAAGCGCGCGCGCGCGCCCTCGGCATTGCCCAGCCAGACCGCGCCGTCATCCTCGCCGCCGACCGCAAACGGCGCCGTGCCGATGCGCCAGCGGATACCGTCGATGGTGCCTTCCAGGCCTTGGCCTGCCACCGCGCGGAGGTCGCCCGCGGCAGGTGGATCGGCAATGCCGGCAAATGCCGCCGCCAGCGGATGGTTGCTGTCGCGCTCCAGCGCCGCAGCAATGCGCAGTGCGGCATCGGCATCGATGCCCATACAGCTGTCGATGCCCTGCAGGTGCGGCTTGCCGTCCCCCAGGGTGCCGGTCTTGTCGAACACCACGTCGGTAACGCGTGCCAGCCGTTCCAGCGCATCGGGGCGTACCGCCAGCACGCCGATCTTCGCCAGCGCACCGTGCGCGGCCGCAAGTGCGGCGGGCACCGCCAGCGACAGCGCGCAGGGGCAGCTGATCACCAGCAGAGACAGCACGACTTCGAATGCCCGCGCCGGGTCATGCACGCGCCACCAGGCATAGACCGCCGTTGCAACCACCAGCAGGCCGGCGACGAACCAGCCCGCAATGCGCTCGGTGCTGCGCGCCAGTGCTGGGCGATGTGCCTGCGCGGTTTCCACCAGCCGCACCAGCTCGGCCAGCCGGGTGCCGGTGCCCACTCCGGTGATGCGCATCCTGGCGGCGCTTTCGCGGCAGGCAGTGCCGGCATACACCGGATCACCCGCGCGTTTGGCAACCGGGGTGGACTCGCCGGTGAGCAGGGACTCTTCAAACCGGGCTTCGCCCTCCAGCAGCACGCCGTCGGCGGGGACCGGTTCGCCCACGGCAATCCGCACGACATCGCCCACCGCCAGCGCATCGACGGGCACCGACTCGCGGCTGCCATCCTGGCGCTCCCGGGTGGCGAAGGCCGGCCGCGCACGCGCCAGCGCATCCACCTGTGCGGAGGCGATGCTGCGGGCACGCTGCTCCAGCTGGCGCGCGACCAGCAGCAGGAACACGAACATCACTGCCGCATCAAACCAGACGTGGACGCCGCCGCGGACGGTTTCCCAGGTGCTGGCGGCCCACGCCAGCAAGGTGGAGCCGGCGACCAGCGTGTCCATGCCCAGCCGGCGGCCGCGGAGTTCATGCCAGGCGCCCACCAGGAAGGGCCAGCCCGCCCAGAACACCACCGGCGTGGACACCAGGAAGGTGATCCAGCGGAAGAAATCGCGGGTGGGCAGCGGCATTTCCCCGCGGGTATCGAGGTACAACGCTTCGGCAAACATCATCGCCTGCATCGCGCCCAGCCCGGCCAGGCCGATGCGCAGCAGGTCGCGGTTGCGGGCGGCGCGGCGGGCACGCTCGCGCGCCTCACCGGTCGCCAGATACGGCCGATAGCCAAGCGCGGCCAGCCGCGCCAGCAGCTGCGACAGCCGGGCGCGTGCGGGATCCCAGGCGATGCGGATGCGGCCGGTGATGGCATTGGCGGACGTGTCCAGCACGCCGTCCTCGCGGGCCAGCGCGCGGTCGATCAGCCAGGCGCAGGCAGCGCAGCGCATGCCGTCGGTGAGTACGGTGATCTCGCGCCCGCCTTCGATGGCGCGGGCGTGGCCGGCCAGCAGTTCCTCGCGGTCCCAGGCGGCCAGCGCCGGCGCGTCGGCGTCCACGCGGCCGCCGGGTGCGCTGCGCAGGCGGTAGTAGTCGTCCAGGTCGGCGTCGCGGATCCAGCGCGCCGCGGCCGCGCAGCCATCGCAGCAGAACGCCTGTTCAACGCCATCGAGGGGCAGGCGCACCGGCGCTTGCGGCAGCGGTTCGCCGCAGTGGTGGCAGGCCGCGGGCATGGCATCCACCCGCGCTAGGGCTGGGTGTCGTCCAGCGCCGGACGCAGCTGTGCGGCGCGCTGGCCGTGCGGGATGCGGCCGCGCAGGCGCCAGGCCTTGCCGTCGGCAGGGGTGAGCTGCGCAAGCCAATCGTGATCCACGGCAGGGACGGCTGCTGCGCGCCAGCCGGTGTCGGTGGCGGTCAGCGCCAGCGTCTGGTCCAGTTCGGCGCGGGTCGGGTGATGCAGGCGCAGGGTGAGCGGCGCGGCACGGTCGAATTCGCCGCTGACCGGCAGCACCTCGACGAAGCCGTGTTCGTCGTCGATGCGGACGATCGCGGACAGCTTGCGGCGGGCCGCCGCCGCGTCCGGGCCCAGGTCGGCCTGCTGCGCCTGCCCGGTGCGCTGCACCTCGTCCGGCACGGCGTCCACGCTGTCCCCGTTGGTGGCCACCTTGACCAGCAGCAGGCTGCCGACCACGGCGGCGCCGACCAGGGCCAACATCAGCCAGACGATGGGCTGCCGCCAGGGCGAGCGCGATTGGGATTGCATGCCGGGTCCTTGCTTACATCGGGCCGAAGAAGCTGCTGTCCACGGTCCGCTCGGCCTGGCCGTCGGTACTGCGGACCACGAAGGTCACCCCGTGGCGGCCATGGGTGCCGGCGGGCGCGGACAACGTCAGCGGCAGCGATGCCACCGAGCCGGCCGCGACGGGGATTGTGGACGCTTCGCGCAGGCGCAGGCCGGCGAGGTCGGAGCGCAGGGTGACCTGGTATTGCTGGGGCTGGTCCGTTTTGTTGACCAGTTTCAGCGTGTAGCCGTTCTCGATGCCCGCTGCGGTTTCGCGATACAAGGCATTGCGATCGCGCAGCACCTCGGCGATCAGTGGGCTGCGGTGCATCACGCCCCAGCCCCAGGCCGTCATCAGCCCCAGCAGGATCAGCCCGTACACCACGATGCGCGGGCGCAGCACGCGGGTCGGGGCGCCATCGATGGCGTTCTGGGTGGAATAGCGGATCAGGCCCTTCGGGTAGCCGACCTTCGCCATCACCTCGTCGCAGGCGTCGATGCAGGCGCCGCAGGCGATGCACTCGTATTGCAGGCCGTTGCGGATGTCGATGCCGGTGGGGCAGACCTGCACGCAGATCGTGCAGTCGATGCAGTCGCCCAGCTCTTCGGGCTGGAATTTTGGCAGCGGCTCTATCTCGGCGCGGTCGCCGTCCCAGGTGATGGTGCCCTTGGCATGCGCCGCCTGGGTGGCTGCCGAGGGGTGCTTGCTGGCGCGGAACACATAGTCGGTGGCGGTGCGGATATCGAGCAGGCCGCGCCCGCGCTCCAGCACGCTGGCCAGCCCGCGCTTGCGCGGCCCGCGCGGTTCGCCGCGCATGGGGTCGTAGGCGATAATCAAGGTGTTGCGGTCGAACATCGCGCTCTGGAAGCGCGCATACGGGCACATGTACTTGCAGACCTGCTCGCGCAGGAAGCCGGCGTTGCCCCAGGTGGCCAGAGCGTAGAAGAACACCCAGAAGGTTTCCCAGCCGCTCCAGCCCCAGCCGGGCACGCCCAGGAACGGTGTGCGAGCGGCCAGGTCGCGGATCGGTGTGAAGAAGCCGACAAAGGTGAACCCGGTCCACAGCGCGAACAGCAGCCAGGCCGTGTGCTTGGCGGTCTTGCGCAGGAGCTTTTCGCGCGTCCACGGGCCGGCATCCAGCTTCATCCGCTTGGGTCGGTCGCCTTCGATGGCGCTCTCCATCCAGAGGAAGACCTCGGTCCACACCGTCTGCGGGCAGGCATAGCCGCACCACAGGCGGCCCGCCAGCGCCGTGAAGAAGAACAGGGCCAGCGCCGCGATCATCAGCAGCATGGCCAGGAAGATGAAATCCTGCGGCCAGAAGGTCAGCCCGAACACCAAGAACTTGCGGGCGGGCAGATCGAACAGCACCGCCTGGTGGCCGTCCCAGTTCAACCACGGGAACACGTAGTACATGCCCAGCAGCCAGAACACGGCGGCGGTGCGCAGCCGGGTGAACAGCCCGGAGACGTCGCGTGGATAGACCTTGCGCTCGCTGACGTAGGCGCTGCCGCCCGTATCCAGCACTTCCAGGGGGATTTGCTTGTTGGTCATGGGCTCAGCGCGGCAGGGAGCGGTTGAAACGGCTGGCCGGCCGCAGCAGGATCCAGGTGAACAGGCTGGAGGAAGCGGTCGCCAGCCAGAAGGCGAAGAACCCGAGGGTATAGCCCAACCCGCGGCTGATCTGCAGCTGCGGGAAGGTCATGTCGCGCAGCGCCAGTGGGTCGACGAAGGCGAAGAACACCATGGTGGCCACCCCGGCTGCGAAGAAGCTGGGCCAGAGGATGGCCCCAACCCGCTGCGCCATGGGGCGCGGCGGGTGGTCGAAGTCCGGGGAATGGGCGTGGGTCATGGTTGCGATGCCTGCACGGTAGCCTGCGCCGGATGGGACAGCGACCAGACGTAGGCCGCGACCAGGCGGGAACGGGTGTCGCCGAGGACTGTACCCCAGGCTGGCATCACGCCGTGGCGGCCGTTGCCGATGGTCTCGCGCAGCGCCTCGCGGCTGTCGCCGTACAACCAGTAGCTGTCGGTCAGATTGGGTGCGCCGATATTCTGGTCGCCCTTGCCTTCCTTGCCATGACAGGCCACGCACACGCCCTCGTACAGCGCCTTGCCGCGCGCCGCCGCGTAGTCGCTGCGGTTGCCGCCGTCAGGATCGCCCAACTGGTGCACGTACGCGATGACGTAGTCGACTGCGTCCGGGCCACCCATGCCTTCCAGCACCTTGCCCCAGGCCGGCATCACGCCCTCGCGGCCTTCCAGCACCGAGTGCAGGATCTGGTCCGGGCTGCCACCCCAATGCCAGATGGCATCGGTGAGGTTGGGGTAGCCGGTTGCCCCCTTGCCGGCGGACCCGTGGCAGACCGCGCAGTTGTTGCCGAAGATCGCCTTGCCCAGCTTCAGCGCCTGCGGGTTGTGCGCCAGCACGTCGACGGCCTGCCCCTTGTAGGGGGCGAAGGTCTTCTCCAGCTGCGCATTGGCAAGTGCGGCGTCCCGATCATGTTCCGACTGCGATGTCCACTTGCCGTAGCCGGTGAAATTGCCGAAGCCCGGGTACCAGACCAGGTAGCCGATGCTGAAGATGATGGTCAGATAGAACAGGTTGATCCACCACTTCGGCAGGGGCTTGTTGTATTCGGTGAGGTCGCCGTCCCAGACGTGGCTGGTTTCCTCCGGCTTGGGGTCGCCCGGGCGGCGGCGGGAGCTCCACCACAGCAGCCAGGCGCAACCACCGATGTTCAGCGTGACCAGCGCGATCACGTACCACGACCATCCCGCGGTCATCGTGCACTCTCCTCGTCGGATTCCAGCGGCAGGTGCGCCGCCTCGTCGAAATCATGTTTGCGGCGCGGACTCCAGGCCCAGGCCCAGCCTGCCAGGAACAAGAACATCAGTACGGTGGTGATGATTCCCGACAGCATCACTGCCCCCTCGGCGCGTGCCGGCCCAGGCCCTGCAGATAGGCCACCAGGGCATCCATTTCCGTCTTGCCCTCGACTGCCGCCGGCGCTGCCTTGATGTCGGCCTCGCTGTAGGGGTCGCCCAGGTGCTTGAGAGCCTGCATGTGGGCTTGCACCGTGGCGCCGTCCACCAGGTTCTTGTTCAGCCACGAGAAGCTGGGCATGTTGGACTCGGGCACCACGTCGCGCGGGTTGTTCAGGTGCACGCGGTGCCAGTCATCCGAGTAGCGGCCGCCCACGCGGGCCAGATCGGGACCGGTGCGCTTGCTGCCCCACTGGAACGGACGGTCGTAGACGGACTCGCCGGCCAGTGAGTAGTGGCCGTAGCGCTCGGTCTCGAAGCGCAGGGTGCGCACCATCTGCGAATGGCAGTTGTAGCAGCCTTCGCGGATATAGATATCGCGGCCGGCCAGTTCCAGCGCGGGGTAGGGCTTGACACCCTCCAGCGGTTTGACGGCTTCGGCCTGGAACATCAGCGGGACGATCTCGGCCAGGCCGCCGAAGGAGACGGCCAAGGCGATCGCCACTGCCAGCAGGCCGACGTTCTTCTCGAGTTTTTCGTGCGGATTGTGTGCTTGTTGGCTCATGGGGTCCTCAGGCGATCGCTTCGGAGGCATCCGGCTGGAGCAGCGGCTGGTCCACTGGCTTGTCGGCGGAGCGGTAGGTCTGCCAGACGTTCCAGGCCATCAGCAGCATGCCCGACAGGACCAGCAGGCCACCGAACAGACGGCCCAGGTAGTAGGGATAGGTGGCGTTGAGCGACTCGACGAAGGTGTAGGTCAGCGTGCCGTCGGCGTTGGTGGCGCGCCACATCAGGCCCTGCATCACGCCGGCGATCCACATCGAGGCGATGTAGAACACCACGCCCAGGGTATGCAGCCAGAAGTGGGTGTCGATCAGCTTGGTCGAGAACATCTGCTTGCGGCCCAGCAGGGCGGGCAGCAGCGCGTAGATCGAGCCGATCGAGATCATCGCCACCCAGCCCAGCGCGCCGGAGTGCACGTGGCCCACCGTCCAGTCGGTGTAGTGGGACAGCGAGTTGACCGTCTTGATCGACATCATCGGTCCCTCGAACGTGCTCATCATGTAGAAGCTGAGCGAGACGATGAGGAACTTCAGGATCGGGTCGGTGCGCAGCTTATGCCACACGCCCGACAGGGTCATGATGCCGTTGATCGCGCCGCCCCAGCTGGGGGCCAGCAGGATCAGCGAGAACACCATGCCCACCGACTGCGCCCAGTCGGGCAGGGCGGTGTAGTGCAGGTGGTGCGGGCCGGCCCACATGTACACCGCGATCAGCGCCCAGAAGTGCACGATCGACAGCCGGTAGGAGTAGATCGGGCGCTGCGCCTGCTTGGGGACGAAGTAGTACATCATCCCCAGGAAGCCGGCGGTCAGGAAGAAGCCCACTGCGTTGTGGCCGTACCACCACTGCACCATCGCATCCACCGCGCCGGAATAGACCGGGTAGGACTTCATGGCGCCGGCCGGGATGGCGAGGTTGTTGACCACGTGCAGCAGCGCCACCGCGATGATGTAGGCGCCGTAGAACCAGTTGGCCACGTAGATGTGCTTGACCCGGCGCTTGGCGATGGTGCCGAAGAACAGCACCGCGTACGCCACCCAGACCACCGTGATCAGGATGTCGATGGGCCATTCCAGCTCGGCGTACTCCTTGCCTTGGGTGTAGCCCAGCGGCAGCGAGATGGCCGCGGCCACGATGACCGCCTGCCAGCCCCAGAACACGAACGCGGCCAGCTTGTCGGACAGCAGCCGCACGTGGCAGGTGCGCTGCACCACGTGCAGGCTGGTGGCGAACAGGGCCGAGCCGCCGAAGGCGAAGATCACGGCGTTGGTGTGCAGCGGGCGCAGGCGGCCGTAACTGAGCCACGGAATGCCTTCGCCCAGGGTGGGCCAGTAAAGCTGGGCGGCGATCAGGACGCCGACCAGCATGCCAACGATGCCCCAGAGCACCGTGGTGACGGCGAACTGGCGCACCACCTTGTCGTTATAGGTGCCAGTGATGGCTTGCATGTGGGACTCCCAAGTGAACGTGGCTATGCTAGTCAAGCCGCGCAAAGGGCGGCTTGATCCCGATCAAATTGTGCTGACGGGCTGCGGCCCCCGGCTGCCTTGCCAACCCTGTGTCAAGCGTGTATCCCCTTTTTGGGGCGATAATAAATGATGAATTCCGTCATGCAGGGCACAGGCAGCAGATGAGCGACCCCATTCCGCTGGATCTCGTCCGCCTGCGTCGCTCCTGCGCCGACTGCTCCCTGCAGATGCTCTGCCTGCCCGCCGGCGTCGATGCCGACGATCTCGGGCGGCTGGAATCGGTGGTCCAGCGCCGCAAGCCGCTGGCCAAGGGGGACAGCCTGTACCGCATCGGCGACCCCCTGCGAGGCGTCTTCGTTGCCAGCGAGGGCAGCTTCAAGACGGTGGTCATCAACCCGGCAGGTGAGGAGCACGTGCTGGGCTTCCACCTGCCTGGTGAGCTGTTCGGGCTGGACGCGGTGGGGACCGGCCAGCACCGCTGCGAGGCGGTGGCACTGAGCGATGCGCGCGTCTGCGAGCTGCCCTTTGCCCAGTTGTCGGACATCGCCACCAAGCTGCCCAGCCTGCAGCGCCAGCTGCTGCGGGTCATCGGCCAGAGCGCCGACCGCGACCACGACCACGTCGATGTGCTCTCCCGTCGCCAGGCCGGTGAGCGCGTGGCCCTGTTCGTGCACAGCCTGAGCGAGCGGTTCCGCCGCATCGGCCGCCCGGCGGACGACTTCCAGCTGCCGATGAGCCGCGACGAGATCGCGCGCTACCTGGGGCTGGTGCTGGAGACGGTCAGCCGCGGCTTCAGCCGGCTGCACGAAGACGGCATCATCGAAGTGCGCGGCCGCCGCGTGCGGATTCTGGACGAAGAGGCGTTGAGCCGGGCCGCCAACGGCGGCGATGGCTTCACGCCGCAGCCGCGCAAGCGCGACCGCGCCTGATCCGGCGTGCGCCGTCCGGTCGCTTGCCGGCCGGGCGGGCTTCCGGGATGCTGTCGGCATGGACTTCGACCCTGGCATCTTGCAAGGCATGGCGGTGGCGCTGGGCGTCGGTCTGCTGGTGGGCGTGGAGCGCGAGCGGCGGCGCGACGAGGATGGCTACGGCGTAGCCGGGGTGCGGACGTTTGGTCTGATCGGGTTGGCCGGTGCGTTGGCCGAGCGAGTGGGCGGTATCGGTATCTCCGTCGGCGGCGCGTTCGTGGTGCTGGCCGCGCTGGCCAGCTACCGCGGCAGCCGGGTGCGCGACCCGGGGTTGACCACCGAAGTGGCGATGCTGGTGGTGTTCCTGCTCGGCGTGCTGTCCATGCGCGAACAGGCACTGGCTGCTGGCCTGGGCGTGGCGGTGACGCTGTTGCTGGCGTCGAAGACGCGCGCGCATCACTTCGTGCGCGGCGTGCTGACCGACCAGGAACTGCACGACGCACTGCTGCTGGCTGCCGCCGCGACCGTGGTGCTGCCGCTGCTGCCAGACCATCCCATTGATCCGTGGCGCGTGCTCAACCCCCGCAAGCTGTGGCTGCTGGGAGTCATCGTGATGGCGATCAGCGCGGTCGGCCATATCGCAAGGCGCGCGTTCGGTGCCCGCGACGGGCTGCTGTTGGCGGGGTTTGCCGGAGGTTTTGCATCGAGTACCGCCACCATCGCCAGCATGGGCGCCCGCGCACGCCGCGACCCGTCGCTGGCCATGGCCTGCGCGGGTGGCGGGGTGATCTCCAACGTCAGTACCGTAGTGCAGTTGGGCGTGGTGGTGGGTCTGCTGTCGCCGCCATTGCTGGCACACCTTTGGCCCGCGCTGCTTGTCACAGGGAGTGTTGTGGTGGGCTTCGCCCTGGTCGCGGCGCGGGCGGCCCGGTCGGTACCCGCGGACCTGGCGGCACCGGTGGGTCGACCCTTCGAGCCGCGGCAGGCGCTGCTGTTCGTCGCGATCCTGGCGGTGGTGATGGTGGCTTCCGCCGCTGCGCAGGCGTGGTTGGGGAAGGCTGGACTGGGCGTGACGCTGGCCCTGTCCGGGTTGGCGGATGTCCATGCGGCGGCGGCCTCGGCGGCCCAGTTGGTGGTGGCGGGGCGGGTGGCGCCGCAGGCCGCGCTGACCGGCATTGCGCTGGCGTTCGCCACCAATTCCGCCGTCAAGCTGGGCGTGGCCTGGGCCAGCGGCGGCCGCGCCTATGCGCTGCGCCTGCTGCCAGGCGTGGTGGCGATGCTGGTGGCCTTCGTGCTGGCGCTCTGGCTGCTTTGACGCGGCCCGTAGTCTGGCGGACCGCGCCCCGACTAGGAGGGGCGCCAAGCTGGGCGGGATCTCAGTCGCCGAGCGTCTTGCGGACAATGGCGACGAATTCCGGATCGGGCTGGCTGCCGATCTTCTCGGTGCGTGCGACGATGCGGCCCTCGGCATCCACCAGGATCAACGCACTGCTGTGGTTGAAGCTGCCGTCGGCCAGCTGGCGGTAGCGGACGCCCAGCACGCCGGCCACCGCGCGCACGTCGTCGGCGCGCGGCGAGGCCAGCGTCCAGCGCGTGGCGTCCAGCTTGCGCTGGTCGATGACCTTGCGCAGCGCGGCCGGATCGTCGCGGGCCGGATCCATGCTGATCAGCACCACGCCGAGGCGCTTCTGCTGGGCAGGCGTGAGCTGGCGCTCCACCGCCTTGCCCGATTCCACGATGAGCGGGCAGATGTACTGGCACGAGGTGTAGAACATCGCAACAAGGCGCGGCTTGCCGCGCAGCGCGCGCCAGTCGCGGGTCTGGCCCTGGCTGTCGGTGAGCGGCAGCGGCAGTTGGTAGATCGAATCGCCCGGCAGGGCAGTGGCCGGCTGGGCAGCGCCCGCAGTGGTAGCGATCCCCAGCAGGGCGATGGTGGCGAGCCCGCGCAGCAGGCGTTGGATCGATGTCATGTTCATGGCGCGCTCCTCGCGCAGCGGAAGCCCAGGTTGGCAGTGGTGTCGCGGCCCTCGAGCGAGGACAGCATGGCCACGCGCATCAGTACCGCGTAGTTCTCGCGGTCGTCCATCGACAGCGCGCCGGCGCCGCAGAACTTGCCCTTGTCGGCATCTCCCTGGGTGCGGTTGTCGCCGTCCACCAGCAGCGAAGACGCGTCTTCGGTCCATTCCCACACCAGCCCGTGCAGATCCTGCACGCCATAGACGTTCGGCGCCTGCAGGCCGACCCGCGGCAGCGCGTCCTTGGACGAGCGCGCGTACCAGCGCAGGATGCGCTCGCGCCAGGCCGGGTCGCTGCGGGCGTCAAAGCGGGTTTCATCGGCCGCCGCGGCGTATTCCCACTCGTTCCAGGTCGGCAACCGCGCGCCCAGCGACTTGCAGTAGGCCTCGGCCGCGAACCAGCTCACCCATACCACCGGACGGTCCGGCAGGGCGTTCGGGCCCAGCGTATCAGCGCCGGCCCAATGCGACAGGTAGCGCCCTTCGGCGAACACCGGCGTCACCTTGTCGCGCCGCCACTCGGGATGGCGCTTCACGAAAGCCAGAAATTCGCCGTTGGTGACGGGTTCACGCATCAGCGCGAAGGTGCGTATGTCGACGCCGCTCTTCGCGTCCTCGTAGCCGAGCACCGACTTGAACCGGCCGCCCGGGATCCCGGCGTAGCGCCCCGCCACTGCGCCGGCCGCGAGGCCGGCGAGTGGCAGGACGACGAGGAGCAGTGCGGCCAGCGACTTGCGCATGGCTCAGTGGCCAGCCGAGGCGTTGGCGGGCTTGGCGGCGCGCGCGGCGGCCGCCTGTTCCTTGCTGATCTGCCCGCCCGGGTTGCCCCAGCTGTTGAGCACGTAGGTGGCGATGTTGGCCACTTCGTCGTCGGTGAGCTGGCTCATCGGCGGCATGTTGGAGTTGTACTCCTTGCCGTTCACCGTCACCGGGCCCACCAGGCCGTGGGTGATGATCTCGGGCAGCCGGTTGGGGTTGGCCTTGATGAAGGACGAGCCGGCCAGCGGCGGGAACACGCCTTCCATGCCCTTGCCGTCCGGCTGGTGGCAAGTGGAGCAGGTGCCGGCGAACAGTACCTTGCCGGCGGCGATCTGCTCCTCGCGGGTCAGGTTGCCGGCCTTGGCGGAGGCGGCCGCGGCGGCCACCGGCGCGCGGTTGGTGCCGGCGGCCTGGTCGCCCAGGTACATGGCATCGACTTCCTTGCCCGAGTAGATGTCCTTGCGGTCCTTGCCCTCGGCCTTGAGGATCGCCAGCGCACCCTTGTTGAACGCGCGGAAGATGCTGTGGTCGACCAGCACGTAGCTGCCCGGCACTTCCATGTGGAACTCCATCATCGCCGCGCCACCCGCCGGGATTAGCGTGGTCTGCACGTTCTCCTGGAAGCGGGTGCCGCCCTCGAACCAGACCTTGTCGAAGATCTCACCGATGACGTGGAAGCTGGACACCAGGTTCGGGCCGCCGTTACCCACGTACAGGCGCACCTTCTCGCCGGTCTTGGCGGTCAGGGCCTTGTCGCCTGTCAGCGCGCCTTCCATGCCGTTGAACAGCACGTAGGTCGGGTGCTCGTCGATGGCCTTCTCCATGTCGAAGCCCTGGTGGCCTTTCTCGCGGTACTTGCCGGATGTGTAGAAGTCGCCCTGCATCACGTAGTACTCGCGGTCCACCTTGGGCAACCCTTCCGGCGGTTCGACCAGGATCAGGCCGTACATGCCGTTGGCGATGTGCATGCCCACCGGTGCGGTGGCGCAGTGGTACACGAACAGGCCGGCGTTGAGCGCCTTGAAGGTGAACTGCGATTCGTGCCCGGGCGCGGTGAAGCTGGATGCCGCGCCGCCGCCGGGGCCGGTGACGCCGTGCAGGTCGATGTTGTGGGGCATCTTGCTGTCCGGCATGTTGCGCAGGTGGAACTCCACCGTGTCGCCCTGGCGCACGCGGATGAAGCTGCCCGGCACGGTGCCGCCGAAGGTCCAGAACGTGTAGGTCACGCCCTCGGAGATCGGCATTTCCTTCTCGACAACGTCGAGCGTCACGATCACCTTGGCCGGCGCGCTGCGGCCGGTCGGCGGCGGCACGTTCGGCGGCGAGGTCAGGATCGCCTGGACCGGTTCGCCCTGCGGCGGGCCGAAGTCGCCCTTGGCGGAACCGCCGGTCTCGTCCTGGTGGGTCGTGCTGCTGGCGGCCGGGTTCGGCTGCTCGAGGCGGCAGGCGGACAGGCCCAGGGTGGCCGCGACGGCCAGGGCCAAGGTGGCATACCGGACTGCGGGTTTCATGGTGAGGTTCCCCTAGCTGGTGAAGGTGGATGTGCGTGATCGGCAGCAAGCATCCGCCGTCGCTCGGGCATTGCGCGTTGATCCAGGTCAAACCGCGCCGCCGGCGTGCCGGTGGCCTGGCCTCCGCTTGACTTGGATCATCGTGCGGAGTGGATCAAGCGCAGAACCTTGCGTCCATCTTCCACGACGGGTGCTTCCCATGTCTGATTCGACATCAACGTGTTCCGTACTTGTATTGCTGCTTGCCGCCGCAGCGGCGCCCGTACAGGCTGCCGATCCACCGAAGGCCTCGCTGGAATGGGATCTGCGCCTGCGCCACGAAGCCGTGGACGATGCCGCCTTTGCCCGCGATGCCCAAGCTACCACGGCGCGCCTGCGTGCGGGCGTGCGTCTGGCCCTGGCACCCGGCTGGAGTGCGCTGCTGGAAGGCGAGGGCGTGGCCGGCAGCGGCCATTACAACAGTGGCGCCAACGGCAAGACGGCTTATCCGACGGTGCTCGATCCGACCAGCGCCGAGCTCAACCAGGCCTGGATCGGCTGGTCCGGTGCGCAGGCCGGGGTCACCGTGGGCCGGCAGCGCATCATGTTGGACAACCAGCGCTGGGTCGGCAATGTCGGCTGGCGACAGAACGAGCAGACGTTCGATGCCGTCGAGCTGCGTTGGCGTCCCACTGCCAACCTGGCCGTGCGTTACGACTGGCTGGACAAGGTGCATCGTGTGGCCAGTGATCGCGCCCTGAACCCATTGGCGCGCGAGCGGAATCTCGATACCCACCTGCTCAATATCGCCTGGACGCGAGGCGCGCAGCATTGGGTCGGCTACGCCTACCTGCACGACGATCGCGACGTGGCCAGCGCGTCCACCGCAACCTATGGGCTGCGCTGGACCGGCAGCCTCCTGCATGAGGTGCGCGGCTTGGGCTGGACCGCCGAAGTCGCCCGGCAGTCCGACTATGCGCGCAATCCCGCCCATTTCGATCACACTTACTGGCTGCTGGAGCCAACCTGGACGCAGCGCGGCATCACCGCGCGTGCCGGCTGGGAACATCTGGGCGGCGACGGCCTTACCGCCGTGCAGACCCCGCTGGCGACGCTGCATGCGTTCAGCGGGTGGGACGACCAGTTCCTGGTGACCCCGGCCAAGGGGTTGGAGGATCACTATCTGGGCGCCAGTGGCAAGTTCGGGGCCGGCACGCTGGCAGGCAAACTGAACTGGGCGCTGACCTGGCACGACTACCGGTCCGATACCGGCGGGCTGCATTACGGCAGCGAATGGAATGCCTCGCTGGGGTTCCCGCTGCCGGGTGGGCTGACCGGTCTTGTGAAGCTGGCCGATTACCGCGCCGATGCATTTGCCCGCGACAACACCAAGATCTGGATGCAAGTGGAGTGGCGCGGCGCGCGGACGCTGTCACCGTGAACCGGCTCGACCTGCGCGACCTGCCGGCGCCCGAGCCCCTGCAGCGGGCGCTGGCGGCGGTGGACGCGCTGCAGCCGGGACAGGCGCTGGAAGTGCTGACGCCGCTGCTGCCATTGCCGTTGCTGGAGGCCCTGGAAGCACGCGGACTGCACTGGCGTAGCCAGCCCTGCGCCGATCGCGGCACGTGGGTGGCGATCCTGCGGCCCGTTGCCTGAGGCGCGACGCATGGCGAAGCTGGCGATATCGCAGGGGCCGGCGCCGGCGGTGCCGCGGCGGTTCCTGCGTTCGGCTCCGGTCTGGGGCCTCGTCGCCGGTGGCCTGCTGGCGATCGATGGCGATGCGGCGCTCGTGTCGCGCTGGAGCGGAAGCACGCTGGCGCTGGTGCATGCGCTGACGCTGGGCGTCCTCGGCAATGTGATGATCGGCAGTCTGCTGCAGTTCCTCCCGGTGGCCGCCGGCGTGCCGGTGCGCGGCGGGCACCGCGCGGCACTGGCGGTGCATGGGTTGTTGAACATCGGCGCGCTGTTGCTGGTCGCGGCGTTTCGTTGGCCGATGCGGCTGTCGCCGCAGTGGGGCGGCTTGCTGGCGGCGACGGCGTTCGTGGTGCTGGCAGTGCTGGTACTGCCGGGCCTGCGTGCCGCGGCTGGCCAGCGTTTCCTGCGCAGGGGGATCGGGGGCGCAATCGCGGCGGGAGTGGTCGCGGCGACGCTGGGCCTGTTACTGGCGTTGGCGCTGTCGGGACGCGCGACGCTGCCGCTGGCGCCGTTGACCGATGCCCATGCCAGCTGGGGCCTGCTGGGCTGGGTGCTGGGTCTACTAGCCGCGGTGGCGCGGGTTGTGATGCCGATGTTCCAGGGCACGGCAGTGCTGCCTGCACGTGCGCAGGTGGCGTGGCTGGCAGGGGTGCTCGTCCTGCTGCTGGTGGCACTGGGCCTGGCCCTGCGCGGCATCGCGCTGCCGGGGCTGCGCATCAGTGGGGGGCTGCTGGTGCTGGCGTTCGGGCTGGCGGGACTGTGGCTGCAAGGAAGCGCTGAAGCGCTGCGCAGGACGCCGCTGACGGCGTTCTGGACGGCGGGCTTCGCGGTCTTGGTCCTCGCGGCGGGCCTGCTGCTGACCGGCGGGGAGATGAATGGGTTGCGCGCCGGGGCGCTGGGGTTGGGCGTCGGCCTGACGCTGCTGGTGACCGGTATGCACCTGGAGATCGCCGCCTTCCTCGGCTGGATTGACCTGCAGCGCCGCTGCGGTCGCGGCGTGCACCTGCCGGGCGTGCAGCTGCTGCTGCCTGCACGCGACAAATCCGGCGTGCTCGCGCTGCATCTGCTGGCCGCGCTGGCACTGGGCAGCGCGCTGCGGCGCCCGACGCTGGCTGCGGTTGCCGGCTGTGCCGTGGCGCTGGCCCATGCGGCCACTTTGGCCGCGCTGTTCGGAATCGATTGGCGCGCGCGCCGCTTCCAAGCGGGATCGGGGGCAGGGCGATGACGCCGGGAGCGGCGGATCCGTGGCCATCGACGCGGGCCGGCGCGACCGGGGCGTTGCCGCACACCGCCGGCCCTGTGGTCCTGGCGGGCGTGCGGCGGGCCATCGATGGCGTGGACGATGGCCTGGTCCTGCTGCTGGCCGTCCGGCTTCGGCTGGCGCGACTGGCCGGTCGGCTCAAGGCCGATGCCGGCCTGGCGATGCGCGATGCCGGCCGCGAGGCGCGCGTGCGGCGGCGCGCGGAGCGCCTCGCCGTACGCGTCGGCGTCACGCCGGACGCCGCGGGGCACCTGCTGGCGCTGGCCATCAACGCCGCCTGCCGCGCGCAGGGCCTGCCGTCTGACTTGGATCAAGGTATGGCGGGCGCCGGCACCGGCATCATCCCGGCCACCATGCAGACGCCTTCCGACCCCGCACCGCATCCGCTGCTGCGCCTCGTGCCGCCGCCGCGCCGCATCGCCCCCCTGCTGCGCGTGTTGCCGCCGTTCACGCAGAAACGCCTGCTCGAACGCGCGATGGCGAAGGTGCTGGCCGCCCCGATGGCCGATGGCACCCTCGACTTCATGGCCGGCCGTCGGCTGGGGATCGAGGTCAGCGATCTGGGGGTGCGCTGGGTGGTGACCCTCGAAGGAGGGCGGCTGGTGGTGGTCAATGCGCCTGCCGAGGCCACGGTGCGCGGTACTGCCACCGATCTGCTGTTGCTGGCAGGGCGGCTGGAAGATGCCGACACCCTGTTCTTCCAGCGCCGCCTCGTCCTCACCGGCGACGTCGAACTGGGCCTGACCGCGCGCAACCTGCTGGACCGGTTGCCGTGGGAGCAGGTGCCGCTGGGCCTGCGCATCGTCCTCAACCGCGGCGCCCGCTTCGCCCGCGCCGCGCGTGGTGCCTATCGCGCAAAGACCTGAGTGCCGCCTTCACTCCATGCCTGCGCGGTGGCCGCGTGGGCGTTGCCCGTCCCCGATCCGAAGCGCCCATGAACGCATCCGCCACGCCGTCCTGGCATCCTGCACTCGAAGCGCGCCACGCGCCGCTGGTCGAGAAGCTCGAGCACCTGATCCCGTGCATGGAGGTGCCGCTGCACCTGCCGTGGATCGACGCCATCCTGGAGCTCAAGCGCCAGCGAGGCGCGGTGATCATGGCGCACAGCTACCAGTCTCCGGAGATCTTTCACGGAGTGGCCGATGTCACCGGTGACTCGCTGGCGCTGGCGCAGGCCGCCGCCGAGTGTGACAGCAGGTTGATCGTGCTGTGCGGCGTCCATTTCATGGCCGAGAGTGCCAAGATCCTGGCGCCGGGGAAAACCGTGCTGATCCCCGATCCGGATGCCGGTTGCTCGCTGGCGTCCTCGATCACCGCCGCCGATGTGCGCGCGCTGCGTGCGCAGCACCCGCGCTCGCCGGTGGTCAGCTACATCAACACCAGCGCGGCGGTTAAAGCCGAATCAGACGCCTGCTGTACCTCTGCCAATGCGGTACAGGTGGTGGATGCCATCGCCGCCGAATTCGGCGTGGACAAGGTGATCTTCCTGCCAGACCGCTACCTGGGTGCGTGGGTGGCGCAGCAGACCGGCATCGAGCTGGTGCTGTGGAACGGCGTGTGCGAAGTGCACGAGAAGTTCACCGCGATGGAAGCGCGGCACACCCGCGAGCGTTTCGACGCCAGGATCGTGGTGCACCCGGAATGCGCGCCGGAGGTGTTGGCCGAAGCCGATTTTGTCGGCTCCACCAGTGCGATGGGGCAATGGTTGGCGAAGGAGAGGCCGGCGCGGGTGGCGATGATCACGGAGTGCTCGATGGCCGACAACCTGCGCAACCAGTTCCCGCAGGTGGAGTTCATCAAGCCCTGCAACCTGTGTCCGCACATGAAGCGGATCACCCTTCCCAACATCCATGCCTGCCTGCGCGACTTGAAGCACGAGGTGACCGTGCCCGAGGATGTGGCCATTGCCGCGCGGCGCGCGCTGGCGCGGATGCTGGCGGTGGGGCGTCGCGACCGCGTGTGAGCGCGCCCGCGCCCGTCATCATCGTCGGCGGCGGCATTGCCGGGCTGTCGGCGGCGCTGGCCGCCGCGCCTGCGCCGGTGCTGCTGCTGGCGCGCGCCTCCGGCAGCCGTGGCGCCGCCAGCGCGCTCGCGCAGGGTGGTATTGCGGCCGCCATTGCCCCCGGCGACAGCCCGCAGGCGCATGCTCGCGATACCTGCGTGGCGGGCTGCTTCCACAACGATCCTGGCATCGTTGATCTGCTGACGGCCAACGCCGCCGATGCGGTGCGCTGGTTGCAGGCCATCGGCGTGGCCTTCGACCGCGAACCGGACGGCAGCCTGCAGTTCTGCCGCGAGGGCGGCCACGACCGCGCGCGCATCGTCCACGCCGGCGGCGACGCTACCGGCGCGAAGGTGATGGAGGCATTGGTCGCCGCAGCGCGTGCGGCAACGCATATCGAGCGCCGCGCCGATGTGGACGTGGATGGGCTGGTGCTGCGTGACGGCCATGTCTGCGGCGTCTGCGTCAGCAATCCCGACGGCACCGGCGAGGTGCTGCACGGGCGCGTGGTGGTGCTGGCGACCGGCGGCCTCGGTGGGCTGTTCGCGCAGACCAGCAACCCGGCCGACGCCGATGGCAACGGGCTGGCTTTGGCGCTGGCCGCAGGCGCGCAGCCGCGAGACCTCGAGTTTGTGCAGTTCCATCCCACCGCGCTGGCGCTGCCGGGCCTGCATAGCCTGCCGCTGGTCACCGAAGCGCTGCGTGGGGCCGGCGGGCGCCTGCTCGACGCGGACGGCGCATCGCTGATGGACGGCATGCATCCGCTGGCCGACTTGGCGCCACGGGACATCGTGGCGCGTCGGGTCTGGCAGGCCTGCCGCAATGGCGGCGCGTGGTTGGATGCGCACAAGCTCGGCACCGCCTTTCCGCAGCGCTTTCCCACCGTGTTCCAGGCCTGCATGAACCACGGCCTCGATCCGCGCGTGCAGCCGATCCCGGTGACTCCAGCGGCGCATTTCCACATGGGCGGCATTGCGGTGGACGCCGATGGGCGCAGTTCGCTGCCGGGTCTGTATGCGGTGGGCGAGGTGGCCTGCAATGGTGTGCACGGCGCCAACCGGTTGGCCAGTAATTCGCTGTTGGAAGGCGTGGTGTTCGGCCGCCGCCTGGGCGCGCTGCTGCGCACCCTGCCCGATGGCGGACAGCCGCGCGGCAGTTCCCGGATGGTGCGGCGCAAGCCGTCGCTGGACGCCGCACAACTCGATTATCTACGCGCGCTGATGATGCAGGCGATGGGGCCGATGCGCAGCGGTGACACCCTGCGCGCGGCGCTGGACGATTGCACGGAACTGGCCGCGTCCGGCTGGCAGGGCGAGCTGGCCCGTGCACTGGTGGAAGCCGCGTTGCGCCGCGGGGAAAGCCTAGGAGCGCACTTCCGCATGGATCGCGAGTCCGACGTCCTCGCTCAGGGATCCAGTCCGTCGCCGGCTTGGTAGGCGCTCCACAGGGACGCGATGCCCTTTGCGTGATCCTGCGCGCGTTCGCGCCCTGCAATGCGCGCCTGCAACGGCATCGGGATCCGCGCAGGCGCCGCCGTGGAAAACGGGCACGTCCCTGTGCCCGGAAATCCGCTTCGGCTCAGGCCGCCGGCATCCGCATCCCCGGCTCGCCGTGCCAGTAGCCATTGCGTTCACCGATTCGCACCGGCGCTTCGCTGGCGCTGCGGGCGGCGTCGAAATGCCGCACCACCGCCTCCATCCCCTCGGCCTGCGGATACAGGCGCAGGATGTCCACGCCCAACGCGCGCAGCTCCGGCAGTTCCGGGCCGAGGTCAGTGATCTCCTCGCCTTGCACCGAGATGCCGTTGATGCGCAGGAACGGACGGCCTTCGCGGGTGGCCAGCGGCATGCCGTCGGGATAGTCGATGCAGCGGAAGCCGCACTGGTCCTTCGGCACGTCGAGCGCACGCGCGGTGAAGCAGCGCGCCGAGAACGACAGCGGCAGCCGGCCCCAGGCGATCACCTCCAACTCCGGCATGACGCCGCCGTCTGCCAGCACGCCATCCTTCAACTCGCCGATCAGGGTGCGGCCCTGTTCGACGCCGGGCACCCAGCGGCGCAGGCCGTCTTCGCCCAGCATCGCCAATGCGCGGTGGTTGTAGACGTTGAGGATGGGGCCGGCCACGAACGGGCGGCCTTTTTCCTTGCACAGCTGCACCGCGGACAGGTCGTTGGCCTCGATCCAGAAGCCGCCGTGGGAAATCTGCCGGTCCAGCACGCTGAGTTCGGATTCGGCTTCAATCAGCGCCAGCGTGGACAGCACGATTTGCTTGCCGGAGGCGGCCAGCTCTTCCGCCAGCGCCAACCAGTCGGCAGTGCGCAGCTCGCGGCGCTTGCTGCATACGGTTTCGCCGAGATAGACGATGTCGACCGGCCAGTCGATGGCTTCGCGGTAGAACGCCAGCGTGCGTTCACGCGGCCAGAAATACTGCAGCGGGCCCAGGCTCAGTTTCATCGGGATTCCTTCAGTGCCAGGCGCGGTGGTATGGGCCCAGCGTGGTCTGGTGGCCTTCGGCGTGGCGCGACAGTTCCGCCTGCCATTCGGGCCGGGCCTGCCAGCGCGACGCGTCGGCGATGACCTGGTCGATCGCCTTGCGCCACGTCCGCGTGACCGAGCTGACGTAGGCCACGCCGCGCTGGCGGCCCTCGATCTTCAGCGCGGCCACGCCGATCTTCTTGAGCCGCGGCAGCAGTTCCAGCGTGTTGAGGCTGGTCGGTTCTTCCAGTGCGTGGAAGACCTCGTTACCGACGTTGAAGCGACCCTTGCAGACGGTGGGATAGCCGGCGGGTTCTTCCGGCTTGAATTCATCGATCAGCACGTCGTTCAGGCGCACACTGCGGCTGCCGTCGTCCTGCTCGTCCCAGCGCACGAACTTCGCCGGCGAGCACACGCCGTGGCGGTTGGGCGAGGCGCCAGTGACGTAACTCGAGAGTTGGCAGCGGCCTTCCACCATGATGCACAGGCTGCCGAAGGCGAACACCTCCAGCGCCACCGGTGACTTCTCGCAAAGTCGCTCGACCTGCTGCAGCGACAACACCCGCGGCAGTACAGCGCGGCTGATGCCGAAGCGCTCGAACGCGTAGCGCAGCGCTGGCGCGGTGGTGGCGCTGCCCTGCACGGACAGATGGCGAGGCAGGTTGGGGTGGGTACGGGCGGCGTAGTCCAGCACCGCCAGTTCGGCGGCGATGATGGCGTCGGCGCCCAGCGCGGCGGCCTTGTCCACGGCTGCGTGCCAGTCCTTCAAACGCGCGCTGTCGGGATAGGTGTTCAGCGCCAGGTAGACCTTGACGTTGTTGGCATGTGCATAGCGGATGCCGGCGCGCAGCTCGTCGTCGCTGAAGTTCAGTCCGGGGAACGCGCGCGCGTTGGTCTGGTCGCGGAAGCCGGCGTAAACCGCATTGGCGCCGGCATCCACTGCCGCCTGCAGTGCTGGCAGGTTGCCGGCGGGACAGACCAGTTGCATACGCGGACTCCATCTTTGTAAGCGTGCATGGTCTGGCGTGCTTGCCCTAGCGTCATTGACTTGAGTCAACCGTGCCGGGCCGTGCGGTCGATGCGGGGGTTGACATGGATCAGGGCGTGCCGCAAGGGCGGATGCCATGGTGGTATCGAACGCGGGCACCGGCTTGCGCCATCGGAGAACATCATGCTGTCCAGGACGATCCTTTCGGTGTCCGTGCTGGCGCTGGCCGGCGCGCTGTTCGCGGCCCCTACCGCCGCGCAGTCCGCTACCCACCGCGACCCTGCCGCGCATGCCGGCCACGACGCCTCGCTGCAGGTGCCAGCGCAGCGCTGGGCCACCGATGCACCGCTGCGCGCCGGCATGCGCAACCTGCGCGAGGCGACCGAGACGCTCAACCATTACGAGATGGGCCATCTGGATGATGTGCAGCGCGACAACGCGGTGGCGAAGATCGATGCCGCGATCCAGGACATGGTCGCCCACTGCAAGCTCAAACCGGAAGCCGACGCCGCCCTGCACGGACTGCTGGTGAGGTTCATCGCCGGCGCCAACGCCGCACGCGCCGGCACGTTCAGCAAGGCCGAACTGGCGCCGATGCAGGAAGCGCTGACGCAGTATCCCCGGATGTTCGACGACCACGACTGGAGCGAAGTGGCCCACTGAGCCGCCCGTTCCACAGGCCCGCGCCGGTATCCGTCCTGCGCGTGGCTACAGTTGCGCGGGCACTTTCCGCGTGGCCAGCACGCCGCGCCACAACGCATCCACGCGCTTTTCCACCCCGGCATCCAGCTGGATAGGCTTGCTCCAGGTCCGGCTGGTTTCGGCGGGCCACTTGTTGGTCGCGTCCAACCCCAGTTTGGAACCGAGGTTCGGCGTGGGGCTGGAGAAGTCGAGGTAGTCGATCGGTGTTTTGTCGATCAGGACGCTGTCGCGCACCGGATCGACGCGGGTGGAGATCGCCCAGATCACCTGCGACCAGTCGCGCACGTCGATGTCCTCGTCGGTGACGATCACGAACTTGGTGTAGGTGAACTGGCGCAGGTAGGACCAGATGCCCATCATGATCCGGCGCGCGTGGCCCGGGTACTGCTTGTGGATCGACACCACCGCGATGCGGTACGAACATGCTTCCGGTGGCAGGTAGAAATCCACGATCTCCGGGAACACCTTGCGCAGCAGCGGCACGAACACGTCATTGAGTGCCATGGCCAGCACCGAGGGCTCGTCGAACGGCGCGCGGCCCATGTAGCTGCCCTGGTAGATCGCGTCCCGGCGCAGGTGCATGCGCTGGACGGTCATCACCGGGAAGTGATCCTGCGCGTTGTAGTAGCCCGTGTGGTCGCCGAACGGCCCTTCCAGCGCGGTTTCCAACGGATCGATGAAGCCCTCCAGCAGAATCTCGCAGCCGGCCGGCGCATCCAGCGCGGTCAGTGCGCTGGGCCAGACGCGGGTGCGCTGGCCGCGCAGCAGGCCGGCGAATTCGTATTCGGACAGGGTATCGGGAATCGGCGCCACCGCCGCCAGCAGGGTGGCCGGGTCGGCGCCGATCGCCACCAGCACCGGGAAGGGTTTGCCAGGATGGGTGGCCTTCCAGTCGGCAAAGTCCAGCGCGCCGCCGCGGTGCGGCAGCCAGCGCATGATGATGCGATTCCTGCCGATCACCTGCTGGCGGTAGATCGCCACGTTCTGGCGCGGCTTGCGGGTGCCGCGGGTGACCACCAGGCCAAGGGTGATGAGCTTGGCCGCATCCTCCGGCCAGCAGCGCTGGATCGGTAGGCGCGACAGGTCGACGTCGTCGCCTTCCAGCGCCTCATACTGGAACGCGGCCTCGCGCACCTTCTGCGGTGCGACGTGGGCGAGTTGCGCCAGTTCCGGCCAGCTGCCCAATGCGTCGCGCAGGCTGGATGGCCAGCGCGGCTCGCGGATCGCCGCCAGCAGTTCGCCGAGTTCGCGCAGCGAGGCCAGTGGCCGTCCGGCCAGCGCCGCCTCGATGCGGTCGCGGTGGCCGTAGAGATTGCCCAGGTAGGCGTGGTTGCTGCCGACGGGATGTTCCATCAGCAGCGCGGGCCCGCCTTCGCGCAGGGCGCGCAGGCTGAGCGAGGTGGTTTCGAGTTCGGGATCGACCGGCGCGCCGATGCGCTGCAGGCGTCCCTGGCGTTCGAGCGCTTCCATGAAGGCGCGCAGATCGTGGAAGCTCATGAAGAACCACCAAGGGTCGTAAATGTTCCAGTGGCCAGCGCAGTGGCCAGCGCTTGCTGCCAAGGCGCGATGTCGAGGCCGTGCGCGTCGCGCCAGCCGGGATCGAACAGGGTCTGCTGGTAGCGTCTGCCGCGGTCGCAGAGCAGGGTCACCAGGCTGCCGCGTTCGCCGCGCGCGCGCATGTCCGAGGCCAGCTGCAGACAGGCGGCGAAGTTGGTGCCGGAGGAGCCGCCATAACGCGTGCCGATCAGGTCTTCCAGCAGCAGCGCGGCGGCGATGGAGGCAGCGTCCTCTACTTCCACCACGTCGTCCACCACGTCGAAGATGAAGCCGGGCTCCACCCACGGGCGGCCGATGCCTTCAATCCGCGTGGGCTTGCTCGCCACCGCGTCGCGGTCGCGGGTGCGCCAACCGTGTACGTAGCCACTGCCTGCAGGTTCGGCGACGCACAGGCGGGTGGCGAGGCGGCGGTAGCGCAGGTAGCGGCCGATGGTGGCGGAGGTGCCGCCGGTGCCGGCGCCGCAGACGATCCAGGTAGGCTCGGGCTGCGGTTCGCGGCGCAGCTGGCCGAGGATGGATTCGGCGATGTTGTTGTTGTTGCCGCGCCAGTCGGTGGCGCGTTCGGCCAACCCGAACTGATCGAGGTGGCAGGCGCCGTTGGCGGCGTGCTCGGCGGCGCGGGCGTGCACCTGCGCGGGATCCTCCACCAGGTCGCACTTGCCGCCCAGCGCCTGCACGTCGCGGATCTTCTGCGGCGCGGTGCAGGCCGGCATCACCGCGACGAACGGCACGCCCAGCAACCGCGCGAACCACGCCTCGGAGATCGCGGTGCTGCCGGATGAGGCGTCCACCACGGCCTGGCCTGGGCGCAGCCGCCCGTTGCACAGCGCGTACAGGAAAAGCGAGCGCGCAAGCCGGTGCTTGAGGCTGCCGCTGGGGTGGCTGGCCTCGTCCTTGAAGTAGAAGGCGATGCCCGGGAAGCCCGGGAAATCCAGCCGCAGCAGGTGGGTGTCGGCGGAGCGTGTAGCCTCCTGCTCCAGCAGCGCAATGGCGTTGTGCACCCAGGCGCGGGTGCCATCGGTGCATGGTGTTGTGCTCATGTGCGCGCGGCTCCCGGAGTTCCGCGTGCGTCCGAGGCATACGCGCCGGCCTCGTCGGCCAGCGCCCGCACGCGCCCGGCCAGGTAGTCGAAGTAGCGGTCGACGTAGCTGATGCCGTTCTCGTGGTCGAGCAGGTAGGGATTCATCAGGGTGTGGCGCAGGATCACCAGCCGGTCGCCACCCTCTTCGGCGAGCGTCGCGGGATCCAGGCCGAGTGCGTCGAGGATGCGGCGCGTCTCTTTTTCGCCCAGCGTCTCGGGTCGCAGCGTGGTGACGGAGCCGAAGAAATGCTTGTCTTGAAGGGGGCGGCGCGGGTCGATGCGCAATTCGTCATGCAGGCGCCGCACGAAGGCGTTGGCAGCGGCCACGCGGCGGTTGCCGACCGGGTTCAGCGCGAAGCAGACCAGGTTGCTGTCGGGTGCGAACGGCACCACCGCACGCACCACGCCGGCCATCTCGTCCGCGAACCGCAGCGCACGCGCGTGGCAGGCTTCGGCGGCGCGGATCGTCTGCGCTGGCAGCCGGCCGAACTGCGCGTGGTCAAGCGGCAGCACCTTGTGGGTCACGTAAACGCCCGCGACCGCCGCGCCGGACTTGGAGCCTTCCGGGATGAACTGCCCCAGGCTGCGGTAGCGGCCCAGGTAATCCTGTGGCGCGTCGCCGTGGAAGACGTAGTCGGCCTCCTCCGCCAGCAGCGCCATCGCGCGGTGGTCGCGGCAGACGAAGGCGCCGGCGCCGTAGGGCAGGTAGCCCAGCTTGTGCGGATCGACGGTGACCGAGTCGGTGTTGCCCAGCGCCGCGAGAGCGGCATACACGCCGGGCGACGGGAACGCGGCGAACTCGGCGGCGATGGCGTCGCGCGGCCGCAGGCTGCCATCCACCTCGCGGAACAGGGTGGCGAGGTAGCCGCCCCAGGCGGCGTCCACGTGCACCGGGAAACCGAGGCCGCGCGCAGCGAAGCGCTCGCGCGCCGCCACCACCGCGTCGATGGGGTCGATCGTGCCGTATTCCGTGGTGCCCATGACGGCCACCGCGGCCAGCACGGGCTGGCGTTCGCGCAGGCAGCGTTCCAGCGTCGCGTCCAGCGCCTCGACGTCGATGCGCATGCCGCGCTCGGGCAGCAGTTCCAGTTGGGCACGGCCCAGGCCCAGCAGCTTGCAGCCCTTGCTCCAGGAGTAATGCGCGGTGATCGGCGCCAGCACCTTCGGCACCTTCAGGGTGGGATGGGCGGCGAAGAAGCCGATCAGCCCGCGCTGCTCGATGCGTTCCCCCTGCACCCGCGCCTGCCAGCGGCGGCGATCGCCGGGGCTGGCCTGCGCCAGCCAGGCCTGCCACCCGGCGAGCAGCGCGGTGGCCGCGTGCGGATGCAGGTTGAAGGCCTGCCAGGCGTCCTCGGGCAGCGCGAGGTCGGGCACGCCGGCCGCCACCAGCGCCACCGGGAACGCCTTCTGCGCCAGCGCCAGTCGCAGTGCCTGGTAGTTGGCCACGGTGCCGCCGGAGGTGAGATGGCCGAACGCGCAACCGGGCTGCTGCGGGTCGTTGGTATAGCCCAGCATGCCGGCCAACTGCAGGCCCACCTGGACCTCCAGGTCCACGGTGACGGGTGCGGCATCCTCTGAAACGTTGTTGGGGTTGAAGGGCAGGGTGAGAATTTGCGCGGCCAGCCCCGGCAGCAACAGGTCGGAAGCCATGTGGCCGATGTAGCGCGGGCTGTGGAAGGGTACCGATTTCTTCAGCGCCGCCGACAGCTGGTGCAGTTCGCGGCGCATGCGTGCCTCGAAGGCCTGGTAGTCGGGCTGCGCCGCTGCTGCGGTGGAGATCGCCGGCGGATCTTCGGGATGGAAATTGCGCCGCCAGTACACGTGGTCGCGCAGGAACTCGACCACGAGCTTTTCCAGCAGGGTGTCATTCTCGCCGTAAGGGCCGAGGAAGCAGGCGTCGAGCATGCCGCGGCTGGCGGGTGTTGGAGTCATGGCGATGACCGCTGATCGGGAAGCGGCAGTCTGGCGACTGCCGCATGGTCGTGCCTTGATCGAGGTCAGAGTCGGGCGGCAGACCCCGCCGGCGATGCCGGCGGGGTCGACAGGTCTGTCAGTACACGTCGCCCACGGTGTTGTGCACGTTGAACTTGCCGGTGGGCGTGATGATCCGCTTGTCGTCGATCACCGCCTTCAACTTGCGGGTCTTGTCGTCCACCACCACGATCGCGGAACGCTGGTTCTTGGCGTTCCATACCGAGAACCAGACTTCGTCGCCGGTGGCGTTGTACTCGGGCTGCACCACGCGCTTCGGTCCTTCGCCCAGGTTCGCCCATTCGGCGATCGGCAGCACCTTGTAGCCGGCGCTGAGGTTGCCGATGTCGAACACGGCAACAGACTGGCTGATCTTCGCATCCGGATTCAGCGGGGTATCGACCCAGAGATTGTGGGATTTGGGATGGGTCTTGATGAACAATGAGCCGCCGCCCTGTCCGCTGAGCACTTCGCAGACCTTCCAGGCATGGGCCTTGTGCCCAACCGGATCGGTGCCGATCATGGTGATTTTCTCATTGCCCAGCGCCGAGGTCGCCCATACCGGTCCGCAGGTCGGATGCACGAAGTTCGCGCCGCGGCCGGGATGCGGGATCTTGTCCACGTCGATCAGCGCTGTCAGTTTCTGGTCACGCGAGTCCACGACCGCGATCTTGTTCGACTGGTTCGCGGCAGTGAGGAAATAGCGCTTTGTCGAATCCCAGCCGCCATCGTGCAGGAAGCGGGCGGCGCCGATCGTCGTCACCTTGAGATTGTTGATGTCCTCGTAGTTGACCAGCAATATCTGCCCGGTCTCCTTGACGTTGACGATGAACTCTGGGTGCTCGTGCGAGGCGACGATCGCGGCCACGCGCGGTTCGGGATGGTATTCCTGCGCGTCGACGGTCATGCCGCGGGTGGCGACGATCTTCAGGGGCTCGAGCGTCTCGCCGTTCATGATCACGTACTGCGGCGGCCAGTAGGCGCCGGCGATCGCGTACTTGTCCTCGTAGCCCTTGTATTTGGAGGTCTCGACCGAGCGTGCTTCCAGGCCGATCTTGATCTCTGCGACCTTGTCGGGGACGGGCATCCAAAGGTCGATCAGGTCGATGCGCGCGTCACGGCCGATGGTGTAGAGATAGCGCCCGGAGTGCGAGGTGCGCGAGATGTGCACGGCGTAGCCGGTCTTGATGATGTTGATGATTTTCTTGGTGTCGCCGTCGATAAGCGCGACTTCACCGCTGTCGCGCAGGGTGACAGCGAAGATGTTGTCGGTGTTGAGCGAGTTCATCTTCTTCTTCGGCCGCTTCTCCACCGGCACGAAGATCTGCATGCTCTCTTTCATCTCCTTCATGCCCCATTCCGGGGGCGCCGGCGGGTCGTGCTGGAGGAAGCGGGCCATCATGTCGATCTCATCCGCGGTGAGTTCACCCGACGTACCCCAGTTGGGCATGCCCGCCGGCGATCCGAAGGTGATCAGTGCCTTGAGGTAGTCGGTGCCCTTCGCACGGGTGATGTCTGGCGTCAGCGGCTTGCCGGTTGCGCCCTTGCGCAGCACGCCGTGGCATCCGGCGCAGCGTTCGAAGAATATCTGTGCGGAACGCTTGCGTTCATCGGCGGTGAGCGGCGGCAGGGCGCCCGCCGCCGATGCCTGGGTGTCGGCGACCGTGACCGCACTTGGTGCGCCCTGGTACTTCGCCTCCGGCGTACTGGTACCAGCCTTGGCGGCCTCCTGGGTGCGGGTTCCGCGTGCGTTGGCCACTTCCGCAGGGCTCACCGTGCCGCCGTTGTTGCCCCATGCATTGAGAACGTAGCTGAGCGTGTTGGCGATGTCGGTGTCGCTCAAATGGCTGAGCGACGGCATCACGCCGTCATAGTCCACTCCGTTGACCTTGACCTTGCCCGAAAAGCCGTGCAGCACCACGCCGATCAGCTTGTCGCGCGGCAGGTTACGGATGTAGTCCGAATCGGCCAGGGGCGGGAAGGCCCCTGGCAAACCCTTGCCGTTGGGCTGGTGGCAGGCCGCGCAGTTGGCCAGGAAGCTGGCCTCACCGGCTTCCATGGTGCCCTTGGGGGGGCGTTCGTTGGTGATCTGGCCAGCGGCATAGGCGGACATCCCGCCAAACAGCGCCAGCACCAGGCCGGTGAGTGCGTAGTTGCGTTTCATGCTGTGACTCTCCGTGATCGAAGGCGTGCTTCGGAAGGGTTGGCCGGTGGCCATGCGGGGATTCTCGATCCGGGTTGCACGCATGCGGATGACTTAGGTCAAGCGCGCTGCAAATCGCTGCAACGGGCGATGCCTTCGCGAATGGGACGCACCTAGAATGGTTTTACGCTCTTCGTGTAAACCCAACGATGCCCAAGTCCGCCCCGATTCCTGCTGTCCGTCCTCTCGTGCTTGCGATGGCCTGCGCATGGCCTGCATTCGCGCTGGCCCAGCAGCGCCCGGATGGTCCGGCTGCGGCGCCACATGACCTGGATCGCATCGTCGTGGTGGCCAGCAAAGTCGCGGAGCCGCTTCGCCAGGTCGCCGCTACCGTGGGGGTTGTCGATCGCGCCGAGATCGAGCGCCGACAGGTGCAGGATCTGCCGCAGCTGGTGCGCTACCAGCCCGGGGTGGATGTTCCAGTCGATGCTGCGCGCTTCGGCCCGCAGGGGCTGTCAATCCGGGGCCTGGACGGCAACCGGGTTGGCATGGAAATCGATGGTGTGCCGGTTGCCGATGCGTTCTCGGTAGGTCAGTTCGCCGCAGCGGGGCGCGACCTGCTGGAGGTCGATGCCCTGCAGCGCGTCGAGATCCTGCGCGGGCCGGCGTCCACCCTGTATGGCAGCGATGCGCTGGCGGGCGTGGTGGTGTTCCACACGCGCGACCCGCAGGATCTGCTGGATCGCGTGGACGCGAAACGCTACGTGGGTGGGCGGGTTGGCTGGAACAGCCAGGACAACGGTCGTCTGGCTTCCCTGGCAGTCGCCGGTGGGACGCGCCTGCAGGGCTTGCTGCAAGTCTCTCGGCGCGAAGGTAACGAGGCTGGCAACCTGTCCGCCAGTATGCCCGCCAATCCCGTCGCGTACCGGCGCGACGGCATTCTGGCGAAGCTGGTCCTGGACGAGGCCGCGGCGGCCCGCTGGACCGCGACCTTCGACCATGCAGGCGGGCAGGTACGGACCGACGTGCGCTCGTTGCGCTTCGGGCCCGGGCGCTTCAACACCACCACGTCATTGCTGGGCGATGACCATTTCCTTCGCGACCGGCTCAGCCTCCAGGGCGACTGGGGCGCGGGCGGGTGGCTGGACGCCTCGCAACTCCTGCTCTACGTGCAGCGCAATCACACTCGCCAGGACACTGCGCAGGAGCGCCTTGCTGATCGCACCACGCGCTTCCCTTCCTTGCGCGAGCGCCGCTTCGAACTCGACCAGGACGGCAGCGGTATCAAATGGATGGGGCAGTTGCGGCAGGATGGCGGGCGCCTTCGCCATTGGCATGTGTTTGGCGTTGAATATGCGGTGCAACGCTATACAGGCCTCCGCGACGGTCGTGAAATCAACCTCACCACCGGCGCCTCCAGCAATGTCGTGCTTGGCGAGCATTTCCCGGTCCGCGATTTCCCGCCCAGCCGCAGCAGTACGCTTGGCCTGTTCTGGCAGGACGAGATCAGGATCGGCGATACCTTCGCCGTCGTTCCCGGCGTACGCTGGGAACGCTACCAGTTGAATGCCGATGCCGCCGACGTGCTGTTCCGTGAGGATTACCCGACGGTGCAGGTCTACGACATCACACAGGCGGCATGGACGCCGAAGTTTGGGTTGCGCTGGACGCCGGGTGATCATGCGACATGGTTCATACAATATGCGCGCGGGTTCCGTGCGCCGCCGTTCGGCGATGTCAACATCGGGCTTTCGTTGCAATTGCTCAACTATGAGGTCCGCCCCAACCCCGGTCTGAAGCCGGAGACCAGCCATGGCCTGGAGGCGGGCTGGCGCTGGCAGAGTGAACGCCTGCAGGCCAGCATCTCGGCTTATCGCAACGACTACCGCGACCTGATCGAGTCGCGCGCGAATCAGGGTGTCGATCCCGCAAGCGGCGCCTTGGTGTTCCAGTCGGTGAACCGCGCGCGCGCCAGCATCCGCGGCATCGAAACGCAACTGGACTGGGTGCCGGATATGCGGGGGGAATGGCGTCTCAGTGCTTCAGCGGCTTGGGCGCGCGGGCGCGACGAGGCGCGCGACCGCCCGTTGAATTCGGTGGCGCCTGGCAAGGTGGTGTTTGGCGCATCCTGGGAGCCCGTGTCGGATAGCGTCGGGCTGGAAGTGATGGCAACAGTGGTCGCCCGCCAGGGCGCGCTGGATGAGTCAGCCGGCCCCTTGTTTCATGCGCCGGGCCATGCGGTGCTGGATGCCTATGCCTGGTGGCGACTGGCACCCGGCCTGCGCCTGCAGTTGGCGGCGCGCAATCTGGCCAATCGTCGCTACTGGGATTGGAACGCAACCCGCAACGTGAATCCCGCCAATGCCAGCCCGCCGCTGGATTTCTACACCAGCCCCGGCCGCAGCGTTGCGGCCACCCTGGTATTCGACTGGTGATCGCCGGCGTAACCGGTTTTCAGCCCATCCAACCTGCAAGCCAACCCAGCGGGTGGTGATTGCGGGCGATGCCGTAGATGCACCCGAACACGGCGAGGGCGGCAAGGTAAAAGCCGCTGCGTTGACGCAGCGGGCGAGTCGGGCGCATGGCCAGGATGCCAAGCCCGATATAGGCCAGCAGCAACACCAGTTTCATGGCCAGCCAGCCGTTGGCGAACATCGCGCCGGGCAACATCGAGAACAGCATGGTGGCCGAGGTGAGCAGGACGGTGTCGATGGTGTAGCTGGCGTACCTCGGTAGCCAGTGGCGCGGCCAGCGCGCGCCCAGCAGGGAGGCGCCGCCACGCAGCGCGAAGAACGCGCCGCTGCACATCACCGCGTGGACGTGGGTCCACTTGACCTGCGGGTAGAACTCCATCATCGGGGACATGTGCAGATCCTCAGCCCGGCCGCCCGTCGGCGCGCGGATGCAGGTAGATCGACAGCGAGCGCAGCACCCATGGCAGGAAGGCCAGCAGCCAGCCCGCGGCGGCCACGACCTGCCAGAGATAACCGTCGGGCACGAGTTCGGCGGCGATCCGGGTCAGCGCCACCAGCTGCAGCAGGGCGAACGCGAACCAGCCGACCGCCGGCATCGCCATCGGCCGCCCGGAGTGGCCCTGCGTCACCCGCGTCACCATCGCCACCAGCAGGCTGCCGAAGAAGCCGATGAACAGCGCGTGGGCCGGGCCGCGGCCGAGCATGAACTCACCGCCCGCGGCCAGGATCGCGCTCTGCGCGGCGTACAGTGCGAACGCGACCGGCAGCCACGCGAACCCGAGGAACAGCACCCACAGGATGCCGGGCGCCTTGCCGCGCGGCCACCAGCGCCACAGCGTCCATGCGCCGCCGAGTGCCAGCGCCGTGTCGATCGGCCACAGCCACGCAGTCGCGTGCGCCAGCTCCAGCGCCAGATGGGCCAGCAGCAGCGCCCACAGCGCAACCAGCAGGCCCAGCGGCCGCCAGGCGCGGTAGCCCGGCACCACGTTCCCGGCGAAGAACGGAAACATCCGGTGCGCCACCGTGGCGTACACCGGCAGCAGCAGGCCGAATGTGCCCAGCTTGATCGACACCGTCACCGCCCACGATCCCGCGCCGTGCAGGTAGGCGGCCATCAGCACCAGGCCGAGCAGGCCGATCGCCAACGCCGCGAAGCACGACCAGGCGTGCCAGGTCGGGCCCTTGCCGGCGTGGCGCTCGGCCAGCAGCACGCGCAGCAGCTGCGACAGCCCATACGCCCAGCCGACCAGCGCCATCACCACGCCGATGTGCACCATGGCCGGCTGGCCCAGCAGCATGCCGCCCACCACCGCCAGCTGGCCGCCCAGCAGGCCCAGCCCCACCGGCACGTAGTGCCAGCGCGACAGGTCGGCCGTGCCCGTCCAGCGTGGGAAGGTGGTCATCAGGAAGCCGAACATGAACGGTGGCAGCAGCTGGTACTGCATGACAAAGGCGTGCATCCAGCCTCCGAACGGCGTCCCGGCGGGCAGGCCGATGGCGCCCCAACGTGCGTCCACCAGCCACAGCAGCCACCAGCTCATCGCCAGCAGCACGTTGACCGCGCCTACGAAAAACAGCAGCCGGTGCGGGGCTTCCGCCAGCAATGCGGGTGACAGGCCCGTGCCGGGCCCGGAATGCAGGTGTCTGTCCATGGCCGCGAGTGTCGCGCTTGCCGGCAGCGGCCGCCTTGATGCAAGTCAGTCGCGAAAGGGCAGTCATCAAAAAAACGGGGACGGCGTTGGGCCGTCCCCGTGACACTGCGGCTTTCGCTGTGGATCAGCGTGCTTCGAGCTTCGGTTTCAACCAGTTACGCAGCACGAACAGGGCCAGCAGCAGCGCACCCGCGGAGAACACCAGGTCGCCCGGCATGCGCATCCACACCAGCATGTCGATGATCGGGCGGTTCATGAACTCGGCCGAGCGGGCGAACCAGTAGCCGTGCTCCAGCGCCGCGTTGAGCTGCAGCACGCCCATCGGCAGCAGGGTCAGCAGCGCCATCAGCCCCAGGCCGATGTTCATGCTCCAGAATGCCCCGCGCAGCAGTCCGGTTGGCCACTCCACCTGCGGGCGCAAGCCGCGCAGGCAGAACAGCATCAGGCCGATGCCAAGCATCCCGTACACGCCGAACAGCGCGGTATGGCCATGCAGCGGAGTCAGGTTGAGCCCCTGCATGTAGTACAGCGCGATCGGCGTGTTGATCAGGAAGCCGAACAGGCCGGCGCCCACCAGGTTCCAGAAGCTCACGGCCAGGAAGAACATGATCGGCCAGCGGTAACGCTCCATCCATGGCGTGGCGCGGCTGTGGCTCCAGGTTTCATGGGCCTCCAGGCCGATCAGCGCCAGCGGCACCACTTCCAGCGCCGAGAAGCAGGCGCCCAGCGCGACCGCCGCGGTGGTGGTGCCGGCGAAGTACAGGTGGTGGAACATGCCCAGCACGCCGCCGGTCAGATAGACGATGGTGGCGAACAGCACGTTGATGGTGGCCGACTTGCCGCGCAGCAGGCCCAGCTTCACGAACAGGAAGCTGATCACCGCCACGGCGAACACTTCGAAGAAACCCTCCACCCACAGGTGCACAACCCACCAGCGCCAGTACTCGACCACCGAGATATGGCTGTGCTCGCCCCACATCAGGCCGGCGCCGTAGAACAGGCCGATGGCGATGGTGGACAGGAACAGCAGGCCGACGATGGAGGACATTTCGTCCTTGCGCTTCAGTGCCGGCCACAGCGCGCGGCCCACCAGGATCAGCCACAGCAGCAGACCGATGAACAAAAACGCCTGCCAGAAGCGGCCGATATCCACGTACTCCCAGCCCTGGTGGCCGAACCAGAAGTTGTACTGCAGGCCCATCTTCTGCATCACCGCGAACCACTGGCCGGCAAAAGCGCCCACCACGATGACCAGCAGGCAGACGAACAGGAAGTTGACGCCGGCGCGCTGGTATTTCGGCTCATGCCCGGAAATCGCCGGGCCGATGTACAGGCCGGTGGCCAGCCATGCGGTGGCGATCCACAGCACCGCCAGCTGCGTGTGCCAGCTGCGGGTCAGCGAATAGGGCAGGATCTCCGCGATCTTGAAGCCGTAGGCTTCCTGGCCTTCCACCTGATAGTGCGCGGTGGTGGCCCCCAGCAGGATCTGCACCAGGAACAGCGCCACCACCACCCAGAAGTACTTGGCGGTGGCCTTCATCGACGGCGTGATGGTCAGGCCCCGCAACGGGTCCTGTGCCGGCGGCGTCGGCAACGCCTCCTTGCCGTGGTAGGCCGCGTAGTGCCAGGCCAGCAGGCCGATGCCGCCGATCAGGAACAGCAGCGAGAACACCGACCAGATGAAGGTGCCTGCAGTCGGCTGGTTGCCGATGAGCGGCTCGTACGGCCAGTTGTTGGTGTAGGTGCGGCTGGACTCGCCGGGGCGGTCGGTGCCCGCGGCCCACGCGGTCCAGAAGAAGAACGCGGTCATCGCGCGGCGGTGGTCGGCGTCCGGCACCGTGTCCTCGCGCATCGCATAGGCTTCGCGCAGCGCGTGGGTGGCCGGGTCGTTCGAGAACACGCTCTCGTAGTGGGCGGCGACCATGCTGATGGCCTGCGCCCGCATGGGGCTCACCACCAGTTCGTCTTTCACCGGGTCATAGGTGTTGGCGCGCATCAGCGGCTTCACGCTGGCCTGCACCTTCGCCTTCTCGCCCGCGTCCATGCTGGCGTAGGACTGGCCGGTGTCGGCGCGTGCCTGCAGCTCCAGCATGGCTTCGGTTTCGCGGTGCAGCCAGTCGGCCGACCAGTCGGGTGCGACCAGCGCGCCGTGGCCCCAGATCGAGCCCAGCTGCTGGCCACCGATGCTCTGCCAGACCTGGCGGCCGCGCTCGATATCGGCTTTGGTGTAAAGCACCTGGCCGTTGGCGGCGACCACGCGCTGCGGGATTGGGGGGGCGGTGTGGACGAGCTCCACGCCCAGCCACAACATGACGGCGAAACTGATGGCCAGCAGGGCACCGAGGCCCAGCCATAGCCGTTTGGTGATGGACATTGCGTCTCTCCCGAATTGAACGCACGGATTGAACTCGCCGGCATCGTCGGCCGTCGGTGCGTGCCGCTCCATGACTTGCGTCAACTGGATCGAGGATGGTGCCGACGGAGCGGTTCGGGATGCGCGCCGGCGCTGCCGCTACTCGCGCAGGATTGGCGCAGCCAAGGCTTCCAGCCGCGCGGGATCAAGCAGCTCGATCTCGCGGCGGTCCACGGCCAGCACGCCGTCGTCCTGCATGCGGCGCAGCACGCGGCTGACTGTTTCCGGAGCCAGCCGCAGGTAGTTGGCGATGTCGGTGCGCGCCATGGTCAGCTGGAAGCGGGTCGCGGAGAACCCGCGCGCGGACAGCCGGCGCGACATGCCGACCAGGAATGCGGCGACGCGCTGGTCGGCGCTCCAGTCGCCGGCCAGCAGGGCGGCGCGGCCGATGTCGCGGCTGAGCAGGCGGAACAGCTCGCGCTGGATGCCCGGCACGCGTGTGGCCAGCACGGAGATCTTGGGGAACGAGAACCGGCACAGCATCACCGTGTCCAGCGCGACGGCGTCGCACGGATAGCGGTGGCCGTCGATGGCGTTGAGGCCGATCACCTCGCCCGGGAAGTGGAAGCCCAGCACGTGCTCGTGGCCGTCGCGGTCGGTGACGCAGGTCTTCACGCAGCCGGCGCGCACCGCGGCGATCGCCTCGAACGGATCGCCCTCGCGGAACAGGATGTCACCGGCGTGGAACGGGCCGACGTGCTCCACCAGCACGTGCAGGTCCATCAGCGCGCTCTTGTCCATGCCCTGCGACAGGCAGGCGTGCGAGAACGCGCAGGTGCTGCAGAAGCGCAGCTCGTTGCCGTCGTCGGCCAGGATTTCGGGTGTCAGCCGCGGAAACGGTATCGAGGTCATCGCGGACACTAGAGGGATACGTGCGGATTTGTTGCCCGCAGGACGCGCACGGCGCTGCGACGGCTCAGATCGCGCGCGAGAAGCGCGGCCGGGCGTCGGGATCGGGCGGGGCGAGGTAGCGGTCGAAGCACATCGCGATGTTACGCAATAGCAGGCGGCCTTGCGAGGTGGCTTCGATGCGGCCCGGCAGCATCCGCACCAGCCCGTCCTCCGCCAGCGGCCGGAGGCGCTCCAGCGCGTCGGCGAAGTAGGCCTGGAAGTCGATGCCGTAGCGGCGTTCCAGCGCCGCCACCGGGATTTCGCCCTGGCACATCAGCGACTGGATCAGATCGGCGCGCAGTTCGTCATCCTCGCTCATGCGCATGCCGCGGAAGACCGGCAGGCGGCCGGCATCGATCGCGGCCTCCCACGAGGGCAGGTCGCGCGGGTTCTGGCTGTAGCTGTTGCCGATGTGGCTGATCGACGACACGCCCAGGCCCACCAGGTCGCTGTCGGCATGGGTGGTATAGCCCATGAAATTGCGGTGCAGGCCGCCGCGCTGCTGGGCGCGGGCCAGGTCGTCGTCGGGCAGGGCGAAATGGTCCATGCCGATGTAGATGTAGCCCGCCGCGGTCAGCTTCTCCACCGCCAGCTGCAGCAGCGCCAGCTTGGCCTCGCCGTCCAGCAGCAGGGTTTCGTCGATCTGCTTCTGCGGCTTGAACAGGTGCGGCATGTGCGCGTAGCTGTACACCGCGATGCGATCCGGGCGGATCTCGGTGACGATGTCGAGCGTCTTGCCGAAGCCTTCCAGGTTCTGCCCGGGCAGGCCGTAGATCAGGTCGATGTTGACCGAACGCAGGCCGGCGTTGCGGCTGGCCTCCACCACCGCGCGGGTCTCCTCGATGCTCTGCACGCGGTTGACCGCTTCCTGCACCTTGGGGTCGAAATCCTGCACGCCCAGGCTGATGCGGTTGAAGCCGATCTTCGCCAGCGCCGGCAGCCAGTCGGGCTGGCAGAAGCGCGGGTCGATCTCGATGGAGATGTCGCGGTCGCCACTGTCGGCGAAATGGAACTGCCGGCGCAGCGCGTCCACCACGTCGCCCAGCTGTGCGGGCGAGAGGAAATTCGGGGTGCCGCCACCGAAGTGCAGCTGGATCACCTCGCGGTCGCGGTCGAACAGCGGCGCGACCAGCGCGATCTCGCGGTGCAGTCGCGCCAGATACGCATCGCCGCGCGCCAGGTCGCGGGTGATGATGCGGTTGCAGCCGCAGTAGAAGCAGGGACTGAAGCAGAACGGCACGTGCACGTACAGCGACAGCCGGCGCGGGATCGGCTCGTCGTTGCTGGCCTGCACGACCTCGCGCAGCTGGGCCTCGCCGAAGTCCGCGGTGAACTGCGGCGCGGTCGGGTACGAGGTGTACCGGGGGCCGGGCCGGTCGTAGCGGCGCAGCAGGCCGGCATCGAAGGCGATGGTCTGGGAGTGCATGGGCGCAGCTTAGGCAGAGACGGGCGGTGGCGACTTGATCCTGGTCAACCCGTCGCCACGCCGTTCAGTGGCGCTGGAGGGCGAACACCGCCGTATCCAGCCGCGACACGCTGGCGAGGTGGCCCGGATGGCCGGGCGGGATGGGGCGGCGCTCCAGCAGGTCGATCGTCCAGCCGGCCCCGTACAGAGCGTGGACCTCCGCCTCCGGCACCGAGAACGGCGGGCCGTCGCGCTCGGCCTGGGGATACTCCAGCGTCACCAGCAGGCCGCGGCAGCCGGCTGGCAGGTGCGCGTACAGCTCGCCCGCGTAGCGGCGGCGCAGGTCCGGCGGCAGCGCAATCAGCGCGGCGCGGTCGAACACCGCCGCGCACGGCGCCAGCAGGTCGGCATCCAGCCCGAAGGCATCCCCACGGATCAGCTCGATGCCGCCGGCGCGGTGGTGCCGGCCGTAGCGGGTGTCCTCGATCTCGGGCACCAGCCCGTGCTCGGCGAAGAAGGCGTCCACCGCGATCTGCGACAGCTCCACGCCCAACACGCGGTAGCCCTGGCCGGCCAGCCACGCCATGTCCAGCGACTTGCCGGCCAGCGGCACGAACACGGTGGCGCCCGCAGGCACACGCAGCGCCGGCCAGTGCTTGAGCAGCAGCGGCGTCGGTGTGGCCTGGTGGAAGCCGATCTGCTGTTCGGCCCAGCGCTGTTGCCAGAACTCAGGGTTCACGATGCACTCCCATCGACGGCGAGACCGTCGAGTGATTCGCGCAGCGGCATTTCCAGCCGCGGAGCGAAACGCCCGGCGGTAGGCGTCGTCGAGCGATGAATCACGGTTCCACCACCAGCCCGTCCACCTTCTGCCAGCCGCGCGGCAGCAGCCCGCCGCGCGCGCCGCGCGCGCCGAGGTAGGTGTCCAGCTCCTTGAACGAGAGCGTCATCGTGCGTGCGCCGGACTTCACCTGCAGCTTGCCGGTGGGCGGCACCACGGCGACCGCGACCACCTGCTCGGTGCCGCGCTTGGCCTTTGGAATCTCGATCAGCTTGTTACCCTTGCCCTTGTCCAGCTCGGGCAGCTCCGCCACCGGGAACGCCAGCACGTGGCCGGCGCTGGTCACCGCGACGATGCGGTCGGTCGCGGGGTCCGCCACCGGCGCCGGCTGCAGCACCTGCCCGCCCTCGGACAGCGACAGCAGCGCCTTGCCCGCCTTGTTGCGGCTGGTCAGGTTCTCGAAGCGGGTCACGAAGCCGTAGCCGTGGCTGGAGGCGATGACCAGGCGGTCATCGTTGCCGCCGCTGGCCAACGCCTGGAAGACCGCGCCCGGTGCCGGGGTGAAGCGGCCGGTCAGCGGCTCGCCGTTGCCGCGCGCCGACGGCAGGGTGTGCACCGCCGTGGAGTAGCTGCGCCCGGCGGAATCGAGGAAGGCCACCTGCTGGTTGCTGCGCGTGCGCACCGCCGCCAGCAGGCCATCGCCTTCGCGATAGGACAGCGCGGCGGCATCGATATCGTGGCCCTTGGCGGCGCGCACCCAGCCCTTTTCGCTCAGCACCACGGTCATCGGCTCGCTGGCCACCAGCTCGGTCTCATCCAGCGCCTGCGCGGCCTGGCGCGCCACCAGCGGGCTGCGGCGTGCGTCGCCGAATTTCCTGGCATCGGCCAGCAGCTCGTCCTTGATCAGCTTCTTCAGCTTGGCCTTGCTCTCAAGGAGGGCCTGCAGCTTGACGCGCTCGGCGGCCAGCTCGTCCTGCTCGCCGCGGATCTTCATTTCCTCCAGCCGCGCCAGCTGCTTGAGTTTGGTGTCGAGGATGTAGTCGGCCTGGTCTTCGGACAGCCCGAAGCGCGCCATCAGCACCGCCTTGGGCTCGTCCTCGGTGCGGATGATGCGGATCACCTCGTCGAGGTTGAGGAACGCCACCAGCAGGCCTTCCAGCAGGTGCAAACGGCGCTCGACCTTGTCCAGGCGGTGCTTGAGGCGGCGGGTCACGGTGTCCTGGCGGAACGCCAGCCACTCCGTCAGCAGCATCTTCAGGTTCTTCACCTGCGGCCGCCCGTCCAGCCCGATCACGTTCATGTTGACCCGGTAGCTCTTTTCCAGGTCGGTGGTGGCGAACAGGTGCCCCATCAATTGCTCGGCGTCCACGCGGTTGCTGCGCGGCACCAGCACGATGCGGGTGGGGTTGGCGTGGTCGGACTCGTCGCGGATGTCCTCCAGCCACGGCAGCTTCTTGGCCCGCATCTGCTGGGCGATCTGCTCGATCACCTTGCTGGGGCTGACCTGGTAGGGCAGTTCGGTGATGACGATGTTGCCCTGCTCGCGCACATACACGCTGCGCGCGCGCAGCGAGCCGCTGCCGGTCTCGTATAGCGCCTGCAGATCGGCGGCCGGGGTGATGATCTCCGCCGCAGTGGGGTAGTCGGGGCCGCGCACGTGCTCGCACAGGTCGCGGACGCTGGCGTCGGGATCGTCCAGCAGGCGCACGCAGGCGCTGACGATCTCGTTGAGGTTGTGCGGCGGCACGTCGGTGGCCATGCCGACCGCGATCCCCGTGGTGCCGTTCAGCAGCAGGTGCGGCAGCCGCGCCGGCAGCCAGGTGGGTTCCTCCAGCGTGCCGTCGAAGTTCGGCGTCCAGTCGGCGGTGCCCTGGCCCAGCTCGCCCAGCAGCACTTCGGCGATCGGCGAGAGCTTGGACTCGGTGTAGCGCATCGCCGCGAACGACTTCGGGTCGTCGCTGGAGCCGAAGTTGCCCTGGCCTTCGATCAGCGGGTAGCGGTACGAGAACGGCTGCGCCATCAGCACCAGCGCCTCGTAGCAGGCCGAGTCGCCATGCGGGTGGAACTTGCCGATCACGTCGCCCACGGTGCGCGCGGATTTCTTGGGCTTGGCCGAGGCGGCCAGGCCCAGCTCGCTCATGGCGTAGATGATGCGGCGCTGGACCGGCTTCAGCCCGTCGCCAAGGAAGGGCAGGGCGCGGTCGAGCACCACGTACATCGAGTAATCGAGATAGGCGCGCTCGGCGTATTCCCGCAGGGGGATCTGTTCGAAGCCGTGGAAACTGGGGCGGGGCAGGTCGTCGGTCATCCCCGCATTTTACGGGGACTGCCGTGCCCCGTGCCGCGCCAGCGCCCACGCCACGTGTTCGCGCACCATCGGCGAGGGGTGGTCGCGGCGGCTGGCCAGCGCGGCCAGGACCTCGGGCGTGGTCGGTGCGTTGCCCAGCGCGACGGCGATGTTGCGCAGCCAGCGCTCGTGCCCGCTGCGGCGGATTGCGCTGCCCTCGGTGCGGCGCAGGAACTCGTCTTCGTCCCAGGCGAACAGCTCCGCCAGCGTGGCCCGGTCCAGCCCGTTGCGGGCGCGGAAGTCGGGCTCGTCGGTGCGGCGGGCGAATTTGTTCCACGGGCAGACCAGCTGGCAGTCGTCGCAGCCGAAGATGCGGTTGCCGATCAGCGGGCGGAGTGCCTCGTCGATGCTGCCATCATGCTCGATGGTCAGGTAGGAAATGCAGCGGCGTGCGTCCAGCCGGTACGGGGCGGTGATGGCGCGCGTCGGGCAGATGTCGATGCAGCGCGTGCAGGTGCCGCAGTGGGCACTGGCAGGCGGGTCGATGGGCAGCGGAATGTCCACGAACAGCTCGCCGAGGAAGAACCAGCTGCCGCCGTCGCGGTCGATGAGGCAGGTGTGCTTGCCGATCCAACCCAGCCCGGCATTGCGCGCCAGCGCGCGCTCCAGCACCGGTGCCGAGTCGGTGAAGGCGCGGTAGCCGAACGGGCCGATTTCCGCCTGCACCTGTTCTGCCAGTTTCTGCAGCCGGTTGCGCAGCAGCTTGTGGTAATCGCGCCCAAGGGCGTAGCGGGCCACGTAGGCGCGCTCGCCGTCGTTCAAGGTCTGCCAGGCCGCGTCCTGGTCCTGGCCGTAGTCCAGCCCCACCGAAATCACCCGGATCGTGCCCGGCACCAGCTCGGCCGGCCGCGCCCGCAGGGTGCCGTGGCGGGCCATCCAGTCCATCGAGCCGTACAGCCCCTGCGCCAGCCAGTCGCGCAGGTGGGCCTCGTCATCGCCCAACTCGATGCCGGAAATCCCCACCCGCTGGAAGCCGGCGGCCCGCGCCAGTGTGCGGATGCGATCGGCCAGGGCGGCGGGGGGGGGCGTGTCCATCGGCGCGCAGTATAGGCGCGGGGGTACGATGCCCCGTCCCTTGCCCACCGGAGCGCCGCATGCCCGCACCGTTGCCGCTGTTCGCCCCCGACGCCCTGCGCGCACTCGAGGCGCGCGGCACCGCGCGTCTGGACGGCGACGCCTTCGCGCTGATGGCGCGCGCCGGCCAGGCGGCCTGGCGCTGCGTGCTGAAGCACTGGCCGCAGGCACAGCGGATCCTAGTGGCCTGTGGGCCGGGCAACAACGGCGGCGACGGCTACGTGCTGGCGCGCCATGCCCGCGAGGCCGGGCGCGAGGTGCACGTGCTGCGTGTCGCCGAACCGGCCAGCCCGCTCGCGCAGCGCGCCTGTGCTGAGTATCGGGCGGCAGGCGGCGCAATCGCGGATGCACTGGGTGAGGCCGATCTGATCGTAGACGCGCTGTTCGGCATCGGCCTGTCGCGCGCGCCGGACGCGGCGACGGCGACGCTGATCGAGGCCGTCAACGCGCACTGCGCGCCGGTGCTGGCGCTGGATGTGCCCAGTGGCATCGACGCGGCGACCGGCAGCGCACCGGGCGCGGCGGTCCAGGCCGACTGCACGCTGCAGTTCCTCGCCCGCCACCGCGGCCTGCGCACCGGCGTGGCGCTGGACCACTGCGGCGAACTGGAACTGGCGACGCTGGACCTGCCGGCGGATGTGTTCGAGGGCCTCGCCCCCGCTGCGCTGGGCTACCGCACCGATGCGCTGGCGGGCTTTTTCCCGCTGCGACCGCGGGATACCCACAAGGGCCGCAACGGCCACGTGCTGTGCATCGGCGGCGAGGCCGGCAGCGGCGGCGCGATCCTGCTGGCGGCCCAGGCCGCATTGCGCAGTGGCGCCGGCCTGGTCAGTGTGGCCACCCGCACGCAGCACGTGCCGGCGCTGCTGGCGCGCTGCCCGGAAGCGATGGCCCACGCGGTCGAGGAGGTCGCCCAGCTGGATGCCCTGCTGGCGCGCGCCGATGTCGTGGCCATCGGCCCCGGGCTGGGGCAGGGCGCGTGGGGGCGGGCATTGTTCGAGCGCGTGTTGGCCTGTGACAAGCCGCGCGTGTTCGATGCCGAGGCGCTGTCGCTGCTGGCGGCAGCGGGCGCGAAGCTGCGGCCTGTTGACGTGGTCACGCCGCATTCCGGCGAGGCGGCCCGGCTGCTGGGCACTACCGCCGCCGAGGTCCAGCGCGACCGCTTCGCCGCCGCGGCAGCGCTGCAGGCCCGGCTGGGCTGCGCGGTCGTGCTCAAGGGTGCCGGCACCCTGGTGCAACGCTTCCAGGCGCCGCCTGCGGTGATCTGCGCCGGCAATCCAGGCATGGCCACCGGCGGCATGGGCGATCTGCTGACCGGGGTGGTGGCCGCCCTGCGCGGGCAGGGAATGGCGGCTGGCGATGCGGCGGTGGCCGGCACCCTGCTGCATGCGGCAGCCGGCGATGCGGCCGCACGCGAGGACGGCGAGCGCGGGCTGCTGCCCTCCGACCTGCTGCCGTGGCTGCGCCGGCTGGCCAATCCGATGCGACGATAGGCAGATGTCCGAGCTCTTCCTTCCCGACGCCGCGGCCACCGACGCCCTCGGCGCCCGGCTGGCGCAGGCGTTGCCCGCGCGGGCCGTGGTCCACCTCCACGGCGACCTGGGCGCCGGCAAGTCCTCGCTGGCGCGGGCGCTGCTGCGTGCGCTGGGCGTCACCGGCACCATCCGCAGCCCCACCTACACCCTGGTCGAGCAGTACCTGCTGCCGGCCGGCGGCACCGCGCTGCACCTGGATCTGTACCGCATCGGCGACCCCGGCGAGCTGGAGTTCCTCGGCCTGGATCCGGTCGAGGCGCGGCTGTGGCTGGTGGAGTGGCCAGCGCGGGGCGAAGGGGCGCTGCCGCCGGTGGACCTCGAGATACGGCTGGCGGTGGACGGCGCCGGGCGTCGCTGCCAGCTGCTGTCGCGGACTGCGGTGGGCGCGGCGTGGCTGGACCGGCTCGATCTGGACTGACTTGCGTCGCCAATCTGCGCGCCCATCGAGAAAAGTAGCGCAGGTTGCGGATTATTCAGGGAAAAATGCTTGCGTCACGGCCTAACCGGTGCTTAACTCCCGGTCATGCGCCTGTTGGGGAACCTTCGCGATCGCGTCGTGCCGGCCGCCGTGCTGCTGGCCGCGTTCGCCTGTGGCTCAGCGAATGCCTCTGAAATCAAGCAGTTGCGCATTGAGGTCGGGGCCACCGGCACGCGCGCCGAGCTGCATCTCGACAAGGCCGGTGAATACCGCCTGATCCCGCTGTCCAACCCGGAGCGGCTGGCGGTGGATTTTCCCGGCAGCCATCTGGCCCGCGGGCTGGTTCTGCCGCCGGCCGCCGGGATGGTGAAGGCCGTCCGCACCGGCCAGCCCGTGCCCGGCACGGTGCGGGTGGTGTTCGACCTGGCCGGCAAGGTCAAGGCCATCCCGACCACGCTTGATACCGCCGCGACCGGCGCCATGCTGGTGCTGGAATGGCCGGGCGATGGTGCGTCGGTTGCCGCCACGGCCGCCGCGCCACCTGCTGCCACTGGCACGCCGCCGGGGCCGGCTCCGGCCGGTCCAGCGGCTGCACCCGCGGATCCGATCGCCGCGTTTGCCGGCCGGCCCATCACCACCCCGCCGGCCTCGTCGACGGTCACGCCGTCGCCGTCCGCAGCCGCGCCGGCATCCGCCAGCGTCGCCCCGTCGCCGGCTACGGCAGCCGCCCAGACGCCATCCTCGGACGATGAAACGCCCGCGCCGGTTCGGCCGGCGCTGCGCCCCGGGATGCGCCCGCTGGTGGTTGCCATCGACGCCGGCCACGGCGGCCAGGACCCCGGCGCCCACGGGCCCAACGGCACCCGCGAGAAGGACGTCACCCTGGCCATCGCCCGCGAGCTGGCGCGGCAGGTCAATGCCACGCCCGGGTTGAAGGCGTTCCTGACCCGTGACAGCGACGTCTACATCCCGCTGAACCTGCGGGCCCGCCGCGCCAGCGCCAACCAGGCCGATATCTTCCTGTCGATCCACGCCGACGCCGCCGAGAACCGCGGCGCGCGCGGGTCGTCGGTGTACGTGCTGTCCACCCGCGGCGCGTCCTCGCAGCGCGCGCGCTGGCTGGCCGACAAGGAAAACGCGGCCGACATCATCGGCGGCGAGCGCGTGCGCGTGGCCGACAACACCCTCACTTCGGTGCTGCTGGATCTCACCCAGAGCGGCAACATGAAGGCCTCCGAGGATGCTGCCGAACACGTGCTGGGTGGCCTCAAGCGGGTAGGTAACAACCACAAGCCGGACGTCGAACGCGCCAACTTCGCGGTGCTGCGCACCTCCGACAAGATGCCGGCGATGCTGGTGGAAACCGCCTTCATCTCCAATCCCGACGAAGAAAAGCGGTTGGCCGATCCTGCGTTCCAGCGCACCCTGGCCAGCGCCATCCTGGATGGCATCGACCGCTACTTCTCCCGCCAGCCGCCGCCGGGCACGCTTTACGCGGCGCGCGCGCAGGCCAAGCAGTCGGCGCAAGCCTCGGTGCCCGAGCGGGCGATGGAATTCGCCGCGGCCGGTGCGGGCGGCAGCCCCTGACACCGGACGGGTGGGTGGCTCCGCCGCCTTGCGTCGCGTCTCCGATCCGACAGCCGCGGCCGGCTAGAATCCCCGGGTGAGCATCCACCAACTCCCTGACACCCTCATCAACCAGATCGCCGCCGGCGAAGGTGAGCCGACGCGCTTGCGAAGTGACTTGACGTCACTTCGCGCGTTGGCGAACGCCCGAAGCAGGATGCGCAGGGCCGTGTTTCCTGGCGAGATCAGGATGATCGAGCCTGGAAACCTGGGGGAGTTGCAATGACGATCCGCCAACTCCCTGACACCCTCATCAACCAGATCGCCGCCGGCGAAGGTGAGCCGACGCGCTTGCGAAGTGACTTAACGTCACTTCGCGCGTTGGCGAACGCCCGAAGCAGGATGCGCAGGGCCGTGTTTCCTGGCGAGATCAGGATGATCGAGTCTGGAAACCTGGGGGAGTTGCAATGACGATCCGCCAACTCCCTGACACCCTCATCAACCAGATCGCCGCCGGCGAAGTGGTCGAACGCCCCGCGTCCGTCGTCAAGGAGCTGGTCGAGAACGCGCTCGACGCGGGCGCCAAGCGCATCGATATCGACCTGGAGGAAGGCGGCATCCGCCTGATCCGCATCCGCGACGATGGCGGCGGCATCGCGCCCGAGGAGCTGCCGCTGGCGGTGAGCCGCCACGCCACCAGCAAGATCGCTTCCATCGACGACCTGGAAGCGGTGGCCACGCTGGGCTTCCGCGGCGAGGCGCTGCCGTCGGTCGCCTCGGTCAGCCGCTTCCGGCTGGTGTCCCGCCGGCCGGACGCCGACCACGGCGCCGAGCTGCGCATCGACGGCGGCCGCCTCGGCGACGTGGTGCCGCAGGCGCATCCGCCCGGCACCACGGTGGAAGTGCGCGACCTGTTCTTCAACGTGCCGGCGCGGCGCAAGTTCCTGCGCGCCGAGCGCACCGAGCTGTCGCACATCGAGGACTGGCTGCGCACGCTGGCGCTGGCGCGGCCCGACGTGGAGATCCGGGTCAGCCACAACGGCAAGCCGTCGCGGCGCTGGAAGGGCGAGGGGCATCTGCTCAGCGACGTGCGCCTGCACGAGGCGCTGGGCGAGGAGTTCGCCCGCAACGCGCTGCGCGTGGACCACACCGGCGCCGGCATGCGCCTGCACGGCTGGATTGCGCAGCCGGCCTACAACCGCGCCAGCGCCGACCAGCAGTACCTCTATGTCAATGGCCGAAGCGTGCGCGACCGCAATGTCGCCCACGCGGTGCGGCAGGCCTACAGCGACGTGCTTTTCCATGGCCGCCACCCGGCCTATGTGCTGTTCCTCGAGCTCGACCCGCGTGGGGTGGACGTCAACGTGCATCCGGCCAAGCACGAGGTGCGCTTCCGCGAATCGCGCCTCGTGCACGATTTCGTCTACCGCACCCTGCACGCCGCGCTGGCCGACACCCGCGCCGGCAGTACCGTGGCACCCACGTCGCCGGCTCAAGGTTCCGTCGATGCCCCGCGCTGGGCGATGCCGCAGGCGCCGCAGCAGCAGGCGATGGGCCTGCGCGTGGCCGATGCGCCCGCGGCCTACGCCGCGCTGTATGCGCCCCGCAACGACGCATCGCCGATGCCGATGGCACCCGCGATGCCGATGCCGGACAACGCGCCGGGCGGCATGCCGCCGCTCGGCTTTGCCGTGGCCCAGCTGCACGGCATCTACATCCTGGCCGAGAACGCCGATGGCCTGATCGTGGTCGACATGCACGCCGCGCACGAGCGCATCGGCTACGAAAAGCTGAAGGCCGCGCACGACGGCGCCGGCCTGCGCACGCAGCCGCTGCTGGTGCCCAGCAGCCTTGCCGTGTCCGAGCGCGAAGCCGACGTGGCCGAACGCGAGGCCGACACGCTGGCGCAGCTGGGTTTCGAGGTGCAACGCAGCGGCCCGCAGTCGCTGCTGCTGCGCAGCGTGCCGGCGCTGCTGGCGCACGGCGACGTGGAAGCGCTGCTGCGCGACGTACTTGCCGATCTGCGCGAACACGGCGCGACGCGCCGCATCGCCGAGACCCGCGACGCACTGTTGGCCACCATGGCCTGCCACGGTGCGGTGCGCGCCAACCGCAGGCTCACGATTCCCGAAATGAATGCCCTGCTACGCGAGATGGAAGCCACAGAGCGCTCTGGGCAATGCAACCACGGCCGTCCCACCTGGACGCGCTTCACGCTGGCGGAGATGGACAAATGGTTCCTGCGCGGACGCTGACGCTCCTGGTCGCGGCGCTGCTACTGGCCGCCTGCAATCGATCCGCCGAGCCCAGTGCGGCACAGCTGGCCGCCAAGGCGAAGGCCGCGGCCGAGTTTGCCGCCAGCGAGCAGGCCTGGCGCGACCAGCGCCGGGCCGAGCTGACCCGGCCCGATGGCTGGACCAGCCTGGTCGGCCTGCACTGGCTGGACCCCGGCACGCACCGCGTCGGCAGCGCCGCCGACAACGGCATCCGGCTGCTGCTGGGCCCGGCACACCTGGGCGTATTCAGCGTGCGCGATGGCAAGGCGCGCTTCGTCGCGGACGCGGCGGTGACCGTCGATGGCGCGCCCAGCAAGGGCGGCACGCTGCGCAGCGACGCCGACGCCGGTGGCCCCAGCGTCATCGCCTTCGACGACGGCAAAGGCCTGGCAACGGTGATCGCGCGCGGTGGCCGGCTGGCGCTGCGGGTCAAGCACGCCGACGCCGACAGCCGCACGCACTTCGGCGGGCTGGAGTACTGGCCCGGTGGTCCGCAGTGGCGGGTGCAGGCGCGCTTCCTGCCGCATCCGCCTGGCAAGACGCTGCCGATCACCAACATCATCGGCACCACCGACGAGATACCGAATCCGGGCGTGGTCGAATTCAGCCGCAACGGCACGCCGTACCGGCTGGAAGCGCTGGACGAAGGAGAGGGCACGCTGTTCCTGGTGTTCGCAGACCGCACCAGTGGCCACGGCAGCTACGGCGCCGGGCGGTTCCTCGATGCGCCGATGCCGGACGCCCAAGGCCGGCTGGTGCTCGACTTCAACCGCGCCTACAACCCGCCGTGCGCGTTCACCCCGTTCGCCACCTGCCCGCTGCCGCCGCCGGAGAACCGGCTGGACCTGCGCGTCGAAGCGGGCGAGAAGGCGTACCGCAAACCCGCCGCTTCCACCAAGGACGCCTGATGAAATCCCGCCTGTTCGCCCTCGCGCTGTGCGCGCTGCTGCTGCCCGCCGCCCATGCCGACCAGCCCGCTACGGACGCCAAGCGGCCGCTGCTGTGGAAGGTGTCCGACGCCGACAACGCCGTGTATCTGCTGGGGTCGTTCCACCTGCTCAGGGAGGAGGACTATCCGCTGCCTGCGGAAGTGGACCGGGCCTTCGATGACAGTGCATCGCTGCTGTTCGAGATCGATCCTGCCGCGATGACGGCGCCGGAGTCGGTGGCGGTGATGCAGAAGTACATGGCCTACGACAATGGGGAAACCCTGAGTACGGTGCTGCCCAAGGCGACGCTGGCGCGGCTGTCCACGCTGGTCTCGGCCGGCGGCGGCAGCGTGCAGGCGCTGGAGCACAGCGAGCCGTGGGCGGTGAATCTGGGGCTGGTGCTGGGCGTCACCCGGGCGATGGGGTTCCGGCCGGAACTGGGGCTGGACCGCACCCTGATGGCGCGCGCCGCTGCCGCCGGCAAGCCGACCGCCGGCCTCGAGACCGTGGACGACCAGATGAAGGCGATGGATACCGTGCCCCACACCGAGCAGGCGCAGGAGCTGGAGGAGTTCCTGGCCGATCCGCAGAAGGCCGTGCGCGAGATGAGCGACATGCATGCCTGGTGGCGCGCAGGCGATGTCGCCAGGCTGGATAGCCGGATGCGGGCGGAGATGGCGCGCAAGACGCCCGAGAGCTACCGCCTGCTGGACGTGGCCCGCAACCAGGCCTGGCTGCCGCAGGTGGAGAAGCGCCTGACCGATTCCAGGAAGGACAACACGCTGGTCGTGGTGGGTGCGCTGCACCTGCTGGGCAGCGATGGGCTGGTGGAACAACTGCGCGCCAAGGGCTACAAGGTGGAGCGCATCTGCGACGCCTGCGCGGCGGATTGAGGGCACGCGTCGTGGCGGTGATTCCCATGCACGTCGTGCGCCCCGCCTGCCCGCGTCGTGGTCACGCCTCGTCCACCATCACGATGCAGTCCACCGGGCACGCCGGCACGCACAGCTCGCAGCCGGTGCACAGACCGGGCAGCACGGTGTGCATGTGCTTGGGGCCGCCGACGATGGCGTCCACCGGGCAGGCCTGGATGCATTTAGTGCAGCCGATGCAATCAGCTTCGATGATGCGCGCAGGCCGGGCCGGTTTTTGGTCACCACGGGTGCGGTCATAGGGGCGTGGTGCCACGCCCAGTGCCTTCGCCAGCGCCCGCGCGCCGGCATCGCCGCTCGGCGGGCAGCGGTCGACCCCGGCTTCGCCGCGCGCCATCGCCTCGGCGTAGGGGCGGCAACCGTCGAACCCGCATTGGCCGCACTGGGTCTGCGGCAGGAGCTGGTCGAGGCGTTCGGCAAGATCGGTCATCAAGCGTCTGCGAAGGCCGGCGTCACAGGGTGGCTGCCAGCGGCAGCAGGGTGGCGTGCTCGCGGGCGATGCGGGCCTCCAGTGCGTCCAGGATGGCGTGCAGGTCGCGCCGGAAGCGCTCGGGCGCGGCCGCGATGTCATCCGCAGCGCGCCAGCGCCCGGTGAACGCCGCGTAGGCGTCGGACAGCCCACCCATTTCCTGCTGGAAGTGACGGCCTGCGCTTGCGATCTCGGCGTCGTTGGCGCGCGTCAAGGCGGGATAGAGCAGGTGGTCTTCGATCGCAAGGTGCAGCTGCAGGGTTGCGCCCAGCGCTGCGATCCCGGCTACGGTCGCAATCGCATCATCCTTGGCCATCGCCCCGTCGGCCAGGTGGCGCAGCGCCGCCATGCGTGCCAGCAGGACCTCGTGGTCGTTCTGGATCTGGCGGATGTCCATCGGCGCTCCTGGCAAGCTGTGGGGCGTTGCGTCAGCGCACCGGCATGCCCGGCTGCGCGCCGTCGTCGGCGTCCAGCAGGGCCAGCGCGCCGCCGTCGAAGCCGGCCGACAGGATCATGCCTTCGCTGATGCCGAAACGCATCTTGCGCGGCGCCAGGTTGGCGATGAACACCACGCTGCGCCCCACCAGCTTTTCCGGTTCGGCATAGCTGGCGCGGATGCCCGAGAAGATCTGCCGCTGGCCGAGGTCGCCGGCGTCCAGCAGGAAGCGCAGCAGCTTGTCGCTGCCCTCCACGAAGCCGCATTCCAGCACCTTGCCGATGCGCAGGTCGAGCTTGGCGAAATCGTCGATGCTGATGTACGCGGTGTCCGGTCCGGCCTTCGCGGCGGGCGCGGCGTCCGCTGGAGCGGCCTTTGCTGGCGCGGCGGCCGGGGCGGATGTCGGGGCGGGGGCGGATGTCGGGGCGGGGGCGGCGAGGGTGTCCTTGCTGGCGTCGATCATGGCCTGGATGTGCTTCGGGTCGATGCGGGTGAACAGCGGGGCATACGGGTTGAGCGTGCGGCCCCACAGCGTGATGACGCGGTCAGTGCCGGTGTCCGCCTGCAGCTCCGTGCCCAGATAGGCCTCGATGGCGGCGGCGGTGCGCGGCAGGATCGGCTTCAGCGCGGCGGCGATGTCGGCGAAGGCCTGCAGCGCGGTGGACAGCACCAGCTGCAGGTCGTCGCGGCGCGCGGCGTCCTTGGCCAGCGCCCACGGCGCGGTGCGGGCGATGTATTCGTTGGCCAGGTCGGCCGCCGCCATCGCGTTGCGGGTCACCGCCGCGGGATTGTCCTGTGCGTACAGGTCGGCGGAGAGCCGGGTCAGGGCGCGCACGCCATCCAGCAGGCCGCGCGCCTCATCCAGCCAGCCCGCGCTGACGCCGGCGTGCTCCGCCTGGTCCCATGGCGAGGCGCCAACGGTGTTGCCAAAGTGGGTTTCCAGCAGCTTGGCGCTGCGGCTTGCCAGGTTGACGAACTTGCCGACCACGTCGCTGTTCACGCGCGCCACGAAGTCGGCCAGGTTGAGGTCCAGGTCATCCACGCCGCCGGAGGTCTTGCAGGCGAAGTAGTAGCGCAGGGCCTCCGGGTCCAGCCCGGCGTCCAGATAGGTGCGCGCCATGACAAAGGTGCCGCGCGACTTGCTCATCTTGGCGCCGTCCACGGTCAGGTAGCCATTGACGTGCAGCCGGTCGGGCTTGCGCAGGCCGTTGCCTTCCAGCACCGCCGGCCAGAACAAGCCGTGGAAGTTGACGATGTCCTTGCCGATGAAGTGGTGCAGCTCGGCGCCGTCGCCCGGCTGCAGCAGCGCCGCCATGCGGGCCTCGTCGAAGCCGGCGGCCTTGCCGCTGCGGGCCAGCGCCAGCAGGCTGGAGAAATAGCCGATCGGCGCATCCAGCCAGACGTAGAAATATTTGCCCGGATGGCCGGGGATCTCGAAGCCGAAGTACGGCGCGTCGCGGGAGATGTCCCAGTCGCGCAGGCCGCCCTCGCCGTTGATCCATTCGCCCAGCTTGGCCTTGACGCCTGGCACCGCCACGTCGCCCTGCAGCCAGTCGCGCAGCACGTCGGTGTACTGGCCCAGCTTGAAGAAGAAATGCTCGGAGGCGCGCATCTCGGGGACGGCGCCGGAGACCACCGAACGCGGGTCGATCAGGTCGGTGGGGTTGTAGGTGGCACCGCAGACCTCGCAGTTGTCGCCGTACTGGTCGGGCGATTTGCAGCTCGGGCAAGTGCCTTTGACATAGCGGTCCGGCAGGAACATCTGCTTGACCGGATCGTACAGCTGCTCGATCGCGCGTCGCTCGATGCTGCCGCGCGCGTCCAGTGCCGCATAGAAGCGTTCGGTCAGCTGCCGGTTCTCGTCCGAATGGGTCGAGTGGTACCAGTCGAAGTCGACCTTGAAATCGGCAAAGTCGCGCTCGTGGCTGGCCTGGATCGCGGCGATGAACGCCTCCGGCGTGGTGCCGGCCTTCTCGGCCGCCAGCATGATCGGGGTGCCGTGGGTGTCGTCGGCGCAGACAAAGTGCACTTCGCCACCGGCCATGCGCCGCGCCCGCACCCAGATATCGGCCTGGATGTAGCCCACCAGATGGCCCAGGTGCAGCGGGCCGTTGGCGTAGGGCAGGGCGTTGGTGACAAGCGCGGGACGGGGCATGGGCGTGGCATGGCGAGGGGGGCCGCGATTATCGCATGCGGGCTGCGGCGCCCGGCCCACCCGCGCGGGGGCGGGCAGCCTGCCGGTTACTCGCGGCGCCAGATCTGCTGGCGGCAGAAGAACGCGATGCAGCCGGACATGCCCAGCGCGCGACCGTCCTCCAGCAGGGCCAGCTTGGCTTTGTAGTCCTTGCCGTTTTCGGGGTCCAGCACGCGCCCGCCCGCCCAGGTGCCATCCCCGTCGGGCCGCAGGCCCCACAGGATCACCAGGCCGCGGATCGGCTTGCCGTGCAGCGGGCCCTTGCAGGCCTTGCATGGCGGGTTGGGGCCGTCCTTCAGGTCGAGGATCTCGACCACCCGGCCCGCGATGCTGCCGTCGCGGGCGCGATAGATCTCCACCACCGACTTGGGCTGGCCGGTGGCATCGTCGATGGTCTTCCAGCGGCCCAGCGGCGCGTCCTGTGCGGACGCGCCTGCCACCATCGCCAGCAACAGGCCGGCGATGGCGGTGCATGCACGCCGGCACCCCGTCCGGCGCATATTGGGCCGCAGGCGGATCAATCCACCCGCACCCAGGTCGCGGTCTTGCAGAAGAAGGCCACGCAGCCCTTCACCTCCAGCTTCTTGCCGCCATCGACCAATTTGATCGACTTGGCGGTGAAGCTGCGGTCTTCGGAAGGCTTGTAGCCGTTGCCGCCGCCCCAGGTGCCGTCCTTCTGCGCCTTCAGGTTCCACAGCGTGACGATGCCGACGAAGGGCTTGCCCTTGTACTGGCCACTGCAACCGTCGCAGTTGGCCGGCAGGCCCAGGTTTTCGACGATCTTCGCGGCCAGCGTGCCGTTCTTGGTCTCGTAGATCTCGGTGATCGTCATCGGCTTGCCGGACTCGTCGTCCAGAGTCTTCCACTTACCAACCGGCGAGGCCGTGTGCTGCGCGGTGGCGGCAAACGACAGCGAGGCGAGTACGGCGGTCAAGAGCATGTTGCGCATGGAACCTTCCCTCCCGGGGTGTTGCGGGGCGCGGCGCGCGTCCCTTCGGCGGAGTTATACCCCATCCGCATCGGTATGGAATGCGGCGGCGCAGCGAGGCCGGGTGGCGCGCAAGGGGTGGGCGGTACACTTGCCGACCCGCAAGTGGCGGGGAGTCAACAGGGAGTTGCCGGTGGGCGAGCAGCAGGGAACCGCAGAGGACGGGGCATTCGACCCGCGGCCGATCTACCAGGCCGCGGTGGAGGCGCTCAATCGCGGTGACTGGCAGCGCGCATCGATACTGGCAGAGTCCCTCCTGCCCAGGATCCCGCCCCACGCAGGCGTCCATTTCGTTGCCGGGGTGGCATGTCTGCAGCTTCAACGCTTGCCGGAGGGGCTTCGGCATCTGCAGCTTGCCGTCCACCACAACCCCCGTCGTCCCGATTACGCCGCGCAGTTCGCGCGCGCCCTGGCGCTCGCGCGGCTGACCCGCGAGTCCGTTGCCGCTGCCGATGCCGCCACTGCGATGTCACCGGACGATCCGGCGACGCTGGACACACTGGCTGTCGTCTATACCCAGGCCAACGCGCATGCCAAGGCCGTGAGGTTGTTCGAACGCGCGCTCCAGCGCATGCCGGGGCGTGCGATCGCACATTTCAACCTGGCGACATCGCTGACTTTCGTGGGCGAGCTGGATCGCGCCGAGCGTGAGTACGAGGCGTGCTTGGCCATCGACCCTGCGTTCTGGAAAGCCCATCTGGCGCTGGCGCAATTGCGCAAGGCTTCGGCCGAAAGCAACCACTTGCCCCGCCTGCGGGCATTGCTGGAAAAGGCCACGGAGGCCACCGCGCGGATGTACCTGCATCTGGCCCACGCCAAGGAGCTGGAAGATCTGGGGGACTACCCGCAGGCTTTTCTGCACCTGTCGGCCGGCAAGGCCGCAGGCGGCGAGGGACGTGGCTACACCACTGCTCGAGATGCTTTGGTGTTCGACCTGCTACGTGCCTTGTTCCCGGAACCCATAGCGATGGGGGGTGGGTTCGCGTCCGATGCGCCGATCTTCGTCGTCGGCATGCCGCGCAGCGGCACGACGCTGGTGGATCGCATTCTTTCCAGCCATCCGGACGTGCATTCCGCGGGGGAGCTCCAGAATTTCGGCGTCGTGCTCAAGCGACTCTCCGGCAGCCGCACGCCGGAACTACTGAATGTGGACACGTTGCGACGCGCGATGCAGGTCGATCCCCGCGTACTGGGCGAGGCGTACGTGGACAGCACCCGTCCGGGTACTGCGGCCAGGCCGCGCTTCGTGGACAAGCTGCCGCACAACTTCCTGTACCTCGGCTACATTGCCCGCGCGCTGCCGAATGTCCGGATCGTCTGCCTGCGCCGCAACCCCATGGACACCTGCCTGGGCAATTTCCGCCAATTGTTCGCGCAGACCAGCCCGTACTACGACTATTCGTTCGACCTGCTCGATACAGGTCGCTACTTCCTGCTGTTCGACGCGCTCATGCGGCACTGGCACCAGGTGCTGCCGGGGCGCATCCTCGAGGTGCAGTACGAATCGCTGGTGGACGACCAGGAAGGCCAGACCCGACGGCTGCTGGCCCACTGCGGACTGGGCTGGGACGAGGCCTGCTTGCGGTTTTCCGAAAATACGGCGCCGGTGGCGACGGCCAGTGCGGTGCAGGTGCGCGAGCCGATGCACCGACAGGCGCTGGCACGCTGGAAGCGCTATGGCAGTGCGTTGGATGGCCTGCGCGAGCTGCTGGAGGCGGGCGGCATCCCCATCGATTGATTTCCGATGGCCCAGCCGTTCCGTCTGTGCCCTGCGCCATGCGCGCAAAAAGAAACCCCGCCGAAAGGCGGGGTTTCTTGTTTCACGGCCGGGGCGATTACTTGCCCTTGCCGAAGCTCCACTTGGCTTCCAGGTAGTACGCACGACCCAGCACGTCGAAGTTGCTGCTGTTGTACGGTGCGCCGCTGCTGCCCGGATAGGAGTTCACGTCCATGTCAGGCATGCGGTTGGCCAGGTTGTTGACCAGCAGCGACAGCTTCAGGTCTTCGGTGACGTTGAAGTTCACGCTGGCATTGAGCGTGGTGTACGAGCCGAGCTTGCCTGCACCGGCATAGGCATAGCCCGCCGGGGTCAGGGTGGCACGGTAGTTCGGCGTCGGGCCGAGGTAGTTCGCGTACACCGTGGTCGTCCAGGCGCCCTTGTTCCAGCCCAGCGAGGCGGTGGCCTTGTACTTCGGGTCGGTGCTCCAGTACGGGTCGTTCAGCAGGTCGACCATCGGATCGGTCGGATACTGCTGGAACTCGTGCTTGAGGTTGCGCACCCACGAACCCGACATCAGCAGCGAGCCCCACGCGCCGATGTCCTGGCGGTAGTTCATGTCCACGGTGACGGCATTCAAGGTGCGCTGGGCGACGTTGACCTTGCTGACATAGATCGACTGCACGGTGCCGGTGGGGCCGCGGGTGATCTGGTTCAGCGCAGCCTGGCAGGTGCCGGAGTTGATATCCAGCTGGCCCTGACGGCAGGCCGACTCGTCGCGCATCAGCTGGTCGACGTTCTGCAGCGCCACTTCGTTCTTGATGTTCCAGTGGTGGTAGTCGGCGCTCAGCGAGAAGTTCGCGGTCGGTGCCCACACCACGCCATAGCTCCATACCTTGGCGTTGATCGGCTCCAGGTTGGGGTTGCCCGCCTGCTGGCCGAAGTACTCCAGATTGGAGTACTGGGCCGGGCACTGATCCACGTTGCCTACGTCAAACCCGAGCAGTGCGCAGTTGTAGTAGTCGGTAGTGGTGCTGTAGAAGCCGCTGATGCCCTGGAACTGGTCGGCCAGCGTAGGCGCCTTGAATGCGGTGCCGTACTTGCCGCGGATCAGCAGCGATTCCATCGGGCGGTATTCGATGCCCAGGCTGTAGGTGGGCTTGGAGATCTCCTTGCCTGCAGCGCGGAACCCGTCGTAACGGCCCGAAGCGGCGATCGTCAGCGTTTCCAGCACCGGCAGGCGGATCTCGCCGGTCAGCGCATAGCGGGAGCGGTCGCCGCCGCCACTGACCGACGTGGTGCCCCAGATTTTGCCGTTCAGCAGCAGCGGATCCGGGTTGTACCGCCAGCCTTCGGTGCCGGCCTCGATCGCGATCGCGGCACCCGCATCGCCGCCCTTCATCGAGAACAGGGCGCTGTTGGTGAACTGCGCGCGGAGCAGGTTGTCGTAGGTGCGGCTGCGCGAGGTCGTCTTCCCCATGAAGCTGTAGAAGTCGGTCGGCGACATCAGCGTGTAGAACGCCGCATAGTCGGGCTGGAACACCGGGTAGGCGCCGTAGTAGGGGTCAAGGCCAAGCTGCGGGCCCAGCACCTTGTTCTGGAAGTAATCATTGATCGGATCCGCCAGGCGGGCCAGCTCGATTTCGTCCAGCTTGTATTCGGTGCGACTGACGCTGACGTCATAGTCCCAGTTGGAGTTCTCGGACAGGGTGCCGTTGACGCCCAGGGTGACCGCGTAGGACGAGCTCTTGTTCTCGGACATGGTGTTTTTCCAGCCACCCATGTCCTCCGGCGTGAAGGCGCGCTGAAGGTTCAGGAAGTCATCCAGATCCGGATCGTAGTAGTAGCCCCACTTGACGCTGGTGCCCCACCAGACGTAGCTGGAGCCGGTGTGGTACTTGACCTTCTCTTTGTTCAGCAGAACGTCGGCATAGGCCTGCGCCAGGTCGTTGAGCTCGAACGTCGTGTGGGTGTAGAGCTGGATCCCTTCCTTCTCGTTCTTCAGCGTGCGATAGCCCGGGGTGTTCATCGAGCCGCAATACTTCTCGTCGCCGAAGCCCGGCCGGGTCTGCAGTGCGACGGACCCGTTGAAGCCGGCGCTGACATTGGCGCAGTTGGCCGGATCCAGGAACTTGTAGCTGGTGAACGGGCTGTAGACCAGCCAGTCACGGCTGGCCAGCGGGGGCGCACCGTTATAGCCGTTGGTGTTGAAGCGCTTGGTCAGGTCGCGCTGGTAGCCCCAGACCGGGTCGGTCTTTTCCGCCTGCACGCCCAGCAGCGTGTTCCAGCGGTTATCGGCGCTGTGGAAGCTGTCGGCGAAGCTGATGCGGCCGCTGCGGCCGCCACCTTCGTCGTATCCGCCGATGCGGCCGGTCACGACGGCCCCGTCGATGTTCTTCTTCAGGATGATGTTGATCACGCCGGCGATGGCGTCGGAACCGTACAGCGACGACTGCCCGCCCGGCAGGATCTCGATGCGCTCGACCAGCTCGACCGGAATGCCGCTGATGTTGTTGAACACGTCGGTGCCGTTGTACAGCGCCGGGTAGTTCGCCATCGGGCGGCCGTCGATCAGGTACTTCACGTAGCCGGCCGGCAGGCCGAACAGGCTGAGCGTTTCGGCGCCCTGGGTGAAGGAGGCGGAGCTCTGGTTGTTCTGCACGCCGCCGGTGGCGAACGAACTCTTCTGCAGCACCTCGGCGACGTTGTTGAAGCCGCGGGCCTGGATGTCCTCGGCCGAGATGATGGTGACCGGAACAAAAGTCTCCACCTGGGTCTGCGGAATCAGCGAGCCGGTGACCACGACCTTGTCGAGATCCTTGGCCTTGCCTTCGGCCTGCTGGCCCGGGGTGGCCGGTGCGTTCTGATCCTGCGCCAGTGCGGCGGCAGGCAGCAGCAGGGCGGCCAGGGCCAGCGCCAACGGGCGGCGGAGAGGGGTGGGGCGTCGATGAACTGCCATGGGGGGTCCTTTGCTTTTTTTCATGGAAACCAGGCGCATGAGGCGGCCGGGTGTACTGCACCCTAACATCGGCTTAACAAGCTTCACTGAACGACTGTCGATGCGGCTCTTGCAAAATCCGCTCGAATCAGGTTGGCGCTGACGGTCGATGCTTGTGCGTCTGCACGGGCGAAGTTGTCCGCTCAGTGGGCTCCGGAGGGAGAGGGCCCGGGCTTGCCGGGTTCGCGCGGCGAGGCTTCCGGCTGCTTCAGGGTTTCCGGCGTACCCACGGTAACGGTACCCGGCTTGAGGTCCTGCCAGTAGTCATCCTGCCAGGCTCGGTACTGCCTGGGATCCCAGAATTGCGGGTCGTAGAACCGGGTGCCGTCGATGTTGCCGTGGCCGGGGATGAACACCTGCACGGCACGGCTCATCGAACCCACCCGGCTGCCAGTCATCTTGGCGCGCTCCCTGCGCAGCACCGCCGCGATGCGCGGCATTGTCGCGTCGTCGCCATAATCTGCGAATACGCTCCGGGCCAGCCGGATTGCTGCCTTGCGCTCCTGATCATCGAGCTGGTTCCAGTAATAGTCCCGCTTTTGCGAAAAGAAGCGATAGCCACGCTCGGCTGCAAGGTCCATCCAGACCATTCCCAGGACCCGGTCCACCGGAACCCCGACGCCTCCCCAGTACATTTCGGCAACCACTGCCTGCGACGGTTTGTCCCCGTACCAGGCAGCACGCTTGAACTCTGCCATCGCCTGTCCGAATGCCCTGTCCGTGTAGGCCTGCAGGCCGGTCTGGCGGAACTTCAAGTCGGGATGGGCATCAAGGAAACCGCCGGCAACCAGGGCATCGTCGATCACGGGGTCCGTGGCAACCGAGGTGGACGGGGTCTGTGCGATCACGCTGCCGGACAAGCCAAGGAGCAGCGGCAGAAGGATGTTGCGATTGATCGAAGGGAGCATGGGCTGGCGTCCGTTGGCGTTGCGTGCAGTCTATCCAAGTGGGCGATGGCATGAATCCGGCAGAAATCATGCCTGCAGGCAATTATCTTGTTTTTGGTTCTTCACCCAGGTCCGGTGAACGCCAGCAGGACCTCGAGGAAGAAATGCGCATCGTTGTGGAAAAACAAAAAACAGGGGCCCGGCATGCCGGGCCCCTTGGAACGAAACATCAAGCCAGGATCAGAACTTGAGGCTGTAGCGCATGAACATCGTGCGGCCCAGCAGGTCGTACTGGGTGGCGAACGCCGGCACGTTGCCGTAGCGGGTGACAACGCCACTCGATACCTGCGGCGGATCCTTGTCCAGCAGGTTGTTGATGCCGAACAGCAGCGACCACTTGGGCTGGTCGTAGCGCACCGAGACGGTGTGGTACAGGCGCGCCTCGGCCACGATATCGCGCTTGGCGCCGGTCCAGCCGAAGTAGGTGAACGTATCGGACAGGGTCAGGGCCTTCGTTTCGCTCACATAGTTCATGAACCAGTTGTAGCTCCAGTCGCCGCGCTTCAGGGTGGTACGCAGGTTGCCCACCAGCTTCGGCCGGCCGATGGCGCCATTGCGGTCGGAGTCCACGTAGCCGCTGGCCGACGACGAGCTGAACAACTGCTCGAAGTCCTCCATCATGTAGGTGAACTGGCCTTCCACCTCCAGCTTGCCGAAGTTGTAGCCTTTCTCGAAGCGGGTCAACAGGTCGTAGCCGCGCACCTTCTGCTTGTTGATATTGACGTAGGTGGCGTAGACCGATTCGATCTTGTTGGGCGCAGTGGGGTCGGTCGGCGAGTTGCGGGTGAACCGCGAGCAGAAGTCGTTCGGATAGACCTCGGCAGCGTAGCAACCCGACACGATCGATGCGGCAGTCAGATTGGTGATCTGGTTGCTGACTTCGTAGTTGAAGTAATCCAGCGCCACGCTGATCGGCCAGACCGATGGCGTCAGCACCACGCCGCCGGTGAAGGCGCGCGAGGTTTCCGGCTTCAGGAAGCCGGCGCCACCGCCCTGGAACACCTGTGCCGAAGACGGTGCGCCAGTGTAGTTGCTGGGAACTCCCGCAGCTGCGCAGTTGCTGCGGATGCGGTCATTCGTGCTGTCGCCCCAGTTGATGCAGGGATCAATGCTGGTCTGGGAGACGAAGCTGGACAGATTGCCCAGATAGAGCTCGTACAGGCCGGGCGCGCGGTACGAGGTGCCCTGGGTGGCGCGCAGGCGGACGGTCGGGTTGACCTGCCAGCTCATGCCCACCTTCCACACATGATCGGACTTGTTCACGGAGTCATAGTCGAACGCGCGTGCCGAGACATTCGCGCTCAGTTTCTCGATCATCGGCAGGCCCTTCAGCAGCGGCACCTCGATCTCGGTGAAGATTTCCTTCACCTTGTCGGTGCCCTTGGTGACCTGCGCTGTGCTCTGGCCCCAGAGGTCGCCGCTGCGCTCTTCCTGGCTGGGCTGGTCATTGATGCTGAACTTGCGGTATTCGACGCCGAATGCCGCACCCACCGCACCGGCCGGCAGGTTGAACAGCTCGCCGGTCGCGACTGCGTTGAACAAGTACTGGTCGTAGATGGTGTTGCCGGTGTGCCAACGACCGATCTTGGCAACCAGATCATCCTTGCACTGACCGCTGAGGTAGCAGGGATCGAAGTAATTCACCAGCGGCGAACGGCCGCCCGTCCACGGGCGCAAATTCGGGTCGGCGTCGCCGGAAGCGGACTTCAGGATCGACAGGACGCTGTAATCGCCATCGGAGCGGGTGTACGACAAATTGGCCGACCACGACCAGGTATCGGTGGACTTGAAGAGACCGTCCAGGCCGGTGCGCAGGTAGTAGTAGTCGACCCGGATCTTCTGGTCGGAATCGAACGGCATCACCGGCTGGGCGATACCCGAAGCAACCGGGCTGTAGAAGCTCGAGCCGTCGGTGTACTTGTATGCGGACAGGAGTGAAGTGGTGCCGCCGGTGATCGGGAAGAACTGACGCAGGCGGTGGGTATCGGTGCCGCGGCGGTTGTACAGGAAATCGGTGGTCCAGTTCACGCCCCCGAAGTTGAAGTCGGATGTGGCGAATACGCTGAAGCGCTCCTGGCGGTCGATCAACTGCTGCTCGCCAAAGAAGTCGAAGTTCAGCACGTCCTCGTAGTAGGCCTGGCCGCTGTTGTTGGCGCCATAAGGCTGGTTGGTGCGCGGGCGATAGCCCGGCAGCTGACCAATGGTCACGCCATCGGGCGAGGGGATATAGCGCGTGCCGTAAACGGCATCAATGAAGGTGTTGGCGTACAGGTTGCCCGCCGTGCACCCGCCCAGCGCGGTGTTGGCGATTGCCGAGCGGTCCTGGCGGTCGATGCGGTTGCCATTGGCATCCCATACCAGGTCCTCGGCGCAGGACAGGAAGCTGCGGTCGCGGAAGCGCAGCGGCTCCTGCAGGTAGTACTCGGCCGCCGCGGCGATGTTGCCGTTGCTGAAGTTCCAGCCGTTGGCCAACGAGAACGAGACGGTCTCGCCGCCGCCGTGCTGGGTGCCGCGGCCGTTGAAGCTGAATTCCAGGCCGTCGAAGTTCTTGCGGGTGATCAGGTTGACGGCGCCTGCCAGAGCGTCCGAACCGTAGATCGAGGACGAGCCGTCCTTCACGATCTCGGCGCGCTGCAGGATCGACTGCGGGATGACGTTCAGGTCGAACGCGAGCACTTGGCCGCGGGTACCGGCCGGGCCAGGGCGCTGGCCGTTCAGCAGCACGGCGGTGCGCTGGGCGCCAAGACCGCGCAGCGAAACGGTCTGCACGCCGGTGCCGCCCTCCACCACGAAGCCTGCGAACTGGTTGCTGATTTGGGTGGAGCCAGCAGCGACGCTGGACTTCTGCAGGAATTCGGCGGTGTTGATCTGGCCGACGTCGGCGCTGACGTCGGCAGTCAGAACCTGCACCGGCGAGGTGGTGTCGTATTCGAGCCGCTTGAGCAGCGAACCCGTCACGGTGACCTTGTCTAGGGTCTTGGTGGCGTCCTTGCTGGTTTCTTCCTTCTTCTCCTGCGGTGCCGCGTCCTGCGCCAGTGCCGCGGTGCCGTACAGGCAGCCAGCCACGGCCACGAACAACGGCAACTTCTTCAACAAGCTGTTCTTTGCCTTCTTACTCACGCCAAGTCCCCTATGTGTGATGGGTTGATGCAGGAAATGTTTCTGTTCCGTTAAGTTTTCCGAGTATAAGCACGGTTCATCTTCGCCCGCAACCGGTCCCGGCGCAGGGCTGAAAGCCGCGCCGGGATTGGGTTTCTGGCGATAGATGGGCCCTATCAGAGACCGCCCGGGCCGCAGTCCTTCTGCAGGAACTGCTCGATCAGGCCCAACGTCTGGGTCTGGTGCCGGGGATACCACGGCATGCTGTGGGGCATGTCGGGAATCAGCGCGAACTTGGCCGGGACCTTGTTTTGCACCGCCTCGTAAAAGCCGCGCGCATGGAAGGACGGCGTGCGTACATCGCGATCGCCCACGTACAGGAGCACCGGAATATTGGCCTTGTCGGTGTTCTGCATCGGATCCATGCCTTTCACGGTGCGCCCCTGCAGGATGCGCTGAAGGCGGTTTTCACTCCACGACCAGCCAAGCTTGGTGAGGTCCGTCACCGGTGCGCCGGCGATGGCGCACTGATAGGGGCTGTTGGGGCGCACCACCGCGGCTGCCGCGGCGAAGCCGCCATAGGAATATCCGAAGATGGCGATGCGCTGGGGATCGGCGATCCCCTGCTTGACCAGCCACGCGGCTGCATCGTCGTTGTCGTCCTGCATCTTCTGCCCCCACTCGGCGTCGCCCGCCAGCCAGAGCTTGCGCCCTAGGCCGCTGGTGCCGCGATACTGCGGACGCAGCACGGCATAGCCGCGGGAGGTCAGGAAGGGCACCCAGCCGGAGCCGTCCCAGCCGGCGTAGTCGCGCGCCCACGGGCCGCCGTGCGGATGGATGATGGCCGGCAGCGGGCCATCGCCTTCCTTCCAGCCTGCGGGCAAGTCGAGGATCGCCGGAATGGTCATGCCGTCGCGGGCGGGATAGTTGACCCAACGCTGCTCGCCGATGTCGGCCGGGTTGATATCGGGTCGCTGGCTGCCCAGTGTCACCACCCGCTTGCGGTCCAGCAGCACGTGGTAGGCCGGCGCGTCCTTGTTGCTCTGGGTGGTGAACAGCACCCGCGACATGTCGTCGTTATAGCCATTGAGGCTGACTGTCTGGCCCGGAAAAGCCTTCTGCAGCAAGCTCTGCACGCCCGCCATGGCGGGGTCCACGTAGGTGACCTCGCGCTGCGGCCCATCGACCACGTAACCCAGCACGCGGTTGAAATTGCTGGGCTGGCTGCCGAGTATCAGGCCGCCGATCGAGAACTGCGGATGGGCCAGCAGCGGCTCGTCCTCAAACTTGCGCGTGGTCGGGTCGTACATCCACGCCTGTACAAGATCGGAAAACAGATCGGTCAGCACGTAGAACTTGCCGGTCTTCTCGTCCATGCCGACGATGTCCACGGTGTAGCGGTCGCTGAGCTTGCGGGTGAGGTTGTCGTGCACCTCGAACTCGCCCGTCTGCGGATTGCGGATCAGCACGCGCTGCTCGTACTCGCCTGCGCCGTTCGGCTCCAGCTGGGTGCGGGTCAGGACTTCGCCGGTGCGCGGGTTGAACAGGCCCGGGCTGCTGCGGCCGCCGGCCTTGAACAGGAGTTTTGTTTCGCCTGTGCGCAGGTTGTACAGGTAATAGCTGCCGCTGAGCGACATACCGCTGACCTGCTGGATGATCACATTGTCCGGATCCAACGGCAGGGTATTCACCAGCGAGGCCGTCGCGGTCAGTTCCAGGCAGCGCTGTATGTCTTCGCTGAGGCCCAGTTGGCGTGCATTGCTGGCGAAGGCTTCGTCGAATTTCTTCTGCGAGGTGTCCGTTAGGTAGGTCTTGGTGACGAAGGTCTTTGTCGCGCCCGTGGCGTTGCCCTCGCCACAGCCGCCAAGTTGTCCGGTCCACTCCTGCCGGCCGATCACCAGGACGCGGTCGGCCTTGAGCGCGCTGGCAGCGATGAACTTCATGCGGTCACCCGATGGGGTGATCTTGGAGCCGCCGTCGATATTGTCCAGGTTCCATACGGAAAGCGCGGTGTCCTGCCCCTTGGAGCCCGGGGCGACGACCAGTGCCACCAGATTCTTGCCGTCCGCGCTCATCGATACGGACTGGATCTCCGGCAAGTGGGCGATCGATTCGATCTTGATCGGTTGGCGGGCGCCGGCACAGGCGCTGGCAATGGACAGGCCAAGGGCGAGCAGGCGCGGGGCAAGGGTGCGATAGGTCATGTCGGAACGATCCGGCAGTTAGTGGCAGAGACCTTTAGCGTAACAGCAGCTGAACGTGCTGCATGGGCGCTCCGATAGAATTCACGAATTGCCACTCCTTCGACTGGAAGCCATGCCCCGCCTGCCGTCCCACGCTGTCCAGGGCGAGCTGAAACCGCTCGCCAATGTCCGCAACATCATCGTCGTGGGGTCGGGCAAGGGCGGGGTGGGCAAGTCCACCACCGCGGTGAACCTGGCGCTGGCGTTGGCGGCCGAGGGGCTGCAGGTGGGCATCCTCGACGCCGACGTGTACGGCCCCAGCGTGCCGATGATGCTGGGCCTGTCCGGGCGCCCCGACAGCCCGGACGGCAAGAGCATCACGCCGATGCGCGCGCACGGCGTGGAGGCGATGTCGATCGGGCTGCTGGTGGGCGAGGACACCCCGATGGTCTGGCGCGGCCCGATGGCCACGCAGGCGCTTTCGCAGCTGCTCAATGACACCCGCTGGGGCGACCTCGACGTGCTGGTGGTGGACCTGCCGCCGGGCACCGGCGACATCCAGCTGACCCTGGCGCAGAAGATCCCGGTGGCCGGCGCGGTCATCGTCACCACGCCGCAGGACGTCGCCACGCTGGACGCGCGCAAGGCGCTGAAGATGTTCGAGAAGGTGGGCATTCCGGTGCTGGGCCTGGTCGAGAACATGGCCGTGCACGTGTGCAGCCAGTGCGGCCACGCCGAGCACCTGTTCGGCGAGGGCGGTGGCCGCCGGATGGCCGAGCAGTACGGCGTCCCGCAGCTGGGCGCGCTGCCGCTGGAGATCGCCATCCGCGAGCAGGGCGATGCCGGCACGCCGATCGTGGCGGCCCAGCCCGACTCGGCCGCGGCCTGCGCCTACCGCGAGACCGCGCGCGCGCTGCTGGCGCAACTGGCGCAGCGGCCCAAGGTGCGTACCGGCATCCTGTCCGCGCTGCTGGACTGACGCCCCGGAAGCGGTTGGGCCCGCCGCCGCGCTTGCCTTACACTCGCCGATCCTTTCCGTCCCGTCCCTGGACCGACCCGATGAGCATCAAGAGCGACCGCTGGATCCGCCGCATGGCCGAGCAGCACGGCATGATCGAGCCGTATGCGCCGGGGCAGGTCAAGGCCGTCGACGGCCACCGCATCGTCAGCTACGGCACCTCCAGCTACGGCTACGACGTGCGCTGCTCGCGCGAGTTCAAGGTGTTCACCAACATCAACTCCACCATCGTCGATCCCAAGCACTTCGACCCGAAGAGCTTCGTGGACATCGAAGCGGACGAGTGCATCATCCCGCCCAACTCGTTCGCGCTGGCGCGCACCGTCGAATACTTCCGCATCCCGCGCGACACCCTGGTGGTGTGCCTGGGCAAGAGCACCTACGCGCGCTGCGGAATCATCGTCAACGTGACCCCGCTGGAGCCGGAGTGGGAAGGGCACGTGACGCTGGAGTTCAGCAACACCACGCCGCTGCCGGCGCGCATCTACGCCAACGAGGGCGTGGCGCAGATGCTGTTCTTCCAGGCCGATGCGGACGACATCTGCGAGACCTCCTACAAGGACCGCGGCGGCAAGTACCAGGGCCAGACCGGCGTCACCCTGCCGCGAACCTGAGGGTCGCGGCGCCGTCCGTCCGCCATCAGTCCTGCTGGCGGAACATGCGCCCCTGCAGCGCCGCGCGCAGCGCCGCCACCCGCTCCACCAGTTCCTCCGGCGCATACGGCCGGGCGTTGGCGGCGCCCCATACCGGGCGCGGCCAGGCGATGTCGTCGCGGTAGCGTGCGATCACATGCACATGCAGTTGCGGCACCAGATTGCCCAGCGCCGCAACGTTGAGCTTGTCCGGCTGGAACAGCGCCTTCAGCACGCGCGCTGCGTCATCGATCTCGGCGGTCAGCAGGGTGCGCTGGGCGGCGGTCAGGTCGATCAGCTCCACCGCGTCCGGCACCTTCGGCACCAGCACCAGCCACGGGTGATTGGCATCGTCCATCAGCCGCACCTCGCACAGCGCCAGCTCGATGACCGGGGCGGTGTCGTCGGCCAGCTGCGGGTGCAGTTCGTAGCGGGACGGGCGGGGCGTCGGGTGCATGGCGGGCCTCGACTCAATAGGCCGGGCGCAGCGCCCGGCGGAGGAAGGACAGGGTGCGTTCCAGCGCCAGCTCGGCGCTGGGGCGGTGGAAATCCGCGCGCTGGTCGCAGTTGAAGCCGTGCCCCGCCGGGTAGACGTGCACGTCGGCCTCGGGATGGCGCTCACGGTGCAATGCCACATCGTCCGCGGAAATGCTGGCGTCGTGCTCGCCGAAGTGGAACAGCATGGGGGCGTGCAGCTTTTCATTGAGGAAGGGCACCGTGCGCGCGCCGTAATAACTGACCGCCGGCATCGACAGCCGGGTATTGGCCAGGTAGGCCACGGTGCCGCCCCAGCAATAGCCCACCACGCCGACCTTCCCGTATTCCTGCAGCTGCGCGGCGGCGGCCCGCACATCCTCCAGCGCGCGCTCAAAGCCCAGTTTCTCCACCAGGTCGCGCCCATGCGTCACGCCGTCGGCGTCGTAGTGCAGCTGCACGTCGTGCTCGAAATGATCGAAGAACGCCGGCGCCATCGCCACGTAGCCGTGCTCGGCGAAGGTGGCGCAGACCTGCCGGATGTGGGCATTCACGCCGAAGATTTCCTGCACCACCACCAGCGCGCCGTGGGGCGGCACATGCGGTTGCGCCAGCCAGGCCCGGATGCGGCCGGTCGGGGTTTCCAGGGATATCCATTCGCTCATGGCCGGTTCTCCCTCCGCGGTTGCCCGGATGGTACGCCTGCGCGGCCGGGCCGGCAGCCCCCGCCGGTATACTACGCGGCCCCCCGGCGGCCCCGTCGCCCAGCCTGCGCCCATGTCACAGCCTTCCCCGCCTGCCCAACCCAAAGTCGGTTTCGTCAGCCTTGGCTGCCCCAAGGCGCTGGTGGACTCCGAGCGCATCCTCACCCAGCTGCGGGTGGAAGGCTACGACCTGGTGCAGACCTACGACGACGCCGACGTGGTGGTGGTCAATACCTGCGGCTTCATCGACAGCGCGGTGGCCGAGTCGCTGGACGCCATCGGCGAGGCCATGGCGGAGAACGGCAAGGTCATCGTCACCGGCTGCCTGGGCAAGCGCGCCGACGTGATCCGCCAGGCGCATCCCGGCGTGCTGTCGATCAGCGGTCCGCAGGACTACGCCAGCGTGATGGACGCGGTGCACGCCGCGGCGCCGCCCAAGCACAACCCCTTCGTCGACCTGCTGCCGGCCCCGCGTCGCCTTGGCGACGGGGAAATCGAGGGCGTCGGCGTCAAGCTGACCCCGAAGCACTACGCCTACCTGAAGATTTCCGAGGGCTGCAACCACCGCTGCAGTTTCTGCATCATCCCGTCGATGCGCGGCGACCTGGTGTCGCGGCCGGTGGACGAGGTGCTGCGCGAGGCCGAAAAGCTGGTGCGCGGTGGCGTCAAGGAACTGCTGGTGGTCTCGCAGGACACTAGCGCCTACGGCGTGGACCTGAAGTACGCGTCGCGGCTGTGGGGCAACAATGTGTACGAGACGCGGATGAAGGCGCTGTGCGAAGGCCTGTCCGAACTCGGCGTGTGGACGCGCCTGCACTACGTCTACCCGTACCCGCACGTGGACGACGTGATCCCGCTGATGGCCGATGGCAAGCTGCTGCCGTACCTCGATATCCCGTTCCAGCACGCCAGCCCGCGCATCCTCAAGCTGATGAAGCGCCCGGGCGCGGTGGACAAGACCCTGGAACGCATCCAGCGCTGGCGCGCGATCTGCCCGGAGCTGACCCTGCGCAGCACCTTCATCGTCGGCTTCCCCGGCGAGACCGACGCCGAGTTCGAGGAACTGCTGGACTTCCTCGACGAAGCGCAGCTGGACCGCGTGGGCGCGTTCGCCTATTCGCCCGTGGAAGGCGCCGCGGCCAACGCGCTGCCGGACCCGGTGCCGGAGGACGTGAAGCAGGAGCGCCTGGCCCGCTTCATGGAGCGGCAGGCGGCAATTTCCGAGGCGCGCCTGGCGGCCAAGGTGGGTACGGTGCAGCAGGTCATCGTGGATGCCATCGATGGCGAGCTTGCCATCGCCCGCTCGATGGCGGACGCGCCGGAGATCGACGGCCTGGTGCAGGTGCAGGACGGCCGCGAAGCCGGCCTGCGGCCCGGCGAGTTCGCCAAGGTGCGGATCATGGGCAGCGACGAGCACGACCTGTACGGCGAAGTGGAATACAACGACTGACCGGCCGGGGCATCACCTGACAGCGGGTCATCAACACCGGCACCCCATCGTCACCTTCCTGATGGGGTTCCTGGTTCAGAGCGCGCAGAACCGCGATACCCGGGCAATCCAGCACAAGCTGGACGAACTGAGCCGCGCCACCCGCGGCGCCCAGAATGCGCTGCTGGACCTGGAAGAACTGGAAGAGCGCAAGCTCGATGGCGTCCGCGCCCGCTGCGTCGCGCTGGCCCGCCACGCCCGCGAACGGGGCGACGAGGAAGCCACGTTCGCGGCAGGCTGGGCGTCTCGATTCCGGTGGATTCCTGCCGCGCTTACACGTCGGGGTAGGCGACGGCCACGATGGCATAGCGCACCGTGCCGCCCGGCAGCGGGGCCTCGAAGTCGTCGTCTACACGCTTCTTCAACATGGCGCGCGCCAGTGGGGCGTCGATGCTGATCCAGCCCCGCTTCGCATCGGTCTCGTCGGGGCCGACAATGCGGAAGCGCACCAGCTCGCCGCTGGCCATGTCTTCCAGCTCCACCTCGGCGCCGAAGAACACGGCGTCGCGGTCGGACGGCGCGGTGTCCACCACCTTCAGCTGTTCCAGCCGCTTGCTGAGGTAGCGCACGCGGCGGTCGATCTCGCCCAGCTGCTTCTTGCGGTAGGTGTATTCCGCGTTCTCGGAGCGGTCGCCCTCGGCGGCAGCGGCAGCCAGCGCCTTCACCACCTCGGGGCGCCGCACGCGCCACAGCTCGTCCAGCTCCGCCTTCAGGCGGTCGTGGCCGGCGCGGGTGATCAGCGCCGTGCTTTTCTCGGCAGGGGGACGCCAGCGGCCCATGCGTGGCTCAGCGCTTGCCGCCGAAGATGCCGCCCAGCAGGCCGCGCAGGATCTGCCGGCCCACCTGGCTGCCCACCGTGCGCGCGGTCTGCTTGGCCATGGATTCGATCATGCCCTGCCGGCGCTTGGTGCCGAACAGCGCATCCTTCACCGCCTGGCCGAAGCCGTTGCCGTCGTCGTCGGGCCCGGCCTCCGGCGTCTTCGCGGCCGGTGCCTGCGCCTGCTCCGTCTTCGCCTCGGCCTTCCTGGCCAGCAGCTCGGCGGCGGACTCGCGGTCGATGCGGGTGTCGTACTTCATGCCCACCGGGCTGCCAGCGCGCACCTGCTGTCGCTCGGCTTCTGTAATCGCGCCCATGCGGCAGCGCGGCGGCGCGATCAGCGTCTTTTCCACCGGCATCGGCACGCCTTTGTCCTGCAGCGTGGACACCAGCGCCTCGCCCACGCCCAGCTGGCCGATGGCCTGCGCCACGTCCAGGTGCGGATTGCCGACAAAGGTTTCCGCGGCGGTCTTCACCGCCTTCTGGTCGCGCGGCGTGTAGGCGCGCAGCGCGTGCTGGAAGCGGTTGCCCAGCTGGCCCAGGATCTCGGTGGGCACGTCGTCAGGGAACTGCGAGCAGAAGTACACGCCCACGCCCTTGGAGCGGATCAGCCGCACCACCTGCTCGATGCGCTGGCGCAGCGCGGCCGGCGCGTCGTCGAACAGCAGGTGCGCCTCGTCGAACACGAAGACCAGCTTGGGCTTGTCCAGATCGCCCACCTCCGGCAGGTTCTCGAACAGCTCGCTCAGCAGCCACAGCAGGAAGCTGGAATACAGCTTGGGCTTCAGGATCAGCTGGTCGGCGGCCAGGATGTTCACCACGCCGCGGCCATCAAAGGTGGTGCGCATCAGGTCGGCCAGCTCCAGCGCCGGCTCGCCGAAGAACTGGTCGGCGCCTTCCTGCTCCAGCCGCAGCAGCGCGCGCTGGATGGCGCCGATGGACGGCGCGCTGACCAGCCCGTAGCGGGTGCTGATGTCCTTGCGCTCGTCGACGATCAGGCCCAGCAGTGCGCGCAGGTCTTCCAGGTCCAGCAACAGCAGGCCGCGGTCGTCGGCCAGTTTGAACACGATGTCCAGAACACCGGCCTGGGTCTCGTTCAATTCCAGGATGCGGCCCAGCAGGGTGGGGCCCATCTCGCTGACGGTGGTCCGCACCGGGTGGCCGGCCTTGCCCCACAGGTCCCAGAACACCACCGGCGCCGCCTCGTTGCGGTAGTCGGTCATGCCCAGCTGGGCCACGCGCGCGGCCAGCTTCTCGCTGGGCGTGCCCGCCACTGCCAGTCCCGCCACGTCGCCCTTCACGTCGGCCAGGAACACCGGCACGCCCAAGCGGCTGAAGCCTTCCGCCAGGGTCATCAGCGTCACCGTCTTGCCGGTGCCGGTGGCCCCGGCCACCAGCCCGTGGCGATTGCCGTACTTCGGCAGCAGCACCACGTCGCCGCCGGCGTCGGTGGTGACGGCCTTGCCGACGAAGAGGTGCGGAAGGGGAGCCTGGTCCATGGTGGTTCGCCGATTGCGTGAAGTGTCGCCGGATTCTATGCGAATGCCTGCGGATGAATGCGCGGCGCGGCTTGCCCCCGTCGCGCCGCGGCGGCTACCCTGCCAACCCCTTCGCCGTCCCCCTGCCTGCATGCCCCTGCGCCCGTTGCCTGTCGTTGCCGTGTCCCTGCTATCGCTTTTGGCGGCGTTCTCCACCCCCGCGGCACAGGCCCAGCCCAAGCGGGACCGCGGCGCCCCCGCCGAGAGCCGCCGCGACGCGGCCGGCGTGGAGGCGCTGCAGCAGCGCATGGACGCCGCCGAAAAGCGCTACCGCGACGCCATGCTGGCCGAGGACGAAGAGGCCGCCGCCAGCGCCACCGCCGCCGCGCTGGCGGAGATGAAGGACGTGGTGGACGCCTGCGGCAAGCAGCGCGGCTGCTCGGTGGAGACCATGCTGGCGACGTACGAACGCCTGCTGCAGGCCACGCCGCGCTTCGACGGCCTGCTGGCCGACGAGGGCGGCGCCGACCCCATCGACGAGAGCGACCTGGACGACGCCAACGTGCCCGCGTCCGCCAACGCCGCCGCGCTGCTCAGCGAAGAAGGCCAGCGCTTCGTGAAGATGGTGCAGTTCAACCCCGCGGTGCAGGCCGGCATCCGCCGCTGGCTCACCGACCTGCGGCCGTCGCTGATGGACAGCTACGAGAACTACCGCTACATGCAGCACCTGATGTCGCCGGCGTTCCGCCGCCACGGCCTGCCGGAGGCGCTGCTGTTCGGCATCATGGCGAAGGAGTCCAACGGCAAGGTGCACGCCGGCTCGCGCGTGGGCGCGGTGGGCCCGCTGCAGTTCATGCCGGCCACCGGCCGCCGCTTCGGCCTGGGCGACGACGGCACCGGCTTCGACACCCGCTACGACCCGGCCGCCTCGGCCGATGCCGCCGCGCAGTACCTGCAGGAGCGCATGGCGCAGCTGAACAACAGCATCGAACTGTCGCTGGCCGGCTACAACGGCGGCGAAGGCCGCGCCCTGCGCGTATTCCGCGACACCGGCGGGCGCAGCTTCTGGGACATCGACGTCTACAACCAGTTTCCGGCCGAAACCAAGGACTACGTGCCCATGGTGATCGCCGCCGCGTGGCTGTTCCTGCACCCCAAGGAGTACGGCATCCGCTGGCCCAATGTCAGCGCCCGCCCCGCCACCGTCACCCTGGCGCAGCCCACCTCGCTGTACGAGCTCACCATCTGTCTGGGCAACTGGGGCTCGCGCGACGGCTACCTGCGCGCGCTGCGCAACCTCAACCCGCGCTGGGAACCCGGCCAGACCCTGCCGGCCGGCACCGCGCTGAACGCCACCACCCGCATCGCCTGGCTGTACCGCTTCAACTGCACCCGCGGCAAGCGGCTGGAACTGGCCCAGCAGCTGATGGCCAGCGACGTGCGCGCCGCACTGGTGCGCGTGGGCGACCCCATGCCCGCCGCCAGCGCCCCTGCCGCCGCCGATGCCCCGGCCCCCGCCGCCCCCCCGGCGCGCACGCCCGCCAAGCCCAAGCCCCGCACCTACAAGGTGCAGCGCGGCGACACCATCAGCAGCATCGCCCGCAAACTGCAGTGCGAGATTCTCGACCTGGCCAAGGCCAACAAGCTGAAGAAGCCGAAATACGCCATCAAGCCCGGCCAGGTGTTGAAACTGGACGGCTGCGGCTGAGCCCGGCCCGCGCGGACCGCCGCGCTTTCCGTTAATCGCTCTGGCGTTCTGCGCGTCATCCCCGCGAAGGCGGGGGGCGCTTCTTGCTGGTCATCCCGCAAACGCGGCAATCGCGCGTTTCCATACGCCCGCGCTATCGTGGAGCCCCGCCGGCCCGCCCGGCCTTACGCCCCGCGCCATGGCCACCGAACCCGATTTCATCGCCTACGTCACCGAACAGGCCGGCCTGGGCGCCCGCCTGACCCACCGCCGCATGTTCGGGGAATACGCCCTGTACGTGGACGAGAAAGTCGTGGCCTTCGCCTGCGACAACAGCCTGTTCGTCCATCCAGGTCATTCATTATCGAGGGATAGTGATGGGTAATTATAGATCTAGTGAGATAGAGTACAAAAGGCGGCTGTTTGAGAAAAAATTCATTCGATCAGGCGAGGATGAATGTTGGGAATGGCACGCTGGAAGGAATCAGCGTGGGTATGGGGTTTTTGGAATGGGTTCTCTTTGGCGGGGCACTAAGCCTGCGCATGTCGCATCATGGCTATTTTATGTTGACGAGAATTTTGATCTAAGTTCCAGTGTTGATATCTCCCATTCCTGTCACAATCCTTCTTGCGTGAATCCACGCCATTTGTTTATTTCAAGATGGTCTGATCGCAATGGGGCTATAGAGGTTATGAAGTCAATATCTGTCGAGTTTCCATGCGTTTCTGAGCTATTGTCCCGGGCAATTGATATTTTGTCTGACAATCGAAGCGGGTAATTCAGTAGCCTCGTGTGAATAGCGCCAGATTCGGTAATGGGGTTTCGGCAACGAGGTCAGGCTCACTTTCTGATCTGAGAGTTCCCACAACGCACAAGGCCCGCATCGCTACGGGCCTTGTCGTATCTGGATTCCGACGGACTGACCTTGACCTGCCGGCGGCGTCACTCCCGCAGCGCCAGCCGCTGCCCCAGTCGCACCGGGGATTGTGCATGCAGGGCCGGGTCTAATGTCGCCGCGTCCTTGGGCAGCAGCACGATGACGGTGCTGCCGTAGTTGAAGCGGGCCATTTCGGCGAAGCGTTCCAGGGTGATGCCGCGGCCGCGGTAGTCCTTGCGGGTAATGGTGTGGCCGTAGGGGGGGATTTCCACGCCGCCCCAGACGGTTTCAACGCCGGAGACCAGCAGCGCGCCCACCATCACCTGCACCATCGGGCCGAAGTCGGTATCGAAATGGCAGACCAGGCGCTCGTTGCGGGCAAACAGGCGCGGCACGCTGGCCACGGCGTCCACGCCCACCGAAAACAGGCGGCCGGGCACGTGCACGGTTTCGCGCAGCGTGCCGGTGCAGGGCATGTGCACGCGGTGGTAGTCGCGTGGTGACAGGTACACGGTGGCGAAGCTGCCGTCGTGGAACGGGGCGGCATCGGCCTGGCTGCCCAGCAGTTCGGCAGCGGTGAAGCTCTGCCCCTTGGCCTGAAAGATGCGGCCGTCCACGATCGGCCCGCACTGGCTGATGTGGCCGTCGGCGGGCATCAGCAGGGCACGCGGGTCGGGGTCAGGGGTGCGTGCGCCGGGTTTGAGTGCGCGGGTGAAAAAGGCATTGAAGCTGGGGTAGGCGGTGGGGTCGGGCTGCGCCGCTTCGCTTAAGTCCACGCCGAACTTGCGGGTCACGGTGTCGATCAGCCACTGCTTGACCGCGCGGTTGGTGGAATAGGCCAGCCGCCGCGCCAGCCAGGACAGCAGGCGGTGCGGCAGCACGTAGGTGAGGGCGGTGATGGGGCTCATCGGGCGGCCTGGGTCAGCGTTTCCAGGTCGGCGGCGATGCCCTTCACGTCAAACGGCGGTTGCACCACGCCGGCCATGCGGGCTTGTGGGTCCAGCAGCACTGCCGCAGCGCTGTGGTCGATGCTGTAGTCGGCCGGGTCGCCACTGGGGCCGGGCACCTTCATGAAGACCAGCGACAGCGAGCGGGCGAAGGCCTCCAGCTGCGGAATCGGCGCGGTGGCGGCCAGGGTGTCGGGGTGGAAGGCGTGGGCGTACTGGGCCACGATTTGCGGGGTGTCGCGCTCGGGGTCGGCGGAGACAAACAGCACGCGCGGGCGGGTGGCGGCGGGCAGGGCGGCCCACTGCTTCTGGGCGCCGGCCAGTTCTGCCAGCGTGGTGGGGCAAACGTCCGGGCAGTGGGTGAAGCCCAGGAACACCACCGTCCAATGGCCCTTCAGGGTGTCTTGCGTCAGCGCGGTGCCGTCGGCCTGCTGCAGGGAAAACGGCGGCAGCACGCGTGGGGTGGGCAGCAGGGTCACGGCGCGGGGGGCGGGCAGCGTGGGCAGCGCGGGCGCTGCGGGGGCGGCTGGGCCGTGCAGCAGCTGCGAGGCCCACAGGCCCAGCCCGGCGGCCAGGGCGGCGATCAGCACGACAAGAACAAGACGCTTGGACATGGGCGTTTGGCGCAGGGGTGGACCGCCATGATACCGGGGCGCCGCCGCTATACTTCCCGGCCGTGCCCGCGTGTTGTCGCCCATGTCCCAGGAATTGCAGACCATCATCGACCTGATCCGCTACGGCGCCAGCCGGTTCAACGCGGCGGGCCTGACCTTCGGCCACAGCTTCGACAACGCGCTGGACGAGGCGACCCAGCTCACCCTGCACGCCCTGCACCTGCCGCACGACCTGTCGCCGGTGTACGGCAACGCACGCGTCACCGAGGCGGAGAAGGAGGAAGTGCTGGCGCTGTTCCTGCGCCGCATCGAGGAGCGCATCCCGGCCTGCTACCTCACCGGCGAGGCGTGGTTTGCGGGGCTCAGCTTCAAGTCCGACCCGCGTGCGCTGGTGCCGCGCTCGCCAATCGCCGAGATGATCGAATCCGGCTTCCAGCCCTGGCTGGGCGACCGCGAGGTGCGCCGCGCCTTGGACCTGTGCACCGGTTCCGGCTGCATTGCGATTGCCATGGCGCACTACAACCCGGACTGGCACGTGGACGGCGTGGACATCAGCGACGACGCCCTGGCGCTGGCCCGCGAGAACGAAAAGCGCCTGCACGTGGAGAACGTGCGCTTCCTGAAGTCCGACCTGTTCAGCGGCCTGCAGGGCGAGCGCTACGACCTGATCGTCACCAACCCGCCGTACGTCACCAACGACGAAACCGACGCGCTGCCGCGCGAGTACGCGCACGAGCCCGAGCTGGGCCTGCGCGCCGGCGACGACGGCCTGGACCTGTGCCTGCGCATCCTGCGCGACGCCCCGCTGCACCTGACCGAGGACGGCCTGCTGGTCTGCGAAGTCGGCGAAGCCGAGCGCGCACTGGTGCAGCTGCTGCCGGAGCTGCCGCTGGCGTGGGTGGAGTTCAAGGTGGGCCAGATGGGCATCTTCGTGGCCGAGTGCGCCGACCTGATCGAGCACAACGCCCGCATCACCGCGCTGGCCGCCGCTCGCGAGACGGGCGCGGCGTCGGCTGGGTTGTTCTAAGCCGCGCCCATGAACACCTTCGGCCACCTGCTGCGCGTCACCACGTTTGGCGAATCGCACGGGCCGGCCATCGGCTGCGTCGTTGACGGCTGCCCGCCGGGCATCCCGGTGGCGCCCGAGGACTTCGCGGCCGACCTGAAGCGGCGGGCCACCGGCAATTCGCGCCACGTGTCGCAGCGGCGCGAGGCGGACGAGGTGGAGATCCTGTCGGGCGTCTACGAAGGTGTGACCACCGGCACGCCCATCGCGCTGCTGATCCGCAACACCGACGCGCGCAGCAAGGACTACGGCACCATCGCCGCGCAGTTCCGCCCCGGCCACGCTGACTACACCTACTGGCAGAAGTACGGCATCCGCGACCCGCGCGGCGGCGGTCGCAGCAGCGCGCGCGAGACCACCATGCGCGTGGCGGCGGCGGTGATTGCCAAGAAGTGGCTGGCGCAGCGCGGCGTGACCGTGCGCGCCTGCGTGACCCAGATCGGCGAGGTGCTCCCGCATTCGCACGACTGGGCCGATGTCGAAACCAATCCGTTCTTCTGGCCTTGCGCGGCGCAGGTGGCGGAGCTGGAAACCTACATGGACGCGCTGCGCAAGTCCGGCGATTCGGTGGGCGCGCGCGTGCTGGCCGTGGCCGACGGCGTGCCGCCGGGCTGGGGCGAGCCGATCTACGGCAAGCTGGATGGCGAACTGGCGGCGGCGATGCTGTCGATCAACGCGGTCAAGGGCGTGGAGATCGGCGACGGCTTCGCGGCGGTGGCGCAGAAGGGCAGTGAGCACCGCGACGTGATGACGCCGGACGGTTTCCTGTCCAACCACGCCGGCGGCATCCTGGGCGGGATTTCCACCGGCCAGCAGATTGCCGTGTCGGTGGCGTTCAAGCCCACCTCCAGCCTGCGCCTGCCGGTGCAGGGCCTGGACGTGGACGGTAACGTGGTGGACATCGTCACCACCGGCCGCCACGACCCCTGCGTGGGCCTGCGCGCGCCGCCGATCTGCGAGGCGATGCTTGCGCTGGTGCTGATGGACCAGGCGCTGCGCCACCGTGCCCAGTGCGGCGACGTGGGCGCGGTGTCGCCGCGCGTGCCGGCCGCGGCCCCGAAACGCTAGCGGCGCGCCGCCAGCAGCCCCGTGGGCAGCGTCGCGCCGCATCCCTGTCGTATCGTTCCCCTTTCCCGCAGGCGCGGCCGTGTCCGCGCATCGTCGCCCGACGGCGCCGCCCGCCCGCCTGCACGCACACAGAGACACAAGACATGAGCAAGCAGTACAAGGTGGCCGTGGTCGGCGCGACCGGCGCGGTGGGCGAGGTGATGCTGTCGATCCTGGCGGAGCGCGAGTTCCCGGCCAGCGACGTGGTGGCGCTGGCCAGCGAGCGTTCGGCCGGCACCAAGGTCGCGTTCGGCGACGACGAACTGGTGGTGCAGAACCTGGCCACGTTCGACCCGTCAGCCATCGACATCGCGCTGTTCTCCGCGGGCGGCGCGATCTCGAAGGAATACGCGCCCAAATTCGCGGCTGCCGGCGCGGTGGTGATCGACAACTCCTCCACCTTCCGCTACGACGACGACGTGCCGCTGGTGGTCAGCGAAGTGAATCCGGACGCGGCGCGCCACCGCCCGCGCGGCATCATCGCCAACCCCAACTGTTCCACCATGCAGCTGATGCCGGTGCTGGCGCCGATCCACAAGGTGTACGGCATCGAGCGCATCAACGTGGCCACCTACCAGTCCGTCTCCGGTGGTGGCCGCAGCGCGATGGAGGAGCTGGGGCGCCAGACCGCGGCGCTGCTCAGCTTCCAGGACCCGGCGCCGGCGAAGTTCCCGGTGCAGATCGCATTCAACCTGATCCCGCACATCGACGAGTTCCAGCCCAACGGCTACACCAAGGAAGAGATGAAGCTGGTGTGGGAGACGCAGAAGATCCTGGGCGATGCGTCCATCCAGGTGAACCCCACCGCGGTGCGCGTGCCGGTGTTCTTCGGCCATTCCGAAGCGGTCAACATCGAGACGAAAAAGAAGATCACTCCCGACGAGGCGCGCGCGCTGCTGGAGGATGCCCCCGGCGTGGAGGTGGTGGACGAGCGCAAGGCCGGCGGCTATCCCACGCCGGTGACCCACGCCTCGGGCAAGGACCCGGTGTTCGTGGGCCGCATCCGCGAGGACCTGTCGCACCCACGCGGCCTCAACCTGTGGGTGGTGGCGGACAACATCCGCAAGGGCGCGGCGCTCAACGCGGTGCAGATCGCGGAGCTGCTGGTGGCCGAAGGGTTGCCCCCGAAGGCTGCGCACGGCTAGAGTCACGGCGCCAAGGCGGGGGATGGAGCACACGTGATCAGGACATTGCGAACGGCGGTGGCAGCGGCGCTGCTGCTGGCGGCGGGGAATGCGTGGGCGCTGGGCTTGGGCCAGATCCAGGTCAAGAGCAAGCGCAACCAGCCGCTGCTGGCGGAAATCCCCATCGTCTCCACGACGCCGGGCGAACTGGCCGCGCTGCGCGCCCGCCTGGCTTCGCCGGACACTTTCCGCCGGGTTGGCCTGGCGCCGCCCACCGGCATCGCCTCTGACCTGCAGTTCAGCCTGGGCAGCGACAGCAAGGGCCGCCCGGTGATCCGGGTGACCACGCTGCGCCCGGTCGAGCAGGCCGAGCTGAACTTCCTGATCGAAGTGGACTGGGGTGCCGGCCGGCTGGTGCGCGAGTACTCCGCGCTGGTCGACGCGCCCAACACCGCCGGCGCCGTCTTGCCGCCGGACGTGCAGGCCCCGCAGACCCCGGCGCCCGCCGTGGTCCAGCGCCCGTCGCCGATGCCGGGGGACACCGCTCCGGCCGCCGTCCCGCTTCCGGACAAGCCGGTCGTGCCGCCCGCGATGGCCCCTGCGCCTGCCCCGGCAGAGCCTGCGGCCCCCTCGATCGCCATCGCGCCGCTGCCGGCAACGCGCCCGGCCTACGTGCCCGCGCCCGCGCCGGCCGCCTCGGCGGATCCCGCCGAATACGGCCCGGTGAAGCGCGGCGAATCGCTGTCGAAGATCGCCAGCGGGCTGGGCCTGCGGCGCGAATTCAGCCTTGACCAGACCATGCTGGCGCTGCTGCAGGCCAATCCCGATGCCTTCCTTGGCGACGACGTGAACCGTCTGCGCAGCGGCGCGGTGCTGCGCGTGCCCAGCCGCGAAGACGTGGCCCGTATTGCGCCCGAGGAAGCCGCGCAGGTCGTGCGCCAGCAGATGCGCCAGTGGCGGCAGTCGCGCCGCGCCGTGCGCCAGCCGGACGCCGCGCCCGCGGTGGCCCGCGCGGCCGCTCCGGCCAAGCCGGCCGCCAGCAAACCCGCCACCGCGCCGGCCGCTGCCAGCGCGGCGGCCAAACCCACTGCGTCCCCGGCCACCGCAGCGCCACGCCAGGAGGCACGCCTCCAGATCGTGCCGCCGTCGGGGCCCGGCAAGGCAACAGGCAACAAGTCCGGCACCAGCGCCGGTGGCGAGGGCAGCATGCTGCAACAGGAACTGCGTCAGCGCGACGAGGACATCGCGGCGAAGTCGGCCGAGATCAGCGAGCTGAAGGAGCGTCTGGCGGCGCTGGAGAAGCTGAAGGACGAGCAGCAGAAGCTGATCTCGCTGAAGGACAGCGAGCTGGCCGCCGCGCAGGCGCGGCTGGCCGAAGCCAACCGCGGCGCGCAGGCCGCTGTGCCGGCTCCGGCCGCTGCCAAGGCGGCCACGCAGGCCGCACCGGCGCCGCAGGCGGGCGGGTCGTCGATGCCCTGGATCTGGGGCGGCCTGGGTGTGGTGGTGCTGGCGCTGGGGGCCTGGCTGCTGGCCGGCCGCCGCCGTCCGGCCCCGCCGGTGCGCCGCAGCCTGTTCGACAGCGAGGCGCTGGCCGCCAGCATGGCCGCGCCAGTGGCGTCTGCCACGATCGCGGACGAAGTGCCCCACGTCGACCATGATGCCGCGGCAGCGGATGCTCCTGTGGATGCCGACGCCGGGATGCCGACCACCGATGCAGCGGCCACGCCGGCGCCCACTGTGGCAGGGGATGAGCGCGCCGTGCCGGCCTGGCACCGCACCGAGGTGCCGGCTGCCGAGCCTGCGCCGGCCGTCACTGAGGCCACGGTGCCCGTAATCGAATCGACCGAACCCGCCGTGGCAGGCGGCGATGTCGATGACCTGCCGGCGCCGGCCGATGTCCCGGTGCAGGCCAGCGCGGAGCAGCGGTTCAAGCTGGCGCGCGCCTTCCTGGACGTCGGCGACGAGAACTCCGCGCAGCAGCTGTTGTTGGAACTGCTGGACGATGACGACCAGGCGGTCAGCGACGAAGCCGCGCGCATGCTCGGCAAGCTGGTGGGCTGAGGGCGCCCGGGCACGCGATGCGGCTGGCGCTGGGGCTGGAATACGACGGCGGCGGGTTCTCCGGCTGGCAGCGCCTGAGCGCGGCCGGCGCGCTGGCCGACGACGGCAGCCTGCAGACCGCGCTGGAGATCGCGCTGTCGAAGGTGGCTGCCGCGCCCATCGACACCGTCTGTTCCGGCCGCACCGACGCCGGCGTGCACGCGCGCTGCCAGGTGGTGCATTTCGACACCGACGCCACGCGCGACGCGCGCGGCTGGATCCTCGGCACCACCGCCAACCTGCCGCCTACGGTGGCGGTGCGCTGGTGCGTGCCGGTGGCGGACGACTTCAACGCGCGCTTCTCGGCGCGGGCACGCCGCTACCGCTACCGCATCCTCAACCGTAGTTCGCGGCCGGGGTTGGAGCGCCAGTACCTGGGCTGGGAGCGCATGCCGCTGGATGCCGACGCCATGCACGCCGCCGCGCAGGCGCTGCCCGGCGAGCGCGACTTCTCCGCGTTCCGCAGCGCGCAATGCCAGGCCACCCATGCCCGTCGCAACCTGCAGAACATTACCGTTACCCGCGTCGGCGACGAGGTGGTGGTGGAGGTGCAGGCCAACGCGTTCCTCCATCACATGGTGCGCAACATCGTGGGCTCGCTGCTGATGGTGGGGCGGGGCGAGCGCCCGGTGGCGTGGATCGCCGAGTTGCTGGAAGGTCGCGACCGCACCGTTGCCGGGCCCACCGCGCCGTCGGCGGGCCTGCTGTTCCTCGGCCCGAAATACCCGCGGCACTGGGGCTTGCCGGAAGAGGTGTGCTGCGATGAGTGATACAGCCTGCGGCGTGCCGTTCCGCACCCGCATCAAGTTCTGCGGCCTGACCCGGCCGGGCGACGTGCGCCTGGCCTGCGAGCTGGGCGTGGACGCGGTGGGGGTGATCTTTGCGACGCGCAGCCGGCGCCGGGTGGACCCGGCGATGGCCCCGGCGATGCGCGCGGCGCTGGCGCCGATGGTGGACCTGGTGGCGCTGTTCATGGACAACGACGCCGCCGAGGTCCGCGCCGCCATCGCGCAGGTGCGGCCGACGTTGCTGCAGTTCCACGGCAGCGAGGACGACGCGTTCTGCCGCCGCTTCGGACTGCCGTACTTCAAGGGGGTGGGGCTGGGCGGCGCGGCCGTGGGCGGCGCAACCCTGCGCGCGCGCTGGCCGCATGCCGCCGGTTTCGTGCTGGACGGCCACGCGCCGGGGCAGCCGGGTGGCAGCGGGCAGCGGCTCGACGCCGCTTCGGTTCCGGCCGATCTGGACCGGCCGTGGCTGCTGGCCGGCGGGCTGGACCCCGACAACGTGGCCGACGCGATCCGCGCCGTGCGCCCGTGGGGCGTGGACGTGGCCGGCGGCATCGAGCTGGCCCCCGGCATCAAGGATGGCGCGCGCATGCGGCGTTTCGTCGAGGCCGTGCGCGCCGCCGACCTCGATGGAGATTCTCCGGCCCGGATCGGGTAGGCTATGCGCACGCCATGAAGACGTCGAATCGCTCCCGCGCCCCCTTCGGCCGCTCCCTGCGGCGCTGGCGCCGCGTGCCTGCGGCGGCGGTCCGATAACGCCGCGCAACGCGTCGTGCCTGTGCGCCCCCGGGCGCCACTCCCCCTCGTTTCGACCTGCGCCGTGGCCCCGTGGCCCGCGCGTTCCGACTCCGGAGACTTCCGCGTGAACGTTCCCAGCCCCCAGGCCGCCGTCGCGGCCCCCGATTTCCATGCCTTCCCCGACGCCAACGGCCACTTCGGCCGCCACGGCGGGCGCTTCGTCGCCGAGACCCTGATCGGCCCCCTGCAGGAGCTGGCCGCGGCCTACGACGCCGCGCGCGTCGACCCGGCCTTCATCGCCGCGTTCGAGAAAGACCTCAAGCATTACGTTGGCCGGCCCAGCCCGATCTACCATGCCGAGCGCCTCAGTCGCGAGGTGGGTGGCGCCCAGATCCTGCTCAAGCGCGAAGACCTGAACCACACCGGCGCGCACAAGATCAACAACACCATCGGCCAGGCGCTGCTGGCCTCAAGGATGGGCAAGACCCGCATCATCGCGGAGACCGGCGCCGGCCAGCACGGCGTCGCCAGCGCCACCGTGGCCACGCGGCTGGGCCTGGAGTGCGTGGTCTACATGGGCGCCACCGACATCGAGCGCCAGAAGATCAACGTGTACCGGATGAAGCTGCTGGGCGCGACGGTGGTGCCGGTCACCAGCGGTTCGGCGACGTTGAAGGACGCGCTGAACGAAGCGATGCGCGACTGGGTAACCAACGTGCGCGATACGTTCTACATCATCGGCACCGTGGCAGGCCCGGACCCGTACCCGCGCATGGTGCGCGACTTCAACGCCGTGGTCGGCCGCGAGGCGCGGGCGCAGATGTTGGCCGAGTACGGCCGTCTGCCGGATGCCATCACCGCCTGCGTGGGCGGTGGCAGTAATGCGATTGGCATGTTCCACGCCTTCCTGAACGACCCGTCGGTGCGCATCGTCGGCGCCGAGGCGGCGGGGGATGGTATCGAGACCGGCCGCCACGCGGCGTCGCTGGCGGCGGGCCGGGTGGGCGTGCTGCACGGCAACCGCACCTACGTGATCTGCGATGACGACGGCCAGATCATCGAGACCCACTCGATCTCCGCCGGCCTGGACTACCCGGGCGTCGGCCCCGAGCACGCCTTCCTGAAGGACACCGGCCGCGCCGAGTACGTGGGCGTGACCGACGAGGAGGCGATGGCGGCGTTCCACCGCCTCACCCGTACCGAGGGCATCCTGCCGGCGCTGGAGTCCAGCCACGCGGTGGCGCAGGCGATCAAGCTGGCCCGCGAGCTGCCCAAGGACGCGCTGGTGCTGTGCAACCTGTCCGGCCGCGGCGACAAGGACGTGCACACCATCGCCGCCCGCGAGGGCCTGTCCCTCTGACCATCGCGCCCCGCCGGACCGCGCCGGAAGTGGCCATTTGGCCTGCGGCCCGGTTTCGGCGAGAATGCCCGGTTCCACTTCACCCAAACCATGTAGGAGTCCGGCCATGGCCGACGATATCGCTCAGCAGGAGCAGCAGGCCCAGCCCGCGGCCGAACAGCAGAACGCCCAGGGCGGCACCCCGTTCCCGCCGCAGTTCTTTGACTGCGTCAACGAGTACCTTGAACTGACCAACAAGCAGTCGCAGAAGTACGGCGAGAAGAACATCAGCCTGGCGGCGCTGTTTGCGGCGGCGCGCTTCAATGCCCACGTGTTCCTGACCAACGTCAAGCCGATCGCTGCCGCCGAGGAGCGCCTGCCGTTCCTCGACTACATGACCACCATGTACCGCCGCATGCTGAACGAGCACCTGGACGGCATGGGCGAGGAGCGTGGCATCGACGTGGGCGACTCCGAGCTGGCCGAGGAGTACAAGGCCGCCGGCGTGAAGGTCGGCCGCCTCAAGGACGCGCCGGCTGCGGCCAACGAATGACGCGTCTGCAGCAGCGGCTGGACGCATTGCGGTCGGCCGGGCGCAAGGGGCTGGTCCCGTTCGTGACCGCCGGCGATCCGTCGCTGGCGGCCACGGTGCCGGTCATGCATGCGCTGGCGCAAGCCGGCGCGGACGTGATCGAGCTGGGCGTGCCGTTTTCCGACCCGATGGCCGACGGCCCGGTGATCCAGCGCAGCTCCGAGCGTGCGCTGGCCCGCGGGGCGGGGCTGGGCTACGTGCTGAACTGCGTGCGCGACTTCCGTGCGAAGGATGCGGACACACCCGTCGTGCTGATGGGGTACCTGAACCCGGTCGAGATCCGCGGTGCGGCGGCGTTTGCCGCCGAGGCCGCCAGCGCCGGGGTGGACGGCATGCTGCTGGTGGACCTGCCGCCCGAGGAGGCGGAGGTCTATCGGTTGGCGTTCGCCCAGCACGGGCTGGCGCTGATCTCGCTGGCCTCGCCGACCACGCCGCAGGCCCGTCTGCAGCGCCTGTGCGAGCAGGCCGATGGCTACCTGTATTACGTGACCTATGCCGGCGTGACCGGTGCATCCCAGCTTGACGTGGGCGACGCGGCCCGGCATCTGGCCGACGTGCGCGCGATGGCGAAGATCCCGGTGTTCGCCGGCTTCGGCATCCGCGACGCCGCCAGTGCGGCGGCGATGGCCGCCCATGCCGATGGCGTGGTGGTCGGCAGCGCGCTGGTGTCCGCCCTGGACGGCAGCGGCGATGCCGACGAGGCGGCATCGCGCGCCAGCGGGTTCCTTTGCCCGTTGCGCGAGGCGTTGGATGGCGGGGCGGCGTTGGCCTGAGGAGTAGACTGGCGCCAGCCCGGCGCGGCCGGGGTGGGAGCGGGCAGTTGTCCGCGCGACGCAATCTGCGGTGATCAAAACCAATGAGCTGGCTCAAGAAAATCATGCCGGGGACCGGCATCCGCACCGAGGCGGGCAGCGAGCGCAAGCGCAGCGTGCCTGAGGGACTGTGGGAGAAGTGCGAGCGCTGCGGCACGGTGCTGTACCGGCCGGAGCTCGAAGAGAACCTGGAGGTCTGCCCCAAGTGCGCCTTCCACATGCCGATCCGTGCCCGCGCGCGGCTGGCCGCGTTGCTGGACGGTGGCGAGGGGCGCGAGATCGGCGCCGCGCTTGGCCCGACAGACGTGCTGAAATTCAAGGATCAGAAGAAGTACTCCGAGCGCATCAAGGCCGCGCAGAAATCGACCGGCGAGCGCGACGCGCTGGTGGCGCTGGAGGGCAAGCTGCTGGGGCAGCCGCTGGTAGCGGCGGCGTTCGATTTCGCCTTCATGGGCGGCTCGATGGGCTCGGTGGTGGGCGAACGCTTCGCCCTGGCCGCCGAGCGCGCGCTGGAGCTGGGCTGCCCGTTTGTGTGCTTCACCGCCAGCGGCGGCGCGCGCATGCAGGAAAGCCTGTTCTCGCTGATGCAGATGGCCAAGACCTCGGCCGCGCTGGGCCGCCTGCGCGCGGCCGGCCTGCCGTACATCTCGGTGCTCACGCACCCGACCACGGGCGGCGTGTCCGCCAGCTTCGCCATGCTGGGCGATCTCAACCTGGCCGAGCCCGGCGCGCTGATCGGCTTTGCCGGCCAGCGCGTGATCGAACAGACCGTGCGCGAAAAACTGCCGGAAGGCTTCCAGCGCAGCGAGTTCCTGCTCCAGCACGGCACCGTGGACCAGATCGTTGACCGCCGCGAGATGCGCGAGCGCCTGGCCCACCTGCTGGCGCTGCTGATGCGGCGTCCGGCGCCTGTGGACGAGGCAGCCGCGTGAGCGCACGCAGGTATTTCGGCACCGACGGCATCCGGGGGCGGGTCGGCGAAGGCCCGATCTCCGCCGACTTCGTGCTGCGCCTGGGCAATGCCTATGGCCATGCCCTTGCGGCCGCCGCGCGTGACCGCCAGGAATGGCGCAAGCCGATGGTGGTGATCGGCAAGGACACCCGGATCTCCAACTACATGTTCGAAGCGGCGCTGGAAGCCGGGCTGGTGGCCGCCGGCGTGGACGTGCAGCTGATGGGGCCGATGCCAACCCCGGCGGTGGCCTACCTCACCCGCTCGCTGCGCGCCGATGGCGGCATCGTCATTTCCGCTTCGCACAATCCCCATCACGACAACGGCATCAAGTTCTTCTCAGCCCAGGGCGAAAAACTCGACGATGCCACCGAGCTGGCCATTGAGGCCGCGCTGGATGCCCCGTTCTCCACTGTCCCGTCGGAACGGCTGGGCAAGGCCGTCCGCACCCGCGATGCGGTTGGCCGGTATGTCGAGGCCTGCAAGGGGTCGGTGCCGAAAGGGTTCCAGCTGGGCGGCCTGCACATCGTGGTCGATTGCGCCAATGGCGCGACCTACCAGCTGGCGCCGCTGGTCTTGCGCGAGCTGGATGCGCGCGTGGACGCCATCGGCGTGGAGCCGAACGGCGTCAACATCAACGAGGGCGTGGGCTCCACCCACCCCGAGGCGCTGGCCGCGCGCGTGCGCGCCACCGGCGCCGCGCTGGGTATCGCCTTCGACGGCGACGGCGACCGCGTGCTGTTCGTCGATGCCGACGGCCGCATCTGCGACGGCGACGACCTGCTGTACGTGCTGGCCTGCGACTGGCAGGACAGTGGCCGCCTGCGCGGCCCGGTGGTCGGCACCCTGATGACCAACTACGGCTTCGAGCAGGCGCTGGCCGCGCGCGGCATCCCCTTTGTGCGCGCCAAGGTCGGTGATCGCTATGTGCACCAGCAATTGCTGGCCAGCGATGGCGTGCTGGGCGGCGAGGCCAGCGGGCATATCCTCTGCCTGGACCGCGCCAGCACCGGCGATGGCATCATCAGCGCGCTGCAGGTGCTGGAGGTGCTGCAGCGCCGCGGGATCGGCCTTGCGCAGGCTCTGGAGGGGCTGCGCAAGGTGCCGCAGAAAACGGTCAATGTGCGTTTCGCCGCCGGCCGCAAGCCGGCCGAGGCGCCCAGCGTGCAGGCCGCGTTGGCCGAAGCGCAGCGTGCTGTCGAAGGGCGCGGTCGCGCCTTCCTGCGTCCCTCGGGTACCGAGCCGGTGGTGCGGGTGACGGTGGAGGCCGATGATGCCGCGCTGGTCGACACCACCTTGGCCACCCTGGCCGACGCTGTCCGCGCCGCGGCCGCCTGATCCGGATCAACATCTTCCTTGTGCGGCAGGTGCACACTGCCGCCGATTTCCAGGACGCCAACCCCATGTCCATGCAGACCGCCTCGCCCCGCATCCCCACCCTCGACATCCGCCGCTTCACCCACCCCGCCAGCCCGGAAGACCGCCAGGCTTTCGTCGACGAGCTGGGCGCGACCTACCGCGAATGGGGGTTCGCCGGCATCCGCAACCACGGCATCCCGCAGGCGCAGATTGATCGCGCCTACGCCACCTTCCAGGCGTTCTTCGCGTTGCCGGAGGAGACCAAGCGCCAGTACCACGTGGCGGGCGGTGGCGGCGCGCGCGGCTACACCCCGTTCGGGGTGGAGACCGCCAAGGGCGCCCAATATTCCGACCTCAAGGAGTTCTGGCACATCGGACGCGAGATCCGCCGCGATTCGAAGTACGCCGCCGACATGCCGGAAAACCTGTGGCCGGCGGAAGTGCCGGGGTTCCGCGAGGTGGGCTATGGCCTGTACCAGGCACTGGATGCGCTGGGCTCGCAGGTGCTGTCCGCGCTGGCCCTGCACATCGGCCTGCCTGCCGATTACTTCGCGGACAAGACCGACAACGGCAACTCCATCCTGCGCCCGATCCATTACCCGCCGATCACCGCCGATGACATCCCCAATGTGCGTGCCGGCGCGCACGAGGACATCAACCTGATCACCCTGCTGGTGGGTGCCAGCGCGGAAGGCCTGGAAGTGCTGTCGCGCAAGGGCGAGTGGGTGCCGTTTACCGCCGATGCCGACACCATCGTGGTCAACATCGGTGACATGCTGCAGCGCCTGACCAACCACGTGTACCCGTCCACCACCCATCGCGTGGTGAACCCGCCGGGCGAAAAGGCGCGCCAGCCGCGCTATTCCACGCCGTTCTTCCTGCACCCGAACCCGGACTTCCTGATCGACGTGCTGCCGTCCTGCATCACCCCGGACAATCCCAGCCGCTACCCCGAGCCGATCACCGCCCAAGGCTACCTGGAAGAGCGCCTGCGCGAGATCAAGCTGAAGTAGGCAGGGAGAAGGCCGCCGCAAGGCGGCCTTTGTTTCGCCGGCGTCCCACTTGGGCTTCGCGCCGGGCTCAGGCCATCCAGAAGAACACGGCCGCCATCCGTTCGTCCGCCAGCATATTGCCGCAGTAGGCGGTGGCGCTGTGGATCATGGCGGCGCTGTACACCAGCAGCCGGTTGAAGCGGTTGGGCACGCGCACGTCTTCCACGAACGAGCCGGGCGGCACGAAGCGGGTGCCCGGCGCATCGACCAGATTGTCATGCGGCTTGGTCACCGTGTTGCCGCCCAACTGCCCGCTGGGCAGGCGCTGGCGGTAGAAGCTGGTGCCGCACTCCTGCGGGGCATCCGGGGTGAGATAAAGCACGGCGGCATAGCGGCACAGCGAGCGCGAATCGGTGTGCGGCCGCGCGCCCGCTTCCTGCGCGCCGACTACCTGCACGCAGTTGTGGTTCAGCGTCTTGCCCTGGGGGGTGCTTTGCACCCACAGACGCTTGGCGCCGGTCGCCTTGCGCACGATGTCTTCCACGTGTGCCAGCTCGTCCGGTTCCAGCGCAGGGATGGCCCGGCGTCCAGGCCAGCTTTCGCCGGTATGCGGGAAGCCCAGCGCCCAGTCCTGCTTGCCAAGGCAGCGCGCGCGGACATCCGCGGCGTTGGGCAGCACGTCGTCGAACAGCCAGTAGTCGCGACCCTCGGTGGGCTTGCGGTAGGGCAGGACGCGCGGGGCAGGGGGCATCGGCTTCATCGGCGGATGATACGGCGGCTCCGGGCGCAGTTGGTAAACTGGGCTTTTCGCGCACAGGGTGCCGCATGCGTCGCAAGATCGTCGCCGGGAACTGGAAACTGCACGGCAATCGTGCTTTCGCCGCCGCCTTGGTGGCCGAGATCGCCGCCGGCCTGCCGGCAGCGGTCGAGCTGGTGGTGCTGCCCCCCTTTCCTTATCTGGAAGGCCTGGCGGGCCCGTGCGCGCAGGCCGGGATCGGGTTGGGTGCGCAGGACGTCAGTGCCCATGACAAGGGTGCCTATACCGGCGAGGTGGCGGCGTCGATGCTGGCCGACGTCGGTGCGCGCTACGTGCTGGTGGGCCATTCCGAGCGCCGCCAGTACCACGGCGAGAGCAGTGCGCTGGTGGCGGAGAAGTTCGTCGCGGCGCAGGCGGCCGGACTGGTGCCGGTGCTGTGCGTGGGCGAGCGCCTGGAGGAGCGCGAGGCGGGCCGCACCGAGGCGGTGATCGCCGACCAGCTGCGCCCGGTGCTGGAGCGCGCCGGCGTGGCGTCGTTCGCCGCCGCCGTGGTGGCCTACGAGCCGGTCTGGGCGATCGGCACCGGCCGCACCGCTAGCCCGGAGCAGGCGCAGGCCGTGCACGCCTTCATCCGTAGCCAAGTGGCCGCGCTGGATGCTAATATTGCCGATTCGTTGCCCCTGCTGTACGGCGGCAGCGTGAAGCCCGACAACGCCGCCAGCCTGTTCTCGCAGGCCGACGTGGACGGCGGGCTGATCGGCGGCGCCTCCCTGGCGGCCGCGGACTTCCTGGCCATCGCCCGCGCGGCGGCCTGAATCACCTAGAGAACGCGCAAGATGCTGCTGCAACTCGTCAATATCGTGTACGTGCTGGTGGCCGTGGCCATCGTCGTGTTCGTCCTGCTGCAGCAGGGTTCCGGCGCCCAGGCCGGCTCCGGCTTCGGCGGCGGCGCCTCGGCCACCGTGTTCGGTGCACGTGGTGCGTCCAACTTCCTGACCAAGACCACCAAGTGGCTTGCCGTGGCGTTCTTCACCATCAGCATGGGCATGGCGATGTACGCCAGCAAGCAGGCCAATCGCCAAGGCCCGGCCAAGGCCGATCTGGGCGTGATGGCGCAGCAGCCGGCGCCCGCCCAGCCCGCCGCGCAGATCCCCACCGCGCCGGCGCAGCCCGCGCCCGCCGCGCAGCCGGCCCAGCAGCCGGCACCTGCTCCCGCGCAGGGGCAGTGACGCGGACGCCGACAGGGCCTAGAATCCCGCAACACAACGCATTGCCCAGATGGCGGAATTGGTAGACGCACTACCTTGAGGTGGTAGCGACGCAAGTCGTGGGGGTTCGAGTCCCCCTTTGGGCACCAATCAAAAAACCCCGCTCCGGCGGGGTTTTTTCTTGCCTGCCGCATTCGCCGATGCCGCTAGACTCGGGGTATCCCCGCGGAGGCCGACCCGTATGCGCACATTCGAGGACGCCAGTGGCCAGGCGTGGCAGGCAGCGCTGCTGGAGGGGTCGTACGGCCAGCACTGGCTGGTGTTCAGTCCGATGGGCGGAGGTGAACTCCGGCAATGCCCGTCCCCGGCACCGGGACGCGCGGAGGCACAGGCAGCGTTGGCATCCTGCACCGTGGCCGAGCTGTGGGCGTGGCTGGAGGCGGCCACGCCCTGGGATGCCGCCGCGGCAGGCGGCTAGGCAGGCCTCAGTCCGCGGCAGGCGCGGCCGCCGCCGCGCGGGTCCAGTCCCGCAGCCCCTTCACGGCCAATGCCACGAAGCCGATGTAAAGCACGGAGGTGACGAACAGGTGCTTGCTGGCGAACATGCCGACGTAGACCACGTCCACCGCGATCCACATCCACCAGGCCGCCACGTGCCGACGGTTCTGCCAGAGCTGTCCCACCAGGCTGAGGGATGTCAGCATGGCGTCCAGCCAAGGCAGCGCGGCATTGGTGTAGCGGTGCATGGCGAATCCCAGCGCCAGCCCGCCGGTGACACCGATGAGCAGGTGCAGGCCGGCATCCCGGCGCCTCAGCGGTGCCACCCGTACGTGGCCTGTGTCGTCGAGGTGGCGCAGCCAGCGCCACCACCCCGCCAACAGCATCACCACCCAGAAGCACTGCAGCAGCACTTCGGAATACAGCCGCGCACCGGCATAGACCCAGATGTAGATCGATACCGACAGCAGCCCGACCGGAAAGCACCACGGGCTGCGCCGCGTGGTCAGCCACACGGCGGCGGCGCTGAGAATTGCGGCGGCGGTTTCGTGGAGGGTGATCACAGGCTGACTCGCACCGTCAGGCGCGCCAGCCGCGGGGTGCCCGGGAACAGGTAGTTGTCGCCCAGCGAGCTGCCGGTGTCGCGCCAGTAGCGGCGGTTGGACAGGTTGTCGATCCCCAGCTGCACCGCGAATGCGCGCTCGCGCAGCTGCCCGGTGTAACGCAGGCCGGCATCGAACACATCGTAGGCCGGGGCCTCCACCGTGCCGTCCGGCGTGGCCGGATTGGCGGCGGCATGGCGCCAGCCCGCCTGCAGGGCGAGCCGCGGCAGCACCGGCAGCGTGTAGTCCAGGTGCAGGCTGGCGCGCAGCCGCGGCACGTTGACCACCTGCCTGCCGTCGAACGCCGCGGTGCCGGTGCCGTCCGCCCGGGCGCGGATCATCGCGACGCTGGCATTGAGGCCCAGCGCGTCGGTCAGGCGGCCATTGGCCGAAAGTTCCAGGCCGTCGTGCACTTCCCGGCCGCGCTCGACGAAGGTGAAGCCGGCGGCGGAGGCATCGGGCTGCGCGTACTGGTAGGGCTGGCGGATGCGGAACAGGCTGGCATCCAGGTCCAGCCGGTCGTTCCAGCGCCACTTCACGCCGGTTTCCAGCTGGCGGGTGATGCGCGGTGCCAGCATCGCGCCGTCGTTGCTGGTCCAGTAGGGGGCTTCCCTGCCCAGCGACAGTCCCTTGCTGGCACTTGCGTACACGCTCACGGCGTCCCGCGGCTGCCAGAGCAGCGCGACCTGCGGCAGTGTCGTGGACAGGCGGGTTTCGCGCTCGATCGCGCCGGCCTTGTTACGCGCGCGCTCGTGCAGGCGCACGAACTGCGCCCCCAGCACCAGCTGCCAGCGATCGCCCAGCGACAGGCGATCCATCGCGAAGCCGCTGCGCTGCCAGCTGTCGAGGCGACGTACCTTCGGGCCCGGCTGCTTGGGCGAGGGCGCGAACACCGGCGGTTCGCCATCGGCGATGTTCCACGTGCCGACGTACTCGTTGACGCTGCCGTGGCGGTCGATGCTGCGGTGGAAGGCGCTGGTGCCCACGGTAAGGGTGTGCGCAACGGCGCCAGTCTGGAAGCGGCCTTCGAGGCTGGCGCGGGCGTTGTCGCCCACCCGGGTGTCGTCCGGGCTGCGGTAGTCGTAGATGTCGTAGCTGCCGTCGGGCGCGAAGTACCAGGGCGGGCTGCCGCTCCAGCAGGCAGCCACGTACCAGCAGCCGTAGGCGAAGGCAACGTTGTCGTCGATCACGCTGCGGCTGCGGCCGGCGGCCACGCGCAGGGTCCAGTCCTCGCCCAGCGCATGGTGCAGGCGCGCGCTGGTGTTGGTGCTGCGGATCGCGACCGGTTGCTGCCAGGGCTGGTAGCCCAGCATCAGGGTGGGGTCCGGGTTCTGCGGCAGCGCCACGCCGCCCAGCAGCTGGTAGCCGGAAACCGAGCGCTGCGCGCTGGTCTGGTAGTTGCTGTCAAGCTCCACGGTGGTCCCCGGGGCGATCTTCCAGTCCGCTGCCAGCGCGTAGAAGTTGCGCCGGCCGTCGGCGTGGCGGACGTGGGAGTGCATGTCCTCCCTGGCCACGTTCGCCCGCAGGCCGAACGTCGGGCTCAGCCAGCCGCCGACGTCCACGGCCACGTAGCGCGAGCCGTGCGAGTCGGTGCCCAACACCAGGTCGCGCACTTCGGCGGGACGCTTGCTGACGAAGTTCACCACGCCGCCGGGTTCCATCACGCCCGCGGTGAGTCCGGCCAGACCCTTCAGCACCTCGACCTGCTGCTTGTCCTCCAGCGCGATGGTCTGCTCGCCGGTCATGGCGAGGTTGTTGCCGCGGTAACCGGTGCCGGCATCCAGCGCGAAGCCGCGGATGGCGATGTTCTGGTAATAGCCCACCGGCGCGTAGTTGTCGCCGAGCGAGGCGTCCTCGCGCGCCAGCTCGCTGAGTGTGCGCACCTGGTGGTCGTCCAGCTGCTGGTGGCCGATCACCCGGACCGCCGCCGGTGTATCGCGCAGCGGCGTAGTGCCCCAGCCGTCGATACCCGCGTCGCGCGGCGCGCCGTCGCCACCCCTGACCGCGCGCACCGGCGCCAGGCGGGTGATCTTCGGTTGGCCATCGGTCTCGTCGGCGTGTGCAGCGGTGGCCAGCAGTGGCAGCAGGGCAAGCAGGAGGGGGGTGCGGGAGAAAGTCATCGTCGTCGTCTCGGGAGGAAGGACGAAGCGACGGCGAACGGCCGCCCACGCGGGCACGGCCGTTCCAATCAAGCTCCCTACGCCGGTACGAACCGGATCAGGTTCCAAGGGACTCTCTCAGCCCGGCCAATGCCGGGCACCCCCGCTTCTGTTTTCATTGAACCATGAAGCGCCGACCGTGTGCCAGTCGGGTTCATTCGCGCGTGCGGATCGCAGCCAGCAGCGCCTGTCCTGGCGCGGTTCCGAACCAGGCGGCATGCCCCAGCAGCACGTCGTGCCAGACCCGGTCGGCCTGCGCGCACGCGCCGAACGCGTCCTGGTAGTGGTCGATCTCGGACAGCGCGAAGTCGATATGCACCAGCGGCAGCAGGTCGGCCAGCAGCGCGTGATCCGCCGCCGACAGCGGCAGCACCTCGGCATAGCCGTCCACCAGTGCGCGCGCGGTGTCGGGGAACACCGCCCGCATGCCGCGCTCCAACTGCAACCAGGCGATGGCATTGCGTTCGATGGCGGTGGCCAGGTCGTACAGCGCGAAGGTGGGTGCGCACAGCCCGAAATCCAGCACCGCGGCCACGGCGGCATCATCGCTGTCGTCGGTCCAGCACAGGTTGGAGGCGTGCCAGTCGCCGTGCGTCCATCGCCGCGGCAGCGTGGCCAGCCGGGGTTGCAGCGCGTGATGGCGGTCGGCGATGGGGGCCAGCTCCCGTTGCCAGTCGCGGCCGGCAAGGAAAGCGGCCAGGCCGGGGCGCCACGCCAGTTGGGAGGCGATCGCGGCGTGCAGGTCGGGTGCGCGCAGGGCGTCGTCGCGCGCCACCAGCCGGGTAGCGGTTCGCGCCTCCGCGGTGAAATCGGTTGTCGCCGCATGCAGATGCGCAAGCATGCGGCCGGCCTGGCGGGCATGCCCCAGCCGGAGCAGTGGCGTCCAGGATGGCGTATCGCGGTAGACATCCACGCCGGCGGCAGGCGCGTGCACCTCGTAGACCCAGTCACCCATGGCAATCGCGGTTTCGCCGGCGTCATCCGCCAATACCTGCGTCACTGGCAGGCCGTGGCCGCGCAGATGGGCAAGCAGGGCATGCTCCTCGCGCAATGCGGCCTGGCTGCGCACGCGGGCATGCTGGCGCTTGACGAAGACATCGCCCGCCGGCGTGGCCACCCGGGCCACCGCTGAGAATGGCCGCGGGCTGTGCCAGAGCAGGTGCAGCGGACCATGCAGTGCCCCGAAGCGGGCCAGCAAGCTGCGCACATCGGCGGGCTCCAGCCGGGGGCGGAACAGTGCGACCTGATCGCTGTCCCAGCCATGCAGCCGGTGGTTGTCCTCAGCCATGGCGCGCGCAACTACGGCCGGGAAATCTGCGCCAGCAGTGTCTGGCGCACGGCATGGGCGCGCGGCGGCGGCCCGCATGGGGGGGCGCGCCGGGAGGATGGATGGGTTGCATATTCGATGGCGTGCGCGGGGTGGGTGAACCTTGCCATCTTGCGGCATCCGGCCGCGGCATTGGCATATACCCCTGCAATGCCGGCCTGGTTGTTGACGCTCCCGCCGCCGGGTCGAGGATCAGCAACAGCCGCCTGAGGCGGGCGCGGGAGTGCAGCAGCCACTGGCAGCGGCACCCGCAGGAGCGCAGTTGCACGTGGCGTCGGCGGCCCTGCCGTCACCGCGAACCGGAAACCCCTTGCGCACCCACTTGTCGAGACCACCCTCCATGTTGGCGACCTGCGTATAGCCGTGATACATCAGGAAATAGGTCGCCTTCAGGCTGCGCGCGCCTGCCGAACAGGCCAGAATCAGCTCGCGGTCACGCGGCAGCTCGGCGTAACGCCGCTCGAACTCGCTCAGCGGCATCTGGACCAGATTGGGCACATCGAATGCCAGCGCGGCGGTTTCTTCCGGCTCCCGCACATCCACCAGCCAGGCGCCTTCCTCGGTCACCTTGCGCAGGGTCAGCGTCGGGCAGTACGCACGGGCATCGGCCAGCGGCTTGCGATCTGTTTGTGCGGCATCCATCTCACGCCTCCAGCCATTGGCCGATCTTGTCGCGTGCGGGGATGCCGCCTGCATGCACCACTTTGCCGTCGATGACCACGCCGGGCGTGCTCATGATGCCGTAGCTCATGATGTCCTTGATGTCTTCCACTTTCTGCAGAGCCACCGGCACACCTTTCTCCCGCGCCACCTCTTCGATCAGCGCAATCGTGGTTCTGCAATTGGCACAGCCGGTGCCCAGGACCTTGATGTCTTTCATTTCCATTTCCTCATAGAACCCAGTTGAACACATAACCCACAACCAGAATGCCGCTGGCCACCACCGCCACGAAGGTGGCGATCAGGCGCATCTTGAGCACCTTGCGCAGGATCACCATCTCGGGGAAGGACAGCGCGATCACGCTCATCATGAACGCCAGCACCGTGCCCAGCGCCGCGCCCTTGGCCAGCAGGGCCTGCACGATCGGGATGACGCCGGCGGCGTTGGTGTACATCGGCACACCGATCAGCACCGCCAGTGGCACCGACCACCACGCCTGCTTGCCCATGATGGACGCCATGAAGTTTTCGGGCACCCAGCCGTGGATGCCGGCGCCGATGGCGATACCGGCCAGGATGTAAGGCCAGACCTTGCCCACGATCTCGCGCACGCTGGCAAAACCGGCCTGGATGCGGTCACCCAGGGTCAGTCCGCCATCCTGGAAGGTGGCCGACATTTTCGGGATCTCCCGCACCCAGTCTTCCAGATAGGCTTCCATCTTCAGCCGGCCGATCACCCAGCCCGCCACGATCGCCACCGTCAGCCCCAGGCCCAGGTACAGCGCCGCGATCTTCCAGCCGAACAGCCCAAACAGCAGCGCCAGTGCCACCTCGTTGACCATTGGCGCCGCGATCAGGAACGAGAACGTCACCCCCAGCGGCACCCCGGCCTGCACGAAGCCGATGAACAGCGGCACCGCCGAGCACGAGCAGAACGGCGTCACGATCCCGAGCAGAGCCGCCAGCACGTTGGCCACGCCTTCGCTGCGCCCGGCCAACAGGGCACGGGTGCGCTCAGGCGTGAAATAGCTGTTGATCATGCCCATCACGAACACCACGCCGGTCAGCAGCAGCAGGACCTTCGGGGTGTCGTAGAAGAAAAATTGCAGGGCGCTGCCGAGATGGCTGTTGCGATCGACCGGCAACGCCGCCACCAGGGCTTCCGAGGCCGGGATCAGCGTCTGGTACAGGGCCCACCAGAGCACTGCCGCCACAGCGAGGAACAGGGCGGGGTGACGCTGTGGCCACTGTCTGACGGGGGAGGCAATCCGGGTGGTGGTGTTCATGGGGCAGCCTGTGATGGCGTTGAGTCGGTCTACCCACGATGACGAATGACCCGGCAAAAGGATTCAGCCGCACCCTCCGTCGGCCTGATGGCAGCACACCCGTCCTTGCGCATCGAAGCGGACCTGACAGGCCTGCACCAGGCGCTCGCGCAGCCGTTGGCGTGCACGCAACAGGCGCGACTTGGCGGCGGGAAGGGTCAGGCCGCGGGCCTCGGCGTAGGCACGCACGGTCTGGCCGTGCAGGTCACAGGCCTGCAGGATGTCACGGTCCTCGTCCGCCAGCGTCGGCAACTGGCGCTGGATGCAGGCGTCCAGCGCATCCACGGGCGGGCGTTCCTCGTCAGCGGGGGCGACCAGATCGTCGGGCAGTTCGACCTGGGGTTTGGCCAGGCGGGCAGCATCGATCAGGGCATGGCGGGCCACCTGGAACAGCCACGCCCGCGGATTGTCCAGTGTGCAAAAGCCCTCGCCCTGGCGCATGGCTTTCAGGAAGACCTCCTGCAGCAGGTCCTCGGCGGTGTCACGCTGGCCGGTGTGGCCCCGCAGGAAGGCCAGCAGCTCGCGCTCGTGCGCGGCCCAGGCGCGCGCAACGCATTGGAATGAATTGCTGCCGGCCATGGGGGAGTGCTGTTGCGTCGCGGCGTGACGTGGATGGTGGACTATAGCGCGGACATCGCCCGAAGCCCTTGCCTTGCGGTGGGGCGCGCAGCCCTCACTTCCTCCCCGGCGGGCAGGATCAGCCGTTGCAGCATCCGCCCTTGCCCCGCTGCTGAATCGGCGGGCACGGAACCGAGCCGTACGAGCAATACACGCAGCAGTCACCCGGCTTGGGCTTGAGTACCGCGTGGCACTGTTCGCACTTGTAGAACCACTGGCAGGCGTCCGTCGGCATCGTCTCCGTCTTGGTGTGGCTGCACTCGGGACAGGTCAGCGTCGATTCCAGGATCACCGTCGTCACTTGGCGGCTCCCGCCACGCTGGACGGATAGCCAGCATCCCGGGTGGCGCGTGTGAGGGCCTCGACATTGGCCTTCACATCGTCAAAGGTCACCCGGGCCTCGCGTCGATCCAGATTCACGTCGACCGTGCTAACGCCGGAGACCTTGGAGAGCGCCTTCTTGACCGTGATCGGGCAGGCGGCGCAGGTCATGCCCGGCACGGACAGCGTGACGGTTTGCGTGGCCGCCCGGACGGGAGATGCGAGGATGGCCAATGCGGCCATCACAACCAGTTTCTTCATGGCAACTCCTTTCAGTAGAACCACGGCGCAACCAGTGGGAATCCCAGCGCAGCGATGACCAGCGCCACCACCAGCCAGAACAAAGCCTTGTAGCGGCGCCTGGCCTGTGGCAACGCGCAGACCTGCCCGGGCTCGCATGCAGCAGCGGGCCGCCAGATGCGCCGGTAGGCGAAGAACAGCGCCACCAGCGCCACACCGATGAAGACGGGCCGATACGGCTCAAGCAGGGTCAGGTTGCTGATCCACGCACCGGAAACGCCCAGCGTGATCAGCACCAGTGGCCCAAGGCAACAGGCCGAGGCCAGGATGGCGGCCAGACCGCCCGTCACCAGCGCGCCACGCCCACTATCCGTTCGAGAGCCAGTTGGGGAATCGGGTTTCATGGTGCAAGCTTACTTCCGTACTTGAGTACGGATTCAAGCGCCATGAACGAAATGGCAGGCACCCTGACCATCGGTGCCCTGGCCAAGGCCGCCGGGGTCAACATCGAAACGATCCGCTTCTACCAGCGCAAGGGTCTGATGCAGGAACCCACCCGCCCGCTGGGCGGCATCCGCCGCTATGGCGACGCGGATCTGGCGCGCGTGCGCTTCATCAAGTCCGCGCAGCGGCTGGGGTTCAGTCTCGACGAGGTCGCGGACTTGCTGAAGCTCGAGGATGGGGCGCATTGCACCGAGGCCCGCGAACAGGCCGAGCGCAAGCTCACGGACGTGCGCGCCAAGCTCGCTGATCTCCAGCGCATCGAGACAGTCCTGGAAGAACTGGTGCAACGCTGCTGTGCCGCAAGGGAAGAGGTGCGTTGCCCGATGATCCAGGCGCTACAGGCAGCATGACGATGGCGCTCCGGAAAGTCGGGGCGTCGCGGGAAGCCCGCGTGTCATGCGGGAAGCAGAAATGAAAACGCCCAACCGAGATAGGTTGGGCGTTGAATGGTGGTGGCCGGGGAGGGAATCGAACCCCCGACACGGGGATTTTCAATCCCCTGCTCTACCAACTGAGCTACCCGGCCATGGGCATCGCGAGCCGCGCATGATACGGGCTGCGGCGGGGCTCGGCAAGTGGTTCCTTCGTCTGCAGCGTTGGCCGGGGTGGGGTGCGGCTAAGCCGGCGTTCGGGTGGACGGGTGGATCATCGGGTGCGCATGATGCCCGCAAAGGAGATCTGCCATGAAGACACTGCTGCTTCCCCTGCTGGCAACGCTAAGCCTGGTGGCCGGCTGCGCCAGCACCCGTCCCAGTGACGCCGACCGCCTCGCGTTGTACGAAGCCCATGCCGGCGCGCCGGTGAACCAGATCCGCTACCTGGAGCCGATGGGATGGGACCGTATCGACGACCAGCACGTGGTCCTGATGATGCGGCCCAACGAAAGCTGGCTGCTCACGCTCTCCGGGCCGTGTTTGGCATGGAACAGAGGTTCGCCCTTCCTTGGGCTGTCCTCGTTCAACGGCATGACGCTCTCGCGCCTGGACAAGGTGGTGGTGTCGGGATCGCAGCTGAGCTGCATGATCCAGGAGATCCGCCCGCTGGACGTGAAGGCGCTGCGGGACGCGGAGCGCGCGCGTCGGGAAGGCGCGGTGGCTCAGCCCTCCGGCACGTAACCCGGCGGGCGCGCCGTATCGCCCTCGAACAGGAACTTCAGCATCTGCTGTTCAAGGAAGGCGCGGTGCTCCGGGTTCAAGGGCGAGAGCCGGTTCTCGTTGATCAGCATGGTCTGGTGCGCCAGCCAGCGTTGCCAGGCGGGCTTGCCCACCTGCTCGAACACGCGCTTGCCGGCGGCCCCGGGCCACGGCGGGAAGTCCAGGCCGTCGGTGTCGATGCCGTCCACCACGCAGTGCACCTTGCGGGTCATGTGGTTCGCTCCTGAAGCAGTTTGCGCACCGGCGCGGGCAGGCCGATGGCGTCAAGGTCCGGGCGGGTTGCCCAGCGCAGGTCGGCATTATCACCGATGGCTGCGCGCAGGCCGCTGACGATGATCCGGCGGGGATGGATACGCAGCCGGTAGTGGGAGAAGCCGTGCTCCAGCGGGGGCAGGGGGCGGGCGTCCATGAAGTCGCCGTCGAGGTGCTGCTCGAACCATGCCTGCGCATCCGCCAGGTCATCGTGTTGCGGCAATGACCACAGCGCAGCCCACACGCCGGTGGGGGGGCGCCGCTGCAGCAGCACGCGGCCGTCGCTGTCCTCGATGAGCAGCATCCGGGTTTCCCGCTGCGGCAGCGGCTTGCCTGGCTTGGCGGCCGGCAGTTCGGCAATGCGGCCCTCGCGGCGCGCGACGCAAACATCCTGTAGCGGGCAGATCGCGCAAGCCGGGTTGGCGCGCTTGCACAGGGTGGCGCCAAAATCCATCTGCGCCTGCGTCCAGTCGGCGAGCCGCGCGGAGGGCAGCAGGCGCTCGGCGATCGACCACAGCTGCTTTTCGACGGCCGGCAGGCCCGGCCAGCCGTCGATGCCGAAGACCCGGCACAGCACGCGCTTGACGTTGCCGTCCAGGATCGGCGCGCGGTCGTTCCAGGCTTGCGACAGGATCGCGCCGGCGGTGCTGCGGCCAATGCCGGGCAGTGCCACGAGTGCGTCCAGGTCGCGCGGCAGGTTGCCGCCGTGCCGCGCCACGCACAGCTTCGCCGCTGCGTGCAGATTGCGGGCGCGGGCGTAGTAGCCCAGGCCCGACCACAGCGCCAGTACCTGGTCCTGCGGTGCGCTGGCCAGGGCGGGCAGGTCCGGCAGCACATCGATGAAGCGGTTGAAGTAGCCGACGACCACGGATACCTGCGTCTGCTGCAGCATGATTTCGCTCAGCCAGACCCGGTACGGCGTGCGCGGGTGTTGCCAGGGCAGGTCGTGGCGGCCGTGGCGGTCGAACCAGGCGAGCAGGCGCGGGGCGATGTCGGAAGCATCCGTCACGGCGCGTCGTCCAGGTCGAGCTCGACGCCGTCCAGCGTCACGCCATCGAGCGTCACCCGCGGCGTGGACAGCGTGCCGGCCAGCGGCGGCAGCGGCGAGCCCTGGCTGCCTGCGTCCAGCCACGCCAGTACTTCCGGCAGCCGGAAACGAGCGGCCAGCGCGGTGGCGTTGCGGCGCAGCGTCAGCGATGCGGTGTCGGTCAGCGCGATCGCGCCGCGGTAGTCCAGCATGAAGGGCAGGGGTGCGGTGGAAGCCGACAGCGGCGCCGGCAACGCGGGCCAGCCGGCGGGCCAGTCTGCCAGGGCGCCGTGAAGACGCAGGTTGAGCGTCGAGCCGATCGATAGGCTGCCGCGTGCATGCGCGGTGGGAACGTTGGCATCACCGGCCAGAACCACGGTCGCCGGGACCATCCGCCAGGTGGCGTTGTTGAAGGCCAGCGGGCCGTGCAGGCCCAGCCGGAACGCGGTGGCAGCAGGCCCGGACCGGTAGCGCCCGGCCAGGCCCAGCGTGGCAGGCTGCAGCAGCACCGAGTCGCGGCCCAGGCGCAGGGGGCCGGTGAGGACGACGCGCACCGGCATCCGCCAGTCATCGCCTGCCGGCACCAGCGTGCCTTGGGCGCGCAGGCCCGCGGGTTGCCGGTCCAGCAGGCGCTTGGGCGTGTCCAGCACCAGCGAGAGATCTGCCGGCAGGGTCATTCCGCGGGCGAGGTAGCGGCCTTGCATCGCCAGCCGCAGCGGTTTGTCCGGATGCAGGGCGGGGACGTCGATGCCGACGTCAGCAATCCGCCAGTCGTCGTTGTCGATCCGTCCGCTGGTGACGTGCAGGCCGTCGGTCAGGGTGGGCAGGCGTGGCGTAGCGCTGGGTGGACGGCTGGCCAGCCAGCGCTGCAGCGCCGGCAGGTCCAGCACCGGCTGGTCCAGTTCGATGCGCCGGACGGTCAGGTCGGCGCCGCGCGTGCGCAGGGTGCGCCACGGCAGGGCGATGAAGACCCGCTTCGCGCGGAGCAGTGCCACGGCATCCCCGGGGCGCTGGGCCGTTACGTCGTCCAGTACGAGTTGCGGGGTGCCGCGCAGGCGGTAATCGATGCTGCCTGCGCTTACATCCAGCGCCAGCGCGTTCCCGGCCAGCGCCAGCAGCAGCCGGCCCGCGCGCTGCGGCTGCAGCAGCCAGCCGGCCAGCAGTGCCAGGCCGAGGGCCAGCGCGAGGAGCAGGGCGGCCCGTTGCAGCCAGCGGTGCCGACGCGCTGCCGGCGGGTTGGGGGCCGGGGCGGTCGTCACGGCGTCGGCTGGTCCATGGATGACCGCGCGGGCGTGTCAGGCCTGGCCCAGCTCGGCGGGCAGCAGCGCATCGACGAAGGCCTCGGCATCGAACACCCGCAGGTCCTCCGGTCGTTCGCCGATGCCGGCATAGCGGATCGGGATGCCGAATTCGCGGGCCAGCGCGAACACCACGCCACCCTTGGCGGTGCCGTCCAGCTTGGTGACCACCAGGCCGGTCACCGGGATCTTCTCGTTGAACTTGCGCACCTGGTTGATGGCGTTCTGGCCGGTGGTGCCGTCGATCACCATCAGGACTTCGTGCGGCGCCTCGGCATCCTGCTTCTTCAGGACGCGGGCAACCTTGGCCAGTTCGTCCATCAGGCCGCCCTGGGTGTGCAGGCGGCCGGCGGTATCGGCGATCAGCACGTCGATGCCGCGCGATTTCGCTGCCTGCAGGGCGTCGAAGGCCACCGATGCGGCGTCCGCATTCTGGCCCTGCGCCACCACGGCAACGCCGTTGCGCTCGCCCCAGGCCTGCAGCTGGGCCACCGCTGCGGCGCGGAAGGTGTCGCCGGCGGCCAGCATCAGGCTGCGGCCCTCGTCCTTGTAGCGGCGCGCCAACTTGCCGATGGTGGTGGTCTTGCCGACGCCATTGACGCCGATGGTCAGCAGCACGAAGGGCTTTTTGGTCGCGTCGATCTGCAGCGGCTTCGCCACCGGCACCAGCAGGGCGATCAGGTCGGCGCGCAGTGCCTGCAGCAGCGCATTGGCGTCGGCGAACTCGCGTGCCTTCATGCGCTTGCGCAGCGATTCCACCAGCGCGGTGCTGGCCGTCACGCCGACATCGGCGGTGAGCAGGGCGGTTTCGATGTCGTCCAGCAGCGCATCGTCCAGCTTGGGGTTGCGCGAGAACAGGCCGCTGAAGGTGCGGGCCAGCGCGCTGCCGCGCAGGCGTTCGCGCCAGCCGGGCTTGCCGGGTGGGGCGGGCTCGGGCGGCGCCGGTGGGTTGGGTACGGCGGTGGCCGGCGCCGGGGCGGATTCTGCGGCTGCCACCCAAGGCGATTGGGCCGGGTCGCGATCCGCAACGTGGGGCGGGGCCGCATCCGGCGTGGGCGTTTGCGCGTCGGGTTTCTTACGGCGGAACCAGCTGACCATGTGGCCGGGGGAATAGCGGAGAATGGCGGGCATGGTAGCACCCGCCCTCCCGTCGCCCCCATGAACGCCCGTCGTGGAAACGCCGCTGCGATGCGGCCCGGCAGCGTCCGCATCATCGCCGGCCGCTGGCGCGGCACGCGCCTGCCGGTGCCCGACGCGCCGGGCCTGCGGCCCACCTCCGACCGCGTGCGGGAGACCCTGTTCAACTGGCTGCAGCCGGTCCTGCCGGGGGCGCGCGTGCTGGATCTGTTCGCCGGTACCGGCGCCCTCGGGCTGGAGGCGGCGTCGCGCGGGGCCGCGCGGGTGCAGCTGGTGGAGGCCGATGCCCGGCTGGCGCAGACGCTGGCGGCCACGGCGGCGCGGCTGGACCCCGACGGCCGGGTGGCCGTGCGCCAGGGCGATGCGCTGGCGTTCCTGCGCGAGGACGCCGGTGCCCCGTGGGACATCGCCTTCGTCGATCCCCCCTTTGCTGCCGGGCTGTGGCCCGCGGTGCTGGCGGCGCTGCCGGCTCGGCTGGCCGCGGACGCCTGGCTCTATCTCGAAAGCCCGGCCGGCCATGCGCCGGCCCTGCCGTCGGATTGGGTATTGCATCGCGAGGGCGGTACCCGCGACGTGCGCTATGCCCTGTACCGGCGGGGTACACTGGCAGCCTCACTGGACAGCGGCGGTTCGACGACGACATGAGCGTGGCAGCACGCACGGCGGTCTATCCCGGCACCTTCGATCCCATCACCAACGGCCATCTGGACCTGGTGAACCGGGCGGCGCCGCTGTTCCAGACCCTTGTGGTCGGTGTTGCCGCCAGCCCGACCAAGGGCCCGGCCCTGCCGCTGGAATTGCGCGTGGACTTGGCCCGGCAGGCGCTGGCCCACCACGCCAACGTGGAAGTCCGCGGATTCGATTCGCTGCTGGCCCACTTCGTCCGCGATATCGGCGCTGGCGTCCTGCTGCGCGGCCTGCGGGCGGTGTCCGATTTCGAATACGAATTCCAGATGGCCAGCATGAACCGCCACCTGATCCCGGAGGTCGAGACGCTGTTCCTGACCCCGGCCGAGCAATACGGCTTCATTTCATCGTCGCTGGTGCGCGAGATTTCGCGCCTTGGCGGCGATGTGTCCGGCTTCGTGCCCGCCGCGGTGGCGGCGGCGCTCGAAGCGCAATGGCGGGGTGGATCGAAATGAATCCATTCGCCGCATCCTGACGTTGTTTTCACCGCCACTGCCAAGCCAGGGGAAATGCCCATGAACATGTTGTCCCGCTTTGTCGTTGTCGCCTGCCTCGCGCTGCCGTTTACTGCCTGCAAGAAGGAAGAAGCCCCCAAGACCGAGGCGGTGGCCGCCGTCCCGCTGCCGGCCGGTGGCGAGCAGAAGGACTGGATCCCCTACCTGCAGTACAAGCTGGTCCCGCATATGGGCGGCATCACCAACAGCCCGTTCGTGTATTTCCTGCCGAAGGCCGATACCGAGGACTTCGGTGGCAAGTACGAGCGCCAGCTGGAAAAGCTGGAGCAGGATCTGGGCCGCGGCATCACCGAGGGCAACATGCTGGTGTTTGCTTCGCCTGAGCCGGAAAAAGAGGTCGAGATGATCGAGACCGCGTTCAAGCAGGTGGGCCCTGGCACCATGAAGGGCGTCAAGGTGGTCTTCATCGGCACCCCGATCCTGGGCGAGCGCGTCAAGGCGGCGGTCGAACCGGCTGGCGTCGAATACATTTTCGAAGAGGCGAAGTAAGCAGGACGTCGCGCATGCCGGTCCTGCAGGGCCGGCATGCGGGCCGATATCCGGGCCGATGAACTCCCATGTCGCTGAAGATCAACGAGCTCTGCGTCAACTGCGACGTCTGCGAACCGGTCTGCCCGAACAAGGCGATCTCGATGGGGCCCGAGATCTACGTGATCGATCCCGCCCTGTGCACCGAGTGCGTGGGCCATTTCGATGAACCCCAGTGCGTGGCGGTCTGCCCGGTGGAGTGCATCGACCCCGACCCCGCCCATCCTGAGACGGAGGTGCAGCTGCTGGCCAAGTTGGCCGGTCTGCGCCAGCAAGGAGTAACGGAATGAAGCGAATCGCGCCCTTGATCCTCGCTTGCCTGTTGCTGCTCTCGGCGCTGGCCGCGCCTGCCGCGCAGGCACCTGCTACGCCAGCGCATCCGCCAGGCGCTGCGGTGGCCTCCGCGCATGCGCTGGCCACCGATGCCGGCATCGAGATTCTCGGTAAGGGCGGCAACGCCTTCGACGCCGCAGTGGCGGTATCGGCCGTGTTGTCGGTGGTGGAGCCGATCAGCTCCGGCCTGGGCGGGGGCGGCATGTGGCTGCTGCATGACGCCCGCAGCGGGCGCGATGTGTTCATCGATGGGCGCGAAACCGCGCCAGCGGCGGCGACACCCGAGCGCTTCCTCGACAAGAACGGCAACCTCGATCCCGACCGCGCGCAGAACGGCCCGTGGTCGGCCGGCATCCCCGGCCTGCCGGCAATGCTGGTGCACGTGGCGGAAACCTACGGCCAGCTGCCGCTGGCGCAGTCGCTGGCGCCGGCCATCCGCATCGCTCGCGACGGCTTCCCGGTCTATCCCCGCATGGCGCGCGGCTACGCGGTGAAGCGCAAGGTGATGGACCGCTACCCCGGCACCCGCGCGGTGTTCTCCCCGAATGGCAAGCCGATCGCCGAGGGCGACCTGTTCCGCCAGCCGGATCTGGCCGCCACGCTCGAGCGCCTTGCCGCGCAGGGCTTTGACGGCTTCTACCGCGGCACCACCGCCAAGCGCCTGGTGGCGGGCGTGAATGCCGCCGGCGGGCAGTGGACGCTGGCGGAACTGGCTGCCTATCAGGTCAAGGAGCGCGAGCCGATCCGCTTCCGCTACCACGACTGGACCATCACCACCGCGCCGCCGCCGTCCTCGGGCGGCATCGCGCTGGCGCAGATGCTGCAGATCCTGGAGCCCTACGACCTCAAGGCGATGCCCGAGGCCGAGCGCGTGCACATGGTGGTGGAGTCGATGCGGCGCGCGTTCCGTGACCGCACGTTCTACCTGGGCGACCCGGATTTCGTGGGAATCCCGCAGCGGCTGCTGCTGTCGCCGGAGTATGCCGCCGGGCTGCGCGCCGGCATCGACCCCGGCCGCGCCACACCCAGCGATCTTCTCTCCGGCCAGCCGACCCCGCTGGAAGACGAGGAGACCACGCATTTCTCGATCATCGATGCCGAAGGCAACCGCGTGGCTGCCACCCAGACCGTCAACCTGCTGTACGGCTCCGGGCTGATTCCGCCAGGCACCGGCGTGCTGCTCAACGACGAGATGGATGACTTCGCGCTCAAGCCTGGTACCCCCAATGCCTTCGGCGTGATGGGCTACGAGGCCAATGCGCCCAAGCCGGGCAAGCGCATGCTCAGCTCGATGACGCCCACCTTCATGGAATCGCCGGACAAGGTGGTAGCGCTTGGTACCCCGGGTGGCAGCCGCATCATCACCATGGTGCTGCTGGGCATCCTGGGCTACGACGCCGGGCTGGATGCGCAGCAGGTCGCGGCGCTGCCGCGCTATCACCACCAATGGCTGCCGGACGTGATCGATGCCGAGCCGAGGGCGATTTCCGCCGAGGCCGCGGCGAAGCTGCGCGCGATGGGCCATGCCCTGGAGCTGCCGCCTGCCGAAGCCGAAGGCGGGCGCGGTTCCAGCCACGTCTGGGGCAACCTGCAGACGGTGGAGTGGGATCGCCGCAGTGATGCGCTGCGTGGCGGCAGCGATCCCCGCAACGAAGTCGGCAAGGCGGCTGTCCTGGTGTCGCATTGAAGGCCTGCGGGCAGGAGTGGGTGCGATGAAGCTCTGGTCGATCCTTGGCAACTCCCAAAAACTCGATGGCGGTGCCATGTTCGGCAATGCCCCGCGCGCGCTGTGGGAGCGCTGGGTGCAGGTCGATGCCCACAACCGCATCGATCTGGCCTGTCGCGCCCTGCTGGCCAGCCCGCTGAACGGCAAGACCGTGCTGTTCGAGACCGGCATCGGCGCGTTCTTCCCGCCGGCGCTGCGCGAACGCTACGGCGTGGTGGAAGACCGCCACGTCTTGCTGGACTCGCTGGCACAGGCGGGCTTCAGCCACGAAGACATCGACGTGGTGGTGCTCAGTCACTTGCACTTCGACCACGCGGGCGGCCTGCTGGCGCCATGGGCGGAAGGGCGTGCGCCGGAACTGCTGTTTCCCAATGCGACGTTCGTGGTGGGTGCGCAGCACTGGCAGCGCGCGCTGCACCCGCATCCGCGTGATCGCGCCAGCTTCATCCCGGAACTTCCGGCGCTGCTGCAGGCCAGCGGCCGGCTGGAACTGGTGGAGGGCGATCATTCGCGCGCGCTGGGTGGCAGCGTCCGCTTCCACCACAGCGACGGCCACACGCCGGGGCTGCTGCTGGCGGAGATCACCGGGCCGGAGACGGTGGATGGCCAGCCGCACGGCGGTGTGGTGTTCTGCGCCGACTTGATCCCCGGCCGGCCGTGGGTGCACGTGCCCATCACCATGGGCTACGACCGCTATCCCGAGCTCTTGATCGAGGAAAAGCGCGCGTTTCTGGACGACAAGCTGGCGCGCAACGTCCACCTGTTCTTCACCCACGACCCCGGCTGCGCGCTGGCGCAGGTGGTGCGCGACGACAAGGGGCGCTTTGCCACCGCGCACGAGCACGCCGACCTGCACGCCCGCCTGTTGGCCGCCTGAGGATTTCCGATGCCCAGGATCGCTCTGCTGTTTGCCGCCCTGCACACGGTCTTGCTGCTGGCGCTGTTGGCGCCGATTTCGCGTCATCGCCACGCCCACAAGATCGGGTTGGGCGATGGGGGTGACAAGGAACTGGCCCGCAAGATCCGGGTGCATGCCAACTTCGTCGAGCACGTGCCAATGGCGTTGTTGCTGCTCGCCCTGCTGGAGATGAACGGCCTGGCGCCGCTGGCCGTCTGGGCGCTGGGCGGCACCCTGCTGGTGGCGCGGGTGATGCACGCGGTGGGGTTGTCGCGTACCGGCGGGTATTCGTTCGGGCGCTTCTGGGGGACGGCCCTGACCTGGCTGGTGCTGCTGCTGATGGCGCTGGCCGGGGTGTGGCTGGCCTTGCCCTGATCTTTCAGTCCACCGGCGTCCCGAACAGTCGGTCACCGGCATCGCCCAGGCCGGGGCGGATGTAGGCGTTCTCGTCGAGCCGTTCGTCGATGGCGGCCACGAACACCTCGATATCCGGATGCGCCGCCTCCAGGGCCGCCAGCCCTTCCGGTGCGGCGACCAGGAACAGGCATTTGATGCGCCGGCAACCGGCTTGCTTGAGCATGGCAATGGCCGCGATGGCGCTGCCGCCGGTGGCCAGCATCGGGTCGATCAGCAGGGCGATGCGCTCGTCCATGCGGTCCGCCAGGCGCTGGTAGTAGCCCTCGGGCCGATGCGTGGTTTCGTTGCGGCGCAAGCCGATCACGCTCACCGGTGCAGCCGGTAGCAGCGCCTGCACGCCGGGCAGGAAGCCCAGGCCTGCGCGCAGGATCGGCACCAGGGTGAGGGCCTCGCCACGCACGTGTTCGACCGCCAGTGGTCCCGCCCAAGTCTGCACCGTGATCGGCTCGGTGGGCAGGTCGCGGGTGGCCTCGTAGGCCAGCAGGCTGGCCACTTCACCGGCGATCTGGCGGAAATGCACCGGATCGGTCTGGATGTCGCGCAGCTTGCCGAGCTTGTGGCGGACCAGTGGATGATCGACGACGACGGTTTTCATGCCGCCAGCGTAGCGGGATGGCCCGCGTAAAAACAGACGGGGCGGCCATCTGGCCGCCCCGGCAGTGTGGCAGAGCGTGATGTCAGGCTCAGGCCGCAGCGGCCTGCGCCACGCGCGGACCTTCCAGAATCGCGCGCTTGACCATGCCGACCACCAGCTTCAGTTCGTCCTCGGTCATGGCGAAGTGCGGCGTGAAGCGCAGCGAGTTCTCGCCGCCGTGGATCACGCCGATACCGTGCTCGCGCATCCACTCCTCGGTGGAGCCGGCGCCGTAACCCTTGAACTCCTTGGTGAGTTCGCAGGAGAACAGCAGGCCGGTGCCCTGCACCTTGGTGATCGGGCCGTTCAGTTCGGCTTTCAGGGCTTCCAGCAGGGCGATTGCCTGGCGGCCGCGTTCGCGGATGTTCTCGCGCAGGGCCGGGGTGATCTGGCTGAGCACTGCGCAGGCGACATCGAGTGCGCGCGGGTTGGCGGTCATGGTGTTGCCGTACAGGCCGCGCTTGTAGATGTCGGCCGCGGTGGCGCTGACCGCCAGTACCGACAGCGGGTACTGGCCGGCGTTGAGGGCCTTGGAATAGGTCTCCAGATCCGGCGCCTCGGTGGCCTCGAAGCCGGGGTAGTCCACGATCGACAGGTAGCCGGTGGCGCGCAGGCCGGCCTGGATCGAATCCACCAGCAGCAGGCTGCCGTGGGCGCGGGTCAGCTCGCGGGCCAGCACGTAGAAGTCCACCCGCACGCTGCGACCCGGGTCGCCTTCGCCCATCACCGGCTCCAGGAACATCGCCTCGATGAACCAGCCGTTGGCGTCGGCATCGGCGAAGACCTTGCGCAGTGCGTCCTGGTCATACGGGGCCACGGTGATCACCGAGTCCTCGCCGCGGAAGCTGGCCAGGTGCTGGATGTAGGTCTTGCGGCTGGAATCGGAATACAGCGCCGGGCGTTCGGTACGACCGTGGAAGGCGCCCTTCACCACCAGGCGCTTGATCTTCTTGCCGGCGTGGCGCGCACCCGGGTCGGTCTGGGTCTTGGCGTTGGCATCGACGATGCGGGACGCCAGCGAGACCGATTCCGAGCCGGAGTTCAGGCACATGAAAGCGGTGTAGGGGCAGCCGCCGCGGGTCTGGCCGATCTCCTGGCGCATCGCCCGCGCGAAGCGCAGCTGCGAAATGCTGGGGGTCATGATGTTGGCCATCACCTGCGGCTTGGCCATCGCCTCGATCACTGCTGCCGGGGTGTGGCCCAGGCCCAGCATGCCGTAGCCGCCGGTGTCGTACAGCACCGCACCCTTCAGGGTGACGATCCACGGGCCGCGGGCGGCCAGCGCCACGTAGGGGTTGGTGGCGTCAGCGGCATAGAAATTGACGAAGCCGGCCTGCACCTGGCGTGCCTGCGCGTCCTCGTCCAGCGCCAGCAGCTCGGGGAACTCGACGCGCACGCGCTCGTATTCGGCGGCAGCAGCGACCACGGCTTCGGCCAGTTGCGGGTCGCGCGCGGCGAAGTCGAGCAGGGTGGCGTCGTCCAAACCAGTGGTGCGCATGCCACCGTGGGCGCGCAGCGGTGCGAGGGTGTCGATCAGGCGCATGGAGGGTCTCCCGTCGGATGCCTTGGCCGCGGCGGCGGCCGGCCAAACCGACATTATCCCGGGATTGGCGTCATTCGGTAGGGTGGATCCGACTCGATCGACGGGCATTTTGGGCAAATCGACGTTACCATCCGGCGATATGCGAATTTCCGCTGCAGACGAACAGCTGCTGTCCCTGCTCCGCGAGGACGCCCGCGCCGCCACCGCCGACATCGCCCGCCGCCTGGGATTGTCGCGCACCACCGTGCAGAACCGGATCGCCCGGCTGGAGCAGCAGGGGGTGATCCGCGGCTACACCGTGCGCATCGACGACGAGCTGGAGCGCAACCGCATCCGCGCCCACATCCTGATCACCCTGCGGCCCAAGCAGATGACCGCGGTGGTGAAGGCTCTGCAGGCCATGCACGAGGTCCGCGTGCTGTATTCGATCAGCGGCGACAATGACCTGATCGCGCTGGCGGTCACCGCCACGGTGGGCGAGATGGACGTGCTGACCGACCGCATCGGCGCCATCGACGGGGTGGAGCGCACCAACACCTCGATCATCCTGTCCACCAAGTTCGAGCGCTGAGGCGCGGGCGGCGCCGGCGGGGCCGCCCTACAATGCGCGGTCCCAAGCCGCCCCTGCATGCCGTTGAAGACCTCCGATTTCCACTACGATCTGCCGCCCGAGCTGATCGCACAGGCGCCGTTGGCCGAGCGTTCCGCCAGCCGCCTGCTGCACGTGCCGCCGGGCGCCGCCGCGCTGGAGGACCGCCATGTGCGCGACCTGCCGTCGCTGCTGCGCGCCGGCGACCTGCTGGTGTTCAACGATACCCGGGTGATCCCGGCGCGGCTGTTCGGGCAGAAGGCCACGGGCGGGCGCGTCGAGATCCTGATCGAGCGGCTGCTGCCCGGTGCCGAGGCGCGCGCGCAGCTGGGCGTGAGCAAGCCGCCGCAGGTCGGCAGCCGTATTGCACTGGATGCCGGCGGCGAGGCCGAGGTGCTGGCCCGCTTGGATGACGGCTTCTGGCAACTGCGTTTCCACGTGGACGGCGCGCTGGAGGACTGGCTGCAGGAGGCCGGCCAATTGCCGTTGCCGCCATACATCGCGCGTCGTCCGGACCGGGCCGACGCCGAGCGCTACCAGACCGTATTCGCCCGCGAGGCCGGCGCGGTGGCGGCGCCCACCGCCGGCCTGCATTTCGACGCGCCGCTGCTGGAGGCGCTGCAGGCACGCGGGATCGGGATCGGGCACATCACCCTGCACGTGGGTGCGGGCACCTTCCAGCCGGTGCGGGTGGAGGATGTCCAGTCCCACCGTATGCACAGCGAGTGGATCAATGTGGGCGAGGGTCTGGTGGAGCAGGTGCGGCGCACGCGCGCGGCCGGCGGCCGGGTGATCGCGGTGGGCACCACCGTGGTGCGCGCGCTGGAGAGCGCGCTGGTGGACGGCCAGCTGCGCCCGTTCTCCGGCGACACCCGCATTTTCATCTATCCGGGCTACCGCCTGCGCAGCATCGACGCGCTGATGACCAACTTCCACCTGCCCGAAAGCACGCTGCTGATGCTGGTCTCCGCCTTCGCGGGCAAGGCGCGCATCTTCGCGGCCTACGAACACGCGGTGCGCCAGCGCTACCGCTTCTTCAGCTACGGCGACGCCATGCTGCTGTGGCCGCAGGAGGCCGGCGCATGAGTCGCATGGATTTCAAGCTGTTGAAGACCGACGGCGCGGCCCGCCGCGGCCGCATCACCTTCCCGCGCGGGGTCATCGAAACCCCGGCGTTCATGCCGGTGGGTACCTACGGCTCGGTGAAGGGCGTGCTGCCGCAGCAGGTGCGCGACCTGGGTGCCCAGATCATCCTTGGCAATACGTTCCACCTGTTCCTGCGGCCGGGGTTGGAGGTGATCGAGGCGCACGGCGGTCTGCACGGCTTCGCCCGCTGGGATGGGCCGATCCTGACCGACTCCGGCGGCTTCCAGGTGTTCTCGCTGGCGCACCGCCGCAAGATCACCGAAGACGGCGTGACCTTCGCCGCGCCCACCGACGGCCGCAAGGTCTTCCTCGGCCCCGAGGAGTCCATGCACATCCAGAAGGTGCTGGGCAGCGACATCGTGATGATCTTCGACGAGTGCCCGCCGGTGAACGACAAGCACGGCCAGCCGGTGCACCGCCGGGTGGTCGAGAAGTCGATGGAGTTGTCGCTGCGCTGGGCCGAACGCTCCAAGAGGGCGCACGAAGGCAACGACGCGGCGCTGTTCGGCATCGTCCAGGGCGGCGTGCACCACGACCTGCGCACGGTGTCGGCCGAGGGGCTGCAGCAGATCGGTTTCGACGGCTACGCCGTGGGCGGGCTGGCGGTAGGCGAAAGCGAGGACGAGCGCAACGCCATGCTGGACCATACCTGTCCGCAGCTGCCGCAGGATCGCCCGCGCTACCTGATGGGTGTGGGTCGCCCGGAGGATCTGGTGGAGGCAGTGGCGCGCGGCATCGACATGTTCGATTGCGTGATGCCCACCCGCAACGCCCGCAACGGCCATTTCTTCACCTCCACCGGCGTGGTGCGCGTGCGCAACAGCCAGTACGAGCACGACCTGCGCCCGATCGAGGAGGGCTGCGACTGCGTGGCCTGCGCCGGCGGCTTCAGCCGCAGCTACCTGCGCCACCTGGACCGCTGCAACGAGATGCTGGGCCCGGTGCTGGGTACGCTGCACAACCTGCGCTACTACCAGCGGCTGATGGCGCAGATGCGCGACGCGATCGCGGCGGGAACGTTCGCCGACTTCCGCCAGTCCTTCTACGCCGCACGCCGCGGCTGACCCACGGCCGCTCCCTGCCGGCTGACCCGGCGGGGGGGCAGGGGCAACCCGTGGCATAATCCGCGGCTGGCCTCGGCCAGCCCTTTTGTTTTCACGGATACGGATTCCCCATGAACCCGCTCGATTTCCTGATCCCCGTCGCGCATGCCCAGGCCGCCGGCGCGCCCGCCGCCCCCAGCATGATGTCCACCCTGCTGTTCCCGGTCCTCCTGATCGCGATCATGTATTTCCTGATGATCCGCCCGCAGATGAAGCGGCAGAAGGAGCACAAGGCGATGCTGGACAAGCTGGCCAAGGGCGATGAGGTCATCACCAGCGGCGGCATCGCCGGCACCGTGGTGGGCCTGAGCGACGCCTTCATCACCGTGGAAGTCGCCAGCGGCGTGCAGCTGCGCGTGCAGAAGGGTGCCATCGCCAGCGTCCTGCCCAAGGGCACGCTGAAGTCCGCCTGATCCGCTTCGTTTTCAACCGATGTCCGAGGGTTTGGCGGCCGCCGCCAACTAGGGTTTTACGATGCTTGTCTACAGCCGCCTGAAATACGCCATTGCAGTGCTGGTGCTGATTGTCAGCACGCTGTACGCGATCCCGAACCTGTATCCGCAGGACCCTTCGGTGCAGATCACCCCCAACCGGGGCGCGACCATCGACGCTGCGTTCCGGGGCCGGGTCGAGGCGGCCCTCCAGGCCGCCCATCTGCAGCCGAAGAAGATCGAGATGCAGAAGGACGGCAATCTGCTGGTTCGCATGGCATCCCCCGATGACCAATCGCGTGCGGCCGAGGCCCTGCGCGAGATCGTGGGCAGCGATTACGTGGTGGCACTGAATCTGGCGTCGAACGTGCCGGCCTGGCTGTCGGCGATTGGCGCCAAGCCCATGCTGCTGGGCCTCGACCTGCAGGGCGGCGTCCACTTCCTGATGCAGATCGACCGCAAGGCAGCGCTGGACAAGCTGTTCGATTCCACCGCCGAGGACATCCGCGGACTGCTGCGTGACAAGCATGTGCGCTACATCTCGGTCGAGCCGGCCGGGAACAACACGGTGGTTGCCAAGTTGGCCAGCGGCCAGGACCCGGGTGAAGCGGAGCGCCTGATCAGCGCCAGCATGCCGGCGTACCGGGTTTCTGTCTCGGGCGACAGCATCATCGTCCAGATCCCGCAGGCGGAGCTGGACAAGGCGATCACCGATGCGGTGGCGCAGAACATCGGCACCCTCGCCAACCGCATCAACGAACTGGGCGTCGCCGAGCCGATCATCCAGCGCCAGGGCACGGATCGCGTGGCGGTGCAGCTGCCGGGCGTGCAGGATACCGCTCAGGCCAAGCGTATCCTCGGCGCCACTGCCACCCTCGAATACCGCGGCGTGGTGGAGGGCAACGCGATCGAGGCGCGCGACTCCGGCAATGTTCCGGCGGAAGCCCGGATCTACTACCGCAAGGAGGTCGGGCCGGACGGCAAGCCAATCCCGATCCTGCTGAACAAGCGCGTGATCGCCTCTGGCGAGCAGCTGCAGACCGCATCGGCATTCTTCGACTCGCAGTCGGGAACGCCCGCGGTACGCGTACGCCTGAACGCCGCCGGCGGACAGCGCATGTTCGACTATTCCAGCGCCCACGTCGGCAAGCCGATGGCGGTGGTCTACATCGAGCGCATCCCCGAAGTGCGCATGGTCGATGGCCGTGAGGTGCGCACCACCCGCGTCCGCGAGCAGGTGATCTCGGTAGCCACCATCCAGGGCACCCTGGGGCGTGAGTTCCAGACCACGGGCCTTGAAAGCATGAAGGAGGCGGCCGACCTGGCCCTGTTGCTGCGCGCCGGTGCACTGGCAGCGCCGATGGACTTCGTCGAGGAGCGCATCATCGGCCCCAGCCTGGGCGCCGAGAATATCCGCAGCGGCCTGATGGCGGTCGGGTTCTCGTTTGCCTTCACCCTTGTCTTCTTCGTGATCTACTACCGCGTGTTCGGCGTGATCAGCTGCCTTGCGCTGGGGCTGAACCTGCTGCTGGTGGTGGCGATCATGTCGATCATCGGCGCCACCATCACCTTGCCCGGCCTGGCCGGCATCGCGCTGACGGTCGGCATGTCGGTGGACGCCAACGTGCTGATCAACGAGCGCATCCGCGAGGAGTTGCGATTGGGATTGCCACCGCAGAAGGCGATTGCGGAAGGCTATGCGCGTGCGTTCGACACCATCCTCGACGCCAACCTGACCACCATCCTTGCCGGCGTGGCGCTGTTTGCCTTCGGTACCGGCCCGCTCAAGGGGTTTGCCGTGACCCTGATCATCGGCATCACCACCTCGATGTATACCGCGGTATCGGTCTCGCATGGCCTGGCCGCGCTGGTCTATGGCTTCCGCCGCAAGCCGAAGTCGATTTCCATCTGAAGCACGCCGGCACCGAACGCCAGGCTACCGACAGGATTGCAGGATGAAACCGTTCAACCTATTCCCCTATGACGCCAACATCCGCTTCATGCGGTACGGCTGGCTGTCCCTCACGATCGCCGCGCTGCTGGCGCTGTTCTCGGTGGGCGTGATGGTGGTCAATTCGTTCCCGGGTGGGCACTTTGATCCCTCGCGCACCTTCAACTACGCGCTGGATTTCACGGGTGGCACGGTCACCGAGTTGCATTTCAGCAAGCCGGTCGAGGTGGACCAGGTCCGCGCGAAGATCGAAAAAGCGGGCATCGCGGGCGCGCAAGTGCAGCGCATCGGTTCGCGCAATGATCTGCTGGTGCGCATGCAGGCCGGGCACGGCAGTGCAAACGATGTGCTCAGGGCGGTGGACAGCGCGGACAATCCGGTCACGATCACCAAGAGCGATTTCGTCGGCCCGCAGGTGGGGCGCGACCTGGCCATCAACGGCCTGTATGCCGTGATCTTCATGGTCATCGGCCTGATGGTCTACGTCTCGGTCCGGTTCGAATTCAAATTCGCGGTGGCTGCGATCCTTACCACCCTCCACGACGTGGTGCTGGTATGTGGTTGGTTTGCCATCTCCGGGCACGAATTCGATCTGAACGTGCTGGCGGGCATCCTGGCGGTCATGGGTTTTTCCATCAACGACACCATCGTGGTGTTCGATCGCGTGCGCGAAAACTTCCGCAGCATGCGCGCCGAGCCGGTGGAGGTTCTGAACAAGTCGATCAACCAGACCCTGTCGCGCACCGTGATCACCTCGTTCGTGGCGTTCCTGAGCATGCTGGCGCTGTATGTGTTCGGCGGCGAGTCGCTGCGCGGCCTGGCCGAATCCCAGATCATCGGTGTTGTCTTCGGCACCCTGTCGTCGATCTTCATCGGCTGCCCGCTGTTGTTGATGCAGAAAGTCAACAAGCAGGACCTGTTGCCCAAGGCGAAGGATCACGCCGAGCTTGCTCGCCGGCCGTGACAGGCGGCCGGCTGCTACCGGCCGGCGTTCCCTCCAGACAGAAAACGGCCGCGCATCACTGCGCGGCCGTTCTGTTCTGGGGCGGGGTTGGCGGGCTCAGGCAAACGCGGCGGCGTAGCCAGACTGCACGATGATCTTCTGCAGCTCCGCGCTGAGCTTCTGGTTGCCGGCCACCAGCTGGCGGCCGTGGATGCCGCGTGCGTCCAGCGGGCCGGTCTGCGCGCCGCGGAAGTCGCAGACGCGGCCACCGGCTTCGCGCACCAGCAGGATGCCGGCGGCGATGTCCCACGGCTTCAGGCCGGCCTCGAAGTAGCCGTCGCTGCGGCCGCAGGCCACATAGGCCAAATCGAGCGCGGCAGAGCCGGTGCGGCGGATGTCCTCGGCACTGCGCAGCAGCTCGCGCACGCATTCCAGCTGGGCCGGTGCGCGTTCGCGCTCGCGCGGCGGGAAGCCGGTGGCCAGCATGGCGCCGTTGAGATCCTTGCGACCCGACACGCGGATACGCTTGTCGTTGAGCACCGCGCCGCTGCCGCGGCTGGCGGTGAACAGCTCATTGCGCAGCGGGTCGAAGATCACGCCGTGCTGCACTTCGCCCTGTTCGACCATGGCGATCGACACGCACCAGTGCGGGAAGCCGTGCAGATAGTTGCTGGTGCCGTCCAGCGGATCAATGACGAACAGCGCGCCGCCCTTGCGGCCCTGCGCGCCGCCTTCCTCGCCCAGGAACGCCGCGTCCGGAAAGGCGCGGCGCAGTTCCTTCACCACCGCCTGTTCGGCCTGCTCGTCCACTTCACTGGCGTAGTCCAGCCGGTCCTTCTCGACCACGTTGATCGCGTCGAGGCGGTTCATGTTGCGAAGGAGCACGCCTCCGGCCGCGCGGGCTGCCTTGACCATGACGTTGACGACGGGTTTTTGCATGGCGAACGCGCCTCGATGACGTGAGGAAACAGGGGACGACGGCGGAAAAGAGCGGGGCCGGCGCCGGGGCCGGTCTGCAAAGTTTACCATTCGCACATGAATGCATCGCCCCCCAATGCGGCCGACCGGCTGCGCATCGTGCTGGTTGGCACCCAGCATCCCGGCAATATCGGCTCCGCGGCGCGGGCCATGAAGACCATGGGCCTGCGCCAACTGGTGCTGGTGGCGCCCGAGAAAGCACCCGACCGCGATACCCATGCCATGGCCGCCGGCGCCGACGACCTGGTGGAGGCGGCGCCTGTCTTCGCCACCCTGGCCGAGGCCGTGGCCGACTGCCGCTGGGTGCTGGGCGCGACCGCCCGCAGCCGGCGCATCCAGCTGGAGCAGCTGCATCCGCGCGAGGCCGCGCGCCGGGCGGTGGCGGCCACCGCCAGTGGGCCGGTCGCCCTGGTGTTCGGCCGCGAGCGGACCGGGCTGGACAACGAGGAGCTGCAGCTGTGCCATGCGACGGTACATATCCCCTCGGACCCGGGATTCAGTTCCCTGAATCTCGCGGCGGCGGTGCAGGTGGTCAGCTATGAGCTGCGTTGCGCGCTGCTGGGCGAGGAGGCCGGTGCGGTAGGGGCCGCATGGACCCCGCCGCCGGGCGAAGGCGCCGCGTCGCACGCGGAACTGGAAGGGTTGTTTGGCCAGCTGGCCGAGACGCTGGAGCAGATCGATTTCCACAAGGGCCGCGCCCCCGAGTCCGCGATGCGCAAGCTGCGCCGGCTGTACCTGCGCGCAAACCTGGACAGCGCCGAGGTGCGCCTGCTGCGCGGGGTGCTGGCCGATGCCCAACGGATGGCCCGGCTGGCCGGCGAGGCGTCCGGCAACGCGAAAATCGGTTAGCCTCGCAGGACGAAGACAAGGGGGCTGTGTTCGCGTCCATGCGCCATTTACTGCCAGCGCTGATCTGCCTGCTCGGCCTGCTGCCGTGGGGGGCGCCTGCCCCTGCGCAGGAAGCGCCACCCGCCGATGACGCCAGCGTGCTGGTGCTGGGCCGGGTCAGCGATGACCCCAAGGCGCATTACGACCAGCTCAAGCCGCTGCTGGACTATGTCATCCCGCGGATGGCCTCGGTCGGCATCCGCAGCGGCCGCATCCTGATGGCCAAAGACCTGCAGCAGATGAGCAGCTACCTGCGCCGTGGCCGGGTGGACTGGATCAACGAAACCGCAGGCAATGCCGCGCTGCTCGAGAGGCGCGGCGTGGCGCATTCGTTCCTGGTCACCGAGCGTGATGGTGCCACCCGCTACCACAGCGTGTTTTTCGTCCGCCGCGACAGCCCCGTCCAGTCCCTGAAGGACTTGTCCGGCCGCAGCGTGGCGTTCCAGAGACCGTACTCCACCAGCGCCTACTACCTGCCGGCCGTGCAGTTGCTGGACGAGGGTCAATCGCTGGAATTGCTGCTCTCGCCGATGGACAAGCCTGCACCGGGCCGCGTCGGCTACGTGTTCGCGCGCACCGAACTGAACATCACCACCTGGGTGCACAAGCGCCTGGTGGACGCCGGCGTGCTCAGCAACCTGGACTGGGACAATCCGGCACGGATGCCACCTGCCTTCGCGCAGGACTTCCGCGTAATCGGCCGCTCCTGGGATGTTCCGCGCGCCCTGATGCTGGCGCGCAGCGGCATGGATCCCCGCGTGGAAGCGCGCCTGAAGCAGGTATTGCTGGAGGCCGCGCAGGATCCGGATGCGGGCGAGGCGCTGCGCCGCTTCGCGGATACCACGCGATTCGTGCCCATCACCGATGACGACCGCCGCGCGCTGGATCAGCTTGCCACTGGCATGCAGCGCTTGCGGTCGGAGGTCGAATGAAGCGTTCCGGGCTCAACCTGCAGCTGCGGTTCCAGGTCGGGATCCTGGTGGTGCTGGGGATCGTGGTGCTGATGATGGTGCTGCTCTGGCAGCGCCAGCAGGGCAGCCAGCGCGAGATCATCGATATCGCCCGCCAGAGCACCCACGGCCTGCTGTCCGAGCAGATGCGCGCAGCCGGCGAGGCGCAGGTCCGGCAACTGGCCGACGCGCTGGCCAATCCGCTGTATTTCTTCGATCTGGATGCGGTCGGGGATCTGACCCGCAGCGCGTTGCGCGCGCCCGACGTGGACTACGTGTTGGTCTACGATTCCCAGGGACGCATCCTGCACGATGGCTCGGGCGACATCGCCGCCTACGGCCAGCCGATGGACGACCCCCTTGCTGCCGAGATCATCGCGGCCAACGGGCCGCATACCCGGCAGACCGACGCGCTGCTGGACGTGTCGTACCCCATCACCATTGGCGACGATCGGCTGGGCGGTGTGCGCATCGGTTATTCCATGACGGCTGTCAGGCGTGCCGAGGAGCGCGCGCTGGATGGCCTGCGTTCCGGGTTCGAGGCGGTCAACCGGCGCAGCCTGGACTGGCTGCTGCTGCTGTGCTGCGGCTTTGGCGTGGTCGCGCTGGTGGGAGCCGCGCTGCTGCAGCGGATGCTGGTCAACCCGATCCGCATGCTGGGCGACGCCGCCCGCCAGATCGAGGCCGGTGACTTCGACTCACCCGTGCCGGACAGTCGGCGCAAGGACGAGCTGGGCGATTTGATCCGCACGTTCGGCCGCATGCGCGAGAGCGTGTCCCGCCACGACCGCGACATCCGCCGTGTCGCCTACAGCGATGCCCTGACCGGGCTGGCCAATCGGCTGGCATTCCGCGAGTCGCTGGAGCAGCGGCTGCGCGAACACCAGGGCACCGGCAGCCAGCTGGCCCTGCTGTTCGCCGACCTGGACGACTTCAAACGGGTCAACGACACCCTGGGCCACGAGGCGGGCGACGAGGTGCTGCTGCAGGTGGCCGCGCGCATCGAGCGCGCGGTGCAGGACATCGGCGACGCGGATACGCTGGTGGCGCGTTTCGGCGGGGATGAGTTCGTCATCCTGCTGCAGCCTTCGGGGCCCGGGCCCAATGTCGATGTGCGCGGCAAGGCCATCCAGTTGGCCGAGGCGCTGGTGATGGCACTGAGCGAGCCGATGCTGCTGCACGGCCGGCAGGTGCTGCTGGGCACGTCGGTGGGCGTGGCGATCTTCCCGGACGATGCCGGCAGCGCCTCGCTGCTGATGAAGAACGGCGACATCGCCATGTACCAGGCCAAGATGGCGGGTAAGAACTGCTACCGCTTCTACAGCCGCACCATGGACCAGGCCATCGAGCGGCGCGTGCGCATGGAGCATGACCTGCGCGGGGCATGGGAGCGCGGCGAGCTGACCCTCGTCTACCAGCCGATCTACCGCACCCGCGACCGCGTGCTGGTCGGCGCCGAATCGCTGCTGCGCTGGAACCACCCCGACGATGGTGCGGTGGCGCCGTCGGTGTTCATCGACGTCGCCGAGCAGAGTGGCCTGATCGAGGCGATCGGCCTGCTGGCGCTGCGCAATGCCTGCCACGAGGCCGCCAATTGGCCAGTGCCGCCGGGCGCGGGCGAGCCGCCCTTCGTCTCGGTGAACGTGTCCGCGCGCCAGCTGCGCAGCGGCGACCTCCTCAAGCAGGTGGCCGATGCCCTGCAGCAGAGCGGCCTGGCGCCGGAGCGCCTGCATCTGGAACTGACCGAGACGGCGGTGATCAGCGACGAAGCCAATGCCGGCGTGCTGCTGGGCCGCTTGCGCCAGATGGGCGTGAAGGTGTGGCTGGACGATTTCGGCACTGGCTACTCCAGCCTCAGCCACCTGCGGCGCGTGCAGGTGGACGGGTTGAAGATCGACCGCAGCTTCATCACCGATCTGCTGCGCGACCCGGACGACCTGGCGCTGACCAGCGCCATCGTCGCGATGGCGCACTCGATGGGCGTCACCGTGGTGGCGGAGGGCGTGGAGCGCGCGGGCCAGTTCGACCTGCTGCGCGAGCGCGACTGCGATCTGGTGCAGGGCTACTGGCTGGGCCACCCGATGGGCGGGCAGGAATTCGTGCGCCTGCTGGGTTGAGATCCGGGCTCAACCCGGTCAATCGTCGCCGTCGATCCGGCTGCCCGGCGGGTCGCGTTGCAGCAGCAGCTTGTCGATGCGGGGGCCGTCGAGGTCGACGACCTCGATCCTCCAGGGACCGATCCGGACGTACTCACCCACGTGCGGGATGCGTCCGAAGTGGGCGATGACGAGGCCAGCGGCGGTGCGGTATTCCAGTTCCTCGGCGTCGGCCAGGCGTTCGCCGGTCAACTCGCGCAGTTCCTCCACGTGCAGGCCGCCATCGACCAGCAGCGAGCCGTCCTCGCGCTCCACCACCAGCGCCTCTTCGCCGGTCCCCTCGCCACCGGACTGCAGGCGGCCGATCACCGCGTCCACGATGTCGCTGACCGTCACCAGGCCCTGGATGTCGCCATACTCGTCCACCACCAGCGCCATCGACTGCTGTTCCTCGCGCAGGATCTCCAGCAGTTTCATGGCGTGGGTGGATTCGGACACGAACAGTGCCGGGCGCAGGTCGCGAAACAGATCCGGCTGCGGCCGGCCCAGTTCGTCCAGCAGGGTCTTGACCTCGAGGATACCGGCCACGTCGCTGTCGTCGCCGCGGTAGACCGGGTAGCGCGAGAACGCGCTGTCCTGCATCGTCGCCAGATTCTCCGACAGCGGGGCGGAGGCATCCAGCCAGGCGATCCTGGTGCGCGGGGTCATCAGGCTGTCGGCGGTGCGGTCGCCCAGGCGCATCACCCGGTTCAGCATGTTGCGTTCATCGAGGTCGAACACGCCTTGCTCGTGGCCTTCGCTGACCAGCAGCTGGATTTCCTCTTCGGTGATCTGCGAGCCACCGCCACCACCTGCCCCCAGCAGCTTCAGCAAGCCGCGCACGGTGGCGCTGAGCAGCAGTACCACCGGGCTGGCCAGCCGCGACAGCCAGTGCATGGGGAGCGCCGCTGCGGCGGCGACACGCTCGGGCGCCAGCAGCGCCAACCGCTTGGGCAGCAGTTCACCCAGCACGATGCTGAGGTAGGTGATCAGGCCGACCGCCAGCACTTTGCCCAGCGGACTGGCGTAGTCCCCCAGTGCCGGCGCATGGGCGGCCAGCCAGGCGCCGATCAGGCCGCCGATCGCATCGCCGCCCAGCATGCCGGTGAGAATGGTGATCAGGGTCAGGCCCACCTGCACGGTGGACAGGAACTGCTCGGGGTGTTCGGCCAGTTCCAGGGCCTTGCGGGCACCGCGGCTGCTGTCCGCCTGCTGCTTCAGCCGCGCCTTGCGCGAGGTGACCACCGCCATCTCCGACAGAGCGAAGAAGCCGTTGAGCAGGATCAGGGCGAAGACGATCAGCAGCAATTCCAGCACGGGAGATCACCGGGTGCAGTCGGAAGAAGAGGGGGGCGGGACGCGGCACAGCGCGCCGCCGCGGCAGGACGCGCGGCGGGGCAGGGGCATGGCGGCGGCGGGGGATGGTCGTCCATGGGCTGCGCCGGAGGCGCGAGCGCATCATAGCAGGGCCGCTCCGCTGCCCCGGCGGGAGGGCGTGCGACGGGCGGGTACAGGGTTTGTCACCTAAGCGTCATAATTGGGAAGTATTTTCGCAACCTGATTTTCATCTACCTCCGGAACGCCCATGTTCTCCCTCCAAACCATCTTCGGGTCCGGCGCGCAGTTCTACGCGCTGCTGGACGATGCCGCCGCCGCCGCCCACGACAGCGCCAAAGCGCTGCACGCCATGATGCGCGAGGCCGACCGCCAGCCGGCGCTGGACGCCTTCAAGCTGGCCCGCCTGCGCGAGCGCACCGCCGCCGAGAAGATCAGCCAGGCGCTGGTGGACAGCTATATCACCCCGATCGAGCGCGAGGACATCGAGGCGCTGGGCTCGGCCCTGCACAAGATCCCCAAGCAGATCGAGAAGTTCGCGGACCGCTATGCGCTGGCCACCGAGCACCTGGCCCACATCGACTTCGCCCCGCGTGCCGCCATGCTGGAGCAGGCCGCCGCGGTGGTGGTGCAGATGGTTGGCGAGCTGGAGCGGATGAACCTGGACCGCATGAGGGCGCTCAACGAGAAGCTGCGCTCGATCGAGAACGAGGCCGACCGCCTGATGCTGGAGCTGTACCGCGAGATCTACTCCGGCAGGCTGGACAGCCTGCAGATGTTCCTGCTGAAGGAATTCTTCGAGATCCTGGAGAAGGCGATCGACCGCTGCCGCGAGGCTGGCGTGGTTGCCTACCAGATCGTCCTCAAGAACAGTTGACGGGGCAAGGTCATGCTGACGCTTGTCCTGGTGGTGGTGCTGGCCGCCCTGGTTTTCGAGTTCATCAACGGCTTCCACGACACCGCCAATTCCATCGCCACGGTGGTGGCCACCAAGGCGCTGCTGCCCTGGCAGGCGGTGCTGCTGGCCGCAGCAATGAACCTGGTGGGTGCGCTGATGGGCACCGCGGTGGCCAAGACCATCGCCTCCGGGCTGATCGACACCGACGTGATCCAGGTGACCTCGCAGGTCATCCTGTGCGCGCTGCTGGGTGGCATCGTCTGGAACCTGATCACCTGGTGGAAGGGCCTGCCGTCCTCGTCCTCGCACGCGCTCATCGGCGGCCTGTGTGGCGCCGCGCTGGCCGCTGCACACAACGACTTCCACGTGCTGGTGTGGTCGGAGACAGTGGGGGACTGGACCAAGAACAAGGGCTTGCTGTGGAAGGTCATCCTGCCGATGGTCAGCTCGCCGCTTGCGGGGTTCCTGCTGGGCGTGCTGGTGATGGTCTTGCTGTGGGCGATCATCGCCGGGTTGGCGCGCATCGGTGGTCTGCCGGGGCGCTTGGCGCGGCCGCATTTCATCAACAAGTTCTTCGGCAAGGCGCAGGTCCTCTCTGCGGCGTACATGGGCTATGCCCACGGCCAGAACGACGCGCAGAAGACGATGGGCATCATCGCCCTGACCCTGTTCGGCGCCGAGGCCAGCGGCACGCTCAACGACCTGCCGGCCTGGCTGTCGTTCCTGCATCCCGGCAGTGGGGATGCGCAGGGCATCGCCGGCTGGATCGTGGTGACCTGCGCGCTGGTGATGGCGGCGGGCACGGCAATGGGGGGCTGGCGCATCATCAAGACGCTGGGTCACAAGATGGTGAAGCTGCACCCGATCAACGGCTTCGCCGCGGAGACCAGCTCGGCCACCATCCTGACCGTGGCGGCCCACTTCGGCATGCCGGTGTCCACCACCCACAGCATCTCCACCGCCATCATGGGCGTGGGGTTCGCCAAGAACCCGCGCGCGCTGAAGATGGGTGTGATCGAGCGCATCGTCTGGGCGTGGATCCTCACCCTCCCGGCGGCCGGCGGCATCGCCTACGGCCTGCTGCGCCTGCTGGAGGCGCTGGGCTGGTCCTGAGGCGCCATGCGCATCTGACAAACAAAAACGCCGGCCAGTGGCCGGCGTTTTTCATGGGGTTGGCGCAACGGGTCAGAACAGGTCGCCGCCCGCTGACATCCGCCGCTCCATCTCGTCGCCGGTGCCGCCGATTTCCAGCACCAGCCGGTCGATTTCGGCCGGAGTCAGGCAGTCGTAGGGGCGGTTCTCGCAGAGTTGCAGGTATGGCACGCCGTCCAGTTCGCCAATGGCCAGGTAGCCCACCCGGTTGGCCCAGTTGAAGGCCAGGGCGCGGCGCGCGTCCATGCCGGTAGTCGGGGCGACCGCAGTGCTGACGCGAAGGAAGTTGCGCCCGTCGTCGTCCTGCAGTTCGGCCAGGAAGATGGCCTGGTGGCGCTTGCCCTGCGCCAGCGAGAGTTCGACGCAGGCCACATAAGGCTCCTGCAGAGTCAGCCGGTAGCCGGAGGCCACCAGATGGCTGCGGATCTGTTCGAAGTTGTCCATGGCAATCCCGGCCGTGGGTGAAGGCGATGCGGCTATGCTACCCCGAACATGCCTGCCGCCGACTGCCCGAGTACTGCCGAATGCCGCATCCTGGCCGCCGTCCGCGCCGTGCCGGCGGGACAGGTGGCCAGTTATGGCGCCATCGCCCGGCGTGCCGGGCTGCCGGGGCGGGCGCGGCTGGTGGCCCGCGTTCTGGGCAGGAACGATGACCCTGCGCTACCTTGGCACCGCATCCTGCGCTCGGACGGCCGCATCGCGTTCCCGGCGGGCTCCAAGGGTTTCAGCGAGCAGGCACGCCGGCTGCAGGACGAAGGCGTCGTGTTGCACAACGGCCGGGTCCGGCTGCCGGCGGATGAAGGGACGCTGGATGCCGCGCTGTGGGGCCCATGCTGAACCGGGATGTCGCGCTATGATGCGCTGCAACGTAACCAGGACGTCGCACGGATGCCGTTCAATCTCCCCCGCGTCACCAAGACCCTGCTGATCGCCAACGGCATCGGTTTCCTGCTGCAGCTGTTGCTGGGCGACGACCGGCTGGTCGCGCTGATGCTGTGGCCCTGGGGCGACGTGGCTTACGATCCGGTCGGCGCCCTCGCGCCGGCGTTCATGCCGTGGCAGCTGGTGACCTACAGCTTTCTGCACGGCGGCTTCCTGCACCTGGCCTTCAACATGCTGGCGCTGGCGATGTTCGGCGCGCCGCTGGAATACACCTGGGGCGAGCGCCGCTTCATGACCTACTACCTCGTCAGCGTGGTCGGCGCCGCCCTGTGCCAACTGCTGGTCGGCTCCTATGCCCTGTCGCAGGGCGCCGATCCATACCCCACCATCGGCGCTTCCGGCGGCGTGTTCGGGCTGCTGCTGGCGTACGGCATGCTGTTCCCGAACCAGCGCGTGATGCTGCTGTTCCCGCCGATCCCCATGAAGGCACGCACGCTGGTCATCGTCTACGGCCTGTTCGAACTGGGCCTCGGCATCACCGGCCTGCAGCCGGGCGTGGCGCATTTCGCGCACTTGGGCGGGATGCTGTTCGGCTGGTTGCTGATCCGTCACTGGCGCGGCCAGGGGCCGCTGGGCGGCGGCGGGCGGCGCGGGCCGAACATCCGCATCGTCCGCTGAGCCCCGGCAGCGACAAGACAGTCGTCTTCGCGACGACTTACTGGAACACGATGACGCGCGCGTCCGCCTTGGGCTGCATGGGCGTGCCGATCTTGCAGCCGTAGGCCGCGCCAAACGCTGCCTCTTGCATGGCCGGGACGTTGGCGCGCCACGGGCCGGGCGCGCGCACGTCCTGCTGCGCGCGGATCTTCGCTTCCTCGGTGGTCACCTGCTGCGCCCACAGCTGCGCCCAGCCGGTGAAGAACGCCTTGTCGGCCTGCGCGCCGCCGTCCGGATGCGCCGCGCGCAGGGCGGCATGGGCCAGTTCCATGCCGGCCAGATCAGCCAGGTTCTCGTCGCGGGTCAGCACCCCGTCCACCTTGACGCCGGCCACGCCGGGATAGGGCAGTGCGCCATACAGGCGGGCCACCTTTCCGCCCAGGGCGTCCCAGGCGGCGACCTCGCTGCCGCTCCACCAGTCACGCACATCGCCCTTGGCGTCCACGTAACGGCCGCGGCCGTCGATGGCGTGGCTCAGCTCGTGGCCGACCAGTGCACCGAAGGCGCCGTAGCGGGCGTCCTCGGGCATCGCTGCGTCCAGCACGGGAGCCTGCAGCATCGCCGCGGTGACGATCAGGCGGTTGTGGGCCAGATCGTAGGCCAACGCCGGTTGTTGCGGCAGCAGGTCCCAGCGGCGATCGGCGTTGCCTTTGCCGATCCGCTTCATTTCCTGGCGATGCCGCCAGGTGGCGGCGATCAGCATGTTGCTGCCGAAGCTGCCGCGGCCCATCGGCTGCACGCTGTCGTCGAGGTCGCGCTTGGGTGCGCCGACCTCGATCCGCAGTCTGTCCAGTTTCGCCAGCGCTTCCGCCTTGGCCTCGCCCTGCAGCAGGTTGCCGCGCTCGACAGCCTGGCGCAGGGCCAGGCGGACCTGGTCGGCGATCTGCTCGGCCTGGCTGCGAATGGGCGGGGCCAGGTGCGCGGCGGTGTATTCGCGCCCCAGCATCGGGCCGGCAGCCAGGTTGATCGCATCCAGTACCTGCTGCCAGCGCGGCGGCGGCGCGTCCTGCCCCAGCAGTACCTTGCCGCGGAACGTAAACGCCGCCTCGCGCCACGGCGCGGACAGGTACGGCGCCATCGCATCGCCCACGCGCCAGCGCAGATAGGACTGCCATTGCGCGGGCTTGAGGCTGGCAACCATGGCGTCCAACTGGGCGAACATCGCCGGATTGGCCAGCGAGACAGTGTCGTCGTCGACCCCTTGGGCCTTCAGGAAAGCGTCCAGCTGCAGGTTGCGGTACTGCTTGCCCAGGCCGGCGGTGGCCACCGGGGCGAAATTGTTGCGGGGATCGCGCAATTCCGGCAGCGGCCTGGCCAGGCGCGCGATGCGGGTTTCCAGATCCAGCACCTGCGCGGTCTGGGTCTCGATGTCCTGCTTCGGCACGCCGGTCAGGGCGAGAATGCGGCGGATGTAGTCGGCATAACGTGCGACCAGCGCCTTGGTGTCGGCATCGGTGCGGGTGTAGTAGGCCGGATCGGGCAGGCCCAGCCCACCCTGGCTGAAGTAGCCGAGGTGGCGGTCGAGGTCGCGCAGGTCCAGATCGGCGCCGAACTGGAACGCCACGGGAATGCCCACCTGATGCAGTGCGGCAATCGCCGGGGCGATGTCCTTGGGCTTGCGGATGGCGTCGATGCGCTTCAGCAGCGGCGCCACCGGCGCGGCGCCGTCCCGCTCCACCGCGGCCTCGTCCAGGCCGCTGGCCCAGAAGTCGCCGAGCAGTTTCTGCACTTTGTTCCTGGGGTCGCGCATCGCGGCATCCAGCAGGTCGCGCTGCTGCTGCTGCGCACGCGCGCTGAGCTGGCCCAGCGCGGAGATCGCGCCGGATGCAGGCATCGGGTTCGCCGCCAGCCAGCCTTTGTTGGCCTCTGCATAGAGATCCGTGCAGGCCGGCGACACGGCTGCCGCGTTCGGCGCCACCCGCTTCTTCGCGGCAAGGCTCACGGGCGAGGCGAGACCGGCAAGGAGGGCGGTGGACAGGGCGAGAACAAGCGGGCGCGTTTTGTGCATGCGGCAACTCTTCTTCAGCAGCATCAAAGCACCCGAGTGTAGCAGCGCATGACGCGCGCCCTGCGCCACGGATTCAGGGTTGCTTCACTGCGGCGGCTTTGCTGCTTGCCTGCTTCGCCCGGCGATATGCTGCGCCGCACTGCACTGGACTTGCCCTCCCGCAGCGGCTACGTTTCGGCACTTGCATTCTTTGCCGAGGGCGTCCGATGTCGAATCCTGTTCAGCCTGTGCCGCAGCTCACGTTCCGCGCCGTGGTGCTGGCGGTGTTGCTGGCGGTGATCCTTTCCGCAGCCAATGCCTACCTCGGCCTGTTCGCCGGGTTGACCATCGCCACCGCGATCCCGGCCGCCGTCGTCTCGATGGGCGTGCTGCGCCTGCTGGGCGGCGGCACCATCCTGGAGAACAACATCGTCCAGACCGGCGCCTCGGCGGGTTCGTCGATCGCCGCCGGTGTGATCTTCACCATCCCGGCGCTGGTCATCCTGGGCTACTGGCAGGACTTCAAATATTCGTGGGTGCTGGCCATCGCCGGCTTGGGCGGCCTGCTGGGCGTGCTGTTCTCGGTGCCGCTACGCCGCTCGATGATCGTCGAGGAGCCGCTGCCGTTCCCCGAAGGCAAGGCGGCCGCGGAAGTGCTGAAGGCGGGCGAGAACCCCGGCCCGGGCCTGAAGATTCTGGCGGTGTCGGCCTCGCTGGGCGGCCTGATCAAGGCGGCCGCGGCCAGCGGCATGAAGCTGATCCCCGACACCGCCGCGGGCGCCGGCTTTTTCGGCAAGTACCTGGGCTACATCGGCACCAACCTGTCGCCGGCGCTGCTGGGTGTGGGCTACATCGTCGGTCTCAACATCGGCATTGTCGTCGTGTCCGGCTCGATCCTGTCCTGGCACATTGCCATCCCGCTGTACCACATGTTCTTCCTCGATACCGACCCGACGCTGGCCGCCAGCATCGCCGGTGCGGGTGCCGAAGAGATCGCCGGTGCCATCTGGTCGGCCAAGATCCGCTACCTCGGCGTCGGTGCGATGCTGATCGGTGGCGTGTGGACGCTGTTCTCGCTGCGCAAGTCTCTGCTGTCCGGCGTCCGGAGCGGCGTGGCCGCGGCGCGCAAGGGCAGCGGCGAAGCGGTCGCGGAGACCGAGCGCGACCTGCCCATGAAGTGGATGCTGGTGGCGCTGGTGGTGTTCGTGGTGCCGCTGCTGCTGCTGTACCAGGCCATCGTCGGCATGTGGCACGTCAGCATCCCGATGGCGATCATCATGATCGTCGCCGGGTTCCTGTTCGTGTCGGTGTCGGCCTACCTGGCCGGCCTCGTGGGCTCCTCCAACAACCCGGTGTCCGGGATCACGATTGCCACCATCCTGTTCGCCTCGGCCGTGCTGCTGGTGCTGCTGGGCGAGGGCGGGAAGATGGCGGTGGGCGCGTCCGGCGCGCCGCTGGGTGCGGTGGCCGCGATCATGATCGGCGCGGTGGTGTGCTGCGCCGCGGCGGTCGGCGGTGACAACCTGCAGGACCTCAAGGCCGGCTACATCGTCGGCGCCACGCCGTGGAAGCAGCAGCTGATGCTGGGCATCGGCGCGTTCTCCTGTGCGCTGATCATGGCGCCGGTGCTGAACCTGCTGGCGCAGGCCTATGGCATCGGCGCGCCCACGCCGGAGCATCCGAACGCACTGTCCGCGCCGCAGGCCACGCTGATGGCTTCGGTTGCCAAGGGCATGTTCGGCGGCGAGCTGCCGTGGACGGTGATTGGCATCGGCGCCGGGGTCGGCGCGGCCATCATCGCCCTCGACGAAGTGCTGAAGGCCAAGGGCAGCAGCTTCCGCGTGCCGGTGCTGGCGGCGGCCATTGGCATCTACCTGCCGCTAGAACTGATGGTGCCGATCTTCCTAGGTGGCCTGCTGGCCTACCTGGTGGAAAAGCGCCACGGCATGGTGGGCACCCACGACGAGGCGGCGCGCGACCGCCTGCATCGCCCCGGCACGCTGTTCGCCGCGGGCCTGATCACCGGCGAGGCGCTGATGGGCATCCTGATCGCGATCCCGATCGTGGCCTCGGGCCGCGCCGACGTGATCGCGGTGCCGGAAGCCCTGCAGCAGGGCAAGTGGGTCGGCCTCGCCGTGCTGGCGGTGGTCGGCTGGCTGCTGTACCGCACCGGCGCCAAGGCCAATCCGAACGCCTGAGTCATCACGACGCCTGCGCCTGCGCGGGCGTCTTCACTTCCTGCTCCATGGAGCCACTGCCATGACCCTTCGCCACGCCATCCTCCCGCTTGCCCTCGCCCTGTCCCTGCCGGCCGCCGCCAGCGCCGCCAGCGCCGCGCAGCGCGGTTTCACCGTGCAGGACATGGCCTACATGGACCGCTACTCCGCGCCGACGCTGTCGCCGGACGGGCGCGTGCTGGTGTTCGCCAAGCGCACGGTGGACAAGGACAGCAACAAGTCCAAGACCACCCTGTGGATGCGCAACCTCTTCACCCGCGACATGGTGCCGCCGAAGCAGGTATCCCCGGAAGGCTGGAGCGTGAACTCGCCGGCGTTCTCGCCGGATGGCAAGACGCTCTACTTCCTCAGCGCCCAATCGGGCTCCATGCAGCTTTATGCGATGCCGGCCGCGGGTGGCGAGGCCAAGCGCCTGACCGATTTCCCCATCGATGTGGACGGCTACAAGCTGTCGCCCGACGGCAAGCAGGTGGCGCTGGCGCTGGCCGTGTTTCCGGACTGCAAGGCCGATCTGGCCTGCACCAGGAAGAAGCTCGACGACGAGACGGCCCGCAAGAGCACCGGCGTGCTGTTCGATCGCCTGTTCATCCGCCACTGGGATACCTGGGCCGACGGTCGCCTGAACCGCGTGTTCGCGGCGCCGCTGGGCGAGGGCATGCTGACCTCGGCGACGCTGCTGAGCGGTGACGTCCACGGCGACATCCCGTCCAAGCCGTTCGGCGACCTGTCCGATTTCGCCTGGTCGCCCGACGGCAGGACCGTGGCCATGAGCGTGCGCCAATCCGACCGCAGCGAGCCCTGGAGCACCAACTTCGACATCTGGCTGGTCAATGCCGACGGCAGCGGCGCACGGAATGTCACCGCGGCCAACAAGGCCTGGGACGCCGGCCCGGTATTCAGCGCCGACGGCAAGACCCTCTATTACCGCGCGATGGCGCGCCCGGGCTTCGAGGCCGACCGCTTTGCGCTGATGGCGATGGACGTGGCCTCCGGCAAGGCGAAGGAAATCGCGCCGCGCTGGGACGCCTCCGCCGACGGCATCGCCTTGTCCGCCGATGGCAAGTGGATCTACACCACCGCCCAGGAGCTGGGCCAGCATCCGCTGTTCCGCGTCTCGCTGGCCAATGGCGAGGTGGAAACCGTGGTGAAGGACGGTAGCGTGTCGGCCTTCGACCTGGCCGGCCCGACCCTGGCGTTCGCCCGCAACACGCTGAAGACCGGCGATGTCATCGCCACCACCAGCGCCGACGGCAAGGCACCGGTACGCGCGATCACGCCGTCGGCGGCGGAGATGCTGCCGGACGTGGCCTGGGGCGCGTACGAGCAGTTCAACTTCATCGGCTGGAACGGCGAGACCGTGCACGGCTATGTGGTGAAGCCGTGGAACTTCGAGCCCGGGAAGAAGTACCCGGTCGCCTTCCTGATCCACGGCGGCCCGCAGGGCAGCTTTGGCAACGGCTGGAGCTACCGCTGGAACCCGCAGACCTACGCGGGCCAAGGTTACGCGGTAGTGATGATCGACTTCCATGGCAGCACCGGCTACGGCCAGAAGTTCACCGATTCGATCAGTGGCCACTGGGGCGATCGCCCGCTGGAGGACCTGCAGAAGGGCTGGGCTGCGGCGCAGCAGAAGTATCCGTTCCTGGATGGCAACAAGGCTTGCGCGCTGGGCGCCAGCTATGGCGGTTTCATGGTCAACTGGATCGCAGGCAACTGGAATGAACCCTGGAAGTGCCTGGTCAGCCACGATGGCGTGTTCGAGAACAACGCCATGGGTTATGCCACCGAGGAACTGTGGTTCAGCGAGTGGGAGAACGGCGGCACGCCGTACGACAACCCGGCGGGCTACCAGAAGTTCAACCCGGCCAACCATGTCGCCAACTTCAAGGTGCCGATGCTGGTGATCCACGGCCAGCAGGATTTCCGCATCCCGGTGGAGCAGGGCATCGCGCTGTTCACGGCCAACCAGCGCAAGGGCGTGGAGTCCAAGTTCCTGTACTTCCCGGACGAGAACCACTGGGTGCTGAAGCCGCAGAACAGCGTGCTCTGGCACGAGACGGTGAACGCCTGGCTGAAGCAGCACATCGGGCAGTGACGTGGAGGCAAGTGCGGGCAGTGCCCTGATCGGCAGCGATGCCGCCGTCCTGGGCCTGCTGGCGGCCATCCTGGGATTCGTCTTCTGGAGTTCATCGCGGGAACGGGGGCCGTGGGCGAAGCTCTACGCCCTCGTGCCGGCCATCCTGCCGTGCTACCTGCTGCCCGCCCTGGCCAACAGCGTGGGGCTCATCGACGGCGCGCACTCGGGCCTGTATCCGATGGCGCGCGACTACCTGCTGCCGGCATCGCTGGTGCTCTTCTGCATCTCGATGGACGTGGGCGCGGTGCTGCGACTGGGCCCGAAGGCGCTGGTGATGTTCCTGGCCGGCACTGCCGGCGTCATGCTGGGCGCGCTGGTGGCGTTCGAGGCCATGCGGGTCATCCATCCGGAGACGGTAGCGGGGGAGACCTGGCGCGGGATGACCACGATCGCGGGCAGCTGGATCGGCGGTGGCGCCAACCAGGCCGCGATGAAGGAAGTCTTCGGCGTCGATGCCACGCTGTTTGGCCAGTTCGCCGCGGCGGACGTGATCGTGGCCTACGTCTGGATGGCGGTGCTGCTGTTCATGGCGGCGCGCGCGCCGGCCTTCGATCGCTGGCTGCGGGCGGACACGCGCGCCATCGAGGAGCTGCAGGTGCGTATGGCCACTTACCAGGCCGAGCATGCCCGCGTCGCGTCCACCACCGACCTGATGATGATCTTCGCGCTGGCATTCGGTGCGGTGGGCCTGTCCCATTTCCTGGCAGATCCCACCGTGGCGTGGGTGCGCGCCATGCCGGCGGAGTGGCGACTGCGCGACTACAGCCTGGACTCGCGCTTCTTCTGGCTGGTGATCTATGCCACCACCTTCGGCGTGGCCCTCAGCTTCACCCGCGCGCGCCGGCTTGAAGGTGCGGGGGCGTCGAAAGTGGGCTCGGTCCTGCTCTACATCCTCATCGCCACCATCGGCATGCAGATGGATCTGGCCCAGCTGGCCGACCGGCCGCTGCTGCTGCTGCTGCTCGGGCTGATCTGGATCTCGGTGCATGCCGCGGTGATGCTGTTGGTGGCGCGCGTGATCCGGGCGCCGCTGTTCTTCATGGCCGTCGGGTCGCAGGCGAACATCGGCGGAGCCGCGTCCGCGCCGGTGGTCGCTACCGCCTTCCATCCGGCGCTGGCGCCGGTCGGTGTGTTGCTGTCCGTGCTGGGCTATGCGCTGGGGACTTACTGCGCCTATCTCACCGGATTGATGCTGCGCGCGCTGGCCGGGGCCTGAGCAGGCGGGAGATGGCCTACAGCCAGCGGATCCGGCGCAGGTAGCGGTACAGGCCCACGCAGACCAGCGCGACCACGCCGACGAGGATGGGGTAGCTCCAACGTCCGTGCAGTTCGGGCATGTGCTCGAAGTTCATGCCGTACCAGCTGGCGATCAGGGTGGGTGCGGCCAGCAGGCCGGCCCAGCCGGCGAGTTTCTTGACGATCTCGCCCTGCGCCACGGTGACCAGCGACAGGTTGACGTTCATCGCCGCGGCCACCATCTCGCGCAGGGTGTCGATGCTGTCGCCCACGCGCGCGGCGTGGTCCAGCACGTCGCGGAAGTAGGGCTTCACCTCATCCGGGATGGCGAACGTGGGGCTGCGGATCAGCTGCGACAGGATGTCCTGCATCGGCGCCACCGCCAGCCGCATCTGGGTCAGTTCCTTGCGCAGCGCATACAGGCGCTGGATGGTGCCGCGCTTGTAGCTCTCGGCGAAGACGTCCTGCTCCAGCGCGTCCAGTTCGCGCTCGAAATCCGAGACGATCGGCTGGTAGTTGTCCACGATGAAATCCAGCACCGCATGCAGTGCCACGCTGGGCCCGCGGGCCAGCGCCTCCGGATCCCGCTCCAGCCGCTGGCGCACCGAGGCGAAGCTGAGCGAGGCGCCGTGGCGCACGGTCATGAGGTAGCGCGGTCCGATGAAGACGTGCGTCTCACCGAAGCGCACGTGTCCATCCACCTGCTGCGCGGTGTGCGCGGCGATGAACAGGCTGTTGCCGTAAGGCTCCAGCTTCGGCCGCTGGTGCGCGTGGTGGGCGTCCTCCACCGCCAGGTCATGCAGGCCGAACTCGTCCTGCAGCGTATCGAGCAGGCGCTCCTCCGGCTCGTACAGGCCGACCCAGACGAACCCGCCGGCGGGGTCCGCCAGCACATCGCTGATATCGTCGAGGGTGATGTCGCGGCGGTGGCCGGCTTGGTCGTAGGCCGCGCAATTCACCACGCACGCGGGTTGGACGGCGGGAACGTTCATGGCCGCATCCTGCCCGCCCTTGGCGGGCGCATCAAGCGCGCGACGGGCGCGGCCACCAGCGGGACAGGGCGAAATGCAGCGGCAGCAGCAGTGCGATCCAGTGGCCGTTGCGCTGCGGCAGCGCCTGCAGCCACAGCGGCAGGCAGGCCAGCGCGGCGAGCACGGCCACCACAGCCAGCAGGGCGCGGAAGCGCGGGGACGGTGCGCGTCCGCGCAGCAGCGACCAGGCACCGGGTAGCAGCAGCAGGCACAGCGGGTTGAACAGCAGCAGGTTGCGGTTTGCCCACAGCGCCCGGTGCTCGGTAAAGGCCCAGGCCAGCAGCAGCACGGTGCCGAGGAGGCCGCACAGCAGCCAGAACCCGCCGGCCAGTCCCGCCAGGGTGCGCGGGTAACGGGGCGCGGCGAAGGCCACCAGGCCGGCCAGCACGACGCCCGCCAGCAGCCACGGCCACAGCGCCTGTGCATGTTCGACGGGCTCGGCTGCCTGCCGTTGCGGCAGCAGCACCTGCTCGGCGGCGACCAGCGGCTGGCCGTCCGCGCGCGTCACCTTGCGCAGGTCGTCGGACAGGCGGCGCGGCAGGAACCCCTGCTCCCAGCGCGTCAGGGGGCGGTCGCCGTAGGGGCCCAGCCCGATGTCGAACGCCAGCCACATCCACGGTGCGGGAGAGGCCAGCCGCAGGGATTCACTGCGGAAGGTGTCGCCGCTGGAGCGGCCCTCCAGCTGCTTGCGCAGGCGGCCATCCAGCACGCGGTCCAGCGCGTCGCGTACACGGGTGGCGCAGTTGTCGGTGTAGTAGTCGTAGCGATAGCGCGCGTTTTCCGGTTTGGCGTTCTCGGCCAGATCCGCGGCCAGCCGGCGTGCCTGCGCGGGGTCCAGGGCCAGCCATTGCAACGTCGCGCCCCGGCCGACCTCGCGGTAGTAGGCCAGGTCCTCCTCCATCGGCAGCGCCACCAGCCGGTAGCGCATCTCGCCCTTGACGAAGCGGCCCACGAAGCCGGGCTCGTCCAGGTCGAAGAAGCCGAAGTTGTAGTGGGTGCGGGTGCCGGTGGCCGGATCCTCGACCACAATGGCGTCGTGGCCGAAGCGCTCCCAGAAGATATCGCCGGGACCCATGGTGACCACCCCGATGCGTGGCGCCGGGTCGCCGGTGGCTGCGGTCGCCGGCGTCGGCGTCGCGCGGGCGAAACCGGCCAACAGTGCCAGCAGCGCGACCAACAGACGCACCGCGTCAGTCCTCGCCATGCACGCCCACGTGCAGCGCGTGCAGGCGACGCGCATCGGCGCGGGCCACGCGGAAGGTGAAGCGGCCCAGCGTCAGCTCCTCGCCGGCCTCCGGCAGGTGGCCGATGGCGGCCGTCACCAGGCCGCCGATGGTGTCGTATTCGTCGTCGTCGAAATCCGCGCCGAAGCGCTCGTTGAAGTCGGCGATGGGGGTGAGCGCATCGACCACGAACTGGCCATCGGCCTGTGCCGCGATCAGCACGCCCTCGTCGGCGGCATCGTCGTGTTCGTCGTCGATCTCGCCGACGATCTGCTCCAGCACGTCCTCGATGGTGATCAGCCCGGCGACGCCGCCGTATTCGTCGATGACGATGGCCATGTGGTTGCGCGACTGCCGGAACTCGCGCAGCAGCACGTTGAGGTTCTTCGATTCCGGGATCAGCACCGCCGGGCGCAGCAGCTCGCGGATGCTGGCGGGGCCATTGTCGGCCACCACGCCGCGCAGCAGGTCCTTGGCCAGCAGGATGCCCAGGATTTCATCCTTGTCCTCGCCGTGCACCGGGAAGCGGGAATGGCCGGACTCCACCACCTGCTTCATCAGGTCCAGGAACTTGCCGTCGGCGGGCAGCGCCACCATCTGCGCGCGCGACACCATCACTTCGCCCACGGTCATGTCGGCGATGTTCACCGCCCCTTCCATCATCCTCAGGGTGTCGGGGCCGATCAGGCCGTCGGCCTGCACGTCGCGCAGCAGCTCGATCAGGTCTTCGCGGCTGGTGGGTTCGCCTGAAAGCGCCGCGCTGATGCGATCCAGCCAGGATCGGTGGGGCTTTTCGGCGGATTTGTCATCGGTGTCGGTGGAGTGCCGACTGTCGTCCTCGGACATGGGGCGTGGGGGCCTCGTGGCTGGCAATGCTGCAGAGTCTAGCGAATTGGTGCGATCGCGCGGGCGTCAGGCGTCCAGATAGGGGTCCGGCAGGCCCAGCCCGGCCAGGATCTCCCGCTCCAACTGCTCCATCGCCTCCGCCTCGCGCGGGTCCTCGTGGTCCCAGCCCAGCAGATGCAGGCAGCCGTGCACGGTCAGGTGGGCATAGTGCGCGTTCAGCGGCTTGCCTTGCTGCTTCGCTTCGCGCGCGATCACTGGCGCGCACAGCACCAGGTCGCCCAGCAGTGGCAGTTTCACGCCCTCTGGCAGGCCTTCCGGCAGCTCCGCCGGAAAGCTGAGCACGTTGGTGGCGTAGTCCTTGCCGCGGTAATGGTGGTTCAGCGCGCGGCCTTCCTTCTCATCCACCAGGCGGATGGCAAGATCGGCCTCGCGGATGCGGCCTTCCAGCGCCGCCGCCACCCACTTGCGGAAGCTGGCGGCCGCGGGCACGCCGGCGCGCGGCAGGGCATAGCCGACGGCGACATCAAGACGGACGGGGCCCCGGGTCATGCGCGTATCCTACGCCTGTCCGGCGGCCGCATCGCGGGCCTCGTACGCGTTCACGATGCGCGCCACCAATGGGTGCCGGACCACGTCGCGTGACTCGAAGAACGTGAAGCTCACGCCCTCGACCCCGCGCAGCACTTCCACCGCGTCCTTCAGGCCGGACTTCTGGTGTTTCGGCAGGTCGATCTGGGTCATGTCGCCGGTGATCACGGCGGTACTGCCGAAGCCCAGCCGGGTCAGGAACATCTTCATCTGCTCGATACTGGTGTTCTGCGCCTCGTCCAGGATCACGAACGCATCGTTCAGCGTGCGGCCGCGCATGTAGGCCAGCGGCGCGATCTCGATGACGTTGCGTTCCAGCAGGCGGGCCACCTTTTCCACGCCCAGCATCTCGTAGAGCGCGTCGTACAGGGGGCGCAGGTAGGGGTCGACCTTCTGGGTCAAATCGCCGGGCAAAAAGCCCAGCTTCTCGCCGGCCTCCACCGCCGGGCGCACCAGCACCACGCGCTGCACGCGCGACTGGTTCAGCGCGTCCACCGCCATGGCCACGGCAAGGTAGGTCTTGCCGGTGCCGGCCGGGCCAACCCCGAAGTTGATGTCGTGGCTGGCGATCGCCTGCAGGTACTTGCGCTGGTTGGGGCCGCGCCCACGCAGGGTGCCGCGCTTGACCCGAACCGCCACGTCCTGCCCGGTTGCGGCGTCGCCCTTTGCAGGCGCATCGCCCCCGAACGCGCCCAGGCGCAGGTGCACGGCGTGCTCGTCCAGCGCTTCGCCTGCGGCATCATCGTACAGGCGACGCAGGAACGCCTCCGCGCGCCCGGCGGCGTCGGCATCGTCGGCGTCCACGCGGAACATGCCGCCGCGGTTGGCGATCTGCACGCCCAGGCGCAATTCGACCAGGCGCAGGTGGGCATCGAACGGCCCGGTCATGTTGGCCAGTCGTTCGATGTCGTCCGGCTCGAGGGTGAATTCACGATGTGGCATAGGCCGCGCAGGGTAGCGCGGCCGGCGCCTGGCCGCCACGTTGCGGCACCGCGGCTTGCCCCGCGCCGCGGGCTTGCCGCATTGTTGCGCGATCGTTTCCCGGGGACTCCCATCATGATGCGCACCCTTGCTCCTGCCGTGCTGCTGGCCCTGGCTGCGGCCCCGGCTTTCGCCGCCGACGTCACCGTGCTCACCGCGCACCGCATCCACACCATGGATGCGGTGCGCCCGCAGGTGGAGGCCATGGCGTTCGATGCCGAGGGCAAGGTGCTGGCGCTGGGCGATGCCCGCACGCTGCTGGCAAACCATCCGGGCGCGACGCGGCTGGACGTGGGCAACGCCACCGTGGTGCCGGGCCTGATCGACGCGCACGGCCACATGTCCGGCCTGGGCTGGGGCATGCTCACCGCGGATCTGGTCGGCACCACCAGCAAGGCCGAGATCCTTGCCCGCCTGCGCGACAAAGCCCGCACCCTGAAGCCGGGCGAGTGGCTGATCGGCCGCGGCTGGGACCAGAACGACTGGCCGGAGCAGGCGTTCCCGACCGCCGCGGACCTGGATGCGGCGTTCCCCGATCGCCCGGTCTGGCTCTCGCGGATCGATGGCCACGCCGGCTGGGCCAACAGTGCGGCGATGCGCGCGGTGGCGCGCGACCTGTCCGGTAGCTGGCAGCCGGACGGCGGCAGCATCCGGCGCGACGCCGCCGGCAAGCCCACCGGCATCTTCGTGGACAACGCGATGGCGCTGGTGGAATCCGCACGCCCGCCGATGGACGAGGCGACGGCCGAACAGGCGCTGGTGCTGGGCATGCGCGAAGCCGTCGCGCACGGCCTGACGGGCGTGCATGACGCCGGCATTCCGCTGGAAGAGCTGCAGCGCTACCAGCGCCTGGCCGATCGCGGGCAGGTGCCGCTGCGCATCTACGCGATGGCCGACGGCAACAGCGCCGCGCTGGAGTCGCTGTGCGCCCACGGCCTGTATCGCCACCCTTCCGGTCGCCTGCAGATGCGCGCGGTGAAGCTGTACGCCGACGGCGCGCTTGGCAGTCGCGGTGCCGCCCTGCTGTCGGACTACAGCGACGACCACGGCAACCGCGGCCTGCTGGTGATGTCGCCGGAGGAACTGGCGGTGGCCGCCGACAAGGCCCACCGCTGCGGCGTGCAGGTGGCCACCCACGCCATTGGCGATCGCGGCAACCGCATCGCGCTGGACACCTACGCCAAGGCGCTGGGCGCCGACGTGGCCGGCGACCACCGCTGGCGCATCGAACACGCGCAGATCCTCGCGCCCGAGGACCTGCCGCGGCTTGCCGCGATGCACGTCATCGCGTCCATGCAGCCCACCCACGCCACCAGCGACATGCCGTGGGCAGAGCAGCGCGTGGGCGCGCGCCGCATCGTCGGCGCCTACGCGTGGCGCCAACTGCGCGATGCCGGCACCCACCTGGCGCTGGGCTCGGATTTCCCGGTGGAATCGGTGGACCCGCGCCTGGGGCTGTATGCGGCGGTCACCCGCAGCGATGCGCGCGGCCTGCCGGTCGGTGGCTGGTATCCGGACGAGAAACTGACCGCGTACGAGGCCCTGCGCGGCTTCACCCTCGAGGCGGCCTATGCCGGCTTTGCCGAGAATGAGGTGGGCAGCCTTGCGCCCGGCAAGCGCGCCGATTTCGTGGTGCTGGCCGAAGATCCTTTGGCGGTGCCGGAGGCGGCCCTGCGCACGCTCACCGTCCGCGCGACCTACGTCGACGGCAAGCCCGTCTTTGAGGCGCCGGCACGATGACCCAGGGCGCCTGCGCATGAAGATCCTCCGGGCGCGCGACTTCACGGCGGAGCGTGCTTGGGGCGCGCTGGACATTGCCGACATGGGCGGCATCACCACGCGCCTGCACTGGACGGATCAGCCCTACCGCTGGCACGTCAACGACGGCGACGAAGTGTTCGCCGTGCTGGATGGCCGGGTGGAGATGCGCTACCGCGAGGCCGGCGTCGAACACCGCGCGGTGCTGGAGGCCGGGGACGTGTTCTTCGCCTCGGCCGGCACCGAACACGTCGCCCATCCGCTGGGCGAGGCCCGGATCCTGGTGGTGGAGCGGGCGGGCAGCCCCTGAAGGCCGCGGTGTTGCAAGATCGCGTATCTGTCAGTCGATGCTGCCCGCCACCACCACTTCGCCGCGCAGGGAGTTGCTGAGGGCGGCGGTGATGCGGACATCCACGAACTGGCCGATCAGCCGCTTCGGCGCCGGGAAGTTCACCGAGCGCATGTTCTCGGTCTTGCCGGTGAGCTCGTCCGGGTTTTTCTTCGACGGCCCTTCCACCAGCACGGTCTGCACGCTGCCGACCATGGCCTCGCTGATGCGCCGGGCATTGGCATTGATCGCGGCCTGCAGACGCTCCAGGCGGGCGTGTTTTTCCTCGCTGGAGGTGGTGTCTTCCAGGTCGGCAGCCGGGGTGCCTGGGCGGCGGGAATAGATGAACGAGAAGCTCTGGTCGAAGCCGACGTCTTCGATCAGCTTCATGGTCTTCTCGAAATCTGCCGCGGTCTCGCCGGGGAAGCCGACGATGAAATCGGTGGACACCGAAATATCCGGCCGTACCGCGCGCAATTTGCGGATCTTCTGCTTGAACTCCAGCGCTGTGTAGCCGCGCTTCATCGCCGCCAGGATGCGGTCGCTGCCCGCCTGCACCGGCAGGTGCAGGTAGTTGGCCAGCTTCGGTACGTCGCGGTAGGCCTCCACCAGCGAATCGCTGAACTCCAGCGGGTGCGAGGTGGTGAAGCGGATCCGGCCGATGCCGTCGATCTCGGCGATGGCGCGGATCAGCAGTGCCAGGTCGGCGGTGGCGCCGTCGTCGCCCAGCGGGCCGCGGTAGGCATTGACGTTCTGGCCCAGCAGGTTGACCTCGCGCACGCCCTGGGCGGCCAGCTCGGCCACTTCGGTCAGCACCGACTCGAACGGGCGGCTGATCTCCTCGCCGCGGGTGTAGGGCACCACGCAGTAGGAACAGTACTTGGAGCAGCCTTCCATGATGGAGACGAAGGCGGTGGGGCCTTCGGCGCGCGGTTCGGGCAGGCGGTCGAACTTTTCGATTTCCGGGAAGCTGATGTCCACCTGCGGGGCGTTCTGCTCGCGGCGGGCGCGGATCAGCTCCGGCAGCCGGTGCAGGGTCTGCGGGCCGAACACCAGGTCCACGTAGGGCGCCCGCTCCAGGATCGCGGCGCCTTCCTGTGAGGCCACGCAGCCACCCACGCCGATGATGACCGGCCGCTCGCCCTGCTTCAGGCCCTTCCAGCGGCCCAGTTGGCTGAACACTTTTTCCTGCGCTTTTTCGCGGATCGAGCAGGTATTGATCAGGATCACGTCGGCTTCGTCGGCATTCGTGGTCAGCTCCATGCCTTCCTCGGCGTGCAGCACGTCGGCCATGCGGGCCGAGTCGTACTCGTTCATCTGGCAGCCGTGGGTCTGGATGAAGAGCTTTTTCGCGCCCGGGCGTGTGGGGCGAGTGGCGGGCGCGGTGGGCAGGGGATGCAAGTCGGTCATGGTCGGTTCCGGGGCGCGGTGGTAGGCCGGGCCGGTGCAAGGGGCGCGCGATTCTAACGCAGCCAAGCAGGGCATTGGAAAATCAACCACTTGCCATTGCCGCGGGATGGCGGGAGACTTCCCGGCCATGAGGGGAGCCTGGGTCCTGCTGCTGCTGAGCGCGATGTCTGCGCCCGTGTTCGCGGGCGGGGTCTACAAGTGCGCGGGCCCGGAGGGAGAGGTCATCTACGCCAGCAAGCGTCTGCCCAGTGCCCAGTGCAAGCGCGTCGGGACGTACCGGGCCCAGCGTGCCGTGGCCTCTGCGGCCACCAGACCGTCGCCGAGCCCGCCTCCACCTCTTGCTGCAAAGCCCGTTGCTGCACCGCCGGTGGATGCGGTCCGGGCCGCGGCCTTGACGCCTGCCGCCGCGCCCGGCACGGCGCCGCGGGTGGTACGGGGGCAAGTGTATGCGTATGTCGATAAAAATGGTGTGCGCAACTACACCAGCATCCGCCCCGCCGGGTTGCCGGCCGCCCAGGTGCGCACGATCCACTACAGCTACATCGAGAAGTGCTACGCCTGCAGCGCGCTGCCCGGGCTCGATTTCCGCACGCTGCGGCTGAACATGGCCGCCTACCAGGACGAGATCCGTGCCGCCGCCCGCGAGCACGGGGTGGACGAGGCCATCGTCCGGGCCATCATCCACGCCGAGTCCGCGTTCAATCCCAACGCCCTGTCGCGCGTGGGGGCGCAGGGGTTGATGCAGCTCATGCCTGCCACTGCCAGCCGCTTCGGCGTGACCAACGCCTTCGACGCGACGCAGAACATCCGGGGCGGCGTCCAGTATCTTGCGTGGCTGCTCAAGCGCTTCAACGGCAACCTGACCCTGGCCGCGGCGGGCTACAACGCTGGCGAAGGGGCTGTGGATAAGTATGGCGGGGTGCCGCCCTACAGCGAGACCCAGCGTTACGTGCAACGCGTGGGCGTGCTGGTCGAGCGCTACCGCAGCGCACTCAACCCGGTGGCGGCATCGTTGCGGGGCGGATTGTCGGCCCGTTAAGCGTTCCGTTACACTTCCCTGTCTTTTGCGGCCGGCCAGCGCTCGCCAGCGCGTCGCGGACCAGCCGTTGCCGTGTTTTCGTGCAACTTTTTTTGGAGTGCGGGATGGCCAACGAAGAGGTCAACGCCGGCCGGCGCCGGTTCCTCACCGCGACGACCGCGGTGGTGGGGGCGGTGGGTGCCGGGTTTGCGGCGGTGCCGTTCATCAAATCCTGGAGCCCCAGCGCGCGGGCGCGTTTTGCGGGGGCCCCCGTGTCCCAGGACATCAGTGCGCTGGAAGACGGTCAGCAACTGGTGCTGAACTGGCGCGGCCAGCCGATCTACATCGCCAAGCGCTCCAAGGCGATGCTGGACGTCCTGCCGCAGATGGATGCGCTGGTGGCCGACCCGAAGTCGGACAACCTGGACCAGCAGCCTGCCTATGCCAGGAACGAGTGGCGCTCCATCAAGCCGGAAATCCTGGTTCTGGTTGGCGTCTGCACGCATCTTGGCTGCGCGCCGGAGCTGCATGCCGAGGTCAAGCCGCAGCCGTTCGACCCGGACTGGAAGGGCGGCTACTTCTGCCCCTGCCACAAGTCGCGCTACGACCTCGCCGGTCGCGTGTTCAAGGCGCAGCCGGCGCCGGCCAACCTGCCGGTGCCCCCGTACCACTTCGAAAACGACACCACCGTCGTGATCGGCGTCGATCCCAAGGGAGCCGCGTAAGCCATGGCGAACAAGATCCTCCAGGCCGCCAGCGACGCCGCCAACGGCGTGATGGGCTGGGTCAACGAGCGCGCGCCGGGCATGATGCCCGCGTACCGCAAGCACATGAGCGAGTACTACGCGCCCAAGAACTTCAACATCTGGTACATCTTCGGGGTGCTGTCGATCGTGGTGCTGGTCAACCAGATCCTGACCGGCATCTTCCTGACGATGCAGTTCAAGCCCAGCGCCGCCGAGGCGTTCGGCTCCGTCGAGTACATCATGCGCGACGTGGAGTGGGGCTGGCTGATCCGCTACATGCACAGCACCGGCGCCTCGCTGTTCTTCATCGTCATCTACCTGCACATGTTCCGCGGGCTGATGTACGGCAGCTACCGCAAGCCACGCGAGCTGGTCTGGCTGCTGGGCATGGTGATCTACCTGGTCCTGATGGCGGAGGCCTTCATGGGCTACGTGCTTCCGTGGGGCCAGATGTCCTACTGGGGCGCCAAGGTGATCATCTCGCTGTTCGGTGCCATCCCGGTCATCGGTGGGGGCCTGACCGAATGGATCATGGGTGACTACAACCCGGGCGATGCAACGCTGAACCGCTTCTTCGCGCTGCACGTGATCGCCCTGCCGCTGGTCCTGTTGCTGCTGGTCGTCCTGCACATCTTCGCGCTGCACGAAGTGGGCTCGAACAACCCGGACGGCGTGGAGATCAAGAAGGGCCCGAAGGGCAACCGCTGGTCCGAGAAGGCGCCGGCGGACGGCATCCCGTTCCACCCGTACTACACGGTCAAGGACCTGTTCTACGTCAGCTGCTTCCTGATCCTCGCCGCGTTTGTCATCTTCTTCGCGCCGACCTTCGGCGGCTGGTTCCTGGAGCACGACAACTTCACCGAGGCGAACCCGCTGGTGACGCCGTCGCACATCAAGCCGGTGTGGTACTTCACTCCGTACTACGCGATGCTGCGCGTCGTGCCTTCGTTCTTCGGCATCAAGCTGTGGGGCGTGCTGGTGATGTTCGGCGCCATCGTGTGCCTGTTCCTGGTGCCGTGGCTCGACAAGTCGCCGGTCAAGTCGTACCGCTACCGCGGCTGGCTGAGCTGGGCGATGCTGCTGATGTTCGCGGTCTGCTTCCTGTGGCTGGCCAAGATCGGCGCCGGCCCGGGCACGGATCCGGTCGAGGCCATCATCGGCCGCGTGCTGACCTTCCTCTACTTCGCTTTCTTCATCACCATGCCGGTCTGGTCCAAGCTGGACAAGACCAAGCCGGTGCCGGAACGGGTGACGATGCATGACTAAGAACTTCCTGACCCGCGCGGCTCTCTTCGCCGCCGGCCTCCTGCTGAGCACCGTGGCCCTGGCGAACGAGGGCGGCAACCTGCAGCAGTCGGGCACCGACCTCAATGACAAGGCATCGCTGCAGCGCGGCGCGGCCCTGTTCATGAACTACTGCAGCGGTTGCCACTCGCTCAAGTACGTGCGTTACGCACGCATCGGCGAGGACCTGGGCCTGACCGAAGACCAGGTGATGCAGAACCTCAACTTCACCGGCGGCAAGATCGGCGACCACATCATCTCCTCGATGACCCCGGCGATGGGCGTGGCCGCGTTCGGCAAGGCGCCGCCGGATCTGAGCCTGGTCGCCCGCGTCCGCGGCAGCGACTGGATCTACACCTACCTCAAGTCCTTCTACGTGGACGAGAGCCGGCCGGTGGGCTGGAACAACACCCTGTTCGCCAACGCCTCCATGCCGAACCCGCTGTGGGAACTGCAAGGCGTGCAGCAGCCGGTGTACGGCAAGAAGACCGCGGCGGGCGAGATGCCGGTCGAGGGCTTCACCATCAGCCAGCCGGGCAGCCAGACCCCGCAGCAGTTCGACCGCACGGTGCGCGATATCACCGCGTTCCTCGAATACGCGGGTGAGCCCGCCGCGCTGAAGCGGCAGAACGTCGGCGTGTGGGTGATCCTGTTCCTGGTGTTCTTCGCCTTCATCGCCTGGCTGCTGAAGCACGAATACTGGAGAGACGTTCACTGAAAGGGCGGCTGCTGATGGCAGGGACGCCCGCCACGGGGAACGAAGCTTGACGGCTGCCCGCATCCTGCGGGCGGCGCAGGTGCGCCTGGTATCACCCGGGCGCGGGAGTGGTCCTGATGATGGCTGTGAGTCCGCGCATGCGTAATGCCTTGACCCTGTTTTCCGCTGTCGATGATGTGCTCTGCCACCGCGTCCGCCTGGTGCTGGCCGCGAAAGGTATCGCTTACGATCTGATCCCGGTCGATCCCCAGCATCCTCCCGAGGATCTGATCGACCTGAACCCCTACCATTCGGTGCCCACCCTGGTCGAGCGCGACCTGGTGCTGTATGCCGCCAGCGTGGTCAGCGAATACCTGGACGAGCGCTACCCGCATCCGCCGCTGATGCCGGTGGAGCCGCTGGCCCGCGCACGCCTGCGCCTGGCCATGCTGCGGATCGAGCACGACTGGGTGCCGCAGGTGCAGGCGATCCAGCTGGGCAACAAGCAGCAGGCGGAGGCCGGCCGCAAGCGCCTGAAGGAACTGCTGGCGCAGGCCGTGCCGCTGTTCAAAGCCTACAAGTTCTTCCTCAATGGCGAGATGAGCCTGGCCGACTGCGCCATGGCCCCGATCATCTGGCGCCTGGATGCCCTTGACGTACCGCTGCCCAAGGACGGCAAGGTGATCGAGGAATACGGCAATCGGATCTTCCGCAACCCCGGGTTCCTGCGCAGCCTGACCGACCAGGAAAAAAACCTGCGCGAGATCGTGCTCTGAGATGGGAGCGCCGACCTTCCCGCCGATGACCAGCCAGCGCCCCTACATCCTGCGCGCGCTGTACGAATGGGTGGTCGACAACGGCATGACCCCGCATGTGCTGGTGGACGCGCGCGTCCCCGGCGTGCGGGTTCCGCCACACGTGGTGAAGGACGGCCAGGTCGTCCTGAACATCGCCGAGCGGGCGGTGGCGCGCTTGCAGATGGACGATGATGCGCTGCGGTTCTCGGCGCGTTTCGGTGGCGTGAGCCAGGCGGTGGTGGTGCCGATGGCGGCGATCATCGCCGTCTACGCCCGTGAAACGGGGCAGGGCATGGCGCTGCCGCCCGACCTGTCACCGGAGGCCGGGGCACAGGATGCGCCGGCTTCGGTCGATGCCATGGATCAAGAAGGCGGCGAGTCCTCGCCACCCGATGATGTGCCCGATCCGCCCAAGCGCGGCCCGCACCTGCGCATCGTCAAGTAAGGTCCGCAATCGGCCTGTTGCCCGTTGTGCGGTCCATCAGGTCTGCGGGAAGTTCCGGACCACGGCCTGCGCGGCGCGGGTGGGGCCGCTGAAGCTGACCAGCTTGCCGTCCAGCAGGACGATGCGACCCACGTGGCGGTCCACGCCGTCCTCGGAATATTCGAACCGGAAGCTGCGCTCCAGGCCCAGCCAGCCGTTGTCCTTGCGGCGCAGGCGCAGGCCACTGGCGTGCACGGATTGATCCAGCCACTGCACACCCGCGGCGTGGCAGGCATCCCGGCCGATCTCCGCGGCACGTTCCGCCGCTGCACGCGCTGCGGTGAAGAAGAAAAAGCCGGCGGCGCCGACGATCATTAAAATGAGCAGGGTAGGCATGCGCGCACTGTGGCGGCGACCGGTCCCGTTCGCAAGCAGGCGCAGCGCCGTCCGCACAGGAGATGCTCCATCGTGATGATGAAACTGGTGTTTCCCGCAGGCGACCGGCCGCAACTGTTGCTGGGGCAGGGCGTGCATCGCATCGGCTCCGCCAGTGAAGCGGACGTGGTGCTGCCCGCATCCGGTGAGGTGGCGCCGCTGCATTGCGAGTTGCAGGTCGGGCCGCAGGGCGTGCAGCTGCGCGTCCCGCCGGGCCTGCGCGTGGCGGTGAACGAGCGCCCGGTTGACGGGCTGATCGCCCTGCGCGCGGAAGACACCATCGCCATCGGCGGCACGCGCATCCGGCTGCTGCCGGTGTCGGCAGGCGATGGCGGGGCAGCCGGCACGGCTCCGCGCGATGAGTCCGCGTTGGGCGCCACGATGGTGCGCCCCGTCCTGCCGAAGTTCGTGCTACGCGGCCTGTCCGGGCATCTGTTCGGCCGCACCCTGCCGTTGCACGCCAGCCTGAGCGTGGGCCGCGCCGACGATGCCGGGCTGCGCATTCCGGTGGACGGCGTGTCGCGCCAGCATGCGCGGCTGACGCCGGCGGGTGATGAAGTGCTGGTGGAGGACCTGGGCTCCGCCAACGGCACCTGGATCAACGGCCGTCGGATTACCCGTGCGCAAGCCGTGCATGGCGATGAACTCCGCTTCGACACGCAGCGGTTCCAGCTGCTGGTGCCCGGCGAAGCGCTTCCGCGACTGGCGCCCGCTTCCAGCAACGGCTCCGGGCGTGGACGTGCCTGGGCGTGGCTGCTTGCGGGGATGGCCCTGGCCGGGCTGGCGGCCTGGCTGTTGCGCTGACCGGTCAGGCCGCCGGCGGCGGCCCCAGCTTCAGCGAGAAATCGATGGCGTGGACATGCTTGGTCAGCGCGCCGATCGAAATGCAGTCCACGCCGTCCTCCGCGATGCCGCGCAGGGTGGTCATGTCGACGCTACCGGACACTTCCAGCGGGATGCGGCCGAAGTAGGGCGCGCCCTTGGCGATCCGCACGGCGTCCCGCCGGGTGGCGGCGTCGAAATCGTCGATCAGCACGCGGGTGCAGCCGGTGGCCAGCGCCTCGCGCAGTTCGTCCAGCGTCTCGACCTCCACGATCAGGGGCAGCTCCGGGTGCAGCGCGCGTGCGCGCGCGATGGCGGCTGCCACCGAGCCGAAGGCGCGCACGTGGTTCTCTTTCAGCATCACAGCGTCGAACAGCGCCAGCCGGTGGTTGATGCCCCCGCCCACCCGCACCGCGTATTTCTGCGCCACGCGCAGGCCGGGCAGGGTCTTGCGGGTGTCCAGGATGGCTGCGCCGGTGCCGCGCACGGCCTCCACATAGCGCGCGGTGGTGGTGGCGGTGCCGCTGAGGGTCTGCAGGAAATTCAGCGAGGCGCGCTCGGCGCTGACCAGCGCGCGGTTGCGCCCTGCCAGCGTGGCGATGACGGTGCCCTTGGCGATGCGGTCGCCTTCCTCGCAGCGCCAGTCGATGCGCACGCCGGGATCCAGCGCGCGGTGGCAGGCGTCGAACCACGGCCGGCCGGCCACCACGCAGTCTTCCTTGCACAGCAGGTAGGCGCTGTCGGGCGCGTCGTCCAGCAGGGCAGCAGTGGCATCGCCGGGCCCGATGTCCTCGGCCAGCGCGGCGGCGACGTTGGCCGCGACCACCTCCGCCGGTGGCGGCGCGAAGCGCGGCGCGCTCATGCGGCCGGGAAGTCGGGCGCCTGCGCGGTGGCCAGCGCCTCCTCGACCAGCAGCACCGGGATGCCGTCGTCGATCCGGTAAGCGGTCTTGCGGTCGCGGGTGACCAGCGCGGCGCGCAGCGGCTCCGCCTGCGGGCTGCCGTCGCCGCGGGTGACGCCGCCGCTGGCGATGGCGCGGTTGAGGGCGTCCAGCCCGGCCGGCTCCAGCAGCATGAGCGGCTGGCGGGTGGCAGGGCAGACCAGGATGTCGAGCAGCTTGCGATCCATCGGCAGAGGCAACGTATGGCGGGGGCCGTTAGAATACGTCTTTGAGCGATCGGGGATCGTGCATGTCCGCTGCCAACAACGTCGCGCCGCTGGTCGGCATCGTCATGGGTTCGCGCTCCGACTGGGAGACGATGCAGCACGCCGCCGCGCGGCTGGAGGCACTCGGCGTGCCCCACGAGGTGCGCGTGGTCTCCGCGCACCGCACGCCCGACGTGTTGTTCTCGTATGCCGACACCGCCGCCGGGCGCGGCCTGCGCGCCATCATCGCCGGTGCCGGCGGTGCCGCCCACCTGCCGGGCATGCTGGCCGCCAAGACCGCGGTGCCGGTGCTGGGCGTACCGGTGCAGAGCAGGGCGCTGAACGGCCTGGATTCGCTGCTGTCCATCGTGCAGATGCCGGCCGGCATCCCGGTGGCCACGTTCGCCATCGGCAACGCCGGCGCCGCCAATGCCGCGCTGTTCGCCGCGGCAATGCTGGCCGCCGACCACCCCGCCATCGGCGAGGCGCTGGCCGCGTTCCGCGCCAAGCAGACCGAGGACGTCGTGAACAACGACGACCCGCGCGCGTGAGCGCGGCGGCTCCGATGCCCACTGTCGGCATCCTCGGCGGCGGGCAGCTGGCCCGCATGATGGCCCTGGCGGGCGCTCCGCTGGGCCTGCGCTTTCTCGTCCTCGACACCGTGGCCGATGCCTGTGCAGGGCAGTTCGCACCGATGGTGGTGGGCGATTACACCGATCCGGCGGCGCTGGCCGAGTTCGCCTCGCGGATCGACGTGGCGACCTTCGACTTCGAGAACGTGCCCGCCGAGTCCGCGGAGTGGCTGAGCGGCCGCCTGCCGGTGTTCCCCGGCCCGCGCGCGCTGGCCACGGCGCAGGACCGGTTGGCCGAAAAAACCCTGTTCTGCGACCTCGGCATCCCGGTGCCGCCGTTTGCCGCCATCGACACCCTGGCCCAGCTGCGCGAGGCGGTGGCCACCATCGGCACCCCCTGCATCCTGAAGACGCGCCGGCTGGGCTATGACGGCAAAGGCCAGTTCCGCATCAAAACGCCTGCCGACATCGAGGCGGCCTGGAATGCGCTGGGGTCGCAGGCTGAGCGGGTGGGCCTGATCCTGGAAGGCTTCGTCGCGTTCCAGCGCGAGCTTTCCGTGGTGGCCGTGCGTGGCCGCGACGGCGAATTCCGGGCGTGGCCGCTGACCGAGAACTGGCATGTGGACGGCGTGCTGTCGGCCAGCCTGGCGCCCGCGCCGGTGGACGATGCGCTGCGCGACACCGCGCTGGCCCATGCGCGCAAGCTGGCCGAGGCCCTGGACTACGTCGGCGTGTTCGCGCTGGAGCTGTTTTGCCGCGACGGCGAGCTGCTGGCCAACGAGATGGCGCCGCGCGTCCACAACTCCGGGCACTGGACCATCGAGGGCAGCGAGACCAGCCAGTTCCAGAACCATCTGCGGGCGGTGCTGGGCATGCCCTTGGGGGACACCCGCAGCGTGGGCCATGCCTGCATGCTCAACTGGATCGGCGCCATGCCAGACGCCGGCCCGGTCCTGCGCGAGGCTGGCGGCCATTGGCACGATTACGGCAAGCAGCCGCGCGACGGCCGCAAGGTCGGCCACGCCACCCTGCGCGCCGACGCGCCGGCCGAGCTGGCGGCCGCGCTGCGGCGCGTTGGCGAGGCGCTGGACCGGCAGGCGCAGGTGGCGCCGGTGATCGAGCGGCTGGCCTGACGGGCCGCGCGTCAGCCGGCCGGCCGTGGCACGATGCGATCTGGCCTGTCCCATGCGGTGACCGTTCGATGCTCCTCCAGCCCCAGCAGGTGATGCCCTACGCCATGCCTGCGTTGCTGGCGTGGGTGGTCTACCGCCGTGTCCGCCGCAACTTCGGCCCACAGGCGTGGAAGCCGAAACGCACCGTGGCGCGCATCGTGCTGCTGGCCCTGGTGGCGCTGCTGCTTGCGGCGGCGGCGGTGTTCGTTCCCCAGGCCGCGCTGCCGATGCTGGCCGGGCTGGGCGTGGGCCTGGTGCTGGCCGGGTTCGGGCTGCGGCACACCCATGCCGAATGGCGCGGGGGCGTGCGGACTTACGTCCCCAATCCGTGGGTGGGCGGCATCCTGACAGTGCTGCTGGTGGGGCGCCTGGCATGGCGCTTCACGCAGGGCGGGGGCGTGCAGGGCGCCCAGCAGCAGCCCAGCGCGCTGACGCTGGCCGTCGCCGCCACCCTGGTGGCCTACGCCCTCTGCTACAGCATCGGTCTGGTGTTGCGCATGCGTGCGTTAGGCGCGAATCCGCCGCGGGACTGACGCGCTGCCGCGGCGGCGGCCCGGTAGTCGGGGTTTAGGGAATCTCCGAACAACTTCAGAGATTCCCGTCGGCGATGGAGGGCCGGCCATCCATCGATCGCGCAAGCCATCGATGCGTGTGGGCCGAGCCCGGACATATGCCGGGCCCGGCGTGGGCTGACAGCGCCAGAATGGCGTTGTTCCGACCTTCCTTGAGGGGTCTGACATGGAAACGGCCGGGTTGCCCCGGCCGTTTCGTCGTCGCGTGCCACAGGGCCGCGGGCTTACTTCATCTGGGCGGATACGAAGTCCCAGTTGACCAGGTTCCAGAACGCCTCGACATACTTCGGACGGGCGTTGCGGTAGTCGATGTAGTAGGCATGCTCCCACACGTCGCAGGTCAGCAGCGGAGTGTCCTCGCCGGTCAGCGGGGTGGCCGCGTTGGGCGTGCTCGCCAGCGCCAGCGCACCGTCCGGGCGCTGCACCAGCCAGGCCCAGCCGGAGCCGAAGGTGCCGATGGCGGTCTTGGTGAAGGCCTCCTTGAACGCCTCGAAGCTGCCGAATGCCGCGTTGATCGCCTCGGCCAGCTTGCCGGTGGGCTCGCCGCCGCCGGCCGGCTTCAGGCAGTTCCAGTAGAACGTGTGGTTCCAGACCTGCGCGGCGTTGTTGAACATGCCGCCCTGCGACTTGCGGATGATCTCCTCCAGCGGCATGTCGGCGAATTCGGTGCCGGCGATCAGGTTATTGAGGTTGGTCACATAGGCCTGATGGTGCTTGCCGTAGTGGAAGTCGATGGTTTCGGCCGAGATGTGCGGCTCGAGGGCAGTGCGGTCGTAGGGCAGGGCGGGCAGTTCGATAGCCACGGCGGACTCCTGGTGGATGGGTGGGGGCGGCCGAAGCCGCGCGGACGATTTACACTAGGCGATTGTATCCGCCAAGCCCGTTGCCGCATCGTGAAGCGGGCGGGCCATACTGTTGCAGGAGTGTCGTCATGGCGTCCGTGGAAGAGCGTATCCGGGCCGAGATCGAAGGCCATCCCGTCGTGCTGTTCATGAAGGGCACGCCGCAGTTCCCGATGTGCGGGTTCTCCAGCCGCGCCGTGCAGGCGCTGAAAGCGGCGGGCGCGACCGACCTGCACACGGTCAACGTGCTGGAGGAACCGGAAATCCGCGCCAACCTGCCGCGCTTTTCGGACTGGCCGACCTTCCCGCAGCTGTTCATCAATGGCGAGCTGATCGGTGGTTGCGATATCACCGTGGAGCTGGCCGAATCCGGCGAGCTGGCCCGTCTGGTTGCGGACGCCCGCAAGGCATGAGCACGGACGGTACCCTGCGGGACCGCGTGGTCCTGATCGCGGGTGCGGCCGGCGGGCTGGGCGCGGCTGCAGCCGTGGCCTGTGCCCGTGCCGGGGCCACGACCGTTCTGCTGGGACGCAAGGTTGCGCCGCTCAACCGCGTCTACGATGCGGTCAAGGCGGTGGGCCCGGAGCCGGTTCTGTATCCGCTGGATCTGGAAGGGGCCGCACCGGATGATTTCGACCAGCTGGCGCAAGCGCTGGAGCCCGAGTTCGGCAGGCTGGACGGGTTGCTGCACTGCGCCGCCGAGTTCCGTGGCCTGACCCCGCTCCAGCACACCGATCCCGCCGACTTCGCCCGCGCCATCCACGTCGACCTGACCGCGCGCTGGTGGCTGACCCAGGCCTGCCTGCCGCTGCTGGCGAAGGCCGATTCCGGCGCCGCCGTCTTCGTGCTGGATGACCCGGTCCGCACCGGCAGCGCGTTCTGGGGTGGGTACGGCGTCGCCCAGGCCGGGCAGGCCGCCCTGGTGCGCATGCTGCAGGCGGAGATCGGCGCACACGGGCCGCGCATCAGCGGCCTGCAGCCGGGCCCGATGCGGACCGGCCTGCGCGCCAGGGCCTACCAAGCCAATGCTGATCTGGTGGCGCGCCCGCCGACCGACTATGCGGACGCCTGCGTGACCCTGCTCTCGCCCGCCGGCGCGCCGTGGCGCGGCCAGGTCTTCCAGGCGTCACCGGCCACCTGATGGCATGGGGCGACGGCACGCCGCCGCCGTCCCCGTGCCGCCACCTGCGCATGTGAGAATGCCCGCATGACCATCGCCGCCGCCGCCCTGCTGCTGTTCTTCATCCTAGACCCGCTGGGCAACATCCCGGTGCTGCTCAGTCTGTTCAAAGGGGTGCCGGCGGAGCGCCAGCGCAAGGTGCTGCTGCGCGAGCTGCTGATCGCCCTGGCGGTGCTGATGCTGTTCCTGTGGGGTGGCCAGTACGCCCTGGAGCTGATGCACCTGCGCCAGGAATCGGTGTCGATCGCCGGCGGCATCGTGCTGTTCCTGATCGGCCTGCGGATGATCTTCCCGACCGCCGACGGGGTGATGGGGGACGTGCCGGGCGGGGAGCCCTTCATCGTCCCGTTGGCCATCCCGATGATCGCCGGCCCCTCCGGCATGGCGGCGGTGATGCTGCTGGGCAGCCAGGAGCCGGACCGCATGGGCGACTGGATGCTGGCCCTGACGCTGGCCTGGGGGGCCACCGCCATCATCCTGTTCTGTGCCACCTGGCTGAAGAAACTGCTGGGCACCCGGGCCCTGACCGCCCTGGAGCGCCTGATGGGCATGGTGATCGTGGCCCTGTCGGTACAGATGTTCCTGGACGGCATCGCCTCTTACCTGCGCGCGGCCGCCTGAGGCCGGTCACGGGGGTGTCACGAACCGGTCATCCGGAGCGGGCACTATGTTAAAATCTGGTGATCCAGCGCGCAGGGGTACGCGCGAGGGAGCCCCACGAAACCGCCGGCAACCGTCGCTAGACGGGCGTGTCGGCCGCTGCCGCTATCGCCCGTCATCAAGTTTTCCATCCCGAGAGGTCATACCCATGAAGCATTCCAACCGCGCCCGGCTGTCGAAGCTGTCGCTGGGCCTGATGGTCGCGCTGGCCGCGGCTCCTGTTTTCGCGCAGAGCACCTCCGCCGGCCTGGGCGGACAGGTGGTCACGACCGGCGGCCAGCCTGTCGCCGGCGCCGAGGTCACCATCATCCACGTCGAATCCGGCACGGTCAGCCGCGCCACCACCGATGCCAGCGGTCGCTACAACGCGCGCGGCCTGCGTGTGGGTGGCCCTTACAAGATCGTCATCAGCAAGCCGGGTGAAGGCACCAAGACCGAAGACGGCGTCTATCTGGAATTGAACCAGGTGACCACCGTCAACGCCTCGCTGGCGCCGGTGTCGACCGATCTTGACAAGGTGGTCGTGGTGGGCGATGCGGGCGGCTACCTGTTTGACCCCAACAATCGCGGCATGGGTACCTCGATCAGCGGGCGCCAGCTGGAAACCGCGGTAAGCGGTAACCGCTCGCTGGACGATATCGCCCGCCTCGACCCGCGAGTGACGGTGGCCGACCAGAACGACGGTTCGATCTCCGCCAGCGGCCAGAACAACCGCTACAACAGCATCAGCGTGGACGGCCTGTCGGTGAACGACCCGTTCGGCCTGAATGCCAATGGCCTGGGCTTTACCGGTTCGCCGATCTCGCCGGACACCATCGCCGCCTATGACATCAAGATCACCGGCTTCGATGTGACCAACGACGCGGTTGGCGCCAGCATCAATGCGGTGACCAAGTCCGGCACCAACAATTTCCATGGCTCGCTGTACTACGCGTTGACCGATGCCAGCAGCATGGTCGGCCGTCTGGGCGGCCCGGCCTACAAGGGCTTCGACAAGAACGAGACCACCGGCTTCACCTTCGGTGGCCCGATCATCAAGGATCGGCTGTTCTTCTTTACCTCGTACGAGGAACAGAAGATCAGTGGCCTGGCCGGCGTCGGCACCGATGCCGTGACCAGCAACAAGCTCACCCAGCAGCAGGTCGATGACGTCGCCGCGGCCTTCGATGCGATTGGCCTGAAGGTCGGCCGCTATGGCGATGCCATTGCAGCAGCGCTGGACAACAAGCGCACCCTGGCCAAGCTGGACTGGAACATCAACGACAACCACCGCGCCAGCTTCACCTTCCAGCGCACCGACGAGACGCGGCCCACCCCGTACGGCTCGTATGTGCGCGATTACACCGCCATCCTGCCCAGCAACTGGTACACGGTGGCCAACAAGACAGACAACTACTCGGTGCAGCTGTTCAGCGACTGGACCGAGAATTTCAGCACCGAACTCAAGCTGGGCTACCAGCACTACCAGGCCAACAATGGCGCTGCCATCGATCAGCCCGAGGTGTATGCCTGCTTCACGGCAACCGCCAGCCAGTGCGGCAATGCCACCAACTCCAGCGCCAACAGCGGCTCGGCGCCGCGCGTGATCGGTGGCGAAGACCGTTTCCGCCACGAGAACTCGATTGACAGCAAGCGCATCAGCGGCACCCTCTCCGGCACCTACTATGCCGGCGACCACGTGATCAAGGGCGGCGTGGACTTCCTCAGCAACAAGGTGGCCAACGTATTCGGCCAGCTGCTGCATGGCTCCTACAGCTTCTATGACAAGAACAACAACGGCACGGTGGTGGATGAGATCCTGGCCGGCAATTACTACTCGTTCGCCAAGAACTACCTGCCCACCGGGGTGACCCTGGCGGACAGCGCGGGGACCTGGAAGTACACCCAGATCAGCCCGTTCCTGCAGGACACCTGGCAGGTGACCGACAATCTGTCGGTGGTGTATGGCGTGCGCGTCAACATCCCGAAGGCGGACCGCGCGCCGCCGGTGGCGCTGGAGAGCGCGACCAACACCGCGCCGGGGGCCACCCCGGGTGCGCTGGTGTGGGAGAGCCGCTTCGGCTATCCGAGCAACACCACGCTGGGCTCCAAGAACAAGGTGATCGAGCCGCGCGTCGCCTTCAACTACACCTTCCCGACCGAAAACCGGATGCAGCTGCGCGGTGGTGCCGGCCTGTTCCAGACCGTGCCGCCGTATGTCTGGATGACCAACCCCTACACCAACAACGGGGTGGTGTCCGCCAAGCAGTACAGCTCCACCAACCCGAGCGCCGATCCGTTCAGCCCGGATCCCTACAACCAGCCGGGTCCGACGGCGGTGGCGGCCGGCGTGTGCGCGACCAATGCGGTGTGCCAGATCGACGTGGTCGATCCCAACTTCAAGCTGCCCACCGCCTGGAAGTTCAGCCTGGGTTGGGACGCCGAGCTGCCGTGGCTGTGGGGCATCACCACCAGCGTGGAATACCAGCATCTGCAGGCCAAGAACGCGATCGATTACAAGATCCCGAACGTGGGCACGCCCAAGGGTGTGCTGCCGGATGGGCGTGATTCCTACTGGCAGACCTATCCGAACGCCAGCACCACCTCCATCGGCACAGGGACCAACAACGGCGCGTTTGCCGAAATCAACACCCGTTCGACGCTGCTGACCAATACCAACAAGGGCCATTCCGACTCGCTGACGGTGAGCTTCTCCAAGGTCATGGCCAACGGGTTCCGCGGAAACTTCAGCGTGACCCAGACCCGCAGCACCGAGGTCAACCCGGGCACCGCCTCGCAGGCGTATTCCAACTACAACTACGTGGCGCGGGTGAACCCGAACGATTCGGTGGAGTCCACCTCGCGCTTCGAGGTGCCGCTGTCGGTGAAGGCTTCGCTGAGCTGGGATCACGCCTTCTTCGGTGACAACAAGACCACGATTTCGCTGTACTACAACGGCCATAGCGGCCTGCCGTACAGCTGGGTGTTCGGTACGGATGTGAATGGCGACAGCATCAGCAATGTCGACCTGGCCTACATCCCGCTGGTCAATGACTCCAAGGTGATCTACAAGGCCGGCACCCCCCAGGCGCAGATCGATGCCTTCCAGGCGCTCATCGACAGCGATCCGTACCTGAGCTCGCGTCGTGGCCAGATCGCCGAGCGCAACGCCTCCCACCAGCCCTGGGTCAACCAGCTTGACCTCGGCTTCCAGCAGGAACTGCCCGGCTTCTTCAAGAGCGACAAGTTCGTGGTCCGTCTGGACATCTACAACTTCCTGAACCTGCTCAACAAGGACTGGGGGCAGCAGAACGGCCTTGGATTCTTCGGCACCCGTCGTCTTGCCTACGTGTCCGACGTGGTGGGCACCTGCCCGACCAACTGCCAGTACGTCTACGACATCGGTACGCCGACCAGCCCGGCCTGGCAGAACTTCGGCGTGTACGACACCTACAGCAACCCGGCCCGCGTGATCTCCCGCTGGCAGGCGCTGCTGACGGTCAAGTACAAGTTCTGATCCACTGGATTGGAAGTTGGTTTCAGAAAACGGCCGGGGCAACCCGGCCGTTTTTTTCAGAGCGCGGCAGTGCGCGACTGCCATGGGACTGCGCTAAAGTGCAGGGCCTATGAGCACATCGAATCCCATGCCGCAGTCGGCCTCGTCTTCCACGCTTCCCACCGTTTCCACCCACATCTATCCGCGCGGCGCACTGGACGTGCTCTCGCGCGAGGAGGTCGCGCGCCTGCGCGATGCGTCCTCCGGCGGTCTGCACGATCTGTTGCGTCGCTGCGCGCTGGCCGTGCTGACCTCGGGCAGCGCGTCCGACGACCCGCGCGCCGCGCAGGAGCTGTACCCCGATTTCGACATCCAGGTGCGGCAGCAGGACCGCGGCGTGCGCATCGAACTGACCAACGCGCCGGCCATGGCGTTCGTGGACGGGCAGATCATCTTGGGCGTTGCCGAGCTGTTGTTCGCCGTGGTACGCGACCTGGCGTTCACCGCCATCGACCTCAACGGCAATTGCGACCTGGAGGCGTCCGCCGACATCACCGATGCCGTGTTCCGCCTGCTGCGCAATGCGCGCGTGCTGCACCCGGGCGACCCCAACCTGGTGGTCTGCTGGGGCGGACATTCGATCGGGCAGGAGGAATACAAGTACACCAAGCAGGTCGGCTACGAGCTGGGCCTGCGTGGGCTGGACATCTGCACCGGCTGCGGCCCGGGCGCCATGAAGGGGCCGATGAAGGGGGCCACCATTGCCCACGCCAAGCAGCGGCGGCGGCGCAGCCGTTACATCGGGATCACCGAGCCGGGGATCATCGCGGCAGAGTCGCCCAACCCGATCGTGAACCACTTGGTGATCATGCCGGACATCGAAAAGCGCCTGGAGGCGTTTGTCCGCATGGGCCACGGCATCATCGTGTTCCCGGGGGGCGTCGGCACCGCCGAGGAAATCCTGTACCTGCTGGGGATCCTGCTGCGCGAGGAAAACGCGCATCTGCGTTTCCCGCTGATCCTCACCGGCCCCACCGGTGCCGCGCCGTATTTCGAGCAGATCGACAAATTCATCCGCCTGACCCTGGGTGATGCCGCGGCCGGGCTGTACGAAATCATCGTGGCCGATCCGGTCCGCGTGGCCAAGCGGATGGAGGCGGGCATCCGCAAGGTCAAGGAGCAGCGTATCGCCCAGCAGGACTCGTTTTTCTTCAACTGGGCGCTGCACGTGCCGCTGGCGTTCCAGCAGCCGTTCGTGCCGACCCATGAGGCGATGGCCGCGCTGGATTTGCATCACGGGCGCAAGCCGCACGAACTGGCGGCCGACCTGCGGCGCGCTTTCTCCGGCATCGTGGCCGGTAACGTGAAGGAGGACGGCATGCGTCGGATCGAGGCGCACGGGCCGTTCGAGATCCACGGCGATGCGGACATCATGCAGGCACTCGACGCGCTGTTGCGGGAGTTCGTGCAGCAGCGCCGCATGAAGATTTCCGGCGAATACCGGCCCTGCTACAAGGTCGCGGCCTGACGCCACGGCAATCGGTCGCCTCGCCGGTTCCCTGGCGGGGTGGTGGGCAGCATGGCGGCTTTGCCCGCGCGTGGCTACCGGGTGCCGTGCGGTGCACGGATCATGCCGGCAGCAGCACCCGCGCGACGAAGCGCCCATCTTCCAGCGCGGTTTCCAGGGTGCCACGTCCGCCCGTCATGGCCTGCAGGCGTTCGCGCACCGAGGCCAGGCCGACCGCGTGGCCCTGTCGCTCGCCCGGGGCATCGGTCAGGTCATTGGTCACCACGATCTGGATGCCCGTCCCGGTGGGGCGCACCTGGACATCCATGCGGCCGCCGGCCGGCAGCCGCTCGATGCCGTGGTGGATGGCATTCTCGGCCAGCGGCTGGATGGACAGCGACGGCACCTGCGCGTCCGGCAGGGCCTCCGGCACGTCCCAATGCAATTGCAGGCGCTCGCCCAGACGCAGGGACTCGATTTCGAGGTAGCGCCGGGTCAGCGCCAGTTCCTCTGCCAGCGGAACCAGCCGCGGTCCGCGCAGCGCGCTGCGGAACAGATCGGCCAGATCCAGCAGCACGCGTTCGGCTGCATCGGGCCGCGCATGCACCAGCGCGGCGCCCGTATTGAGCGTGTTGAACAGGAAGTGCGGGCGAATCCTCGCCTGCAGCGCTTCAAGCTCCAGTTGTTTGGCCCGCACCGCCAGCCAGCGCGAGCGCGAGTAGTTCTGGTAGGTCAGCAGGCCGATCAGGCCCACCACCAGGGCCAGCGCGGCTGATCGCAGCACAAAGTCCTGCCGCCCCACCTCCGTCACGCCGCTCATCGCCAGCACGCTCCAGGCCGCCATGGCCACCAGCAGGCTCATGCCCAGGAACAGGGCCAAGCCCACCCAGGCCAGGCGCCTGGGCGCCAGCCGCCGCAAAGGACGGCGAAGCAGGTACAGCGCGCACAGCGTGCCAAGCGCCACCCACTGGATGCCCAGTGACGCCAGGCCGAAGTGCACCAGCCGGTCGCTGTCCTGGGCGGGGGCCAGGGCCAGAATCGCCGCCAGGGCTTCTCCACCCAGGACGACGCCCAGCAGTGCCGGCGGGCGCCACAGTGCGGCCAAGGGGTCTTGCTGGGGGTGCGCAGGGTCGGTCATGGGGGCGTGGGCGCGGGTCCGCCCCGCGTCTTGCACGCAGCGTAGCGGCCCGGGCGCGCGAAGTCGAAGGGCCTGCGAAGGGCCCGCCTGCCGTCCGCGGCGCTCCAGGGCCCGCTCGTCGGGGATTGCTGGGCGGCAGGGCCGGCCCTGGTTAAGGTTGGGTTGCCGAATTGCGAGGGTGCCCCGTTGCAACGCCAGAACGCACTTGCCCAGCCCATCCGGTCGCATGGCTTCACCCTGGTGGAGCTGATGGTGACCGTTGCGGTCATCGGGATATTGGCGGTGATCGCCGTGCCCGGCATGACCGCCTTGATCAACAACAGCCGTCTGAACGCGCAGGCGGAAGAGCTCGTGTCGTCCCTGCAACTGGCGCGCGCGGAGGCGGTTCGTCGCAATGCGCGGGTGACGGTCTGCCCAAGCACGGACGGCTCGACGTGCGCAAGCAGTACCAGCTGGAGCGGCTGGGTGATCCGTGGCCACGACAACGTCAACGACGTGGACGACGTCATCCGAAACAACAGTGTCGCAGGCAACGTGCAAATCAGCGGCCCGGCGGCGGGAATCGTGTTCAAGCCCTCCGGGCTGATCGACGCCCAGCAGGTGGTGACGGTGTGCATGCCGACGAGCAACCCGACCTACAACCAGCGCGCGCTCACCGTGATGATCAGCGGTGTCGTGTCTTCGTCCAAGGTCAATGGTGGTGGAGCATGCCCATGATCCGGAACAGAGCCACAACCCTCGTCGCTGCACGCTTGGGGCGCGCGGAAATGCGGGGAATGAGCATGATCGAAGTGCTGGTTTCCGTATTGATTCTGGCGGTGGGTCTGCTGGGCATCGCCGCCATGCAGTCGCTGGCGTTGCGCGGCGGCCAAGGTTCCCTGGAAAGCAGCCAGGCGGTGATGCAGGCCAATTCCATCATCGAGGCAATGCGCGCCAATCCCACGGCCAACTACAACATTGGCAAGACCTGCAGCGCGGCGGCCATTGCCGGCAGCGATACGCGTGCCAATGATCAGATCGACTGGATCAATGCCATGAAGTCCACCATAGGCTCAGGTCCGGCGGACACCACCACCTGCGGTGAGATCACGGGTTGCCCCGGGAACTGCCAGGTCCGGGTGTATTGGGACGATTCGCGCGCCGGCAGCGACCAGGGCGGCGCAGCGCGCATGGTCGAGACGAGGGCACGGATATGAGTTCGCTTCGTCGCACTGGGCGCGCGCTTGGGCGTCGTGCCATCCATGCACAGGGCTTCGGCTTGATCGAGCTGATGATCGCCATGGTGCTGGGCCTGCTGGTGATGGGCGCCGCGTTTGCCGTGTTCCAGTCCAACCAGCGCAGTTTCCAGGCCAACGAGGGCTTGAATCGCATCCAGGAGAGCGCACGGGTTGCCTACGAACTGATCTCCCGCGATCTGCGGGCCGCGGGCGGCACCGCCTGCTCCAACCTTGCGCGCCCCAATGACGAGCACACCCTCAACGCGGATGAAACCCTGCTGTTGACCGCACCGGTGGGCGATAACGGGGCCCCCGCCGGTACCGAGCTGGTGGTGGCGTCCGGGGACGACACCGCCTACCGCATCACCGCGGCCACCACCAGCAGCATCACGCTGGATTCCGCCCAGATCGCCGATGCAACCGAAGCCTTCAAGGCGGGCGACAAACTGATTCTGTGCAACGCCAACCAGCTCTACGTCGTGACGGCCACCGCCGTATCGCCGACCAGCGTGTCCTTCACCCCCGCAACGCCGGTGGCGATGAATCTTGATCCGATGGCGCCGCCGGCCACCGTGATGCTGTCCCGCTTCCGCAATGTGCGCTGGTACCGCGCCGGCAACGGCCTGTATGTCTCGCGCAATGGCGCCGCCGGGCAGCAGGTGGCGGAAGGGGTGACCGCGCTGGGCTTTACCTACCGCCAGAACGGTTCCAACACCTATACGGCCACGCCTGCCAATTGGCCTGACGTGGTGGCGGTGCGGGTGAACATGACGTTGACCGGCACCAACCAGGTCGACAACAAATCGGTGACGCGCAACGTTTCCAATGTCATCAGCTTGAGGAGCCGCACGCCGTGAACAGGCACCTGATCGTCTTTTCCCACCGCAAGGCCGTTGCAGGGGCGGGCCGTCAGCGCGGCGTGTCGCTGGTCATTGTGCTGATCCTGCTGGTGGTGATGTCGGTGCTGGGCGTCGCCGTGCTGCGCAGTTCGGCCATGCAGGAGCGCATGAGCGCCAATCTGCGCGACCGCAATCTGGCCTTCCAGGCGGCCGAGGCGGCATTGCGGGTGGCACAGCAGGACGTGCTGGGCAACCCCGCCATCGACGACCTGCAGTACGGCAAGACCCTGACGGAAATGCGCGCCGAAGGTAAACCCGTCACCTGTGCAACCGACGGCATCTGCGACCAGACGGTGGTGCCGGCGGAGACGCCGGTGGCCAAGACCGCACCGGATGGGCACTCCACCTACACCATCGAGTACCTGGGGACCGGCAAGGGCTCCACGCTGCAGGGTGTGTGCGAGACCACCGCCGCCGTCTCCAATTACCAGTGTCAGCGCCCCATGTTCCGCGTCACCGCCCGCGGCCGCACCGCGGGTGTGGCGGAAGTGGTGCTGCAGGCCAATATCGTCAGCCGTTGATCCATCTGCATCGGCAGTGAGGTTTCCCATGAAGCGCAAGAGTTCCCCCGCCCCGCGTCAACTCCGTCCCGGTACTCGCCCCTGGTGGACTGCGCCGATGGCGTTCATGGTCACCCTGCTGGCTTTGCCGGTCAGCGCGGGCATCACGATCCCGGATCAGCCGTTGACCACCGGCAACCGCGTGGCGCCAAACATCCTGTTCATTCTGGATGATTCCGGGTCGATGGCTTGGGCCAATATCAACAGCCAATCCATTTCCCAAATTACTGGCTCAGGTAGTTTCAGCAGCACGCCCGATGCAAATGGTGTCAGCACGGGGACTAGCATCACGCCGGAAAGCACCGGCAGCACCCGGATGTACATGCAGAACTACGTGACCAACACGTTGTATTACAACCCGTACACAAACTACCAGACCTGGCTGCAGCCGGACGGCAACCGGATGTCGGGAGGCACGTCGTACACCGACGCCTACAGCAGTAATGACTATGTCACGTATGCTCCTGCCGGCACCAACGGGGGCAGCAAAAATCTTTCGAGCAAGACACAGACGTTCTACGTTCCCAAAGACCCCAGCAACACCAGCACGTCTTACCTTTCCACGGTGGACAACTACTACCGCTACCAGATTCCAGCCGGGGGGGCGGATGTGGTGCGTGCGGAGTACGGGCAGGTGGTGGAAATCGGTAACACCGCTGCCGGATTCCCCAAGACCGGGCAGTCGGCCAATAAAAATAAATGGGTTTATTATTCCGTGGCGCTGCCTGCGAATGTCGCGTCGGTCACGGCGAAAACCAGTGGCGGGACTGGCAACCTGGATCTGTATCTGAGAAAGAGCAGCAATCCGACGGCATCCAGTTTCGATTGCAAATCAACAGGCGGCAACAATAATGAAAACTGTACGGTCAATAATCCCGGAACAGTAATAAACGTCGGGTTGTACGGAAAAAACAACTTCTCGGGCGCGACGCTGACCGTCACCTATTTGGTGACAAACAGCTGCGATGGCGACCCTAATGGCGCCTGGGGCTGGATCAATTGCACGTCGGCGACGCCGACCGGACGCACGGTGGCGGCAGAAACGGGCAACTTCGCCACCTGGTATTCGTACCACCGCACCCGCATCAAGTCTGCCAAGGCCGGCGCTGCCGAGGCCTTTGGCGGGTTGGGCAACAAGGTCAGGGTGGGTTTTAGGACCATCTGGAACCGCAATACTTTCGATATCCCTGTCAATGATGGCAATGACGGCAGGTTCATCGACAGCACCAGTCCAACGACCACCAGCCGCAGCACCTGGTTCAATAGATTGTTCATGTCCTATGCCAGTAACGGGACGCCCCTGCAGAAGGCACTCGATGATGCCGGGAAATATTTCATGCGCACGGATGCCGCGGGGCCGTATGGGCCGGAGTCTGGTTCAGATCAGCTGTCCTGCCGCCAGAATTTCACCATTCTGACCACGGACGGGTATTGGAATAGCGCAACCGTCGCCAGTGGCAATGCGGACGGTACGGCCGGCAGTCTGATCAAGGGGGCGGGCGGAAAAAGTTATACCTACACCCCGGCGGCGCCCTACCAGGACGGGTACACCAATACCCTGGCCGATGTTGCCATGAAATATTGGAAGACCGATCTGCGCACCGAAAACTACATGGGCAATGCCAGCAACCCGAATAACAACAATGTGCCCACCAGCGATGCCGACCCGGCATTCTGGCAGCACATGGTGACCTTTACCCTGGCGCTTGGTCTGAAAACCACGAAAGGCTGGGGCAGCGTGGCCGAAGCCACCACAGCCTTGACGGGGGGCGACACCTGGCCGGACCCCGATACCGCCAATCCCGGAACCGATAATGCCAAGCGTCTGGACGACCTGCTGCATGCGGCCGTCAACGGCCGTGGCGAGTTCACCCCGGCCACCAGCCCCGACGCGTTCGCGGAGGGCCTGAACAAGGCGCTGGCGGCCATCACTCAGCGCACCAGCTCGTTCTCCAACGTCACCACCAATTCCACCTCGCTCAATACCGGCGCGCAGGTGTTCTCGGCAAGCTATGTCTCCGGGGTCTGGACAGGCAGCGTGAAAGCGCAGGCGGTCAGCCGCACCGGCGTGGGCGCGCTCAGTTGGACCGCCAGCATCCCGGCCGTCGGCAGCCGCAAGGTCTTCACTGCCAGCGGCACGGTGGGGCAGGCTGGCACCAGTGGCGCCACGTTCCCGACCTCGCAGCAGGTCGCCGCGCTGGACAACAGCGGGGTCGGCCCTGCCAACTATGAGGCCACCGGCGCCCAGAACGCCGCCTACATCAAGGGCGATGCCAGCAGGGAGGAGCGCAACGGCGCCAGCAACCTGCGCAACCGCCCGACCACCGTGCTGGGGGACATCGTCAACTCCTCCCCTGCCTATGTGCAGGGCGGTGCGGCTGGCGATGGCACCGTCGCGGGAACGGTGTACGTGGGCGCCAACGACGGCATGCTGCACGCCTTCGATGCTGCCAACGGGCAGGAACTGTTCGCCTACGTCCCCAACATCCTCAATTTCTCCGGTCTCAAGCAGCTCAGCCGCGGCGACTATGACCACAAGTTCTTTGTCGATGGGCCGGTGGTGGTCAGCCCGCGCAGCCTGACCCCGGGGCAGAACATCCTGGTGGGCACGCTGGGGCGCGGCGGCAAGGGGCTGTATGCGTTGGATGTCAGCAATCCGGCGGCGTTTGGCGCCAGCAATTTCAAGTGGGAGCGCAAGGACACATCGGGCAATAACATGGGCAACGTGGTGGGCGCGCCCATCCTGGCCCAGGTTCGCAATGGCTCGCCGGTTCCCGCCGTGGTGCTGGGCAATGGCCCCAACAGCACCAATGACAAGGCCGTCCTGGTGGTGATGAACCTGTCGGATGGCACGGTGATCCGTGAGGTTCCCACCGACAGCACCACCAACAACGGCCTGTTTGCGCCGCTGGGTGTGTATGCCGCCGACGGCAAGACGTTGATCTATGCCTATGCGGGCGACATGCAGGGCAACATCTGGAAGTTCGACTTGCGCTCCTCCACCCCGTCGGCCTGGACTGCCACCAAGATCTTCCATGCCGAAAAAACGGCGGGGACTCCGCAGCCGATCACCGGCGGTCTGGCCTCGGCCATCGACACCGCAACCAACAAGCGCTGGATCTTCTTCGGCACGGGCCGCTACATGACCACTCCTGACGCCGACGACAAGACCCCGTTTGCCCAGAGCATGTACGGCTTCATGGACGACGGCGGCTCCTACACCCGCTCCAACCTGACCGCGAGGAGCATCACCGTCTCGGGCGACTACCGCTACTTCGAGAACAAGGCGGCATTGCCTGGGACCTCGAAGGGGTGGTATGTGGACCTGCCCGGCAAGGGCGAGCGCATCATCCAGGACGTGCAGATCGACAACAACTTCATGGTGTCGGCCAGCATGATTCCCGAGGGGGATGCCTGCGATGCCTCGGGCTCCGGCTATCTCAACGCCATCGACGCCTTCACCGGCACCAGCGGCGGCAAGTCGTACTTCGATCTGGACAAGAACGGGAGTACCGATGACACCGACGCGGGGGGCCACCCCGTCGGGTCGGTCAATCTTGGCGTCGGCATGCCCACAAGGCCGGTGCTGCTGCCTGGCGTCGGTGTTGTGGACGGCAGCGCGGGTGCCGGCGCGGGCAGCTTCGGCAAGCAGATCATGTCGTGGCAGCGGGTTTCCTGGCGTGAAATCCGCAACGATTGAACACGATGACATTTGACGAGGATCAGCCCATGCGCGCTTCCCGTGAGTCCGGTTTCAGCCTGATCGAGCTGATGGTGGTGGTGGCCATCATCGGCATCCTGGCCAGCATCGCCTTGCCTTCCTACGTCGAACACCAGCGCAAGACACGGCGTGCGGCCGGTGAGGCCTGTCTGGTGGCGGTGTCCCAGCGGCTGGAGCGCGTGTACACAACCGACTTGAGCTATGCCGCCGCGCCCGCAATCGGAACGCTCACGGCCGTCTGCGAGCCGGATACCCTGGGGTTCTACACGTTCTCGCGCAATGTGGCGGCCAAGACCTATACGGTGTCGGCTGTGCCGAAGGGCAAGCAGAGCGGTGACTCCTGCGGCACACTGAGCCTGGATCAGGCCGGGGTGAAAAGTCCTTCCACCTCAGGTTGCTGGTAGGCAGCACGCGTTCCTGAAAGCGACAAGCCCGCCGTTTGGCGGGCTTGTCGCTTCTGGAGACAGGAGGCTGGAGGTTTTTCAGCAGCACCCGTGTCGCGTGCCTTCATACGAATTCCCCGCCGCGGCCGCCACGCCCGTGGTTTCGCCGCGCAGGCTGGCGGCATGGTGCTCGGCCACCACGCGGGCAACGCAGGCGGTGACCGCCTTGCCCATCGGGATGTGCAGGAACTCGTTGGGGCCGTGGGCGTTGGAATGCGGGCCCAGCACGCCGGTGATCATGAACTGGGCGCCGGGGAACTTCTCGCCCAGCATGCCCATGAAGGGGATCGTGCCGCCTTCCCCCATGTACATGGCCGGCTTGCCGAAGAACTCCTGGCTGGACTGCTCGATGGCGCCTTCCAGCCACGGCGCCAGGGCCGGGGCGTTCCAGCCGGTGCTGGCCTTTTCCAGCGTCAGACTGACCTGGGCGCCGTAGGGCGGGTCGCGCAGCAGCGCTTCCTGCAGCAGCTCGCCGCCGCGCTTGCCGTCGAGGGTTGGCGGCAGGCGCAGGCTCAACTTGAGCGAGGTGAACGGGCGCAGCACGTTGCCTGCCGAAGCCAGCGGCGGAATACCGTCCACGCCGGTGATCGACAGGGCCGGGCGCCAGGTGCGGTTGAGCACCAGCTCGGTGCGATCCGCGTCCATCGGCGTCATGCCGGGCAGGAACGGGAACTTGTCGAACACCTCGTCGCCCAGCACCTCGGCCACCTTGGCGGCCTGCGCCTTGCGCTCGGCGGGGATCTCGACGTGCATGTCGTCGATCAGGATGCGGCCGGTGTCCTCGTCCTCGATGCGGGAGAGCAGGTCGCGGATGATGCGGAAGCTGGACGGCACGATGCCGGAGGCGTCGCCGGAGTGGACCCCTTCCGACAGCACCTTGACCGTCAGGTTGCCGCCTGCCAGGCCGCGCAGCGAGGTGGTGCACCAGAGCTGCTCGTAGTTGCCGCAGCCGGAATCCAGGCAGACCACCAGCGACGGCTTGCCGATGCGATCCGCCAGATGGTCGACGTAGAAGGGCAGGTCGTAGCTGCCGGACTCCTCGCAGGCTTCGATCACCACCACGCAGCGCGCATGCGCCGCGCCCTGCGCCTGCAGCGCCATGATCGCGGTCAGCGAGCCGAAGATCGCGTAGCCATCGTCGGCACCGCCACGGCCGTACAGGCGGTCGCCTTCCAGCACCGGCTCCCACGGGCCCTTGCCTGCGTCCCAGCCGGTCATTTCCGGCTGCTTGTCCAGGTGGCCGTAGAGCAGCACGCAGTCGTCGTTGCGGCCACCGTTGGCGGCCGGGATGTCGATGAAGATCAGCGGCGTGCGGCCCTCCAGGCGCACCACCTCGACCTGCATGCCGGGGATCGGTTGCGCCTTCGCCCAGGTCTCCATCAGCGACACCGCGCGATCCATGTGCCCGTGCGCGACCCAGTCGGCATCGAACATCGGTGACTTGTTGGGGATGCGGATGTACTCCACCAGCTGGGGGACGATGTCCGTGTCCCACTTGCTCCCGACGAAATCACGGATCTGGCTGGCATCGAGTGGGGAGGCGTGCATGGTGGCGTTGGTGTCCCTGGAGAAGCGCAAGCCTGCATTGTAGCGCCGTCGATGTGAGTGCCGGCTTCGCGGGCGGCATCAGGATCAGATTTTTCCTACCCGGATGTGGGGGAAATTCCCGACGCGTCCCGGGCGCCCCGCCGATAGGCTGCCTCCATCGCGATGGGCAATCTGCAGGTACCGGATCGCAAGCGTGCTCCGGCCATCCATCCCATCACGAGGAGTCCTGCCATGAAGTCGCTGACCACCCTGCTGTCCCCGATCGTCCTCTTCTTCGCCCTGGCCGGTGCGGCCATTGCCGGCGAGTCCGTCAACATCAACACCGCGGACGCCGCGACCATCGACCGCGTGCTGGTGAACGTCGGCCCGGCCAAAGCCCAGGCCATTGTCGATTACCGCAAGGCCAACGGTGCCTTCCGCAGCCCGGAGCAGCTGGCGCTGGTGCGCGGCATCGGCCTGAAGACGGTCGAGAAGAACCGCGACCGCATCACCGTCGGTGCCCCGCGCGTTGCGCCGAAGGCGGCCGCAGCCAAGCCCGTCCCGCAGCAGGTCGTGCGCCGGTGAACAGCCCCTGCCAGACTGACGACACTGCGGCGATGACGGAGTCATCGCCGCAGCACGCCACCCTCCTGCGCGCGCAGGACTACCGCCGGATGCGCTGGAAGAACGGCGCAGGCTGGACCACGGAGCTCCTGCGCGTGCCGGACAGCGACGACTGGCGCTGGCGCCTGTCGATCGCCGAGGTGGAGGCGGACGGCCCGTTCTCCGTATATCCGGGCGTCGAGCGCGAACTGATGCTGCTGGCGGGAAACGGCATGCGCCTGTGTTTCGAAGACGGCGTGACCCAGACGCTGTCCCCACCGCGCGGATCGCTGCGCTTCGCTGGTGAACACCCGCTGCAGGCGCAACTGCTGGACGGGCCCAGTCGTGACTTCAATGTCATGTGGAAGCGCGACGAAGTGGACGCGCGCCTGTGGTGCAGGCCGCTGGCGGGCGCGATGGTCTTGTTCGTCGAGCCTGGCGAAACCTGGGTGTTCCACCTGCTGTCGGGACACGCGCGGTTCTCGGAGGAAAGCGGGTTGGGGCGCCTCGAAACCGGGGATACCGCCGTGCTGCGTGCCAACCGGCGACGTGCGCGGTATGCGGTCGATGGCGCCGGCGAGGCACTGCTGGTGCGCGTGGAGGAGCGGGGCGAGCGTTGAGCAAAGCCGGCGTGGCTTTGCTCAACCCCCACCCCTGGGGTTTTCAGGTCAAAGGCGGCGTCGATGGAAATGACGCCGCTGCGGCACAGGGATGTGCCGCACCTGTTTTTTGGAGCCGCGTCGAGCCGCTCGCGCGGCGTGGCGCTCAGGCCAGCGCCAGCCCCAGCACCGCCACGAAGACGGCCGTGGACAGGCCCATCACGCTGAACAGCATGTCCCGTGCGCTTCGGCCCCGCGCCCACATCCAGATGCCGGACACGCCCAGCAGCAGCATGCCGATAGCGAAGCTGTCCGCCAGCAGAACCCAGAACACGCCGCCGCCCACCGCCTTGTGCAGCCGGTTCACCGCAGCCAGCGGAGAGTGCTCGCTGCGCTTGAGGGTGGCGTGGGGACTGCCTGGGGTGTATTCCACCATCCACGACCTGCCTGCGGTGCCGCCGCTCAGCGTCCATTTCGGTGCTGGCTTGCCCTCGCTACCGCCCGGGCCGCCCTTGCGGATGACCTGGGCGTCCAGCTGCTGGTGGTCGCGCAGCCACAGCGACAGCTGCTCGGGGGTCGCCCGGGCCTCGGCCGGGATGGCCAGCGCGACGCGCCCGGTGTCGCGGCTGTCACCCTGTGGCCAGGCACCATCACCGAAGCGATGGTTCATCACCAGCCCGGTGAACCCGTACAGGATCGCGGCCAGGGCACCCCAGGCGCCCACCCACACGTGCAGTTGGCGAATCCACCGGTAGGCGATGTTGGCGCGGCGTGGGGAACTGCGGTTGTCCATGGGAATCAATAGCGGAAGTTGACGGTCACCCAGGCGCTGCGGGGTGCGCCGGGGCTGATGTTGCTGTTGCTGTGGGCGCTGGCGAAATAGCGGGTGTTGCCCAGATTTTCGACGTTGAGCTGCAGCTGTACGGACGGCGTGACGGTCCAATACACCGCTGCGTCCACGCGGGTGAAGGCCGGCAGGGTAACGGCGTTGTCGACGTTGGCGAAGATCGCACCCCGGTACACGACTCCCAGCCCGGCGCCGAAGCGGTCGTTGAAGTCGTAGCGGTTCCACAGCGAGGCAGACTGCCGTGGCAGTTGCGCCAGCCGGTTGCCCTTGAGTGCAGTGGCCGATTGCGTGGCGGTCAGTTCACCCGTCTGCCAGGCATAGCCCCCCATCACCTGCCAGCGGTCCGTCAGGCGGCCGGCCAGGCCGATTTCCACGCCTTCGGTGTACTGGCCGTCCACCAGCAGCAGCCTGGTGGCGTCGGCGGGGTCGGTGACCGCCACGTTGCTGCGATCCAGTCGATAGATGGCCACGCTGGCCTGCAGGTCCTTGCGGATGTCCCACTTCGCGCCGATCTCGCGGTTGCGGAAGCTTTCGGGCTCAAGCGAGGCATTGCTGGCGTTGAGCGATGCGAGCTGGTCCCCTGCGCGCGGCTGGAAGGCCTTGCTCAGGCTGGCGTAGAGCGACACGTTCCCGACCGGCTTGTAGACCAGACCGGCGCGCGGCGAGACCATGCCATCCTGGCTGCGGAATGTCTGCCCGTTGCGGTTGTTGCGCAGGTCCACCCGGAAGTCGTCGTAGCGCACGCCGAGGATGGCCTGCCACCGCGGCGAGAACTCGATCTGGTCCTGCACGTACAACGCCGAGGTGCGGGCCACGCCGTGGTTGTCGGCATCGGTCTGGCTCTGGCGGAACTCCACCGCGACGTCCACGTTCGGATGGCTGAGCGGGACGATGTTCGTGCCGGGGGCGAAATAGCCGGTGCGGCGGAAGTTGTCGGTCACTTGCCGGCCCAGTTCGATGCCCGCCAGTACCGTGTGCTTCAGGCCGCCGCTGCGCACGTCCCACACCAGATCGGTCTGGTTGAACAGGTTGCGGCGTGTCGTATCGGAGCGGTACCCGGCCAGCGTCACCAGCGTGCCAGTGGCGTCCACCGCGCTGGGAAACACGTTCTGATAGTACTTGTCGTAATCGGCCCAGCGCAGGTGGTTGCGGAGGGTCAAGCCTTCGCCGAAGGCGTGGTCGACGATGGCGTCGAAGGCGTCCACGTCGGCTTCGGTCCGGCTGAGCTTCGGGTTGCCAAAGAACGTCGCCGGGTCGGTGTCCACCGGGCGTCCTTGGAAGGAAGGCACCCCGCGGTCGGCGGTGCGGTCGTCGTGGAAGCGCTCGTAGGCCAGCACCAGCCGGGTGGCATCGCCGAGGTCGACATTGAACGAGGGGTTCACGCCGTACCGCTTGAGGGAGGTGTCATCGCGGAAGGTCTCGGAATCCTCGACCATCGCATTGAGGCGGAAGCCGGCGGACTCGCCGAACCCCTGCCCGAAATCCACGGTGCCGCGCCGACGCAGGTGGGAGCCGAATTGCAGCGTGCCGCTGCGGTGGTTCATGCCGTCGGCCAGCTTGGTGACGCGATTGATCACACCGCCGCTGCCGCCGCGGCCGAAGATCATCGCGCTGGGGCCTTTCAAAGCCTCCACGCGCTCCAGGTTGTAGACGTCGCGGTAGTACTGCACGTCGTCGCGGATGCCGTCCACGTAGAAGTCGCCGGTGGAGCTGATGCCGCGCATCACCGGGGTGTCGCGGTTGCCTTCGCCCTGTGCGGTGCCGACGCCGGGCATGTAGCGGAAGGTGTCGTTGAGGCTGGTGACGGCCTGGTCGGCCACCAGCTTGTCGGTCACCACGGTCACCGCCTGCGGCACGTCCAGCAGCGGGGTGTCGGTCTTGGTGGCCCCGCGCGTCTTACGCACCTGGTAATCGGGCAGGTAGCGCTGGCCGACCACGATCACGGCGTCCACGTCCTTGGCCGGATCCCGCTTGGCGTCATCGGCAGAGACTTCGCCTGCCAACGCGGGCGCGCCAAGGACAAGGCCGATGGCCAAGGCGAGCGGGGCCAGGGAAGGGTGGGGCTGGGACGGCGAAACGTGCGGGGACATGGGTTCCTCGAAGGCGAAAGGGCAGCGGCGCTGCGTCTTGCGCATGATAATGCGAACAATTCGCATTTACAACAACGAGACAGCCAATCCAGACGGCGGTTGCCGCATTGATTGCGGAACCGCAGGTCGGACGGGCGGTTGCCCGCGCCTGCAGGGCCGGGGGGAGGTGGCTCAGCGGTCGTCGCGGACGAACACGCCGCCCTTGTCCACCTTCACCGGGAACTTGGCCACCGGCTCATACGCGGGCGCACACAGGGCGCGGCCGTCGCGCACGTCGAAGCGTGCCCCGTGGAGCACGCACTCCACGTCGCCGTTGGCGGCGTCGAAATGGCCGGCGGACAGTTCGAAGTCCTCGTGGGAGCAGCGGTCTTCCAGCGCGTACAGATCGCCGTCGAGGTTGAACACCGCGATGGGCGTGCCGGTGACCGCGTCAAAGGCCACTTTCATTTCGCCGGGCAGCAGCTCGGCCGTGCTGCAGACGAAGGTCCAGGTTTCGCTCATGCGGTGGGCTCCGGGGGCAGCGGCTTCTCCAGCACTTCGAACCGCAGGTCCTGCCGCTTGGGCAGGCCGAAGCGCGTATCGCCGTAAGGGAAGGGTTTGAACACGCCGGTGCGGCGGTAGCCGCGGCGCTCGTAGAAGGCGATCAGTTCGTCGCGCACGTCGATGACGGTCATGCGCATCACCGGCAGCCGCCACTCTTCGCGGGCGATGCGCTCGCAGGCCGCCAGCACGCGCTTGCCAAGGCCGCTGCCCTGCAGGTCGGGGCGCACCGCGAACATGCCGAAATAGCCGGCGCCGTCTTCCTCGGCAACGTGGGCGCAGGCCAGCAGGCCTGCGTCATTCTCCGCCACGACCACCCGGCTGCGCGGACGCAGCAGGTCCGCGCGCAGTACCTCGGGATCGATGCGGTTGCCGTCCAGCAGGTCGGCTTCGGTGGTCCAGCCCGCGCGACTGGTTTCGCCGCGGTAGGCGGCGGTGACCAGTGCAACCAGGGCGGGGATGTCGTCGGGGGTGGCGTCGCGGAACGCGTCGGGGAGCGGGTTGTGCATCCCGCTATGCTAGCGTGCGGCCGCGTCGGCTTGCTCCGGGAAGTCCGCGTCCGGCAGGGCGAGGAAGGCCCAGAACGGTACGTCGCGGGCCTGCCAGTCCACCGCTGCCTCGTCGAGGATGTCCAGCAGGGTGTCGAACCCGGCTTCGTCCGCGTCGCGCAGGTCCGCGGCCGCGGGCAGCAGCAGCACGTAGCCTGGCGCCGGCATCCAGCCGAGATCGCGCAGTTGGTCGCTCAGCGCATCCCAGTTGCGGCCTTGGCCGTCGGGCGTGCCGAGCGCATCGGCAAACCGATCCAGCAGGGTCGCCTTGTCGCGGCAGGCGCGTAGGTCGATCCGGCGCACGGCAAGGCCCGTAGCCCGGGCCGCAGCCTCCAGCGGCGCGAGGTCCTCGTCGAGGACGAAGAAGACGCCCGCCTGCTGCGGGTCCAGTAGCGCAATGCCGGGAGCGCTCATAGCGGGGCCTCGGGCAAGGTGAACGCACGGAAGCTGCGGTAGTGATCGTCGCTGTAGTACCACTCGCGCGGGGGCGTCCCGCCGGTGACGATCCGGCGCGCGCCACGGTCGCGCGCGCCCGGCGTGTCCACCGTGTATTCGCGGTACCAGCCGCGCGGCTGGCGCGGTAGCAGGGCTTCGCGGTTGCCGAAGACCTGCCCGTCCTGGCGATAGGGGAAGGGGCCGCCGCGCCGGATCCGGGCGACGGTGGTTCGCGCCTCCGGCGGCAGGAAGGCGGGCAGGGCGGGCGCGGTGTGGGTGGGCGCTGTGGATTCCCCCGCACCCAGGATGGCGGGGGATCGCGGGGTGCTCTGCGCGGGCGCGTCCGTCGTGCCCGGCAGCCACTGGCGCGCACCGGCGACGAGCAGGAACACAAGGGCCAGCCACAGGAGCGGGGAGCGCGTGCGCATGGACGGGGCGTGGCGATGGCGGGATATGCGGGCAGAATGGCGCGGTCCTCCTGCGCAGGCAACCGCCATGGCCCGCGACCCCCGCATCGACGCCTATATCGAACGCGCCGCGCCTTTTGCCCGGCCCATCCTTGCCCACATCCGTGCGCTGGTGCATGAGGGCTGCCCGGACGTCGAGGAGACGATCAAATGGGGGAGGCCGACCTTCGTCCATGCCGGCGGGATCCTGTGCGGCATGGCGGCGTTCAAGCAACATGCCTCGTTCGGCTTCTGGAAGCATGCGCTGGTGGTGGGCGATGCACAGCCGCAGACCAGCATGGGCAGCTGTGGCAAGCTGGCTTCGCTGGACGATCTGCCGCCGCGGAAGACGCTGCTGGCGCATCTCCACAAGGCGATGCAGCGCAACGAGAAGGGCGTGACGTCGCTGGCGCGCAAGGCCGCGCCGAAGCCGCCGCCGCCCACGCCCGAGGATCTCGCCGCTGCCCTGGACAGGAACGCGAGGGCGAAGGCGACATTCGACGCATTCCCGCCCAGCTGCAGGCGTGAGTACGTCGCGTGGATCATCGAGGCCAAGCGCGCGGACACACGCGCCAGGCGTCTGGCCCAGGCTGTCGCGTGGATGGCCGAAGGCAAGCGCCGCAACTGGAAGTACGAGAACTGCTGACGCCCCCGTTCGCGGTGATCAGCCGGGGGCGATGTCGGTGCGCAGCACCGGATAGCGGTTGTAGCCGGCATCCCAGGCCGGGTGGCGGCGGTAGAAGAAGTCCAGGCGCGCGCGCGGGTTCTTGGCGAAACCGGGGTCGTCCTTCAGTTTCTGCTCGAATGCCGCCTTCAAGGCCGGATCGCGGGCCAGCATCAGCCGCGCCTGCTCCTCGGCCACGTAGTCTTCCATGTATTCCTTGCGCTCGAAGGCATTGTTGAACATGCCCCAGGCCGCCATCGAATCGGACGCCTGCGGCTCCAGGATCGTCATCAGCAGGCGCGCCTTGGGCTGCGCGATCGGCACGAACAGTGCCCCCGCGGGCACGTCGACGGTGGCGGACGTCCACTGGCCGGCCACCGTGGCGCGCTGGTGGCCCTCCACCGGCGTCGGCGCGAACTTGACGTTGTCGGCATCGAAGACCTGCACCGCGGCGGCGGGAAGCGCCGCGTCCAGCGTGCGGAACGCGATGCCGTGGGCCTGCAGCTGGGCGCCGACCCGCGCGGCCTGTTCGGGCGGCACCAGGTAGCCCGCCTTCGGCGCGGTGACCACCAGGCTGGGCGCCACGGTGTCGCGCAGCGGCAGCATCCACAGCTGCGGCGTGCGTTCGTCGTAGCGCGTCATCAGGCCGCCGGAAATCTCCGACGGCGTGCGGGTGTAGGCGTAGCCGAGGAATTCCACGAAGCGCTTGGCGTCGGTGACCGTGTAGTCCAGCGGCACCGGCTTGCCGCCCAGCGCCATGGCGCGGGCATCGGCGGCCTGTGCCAGCGCCTGCCACGCGGCGCCGTGTTCCGCCACCAGCGACAGCGCGTCCAGCACGGTGTTGTAGGTGGCGCGCACGCGTTCGGGATAGGGCTTCCAGGAATGCGTCTCGACGAGGATGGCAAGGCGGTTGCGCAGCGGGTAGTAGCCGTGGGAGAAACGCGGCGTGCTGACGCCTTCGGCGAAGCCGGAGGCGGGGTTGTCGTCTTCGACGAAGCTCGGGTAGAAGCCAACCGGCAACGACCCTTGCGCTTTCAGGCGCGCGAGGATGCCGTCCTTCAAGGCGCGGCCGGCCTCACGCAGGCCTTCGTCGCCGGAATTGACCGGCTCGCCGGTGATCGAGATGTCGTGGCGGAACTTGGCGCCGTCGGTCACGTGCAGGTCCAGCATGGCCAGCGGGTCCCAGGCGTTGACCAGCGCCAGCATGGCGCGCATTTCCGGCGCGTCGGCCTTCACGTAGTCGCGGTTGAGGTTGTAGCGCTGCGCGGTGACGCGGAAGCCCATTTCCTCCGGGCCGCGCTGGTTGGGGCGGTTCCATGCGCGGAAGTTCTCGTGCCCGTCCACGTTGAACACCGGCACGAACAGCAGCACCGCCTTGTCCAGCAGGCCCTGGCCCGCCTTGCCGCGCAGCAGGTCGCGCAGCAGGCCGAAGCCGGCATCCTTGCCGTCGATCTCGCCGGCGTGGATGCCGCCCTGAACCAGCACCACGGGCAGGCCCTGCGCGTGCGCGGCCTCCGGCGTCAACGCGCCGCGGGTGGAGACCGCCATTGCCTTCATCGGCCGGCCCTGCGGGGTGGTGCCGAAGTCGAAGCAGCGCACCGCCTGCGGATACGCCTGCTGGTAGGCATCGCACAGGGCGATGACTTCCTCATAACGGCCGGTCTGGCGGTAGCCGCTGCGCTCGGCGACGGTGGTCAGGTCGGGCTTGGTGGCCGTGCTGGCGGGCGCGGCGATAGCCAGCAGGGCGAGGGCGAGCAGGTGGCGGCGCATGCGGATCTCCGGAGTGACCGTGGAATGGTAGCCGACGGCAACCGCGCGGCCCCGTGCCGGTCGTCCCACGTGCGAAGATCGCCATCTTTCCACGCCAAGGACCGTCGCCATGACCACCACGCTCTATTTCGCCCCGGGTGCCGCCAGCTTCCTCGTGCACTGGCTGCTGATCGAGCTGGACGTCCCGCACTTGCTGGAGCGCGTCGATTTCAGCCAGCGCGCGCAGAAGTCGGCGGCCTATCTGGCGATGAATCCGAACGGCGTGGTGCCAACGCTGGTGCTGGACGGCAAGCCCCAGTATGAGGCGGCGGCGCTGGCCATGCTGCTGGCGGAGCGCCACCCGCAGGCGGGCCTGTCGCCTGCACCGGGCGATCCGCGCCGTGCGGACTACCTGCAGTGGATGTTCAACCTCGCCAATATGGTGCAGTCGCTGTTCCGGCAATGGTGGTATCCACACGAGCCGGCGGGCGAGGCGCAGGTGGAGGCGGTGAAGGCGCACTGCGCCACCCGCATCGAGGCGGAGTGGCAGCGCATCGACGACCACCTGGCCGCCCACGGGCCGTGCCTGCTGGGGGAGGCGCCCAGCGTGGCGGATTTCTACCTCGTGATGCTGATGCGCTGGTCGCGCAACATGCCGCGGCCGGCGACCGACTGGCCGCACCTGGCGGCGCTGGCTGCGCGGCTGAAGGCGCGGCCGTCGTTCGCGGTGCTGTACGAGCGGGAAGGGCTGACCGAGTGGGCGTGAGCGCGTCATCGGTTAGGCTTGCCCGGTCCCACCATCAGGCCGACGCATGACCCGAACCGCCGCCGACCCGAACGCCCGCCTGCCCCGGCAGATCCCCTACATCATCGGCAACGAGGCCTGCGAGCGCTTCAGCTTCTACGGGATGCGCAACATCCTGGTGCAGTTCCTGATCAGCAGCGTGATCCTGGCCTACGTGCCGGAAGCGGAGCGGCAGGGCGTCGCCAAGGACGTGTTCCACAGCTTCGTGATTGGCGTGTACTTCTTTCCGCTGTTGGGCGGCTGGCTGTCGGACCGGTTCTTCGGCAAGTACAACACCGTGCTGTGGTTCTCGCTGGTCTACTGCGCCGGTCACGCGTGCCTGGCGTTGTTCGAAGACAGCCGCACCGGCTTCTACACCGGCCTGTTCCTCATCGCGCTGGGCAGCGGCGGGATCAAGCCGCTGGTGGTCAGTTTCTGCGGCGACCAGTTCACCACCGCGAACAAGCACCTGGCGAAGCTGGTGTTCGACGGCTTCTACTGGACGATCAACTTCGGCAGCTTCTTCGCCTCGCTGCTGATGCCGCTGTTCCTGCGCAACTTCGGGCCGGCGGTGGCGTTCGGCATCCCGGGCGTGCTGATGTTCCTGGCCACCTTCATTTTCTGGCTGGGCCGCAGGCAGTACGTGCGGGTGCCGCCCACCCGCGGCGAAGACCCGGATTCCTTCTTCAACGTCGCCCGCACCGCGCTGACCGCACGGGTGGCGGGGCAGGGCAGGCCGGGTCTGCTGTTGGTGGCGTTTGGCGCGCTGCTGGCCGTAGCCATGCTGGGGTGCTGGTTGCTGCAGGCTGTGTTCGGCGTCGCGCTGCCGTTCTGGCCGGCGGATTTCCACTTCGTCATCACCGCCTGCCTGGCGCTGGGGGCGCTGATCGCCTTCGGTGGCCTGGGCGTGTCGATGCAGCTGGAACGGGCGCGCGGCCGGCATCCCGACGCGGCCGTGGACGGCGTGCGCGCGGTGCTGCGTATCCTGATAGTGTTCGCCCTGACCACGCCGTTCTGGTCGCTGTTCGACCAGAAGGCCAGTACCTGGGTGATCCAGGGCAAGGCGATGGCGGTGCCGCACGAGGCCTGGTGGTGGCCCAGCTGGCTGGTGAAGGAAGCCGGCCAGATGCAGGCGCTGAACCCGCTGCTCATCATGCTGCTGATTCCGTTCAACAACCTCGTGCTGTACCCGGCGCTGCGCCGGCTGGGGTACGAGCCGACCCCGCTGCGCCGCATGGGCTGGGGCATCGCGTTCGCCGGCATCGCCTGGGTCATCGCCGGGCTGATCCAGCTGCAGATCGACAGCGGCGCGCAGACCTCGCTGGCGCTGCAGGCCTGGCCGTACCTGCTGCTGACCTTCGGCGAGGTACTGGTCTCCGCCACTGCGCTGGAGTTCGCCTACAGCCAGGCCACGGTGGCGATGAAGGGCGTGATCATGGCGTTCTGGTACCTGGCCAGCACCTTCGGCAGCCTGTGGGTGCTGCTGACCAACGTGGCGGTCCGCAACGACGCGGTGACCGCCCGCATCGCCGCTGCCGGCTGGAGCGAGAACGCGTTCCTGATGTTCTTCTTTGCAATGTTCGCCTTCGTCGCGGCGCTGGCCTTCGCGGCCTACGCCCGCACCTATCCGATGCAGGATCACTACCGGGCCGCCTGACCGATGTTCACCCTTGCCATCATTGCCGTCACCGTGCTGGTCAGCTGGCGCGCCTTCAACGATCCGCGCCTGCTGGGCCGGCTGATCCTGTGGCCACCGGCACTGACCCGCCACCGCCAGTACGACCGCCTGCTGGGCTACGGCTTCATCCACGCGGACTGGACCCACCTGCTGTTCAACATGATCACGCTGTGGTCGTTCGGCATGCAGGTGGAGCGGGTGCTGTCGCCGTGGATCACCCCGGTCGGCTACCTGCTGTTCTATCTCTCGGCCATCGTGGTCTCGATCCTGCCCACCTACCTGGCCCACCAGCGCGACCCGAACTACCGCAGTCTGGGCGCCTCGGGGGGCGTTTCCGCGGTGCTGTTCGCCTTCATCCTGTTTGATCCGTGGTCGAAGCTGATCATCTTCCCGATCCCGCTGCCCATCCCCGCCTTCCTGTTCGCGCTGCTCTATGTGGGGTACAGCCTCTGGATGGACCGGCGCGGCGGCAGCAGCGTCAATCACAGCGCCCACCTGTGGGGCGCGGCCTACGGCGTGCTGTTCGTCGTGCTGCTGCAGCCAGCGGTGGTCGGCCACTTCGCCAGCGCCCTGTTCGGTTGAACAGACTTCACCAGGAGACTCCCCTATGGCCGACATACACCATGACAGCGCCGCCCACCGTTTCACCACCGAGGTGGACGGCCACCGGGCCTATCTCGAATACGAGGCGGGCGAGGGCCGCATCGCCATCACCCACACCATCGTGCCGCCGGAGATCGGGGGGCGCGGCATCGCCGCGGCGCTGGTCCAGGCCGCGCTGGAATATGCCCGCGACCACGGCCAAGCGGTCGATCCGCAGTGCTCCTACGCCGACGTCTGGATGCGCCGCCACCCCGAATTCGACGCGCTCCGCGCCTGAACCGGCACGGGCGCGTACAATCGCCGCCCCATGCGCCTTAACCGACACATCGCCGATACCGGCCACTGCTCACGCCGCGAGGCCGACCGCCTGATCGCCGAGGGCCGCGTCACCGTGAACGGCCTCCGCGCCCGCGTGGGCGCCGAGGTGGGCGAGGGCGACGAGGTCCGCATCGACGGCAACGTGCTGGCCCCCCGCACCGCGGCCAAGGGCAAGCGCCGCCACGTCTACATCGCGCTGAACAAGCCGGTGGGCATCACCTGCACCACCGACGAGACGGTCAAGGGCAACATCGTCGAATTCGTCGGCCACGAGCAGCGCATCTTCCCGATCGGGCGCCTGGACAAGGATTCCGAGGGGCTGATCCTGCTGACCAGCAACGGCGACATCGTCAACCGCATCCTGCGCGCCGAGAACAAGCTGGAGAAGGAGTACCTGGTGGCCGTGAACAATGCGGTCACCGATGAATTCCTGCGCGGCATGGCCAAGGGCGGGGTGCCGGTGCACGGCCAGCCCACGCTGCCCTGCAAGACCGGTAAGCTGGGCCGGTTCGGGTTCCGGATCGTGCTGGTGCAGGGCCTGAACCGGCAGATCCGGCTGATGGCGGCCCATTTTGGCTACCGGGTCAAGCAGCTGCACCGGGTCCGGATCGGCAACGTCAAGCTGGGCCACCTGAAGCCCGGCCAGTGGCGCAACCTGACCGACGCCGAGCTGCGCGGCCTGCTGCCCGACCATGCCGACTGGTAGGCCAAAACGACCGGCCGAAAAAAATCTTGGCCCGAATGCACAATTGCCGTCAAAAACAGGTTAAGGTTTGCCCACTGTTTCAAGCGGGATCACGGTACATCGTGACCCGATGCGGTAGATCCGTCGTGATCCACTCATCGTGTGCGTTACCCCTTGCTCGACAGTCGCGGCCGGACACCCCAGCCGTGTTTACATGACCAACTGTTATTCAGGAGTAGCAAACATGTCGGATCGTCAGACCGGTACCGTCAAGTGGTTCAACGATGCCAAGGGCTTCGGCTTCATCACCCCGGAAAGCGGCCCGGACGTTTTCGTCCACTTCCGCTCGATCCAGGGCACCGGCTTCAAGTCGCTGCAGGAAGGCCAGAAGGTCTCCTTCAAGGTCGTGCAGGGCCAGAAGGGCCTGCAGGCCGACGAAGTGCAGCCGATGTAATTCGCCCGCGCGTACCGCGCACTTCAAAGCCCGGCTTCGGCCGGGCTTTGTCGTTTGGGGACGTGCAATCCCGGTAGTGCACAGGTGCTGCTGCCCCCGGTCATGCGAAAATGGCGGCACGGCCCGCCGTGGCCGACCGACTTCAAAGCCACTCCCGATGCGCGATTTCCCCCGATCCGCCCGTTCCCCCCTGGTCATCCTGTTGGCATCGCTGCTGCTGGCTGCCTGCAACCGCGACGGCACCACCCCGGCACCGGCCGCGCCCCCTCCGGTGGCGCCTGCCGCCACTGCCCCCGGCGACGCGGGGCCTGTGGCCTTGAACGACGTCATCGAAACCACGCCGCGCTATATCGTGGGAATCAGTTATCCCGAACATGCAGCCGCCTACCCGCCGCTGGCGCGGGCACTGCAGGCCTATGCCGAGGCCGCGCGAGGCGAGCTGATGCGGGCCGTGGGCGGCCTGGGCGGCACACGCCCGCCCGCGCCTTATGATCTCAGCCTGCAGTTCAGCATGGTGGCGGAAACGCCGCGCGTGGTGGCCGTTGCCGCGGATGGCAGCAGTTATACCGGTGGCGCCCACGGGTTGCCGCTGGTGGAGCGCTTCGTGTGGCTGCCGCAGATGCAGCAGATGCTGGCTGCCGAGCAACTGATCCCCGACGCCGCCAACTGGCAGCCCGTGTCGGCCTACGTGCGCGAGCAGCTGATGACGGCGTTGTCCCAGCAGCTGGACGACGATGGGCTGGAGGGCGAGGTGCGTGCCAGCCAACTGGAACTCCGCAGCCGCATGATCGCCGACGGGACCGCGCCGTCCCCGGCCAAATTCGCCCGCTTCGAGCCGGTGATGAATGCCGACGGCAGTATCCGCGCGCTGCGTTTCGTGTTCCCGCCCTATCAGGTCGCGCCCTACGTGGAAGGCACGCGCACCGTGGACGTGCCGGCACGCGTACTGGTGCCGCTGGTGGCGCCGGCCTACAAGCCGCTGTTCCGCGCCGGCTGAGGGGGGCGCCGGGCCGCGAGCGTCGCAGTCCTTGCGACGCCCGGGCGGCAGCCTGCCGGCATGCACGCCCAGCTGCGCCTTGTCCTGCCGACGGCCGTTCATGCCGGGCCCGTGCCCGGGGCGGATAATCCGGCCATGGCCGCGCACCCTGCGCTTGATGCATTCCACCCCGCCGTCGCCGGCTGGTTCGCGCGGGCGTTCTCCGCGCCCACCGAGGCCCAGCGGGCGGCGTGGCCGGCAATCGCCGCCGGCCGCGACGTACTGGTTGCGGCGCCCACCGGCTCGGGCAAGACGCTGACGGCGTTTCTCACCGCCATCGACGGCCTGGTGCGTGAGGGGCTGGCGCAGGGTCTGCCCGATGCCACGCTGGTGCTGTACGTATCGCCGCTGAAGGCGCTGTCCAACGACATCCACCTCAACCTGGATGCTCCGCTGGCCGGCATCCGGGCGGCGCTGGAGGGCATGGGCCTGCCGGACGTGCCGATCCGCACCGCGGTGCGCACCGGGGACACGCCGCAGGCCGAGCGCGCGCAGCACCGCAAGCATCCGCCGCACATCCTCGCTACCACGCCGGAGTCGCTGTACGTGCTGCTGGGCTCCGCCTCGGGCCGGGCGATGCTGGAGGCGGTGCGCACGGTGATCGTGGACGAGATCCACGCGCTGGTGCAGAGCAAGCGCGGCAGCCATCTGGCGCTGTCGCTGGAGCGCCTGGATGCCTTGGTGGGGCGGCGTGCGACCCGCATCGGCCTGTCCGCCACCCAGAAGCCGATTGCGGCAGTCGCGAAGTTCCTCAGCGGGGTAGGAGAGAGGGAGTCAGGTCCACTTTCCGACGATCTGGCCATGCCCTTCACGGTAGACCCCTCGGGAAGTGAACCTGACCCCGTTCCTCCCTGCGCGATCATCGATATCGGCCACGACCGTCCGCGCGACCTGGCGCTGGAGCTGCCGCCGGTGCCGCTGGACGCGGTGATGTCGAACGCCCAGTGGGACCTCGTCTACGCGCGTATCGCGGCGCTGGCCGAGCAGCACGCCACCACGCTGGTGTTCGTCAACACGCGACGGATGGCCGAACGGGCCGCGCGCCATCTGGGCGAGCTGCTGGGCAAGGACCACGTGGCGGCCCACCACGGCTCGCTGGCCAAGGAACTGCGGCTGGAGGCGGAACAGCGGCTCAAGCGCGGCGCCCTGAAGGTGCTGGTGGCCACCGCCTCGCTGGAACTGGGCATCGACATCGGCGACGTCGACCTGGTTTGCCAGATCGGTTCGCCGCGCAGCATCGCCGCCTTCCTGCAGCGGGTTGGGCGCGCGGGCCACCACGTGGGCGGCGTGCCGAAAGGGCGCTTGTTCCCGACCAGCCGCGATGAGCTGCTGGAATGCGCCGCACTGCTGGATGCGGTGCGGCGGGGGGAACTGGATGCGCTGCGGATGCCGCCGGCCCCGGTGGACGTGCTGGCCCAGCACATCGTGGCCGAGGTGGCGGCGCGCGAGTGGCATGAGGACGCGCTGTATGGACTGGTACGGCGGGCCTGGCCCTACGCGGGGCTGTCGCGCGAGGCGTTCGATGGACTGCTGGCCATGCTGGCGGAAGGCTTTTCGACCCGCTATGGCCAGCGCGCCCGCTACCTGCATCGCGACGCGGTGAACGGCACGCTGCGCGCGCGCAAGGGCGCACGGCTGGTCGCCATGCAATCCGGCGGCACCATTCCCGACGTGGGCGACTATGCGGTGCTGCTGGAGCCGCAGGCGATCGTGATCGGCACGGTCAACGAGGACTTCGCCATCGAGAGCAGCGCGGGCGACGTATTCCAGCTTGGCAACGCCAGCTACCGTGTTTTGCGGGTGGAAAGCGGGCTTCTGCGGGTAGAGGACGCCGCAGGCGCGCCGCCCACCATCCCGTTCTGGCTGGGTGAAGCGCCGGGCCGCACCGACGAACTCTCGGCCAGCGTGTCGCGGCTGCGCGAAACGTTGCAGGCGCAACTGCAGGCGGGCGGCGAAGCCGGCACGGCGGCGTGGTTGCGCGAAACCCTGGGGCTGGACGCACTGGCGGCCACGCAGCTGGCCGACTATGCCGGCGCGCAGCTGGCCGGTTTCGGCCTGCTGCCGACCCAGCGACACATCGCGCTGGAACGGTTCTTCGATGAATCCGGCGGCACCCAGCTGGTGATCCATTCCCCCTACGGCAGCCGCATCAACAAGGCCTGGGGGCTGGCGCTGCGCAAGCGCTTCTGCCGCCAGTTCAATTTCGAGCTGCAGGCGGCGGCGACCGAGGACGCCATCATCCTGTCGCTGTCCACCAGCCACAGCTTCCCGCTGATCGACGTGATGGGCTACCTGCATTCTGCGACCGCACGGGACGTGCTGGTGCAGGCACTGCTGGACGCGCCGCTGTTCCCCGCGCGCTTCCGCTGGAATGCGACCACCGCGCTGGCGCTGCCGCGTTTCAGCGGCGGGCGCAAGGTGCCGCCGCAGCTGCAGCGGATGAAGGCCGAGGACCTGATGGCCACGGTGTTTCCCGACCAGGTGGCGTGCCTGGAGAACATCGTCGGCGAGCGCGAGGTGCCTGACCATCCGCTGGTGGCACAGACGCTGTGGGACTGCCTGCACGACGCCATGGACCTGGACGGCTGGCTGGGACTGTTGCGCGCGCTGGAAGCCGGCGAAGTGCAGGTGACCGCGCGCGACCTGACCGGGCCGTCGCCGTTCACTGCGGAAGTGCTGGCCGCCCGTCCGTATGCCTTCCTTGACGACGCCCCGCTGGAAGAGCGCCGCACGCGCGCGGTGCAGGCGCGTGGGCTGGGTGAGGTGCGGGCGGCTGGTGACTTGGGCCGGCTGGATCCCGACGCCATTGCCGCCGCGGGCGAAGACGCCTGGCCTCTGGCCGGCAACGCCGACGAGCTGCACGAGGCGCTGATGACGCTGGGAGCTGTCCGCGACGACGAGGCATCCGCCCACGGTTGGCAGGCCCTGTTGGCTGCACTGGCGGAGGCCGGCCGGGCGACGCGCCTGGTGCTGGACGCCGGTGCCCTCTGGGTGGCGGCCGAGCGCCTGCCGCAGCTACGCGCCCTGCATCCCGCCGCGGCCAACCTGCCGAAGGTGGCAGTGCCGGCGCGCCATGCGGTGGACTGGTCGCGTGAGGATGCGCTGCGCGAACTGGTGCGCAGCCGCCTGTCTGCCTCCGGCGTGACCCGGCCTGATGTCCTGGCGGCCGCACTGGCGGTCCCACGCGATGTTGTTGATCTCGCGCTGGCCGCACTGGAACACGAGGGCTACGCGATGCGCGGCCGCTTCCATCCCGAGGCCGACGGCGAGGAGTGGTGCGAACGCCTGCTGCTGGCCCGCATCCACCGCAACACGCTGGGACGGTTGCGGCGCGAGATCGAGCCGGTGGAGGTGCGCGACTACGTACGCTTCCTGTGCGACTGGCAGCATGTTTCGCCGCGTGCCCGGATGCAGGGGCCGGAGGCGCTGGTCGGCGTGCTGGCGCAGCTGGAAGGGTTCGAGGCGGCGGCTGGTGCGTGGGAAAGCGAACTGCTGCCCGCGCGCCTTGGCGACTATGCCATCACCTGGCTGGACGAGCTGTGCGCGGCCGGGCGCATCGCCTGGACCCGGTTGCGCCCCGGCGGGGAGGGTGGGGGGACGCTGGTGCGAGCAGCGCCGATCGTACTGGTGCCGCGTCGTGCTCTTGGCCACTGGGCGCGCGTGGCGGGTGCCGCGTCGGGAGAGGGCGATGCCGCGCTGTCGTCGCGGGCCCGCAAGGTGGAGGACTGCCTGCGCACACGCGGCGCGCTGTTCTTCGATGAACTGGTGGAGGCGGCACGCCTGCTGGAGACGGAGCTGGAGGACGCGCTGGCCGAACTGGTCGCGCGCGGGCGCGCCAGCTGCGACAGCTTCTCCGGACTGCGCGCGCTGCTGCTGCCCGCGGGCAAGCGGCCCGCCGGGTACGCGCGCCACGGACGTCGCGCGTCGTTGACCGGCATCGCGGATGCCGGGCGCTGGAGCCTGGTGCATCGACAGATGGACGAAGAGGGAGCCGGCACCCCTGACGATCCCGCCGCGCTGGAGCATGTGGCGCGGGTCCTGCTGCGCCGGTACGGCGTGGTCTGCTGGCGCCTGCTGGAGCGGGAGGCCGCGTGGCTGCCGCCCTGGCGGGTGTTGCTGCGCGAATACCAGCGGCTGGAAGCCCGCGGCGAGATCCGTGGCGGGCGCTTCCTGTCCGGCGTGGTGGGGCCGCAGTTCGCGCTGCCGGAAGCGGTGGCCGCGCTGCGCGCGATCCGCAAGCGTCCGTACGACGGGGCGCTGGTCGCGGTGTCGGCCAGCGACCCGCTGAACCTCGTGGGCAGCCTGCTGCCGGGGGAGCGGGTCCCGCGTCAGCCCGGGGCCCGGCTGCTGCTCCGGGACGGACTGCCGGTGGCAGCTCTTGTTGGCGGTGAGTTCCATCCGCTGCCGGCGCTGGCGCCGGGCGAGGCGCATGCGGCGAAGGTGGCGCTGCTGCGCGACCCCGGCGCCGCAGGCCACCGGTCGCAGCCCGGTGGACGGCCGATGGCGGACCCGCTGGGCCTGCATCGCTGAGGCGCGAGCGTCGGAAAAGAAAAACGCCCGCATCAGGCGATGCAGGCGTTTCCGGAAGATGGCGCTCCCTACGGGATTCGAACCCGTGTTTTAGCCTTGAGAGGGCCACGTCCTAGGCCTCTAGACGAAGGGAGCTGATGGAGCAGCCGGTTGGACGACCGGTCCGGCACTGCCGTTGGGCGCGCCGAGCTTGCTAGTATAAAAGGCTGCGTCCGCCAATGGCAACGCTTTCCTTTCCGCCGCCAACCGCAGCGCATGACCGACTCCGAACGCCCGACCGACTCCCCCATCCACGAACTGCGCGTGATCCCGCGCGACGTCCACGGCGTCTCCCGCAAGCAGATGAGCCCCAATGCGCTGCGCGTCCTGTACCGCCTGCGCGAGGCAGGATATGGGGCTTACCTCGTGGGCGGCGCGGTGCGTGACCTGCTGATCGGCGGCCACCCCAAGGATTTCGACGTCGCCACCGATGCCACCCCGGAACAGGTCAAAGCGCTGTTCCGCAACTGCCGGTTGATCGGTCGCCGCTTCCGCCTGGCCCACGTGGTCTATGGCCGCGAGATCATCGAGGTGGCTACCTTCCGCGCCAATGGCGGGGACGACGATGGCGACCGCCAGACCGATGACGGCGGTCGGCTGCTGCGCGACAACATCTACGGCACCATCGAAGAGGACGCGGTGCGTCGCGATTTCACTGCCAACGCGCTGTACTACGCGATCGAGGATTTCTCGGTGCGCGACTACGTTGGCGGCTATGCGGATGTGGAAGCGCGGCTGCTGCGGCTGATCGGCGAGCCGGAGGCCCGCTACCGCGAAGACCCCGTGCGCATGCTGCGCGCGGCCCGGCTGGCGGCCAAGCTGGGTTTCACCATCGAGCCGGCCACCGCCGAGCCGATCGCGCGCCTTGCACCGCTGCTGGCGGATGCCGCACCGGCGCGGCTGTTCGAGGAAACCCTGAAACTGTTCCTGGCCGGCCACGCGGTGGCCAGTTTCGAGCATCTGGAGGCGCATGGGCTGCTGCCGGTGCTGCTGCCGGAAACCGCCAAGGCGCTGGCGTCCAACAGCTCCGGCGCGCTGCGGCGGATGCTGCTGCAGGGCCTGCGCAACACCGACAAACGCGTGGCCAACGACGAGCCGGTGTCGCCGGCCTTCCTGTATGCCGTACTGCTGTGGCCGGCCTACTGCCGCACCCTGGCGCAGCTGCAGGCGCAGGGCGTGCATCCGGCGGAAGCCCAGCGTCGCGCTGCCGACCGGGTGACGCTGCACCAGATCGAGCGGGTGGCCCTGCCGCGCCGGTTCTCGCTGCCCATGCAGGAGATCTGGCTGCTGCAGCCGCGCTTCTCGCAGCGCCAGCGCAAGCGCGTGTTCCGCCTGCTGGCGCATCCGCGCTTCCGTGCGGCGTTCGATTTCCTCGAGCTGCGCTTGGCCGCGTCCGATTCCCATGCCGAGGACGTCGCGTTCTGGCGCGAGGCCCAGCAGGAACCGTCCGCGGCGTTGGCCGTGGCCGAAGCGGGGGACGCGGTGGAGGCTGCGGACGGCGAGGGCGATGCGCCGTCGCCGCGCCGTCGTCGTCGCCGCCGCCGCTCGTGAGCGCCACGGCCGGGACGGACATGCATCCGGTCCACGCCTGCATCGGGCTGGGCGCCAATCTCGGTGAGCCCGCGGCGGCCCTGCGCCATGCGTTTGATGCGTTGGCCCGGCTGCCGGCTACGCGCCTGCTGGCCGCCTCCCGCCTGTACCGCACGCCGGCGTGGGGACGCACCGACCAGCCCGATTACGTGAACGCCGCTGCGCTGCTGGAAACCGCGCTGGGCCCGCAGGCACTGCTGGCCGAGCTGCTGGACATCGAGCGTCGCGCCGGCCGCGTCCGCGATGGACTCCGCTGGGGCCCGCGCACGCTGGACCTGGACCTGCTGCTCTACGGTGACCGGATCATCGACCTGCCGGGCCTGCGCGTGCCGCATCCGCACCTGCACGCGCGCGCCTTCGCGCTGGTACCGTTGGCGGAGATCGCCGCGGCCGAGCCGTTCCCCGGCCACGGTTGCGTGGCTGACGCGCTGGCGGGCGTCGATGCCGGCGGCGTGGTGGCCATCGATGCCACCTGAGCAGCGTCGCGGGCGCACCGGCGTTCTGCGCGATAATGCAGGCCTGTCCTGCCGGGAGCCGCAATGAGCGTCCATGCCGAAACCAAGTCCTGGAGCGTCCCGCAGCTGGCGCAGGCGCGCGAGGCCGGCCGCCGGCTGGTGATGCTGACCTGCTATGACGCCAGTTTCGCGCGCGTGCTGGACGACGTCGGCATCGACCTGATCCTGATCGGTGATTCGCTGGGTATGGTGGTGCAGGGTCACGGCTCCACGCTGCCGGTGACCGTGGACGACATCGTCTACCACACCGCCGCGGTCGCCCGTGGCGCCAGATGCGCACTGAAGATCGCCGACTTCCCGTTCGGCGCGGATGCCACGCCGGAACAGGCGCACGCGGCGGCGGTGCGCTTCATCCAGGCGGGCGCGTCGATGGTCAAGCTGGAGGGCGCAGGCCACAAGCTGGCGACCATCCGCTTTCTGGTCGAGCGCGAAATCCCGGTGTGCGCGCACCTGGGCCTCACGCCGCAGTCGGTGCTGAAGATGGGCGGTTTCAAGGTGCAGGGCCGTGAACAGGCCGCCGCCGAGCGCCTGCGCGAGGATGCGCTGGCGGTGGCCGAGGCGGGCGCGGCGCTGCTGGTGCTGGAGGGCGTGCCGGCGGGGTTGGCGACCGAAATCACCGCGGCCAGCCCGATCCCGACCATCGGCATCGGCGCCGGCGCCGGCTGCGACGGCCAGGTGCTGGTGCTGCACGACCTGCTGGGCATCGATACTGGCCACCGCAAGCCGAAGTTCGTGAAGGATTTCCTTGCCGAGGGCGGTTCCATCGCGGGCGCGGTGCGGGCCTATGCCGAGGCGGTGCGCGAAGGTCGCTTCCCTGACGAATCGCACGCCTACCGCTAGGGAATTTCCGAACAATCCGGAGATTCCCGTCGGCCACGGATGGTCAGGCACGCATCGATCGCGCAGGCGATGGCTGCGTGTGAGCCGGGTCCGGAGATGTGCCGGGCTCGGCGTGTAATGGCAACGCCAGGATGGTGTTGTTCAGACCCTGCCTAACCCGTTGCCGCGCGTCGCGGCCGACCCCTTCGCTTCCAGAGTGCACTCCGTGATCCAGACCCTGACCCGACTCGAGCAGCTGCGCGCCACCATCTCGGCCTGGAAGCGCGAGGGGCTGCGCGTCGGCTTCGTGCCGACCATGGGCAACCTGCATGCGGGGCACTACTCGCTGGTGACGCTGGCGCGGCAGCATGCCGACCGGGTGGTCTCCAGCGTATTCGTGAACCCCACCCAGTTCGGCCCGAACGAAGACTTCACCCGCTACCCGCGCACGCCCGAGGCCGACACCCGCGGGCTGGCCGCCGCCGGCTGCGACGCGCTGTGGCTGCCCGAGGTGGAGGCGATGTATCCCTTCGGCGTGGAGCTGGCGGCGAAGATCCACGTCCCTGGCGTCAGCGGCGTGCTGGAAGGTGCCTGCCGTCCCGGTCACTTCGATGGCGTGTGCACGGTGGTGACGCGCCTGTTCAACCAGGTCCAGCCCGACGTGGCCGCGTTCGGCCGCAAGGACTTCCAGCAGCTCGCGGTGATCCGCCAGCTGGTAGCCGACCTGCAGATGCCGGTGGAGATCCTGGCCGGTGAGATCGTGCGCGAGGACGATGGCTTGGCGATGAGTTCCCGCAACCAGTACCTGTCGCCGGACGAGCGCGCCGTCGCGCCGGCCATTCACCGCACCTTGCTGGCGATGCATGCATCGATGCAGGCCGGGGTGCCGCGCGCCCGGGTGGAGGCGGAAGCCGATGCGGCCCTGCGCAGCGCCGGTTTCGTGCCCGACTATGCCGTGGTGCGTCGCCCTGATTTCAGCGAGCCGGCGGACGGCGAGGGCGGGGCGAGGGTCGCACTGATCGCGGCCCGGTTGGGGCGAACCCGGCTGATCGACAACGTCGAGTTCGACCTGCCCGCATAAGACCTGCCCTGCGTTTTGTTGCGCTGCGCCATGGACGGGTATACTGCGCGTTCCGCCTGCGCGGAGCCGTTCCACCGGAGTCGACGACCATGCAACTCACCCTGCTCAAGGGCAAGATCCACCGCGCTACCGTGACCCACGCCGAGCTGCACTATGAAGGCTCCTGTGCCATCGATGGCCGCCTGCTCGACATCGCCGGCATCCGCGAATACGAGCGCATCGACATCTACGACGTCACCAGCGGCGAGCGCTATTCCACCTACGCCATCCGCGGCGAGGAGGGCAGCGGCGTGATCTCGGTGAACGGCGCGGCCGCGCACAAGTCGCAGGTCGGCAATCTGGTCATCATCTGTGCCTACGTGCAGTGCGATGAGGCCGAGGCGGCCGCGCACAAGCCGGTGTGCGTGTACGTGGACCGCGAGAACCGCCTGACCCACACCAACCACTCGATGCCGAAGCAGGCGGCCTGACCGGCATGGGGGAGCTGCTGGACGGTTTGCAGGCGCATGCCGAGCGGCTGGCCGGCACACCGCTGCCGGCACTCATCGCCGCCGATCCCGCCCGTGCCAGCGATTTCGCGCTGCGCTGCGGACCGATCTATGCCAACTTCGCCCGGCAGCGCTATGACCGTGCCGCGCTGGATGCCCTGTTTTCGATCGCAGAACGGGCCGACCTGGCCGATGCGATGCGGCGGCTGCTGGAAGGCGAGCAGGTCAACCCTACCGAGGGCCGTGCGGCCCTGCATGGCGCGCTGCGCGGGACTGCTGCCGGCTCCGCCTTCGCGTTGGCAGCACGTGCGCAGGCGCTGTCCGCGCAGCTGCGCATGCGCGAGCTGGTCGAGTCGCTGGCTGCAAGCCCGGTCACCGACGTTATCAGCATCGGCATCGGTGGCTCCGACCTGGGGCCGCGCCTGATCGTCGATGCGCTGGCGCGACCGGACGCCCGCTTCCGCGTGCATTTCCTCTCCAACATGGATGGCAACGCGGCCCGCCGCGTGCTGGCAACGCTGGATCCGCGGCGCACCGCCGCGGTGATGATCTCGAAGACGTTCGGAACGCAGGAAACGCTGCTCAACGGCGCCATCGTCCGCGACTGGCTGGGGGACGACACGCGCCTCTACGCCGTCAGCACCAACGCCGAGCGCGTGGCCGGGTTCGGCATCCCGCCGGAGCGCACCCTGCCGATGTGGGACTGGGTGGGGGGGCGCTATTCGCTTTGGTCGGCGGTCGGCTTCCCGATCGCGCTGGCGCTGGGCATGGACGGCTTCGAGGCCCTGCTGGAGGGGGCTGCGGCGCTGGATGCCCATGCCCTGCACGCGCCGCTGCGCGCCAACCTGCCCGTCTGGCACGCGCTGACCGCGGTGTGGAACCGCAACGCCCTGCACGCCGCCACTCAGGCCGTGCTGCCCTACGACGACCGCCTGCGGCTGCTGCCCAGCTACCTGCAGCAGCTGGTGATGGAGAGCCTGGGCAAGTCGGTGCGGCTGGACGGCAGCGACATCGACCTGCACACCGTCCCGGTGTGGTGGGGCGGCGCCGGCACCGACACCCAGCACAGCTTCTTCCAGGCCCTGCACCAGGGCACCCAGGTGGTGCCGGCCGACTTCATCGGCGTGGTGCGGGCCGACCATCCGTATGCGGCCAATCACGCCGCGCTGCTCGCCAACCTGCTGGCGCAGACCGAGGCGCTGGCCAACGGACGCGACAGCGACGACCCGCACCGGCGCTACCCGGGCAACCGTCCCAGCACGCTGCTGCTGCTGGACGCGCTGACCCCGCAGGCGCTGGGCATGCTGATCGCCCTGTACGAGCACAGCGTCTACCTGCAGTCGGTGCTGTGGGGCATCAATGCGTTCGACCAGTTCGGTGTCGAGCTGGGCAAGCAGCTGGCCGACCGGCTGCTGCCGGCGCTGCGCGGCGAGCGCGAGGCCGACGATCCGGTGACCCGCGCGCTGCTGGCGGAACTGCGCGGCAGCGCGACCTAGGGCATCTCCGAAACACGCGGAGATTCCCGTCGGCCCCGGATGGCCTTCCCTAGCCGGCGGCAGGTGCTTGCGCCGGTGCCGCAGGCCCGGACGCGAGCAACGCATCGATGGCGCCCGCCAGCGCCGCCAGCGCCTCGCGATCCATCGGATCGGCCTGCAGCCCGCGCACGGCGTCACCCAGCTGCGCCGCCCCGACGAAACCGCAGCTGGCGACCAGCCGGTGCAGTTCGCCGCGCACTGCCGCCAGGTCGCCGGTGGTGATGCCTTCCGCGATGCGCAGGCGCTGGCCCGGCAGTTCGGCCAGGAACATCGCGCGCAGGGCCTGCACGTGTGCGGGTTGCCCGCCCAGCGCGGACAGTGCGGCAGCATCGTTCCAGCAGGGTGGCGCGGCGATATGTGCGGGCAGGGCGCGTCGCAGCGCGGCCTGCAGTGTCGTTACGGACAGCGGCTTGTGCAGCACCTCGGCGAAGCCGGCGGCGCGCAGCCGCGCGTGCTGGCCGGGGTCCAGGTCGGCCGTGTGCGCCAGCGCCACGGTGGCGATACCGGCCTCGCGCAGGGCGCGCAGCAGGTCCTCGCCGCGGCCGTCCGGCAGGTTGGCATCGAACAGGAACAGGTCGAACGTGCCGGTGCTGCAGGCTGCTTCGGCCTCGGCCCGACTGGCTGCCTGTATCACCTCCGCGGGCAGCGCTGCCGCGGCGGTGGCCAGGAACGCGGCGCTGACCGGATCGTCCTCGACCAGCAGCAGGCGCGGCGCCGTGGGCGGCGGGGCAGGGGAAGGATTCATCGCGGGGTCTCCCGGCCTTTGTATGCTGCGCGGATGTCGCGTCCGATCCTACTGCTTTGCCTGTGCCTCGGCGCGCTGCTGGCGCCTGCGTGGGCTTCGGCGCGGGTGGCGCAGCTGCGGGCGGAGCGGGTCACCACGCCGGTCGGCACCCTGACGCAGGTGCGCCTGCGGCTGGACTGGCCGCAGGGCGCGGCACGCGGCGAGTTGCAGTTGTGGGTCGGGCGGTTGGACGCGCCCGACCTGGGCTACCGCGGGCGCGACCTGCACTGGCGCTGCCCGCTGGCGCGCACGCTGGCCGGCGGCTGGCGCTGCGAGGGCGTGCTGCTGGCCGGCGACACCCGGCCGCTGCGGCTGGCGGTGGCACTTGAACCTGCGACCACCCGGGCAACGCTGTCGCAGGGGGGCGCACGGCTGGCGCTGGTGCGCACCGCGGCCGTCCCCGACCTGACCACGTTCGACCTGCGCGCCGTGCCCCTGGCCTGGGCGCAGGCGCTGCTGGCGCAGGCGTGGCCGGCCGGACGATTGAAGGCCGGCACGCTGGACGGGCGGCTGCAGCTGGCAACGCCGGCGCGCGGCCCGCTGCGGGTGGAGGGCCCGCTGCACCTGCGCGGCGCGGGGTTCGAGAACGCCGATGCCAGCATCGTCGGCGAGGGGCTGCGCGCCGACCTGCAGGTGGACTACCGCAGCACTTCCGCAGCCACCCGCGCCAGCGTGGCGGGCGCGCTGCTGGGCGGCGAGTTCCTGGCCGGCAACACCTACGTGGCGCTGCCGGCGACGCCGGTGGGGCTGGAGATCGAGGCCCGTCAGTCCGCGGGCGCGGGCTGGTCGCTGCCGCGGCTGGCATGGCGTGATGGCGACGTGCTGGCCGCCGAGGGCACCGCCGCGCTCTCCGAGGCCGGCGATCTGGACGCGCTGGACGTGCGCGTGCGCAGCGACGACATGACGCCGCTGCGCACGCGCTACCTCTCCGGCTGGATGGGGCTGGTTGGGTTGGGCAACGTGGACCTGCACGGCGCGATGAGGCTGGAGGCCCGCGTCGCCGGTGGCCGTCTGGCCGGTGTCGATACGCACCTGCAGGGCGTGGATTTGCGCGATCCGGACGGGCGCTTCGTCTTCGACGGCCTGCGCGGCGACCTGCGCTACTCCGCGGGCGCGCCGGTGACCAGTGCGCTGCAGTGGGACGGCGGCCAACTGTATGGGCTGGCCTTCGGCGCGGCCCGGCTGCCGTTCGCCAGCGCTGCAGGTGCGCTGCGGGTGGACGGCGCGGTGGACATGCCCATGCTGGGCGGTCGGCTGGGCCTGCGCGATGTCATCATCCGTCCGCCGCAGGACGGCGCCGGTGCCGACATCCGCTTCGGCATGCATCTGGCGGGGATCGACTTCGCCAAAGTCTCGCAGGCGCTGGGCCTGCCGCCGTTCCAGGGGCGGCTGGATGGCGACCTGCCGCACGTGCACTACGCCAACGACCGCATCGATTTCGACGGTGGGCTGTCGCTTGGCCTGTTCGATGGCCGGGTCGCCTTTTCCTCGCTTGCCCTGGAGCGTCCGTTCGGCACCGCGCCCAGCCTCAGCGCCGACGTCGCGATGGACGATCTGGATCTGTTGCGCCTCACCGAAGTGCTGGGCTTCGGCAGCATCACCGGGCGGCTGGACGGTCGCATCACCGGCTTGCGGCTGGTGGACTGGATGCCGGTGATGTTCGACGCGCGGTTCGTCACCGACGGCGACGGCAAGCGCGGTATCCCGCAGCGCATCAGCCAGCGCGCGGTGCAGGACATCAGCAGCGTCGGCGACGCCTCGTTCGTCACCAGCCTGCAGGGCAAGCTGATCGGTCTGTTCTCCGATTTCGGCTACCGCCGCATCGGGATCGGCTGCCGGTTGGAGAACCAGATCTGCACGATGTCCGGCCTGCGTTCAGCGGGAAACGCCTTTACTATCGTCGAAGGCAAGGGCATCCCGCGCCTGGACGTGGTGGGTTTCAACCGCGCGGTGGATTGGCCGACGCTGGTGGAACGCCTGGCGGCGGCCGGCAGGGGCGATGTGGCCCCGGTGGTGGACTGAACGGCAACCGGATTGGACAACCCGAGGAGCAAGGCGATGAAACATTGGATGGGCATGCCGGTTGCGGCGGCGCTGCTGCTGAGCGCATGCGTGACGATCAACGTGTACTTCCCGGCGGCCGAGGCCAAGGAGGCGGCCAAGGAATTCGTCGAGAAAATCATCAACGATGCCGACAAGGTCGAAATCAAGGAGAGCCCGGCCGGTGGCGGCGGCATGGCGATGCTGGACCGCGGCATCGGCGGGGATCTGTCTGGCTTCGATCCGTGGGTGCTGGTGGGCATCGGCAGCGCGCGTGCGCAGTCCACGCCGGATATCACCCTCAAGACCCCGGCCATCCAGGCCATCCAGGCGCGCATGGAGGCCCGCTTCAACACCATCCTGCGCGCCGGTTTCGACAGCGGCGCGCTGGGTTTCACACGCGACGGGCTGATCACCGTGCGCGATCCCTCCAAGGTGGAATTGAAGGACCGCGTGGCGCTGAATTCTGCAGTGGCCGATGACAACCGCGACCGCAAGGCGGTCTATCGGGAAGTGGCTGTGGCCAATGGCCATCCGGAATGGGAAGACCAGATCCGCGACGTGTTCGCCAAGCAGTGGATCGCCAGCGCCAAGCCCGGCTGGTGGTACGAATCCGCTGGCGGCTGGAAGCAGAAGTAAGCCCGCAATGCCCGGCCTGGGCCGGGCATTGCGTGGGTGCAACCTGCGCCGTGTGGCGCATGGGGCTCTCAGTCGAGGAACTGCAGCTGCGCCAGTTCCGCATACAGCCCGCCCTGCGCCAGCAGTTCGGCGTGGGTGCCCTCGGCAACGATGCGGCCGTGATCCATCACCACGATGCGGTCAGCCTTCAGGACGGTGGCCAGACGGTGCGCCACCACCAGCGTGGTGCGGCCGGCCATCAGGTTCTCCAGTGCCTGCTGTACGGCGCGCTCGCTGTGGGCGTCCAGCGCCGAGGTGGCCTCGTCCAGCAGCAGGATCGGCGCGTCCTTGAGCAGGGCGCGGGCGATCGCCACGCGCTGTTGCTGGCCGCCGGACAGGCGGGCGCCGCGTTCGCCCAGCTCGCTGGCGAAGCCGTGGGGCAGGGCGTCCAGGAACTCCTCGGCGCGGGCGGAGCGGGCGGCGGCGCGCACGTCAGCGTCGCTGGCATCCAACCTTCCGTAGCGGATATTGTCCGCGGCGCTGGCCGCGAAGATCACCGGCGACTGCGGCACCAATGCAACCACGCCGCGCAGCGCGACCGGGTCCAAGTTGCGGATGTCGATGCCATCCAGCAGGATGCGGCCGGACTGGGGATCGTGGAAGCGCAACAGCAGCGAGAACACGGTGCTCTTGCCGGCACCGGACGGCCCCACCAGCGCCACCGTCTCGCCGGGGCGTATGTGCAGGCTGAACCCCTCCAGTGCTGCCGTGTCGGGTCGCTGGGGATAGTGGAAGGTCACGTCCTCGAAGGTGATCTCGCCGCGCACCGGCGACGGCAGCGTCTGCGGCTGTGCAGGTGCGGTGATGGCAGGCGCCTGCTGGAGCAGGTCGTGGATGCGGCCCATGCCGCCGGCCGCTTTCTGCAGTTCATTCCACACCTCGGCCAGCGCGCCCACCGAGCCGCCGCCAATGAGTGCGTACATCACGAACTGGCCCAGCGCGCCGGCGCTCAGCCGGCCGGCGATGACATCGTGCGCACCTGACCACAGCACCACGATCACGGCGCCGAAGATCAGGCCGATGGCGATGGCGGTCACCACGGCCTGCGCGCCGATCCGCTTGCGTGCGGTGGCAACCGCGGCCGCCATCGCCTGGGCATAGCGGCCGCGTTCGTATTGTTCGCGCGAGTGCGCCTGCACCGTGCGCACCGCGCCCAGCGCCTCGGTGGCCAGTGCGTTGGCATCGGCGATCCGGTCCTGGCTGGCACGCGAGACTTTCTGGATGCGGCGTGCCCCGATCACGATAGGCGCTACCGCCAGCGGAATGCCTAGCAGTGCCCAGGCGGCCAGTTTGGGGCTGGTCACGAACAGCATCACCATGGCGCCAATCACGGTCACACTGCTGCGCAGGGCCACCGACATGCTGGAGGCGATGACGCTGCGCAGCAGCTCGGCATCGGCGGTCAGGCGCGAGACAAGCTCGCCGCTGCGGTTGCGGTCATAGAACTCCGCATCGAGATCCAGCAGGTGCGCGTAGAGCTGGCTGCGCAGGTCGGCGACCACTTTCTCGCCCAGCAGGGTGACAAAGAAATAGCGGGCCGCAGTGGCCAGTGCCAGCGCCACGATCACCACCAGCACCAGGGCGAAGGTACGGTCGATGTTGGCGCCGCTGCTGAAGCCGTGGTCGATCATCTGCCGGAACGCTACCGGCAGACTCAGCGTGGCAGTCGACGAAAAGGCCAGCGCGACCAGCCAGGCGCTGAACAGGCCGCCGTGGCGGCGGATGAACGGCCACAGGGCACGCAGGGAACCGAGGGGCGCCTTGGTCGGCGCCGGGGTGGGGGAATTCATGCGTGCAGTTTAAGGAATCTACGAACAGTCCGGAGATTCCCGTCGGCCATGAATGGCCGACCCCGCATCGATCGCGCAAGCGATGGACGCGGGTGAGCCGGGTCCGGACATGGACCGGGCCCGGCGTGGGCTGACAACGTCAGGATGGCGTTCTTCAGACCTTGCTTGACGGGGGGCTGCCGCATCGCCTTGCGGTGGGTCACTCGCCGGGCTTGCCCGGCGCGGGAGGCAGGAGCTCGCGCAGCTCCGGCGGCAGGGGAGCATCGGGATAGCGTCGGCGGAACTCCTCCAGACTGGCACGCGCGAGGTCGCGCTGGCCTTGTCGCAGCAGCTCGCCAATGCGGCGCAGCCACGCCGCGCGCACGGCCGCGGAGTCCGCCGTGGCCGGCGGCACGTCCTCGTCCGGGGCATCGTCTGCCGCCGGGACAGGGCTCATCGGTCGCAAGGATTCGGTTGCAGGGGCGGCGGCAGGAGGCAACCCGGCTTCGACTATCTTCCTGGGTGCAGTCGCCGCCATCGCTGCAGGAGGCGCGGGAGGTGGTGGGGGAGGTGGCGCCATGGTGGCCGGAGCCCCAGCCGCCGGTATCGGGGGCGTATCGGGCAGCGCGGCGGGCGCAACCGTTTCCGCGCGGCTGCTGGCGGCGTTGCGCGGCGCGGCGTGCGCCTCGGCGGTGGATGGCACGCCGCGCGCGGCGGTGGCCGCGCGCTCGGCGCGGGCGGTGGGGGCTGCGGGTGCGGGTGCAGGGGGCGCGGCCGATGGAAGCGGGGCCGCTGCGGATCGGCCGGATGCCGTGGGCGCGGCATCGGCGACAGGCCGATCCGGTGTCCTGTCCGGCGGCGATTCCAGCTGCATGCGCCAGGCGACGCCAAGCGCCAGGCACAGGGATGCTGCCAGACCCAGCGGCACCGCCCAGCGTCCGCGACGGCGGGTTGTCGCGGACGGCGTGCCCTGCGCCGCGGCGTGGGCGGCAGCCAGGATGCGCGCATCCAGCGCTGCGTCCGGGCCGGTGCGGCCATGCAGGCGCGGCAACCGGGCGGCCACCGCACGTTCATCCGCATCCAGCGGGTCGCGCGGGGCCTGGTTCATGCCGGCCACCTCGCGCGCAGTTTGTCCATGGCATAGCGCAGGCGCGATTTCACGGTCTCCCGTCCGACGCCGGTGACCGCGCCGATTTCTTCCAGCGTCAACTCCTGTTCCAGGCGCAACAGCAATACCTCGCGTTGTTCATCCGGCAGGGCATCCAGCGCCCGCTGCAGGTGGCGGCGGTGTTCGAATTCGGACAATACCCGCTCCGGCGTATCGTCGTCGGCCAGGCAGTGCAGGCGTGCGTCCGCATCCAGCGGAGGAGCGGGACGGCGGGCCTGGGCGCGCCAGTGGTCGCCCAGACGGTGGTGGGCGATGGTGTAGAGCCAGGCGGTGAATCCCGCATCCGGCTTCCAGCCCGCACGCGCGGCGATCACGCGCTGCCAGATGTCCTGGAACAGTTCGTCGGCCAGGGCATCCTCGTGGAGACGGCGCAGCAGATAGCGGTAGAGCTTCAGCCGATGGCGTGCATAGAGTTGTTCGAAGGCGCCCGCCTCGCCGGCCACCCATGCCAGCATCAGCACTTCGTCGTTGGGTCCGGGCGCGTTCATCGGTGCCAGCCTACGGGCCGCTGCGCTTGCCGCAAAGGGGGGGCGGGGATTGGCATGGCAGGGCCTGGTGGGGTAGGCAGGGGAATTCCACTTGCCGCCATGGCGTGCCTTCGGCGTTACAGGCAATATGTCCGCCAGATGAATGCCTCCGTGCCTGCCATGTCCTCCGCCATGTCCGACTCCACGCCGCGACGGCGCAGGGGCGCGCTGGCTGGGATCGCGGAGCGCCTGGCCAACACCCTGCCCGCCGGGGCGGAAGTGCGGGTGACATGGCGGCAGCCCGATCTGGGCGAGGGCCGTGATGCGGTTGGCAACCCGGTTGCGGGCCCGCACTGCCTGCGTCAGCAATGGGAAGGGCCGGAAGGGGCGATGCTGGAGATCCTGGCCAGCCACGCCGAGCCTTGGCCGGAAGGAATCGAGGCGTACTGGCCTGTCAGTGCCCGGCAGCTGCTGGAGCAGACCGTGCGGGAGGAGCTCTCGCTGGCTCGCATCGATTCGTTGCAGCGCTCCGAGCAGTTGCGCCAGGCCCTCTATGAAATCGCGGACCTGGCCAGCAGCAACCTGGACCTGCCGGTGATGCTGCGCCGCGTGCATTCGATCGTCGGCGAGCTGATGTACGCCGAGAATTTCTACATCGTGCTGTACGACGACCTGCGTCGCACGATGCGTTTTCTGTATTTCGTCGACCAGCTGGATCCGTGGGTCAACGATCCCGACGAGGAGATCCCGGTCACCGACCAGGAAGACACGCTGACCATGCACTTGCTGCGCAGCGGGCAGACCATGCGCGGCCCATCGGCGGAGCTGCGCGCCCGCTTCAATATCCCGTTCAATGAGAAAAGCGGGCCTGACAGCGCCGACTGGCTGGGCGTGCCGATGAGCCGCGACGAGCGCGTGGCCGGGGCGCTGGTGGTGCAGCACTATCGCCTAGCCGACGTGTACAGCGACGAGGACCGGGTTCTGCTGGCTTATGTGGCCCAGCACGTGCTCACCGCGCTGGAGCGGCGCGAGGCCCGCAAACGCCTGGAAGCCCGGGTGGCGGAGCGTACCGCGGAGCTGCGCCGCGCCAACGAGGAGTTGCAGGCCGAGGTATTCGAACGCAAGCGCATGCAGGACATCCAGCGCGCGCTGTTCCGCATCGCCGAGCTGTCGATGACCAGCGACAGCCTGGGCGCGTTCTATGCCCAGATCCACGATATCGTCAGCGAGCTGCTGTACGCGCGGAATTTCTACATCGCCATGCTGTCCGACGATGGCAGCATGCTCGAGTTTCCCTACTCGGTGGACGAGCGTGATCCCGAGCGCAAGCCGCGAAGGTTGGCCTCGGGCTTGACCGAATACGTGTTGCAGACCGGCAAGGCGCTGCTTGTCGATCGCGATGGCATCGTCGCGATGGAGGCCGAGGGGAAGATGCGCAGCCACGGTGCGTTGTCCCATTGCTGGCTGGGCGTGCCGCTGACGCGCGAGGATCGCGTGGTCGGGGTGATCGCGGTGCAGAGCTATTCCCCGGATGTGATGTTCACCGGCCGCGACCAGGACCTGCTGACCTTCGTGGCCTTCCACATCAGCAGCAGTCTTGCCCGAAAGCAGGCGCAGGACAGGCTGGTGCAGGCCCACGCCAGCCTGGAGCAGCGGGTCAGCGAGCGTACCCGTGAGTTGGCCGAGGCCAATGCGGAACTGGTGGAGCAGATCGGCGAGCGCGTGCGGGCTGAGCGCAGGCTGATCCACCAGACCCTGCACGATGCCCTGACCGGGCTTCCCAACCGCATGCAGCTGCTGGAGCGCCTGGGTCGTGCCATCACCCACGCGCAGAAGCATCCGGATACCTGCTTCGCGGTCCTGTTCATGGATCTTGACCGTTTCAAGCTGGTCAATGACAGCGTGGGTCACGCAGTGGGCGATGAACTGCTGGTGGAGGCAGGCCGCCGCATTGTTGGCAGCGTGCGCGGCAAGGACGTGGTGGCGCGTCTGGGCGGTGACGAGTTTGCGATCCTCGCGGAGGGCCTGGACGGACCCGGCATGGCCGAGGAACTGGGGCGGCGCGTGCTGTCAGCGCTCAACGCGCCGGTGTGGGTGGCGGGCCGTGAACTGTTCCCGAGCGCCAGCATTGGCATCGCGCTGTGGCATCCGCGCTATCGCAACGGCGAGGAAATGCTGCGCGATGCCGATGCTGCCATGTACCGGGCCAAGAGCGACGGCCGCGACCGCTGCACGATGTTCGACGAGCAGATGCGTCTGGCGGCCACCCGCAGTCTGGACATGGAAACCGACATGCGCCGGGCCATCCAGTCCGAATCCTTCATGCCCTACTACCAGCCGATCGTGCGCATGGACACGGGCGAGCCGATTGGCCACGAAGCACTGCTGCGCTGGAACCACGACCAATCGGGCCTGATGGTGCCCGGGGAGTTCCTCGATGTGGGCGAGGACACCGGGCTGATCGAACAGATCGACTGGCTGCTGTATGTCCGCGTGATCGAGGACATGGTCCGCCATCCTCTGCCGGGCTACGTGGCAATCAACGTGTCGCCGCGGCATTTCCGCGTTCCGGATTTCGCCCCGCGCCTGCTGGCGCTGCTGGAAGGGGTGGGCGTGGCCCCGTCGCGGGTGCGGGTGGAGATCACCGAGGTGGCGCTGCTGGATGACGCGCCGCGCACGCTGGAAAGCCTGGCCCTGCTGCGCCGCCACGGCGTGCTGGCGCAACTGGATGATTTCGGGACGGGCTTCTCCGCGCTCTCCTATCTGCACCGCTTCCCGATTGCCAGCCTCAAGATCGACCGCAGCTTTGTCTCCGGCCTAGAGGGTGAGTCCCGCGCCGAGAGTGTGGCGGTGATCCGCGCCATCGTGGCGCTTGCCAACAGCCTGGGGATCGAATTGATCGCCGAGGGTGTGGAAACGCGCCAGCAGCGCGATCGACTGATCGAACTGGGCTGCACGTACGCCCAGGGCTTCCTGTTCAGTCCGCCGGTGCCGCTGCCCGGAGGGTGAGTCCGCGCCGCCGGCCGCGCCTCAGGTTGCGGGTGTCGCCGCGACGACCTGCAGGTCCAGTTGCCCATCCTGCAGCCGTGCCTTGAGCGTGTCGCCGGGGGCGGTATCCGCCACGCTGCGCACCACGCGGCCATCGGGCTGCTGGAGGATGCTATAGCCGCGTGCCACGGTTGCCAGCGGGCTGATGGCATGCAGCGACCGCGCCAGCCCGCGCAGGTGCAGTGCTTCCCGTTGCAGCCGCTGCGCGATCAGCGCCTGCGGCCGCATCCCAAGCTCCTGCAGGCGTTCTTGCAGGCGCTGCAGCGTGCGTTGCGGATGCTGGGCGCGCAGGGTGGCGTCGGCATGCCGAAGCGCGGCACGCTCGCGCTCCAGTCGGCGCTGCATGGCCTGCGCCAGCCGCTGCCGGGCCTGCCTGGCGCGGTCCCCCAGCGCTGCCAGGCGGGCTTGCGGGCGTTGCGCCTGCAGGCGCAGGAAGGCGCGATCCACCCGTTGCATGCGCTGCCGCAAGGCATTCGCCAGCCCTCCCGCCAGCTGTCGCTGCAGGATAGTCAGGCGCGTGCCCAGATGGTGGGCGTCCGGCACCAGCAGCTCCGCCGCCGCCGAGGGCGTGGGCGCGCGCAGATCGGCGGCGAAGTCGGACAGCGAAACATCAGTCTCGTGGCCGACCGCTGATACCACCGGCGTCGTGCAAGCAGCAATCGCGCGGGCCAGCGCTTCGTCATTGAAGGCCCAGAGATCCTCCAGCGAGCCGCCGCCGCGCGCCAGCAGCAGCACGTCGTAGCGGCCGCTGGCATCGGCCGCCTGCAGCATCGTGCGGATCTGGGCGGCGGCGCCTTCGCCCTGCACGGGCACTGCCAGCAGCTCCACTTCGACCAGCGGGAAGCGCCGGCGCAGCACGCTGATGATGTCGCGGACCACCGCACCGGTGGGCGAGGTCAAGACCGCCAGCCGGCGCACGAAGGCGGGCAACGGTCGCTTGCGCGCCAGCTCGAACAGGCCCTCCGCTTGCAAACGCGCCTTGAGTTCCTCGAATGCCCGGCGCAGCGCCCCTTCACCGGCTTCCTCCAGCGTGTCCAGCACCAGCTGGTAGTCGCCGCGCGCCTCGTACAGGGTCAGCCGGCCGCGGCCCAGCACGCGCAGGCCTTCGCGCGGGGTGAATTTGAGCCATTGGCTCTTGGGGCGGAACAGCGCGCAGCGCACCTGTGCCCGTGCGTCCTTCAGGGTGAAGTAGAGGTGCCCGGACGCAGGCCGCGACAGGTTGCCGATCTCGCCCTCCACCAGTACGTTCGGAAAGCTGCCTTCCAGCAGGTCGCGTGCCAGCGTGTTGAGCTGGCTGGGGGACAGGATGCGGTCGTCGCGGTCATGCATCGCGCCATCGTAGCGCCGATGCCTGCAGGCGGGGCCGGCGCGGATGCGGTGGCGCCCGCCACAACCGGTAAAATGGCCGCATGCACGCACACGATCCCGACCGTTTCGGTCCCCAGGCCCGCCGCGCGACCCGTCCGGTCGAGATCGGCGGGGTGAAGGTGGGCGGCGGCGCGCCGGTGGTGGTCCAGTCGATGACCAACACCGACACCGCCGACGTCGCCGCGACCAGCAAGCAGGTGGCCGACCTCTGGCGCGCCGGGTCCGAGCTGGTGCGGGTCACCGTGAACACGCCGGAGGCGGCGGCCGCGGTGCCGCGCATCGTCGACCGGTTGGCGATGATGGGCGTGCAGGTGCCGATCATCGGCGACTTCCACTACAACGGCCACACGCTGCTGGCGAACGAGCCGGCCTGCGCGGAAGCGCTGGCGAAGTACCGCATCAATCCCGGCAACGTCGGCTTCGGCAAGAAGAAGGACACCCAGTTCGCCCAGCTCATCGAGTTCGCCATCCGCCACGGCAAGCCGGTGCGGATCGGCGCCAACTGGGGCTCGCTGGACCAGGCCCTGGCGGCGCGCCTGATGGACGAAAACGCCCAGCGCGCAGAGCCGTGGAATGCCGGCCGGGTGATGCGCGAGGCGCTGATCCTGTCGGCGCTGGAGTCGGCGCAGCGGGCGGTGGAACTGGGCCTGCCGAAGGAACGCATCGTGCTGAGCGCCAAGGTCAGCGGCGTGCAGGAGCTGATTGCGGTCTACCGCGACCTTGCTGCGCGCAGTGATTTCGCCCTGCACCTGGGCCTGACCGAGGCCGGCATCGGCAGCAAGGGCATCGTGGCCTCCGCGACCGCGCTGGCGGTGCTGCTGCAGGAAGGCATCGGCGACACCATCCGCGTCTCGCTGACGCCGGAGCCGGGCGCCTCGCGCACCCAGGAAGTGGTGGTGGCGCAGGAGCTGCTGCAGACCATGGGCCTGCGCGCGTTCACGCCGATGGTGACCGCCTGCCCGGGCTGCGGCCGTACCACCTCCGAGTTCTTCCAGGAGCTGGCCGGGGTGGTGCAGAACCACGTCCGCGCGAAGATGCCGGAGTGGAAGATCAGCCACCCCGGCGCCGAGAACATGACGCTTGCCGTCATGGGCTGCGTGGTGAACGGGCCGGGCGAGTCGCGCCATGCCAACATCGGCATCAGCCTGCCGGGCACCGGCGAGACGCCGTCCGCGCCGGTCTTCATCGACGGTGAGAAGGCCGTGACCCTGCGCGGCGACAATATCGCCGCCGAGTTCATCGCGCTGATCGACGACTACGTGGACCGGCGCTACCGGGTCGCCCGCCCGGACTGAGCGGGCAACGCGCGCTTACTTCGCCTGCGGCAGGTACTGCGCCGGCAGCGCCAGCGTCGGGTTCTCGGCTTCCCACATCACCGAGACGATCCACCAGCGGCGGCCGTCATTCATCAGCTGGATCGTGTTGATGCCGCGCATCGGCGGGGCATCGCCGGCGACCTTGCCCTCGTAGGTGCTGAACACGTGGGCGATATGGCCGAACCGCTCGGTGCGCCGCGCCAGCTCGCGTTCCTGGAAGCCGCGTTCCACCAGCAGCGGGCCCGACAGGGCCACGTAGTCGTTCACCTGCAGCAGGCGCATGCCGACGCTGCCGTCCGGGCGCTGGCCCACCGGCATCATCCGCCCTTCCGGAATGAACAGGGAGCGCAGGCGGTTCCAGTCGCGCGCCTTGCCGACGGGGCCGGAAATCACGTCGTAGAGCGCCGCGATGATCGCGTCGATGCTGGCCACATCCTGTTCCGCGGCGGCCGGGACGCTGTAGTTGACGGGCTGCGGCGGAGGCGGCGTGGCAGGCGGGGTCTGGGCCGCCGCGGGCGCGGCGAGGGTGGCGAGCAACAGTAGCAGGGCAGGGCGCATCGGCGGGTTTCCGTGGTCAGAGCCGGCAGGAATACCACTGCCAAGACGACGCCGCCCGTGCCGGAATGCACGGCTGCGGTGGCTCAGACGCCGGGCTCGACCGCTTCGCTGGGGGCGCTGGTGCGCTGCTGGCGGGCGAGCTGGGCTTCGCGGTGCGCGATGTAGAACGTCGAGCCGAGGATGATGCCGGCGCCAACCAGCGTCGCCGCATCCACCGTTTCGTTGAACAGCAGCCAGCCGGCAAAGGTGACCACCGGCAGCTGCAGGAAACTGATCGGCGTGAGCGCGGACACGTCGCCCAGCTTCAGCGCGCGCGTCCACAGCAGCTGGCCCACTGTGCCCATCAGCCCGGTTGCGGCCAGCCACAGCCATTCGATGCCGGTCGGCCAACGCCATACGAACAGCGATGGCAGCAGCGACATCGGCACCCACAGCGCGTAGGTCCAGAACACGATGGTGTCGGCCTTGTCGGTCTGCGAGAGCTGCTTGATCTGGATCGCCACCAGCGCGCTCAGCAACGCCGCGGCGACCGCCACCAGGGTGCCCAGGCTGAAGGCATGCGACCACGGCCGCACGATCACCAGCACGCCGAGGAAGCCCAGCGCCACCGCCGTCCAGCGGCGCGCACGCACGCGCTCGCCCAGCATCAGGATGGCGGCGATGGTCACGAAAATCGGCGAGGAGTAGGCCAGCGAAATGGCCTGCGCCAGCGGCAGGTGGGCGATCGCCCAGAAGCCGCAGAACATGCTGCCGATGCCGATGGCCGTGCGCGCCATGTAGCGCGGCAGCTGGTGGGTGCGCACGCTGGTGGCGAATGCCGCGGCGGGCCGCGGCTGGCGCAGGGCGGGCAGGGCCAGCATCGGCAGCAGGGCCAGGAAGCCGAAGGTGTTGCGGAAGAAGGCCACTTCCCAGGTGGGGATGTCCTTGGACGCCAGCCGGATGAAGATGGCCATCAGGCCGAAGCCCAGCGTGCTGCCCAGCATCAGCAGCGCGGCGCGCGCATGAGCGTTGCGTGGCGCGCTCACCAGCGGGCCCCGACCAGGCGTGGCTCGGGCTCGATCGCCACCCCGAAGCGTGCCTGCACGGATGCGGCGATGCGCCGCGCCAGCGCCAGCAGGTCCTGCCCGCTGGCCTGGCCGTGGTTGACCAGCACCAGCGCGTGGTCGGCGGAGACGCCGGCGTCGCCGTCGCGGTGGCCCTTCCAGCCGCACTGGTCGATCAGCCACGCCGCGGACAGCTTGCGGGTGTCGTCGCCGGCGCCGCGGAACAGGGGCATGCCGGGATGCCCGGCCAGCAGCGCCTCGGCCTGCGTGGCCGGGACGATGGGGTTCTTGAAGAAGCTGCCAGCGTTGCCGAGCACGGTAGGGTCCGGCAGCTTGCGGCGGCGGATGCGGATCACGGCCTCGGCCACCTGCGCTGCGCGCGGTGCGCCCTCGACCCCCATCGCGCGCAGCTCGTCCTCGATGCCGGCATAGCCCAGCCGCGGCTGGAACGTCCGCGACAGGCGGAATTCGACCGCCGTCACCACATAGCGGTCGGGCACCTGCTTGAACAGCGAGTCGCGGTAGGCGAAGGCACAATCCGACGCGGCCAGGCGGACGAACGTGCCAGTCGTGCGGTCGAAGGCCGCGACCGTCTGGACGGACTCCCGCACTTCCACGCCATAGGCGCCGATGTTCTGGATCGGTGCGGCGCCCACCGTGCCCGGGATCAGCGCGAGGTTCTCCAGCCCGGCCAGGCCGTGCCCCAGCGTCCACAGCACGAAGTCGTGCCAGGCCACGCCGGCGTCGGCACGGACCAGGGCGGTGTGGCCATCGTCCTCGAGCAGGGCGATCTGGCGGGTCTCCAGCGCCAGTACCGCACCGGGCGCATCGCCGGCGAACAGCAGGTTGCTGCCGCCGCCCAGCACCAGCGTGTCGGGCGCGCGCAGCATCGCGTAGCCGAACAGCTCGGGCAGCGCCGCGGTGTCGGTCGCTTCCACCAGCATGGGCGCGCGGGCACGCACGCCGAAGGTGTTGCGCGCGTCCAGCCGGGCGTTCTCGGTGATGCGGTAGCCGTGGCCGTGGGCAGTGTTCATTCCGGCGGCAGGGTGCCGCGGCTGGGCGCTTCCTTGCGGCGGCGCAGGGCGTCCACGCATTCCTCGATCAGCGCGGGGCCGCGATAGACCAGGCCGGTGTAGGTTTGCACCAGCATCGCGCCGGCGGCCTGCTTGGTGGCGGCGTCCGCCCCGTGCAGGATGCCGCCCACGCCGATCAGCGGGATGTTGTCGGGCAGGCGCGTGCGCAGCATCCGCAGCACCGTGGTGGCCTGTGCCATCAGCGGCGCGCCCGACAGGCCGCCGGCCTGATGGGCATGGCGCGCGCCTTCCACGCCTTCGCGGGAAATCGTGGTGTTGGTGGCGATCACGCCGTCCACCTGCAGGTCGCCCAGCACGCGGGCGGCGGCGTCGATGTCGTTCTCGGACAGATCCGGCGCGATCTTCACCAGCAGCGGCACGCGCTTGCCGTGGCGGGTGGCCAGCTTGTCCTGCTCGTCGCGCAGCGTGCCGACCAGCCGGCGCAGGGCCTGCTCCTCCTGCAGTTCACGCAGGCCGGCAGTATTCGGCGAGGAGATGTTGACCGCCACGTAGTCCGCCACCGCGTACACCCGGCGCAGGCAGAGCAGGTAGTCGGCGACCGCGTCCTCGTTGGGCGTGTCCTTGTTCTTGCCGATGTTGATGCCCACCAGGCCCGTTTTGCGCTTGGCGCGCTCGACGTTGCGCACCAGGACGTCGACGCCCTCGTTGTTGAAGCCCATCCGGTTGATCACCGCTTGCTGCCCCGGCAGGCGGAACATGCGCGGCTTCGGGTTACCCGGCTGCGGCAGCGGGGTGACCGTGCCGACCTCCACGAAGCCGAACCCCAACGCCAGCAGGGCATCCACGTGCGCGCCGTTCTTGTCCAGCCCGGCGGCCAGGCCGACCGGGTTGGGGAAGGTCAGGCCCAGCACCTTGGTGGGCAGTGGTTTCGGCGGCGTGGCCACCAGCGGCATCAGGCCGCAGCGGTACGCCGCCTCCAGCGAGGCAAGGCCGACGCCGTGCGCACGCTCGGCGTCGAGGGCGAACAGCAGGGGGCGGCCCAGCGCGTACAAGGCGTCAGTGCCCGAACACCGCGGCGAACCAGAGCAGGCCGCCGAAGAACAGGAACACGGCCGCCAGCGCCAGCACCGACAGGCCGATCACCAGGTAGCCCATCACCAGCCCGGCCACGGCCAGACCGTCGCCCTCCAGCGCACCTTGGGCGCGGCGGATCTCGGCGCGGGCCATGTGGCCGCAGACCACGGCGACCAGACTGCCCAGGAAGGGCAGCAGGGTCCAGCCGAGGATGCCGAATACCAGGCTGACGACGGCCAGCGAGCTGGTCTGGCGGATGGGTGCGTTCATGGGCGTCCCTTACAGGTCGAACTTGATGCCCTGGGCCAGCGGCAGCGCGTCGGAGTAGTTGATGGTATTGGTCTGGCGGCGCATGTAGGCCTTCCAGGCGTCGGAACCGGATTCACGGCCGCCGCCGGTCTCCTTCTCGCCGCCGAACGCACCGCCGATCTCGGCGCCGCTGGTGCCGATGTTGACGTTGGCGATGCCGCAGTCGCTGCCGGCCGCCGACAGGAACGCCTCGGCGCGCTTGAGGTTGGTGGTGAAGATCGAGGACGACAGGCCCTGCGGGACCGCGTTCTGCATCTCGATGGCCTCGTCCAGTTCTTTGTACTGCATCACGTACAGGATCGGCGCGAACGTTTCGTGCTGGACGATCTCGGCGTCGTTGGTCAGGCCGGTGATGATGGTTGGCAGCACGAAGTTGCCCGGGCGGTCGATGGCGGCGCCGCCGGTCTCCACGGTGCCGCCCGCGGCCTTGGCCTTGGCGATGGCGTCGAGGTAGGCGTCCACGCCGTCCTTGCTGTTCAGCGGGCCCATCAGGTTGGCCGGATCGGTGGGGTCGCCGATCCTCGATTCCACCTGTTTGTAGGCGGTGACCAGCTTGGCCAGCACGTCCGCGTAGATGGATTCGTGCACGATCAGGCGACGGGTGGTGGTGCAACGCTGGCCAGCGGTGCCGACAGCGCCGAACACGATGGCCGGAATCGCCAGCTTCAGGTCGGCGGTTTCATCGACGATGATGGCGTTGTTGCCGCCCAGCTCCAGCAGGCTGCGGCCCATGCGACGCGCGACGCGCTCGCCGACCATGCGGCCTACCTTGGTGCTGCCGGTGAAGCTGATCAGCGCGATGCGCTTGTCGTCCACGAAACCCTGGGCCAGGTCGCTGCCGGCGTCGTTGAACAGGAAGAAGAGGTCCGGGAAGCCGCCCTTGCGCAGCGCTTCATTGCAGATCTTCATCGCCGCGATGGCCGACAGCGGGGTCTTGGGCGACGGCTTCCAGATGCTGATATCGCCGCAGACCGCTGCGATGAAGCTGTTCCACGCCCACACCGCGACCGGGAAGTTGAAGGCGCTGATGATGCCCACCAGCCCCAGCGGGTGCCACTGCTCGTACATGCGGTGGCCGGGGCGCTCGGAGTGCATGGTCAGGCCGTAGAGCTGGCGCGACAGGCCCACGGCGAACTCGCCGATGTCGATCATTTCCTGCACTTCGCCGTCGCCTTCCGGCTTGGACTTGCCCATCTCCAGCGCGACCAGCGAGCCCAGCGCGTCCTTGTGTACCCGGAGGGCATCCGCGCACAGGCGGATCGCCTCGCCGCGGCGCGGGGCCGGAGTGGTGCGCCAGACTTTGAACGCGGCCTGCGCGCGCTCGACGATCAGGTCGTAGTCGGCCTGCGAGGACGCGTGCACGCGGCCCAGCACTTCACCGGTGGTCGGGTTGACCGGCTCCAGCACGCCGGCGTCGCGGGTCTGGGACCACTCGCCGTTGCCGAGGTAGGTGCCGGATTCGACGGCGGTCAGGCCGAGCGCGGTGAGGACGGGATGCGACATGGTGGACTCCGGAAAACTTGGGAAAAGACGACGGGGTGGCGAAGACCTGATCAGGTGACGATCGTAAGCACGCGATCCCCACGACCTGCCCGGTTGTTCCTCACCCGCTGGCGACCCCGGCCCGATTCGAACGGGCGACCTTCCCCTTAGGAGGGGGACGCTCTATCCAGCTGAGCTACGGGGCCTGACTCTCCATTATTGCAGCTGTCTAGAGAAGCGGCCAATCCGTCGGGGAAAATGGCGATCAGGCGGCTTGGTTTGTGCTGATCGGCGGGCGTCATTGGTCGATTCGCAAGGCTGCGCGCAGGGCATCGGCATCGTTGGCCAGCGGGGTGGCGTGGCTGGGCTGTGCCAGCATCGATACCAGCGCCTGAGGGGGCGGCACCGGGGTGTCCAGCAAAGGCTCGACCACCTCCGGGAACTTGGCCGGATGCGCGGTGGCCACCACCGCCCAGTCACCCGGCTCGCCACGCGCGCGCAGGCGGTCCAGCACGTCAGCAGCGCAGGCGGTATGCGGGCAGACAATGTGCCCTCGGTGAGCGCGGGTGCGCACGATGGCGGCACGGATCTGGGCGTCGCTGACGGATTCGGCGTGCAGCGCAGCGCGCAGAGCGCAAGGATCCGGGTACAGCGCCTGCAGGCGCTCGAAGTTGCTGGGGGCGCCCACGTCCATTGCGTTGGCCAACGTGGCGATGGTGGGCTGCGGCGCATAGTCGCCGCCGGCAAAGAAAGCCGGCAGTACCGGGTTGGCATTGCAGGCCAACACCACCTGGCCAATCGGCAGCCCCATGCGTTTTGCCAGCAGGCAGGCCAGCGCGTTGCCGAGGTTGCCGGTGGGAATGACGAAGTTCAGCGTCCTGCCCGTGCTGCGCCAGTGCCGCAGGGCGGCATGGGCGTAGTAGGCGGTCTGCGGCAGCAGCCGGCCCAGGCTGATGCTGTTGGCCGAGCCCAGTGGCACCTCGGCGCGGTAGGCAGCATCGGCCAGCAGGGTCTTGGCGATGCGCTGGCAGTCATCGAAGGTGCCGGCGACGCGGAAGGCGCGGACGTTGCCACCGAAGGCGCCCAAGTGATGGGCCTGGCGCGGCGACACCCGGCCATCCGGGTACAGGATGGCGACGCGCATGCCGGGACGGCCGTGGAAGGCGGCGCCCACGGCCGCGCCGGTGTCGCCGGAGGTGGCGACCAGGATCGTCAGCGGCCGATCCCCTTGTGACAGCGCGCCTAGGCAGCCGGCGAGAAAGGCGGCGCCATAGTCCTTGAAGGCGGCGGTGGGGCCGTGGAACAGCTCCAGCAGGTGGTCGCCGGGCGCGCCGAACGGCACCAGTGGCGGCTCAATGGCGAATGCGTCATGGCAGATGTCAGGCAGGGCGGCGGCCAGCCGATCGTCGGCAAAGAACGGCGCCAGCAGCCGGATGGCAACGCCTGCCAGGGTGTCGGTGTCATCGAATGCGGCGGGGGTGAATGACGGCCACGTCTCCGGCATGTACAAGCCGCCATCGGGGGCAAGGCCGGCGGCAATGGCATCGGCAAGCGAAACGTGAGGGGCGACTCCGCGCGTGCTGATGGCATTCATGGCAACACCTGTGCCGGAGGGCTGGCGATGGGCGTGACATGCAGGTCGCTGGCGACCCCCGCGGCTGCGAACGCCGCCTGCATGGCCGTGCCTGCCCGGGCGGCGGTGGCGGCGTCCTCGCACCAGGCGAATACGCTGGGCCCTGCGCCGGAAATGCTGGCCCCCATTGCGCCGGCTTGCAGTGCTGCCTGCTTCACGGCGGCAAAGCCGTGAATCAGCGGTGCACGCCGCGGTTCCACCAGCACATCGGACAGACCGGCGCGTACCAGCGCGGCATCGCCGCGTTCGCACCCCAGCAGGACCTGGGCCAGGTTGGCGCTTTGCGCGACGAACTCGGGCAGCGCGTAGGCACCGGCCAGCACCGCACGGGCATGGCGGGTTTCCAGCACGGCATGCGGGTGGACGACGGCGGCATGCCAGGCGGCCGGAACGTGGATCGGGATCAGGCGCTCCGGCGTGGCCAGCACCAGGCCGCCCAGCAGCATGGGGCCGACGTTGTCGCCGTGGCGGCCGCCGCTGGCCACCGCTTCGCCGGTCAGCGCATACGGGTAAAGCGCCTGTGGCGACAGCGGGGTTTCCAGCAGGGCGTTTGCCGCCACCAGGGCCGCCACGCATGAGGCCGCAGACCCGCCAAGCCCGGAGCCCAGCGGCAGGCCCTTGTCCAGCTCCAGCTCGAAGCCGAACGGCAGCCGCAGTGCCTCGCGCAGGGCGATCAGGGCGGCACCTGCGGTGTTGTGGGCAGCGTCCAGCGGGAGATCGGTGACAGTGCCGCGGATGGCGGTGATGCGGACCGTGGGGGCATCGATCCGTCGCACCGTGGCGATATCGCCAATGCCGGCAATGCCATGGCCCAGCAGGTCGAACCCGACGCCGACGTTGCCGACCGAGCCGGGCGAAAACGCTCGTGCGTGCTGCCGTGGCGTGCTCATAGGGCGGCTCCCAGGCTGCCGGCCAGCCGCAGCAGGTCGGAGAACACGCCTGCGGCGGTGACCTCCGGCCCGGCACCGGGGCCTTGCACGACCAGCGGGTTGTCACAGTAGCGGCGGGTGGTGAACGACACGCAGTTGTCCGTCAGGCGCAGGTGGGCAAAGGCATGGTCGGCGGGAAGCGCGCGCAGCGCAACGGAGGCCTGGCCATCGTGCGTCAGCCGGGCGACATAGCGCAGCACGCATCCCTGGCGACGGGCGGCGTCCAGCCTGGCCTGCATCGGTGCGTCGAGTGTGTCCAGGGCGGCCAGGAAACGGTTGCGGTCGGCCTCGCGCAGGGGCTCGGGCACCAGGTTTTCCACCTCCACGTCCTTAAGAGACAACGACAGGCCGCATTCGCGCGCCAGGATCACCAGCTTGCGCGCCACGTCCATGCCGGACAGGTCGTCGCGCGGGTCGGGTTCGGTATAGCCCAGCGCGTGGGCCTGCCGCACCAGCTCGGAAAAAGGCGTTTGGCCGTCGAATGAGTTGAACAGCCAGGCCAGGGTTCCGGACAGGATGCCCTCGATGGCGATCAGCGTATCGCCAGTATCCAGCAGGTCACGCAGGGTGGAGATCACCGGCAGGCCGGCGCCCACCGTGGCTTCATAGCGGAAGCGGGCGCCGCTTTTGGCTTGTGCCGTGCGGATCGCCTGGTAGCGCGCCAGCGGTCCGGCACCGGCCTGTTTATTGGGCGTGATCACGTGGATGCCGGCGGCCAGCCAGGCCGGATAGTGCTGCGCGACGCTGTCGCTGGCCGAGCAGTCGATGATCACGGCATGCGGCAGATGCGCATCCAGCAGGTGCGCGGCAAGGCCATCGAGGTCGGCGGCAGACGGTGGGCACTGCATCCGCGCCCGCCAGTCGCAGGCATCGTCGTGCTCGAACAGCCATGCCGCATTGCGGCTGGCCAACGCCCGCAGGCGCAGGTCGATCGCGTGCCGCTCCCGCAGTCGCGGCATGGCGCTTTGCAGTTGATCCAACAGGGCGCTACCGACCTTGCCGGGCCCGATGACCGCCAGTGCGATGGTTTGCGGCGACAGCCAGAACGCGGCGTGGACCGCACGCAAGGCGCGTGCGGCGGCGCTGCTGTCGATGGCCACCGAAATGTTGCGCTCCGAGGCGCCCTGCGCGATTGCGCGGATGTTGACGCGGGCGCGTGCCAGTGCCTCGAACATACGCGCGGCCACGCCCGGGGTGCCGGCCATGCCGTCGCCGACGGCGGCCAGGACGCTGATTCCGGTCTGCACGGTCACGCCCTGGACCTGCGCAGTGGCCAGTTCCCGTGCGAAGGCGTCTTTAAGGGCATCGCATGCCGCCTGCGCGTCGGCATCGCGGACCACGCAGCAGATCGAGTGCTCGGAGCTGCCTTGCGAGATCATCACCACCGATATGCGTGCCGCATGCAGGGCGGCAAACACCCGTTCAGCCGTGCCGGGCACGCCGATGAGGCCCGTGCCTTCCAGGCATACCAGGGCAAGCTGGCTGCACAGTGTCAGGCCCTTGACCGGGCCGCGGCCGGCATGGTCGCCGTCGGCGTCGATCCGGGTACCCGGGAAGGCCGGGTTGAAGGTGTTGCGCATCAGGATCGGCAGGTTGCGCGCGATGGCCGGGGTCAGCGTCTGCGGATGGATGACCTTGGCGCCAAAGTAGGCAAGTTCGCAGGCTTCGCAGTAGCTCAAGGCCGGCAGCGGCACGGCTTCCGGCACGATGCGCGGGTCGGCCGACAGCACCCCGTCCACATCGCTCCAGAGGTGCAGCTCGTCGGCATCGAACAGGCTGGCGAAAATCGCGGCGGAGTAGTCGCTGCCATTGCGTCCCAGCGTGGTGGGAAATCCATCCGGATCGCGGGCGATGAAGCCGGTGATGTTGACCCGGCGTTGTGGATGCGCACGTCGCCAGTCGGCCAGAAGGCGTGCGCTGGCATCCCAGTCCACCAGGGCACCCAGATCGGTCTGCCGGATGACCAGCACGTCGCGAGCGTCCAGCAGGGCGTAGTCACCACCGCGTTCGCGCAGATGCGCGTGCAGCAGCAATGTCGATAGCACTTCGCCCATGCCGTGGATGCGATCCAGTGCCGCCTGGCCCGGTTGGCGCAGCAGGGCGACGGCGTGCAGCAGTGCGGCCAGTTCGTCGCAGTGCCGGTCGATCTGGGCCAGCACTGCCTCGGGTCGGGCCAGCAATGCCTGAGCGGTGTCCAGGTGGCGCTGGCGCAGGCGCGTCAGGGGCTCGTGCCAGTGGCCACCGCTGGCGGCGGTCTTGGCCAGGGCCACCAGTGCATCGGTGGTGCCCTGCATGGCCGAGGTGATCACGATCTGGCGCTCGGCATCATCGGCCAGCACCAGGTCTGCGACATGCCGGATGCACGAGGCATCGGCCAGGGAACTGCCGCCGAACTTGTGCGCGCGGCAGGACGGGGATGCTGAAGGTAACGTCGCCATGGAGCCTCCGATGGAAGCCCCGCGTCGTATCGAGTCGGGAAGCGCGCCCCGCCTCTCTCGCTGCGGGGTCGTGTGCTGGGATGGTGGATTATCCAGGCATGACCGACCGCACCGGCGGGGTACCGGTGGTGGTCGTGGTGGTGGTCATGCGGTTGGACATGGAACGACTCTGCTGCAGCACGGCAAGGCGTGTCAAGCCGTGGCCGAGAGGGTGCCCTCCGGGTTACCGCTGCGCGCCTCCACCACCGCCGTGGCCGCCATGTCGCCGGTGACGTTGCCGACCGTGGCCAGCACATCCGGGATGGCATCCACCGCCATCAGCACCGGCAGCGGGGCGATCGGCAGGCCCATCGTGGAGGTGATGGGTAAATTGGTGGCCAGGAAGATAGCCTGACCCGGCAGGCCCACCGAGCCCATGCTGACCAGCACGCTGAGCGCCACGCCGGTGGCCAGCTGCGCGGCGGTCAGGTCCACGCCCAGCGCCCAGGCGATGAAGCTGGCGGTGGCGAGGTACTGGATCGGCGAGGTGATGCGGAACAGCGACACCGCCATCGGCAGCACCAGCCCGGACACGCGGGCGGGGATGCCCAGCCGGTTCTGCGCGCTGTCCAGCATCGCCGGCAGCGTGGCCAGCGAGGACTGCGTGCTGGCGGCCACCGCCTGCACCGGCACCAGCCCGGCCATGAAGTGGCGGAACCGCTGCTTGCCGACGGTGACCGCCACCGCAATCAGCAACACCACCGCCAGCACGTACAGCGCGCACTCCAGCAGGATATAGATGCCCAGCGCCTGCAGCATGCCCAGGCCGGCGCGAGCGGTCAGCGCCAGCACCAGCGCGAAGATGCCCAGCGGCGCCGCCCACAGCACCCAGTGGACGATCACGATCATGGCGTCGCTGATCGCCTTCAGCAGGCCGACCACCTGCGCGCGCGGCGCGGCGTCCAGCCGGGTCAGGGCGAAGCCGAAGAACAGGGCGAAGCTCACCAGCGGCAGCATCGCGCTGGCGGCGGCGGCGGCAACCGCGTTGCTGGGCACCAGCGCCACCAGCGCGTCGGCCCAGCCGCCGCCGGAGGTTGCGACCGCCTCGCCGTGGCCGCGCAGGGCAGCGGCGACGGCCGGGTCGGGCTGCAGCATCGACAGCGCCAGCGGCGCCAGCAGCGCGGTCATCGCACCGGCACCCGCCAGCAGGATGACGAAGCTGGTGATCGCCTGCCGCGCCACCCGCCCGGAGTGGGCGGCGTCGCTGGCCTGGTTGATGCCCACCACCACCAGCGCGAACACCAGCGGCACCACGGTCATCTGCAGGGCGTTGAGCCAGAGCTTGCCGAACGGCTCGACGATGGCGGCAATGCGCAGCCCCAGGTCGGGTGCCTGCCAGGCCAGCAGCATGCCAATCAGGATGCCGGCCACCAGGCCGGCCAGGACGCGGGCGGTCTGGCTCACAGGGCCACCTCCGGCAGCATCCAGCGTTGTTTCAGCGCGATGTACTGCGCCTTCGGCAGGAGCACGAACACCGGCTTGCGACGCACGTCCAGCCATGCCAGCAGCGCGTCCATGCTGGCCGGTGCCATCGCGGTGCAGCCGGCGGTGGTCTCGCCGGGCGCCTTCCACAGATGGGCGAAGATGCAGCTGCCGCCTTGGCGCGCCGCGCCGCCGGCGTTGTGTTCGATGACGAAGCCTTCGCGGTAGCGCTGGTCGCCGTCGGCGTGGATGTCCCGGCGCATCGGCTCGCTGGACTGGTCGAGATAAGGCGCCTTCACCACGCTGCGGTCGACGATGCGGTTGTAGTAGTTCGATGCGGGGACGTCGATACACCAGTCGTTGGCGGTCATCGCCCGGTAATGCAGGCCGGTGTTCACGCGGTCGGCATAGCCGAACGCCGTGCCGATGGCGAACACGCCGGCCGGTGCCTTGCCGTCGCCCTCGCGCTTGACCGGGCCGTCACCGCGCTGCGGGTTCAACCCCAGGCCCCAGCCGCTGCCGTTGCGGCCCAGCGTTACCGGCACCGCCTCGCCGACCTGCGTCCAGCCGTCGCCTTCGCGCTCGAAGCGACGCAGTTCGCCGTCGGTGGCGCTCCAGTCGGCGGAGGTGACCAGCACCAGCTGCCGCGCATCGGCCCAGCGGGCGAAATCGGGTTCGGCAACGCGGTGGGCGCAGGCGGCAAGCGACAGCGCGAGGAGCATGGCGGTGATCCGGCGAAGCGGCATGGGACGGGTTCCGGGAAATGGGTGAATCGTAGCGGGCTTTTGCTTGTCATTCCCGTGTAGGCGGGAGCGTCGGGCTTTGGGTTGGCGGGCAGATCGAGCGCTGGATGCAGGTCTGCGCGGAAATGAAGAACGGAAGGACCAGGGACAAGCCCGGGACATCATGGTTCCAGCAGGGGCTGGATGCGCTCCAGCGTTTGCTGCAGGTGCGCGCGCCGGCCGCCGTCGGATTCGTACAGGCGGATGAACAGCCGGTCCAGCAGGTGCTGCAGTGCCGAGTGGTAGAGGAGCGGCTCGATGTGCGCGCGCTCGTCGTGCGCGGACACCAGCAGCGCCAGATCGGCCAGCGCGCGCAGTGCGTTCGCGCTGTGGCGGGTGATGGTGACCACCTTGCCGCGCTGGCTGCGCATGTGGCGCGCCAGCTGGCACAGCGCCGGGTGCAGACCGTGTTCGGAGAACGCCAGCAGCACGTCGTCGGGCCGTGCTGCCGACAGGCTGGCGGTCATGTGGGCGGGGTCGAAATTGTGCACCGTCAGCACGCCCAGTTGCGCCAGCCGCAGCGCCAGCGTGCGCGCGTGCAGGTCATCCTCGCCCAGGCCGATGATGAACACCGTGCCGGCGCGGCCGATCGCCTCGGCCACCGCGGTCAGCGTGCCTGGTGGGTTGATCAGGCGGGTGGCTTCCTCGGCTTCGGACTTGCGCAGCCACAGGTCGTGGCCCTGCGCCGCGGCAGCGGGGGCGTGCTGCGGGGAGGGCGCAGACCCGCCGTTGCTGTCGGCGCGGATCACCGCCTCGCTGATCGCCAGCTTCAGGTCCGGATAGCCCTTGAAGCCCAGCTTCTGGCAGAACTTGACCACGCTGGACTGGCTGATGCCCAGCGCGTTGGCGAGCTGCTGCGAGGAATAGTCGCGCAGCAGCTGGGCGTTCTCGACGATGAAGTCGGCAATGCGGCGCTCGATCGCCGACATGCGGTCCCGCTCGGAGCGGATCTTGACCAGCGCCGTTCCCATCGGCGTCGTCTCAGGCCGCCAGCTCGTGCGCGGGCGCAAGGCCCTCGATGTGGCGGATGCCAAGGCCCGGTGCGTCGGTCACGCTGATCTCCGATTCGTTGAACACCACGCCGCCCTGCACCGGGTCGAACTGGCACAGCGACGGTCCGTCCAGGTCCACCTTGCTGATCACGTCGGACTTGGCCACTGCCAGGTGCACGGCGGCGGCAACGCCGATGCTGGATTCCAGCATGCAGCCGATCATGCAGTCGATGCCGTACAGGCCGCAGATGTCGGCGATCTTGATGGCATTGGAGATGCCGCCGGTCTTCATCAGCTTGATGTTGACGATGTCGGCAGCGCGCATGCGGATCAGTTCCACCACCTCGCGCGGGCCGAACACGCTTTCGTCCGCCATCACCGGCGTATGCACGCGCTCGGTGACGTAGCGCAGCCCGGCCAGGTCGTGCGCCTTCACCGGCTGTTCCACCAGTTCCAGCTTCACGCCGGCGTCCTCCAGCGTCTGCAGCGCGTACACCGCCTGCTTGGCGGTCCAGCCCTGGTTGGCGTCCAGCCGCAGCAGGGCGCGGCCCTCCACCGCGGCGTGGATCGCCTTGGTGCGTTCGATGTCCAGGCCGATGTCCTTGCCCACCTTGATCTTCAGCGACTCGAAGCCACGGTCCACCGCCGCCAGCGCGTCGGCCACCATCTTGTCGATGTAGTCCACGCTGATGGTGATGTCGGTGGTGATGGCCGGCTCGCCGCCGCCCAGCAGCTGGTAGATCGGGGCGCGGTACAGCTGGCCCCACAGGTCGTACAGCGCGATCTCCACCGCCGCCTTGGCGCTGGTGTTCTTCTCCATCGCGCCCTGCACCAGGTGGGTCAGGTGGTTGAGGTTGGCGATGTCCTGGCCGATCAGGCGCGGGGCGATGTAGTGCCGCACCGCTTCGACGATGGAGCCGTGGGTGTCGCCGGTGATGACCGCGGTGGCCGGCGCACTGCCGTAACCCACGTGGCCGCTGTCGGTGTGCACCATGACCACCACGTCCTCGACCTGCTCGACGGTGCGCAGCGCGGTCTTGAAAGGGGTTTTCAGCGGCACGCGCAGCATGCCAAAGCGGATGTCGTTGATCTTCATGCGAGAGCCTTCATTGGGCGGCGGCCACCCGGACGATGTTGGTGATGCGGTCGACGTAGTCGTGGCTCCTGTCGAAACGCAGCGGCAGCAGCGGCGTCACCGACACGCCATTGAGGTGCATCGTGCGCAGTGCGCCGTCCGCGCCGAGATAGCTGCCGCCGTTGGTGTCGTGGATCACGTAGGGCATCCCATCGATGTCGCCGATGTACAGCATGACGTGGCCGGGGATGTAGATCAGGTCGCCCACGTCGAGGGCGCGGATGGCCGCCATCCGGGCCTCGCGGCTGTCCCCGGGCGAAAACCGCACGCGCGGGAAAACCGGACTCACCGCCTGCGCGCTGGTGTTGCGCGGCAGTTGCACGCCCATGCTGCGGTACACGTCGGAGACGAAGCCGCTGCAATCCCGGGCGTTGTAGGCGTGGCCCCAGCCGTAGCGTTCGCCGAGGAACTTGAAGGCCTGGCGCAGGATATTGGCGCGGGTCAGCGGCAGATAGTCGGCGCTGCTGTCGGCGATCTTAGGCAGCAACGCGGGTGAGAATGCCAGGCGGCCGTCGGCATTGCGCACCGGCAGGTCCAGGGGCCAGGCGGTGTAGGGGTGTTGCCCGTTGACGGGCTGGTCGGGGGCCACCGCCGCCAGCGGCACGCGCGTGCCCATGTCCAGCTGCAGCTCCGACACGCGCGGGGCCTCGCGGGTGAACACGGTGCGCGGCTTGGCGCCGGTGATCACCCGGTACGGCGTGCGCCGGGCGTAGGCCAGCACCTCGTCGCGCGTGCCCTGTGCGATGGCATCGGCCTCGGTCCAGGCGGCATAGCGCGTGCTGACGACGAACAGCCAGCGGCCGTCCGCGCTGGCATGCGCGATGACCACCGCGTCGCCCGGGAACAGGGCGCTTTCCTGGAAGCGGTCGATGTCGGTATCGTCATCCCTGTTGAACACGCGCAGTGCAGTGGGGAAAGCGCGCAACGGCGCGCGCCGGACGGCCATGCCAAAGCGCGTGGGCTGGCTGGCCGGGATGGCGGCAAGGGCGCGGTTGGCCGCGATCGCCTCCAGCGCTTCCTTCGCCACCGGCGTGCCGGTTTCGTCCCACAGCGGCCGGGTCGGGGGCGAGGCCAGCGCCTCGATCCAGCTGGCCACCCGGGCCCGGTCCAGCGTCGCTGGCAATGCCGCCAGGTCGTGCATCGACGCATCTTCGCGCAGCAGGCGCGCGTTGCGGGCGTCGATGGCCGCGCGGGTCATGCGCGGGGTGTCCGCCGCCGCGGTGCGGGCCACCCAGAACTCGGGTGAGAGATAGGCGTCCGCCACGCCGATGACCCCGTGCACGGGAACCGGCAAGGAAGGGGCGGGCTGCGGCGTGCGCGCCATGCACGGCGGCCATGCCAAGGCCAACGCCAGCAGGCCGGCGGTCGTCAGGCGGAGGTGCGACAAGGGCGGGCCTTTCATTCCATCGCCTCCTTCGCTGGGCAATGCGCCGGATGGATGCTGCATTGCGGAATAGATGATTCGCACTGGTTATACACCAAGAATAAATTATTGACCATGCGTGCCCGGCGTGTTACACCACCGCGACAGCCGATGCCAACGGCGCCGCAGGGGTGGATGTCCTGGCGCATCGGGTGCGTCTTCATCACGAACATCGCCGGGGGAGAGGTCATGCGCAACGTCAGCACCATTCGCAAGTCCGCATTGAGTTTCGCCATGGGGTTGTGCCTGTCGTCGCTGGTGGCCGGCCCGGCATTGGCGCAGTCGGTCACTGGCGCCATCGCCGGGCGCGCCAACGCCGGTGAAACCATCACCGTCAAGAACAGCGACACCGGACTGGTCCGTACGATCACCGTGGGCAAGGAAGGCAACTATCGCATTGCCCAGCTTCCCCCGGGCAACTACAGCGTGGCTGCGGGTAGCGGGGCGGCGGTTTCGGTCAGCGTCTCGCTGGGCGGGACCACCACGCTCAATCTGCTCAAGGACGGCGCGGTGAACCTGGATGCCGTGCAGGTGTTGGGGTCGCGGGTGGTCAACCGCGTCGACGTGCACTCCACCGAATCGTCCACCAACGTCACCCGCCAGGAAATCGCCCGCTTGCCGGTGGACCAATCCCTGACCTCGGTGGCCTTGCTGGCGCCGGGCGTCATTGCCTCGGGCGCCAGCTTTGGAGGCCTGACGTTCGGGGGCGCGTCCGTGGCGGAGAACGTGGTCTACATCAATGGCCTGGATGTGACCGACCCCTACCGGCGCCAGGGATTCTCGACCGTGCCGTTTGCCTTCTACCAGGAGTTCCAGATCAAGACCGGTGGCTATTCGGCGGAGTTCGGACGCAGCACCGGCGGCGTCATCAACGCCATCACCCGGTCGGGTGGCAATGAATTCCACGCCGGCGCCGAGGCGACATTCGAGCCGTTCGCCTGGGCCTCCACCCTGAAGGACCATTTCCACAGTGATGGCACGCTGGACGAGCGGGACCGCACCAGCCGCGACGGCGGCTCGTTCTACAAGGCCAACGTCTGGGCGTCCGGCCCGATCGTGAAGGACCGGCTGTTCTTCTTCGCCATGTATGAACAGCGCGACAGCAATCCGCGCGACATCGATACGATCGAGGCATTCCGGACCACCAGCAACAACGATTTCTGGGGCGCCAAGTTCGACTGGCGGATCAACGACGACCACCTGCTGGAACTGCTGGCGTTCTCCGACAAGGCCAAGTCCACCACCAGCAACTATGAATACGACTGGGATTCAGGGGTCTTTGGTGACAAGAATGGCGAGTCGTACTCGGGGTCCGGTGGCGACAATTATTCCCTGACGTACACCGGGCATTTCACCGAGAATTTCACCGCCAAGGCGATGTACGGCATCAACAAGCGCAGCGCCACGGGAGGCAGCCCGTGGGATGCGGGATGCAGCATCGTCACCCGCTCCGGCAGCTACACGGCGCAATTCGGCCCGGCGACCGAGCAGGAAGGTTGCCACCCCACCAACAGCAGCGTCAGCAGCCGTTTCGACAAGCGCACCGCGATGCGGCTTGATTTCGAATGGGCTTTGGGCGATCACCTGCTGCGTTTCGGCATGGACCGCGAGGTCATGGATTCCGACAGCAGCCGGTTCTATCCCGGCGACGGCAGCAGCTATCTCGTGCAGGCGGCCAGCGCAGGCGGGGTGCTGCCCAACGGCGCAGTGATTCCGTCCGGCGTCACCGCGATCGTCGATGCACGTCGTTACATCACGGGCGCGCCGGTTTCCACCAAGGCGGAGGCGTTCTACATCGAGGACAACTGGAACATCACGCCCAACCTGCTGCTGAACCTCGGCGTGCGCGCCGACAAGTTCGAGAACACGCTGGCCTCTGGCGCCACCTTCGCCAAGGCCAGCTTCAGCGACATGATCTCACCGCGTCTGGGTTTCAGCTGGGACGTGAAGGGCGACGGCAGCACCAAGGTCTTCGGTAATGCCGGCCGCTACTACATCCCGCTGACCAACAAGCTGACCGACTATTTCGGCGGCGGCACGACCGATGAGCACACCTATTACGTGCTGGACGGCTGGGTGGAGAAGTCCGATCCCGTCACCGGCATGCCCTATCTGTTTCCCCGCCTGGGCGCGCAACTCGGCCCGGTCGATACCGAGGGCAACGTGGCGGCCCCGGACGATGTGCGCACCGAGGTGGCGCGCGACCTGAAGCAGGTGTTCCAGGACGAATACATCCTGGGGTTCCAGCGCGCGATCAACCAGACATGGTCCTACGGCGTCAACGCCACCTACCGCAAAGTCACCCGCGCGGTGGAGGACGTACGCATCAACCATGTCGAGGGTTGCCCGTGGTACTCGGGGGACTGGCCGATCCTCAACCCGGGCGATACCAACACCCTGTGGTGTCCGACCACCGGGGACTGGGTCACCTTCGATAGCTCCCAGGATGGTTACAAAGCGCTGGGCAGCGGGTTGATCATGGGCTACAAGAAGCCGCGCCGCACATACAAGTCGGTCGAATTCCAGCTAGATCGCGCCTGGGACGAGCACTGGTCGTTCAATGCCAGTTACATCTGGTCCAAGACCGAAGGCAACATCGAAGGCCCGGTGAACTCGGATACCGGTTACGCCGATACCAACCTGGTGCAGTACTACGATCACCCTGCGGTCAACGAGCGCTACGGGGTGCTGTTCAACGATCACCGCCATCAGATCAAGCTGCGCGGCAGTTACAAACTCAACGACTATTTCCTGTTCGGGGCGACCCTCTCCACGTATTCCGGTGGGCCGATTTCCGCGTTCGGCGTGCGCTGGCCCAATGACAACCGCAGCGCGGGCGGTCCCAGCGAGTACAGCGGCGGTGGCTCCGGCTGGTTGTGCCAGTCCGGCTGTTCGGACTGGACGACGCGCCAGCTGGTGTTCACGCCGCTGGGTGCGTTCGGCCGCATGCCGTGGGTCACCGACGTGAGTGCGAACGTGACCTGGACGATCCCGGTGCCGGTCGGCTCGCTGAAGGCGCGCTTCGCCGTCTACAACCTCTTCAACAGCCAGACCACCGTCAACGTGCATACCCGCTACGAGAGCACCCCGGGCAACAAGATGCCGTATTTCGGGGAGGCCAAGGGGTGGCAGTCTCCGCGCTACATGCAGCTGGTACTGACCTACGAATACTGACCCGGCCACGTCCGGAGCGGTCGTCGCGATTGCAGTTCCCCCTGGTGGCGGCCCCTTGTCGGGCCGCCCTTTTTTGGGACGTGTACCGGAGGCAATGGTGGGTGGGTTTCCCGGGAGTTTCGAAGGCGTCGATCTTGCCGCGCTGGCCGCGCGCGAGGGCACGCCGCTGTACGTCTATTCCGCGCCCGCGATCCGCGAGCGCATCCGCGCCTTGCGTCAGGCGCTGGCCGGATTGGATGCTGGCATCCGCTATGCAGTGAAAGCCAACGGCAATCTTGCGGTGCTGAGGCTGCTGGCGGCGGAGGGTGCCGGGGCGGACATCGTGTCGGGCGGCGAGCTGCTGCGCGCACTGCGTGCCGGCATCGCGCCCGAGGCCATCGTGTTCTCCGGCGTGGGCAAGACCGATGCCGAGATCGACGCCGCGCTGGCGGTGGGCATCGGCCGGTTCAACATCGAATCCCGCGCCGAGCTCGACGCCTTGCAGCGCCTCGCGGCCGCGCGCGGCACCGTGGCCGTCGCGGCGGTCCGCATCAATCCGGACGTGGACGCGCGCACCCACGCCAAGATCTCCACCGGCAAGGCGGAGAACAAGTTCGGCGTGCCGATGGACGAAGCGCGCGCGTGGTTCGAGGCTGCCGCCGAGCGGCCCAACGTGCGCCTGGACGGCTTGCACATGCACATCGGCTCGCAGCTGCTCAGCCTCGACCCGGTGCGCGAGGCGCTGGGGCGCATGGCCGCGTTCTGGCGCGCGCTGGAGGCCGCCGGCCACGCCATCACCAGCATCGACGTTGGCGGTGGATTGGGCGTGCGCTACCGCGACGGCGAGGTGGCGCCGGATGCGAACGAATACGCCGACGCGATCCGCGCGGCGCTGGCCGGCTTCAATGGCCGCATCCTGGTGGAGCCCGGCCGCTGGCTGGTGGCCGAAGCGGGCCTGCTGCTCACCCGCGTGGTGCTGGAAAAGCAGGGGCGCGAACGCCGCTTCCTGATGCTGGATGCCGGCATGAACGACCTGCTGCGCCCCAGCCTGTACGACGCCTGGCACGACATCGTGCGGGTTGGCGATGCGGCCGGCCGCGACCGTGTCGCCTACGACGTCGTCGGCCCGGTGTGCGAGACCGGCGACACCTTCGCCCGGCAGCGCGAGATGCCGCGCTGCGCCGCCGGCGATCTGGTCGCCATCCTCGGTGCGGGTGCCTACGGCGCGTCGATGGCGTCCACCTACAATGCGCGCCCGCTGGCTGCGGAGGTACTGGTCGAGGAGGGGCGCTACGCGGTGATCCGCATGCGGCAGACCTTCGATGCGATGATCGCCGACGAACGGCCGGCGGACGACTGGAGGACGGCATGAAGCGGGTAATCGCGGTGGTGTTGGCGTGGCTGGCCGCGGGCGCGGCACTGGCAGCCGCGCCGCAGGGCCCCACGCCCGAGGCCGTGGAGGCCACCGTGCAGGCCGCCATCGCGCGCTACCACCTGCCCGGTATCGCGGTGGGCGTGATCGAGGACGGCCGGGTCACGTTCGCCAAAGGCTTTGGTGAGACCGTGTACGGCAGCGGCGACCCGGTGACCGGGGACACCCTGTTCAAGATCGCCTCCAACAGCAAGGCGATGACCGCCGCGCTGCTGGCGCGGCTGGTCCAGCAAGGCAAGCTGGCGTGGGACGACCCGGTGGTGAAGCACCTGCCGGCGTTCGCCATGCACGACCCGTGGGTGACCGCGCACATGACGGTGAGCGACCTGCTGGTGCACAACAGCGGGCTGCCGGAAGGTGGCGGCGATCTCATGCTGTGGCCGGAGCCCAATCTGTTCACCCGCGACGACATCGTCCGCGGCCTGCGCCACATCAAGCCCGCCTACGGGTTCCGCGCCGGCTATGCCTACGACAATCTGCTGTACGTGGTGGCGGGACAGGTGGCTGCAGCGGCGGGTGGTGCGTCGTACGAGGAACTGCTGCGGCGCGAAGTGTTCGAGCCGCTGGGCTTGACCGGCTGCCGCGTTGGCCAGTTCGCGCTGAAGGAGGCCGGCAGCGTGGCCCAGCCGCACGGCCGCGACGGCGACCGCATCGTGCGCACCCGCGGCGATGCGGACATCGTTCCGGCTATCGCCTCGGCGCCTGCCGGCGGCATCCGCTGCACCCTGCGCGACATGCTGACTTGGGCGAACGTCTGGCTGGCTCCCACGCCCGCCCAGCTGGCCTGGCTGGGCCCGGCCCAGCGCGCCGAACTGTGGAAGGCGCGCACCCCGATGCCGATTTCCCGGCTCAAGCGCGAGTGGGACAACACGCATTACTACGCCTATGCCTATGGCTTCCGCCTGGCCGATGTGGACGGCGAATGGACGGTGTCGCACACCGGCACGCTGGGCGGCATGTATTCGATGCTGATGCTGTTGCCGGACCGCAAGTCCGGCTTCGTGTTCATGATCAACGGCGATGGGGGGCGGGCGCGCACGGTGCTGGGCACGGCGCTGTTGAAGCTGTTCACCGCGCCGGCAACCTCGAAGGGCGTTGCCGGTTACGCGGAGGATCTGGAGCGTCCGGCGGCACCGGCCGCGACCGCCGCGGCCAAACCGCCGCTGCCCGATATCGCCCGACGCACGCCGATACGGCCGGATGCCCTGCGCGAGTGGCTGGGCGTCTGGCGCGACCCGTGGTTCGGTGAGGTGCGGCTGTGCCCGGTGGGGGAGGCGGTGGAATGGCGCTCACTCAAGTCGCCGAAGATGCACGGCCGGGTGGCGCGCCTCGATGGGCGCTACCTGCTCGTCTGGGACGATGAGGCTGTGGACGAAAACGCCTGGCTCACATTTTCCCGCGACGGTGCGCGCAGGCAGCTGCACATGGCGAAGCTGAATCCCGACGGCGACTTCAGCTCGGATTACGAGGACCTGGCATTCGCGTGGGAGCGCGGCTGTGACTAGGGCCCTGTGGGCGGTGGTGCTGTTGGCCTGCAGCGCGTCCCTGTGCGCTGGCGAGCCACCGGTCCTGTCGCCCGCGCGCACGATGGGGGAGGCAGGGCTGGTGGATATCCGCACGCTGGTCCCGGACCTGTCGCAGGACATCCGTTATTTCGGCAGCGACAACTTCGTCGGTGCGCGCGTGGATGGCTACGAAGCTCCGCGCTGTTGGCTGAAGCGCGAGGCTGCCCAGGCGCTGGCGCGGGTGGAGGCGACGCTGCGGAGGGAGCATCTGCGGCTGCGCGTCTATGACTGCTACCGCCCGGCCCGCGCCGTGGCCCGGTTCGTGCGCTGGCTGGACGATGCTGCCGACACCCGCACCCGGGACCGGTTTTACCCGGGCCTCGACAAGGCCCAACTGCGCGGCACCTATATCGCCCCGGTTTCCGGCCATAGCCGTGGCGCCACGGTGGATCTGACCTTGCTGCAATGCGATGGCCGTGATGCCGGCTGCCTGCCGTTGGACATGGGGACGCCGTTCGATTTCTTCGGGACCCGTGCCCACACTGACAGCCCCGAGGTCACCGCACGGCAGCGCGCCAACCGCCACCGCCTGCGGACGGCGATGGCGGCGGAGGGGTTCTTGAACCTGCCCGAAGAGTGGTGGCACTACCGCCTCGACCCGGAACCTGCGCCAGGGAGTTACTACGACGTGCCCATAACCGGCCCCAATCCGCACAGCCTCGATGGCGGCATCGACCAGCTGATGCAGCGCTACGATGGCGAGGTGCCCGGCGCATCGCTGCTGGTCATGCGCGATGGCGTGCCGGTGGTGGCGCGCGGTTATGGCCGCTCCGACCTGACGCAAGGCGTCGAAGCCGGCCCGGCCACGGCATACCGGCTGGCCTCGCTCAGCAAGCAGTTCACCGCAGCCGCCATCCTGCTGTTGGCGCAGGATGGCCGGCTGACCATCGATGATCCGGTCCGCAAGTGGTTGCCCTCGCTGCCCCCCGAGGCCCAGGCCATGACCCTGCGCCATCTGCTGACCCACACCTCGGGCCTGCTGGACTACGAGGACCTGATGCCGGTGCCGTACGCCGGGCAGATCCGCGATGCCGGCGTGCTGGCCCTGCTGGAGCGCGAACACCGCCTGTATTTTGCGCCGGGCAGTGCCTACCGCTACAGCAACAGCGGCTATGCGCTGCTGGCGCTGGTGGTGGAGCGGGTCTCCGGCATGGACTATCCGGCGTTCCTGCATGCCCGCATCTTCGAGCCGCTGGGCATGCGCGATTCGCTGGCATATGTCGCCGGCGGGCCCGAGGTGCCGCACCGGGCGTTTGGCCACAGCAAGATGGACGGCCACTGGCAGCGCACGGATCAGAGTGCGACCAGCGCGGTGCTGGGCGACGGCGGCATCTATTCGACCATCGAGGACCTTGCGCGCTGGGACGCTGCGCTGTACGACGACCGCCTGCTGTCGGCGGCGTCACGCGCGCTGGCATTCGCGCCGCACGTTCCCGTGGCGGGCGAGGGGTACGAAGCCTTCTACGGCTTCGGCTGGCGCATCACCGGCGAAACGCTGTGGCATTCCGGCGAGACCATCGGCTTCCGCAACGTCATCGTGCGCTGGCCGGCGCGCCGGCTGACCGTGGTGCTGCTCACAAATCGCAACGATCCCGAACCCTACCCGACGGCGCTGGCCATTGGCGCGCTGTTTCTGGACCGCTGAGGCGCTGCTGCCCGGCGACGTCCTGCCCGTGCTGATCAGGCGGGCGCCATCCCGGCCTGCGGTGCAGGACGTGAGCAGACGCCGCGGGGTGGACATACGCAGGGCCGGCGCACGGGTGGGCCGCCATCGCGGCTGTCTGGAGTGCTGCGGATGTAGGCTGTCAGCGGGTTGCCGCGCAGGCCTGGCAGAACACCACGGCTGGATCCGACAGCAGGCGCGCCGACTCGATCGCATCGTGGCAGGCGCAGCAGGCCCCGTACGTGCCGGCGTCAAAGCGGTCGAGTGCTGCTTCGAGCCGGCGCTTTTCCATCTGCAGCCGCGCCATGAGTCCTTGCGCCATGGCCTGTTGCTGCAGCGCGTCGATCCGCGAGAGCCTGCCGATGCTCGATGGGTCCAACGCAACCGTCGCGGTTGCCTGCTGCGCCCGGGCGATGGCCGCAATGGTGTCCCGCAATGCGGATTGCAGGCGCAACTGGCGGGGATCAGTGGGAGGGGGCATCGGGCAGGTGCAACTCAGCGGAGCAGCAGGGTGGGGATCCGCGACGAGCGCAGCAGGTCGGCGGTCTTGCTGCCGAACAGCAGGCTGCGCAGGGGCGAATGGCTGAATGCGCCCATGATGAGCAGGTCAATGGCCTGCTCCTTGGTGGTGCGGGCAATGACGCTCTCGGCGTCGCCGGGAACCAGCGCGGCCGTGACGTCGAAGCCGGCGGATGCCAGCGTGGTCTTGGCCGATTCCAGCTGCTTTTCCGCGGAAGCATCATGCCTGCCGGACATCAGCAGATGGATCGGCAGGCCACGGAACAGCGGACTGCCGGCGACCATGTCCACGCCGCGCCGGGTCACCGCTCCGCCATCGTAGGCAATCATCACCCGGCGGGGCTCGGTAAAACCTTCGGTCACCGTCAGGATCGGCTTGTGCAGGGCGCGCACCACGCGCTCGACGTTGCGCCCCAGGTCGCGCTGGGTCATTTCCGCGGCTTCGCCCCGGCGGCCCAGCACCAGCAGGCGCAGATCGGCCTCCTGTTCGGTCAGGGTCTGCTCCAGCTCACCGTAGCGTTGCCGTACGTCGACCTGCTGTGCCCCTGCGGCCAGTGCCCGTTCCCGCAGCCGGTTCAGGAAAACGCGCCCTTGCTCGCGCGCGCTCCGGGTGCGCATCGCGTCCTCGGTGGAGAGTCTGCTCAACAGGTTTTCCTGCGCGTCGATGCCGATCGCGCCACTGTGGTCATCGGCCGTGCCTTGCCCGGGGTGACGGTCGATCACGTGCAACAGCTCCAGCGGGGCATCCAGGCGGCGGGCGGCCCAGGCCGCATAGTCGGCGACATGGTCGGCGTAGCGGGACTGGTCCACGCAGGCCAACACCTTGTTCTCGTTCTTCATCGTCCTGATCTCCAACTCAGTGGCCCATCAAAATGTCGTCGGCCCCTTCCTTGTCGTGCACCGCGAATCTGTCCACCAGCGTGGCGCTGGCTTCATTCAAGCCGATGACCTCCACCTCGGTGGCTTCGCGACGGAACTTGAGGACCACCTTGTCGAGTGCGCCGACCGCCGTGAGATCCCAGAAATGGGCGCGACTGACGTCGATGCGCACCTTCTCGATCACTTCCTTGTAGTCGAAGGCATTGATGAAACGCTCCGCAGAGGCGAAAAACACCTGGCCGGTGACCGTATAGGCGCGGACGCGGCCTTCCTCCTCGGTGCGCGAGGAAATGCGGAGGAAGTGCCCTACCTTGTAAGCGAAGAACAGACTGGATAGCAGCACGCCCGTCAGTACGCCCTTGGCTAGGTCGTGGGTGCCCACGGTGACCACCACGGTGGCCAGCATCACCATGCTGGAGCGTTTCGGGTGCTGGCGCAGGTTGCGGATCGACGCCCAGTTGAAGGTGCCGATGGACACCATGATCATGACCGCGACCAAGGCCGCCATCGGGATGCGTGACACCCAGTCGCCGGCAAACACCACCATCAGCAGCAGGAACACGCCAGCCGCAAGCGTGGACAGCCGGCCGCGGCCGCCGGATTTGATGTTGATGACCGACTGGCCGATCATCGCGCAGCCCGCCATGCCGCCCAGGAAGCCTGTGGCGATATTGGCGATGCCCTGGCCCACGCATTCCCGGTTCTTGTTGCTGCCGGTATCGGTCAGATCATCGACGATGGAGGCCGTCATCATCGACTCCAGCAGGCCGACCACGGCCATGGTGGCGGAAATCGGGAAGATGATCCCAAGCGTTTCCAGGTTCAGCGGCACATCGGGCAGCAGGAAGGCAGGCAGGCTGTCGGGCAGCTTGCCCATGTCCCCCACGGTCCGGATATCCAGACCCAGGAAGATCGTAACCGCGGTCAACGCCACGATCGCCACCAGCGGTGACGGCACGGCCCTGGTGAGGTATGGGAAGCCATAGATGATGGCCAGCCCCGCCGCCGTCATCGCATAGACCTGCCACGTCACGCCCGTCAGCTCGGGCAACTGCGCCAGGAAAATCAGGATCGCCAGCGCATTGACGAAGCCGGTGATGACCGAGCGCGACACGAAGCGGATCAGCGAGCCCAACCGCAACCAACCCGCCAGGACCTGCAGCAGGCCGGTCAATACGGTCGCTGCCAGCAGGTATTGCAGGCCGTGGTCTTTCACCAGCGTGACCATCAGCAGGGCCATCGCGCCCGTCGCCGCCGAGATCATGCCCGGTCGCCCACCGGTGAAAGCGATGATGGTGGCAATGCTGAACGATGCGTACAGGCCGACCTTGGGATCCACCCCCGCAATGATCGAGAAGGCGATGGCTTCCGGGATCAGCGCCAGCGCCACCACGATGCCCGCCAGCAGATCGTTGCGGACGTTGGACAGCCAATCCTGACGAATCGATTTCAGCATTCCTGGGTATTCCTGCGATGCGGCCGGCCTGCAGCCGCCGGCGAGTGGGAGAGGGGGCGCGTGCCCGCGGTGCGGGCGGCATGTGGCGTGTTGCGCCATGGACGAGGCGCCCGGGGCGGCGTGGGAAGGCTGGCGGTTTCGCCACATCCCGGCTGCGCGGAATGGCTCCTGGTCCGGCCCGGCGCAGTGCCGGCAGCGCGGGCTTGCGCGAAGCGATCCACTGCAGTGCTTGGGGGACATCCACACCGCGGCAGCGGCGCGATGATAGCCCATTTTGCTGCAATGCCGCATTCACCGCGGTCTGGCCAGCCCGCAGCCGCGCCACCTGGCCTGCCGGTTCTGGCAGGTATCGACTGTCACCGTGTAGCAGTCGGGTGTAACAGGTCGCTGTGTTGCCTTGAACGAAGCACTGATGCGCTCTGCGGCCAGTCAGACAGGCTTTCCATCGTCTTGCAGGTGTAACAGGTGATACAGGGAGTGTTTTTGATTTTTTTTGTAAGTAACTGAATTTAAAGATTTTCCTGTTTGGCACGCAATCTGCTTAGTAGGAGGGCAGCAGAGCGGGGAGAAGGTCATGGAGCGTATGTGGCGATCGGTATTGGTGGCGGCAGTGGTCTGCATGGCTATGCCGGCGCATGCCGCGGGGGTACGCAAGAGCGACAAGACCCAGCCCGGCGAGATCGTCCTGCTCCGCACCGTATCCGCTCGCCCCGCGGTGCGCATGCATCCACCGGGGATGGCGCTGCTGGTGGATCCCTCACCGCGCAGGGAGATCCGCGCGGCATTGGGCGAGATGAGTGATGACGAATATGGCGCGGTCAACTCAGGGCGGGCCCAATCCGTGCAGAGTATCGCCGAGCGCATTGGCAGTGACCGGGGTGAGGGGGCGCTGGGTGCGGCCCTCGGGTCTCTCACGCATTCCTCAGAACCGGTTCCTGGCGGCCATCTGGCTGGTTCCGTCGGTGGGGCAGTGGGTGCGGCAACCCGCGGTATCGATGAGCAGGTGCGCGGCACGCTCGCCCGGTTTCCGCTGGGAGGGAAATGATGCGCGCCAAGCTGCCCATGCATTGCATCGTCTGGCTGCTGCTGGCGTGCGGCCAGGTTCTGCCCGTCGCCTTGGCGCAACAGGCGCCGGATTCGTACGACGCCATGCTGCAGTACCTGGGTGCGAACGCACGAATCGATGGCCACGCATTGGCGTCGAGCAGCGGCGCGGTGCGTATCAATCAGGCCGCCGGGGATCTCAATTTACAAGCCAACCTGCAGGCCATGGCCGTAGGCGGGTTCGCGTCTGCCGCGGGCAGGGTCTGGCAGCGCAGTGAGAACGATGTGGCTACTGCGCCTGTGCACGCCTCGGTTGCCATCTCCGATGGTGCCCTGGCCAACGCCAGCGGCATGTACGCGATCAATCAGGTTGCCGGCTCCGGTAACGCCCAGTTCAACGTAGTGGCCGCCGCGCTTGCGGGGTACGGCATCGAAGAGGCGGATGACGCAGTCATGGCCGCCAGTGGAGCAATGCCAGCGGGGGGGACGCCGTCGCCGCTGGATCAGCCTGGAACGTCGCGGGAAGTGGCAGTTGCTGCTACTGCGATGCAAGGGTTTCGCGGCGTGATGCAACTCAACCAGGTCGCGGGTTCCGCGAATGCAACGGGGAACACATTGGAAATCTCCGTATCCGGCGGACCGTGAAAGTTCGTTCCACAACCAAGTGAAGACGAGGAGAGTGTGATGAAATCTTGCAAGACGAAAGCCCTTGTGGTCGCTGTTGCCGCACTGACCGCAAGCATGGCGGCCAACGCGGCCGACAACAAGAACAAGTCCGCGGACATCAACCACAACCATGTGGTCACCGAAGTCCGCAACAACATCCGCAATGATGTCAGCAACGAAAGCTCGACCAAGACCACGGTGGAGACCACCAGCGTGAGTGAAGACGAGCGCCGTGAGAAGAACAACCACGGTGTCGACGTCAATCTGGAAAAGGATCTTCGGCTGAGCTCTGACATCAGCTTCACCGGCTCACCGACGGTTTCGGGCGATCTGAACATCGACTCGGCTGCCATTTCCGTGATCGACAATCGGCAGTCGGCTTCCGGCAACCTGGGGCTCAACTCGCTGTTGACCAACGATGCATCGATCGGCGATGACGTCGCTTCGGATGCTTCCGGTAACCTCGGGTTCAACGTGGCGGCGGGTGATAACAACATCCAGGACAATGCCGCCGCGCTGTCCGCTACCGATGCCTCATTCGCTTTTGGCATGGCCGATTCGGAAGTGTTCGTTGGCCAGACCGGGGTCGATAACATGACCTGGAACTCCGGGGTCACCAACACGGCCGGTGTTTCCGGAAATGCCTTCGCCAATGCCTCCGGCAACATCGGGGTGAACGTGGCATCCGGGAACAACAACATGCAGAAGAACGCCCTGGCCGGCTCGGTGGCCACCAGCGCCTATGCGACGGCCACGGTTGCTTCCAATCAGGCATCGTCCGGCAACATGGTGGCGAACTACGGCCACTACGAGCGCATCGTGGATACGATCGACATCAGCCTCGGCGGAACGGTCTCCGGCAGCATCGCTGGCAGTGGGAGTTACAGTGGTACCGGCAACGCCTACCAGATGCAGAACTTCTATCCCGATATCTGGCCCGGCAGTGGGCCGCATCCGACGCCGAATCCGCAATGGGGTCATGCGGACTTTGACAACGAGACACAGGGCGCCGTCGAGAACCCCTATAACCCTGGAAATGGTGGCATCGCGTTCGATACCGACGAGGCCGGTACGTTCAGTGAGCTGAGCTATGCCGATTTGACGGCAAGCCTGAGCGGGCAGATCGTCAACGTCAGCTACGTCGCAGTCGACGCGACCAATACGGCCAGTCTGAGCGGCTCCGCATTCAGTGCCGCCTCGGGCAATATCGGCGTCAATGTAGCAGCGGGAACCGGCAACATGCAGGCCAACAGCCTGTCGCTGGCGGTTGCGCAGCCTAGCTCCTCGGGCGGTGGCGGTGGCGGTAGCGGCGGCGGTGAGTGATCTTCCCGTCGCGGCCGTGTGATCGGTAACCGCGGAACCATGATCCGGCCACCGGGTGGTGGCCGGATCATTTCGGGAATTGCGTTCTTTACCGGCAAACCAGCTAAGAGCTTAAACGGGGTGGTTTGTCGTAAGGGGCACGAAGATGCGTCGATGTGTAAGCGGTGTGTTGCAGTTGATGTGGCTACCCATGCTTGCCGGCATAGCCGGTCACGCCGCGGGCGCGGACGTAGGCTTTGGTGCAGTCTCACCTGACGGTGTGCTGTATACCCGCCGTGTCGAGAGCATGCAGGAGCGACGCTTCAGGACTCTGGTGCGGCAGCAGACTGACTTCAGTTGCGGTGCTGCAGCGCTCGCCACCATTCTCCGCTATGCCTACCACGTGGACGTGGATGAATCGACAGTGATCCAGGGCATGCTGGGTGTTGCCGACCCCGAGGTGGTACGCCAGCGTGGATTCTCCCTTCTGGATATCAAGCGTTACGTCGAGCGGCTGGGCATGCGCGGGCGGGGCTATCGCATCGACGAGTCCCGATTGCGCACGCTGCGGGTGCCCGGCATCGTCCTGATGGACGTCAAGGGGTTTCGCCATTTCGTCGTGCTCAAACAGGTGCGCGGGGACTACGTGGAGTTGGCGGATCCCATTCTGGGTAACCGCACGGTGCCTTTCCAGGACTTTCTGGCCTCTTGGCCGTTGCGCGCCGTGTTCATCGTGATAGGAAACGACTTTGATCGGAATACCGCGCTCCTCTCGCCCGTTGAGCGGGCGGATGCAAAGTCGTTGTTTGACCGACAAGGCCCGTTGACGGATGCCGAATTGATGGATTTCGGCTTTACCCATTCGGATCTCTTCTGAACGAGGTGTTCCATGGACAGATACAGAATTTTTGCGGCTGCATGGCTGTTGTCGGCATTGCTTCCGGCAACCGCAGCCAATGCGCCGCGCGGTGCTGACAGGGGCATCCAGGAGTTGCCGGATGCCGAGCTGGGTAACTTGCGCGGGCGTTACACAGTTGCCGGTTACGGGGTGGCCTGGTTTGGCGTCAGTATGGTGTCGAGCTGGGTCACGGCGACCGGGCAGAGCCTTACGGGGACGCTCATGGTGGGCCTTGATTTCTCCAGCGGCCAGCCGCGGCTGGTACTGGTGCCCAGCGTGACTCTGGATATGGTGGATGAGGAAGGCCCCAAGGAGGGTGTGACGCGCACGGTGGATGCCAGCGGTCTGGCCAACATCACTGGCATTACACAGGCCGTGCAGGTTGCGGGAGATGGCAATACCGCGCTCAATGGGATGCGCTTGACGGTGCGTGATGCCACAGGGGCAGAGCAGGGGCCTGGAGCCATGATGGCAGGCGGTGACGTCAACGCTGCGCAGTCGGGTTCGGCTTCTGTCCTTGCGGGGATGGAAGCTAACGGCGCTCGTGTCCAACTTCGCATCGAAGGGCAGGGCTTGGTCGAGCAATGGATGCGCGGTGGCAGCATCGGGCAAAGCATCCAGCTTGCCGGAGATGGTCAGCGAGCCAGTAACAGCATGAATATCGAGCTGGTTCGGCAACCCTTGGCGATGAACGCGCAGCTCAGTCAAAGCGTCGCCCAAGCCATTGCGCTTGCGCGTGGAGTAGGCCGATGATCCGGCAAGGTGGTGCGTCGTCCGCCCGGTTCCTCTACTTGGCGGCGTTGGCGGCAGGAGGGCTGTGGCCGACGGCAGCAGCAGCGCAGGATGCGCCCGCCGCAGCTACCCAGGCCGAGATCAGGACATTGCTGGCGCAGCTGGAGGCATTGAAGGCCAGTTATGCCGTGGAAGTTCGCAAGCTGCGCGAGTTGGACGCCCAGGTGCAGGCCCTGCAAGGACGGATTGCTGGCACTCCCACCCAAGGGAACCCTTCGCCCGCCACGCTTGATGGGCAATCCGGGCAGGTGGCTTCCGGCGTCGCCCAGGAGGGCTATGCCAGCACGGCGACGGAGGCGGAGCAGGCACAGGCCAACGTGCGTCGCAGCGTGGATGACGTCAAGCAGCAGCAGTCCGCATTGTTCAATGGCAAGTTGACCATCGAAAATGGAGTGACCTATGCCCGATATGACCGCAAGCAGCTGACCCTGAACGGCTTTCTGGCGCTGGATGCAATTTTCCTTGGCAACATCGCCATCGAAAATGTCGAGTCCGATTCGCTGACCTACAACTTCGCGGCGCGCTGGGGCGTTAGTCCACGCCTCACGCTGAGTGCCGATGTGCCCTACATACTGCGAAAAACCATCTACCAGAAAGGTGGCGCCGGTGGATCGGCCGCGGCAGTCGCGCAGGAAGAGACTACTGGTGGCGGAATTGGTGACATCACTTTAGGTGCCAATTACCGGCTGTTTGCGGAGTCGGGCTGGAGGCCGGAAACCGTCTTGACTGCCAGCATTACCGCGCCTACCGGACGAGAGCCGTATGGCATGGACTGGCGAGTGATCGAGCGCGATAACGACGACTTCATCCGCTTCGCCGTGCCTGCGGAGCAACCGACTGGAAACGGGGTCTGGCAGGCCGGGCTGGGGTTGTCGATGGTCAAGGCCACCGACCCGGCGATTCTTTTTGGCAACATCGGGTTCACCCATTCTTTCCAGCGCAGTTTCGACGATATCGACTCCGATCCTGAAACCACCAATCCGGGGCGCGTCGCGCTGGGTAACGCTTTCTATTTCGGTGCCGGAGTGGCGTTTGCCTTCAATGAACGGACCAGCCTGAGCATTTCGTTCAGCGACAGGATGGCCGCGCGCGCACGTACGCGCTATGCGGGATCAGACTGGATCAAGATCGTCGGCAGCGATGCCAACGCCGGTACGCTGAACTTCGGCGTGACCCACGCGTTGTCACCGAAGGCAACCTTCGTCGGTGTGCTGGGCATTGGTGTCACGCCGGATGCGCCGGATTTCAGCCTCTTGGTGAAAATACCCTACATGCTGTGATGGTTCTCCACCCGGCCGTGGAGGGTGGTGAGACTGGTTCACGCGATCGCGGCGCGCAGACGTTCAAGCGCAATGCCATGCCGATTGCACATGCGATAGATGGTCACACGCGATACCCGCATCAGCCTTGCGCAGGCGCTGACGTTGTAGTCGGTGCGGGCCAGGCAATCAAGCAGGTAGTCGCGCTCGTCTAGGCCGTCGCCTACAGGGCTGTTGGCCGCCACCTCGATCGCAGCAAGTCCAAGATCCTCGCAGTCGATCAGCTCCGATTCGGCGGTCACCGCTGCGCGCTGGATGCGATTGAGCAACTCGCGTACGTTTCCGGGCCAGGGGTGGTGGAGAAGCGCCCGCTTGGCCATTTCGGTGAAGCCGACCGCACGGGTGCCGTAGCGGGTGCGGAAGCTGGCCAGAAAATGCGCTGCAAGCAGGAGGACATCCTGCCCACGGTCGCGCAGGGCCGGCATGGGAAGATGCAGGACATTGAGGCGGTAATAGAGGTCTCGCCGGAAGCGGCCAGTGCGCACCGCCTCCTCAAGATCCACATGGGTGGCTGCGATGATGCGGACATTCACCTGAATTGGGTGGTTGCTGCCCAATCGCTCCACCGTACCCTCCTGAAGGACACGCAAAAGGCTGGTTTGTGCTTCCGCTGGAAGATCGCCCACCTCGTCAAGGAAAACGGTGCCGCTGTCGGCGGACTCGAACAGGCCTTGACGGCGACTCACAGCGCCGGTGAACGCGCCTTTTTCATGGCCGAAAAGTTCCGATTGCAGCAGTGATGAGGAAATCGCACCGCAATTGACCGCCAGAATCGGGCGGCTGGCGCGTGGCGAGAGGCGATGCAAGGCATTGGCGGCCAGTTCCTTGCCGGTGCCGGTTTCCCCGCAGATCAGTACCGGTAGTTCGATGACTGCGTATTTGTGGAGCAGCTTGCGCATATACAGCATCGCCTTGCTCTCGCCCATCAGATCATTTGAGAGCGAAGCATGGCAGGCGTGTGCGCCAGCGCTGCGCGCGCGCAGGTAAGCCAGCAATGGGTTCAGGTCGTTGTGCTCGATGTGCTGGCTGCATGTGAACAGCAACCTGGCGGCCTCAGCCGGGGCATCGGGCCCTGGCCTGCCTAGCGCCACTGCGTCAGATGCCGGATGTCTGGATGCATGGCCTGCCATCCATCGGATTTCAAGTGGCGAGGCGTGTCGCAGATCGAACAATAGAACCTCGCGATCAGTGCCACGAAACCTGATCTGCTCCGGCCCATGACCTGCGATGGCGCGCACTTGCCACCCCTCGGCTGCCAGTGCCATCCGCTCGCGTGCGTCCGGATGGCCGAACCAGATGACACAGCACTTTTCGCCATTGACGGATGCAATCGTGCCCTTGTCCCTCTCCATGCCGCACAGCTCCAGCATTCGAACCCACAAAAGAGTAAACGCAGCATGTGTCAGGAAACGGACACCGTTGTCTGAAACATCCTGAATGCGTGGTTGGCGTCCCGACTGCGTCAGATACAACGACCGACGGAGCGCATCGGAGATGCAGCTCCCAGCGCGCGGCAACAGATCCCGGAGTGAGGTCGAAGCAACCCGGCAAAAATGGGCATTGGATCCAGAGTGACGCCAGGCGAGTCTGTGAACCGCCCCGGGTTCTCCGAAGACTGTTTGGTGTGAGTCACGCTGACGCGGGCGACTCTGCTGAGAGCGGACATTGAGGTGATGGCCGAGCCACCTCTCCGCCGGCGGTCTTTACCGCATACGGAAAACCGCCACCAACTCCGCCAGCTCGTCGGCCTGCTCCTGCAGCGAATGCGCCGCCGCAGTGGCCTGTTCCACCATGGCGGCGTTCTGCTGGGTGACGCCGTCCATGTGGGTGATGGTCTGGTTGACCTGCTCGATGCCGGTGCTCTGCTCCTGCGAGGCGGCCGAGATCTCCGCCATCAGGTCGCTGACGCGGCGCACCGCGTCCACGATCTCCTGCATCGTACCGCCGGCCTGCGCGACCAGCGCCGCGCCCTGGTCCACCCGCTGCACGGAGCTGCCGATCAGGCCCTTGATCTCCTTGGCAGCTTCCGCGGAGCGTTGCGCCAGTGCGCGTACTTCACCCGCGACCACCGCGAAGCCGCGGCCCTGCTCGCCCGCGCGCGCCGCCTCGACCGCGGCATTGAGCGCCAGGATGTTGGTCTGGAAGGCGATGCCGTCGATCACGCCGATGATGTTCTCGATCTGCTTGGAGGCGGCGGTGATGCCGTCCATCTGCTCGACCACCTGCTCGACCACTGCACCGCCGCGCGATGCCACGTCGGCCGCGCCGGTTGCCAGCTGCCGCGCCTGGTAGGACGACTCGGCGTTGTTTTTCACCGTGGAAGTCAGTTCCTCCATCGAGGCCGCGGCTTCCTCCAGGCTGGCCGCCTGCTGTTCGGAGCGCGCGGACAGGTCGCTGTTGCCGGCGGCGATCTCGCGCGCCGCGGTACGGATGGCGTCCACCGCCGCGTGGACGCGTTCCATCGTCTCGGTCAGCCGTTCGACGGTGGTGTTGGTGTCGTCGCGCATGCGGCCGAACACGCCGCGGTAGTCGGCGGTAATGCGCTGGGTCAGGTCGCCCTGGGCCAGCGCGCCCAGGACGCGCTGCACGTCGGCGATGGTGCTGGCGTTGGCGTCCAGCATGCCGTCCACACCCTCGGCCAGACGGCGGAAGAACCCGGTCTTGCCCTCCACCTCGATGCGTTTGGACAGATCGCCAGCAGCGGCGGCTTCGATGACCTCGCCCACTTCGGCTTCCACCGCGACTTCCTGGCTGCGGTCGCGCCACTCGACCACCACGCCCAGCCGCTCGCCGTCCGCGGACACCACCGGCGCCGCGGTCTGCACGAACACGGCGCTGCCGAACACCAGCTCGCGCTGCTGGAGGGCGTCGATACGCGAGGTGTCGGCGCCGCTCGGCTGCAGTTGGGCCAGCGGTTGGCCTTCGAGCTCGACCAGATCGGCCTGCGGCAGGTGGCGGGCAAGGGTGGGCCGGTACTGGCCCAGCAGGTTGCGCATCGCCGGATTGGCATAGGCGACCGCGCCGTCCGCATCCGCGATCAGCATCGCGGTGCCGGCGTTATCCAGCGCGATGCGGACGCGCTGGTTCTCGGCGGCGATCCTGCGCTCGGCATCCAGCCGCGCCTTCAGGTCGGCCTGCATCTTGCGCAGCGCCCGTGAAACCTTCCCGACTTCGTCATTGCCGCCCGCTGCGATGGGGTAATCCAGCTGGCCGGCCGCCACCGCGTCCACGCCCTGCACGATGCCGCGCAGCGGTTTGCCAATCAGTGTGCGCAGCAGGACGACCACGACCACGACCAGCAGCAGCACGCTCACCACACCTACCAGGATGACCCGGTTGCGGATTTCCACGACACCCGCCATGACGGCATCGGCCGGCGCCGTGACCATCAGCGCGAAGGCGTCCGGCGAATGGCCGACGGTCACCGGCACGTAGACGCGGAACACTTCGCCCTGCACCAGCGAGCCGGTCTCGCGGCGACGCACCACCTCGCCCCTGGCCAGCGCCGCCAGCACATCGCGCAGGTCCTGCTTCCACGGCTTGCCCAGCAGCTCCTTCTCCGGCGCTGCCAGCACCATCCCAGTGGGTGACAACAGGCGCACCACGCCGCGCTGGTAGGGGCGGATCCTGGCCAGATTGGCCTGGATTGCGTCCAGGGTGATGTCGGCGCCCGCCACGCCGCGGAACTGGCCGTCCATCTTGAGCGGCACCATCAGGCTGGTCATCAGCACCTGCTTGCCGTCCACCTTGTCGGAATACGGCTCGAACATGAGCTCGTCGCCGCGCTGGCGTACCGCAGCGTAGTATTTCTCTGCCCCTTCGCCAGTCACGACGATGTTGTTCTCGCTGCCCACCACGCTCTGCAGCGATACTTCACCGGAGGCCGAGCGCGTCCAGTACACCGACATCCGGCCATCGTCGTTGCTGACCTGCTGGCTGGGCGTCAGCCCGGCGGCGAAGGTCTTCAGGGCCTCCGCGTCCGGTTCGCCTTTCTTCCATGCGCGGGCGAACTCGGCGTCACGGCCGTCGAACCCATTGGGTTCCAGTTCCAGCCAGTAACCCAGCACGTTGGGATCGGTTTCGGAGAAGCGGCGCACCAGGGCGGAGGCTTCGGCGCGCTGGGCGCCGCCGCGGGCCATCATCACCAGTGTGGCGTCGGCCAGGCCGCGCACGCGGGACAGCGTTTCGGTGGTGGAACCGCGTACCTTGGCGGCTTCCGCGCGAGCCAGCTGCTCCAGTTCGTCCATGGCGGTGGCTTCCTGCACCTCCGCCGCCTTTCTCTGGATCAACCACGCCGCGCCGGTGAAGCACAGGGTCGCCACGATGCCCAGCACCAGCGCGGTACGCGCCACGATGGAGTGCATGCCCGTCCCGATCTCTTTACGCATTGGTCATTCCTCAGGTGCGCTGGTTCGTGGGCGTGGCTGGAGCAGGCGCGGCATGGCTGCCCGGAGAACAAGCCTTGTCAACGGTATCGTCAGCAAGGGCCAGATCTCGATGATTGGCGCAGGCGCAGGGATTACCCGGGGTGGTTCCGGCCCGGGAGAACGACCCGGCCTGCTCTGCCGGCACGGGGGGGCGATGGGGGGCGTCAACCGGGCCTAACCCGTTGTTCACGCAGGGAAATGCGACGATTCGTCCGCTCGCGCATGGGCCTGGCACGTGTCACGCATGGGCGGGAAAAACAAAAAGGCCAGCCGTTGCCGGCTGGCCTTGGAAGGGTGGTGGGCCAGGGACGCCGGAACAACGGCCGTAACCCCCTGAAATGCGCGGATTTGCGCGAACCGAAATTTCCCGATGCCCCCAATGATGCCCCCAGCTGGTGGTGGTGACCGGCAGGGGAAAGAAAGCGCCCCGCTACCATCCCAGCAGCGGGGCGCCGATGCCGCTACGGCGGCGATGCAGGGTCACGCGGGAGGATTCACCCGTAGGCGTCCGCAACGCGGATGACCGCGCCCCTGCTGCTGCGGTTTTTCATGAAGGCGGCACTCGCAGCCAATCCGCCACCGGTCGGGAAGAGAACCCACGCGGGCCCGAGCCGGCAACTCCCCGCGTCCTATTGCAATCGCTTGACGTACAACAGCAGCTCCCGATTCCGGGTGCGGATGTTCTGCGCGCTCACGATCTCGAACGCCTCGCCATCGACCAGCACCCGGTGGCGCGCGCTCACGCCGTCACGCCAGCGCATGGTGACCTTGGCGGCGATCTCGCTCTGCGCCTCAGCCGCGGCGATGAACTCGCGGCCCAGCAGCGGCTCGACCTTGGCGAACGCTTCGGCATAGGTGGTCCAGGCGGTCACGGTCTCGCCGTCCGGGCCCCGCGTCGTGGTCAGGCTCTGCAGCTGGATTTTCGTGTTCAGCTCTTGGGCGGTGAATGCCATGTGCGTTCCTCAGACAAAGGCCAGCCCGCGGCTGGCGTAGGGGTCAACAGGGGCGGCTTCGGCTTGCTGCCAGCGGCCGATGGCCATGCACGCGGCGACCACGCCATCGATGCGCTCGGTGCTCTTCGCCTTGCTCGGCTTGAGGTTGCCGGCGGGGTCCATCTCGACGGTCACGTTGGAGACCATCCAGCGCAGCACCGGGTTGCCGTCATGCAGCAGCTCGCGCCCGACGATGCGGCGCTCCAGCTCGCGCGAAGGCCCTGCCATCGATGCGAAGCCCTGCCCGAAGCCGACCAGGGCGAGGCCATCGCCGGCCAGCTGCGTGGTCAGCTGCGTGGCGTTCCATCGGTCGAATGCCACCTCGCGCAGCTGGTAGCGCTCGGCCAGCTCGCCGATGTCGCGGCGGATGTAGTCGTAGTCGGTCACCGCGCCCGGCGTGGCGGTGATCAGGCCCTGCGCGACCCATTGGTCGTAGGGCACGCGGTCGCGCCGCACGCGCTCGCGGATGGTGTCTTCGGGAATCCAGAAATGCGGCTTCAGGATGAGCTTGTCGCCGACGTGGAAAGCGAGCACGAACGCGGACAGGTCGGTCGTGCTGGCCAAGTCCAGGCCGGCCCAGCACTCGCGCCCCTGCAGCTCTGGCAGTTCGCCGCGGCAGCCGTCCCAGGCATCCATCGCCAGCCAGCGGGAATCCTGCTCAGTCCACTGATTCAGCAGCAGCCGACGGAAGCTGTTTTCGTAGGCCGGCGTCGCCTGCGCCTTGGCGCATTCCTGCTCGAAGTAGTCGCGTTGCACGGTGATCCCGTAGCCCGGATGCGCCTTCGCCCAGGTGGCCGGATCCTTCCAGTCGTCATCCTCGTCTGCGGCGAACAGCACCGGCAGGAAGCTGGGGTCTTCGATGATGCCGTCGCGGACCTTGCGCGCGTGCTCCCACAGCTCATAGCAGAGCGAATGCCGGTCATAGCCCGCGGTCGTGGTGACCACGGTCAGCGGTTGCCGGCGTGCGCCGGTGCTGGTGACCAGCGTGTCCCACAGCTCGCGCCCAGGCCAGCAGTGCAGCTCATCCGCGCCGATGTAGTGGCAATTTAGGCCGTGCTTCGTGTAGGCGTCGGAAGACAGCACGCGGTAGCTGCTGCCCATCTCGGGCAGCGTGATCGCGTTCTTGAACACGTCGGCCCTGCTCAGCAGCTCGGGCTCGGCCTCCACCATCTGGCGGGCGATGTCGAAGCACAGCCGCGCTTGCTCCCGATCGGCCGCGGCGTTGATGACCTGCGCGCCCGGCTCGCCATCGGCGAATGCGGCATACAGCGCCAGGCCGGCGGCGAGCGTGGTCTTGCCCGCCTTCCGTGGAACCGCGATGAAGGCGGTGCGGTAGCGGCGCGTTCCGTCAGCACGCTTCCAGCCAAACAGCGGCCGGACGATGCGGTCGGCCTGCCAGTCGGCCAGGACGAAAGGCTGCCCGCGCCATTCGCCGGTGGTGTGGGTCAGGCACTCGGCGAAGAACGCAACGGCGCGCTCCGCAGCGGCTTCGTCATACCAGTAGCCCGATGCGTTCGCATTGCGACCGCATGCGCGGCGCTTACGCGGCGAAGAATCGGGCTTTGCCACGCTCGACCTCCGGGGCCTTGTCGGCGGTGATCCGCGCCCGCGCGCTCGGGGTCATGCCCAGCTCGCCCATGAGCTGGCGCAGCTGCCCCACCATGCTCATCGAAGCGCCGCCGGCCTTCACCGCCTCCAGGTAGGCCGCGAACGTCTCGCAGTAGGTCGCCAGCAGGTCGCGGTCGGATTGCTTCAAGACGCCGGCCGTTGCCAGCATCGGCGCCAGGCGCGCCCAGTGAGGCGTGGCGGCTTGGCTCAGCCATTCCGGCGGTGACGTATCAGCCGGGCCCGTGTCGGGCTCCTGCGTATTTACAGGACGCTTGCCGGCGTTCCCGTTCAACAGCCGCAGCGCGGCAGGCTTCGGGCGCTGCCCTCGGGTCGCCATCTCAGCGCTCCCTGAGACCGGCAATGCGCGGCCGTGCGTGTGAAGGGGGGCGGGCGTGCCGTGGCGATTCACCCTCCAGCGATTTTTCCTCGCGGTTCCACGGGTGACTGGGGTCGAGCGGCATGCCGTTGGCGTCGCACCCCTTCATGCGCCGCGCGCGCCCGCTCTGGCGCTCCCTGGTGCGCATGGAGTGGCACGGCTTGCACAGGCTGGACAGCTCTTCGCCGATGACGTTCCGGCTGGTGTCGTCGGTGTTGTGGTCCACCTCCATCGCCGGCGCGCCGCAGTCCTCGCACAGCGGGAAGCGCTCCAGCTGTGCCTTGCGGATGGCGCGCCACTGCGCCGACCCGGTATGCAGGAACCGGCCACGCTGGCGCTGGTTCCCCTGGTCGCGGGCGGTGGCGTCAGACGGTCGCCGCGGGCGATGCGTCGGCAGCTTGGCGGGCATGGTCAATTCCCTCAACGGTGGGCAGGTTCTCCAGGCGGCGGGCCTCACTGGGCAGCAGCCATCCGGCATCGATGCCGCTGGCGTAAAAGTCGGCGCGGCTCTTGGCATCGCCCCGCAGCAGGCCCTCGACGCTGTGCTCGGCGAACAGTTGCTTGCGGGCCAGCGGCGGCAGCAGAGCGCGGGAAATGGCTTGCTCCCACATGACCAGCCAACGGCGCAGGGTCATGGTCACGAACACGCGGCTCATCTCCACGCTGTTGGAGAAGTTGCCGTGTCGCAGGTCGCCGATCATCGTGGGCGGCACGCGGTAGATGCGGGCCACCTGCTCAACGCTGAACTGCTGGGCCGCGATCCACTGGGCATCCTCCAGGCTCATGCCCACCTGCTGGTAGGTCAGCCCGTTCTCCAGGATGGCGGTCTTGCCGGCGTTGTCGGTGCCCGTGAACTGTGAGCGCCAGGACGTGGCCAGGCGCTGCAGGCTCTCCGCTGTCATCTGGTGCGGGGTCTGGAGTACGCCGGACAGGCGCGCGCCATTGGCGAACGTCTTGCCGCCATGCTGCTGCTGAGCATTGGCCAGGCCGATGGTCTCGCGTGCGATCTGGATCCGGCTGCGGCCGGTGATCCCGTTCTCGCTGCGGTCCTTGAGGTGCAGCACCTCATCCTGCAGCAGCCGGCGCACGCGGCCATTGTCTTCGTCCACGTCATAGGCGATGCGCCCGCTGGGCAGCTTGAGCACCGTGACGCGGCCGGGGTGGATCGGGGTCAGCGCCTCGACGTTGCCGGCGCCGTCCCAATGGATTTCCGCATAGGCATTGCCGCGCAGCAGGACCGCGGCGGTCATCTGCTCCCGGAACTCCAGCGCTGTCTGCAGCTCGTTCGGCTGGTGGTGGAGCACGCCATACAGCGGATGATCGACCGCCTTTTCCCGATCCTCGCCCTTGCGGCGGTACAGGTGCAGCGGCAGCGTGCCGATGGTTTCGGCGATGGCCTGCACACTGGCGAAGCATGCCGAAATGCTCTCTGCGGTCTCCGGCGTGATCGTGTCGCCGGTGGCGGTGGTGGCGATGCCGAACAGCTGGGCGGTCGCCGGGTCGGCGATGCTGCTGCGGGTTTCGGTGTTTCGGCTCCAGGGCCACTTCATCGCACGGTCTCCAGCCAGTAGTGCAGCAGCGCCAGCTGGCTTTCAGGCTGGCGGCTGCGGACGCTCACTTCGGTTTCGCTGTAGGCCGGCCAGCTCTGCACCACGCTGATTTCCCGCAGCTCGACGTTGCGCAGCTCGCGCAGGTCACCGTTCCAGGTGTCGCCGCCGTCGTGGACACGGAAGCCGAAAGACATGCCGCCCAAGTCGCCACGCTCGGCAAGCGCAGCCAGGTCGCGGCCCTTTTGCGTGTCCGGCAGGGTCAGCTCGAAGGCCAGGCCGTCGGCATCCTCCCGCAGCGCGAGCGTGCCGGAACGGGTGCGGCCCAGGACTGCGGCGGGGTCGTGGTCGGCCAGCGCGAGAATGTCGGCCCCAGACGCAAGCGAGGCCGTGAAGGCCCCGCGTGCGATCTTTTCCCGGAAGCTGCCGATGCGGGTCTCGCTGTCGAACTTGGCGACGTACCCGACCAGCTTCCGGCCGCTGGCGCGAAGCTCAGCGGCCTGCCGGCGCTCGATGTCAGAGCGCGACATCGCTCGCCACCACGAACGCCTTGGGGTGGCGCACCGCGGTATCCACCGTGGCCATCGCCCGGACCAGCACGCCGCCGCGGGCATAGGCCACGGAGTCGAACGGGTTGACCAGGATGTCCAGCTCGCTCCAGATGCCCAGCAGCACCTGCGACCAGTCGCCCAGGATCAGCTGGCCGGTGTCCGGCGTACCGGTCACCACGGGAACCTGGTTGGTCACATGGACCGGCAGGTCGGCCATCTTGCCGGCTTCCATGAGGTAGCCCGCGATGCCGGTGGCCTTGAGCGTGCTGGCGAGCTTGGTCTTGACCTGCGGCGAGGTCAGCCAATGAGCTGCCTCCGCGTTGGCGATCTCCAGCTTTTCCAGCATCTCCAGCACGTTCGCCCAGCTCAGGGTGGCCAGGTTGGCGGTCTGGATGCCGACGGTGCTCAGCAGGCCGACCGGCTCATTGGTGCCGCCGCCGTCGATCAGCGCACCATCGATCGCCTGAGCGATCTGGAACGCCATGTCATCGCGCAGCAGCTGCTCGATGTCCGGGCTGCTCTGCTGGATGAGCTGGCGGCTCATCTCGCTGATGCCGCCGACATGCTTCGGGCTCAGGCCGACGCTGCCGACGGTCATGTCCGAAGCGCTGAGGTTGCTGCCTTCCGCAACCCAGCCGGTGGTGGTGGAACTGCCGTGCTTCGGGATGCTCAGGTCGCCGCTCAGGCCGGACAGGACGCGCACGCCCAGCTGGCGGGCCAGCAGACGATTGCGCAGCGGCTGGATGTAGTCGGCCGGGCGGTGGTCGGTCGGCACGATCTGGCCGGCGCTGGTGGTGGTGTTGACGCGGGTCTCCAGGGCGCGCATCGGCACCAGGATGCCCTGCGCCTTGCGGCCACTGCGGCGCTCGGCTTCGGCGTGGTATTCGGCTTCGGCGCCGGTCAGCTGGCGGCCCTCCATCTGCGCGCGAATCACGCTCAGGATGGAAACGCGGCTTTCCAGATCGGCCATCGAACGCTCGCCGCCGCCGACACGCTCGCCGCCCATGCGGCGCTCGGCATCGGCCAGGAACGTGGCGCGGGCTTCGTCGGCCTCCAGCGCGGTGATCTCGCCCTTGATGGTGTCGAAGCTGGCGGACTCTTCCGCCGTGAGGGAACGCTTTTCGCCCTCGGCCTTGGCGACCAGGGCACGGGCTGCGGCGACCTTGGACGCCTTGGCCTCGCGGATTGCTTGCAGGTTCATCGATGAACTCCGGGTGTGGTGTTGGGATTCCCGGATAGACCAATTACGCGCGCGCGCAAGGGTCTGCAAACACTGGACGGCGGCGGGCTGGCACGGACACGAATCCCGGCCAGTGAGGGGCGGAAATGCGCGAAGGCGGGCACGCGTCGGGGATGGACAAGGGACGGGGACAAGACGGGGACAAGACGCGGACAGGACGCGTGACCGCACGAATCGTTCAACGTAACGTTCGACGTAACGTTCAACGTGACGTGCACGTGACGTTCGCGCAAGGCTTGCCGGCAAGCGTGCTACCAGCACCGGTTCCGCGTGCTAGTAGCACCGATTCCGCGTGCTACCAGCACCGGTTCCGATGCTATGAGCATCGCCGGGTGCCGCGGGGCAGATTCGCCGAGCGTTCGCCGAGCGTTCGCCGAATGCGCTCGATGCCGAGACGTGGGCATGCCTGGGCATTCGGCTACAGCGAAGCCCAGCGGGTTCGAAACAGAAACCCAGCGGAAACCCAGTGGGTTTTGATGCCGGCGCGCGGTAGATGTGGGCGCGACGATCAAGGGGCTTGCGAGGGGCTTGCGAGGGGCTTACCGGAAGGCCGGCGGTTCTCTGTCCGAGCATTGGGCCGCCGTGGAGCTGGAGCATGTGAAGCAAGGCAGAGCGAACAGCGAAGAGCCCCGCCTCTGGCTAGATTCTATAAGGGTGGCCGGATTTCGGACAGCAAGAATGGCGGTCACCCTACGCCGCCGGACGCAGGCGGACAATCTCGCTGTCCGGTTTTCGGATTCCGACGGGCCTTGCTGTCCGATTTCCGGCCTTTCGCTGTCCGGAATCCGGCCGACCAATTGCGTTTTTCCATGCGTGCGAAGCCTTGTTTGAAACCGGGTGCTGATGCTTGCCGTCGCATGAGTCCACGGGCTCCCAGCTCAGCGCATACAGGTTGCAGCCGATATGCCGCCCGCCTTGCCTTGTCCGCACGATCCAGGCGCCTGCCTCCAGCTCCCTCAGCGCCCTCTGCAGCGTGTCGTTACTCGCCCACCCGCGCGCCTTCATGTCGGGATAGGTCGCGCTGAGGTCGCCGTTGTTACGGCCGTTGTACTGCCCGGCCAGCTCCAGCAGCAGCTTGATTGCCGTTCCACTCAGCGCCGCCCACTGGGGCGAGCGCAGGACGAAATGCGGAAGTCGGACGAACGTCGGGCCTTGCTGCCGCCCCTTGTTGCGCCATCGCTTGTCTGTTGCCATGCCGTTTCCTTGGCGGGGCAGTGCTACACTGGCCCCGCATTCGATGCCCTCGATGCGCTCTCAGAAAGCCCAGCCGTTCGCCGCGGTTGGGCTTTCGCTTATTCGCCGTTCGACTCGACCTCGGCCAGCAGCGCCGAAAGCTCACGCGTGGCATTCTCTGCCTTGCCGATCGCGATCTGCATGTCGTGCGCAGGCGACCCGAACTCAGCGATTGCAGGCTGCGCCATCGACACGTCGAACAGGCATTCGCTGGCATGGCCAGCAGCTGCCTTCAGGCGATTCCACTGCGCTTCGGTCAAGGTGATGGCCCTCATGCCGCGATCCCCGTCTCGCGCCGGTACGGCCGCAGCAGGGACTCGGCGCGCGCGCGGCGGATGTTGCTTTCCTCCGGCGGCATCTGGTCGGTCATCGTCTGTGCCAGGAACATGATCGCGGCCTTGATGTCGGCCGGTACCGGGCTCGGATCGAACTCGACCTCGACGTCGAACCCGACGAACTTCGATGCCTCCAGCTCGGCGGCATCCAGATGGCTCTGGAGCACTGCATCCAGCTCGACACTCTGGGCCTCGCGCAGCATGGCGCGGTAGTCGGCAAGCAACACGATGCTCATGCGGCTGCCTCCAGGTTCTCGCCCAGCTTGTCGGCGATGAAGCGCCGCAGATCGGCTTCGGGCACCAGCGTGCGGGTGCCGACCTTGAACGTCCGAATCTGGCCTTCGGCGATGAGCTGGTAGATGGTGGTGCGGGAAATGCCGAGCCGGCGGCAGGCATCGTTCACGGTGTGCGCCAGCGGCGCGGCGGTGCTGTTCTGCATGATCTGTCCTCTGCGGTTTGGTTGCAGGTGTCCCGGCGTATGCGTGCCGGTAAGGACAGATTCCATCGTGGCTGCGAACCTGTAGGAGCCTCAGGTTCCAATTTCTTTCAGCACGCGCCGGACGTAAGCAGGATGAGCCTTCGCGCGCTTCGCTACGGTGGCAACAAGTGCAGACTCGGGGCCTTCATAGGCGCCCGCTTCAACGATGATTGCGTGGCGCTTTGAACCTTCCGCGCGACGCGCTTCTCGGCTGGCCGCAGCGCCTTTCTCGCCGCCACGCTTGCCTGCCAGCCCAGCCATCGCCAGCGGCTTTGCGCTCGCCATGCTCAGCGTTCTCACCATGAGTTCCAGCTTGTCGGCAGTGGCCGCATCATCTCGGGCCTCCAGCGCCGACAGCAGCCCGTCCCGATGTCGCTGGATAGTGATCCGTGCCCCGATGTTGGACGGCAGCTGCGCAACGGCAGCATCCCAGCCGCACAGATCAAATCCCCACCGCAGCGAAAGCCAAGCCCCCCAGGCGTCGGCCAGCTCATTGGGTGGAGCCCCCGCCTCAGCGGGGGGGTGCTTCGTGGGCTTCTTGTCGGTCATCTCTCAGCCTTCCATCTCTGCGGCTTCCAGCTTTTCGTGCAAGCCTTCCAGCAGATGGGCGACCATCCACATGGTGCGGCTCAGGTCGGTATTGCCGAGCGCTTCGGCGCCGGCGCGAATCGTGGGCAGCGCGGCGTCGATCTGGATAGCGGCCAGGTTCACAACCGATGCAAGCGCATCATCCCGCGGACTCGCCGCGATGCCCTGCCGGCTGGTGGCCGCTACCAGGTCCGATGCAACCCTGTTGACGCGGCGCAGGTATTCGTCGCGGTCGATGATGCTCATGCTGCGGCCTCCGCGACGGGCTCGGCTTGGTCAAGCCACAGCAGCGCCTCGGCAAACGCGCTGGCCTCAAACGCACCGGTCGGATGGATGGGCTCAGCGCCGCCCTGCAATTTGTGTTGATCCTGAAGGCGCTCGATCTCGCCATATGCAAACAGGCCAATCGCCAGCATGCGGCGCAGGTCGGGGATCGCCGCGGCGGGAAGGGTTACCATTTCGGTTGCCATGATCGTTCTCCTGTTGAACGGTTGTGGAAGGTGCGGCGGCGGTGATAGCGCACCGTCGTCGCACCGCTTGCTACCGGCGGCTGCCGGATTTCTTGAACTCCAGAATCTTGCCGGTATCGGTGCGCCGGCGATCCAGGTAGTCGGCCCATACCTGCATCATCTTGCGACGCGCGGCGAGGTGGGCGGTTCGGTTGTAGGCGCGGCCGTTCGGGTCGCGCACGGCATGCGCGAGCTGGTGCTCGATATAGTCGGGGCGGAAGCCCAGTTCCTCATCCAGCAGCGTGCGCGCAATCGCCCGGAAACCGTGGGCGGTCATCGTGGTCTTGTCGTAGCCCATGCGCCGCAGCGCGGCGTTGAGCGCCGCCTCGCTCATCGGCTTGCGCGGATCGTGGCCACCGGGGAAGACGTGGGCGCGGTTGCCCGTGAGCGGCTGCAGGTCGGTCAGGATCTCGATGGCCTGCCGGGACAGCGGCACCATGTGCGGCTCGCGCATCTTCATCTTGTGCGCCGGGATGTTCCACTCCGCGGCCTCCAGATCGATCTCTGCCCACTCGGCTTGCCGCAGCTCGCCGGGGCGGACGAATACCAGCGGCGCCAGGCGCAACATGGCCTTCACCACGTTGCCGCCGGTGTAGCCGTCGATCGCGCGCAGCAGCTCGCCCACGGCCTTCGGATCGGTCGGCGCAGGGTAGTGCTGCGGCTTCCACGGGGCGAGCGCGCCGCGCAGGTCGGTTGACGGGTCGCGGTCGGCGCGGCCGGTGGCGATGGCGTAGCGGAACACTTGGCCGGCGTTCTGCAGGACGCGGTGCGCGGTCTCCAGGGCGCCGCGGCTCTCGATCCTGCGCAGGCAGCGCAGCAGCTCGGGCGCCTTGATCTCGGCAACGGGGCGGCTGCCGATCCACGGGAACAGGTCGTTCTCCAGCCGGCCCATGATCTTGCCGGCGTGCGAGGCCGCCCAGTTGGGCGCGAACTTGCCGAACCACTCCCGCGCGACCGCCTCGAAGCTGTTGGCGGCGCGATCCTCGCCGGCCTGCTTCTCGGCCTTCCTGTGCTCGCCCGGGTCGGTGCCGGCAGCCAGCAGCTTGCGGGCGTTGTCGCGGCGGTCCCGCGCCTCGGCCAGGCTCACCTCCGGATAGGTGCCGTGCGCGAGGCGCTTCTCCTTCCCGCCGAACCGGTACTTCTGGCGCCAGAGCTTGCCGCCTGCCGGGGTGATCTCCAGGTACAGGCCGCCGCCGTCGAACAGGCGCTGCGTCTTGTCCGCCGGTTTGGCCTTGCGGATGGCGGTGTCGGATAGGGGCATCTGGGGGCATCCGGAATGGCCAGAATCGGCCGATGCCCCCAAACGTGCCCCCAAATGCCCCCGGATTGCAACGGCCAGCTGCGGACGCGGGCAAACAAAAAGGGCCTGATTCTTGGGGATTTCCCTTAAGAATCAAGCCCTTGACGTACACCAGCGGACAGTGACGGATTGTTAAATGGTGGAGCCAGGGAGGATCGAACTCCCGACCTCGTCATTGCGAACGACGCGCTCTCCCAGCTGAGCTATGGCCCCATAAGGGAAGCGCGATTATACGGATGCCATCGGGCGATGCCAACTAGCTCCCAGTCCTAGCTCCCAGCAGGGGCGACAGCCGCGGTTCCAGCACGCCCCGGCGCCAGCCCGCCAGCGGGCCGGTCCAACCGTTGCCGTCCTGCAGGCCCTCCAGCAGGCGGCGGGAGGCCAGCACGCCTTCCGGAAGGCCGAGCTCCGCCGCGACCGCCGCTACCGCGTCCTGCAGGGCCCGCAGCTGTTTCTTGTCGCGGTCGTCGCCGCGCACCGCCGGGGCTTGGGCTTCGTCGGGGAGCGGGGTGGTGAGGGCCTCCCACAGCGGCGTGCGCAGGCTGCGCGGAGCCTTGGGGAAGCCGTCCAGCAGGGCGTCGAAGCGCAGCCGGCTGTCCAGCTTCTGCCGGGCGAGGGCGACCGCAAGTTCGTTGTCCAGGATCCAGCTGCGCGGGCGATCGCTGGCACGGGCCTGCGCATCGCGCCAGCGCAGCAGCCGCAGCAGGCGACGCTGGCCATCGACGTCGAGGAACTGCGCGCTGCGGATGGCCAGGTGCGGCCAACGGTCGCTGTCGTCGCTGGCGGCATTCGCCAGCTGGCGTTCGCTGTCCTCGGCCAGCCACGCCGCGCGGCCGTTCCCGGCCAGGCGCGCCTGCAGGTCCCGATGCAGGGCATGCAGGTGGCGCACGTCGGCGGCGGCGTAGTCCAGCTGGGCCGGCGACAGCGGGCGGCGCAGCCAGTCGGAGCGGGTCTCGCCCTTGGCCAGTTCCACGCCGGTCACGGCCTGTACCAGCTTCTGGTAGCCCAGCCCGGCACCCAGCCCGCACAGCGCGGCGGCGGCCTGGGTGTCGAACAGAGGAGCCGGCAGCACGCCGCAGGCGTGCTTGAATGCCACCAGGTCCTCACTGGGGCTGTGCATCAGCTTCAATACGCCCGGGTCGGCCAGCAGGGGGGCCAGCGCCTTGGCCATGCCGGGCCGCAGGGGGTCGACCAGCAGGATGTCGTCGTCGGATTCGCCCAGCGCGATCTGCACCAGCGCCAGCTGAGGCCAGTAGGTGCGTTCGCGGATGAATTCGGTGTCCAGGCCGATGGCGGCGGGCGGGTTGGCGATGCGCGCGCGCAGCGCGTCGGGTGTCTCGATCCAATGTGTCATCCCGCCATTATGCGGTTGCCGGAGGCCGGTCCATGGCCTAAGTTCAGTGCATCCCCCGGCCGGTGGCGTGCCGGCGTTCATGGAGCAGGGTTTGCGCGCAGGCGGTTTCCTCATCGCGGGGCTGGTCGTGCTGGCCGGCTGCAAGCCGCAGCCGGCCCGGCCGGCGCTGGACCTGCACCCCGTGCCGGCCCAGCAGCGGCTGCCCGCGCAGCCCGCGCCCGCCGTGGGTTCCGGGCAAGTACGCATCCAGGGGGACGATGCCCTGGCCGAGGCCCTCAGCTGGACGCTGCCGGAGGTCCGCATCGACCATCCTGCACGCGCCCGCGCGCAGGCCCGGCGGGCGCTGGCCAAGGGTGATCTGTTCGAGACCTCCGCGTCGGCCATCCCGCTGCTGCTGGCGTTGCGCCAGCGCGATCCCGACAACGCGCAGGATGCGGCGCTGCTGGACAAGGCGCAGGCCGCGCTGCTGGCGCAGGCCTGGGTAGCGTTGGACGCCGGCGACGATCTGGCGGCGCTGCGTTATGCCCAGCGGCACGGCACGGTGTTGCGGACGCTTTGGCCGCAGCAGCCCGAAGTGCGGGCCTATCTGGACGCGGTGGACCGCGCCGGGCAGTCCTTTGAGCTGTGCCAGGCGGGCGAGCAGGCGCTGCGGGCGGGGGATCTCGATGCCCCGGGCGGGGCGCTGGCGCTGTTCCGGCGTGCGCAGGCGCTGTGGCCGTTGCGTGCGTGCGCGTCGCAGGGTATCGAGGCGGTCGAGGCGGCGCTGCTGGCGGACGCGGAGGCGCAGGCCGTCAGCGGTGATTTCGATGCGGCGTATGCAGGATTGGCGCGGGCGGCGCGGGTTCGCCCGCAGTCCCCGGCGCTGCCTGCGGCCCAGGCCCGCATCGAGTGGCTGCGCAGGGATCGCATACGACGGCTGGGCGACCAAGGCCTGATGGCGTTGGCCGATCCGTCCGGTCTACGTTTCGCCCGTGAGCGGCTGGCCGACATCCTGCGCATCGCCAGACCGGGCGAGGCGGCGGGTGTGGCGCTGCGCCAACGGATCGAGCAGGTCGACCATTACGGCCTGTTCAAGCCCGGCCAGGTATTTACCGACGCGCTGCCCGACGGCGATCGCGGGCCCGCGCTGGTGGTATTGCCGCGCGGCACGTTTTTCATGGGGGCGCCGGAGGGCGAGCCGGACGCCACGGCCGACGAGCGTCCGCGCCATGCAATCCGCTTTGAACGTGGCTTTGCGATGACCCGGCACGAGATCACCGTGGGCCAGTTCCGACGGTTCGTGGAGGCCACCGGCTACGTGCCGCGCGCGACCCAGCGCGGACATTCCATCGTGTATGACGTGCGCAGCGGCAACTTCCTGCGCGGCAGCGGCGTCGATTGGCGCTCCGCCTACGATGGCCGTCCTGCCGGCGATGACCTGCCCGTGATCCATATCACCGCCCGCGATGCGGAAGCCTATGCGGCATGGCTGTCCGAACAGACCGGCGCGCATTACCGCCTGCCCAGCGAGGCCGAGTTCGAATATGCGCTGCGCGCCGGTGGATCCGGCCGCTTCCCATGGGGCGACGGGCCGCCACCGCCCGGCGTGGAGAACCTTGCCGGCAGCCGCGATGTGTCCAGCCGCGGGCGGCATTGGAGCAACGCCTTTCCCGGCTATGGCGATGGCTGGTGGGGCCCGGCGCCGGTCGCGCGTTTTACGGCCAACGCCTTCGGCCTGTTCGACATGGCCGGCAACGTCAGCGAGTGGGTGGCCGACTGCTGGCACAAGGGGTACCGCCGCGCACCGGCCAACGGCGCCGCCTGGGTGAACCCGGGCTGCCGGGTGCGCATGTACCGCGGTGGTTCCTGGGCGAGCGCGCCGGCGCAGACGCGATCCGCATGGCGGGCGCCGGGTGGGGTGGATGTCACCAACGCGCGGGTCGGGTTCCGGCTGGTACGGCAGTTGTAGTATCGGGCCACCGATCCACCGGCCACGCACCAGGAGCATCGCATGACCCCGAATCCAATGGGCAACCGCAGGGGCGGACTGCGCCTCTGGGTGCTGGTGCTGTTCGCGGGTTACGCCGCGTACTACTGGTTCTCCAACCGCAGCGTCGATCCACTGACCGGCGAGACGGTGGTGATCGACAAGAGCATTTCGCCGGAGCAGGAGACCGCGCTCGGACTCCAGGCTTACCAGCAGGTCCTGCAGCAGGAGCGTCCGCTGCCGGCCGATGCCGAGGTGTCGCGGCAGGTCACGGCCATCGCAGGGCGCCTGATCGACCGCATTCCGCCAGTGTCCGATGCGCTAGCGGCGGAGCACGGCTTGCAGGCCAGCCACATCGAAAAGACGTTCGACTGGAAGGTCACCGTGTTGCAGTCCGACCAGGTCAACGCGTTCTGTCTCCCGGGCGGCAAGATGGCGGTTTACACGGGGCTGCTGCCGGTGGCCCGGAACGCTGATGCGGTGGCGGTGGTGATGGGGCACGAGATCGCCCATGCGCTGCTGCGCCACGGCGCCCAGCGGATGACGCGCGGCAAGCTGGAGCAGCTGGGGCAGATGGCTGGCGCCGCCAGTGGCATGGACCAGGGCACGTTGCAGACCGTGATGTCCGCCTACGGCTACGGTAGTGCCTTGCCCTATGCCCGCAGCCAGGAAACGCAGGCGGACGAGCTGGGGCTGATGTTGGCGGCCGCCGCCTGCTTCGACCCCCGCGAAGCCGTGCCCCTGTGGGAGCGGATGGACCGCAACGCGGGAGGCAACGCGCCGCCCGAGTTCGCCTCCACCCACCCCAGCGCCGGGACGCGCATCCAGCAGCTGGAGGCGCTGATGCCGAAGGCGCTGGCCTACCGGGCGAAGTTCTGTCCCGAGGCCCCCACGCCTGCCGGCTGAGCGGGTGTGCCTGCCATATGATGGCCGGCAAGGCTGTCCCGCGGCATCGCTACAGCCACCAGGCCAGCGCGAACAGGCCCAGCATGGCGAAGGCCAGCGCCAGCTTGAGCGCGGTGCCCAGCAGCAGCCCCACCCAGGTGCCGGCCCCCACCTTGGTGGCGTGTCCGACGGTCCGGTGGGTGAGGCTGCGGTGGTGCAGCAGTTCGCCGATCACCGCGCCTGCGAACGGCCCCAGCAGCAGGCCCGGCAGACCGAGAAAGAGACCGCCGAAAGTGCCGATCGCCGCGCCCAGCATGGCCTGCCGGCTGGCGCCCACCCGCTTGGCGCCGTGGGCCGTGGCCCACAGATCCACGCCGATCGACACCAGCGTCAGGCCCGCCAGGATGGCCAGCGTTGGCCATCCCACCTGCGCGAAATTCCCGGTCCAAGCGGCCAGCAGCAACCCCGCGAACACCAGCGGCACGCCGGGCAGCGCGGGCAGCACGGTGCCGGCGAGGCCTACCAGCACCAGCAGGACGGCGATCAGATACAACAGCGTGCTGGGGTTCATGGCGCCTCGCACAGGGGGGATTTGCAGGCAGTGTGCCAGCCATGCATGCAAACGGCCCGCGGGGCGGGCCGTTCGGGGTGGGGGAGAGAGGGGCGTTACTGCAGGTAGGCCTGGCCGTTCTCCACGCGGACGCGTGCGCCTTCGCGGAAGCCGGCCACGTTGTCCTGGGTGACCTTCACAGTGCGGCCGTCGTCCATGCGGATCTCGACCGTGTAGCCCGGCGTGCGGCTCTTCTGGATGGCGTTGCCCACGGTCGCGCCGGCGGCGGCACCCGCCACGGCGGAGACGTTCTGGTTGCCTTTGCTGCCGCCGGTATGGGCCGAGACTTCGTGGCCGGCGACCGCGCCGATCAGGCCGCCGATCAGCGCGCCGGTGGTACCCGACGCCCCGCCGACGCTGATCCTGGTCACGGTGCCGCAGTTCGCACAGGTGTTGCCGTAGCGGTTGTAGCCGGCGTTGCCGTAGCCATTGCCGTAGCCGTTGCCACCGCCGTAGCCGGCGGGGCCGGTGCTGGCGCAGCCGACGCTGGCGGCCAGCGCCAGGACGGTCGCGGTAGTGCCGAGAAGGTGCGGGATGCGAAGGGCCATGTGCGTTCTCCTTGTGAGTGCGGAGGGTGGGATCGCGGTGTTGCCACGACGTGCCGATCCTGTGCTGCCCGGTATGAACGGCGCCCGACGCGTGCCCGCTGGCGGGCCGACGCGCTTAGCTGCGATTCACCGACGTCGCCGGGAGGTGAACACGGTGCGCAGTCCTGCCTGTTGAGGCCCCGCATGAAGAAGGCCGCCCGGAGGCGGCCTTCAAAGGGACGCGGCGTGGCGGTCGGTCAGCTGCGGAAATCGCGGTGGCAACTCTTGCAGCCATCACCCAGCGATTTCATCGCCGCTGCCACGCTCTCGCAGCTCAGCGGAGGCGCGGCGATCGCCTTGTCGGCGGCGGCGCGCATGCCCGCGGCGGCGGTGCGGAAGCGCTCGTCGTCGCGCAGGTCGGGGAAGGCCGGCTCCAGGTCGTTGCCCAGCGTCCGCAGCGCCTGCAGGTGCGGCAGTACGTCGGTGGCGCTGCAGCGGTTCTGCTCCATCGCGGACTTGAGCTGCCCCATGTGCCAGCTCTGGACTTCCATCAGCGCTTCGGGGAAGTGATCTTTCCTAGCATCCAGCGCGCGCAGCACCATCACGGCGGCGACAACACCCACCACCAGACCGAGGATCAGCAGGAACAGGTAGCGGCCGGCATTGGAAGTACGGGCGCGGGCAGGGGAAGTGGGCTCAGGCGTGGACATGGCGTCTCCGTGGTGGTGGTGGGGAATGCCGCTGGGCGATGGTGGCACAACGGCGGCGTGGCCGTCATCGCATCGGCGTCACCAGCCCATGTGGTGGCCACCGTTGATGTCGAGGTTGCAGCCGGTGATCCAGCTTGCCTGTTCGTCGGCCAGGAAACCCACGCCATAGGCGATTTCCTCCGGCGTGCCCAGGCGGCCGGTGGGGATGTCGGCGATGATTTTGGCGCGTACCTCCTCCGGTACCGCCATCACCATGTCGGTGGCGATGTAGCCGGGGGAAATCGTGTTCACGGTGATGCCGTTGCGGGCGTTTTCGCGCGCCAGCGAGATGGTGAACCCGTGCATGCCGGCCTTGGACGCCGCGTAGTTGGCCTGGCCGTACTGGCCCTTGAGGCCGTTGATGGAGCTGATCTGGATGATGCGGCCCCACTTGCGCTCGCGCATGCCCTCGATCACCGGGCGGGTGACGTTGAAGCACGAGTTGAGGTTGGTGTTGATCACGTCCATCCACTGCTCGGCCGTCATCCGGTGGAAGGTGCCGTCACGGGTGATGCCGGCGTTGTTGACCAGGATGTCGATTGGCCCCAGCCGCGCCTCGATTTCGCGCACCATGGCCTCGGCTTCCTCCGGCGAGGTGACATCTCCCTTGACGATGGTGACGTCGATGCCCTCGGCCTGCATTTTCTCCTGCCAGGCGCGGGCCTTCTCCTGGTTGCGGTAGTTGGTGGCCACGCGATGCCCCATCGCCGCCAGTCGCTTCACGATGGCGGTGCCGATGCCGCCGGTGCCGCCGGTGACCAGTGCAACTCTGGACGTCATGCCGTGCTCCTTGCCGATGCGAATGAAGGGAATGCTTCGATTCTAGGCATGTTGCATGGCATTTGCGTTGTGCATTGCGGAGGGCACGGGCGGCGGGACGCGCGGCACGCGGTCCAGCCGGAAGGCCTGCGTCGCCGCTTGCAGGAATGCATCCACACCGGTCAAGGCCGATGGCGGCAAGTTCTCTTGCCCGAGGCGCCGCCAGAGCATTGCCAGAGTGGCCACCGGCGCCGCCGTCGAGACGGGCAGTGCCGCGTCGGACTTGGAGAGCTTGCGGCCTGCCGCGTCCAGCACTAGCGGCAGGTGGGCATGGCGCGGCGTGGGCAGGCCCAGTGCGCGCTGCAGCAGGATCTGGCGCGGGGTAGAGTCCAGCAGGTCGGCGCCGCGCACCACGTCGGTGATGCCCTGTTCGGCGTCATCCACCACCACCGCCAGCTGGTAGGCCCACAGCCCGTCGCTGCGGCGCAGCACGAAGTCGCCGACGGCCGTGTCCACGCGTTGGTGCTGGTGACCGAACACCGCATCCTCGAAGGCGATGCCGCAGCCGTCCGGCACCCGCAGCCGGATCGCCGGATCGGGCCTGCGCTGGCGGCTGATGCACCGGCGATGGATGCCGCCAGCGTCGGCAAGCACCCTGCGGCTGCAGTGGCATTCGAAGGCCTGGCCCGACGCGAGCAGGTGGTCCAGCGCGGCCCGGTAGAGTGCATCGCGCGCGCTCTGGCGGACGACGGGGCCGTCGTGGCGGAGGCCGAAGGCCGCAAGGGTCGCCAGCTGTGCCTCCGCCGCACCGGCCACGGTGCGGGGCGGGTCGATGTCCTCGATCCGGACCCGCCATTCGCCGCCGGCCTGTCGCGCCAGCAGCCAGCTGCCCAGTGCGGCCAGCAGGGAACCCGCGTGCAGCGGCCCGGTGGGCGAGGGGGCGAACCGGCCGCGGTAGGGGGCATCGGTCATGACTGGTTGGCGTTGGTCGTTGAATTCAGGCCGGGGCGGCTATAGTTTTTGAGACACCGCGCATCGGGCGCGGGACAACCGACTGGGATTATCCATGTTCAAGCGCATGTTCCTGTTCCTGGCCACCAATCTGGCGGTGCTGGCGCTGGTCAGCATCGTCATGTCCATTTTGGGCGTGAATCCGCAGCAGGCCAGCGGTCTGCTGGTGATGGCGGCGCTGTTCGGCTTCGGTGGGTCGATCATCTCGCTGCTGATGTCGAAGTGGATCGCCAAGCGCACCACCGGCGCGCAGGTGATCACCCAGCCGCGCAACGAGGTCGAGCAGTGGCTGCTGTCCACCGTGCGTCGCCAGGCCGAGCAGGCGGGCATCGGCATGCCGGAAGTGGCGATCTACGACGCCCCCGAGATCAATGCGTTCGCCACCGGCGCCAACCGCAACAACGCCCTGGTCGCGGTTTCCACCGGCCTGCTGCGGGCGATGAGCCGCGACGAGGCCGAAGCGGTGCTGGGCCATGAAGTCAGCCACGTCGCCAATGGCGACATGGTGACCATGGCGCTGCTGCAGGGCGTGTTGAACACCTTCGTGATCGTGCTGGCACGCGTGGTCGGACGGGTGGTGGATGGCGCCATCAGCGGCAGTCGCGACAGCGACGCGCCGGGGTTCGGCTACTACATCATCGTGTTCGTGCTGGAGATGGTGTTCGGGCTGTTCGCCTCGATGATCGCGATGTGGTTCTCGCGCCACCGTGAGTTCCGCGCGGATGCCGGTGGCGCCGCGCTGGCCGGGCGCTGGAAGATGGTGGCCGCGCTGGAGCGCCTGGCGCAGATGCACGGCGCCAGCACGCTGCCCAAGCAGGTGGCGGCGTTCGGCATCAGTGGCAGTGCCGGCAGCGGCCTGCAGCGCCTGCTGATGAGCCATCCGCCGATCGAGGAGCGCATCGCCGCGCTGCGCAACGCCGCCTGACCGAGGGGGCTCCCCAAGCGCGAAGCCCGCCGGTTGGCGGGCCTCTGCGTGTCAGGCGTCGAATTCGTAGTTCATGTCGGGGCCGGCCACGGCCAGGAAGTTGCCTTCCACGTAGTCGATCCCCTGCGAGAACAGGATGCTCATGCTGGCGGCATCCTGCACGAATTCGGCGATGCTCTGGATGCCGAGGTCGCGGGCCTTTTGGGCCAGTTCCTTGACCCGGTGCTGGTTGGCCTGGTTCTTCGCCAGATCCTCCATGAAGCTGCGATCGATCTTGACGAAGCCGGGGGTGAGATGGGTCAGCAACTGGAACGAATCCAGCCCGGCACCGAACTGCTCCAGCACCAGCTTGCAGCCGTATTGGCCGATCGCCGACGCGAAGTCCTGGGTGGCCCGCAGGTTGGTGAACACCTTCGATTCCGGCACTTGCAGCAGCAGGCTGTCGCCCGGTACGCCGTGCGCGGCCAGCTGGTCACCCACGAAAGCAGGCAGATGGCCGTCCAGCAGCGAGGCCTGGGTGACCTTCACCAGCAGCGTCACCGGTTTGCCGGCGCGGAGGCGTTCGCCCAGGGTAGCGATGGCGCGGCCGATCACCCAGCGATCGATCTGCCCCAGCAGGCCGTGTTCTTCGGCGATCTGGATGAAGCTGGCCGGGGTGATGGTTTCGCCATTGCCGCTGTCCAGCCGCAGGTAGGTCTCGTACATGGCCCGAGGCTCGCCCAGCAGGTGGACGATCGGCTGGAAGTGGAGCAGGAAGCGGTCGTTGGCCAGGGCGTCTTGCAGACGCTCCACCCAGGCCTGGACGCGCTCCTCCTCGGCGCGGTCCACCGCGCTGGGGTCGAAGAGTTCGACATGGTTGCCGCCCACGCCGGCAGACGACTGCACGCCCTGGCTGGCCTTGGCCAGCACCTGGGTGACGCTGGCGATCTTCTCGCCGATCTGCACGCCGCCGATGCTCACGGTGAGCGTGCTGGAGCGGCCGCCAACCTCGAACACCTGTGCCGCGAAGGCCTGACGCAGGCGTTCGGCCAGCGCGGTGGTGGAGGCATGGTCGCCACGGGCCAGCACCGCGAAGCTGTGCTCGCCAAACCGGGCGGCCTGCGTGCTGCCGTCGGCCAGGCGTTCACCCAGCGCCTCCTGCAGGCACCCGGACATGGCGGCCAGCAGGTCGTCGGCACAGTCCAGCCCGATTTCCTGGAGGATGCGCTGGTAGTTGTCGGGTTCCAGCAGCAGCAGGCCATACTGGGCGCGGTGCTGGCCGGCATCGCCCACGGCGTCCTCGAGGATGCGCAGGAAGGTGGGACGGTTGAGCAGGCCGGTGGTCTGGTCGCGCTGGCGCAGCGCCTCGACCTCGCGTGCCAGCTCGGGGTCCACCTCCGCGGCCTGGTGGCGGAAGATGACCTGCAGGCAGGCCTCGCCCTGGTACTGCGCGGCGGTGAACTCCATCACCGCCGGGAATGCGTTGCCATCGGCATCATGCGCGGTCAGCTCGTAGCGGGGGGGGGCTTCCTCGCCCTTCGACAGGCGCTTCAGCAGGGCCTTGAAATCGGGAACGTCGCCCGGCGCCACCAGGTCCAGCAGCGACATGCCTTCGATATCCTCGAAGGCGTCGAAGCCGAACATCTCCAGATAGGCCTGGTTGGCGCGGATGTGCATGCCCTCGTGGATGTAGGCGATCGGCTCCCGCGAGGAATCGATCAGCATGTCGCAGCGGCGCTGGGTCTCGCGCATCTGCGCTTCCAGCCGGCGCTGCGAGCGGCGCGACTCCAGTGCCTGCCACTCGGCGTGCACCACCTTCAGGAACTGCTGCGGGCGATCACGCAGCGCCACCGCCTGCGCCCCCAGCACCGCCACGTTTTCCAGGATGTCTTCGTTGATACCGTCCAGCGCGGCCAGCAGGGGCACGTCGCGTCCGCAGCCCATCACCGCCTTGGCAACCTGCTCGAACGGCAGCAGGGTCGCGGCGTAGTCCGCCAGCACCATGTCCACCGGCTGCTGGCTCAGCATCTGGGTCAGCTCGTCCAGCGATTCCGGCCGCAGCGGGCGGACCGCGGTACCGGCGTTGCGCAGCCGGCTGACCAGCGCTTCCGCCTCGTTGACCAGATCGGCGACCAGCATCAGTCGCAGCGCGGTGTCGTTGCCTGTAGCCATCGCATGGGAATTTGAATGTTGCGTTGGGGACAGGCTACATCATTGCGCCGTGGCTGTAGCCCTCTGTGCCAATGGTGTCTTGCCGGGCTGGCCTGCGATTTCGCGGACCAGCCGGGGCACCAGATAGCCGGGCAGGCGGGCCGCCAGCACCGCATGCAGCGCCAGTGCGGTGGCGTCGTCCACCTCGAAATGGGCGGCACCCGCCACGCGGTCGAGCTGGTGCAGGTAATACGGCAGTACGCCGGCTTCGTGACCGCGCTCGCACAAATCGGCCAGCGCTTTCACCGAATCGTTGACGCCCCGCAGCAGCACGGCCTGGTTGAGCAGGCTGGCACCGGTCTGGCGCAGCGCCGCCATCGCAGCCTTGACGGAGGCGTCGAATTCGTTGGCATGGTTGGCGTGCACCACCACCACCACCGGCCAGGGCAGGCTGTGCAGCCAGGCCAGCAGGCCCGCGTCGACGCGCTCGGGCAGGACGATCGGCAGGCGGGTGTGAAGGCGCAGGCGCCGGAGGTGGGGAACGTCGCGCAGGGCGTCGGTCAGCTCGGCCAGCTTGTGGTCGGCCAGCGACAGCGGGTCGCCGCCCGACAGGATCACCTCGTGGATCGACGGGTCCGCGGCGATCAGCGCCACCGCCTCGCGCCAGCCCGCCGAAGCGGCGGTGTCCTCGGCATAGGGATAGTGGCGACGGAAGCAGTAGCGGCAGTTCACCGCGCAACTTCCGGTGGCGATCAGCAGGGCGCGGCCCGCGTATTTGTGGATGACTCCGCCGCCGCGCCGGGCCGCGGCATCACCCACCGCGTCCAGGCCGAAGCCGGGAACCACCCGCTCCTCGTCCAGCACCGGCAGCACCTGCCGCAGCAGCGGGTCATGCGGATCGCCAAGGCGCATCCGGGCCACGAAGCCGCGCGGCACCCGCAGCGGGAACTGGCGGGCTGCCGCCTCGGACAGGCCTTCGGCCAGGGCTTCCAGCCCCAGCAGCGCCAGCAGTTCGCGGGGGTCGCGCACGGCTTCGCGCCAAAGCGCCTGCCAACGCTTGGGAGTGCCCGGCTGCATCGGGATGGGGGCTGCGGGTATCATATCGGGCTGCAAATGTACCGTTCCGGCCAAGCCGGAATCCTCGTAAACCCACAGTTTAGCCGCCCGGTCGGGTGGCCCCAAGGAGCACCCATGGCCTCTCTCGGCATGAACGATGTCAAGTCCGGGCAGAAGATCCTCGTCAACAACGAGCCCTGCATCATCACCGAAACCGATTACGTGAAGCCGGGCAAGGGACAGGCCTTCACCCGCGTGCGCTATCGCATGATCCGCTCGGGGCGCGTGCAGGAAATCACCATGAAGTCCACCGACTCGGTGGAAGCCGCGGACGTGGTGGATACCGACATGCAGTACCTGTACACGGACGGCGAGTACTGGCACTTCATGAACCAGGAGACCTTCGAGCAGGTGCAGGCCGACAAGGCCGGCGTCGGCGATGCCGCCAAGTGGTTGAAGGGCGAGGAGCTGTGCGTGGTCACCCTGTTCAATGGCAGCCCGATCCAGGTCACTCCGCCGAACTTCGTCGAGCTGAAGATCGTCGAGACCGACCCGGGTGTGCGCGGTGACACCTCCGGTGGCGGCGGCAAGCCCGCCACCCTGGAAACCGGCGCGGTGGTGCGCGTGCCATTGTTCGTCGGCCAGGATGAGGTCATCAAGGTCGATACCCGCAGCGGCGAGTACGTCTCGCGCGTGAAGTGAGGCATGCCCCGTCCACGCCGGGCGTGGGCGGGGGCCGCTTTTGAAAGGAACGACATGACCGAGCCCGCGCCGCAGCCCTGCGACCTTCTCATCGAAGCCGGCTGGGTGGTGCCGGTCGTCCCGCACGGCGTGGTCCTTCCGGATCACGCCGTTGCCGTGTCCGGCGGGCGCATCCTGGCGGTGCTGCCTGCCGCCGAGGCGCGCGTGCGCTTTACGCCGGCGGAAATCGTCTCGCGGCCGGAGGCCGCGCTGATCCCTGGCCTCGTCAACGCCCACACCCACAACCCGATGACGCTGCTGCGCGGGGTCGCGGACGATCTGCCGCTGATGACCTGGCTGCGCGAGCACATCTGGCCGGTGGAGGCGGCGGTGATCGGGCCCGAGTTCGTGGCCGACGGCATGGCCTTGTCAATCGCCGAGATGCTTCGCGGCGGCACCACCTGCGCCAACGAGAACTACTTCTTCCCGGACGTGCAGGCCGCCGTCTACAAGAAGCACGGCTTCCGCGCATTGGTGGGCGCGGTGGTGATCGACTTCCCCAGCGCCTGGGCCTCGAGCGACGACGAATACTTCGACCGCGCCTGCGAGCTTCACGACGCCTGGCGCGGCGATGCCCTGATCGGCACCGCGTTCGCGCCGCACGCGCCGTACACGGTCAGCGACGCCAACTTCGAGCGCGTGCGGATGCTGGCCGACCAGCTGGACGTGCCGGTGCACCTGCACACCCACGAGACCGCGCAGGAAGTGGCGGACTCGGTGAGGCTGCACGGCCAGCGCCCGCTGGCGCGACTGGACCGGCTGGGTCTGGTCAACGACCGTCTGATCGCCGTGCACATGACCCAGCTCACCGAGGCCGAGATCCACCTGTGCGCCGAGCGCGGCGTCAGCGTGGTGCACTGCCCGGAATCCAACCTCAAGCTGGCCTCCGGTTTCTGCCCGGTCTGCGCGCTGCTGAAGGCGGGCGTGAACCTGGCCATCGGCACCGACGGCTGCGCCAGCAACAACGACCTCGACATGTTCGGCGAGACCCGCACCGCCGCCCTGCTGGGCAAGGCGGTGGCCAACGACGCCGCCGGCTTCTCGGCCTTCGAGGCGCTGCACGCGGCGACGCTGGGCGGGGCCAGGGCGCTGGGCTTCGGCGACCGCATCGGTTCGATCGAGCCCGGCAAGGAGGCCGACCTGGTCTGCGTCGATCTGTCCGCGCTGGAAACCCAGCCGCTGCACCATGTGGCCTCGCAGCTGGTGTACGCCGCCGGCCGCCAGCAGGTCAGCGATGTCTGGATCGCCGGCCGCGCGAAGCTGCGCGAGCGCGTGCTGCTCGATATGGACATCGACGCCATTCTCGCCAACGCGCGTCAGTGGCGGCAGCGGATTGCCGCGCTGGGCCGCTGAGCCCGGCTGCGGTCAGCCGCTGCCCCGCAGTGAACAGGCTTTCTTCGCGGACAGCGCGTGCTTCCGGCGCACTGGCCCAACCCTTCAGGAGCTCCCCATGACCACTGCCTCCGCCCCGTCCAATTTCCACCAGGCCGAACTCGACAAGTTCGACGAGCTTGCCCAGCGCTGGTGGGACCCGGCTGGCCCGCAGAAGGCCCTGCATGCGCTGAACCCCGCGCGGCTGGGCTATGTGGCGCAGCGTGTCGCCCTGCGTGACGCGGCCGTGCTGGATGTCGGCTGCGGTGGCGGCCTGCTCAGCGAGGCGATGGCCAGGGCCGGCGCCCGCGTCACCGCCATCGACCTGGCCCCGAACCTGCTCAAGGTCGCCCGCCTGCACGGACTGGAGTCCGGGGTGAAGGTCGAGTACCGCCAGACCGCGGTGGAGGCGCTGGCCGAGGAACGGCCGGGTGCGTTCGACGTGGTGACCTGCATGGAGATGCTGGAGCACGTGCCGGACCCGGCGTCCATCGTGCGCGCCTGCGCCACGCTGCTGAAACCGGGTGGCCACCTGTTCCTGTCCACCTTGAACCGCACCCCGGCGGCGTTCGCGCTGGCTATCGTGGGCGCGGAGTACATCGCCCGGCTGTTGCCGAAGGGCACCCACCAGTACCGTGATTTCATCAAGCCCTCGGAGCTGGCGCGCCTGCTGCGCGACGCCGGCCTGGCGGTCGAGGACGTCAGTGGCCTGCTGTACGAGCCCTGGCGCAATGCGGCGCGCATCGTCCGCCGCACCGACGTCAACTACCTTGTCTGCGCGCGCAAGCCGGAATGAGCGCGCTCGTGTTCCCCAAGGTCGTGCTGTTCGACCTGGACGGCACGCTGCTGGACAGCGCGCCGGACATGCTGGCCACCGTCAACCACATGCGTGCCGCCCGGGGCCACGGGCCGATGGCGCTGGAAGCGCTGCGCCCGCATGTCTCCAAGGGGTCCCGGGCAATGAGCGCGGCGGCCTTTCCCGAACTGGGCGGCGAGGTGCCACCGGAGATGATCCGGGAGTTCCTCGACGTCTACGCGCAGGTGCTGGGGCGGCACAGCGTGCTGTTCGAGGGCGTGCCCGCCCTGCTGGACGCCATCGAGGCTGCCGGCAGTCGCTGGGGCATCGTGACCAACAAGCCGGAATACCTGGCCCGGCAGGTGTTGCCCGGACTGGGGTGGGAGGACCGCTGCGCGATCTTGATCGGCGGTGACACGCTGCCGCAGCGCAAGCCGCATCCGCTGCCGCTGCTGCACGCCGTTGCGGAGCTGGGCGTCGGTATCGGCGATTGCGCGTACGTCGGCGACGACCAGCGTGACATTGACGCGGCACGCGCGGCCGGCATGCCGTCGGTGGTGGCCCTGTGGGGTTACCGGCTGCCCGGCGACGATCCGCAGGCCTGGGGCGCCGATGCGCTTGCTGAAGCCGTCCACGACCTGCTCCAGCCCACGCTGTGGAGCGCGCTGCGGTGAGCGGCCAGGTGGCGCTGGACGAGTTTCTGGGCAAGTGGCGCGCGCGCTGGCCGGAGTGGGCCATTGCCGAGGTGTTCCTGCCGGCCGGTGACCGCCCGCTGGCGCAGGCGTGGCTGGCGCTGCGCGGCGAGCTGGCCGAGGCGGCCTGGGGCGGGGACGATCCCACGCCTGGCGCCGCCAAGCTGGGCTGGTGGGAGGAGGAACTGCGCGGCTGGTCGCGCGGCGCGCGCCGGCATCCGCTGGGCCAGGCCTTGCAGAAGCAGCCTGTGGACTGGGCCGCGCTGGCCGCGGCATTGCCGGCACTGCGCGCGCGGCGGGCCCCCGAACAAGATCGCGCCACCACCCTGGAGGGGCTGGCACCGCTGGCGCAGGCATTGGCGCCACTGACCGCGCGCCTGTTCGATGCCGCAACAGCGGCGACCCCGGAGGCGATGGCGGATGCGCTGCTGGCCGAGTGGGTGCTGCTGTTGCCCCAGCGCGGGGTGCCCGCGGCGGGAACCGACATCCCGAGCCTGCTCGCGGCCCCACCACTGCGCACCGGTGCCCGCGCCGAGCGCATTCATGCGGGCCTGGTGCGCGCCCGCCTGCAGCGCAGCGCACGCGGCAGGCCGGGGCCGGTACCTGCGCCCGTCGCCCTGCTGGCGGCGTGGCGCGCGGCGCGCGGCTGAACCACAGCGTTGCAGGGGCGCACTGCCCGGCGCCGGTACAATGTCGCAATGCACAAGACCGTGACTTCGCCGATCCTCCCCGATGTCGCCTTCGACGCCGCCGCCCAGGCCCGCGCGCTCGACTGGGTGGGCATGGACGGCATGGCGCTGCCGATCCGGGTGGCAGCTGAAGGCGATGCGCCACTGCTGGTCCCTGCCAGCGTCGACGTGGCGGTGAACCTCGGCACGCCGGACACCCGCGGCATCCACATGTCCCGCCTCTATCTGCAGCTGCAGCAGGGGTTGGCCCACGAGACGCTGGCTGCGCCGGCGCTGCGCCGTCTGCTGGAGGCCTGTATCGCCTCGCAGCAGGGGCTGGCCACCCGCGCGCGTCTGCGGCTGCGTTTCGACCAGCTGCTCCTGCGCCGCGCACTGCGCAGCGACAATGCCGGCTGGAAGCGCTATCCGGTGGAGGTCGAGGCCGAGCTGACCGAGGGCCATCTGCACCTCGTGCTCGGTTTTTCCGTGGAGTATTCGAGCACCTGTCCGGCCTCCGCGGCGCTGTCACGGCAGGCCAACGGGCGGCGCTTCGCGGATGAGTTCGCGCAGGCCGACGCGGTGCCGGTCGAGACCGTGCGCGCCTGGCTGGAGGGGGAGCGCGGCCTTGCCGCCACGCCGCACGCCCAGCGCAGCCGTGCGGAGGTCCGCGTCGAGCTGAAGCCGGCCTTCGACGCGCTTCCGCTGGTTGCGCTGGTGGATGCGGTGGAAGCCGCGCTGGGTACGCCGGTGCAGACCGCGGTCAAGCGCGAGGATGAGCAGGCGTTCGCGCAGGCCAATGCCGCCAACCTGATGTTCTGCGAGGATGCCGCCCGTCGCGTGGCCGCGGTGCTGGCGGGCGACGCCCGCATCGCGGCTTGGAGCGCGCGCGTGGCCCATTTCGAAAGCCTGCACCCGCATGACGCGGTGGCCAGCGTCAGCGGCCGCAACGGGTGAGGCTGGCGCCCGCCGTGTAAGGGCTCAGCGCGGCGGCACCGGGTCGTGTCCGCCGGGGTGCAGCGGGTGGCAGCGGCCGATGCGGCGGATCGCCAGCCAGCTGCCCTTGATCGCGCCAAACCGGCCGATCGCTTCCATCGCGTATTCCGAGCAGGTGGGCACGAACCGGCAGCGCGTCCCCAGCAGGGGGCTGATCCAGCGCTTGTAGCCGCGCAGCAGCGCGATGAGGAGATTGTCGATCACGGAGTGGCGGCGGCGCCCGCGGCGGGCGGTTGTGCAGGGCCTGCGTGGTTGCTGCCCAGCGCAGGGCAGGGTATAACAGCGCGCCTTCCCGCCTCAAGGGAAAACGAAAGGAAGTCCGGACGTGGCAGCGAAGAAACCCGCCAAGAAGGCCGTCAAACCGGCCAAGAAGGTCGCCCCGGCCAAGAAGCCGGCCCCCGCCAAGAAGGCGGCTGCAAAGCCGGTAGCCAAGACCGCTGCCAAGAAAACCGCGCCTGTCAAGAAGGCGGCACCGTCGAAGAAGGCAGCGCCCGCCAAGAAGGCGGTGCCTGCAAAGAAGGCGGCAGTTGCCGCCAAGCAGGCTCCAGTGAAGAAGGCACCGGCCAAGCCGGTACCCAAGGTGGCCGCGAAGAAAGCGGCCAAGCCGGTGGCGAAGGCCGTGACCAAGGCCGCGGTGAAGCCGGTCGCGAAGAAGGCGGCCCCTGCGCCCAAGGCGCCGGCCAAAACCGCCGCCAAGCCGGCGCCGGCGAAGAAGCCTGTACCGGTCAAGGCGCCGGTGCCAGCAAAGGACACCAGGACGAATGCGTCTGCGCCCAAGCCCGCGCCGCAGGCGCCGGCCAAGCCGATCGTTTCGAAGAAGGATGCACAAAAGCCCGTGACCCCGCCGTCAGCCCCCAAGCCGGCGCCGGTTGCGGTCAAGACCGAAGGGAAAGTAATGGTTGCAAGGAAGAAGACGTCCGAGGGGCCGGTTGCCTCGACCAGGACGCCAAAGTACAAAGTCGTGCCCTACAAGGTGGATGAAACCACCGGGCGGCCGATCCTGCCGGCCGGCTACAAGCCATCGGCCGACGAGGAATACATGAATCCCCTGCAGCTGGAGTATTTCCGCCAGCGCCTCCTGCAGTGGCGTGCAGAGCTGGTCGAGGAGTCCAAGCAGACCATCGAGAACCTGCGCGAGGAAGTCCGCGATATCGGCGATGAGGCCGAGCGCGCCACCCGCGAGACCGAGAACTCGCTGGAACTGCGCACCCGCGACCGTTACCGCAAGCTGATCGGCAAGATCGACAGCACGCTCAAGCGCGTGGACAGCGGCGACTACGGGTTCTGCGTGGACACCGGCGAGGAGATCGGCCTGGAGCGTCTGGAGGCCCGCCTGACCGCGGAGCGCACCATTGATGCCCAGGAGCGCTGGGAGCACCTGCAGAAGCAGATGGGCGAGTGAGCCCTGGCGACAGGCGAACAGGAAAAAGCCCCGCTCCGGCGGGGCTTTTTCGTGGCCGAGAACCGCCTGGCGCGCGGCGGCCGAAACGAACGACGCCCCCGAAGGGGCGCCGTCGAGAGCCGTGCTGCAGCTGGGCTTACTTGCTGTCCAGCCCGCGTTGCTCCAGCAGCGGCTCGATCCTGGCCTCGTAGCCGGCGAAGTTCGGGAACAGCTTGCCCGGCTCGATCTCGCCGCCCGGTGCCAGCACCTTGGCGCGCAGGCGGTCGCCGTTGGCCAGGCTCAGGCCGCCATGCTCGCGGATGTACTTGGAGGTGTTCGCCGCCAGCACCTCCGACCAGATATAGGCGTAGTAGCCGGCCGCGTAGCCGCCCATGATGTGGCTGAAGTAGGGCGTGCGGTAGCGCGGCGGCACCGGCGGGTAGTCGAAGCCGTCGGCCTTCAGCGCCTGCGCCTCGAAGGCCATCACGCCGTCGGCGGCGGGAATCTTGTCCATCGGCAGCTGGTGCAGACGCTGGTCCAGCATCGCCGCTTCCAGATACTCGGTGGTGGCGAAGCCCTGGTTGAACTTCGACGCCGCGATCACCTTGTCCAGCAGCGCCTGCGGCATCGCCTCGCCGGTCTGGTAGTGCTTGGCGTAGTGGGCCAGCACCTCCGGCCAGTCGGCCCACATCTCGTTGACCTGCGACGGGTATTCCACGAAGTCGCGCGGCACGTTCATCGAGAAATACGGGTAGCGCACGGCCTGGAAGAAGCCGTGCAGCGCGTGGCCGAATTCGTGGAACGCGGTGGTCACCTCGTCCCAGGTCAGCAGGGTGGGCTTGCCGGCCGAGGGTTTCGGGATGTTCAGGTGGTTGGCGACCACCGGCTTCTCGCCGGTCAGGTCCGACTGCGCCACGTAGGTGTTCATCCAGGCGCCGCCGCGCTTGGACGCGCGCGCATACGGGTCCCAGATGAAAATGGCCAGGCGCTTGCCATCCTTGTCGAACACGTCGTAGGTCCACGTGTCGGGGTGATACTTCGGCAGATCGGTGCGCTCCTTGAAGGTCAGCCCGTACAGGCGGTTGGCTGCGTAGAACACGCCGTTCTCCAGCACGTTCCGCATCTCGAAGTACGGCTTGAGCTGGCTCTCATCGAAGCTGTACTTGGCCGCGCGCACTTTCTCGCTGTAGAAAGACCAATCCCACGGCTGCAGGGCGAACGACGGCTGGCCCTTGGCCTGCTGGTCGGCGTCGATCATCGCCTGCAGCTCGGCGCCCTCGCGGCGGGCGTTGGCCACCGCTTTGGGCGCCAGCTGGCGCAGCATCGCGTTGACGTTGTCCTGGTTGGCGGCGGTTTCGTCGGCCAGCACGTAGTTGGCGTAGGTGTCGTAGCCCAGCAGCGCGGCGCGTTCGGCGCGCAGCTTCAGCACCTGCGAGATGATCGCGGTGTTGTCGTACTTGTTGCCGCGGCTGCCGCGCGCCACCGAGGCCTCGTGGATGCGTTGGCGCAGGGCGCGGTCTTCCAGCTGCGCCTCGGCCGGCTGGCCGGTGGTGTTGAGCAGGGCGATCACGTACTTGCCGGGAAGGGATCGCGCCTTGGCAGCTTCGGCCGCGGCGGCGATCTGCTCGTCGCTGAAGCCCTTCAGGGCGGCCGCGTCGTCGACGACAACCGCGGAATCATTCACCTCGGCCAGTACGTTCTGGTCGAACTGGGTGCCCAGCTTGGATAGCGCGGTGTTGATTTCGCGCACCCGCGCCTTCTGCGCGTCGGTCAGCGCGGCGCCGGCGCGGACGAAGTCCTGGTAGCGCTTTTCCAACAGTCTGCGGTCCACCGCGTCCAGGCCCAGCGAGTCGCGGCTGTCGTACAGCGCCTTGATCCGCGCGAACAGCTTGGGGTTCAGCGCGATGGCGTCGCTGTGGGCGGAGAACTTCGGCGCGTAGTCGGTTTCGAGCTTCTCGCGGGCAGGGTTCTTGTCGGTGCCGACCAGGTTGAAAAACACGCTGGTGGCGCGGTTGAGCAGCTGGCCGCTTTTCTCCATCGCCACGATGGTGTTCTGGAAAGTGGGGGCCTCCGGATTGTTGGCGATCGCCTCTATTTCCTTCAGCTGCCGGGCCATGCCGGCGTCGAAGGCGGGGGCGAAATCGCTGTCCTTGATCCTGTCGAACTGCGGATAGTTGAGGTCCAGCGGGCTGGGCGCGGCGAACGGGCCGCTGTAGGCGTTGGCCTTGCTCATCGAGGAAGAAGCCTCCTGCTTCTGCGCGGCGTGGGCGGCGTTGCCACCCAGGGCGGCGGCGATGGCGAGCGTGAGCACGCAGGCAATGGGTCGGGTCATGGGGTGTGGTTTCCGGTACGAACGACTGGCCAAGGGTACCGCATACGGCGTCAAGCCCCTGTGCCAGAGGATGGGGCGCTGCCGGCATTTGATTTTGCGGAGTTTGGGGATAGGCTGGATCAATCGTTTCCGCTTCCCGCCGTGCCGCCATGACCGCCGCCAAGACTGCCTACGATTTCGACGCCATCGCCCTGGATGGCAGCCGGCAGCCATTGTCCCAGTGGCGTGGCAAGGCGCTGTTGATCGTCAACGTGGCCAGCAAATGCGGCTTCACCCCGCAATACGCCGGGCTGGAGGCGCTCTGGCGCAAATACGGCGACAAGGGGCTGGTGGTACTGGGCTTCCCCTGCGACCAGTTCGGCCACCAGGAGCCGGGCGGCGCCGACGAGATCCGCAGGTTCTGTTCGCTGACCTACGACGTCACCTTCCCGATGTTCGCCAAGGTCGAGGTGAACGGTCCAAATGCGCATCCGCTGTGGCAATGGCTGAAGGCGCAGAAGGGCGGGCTGCTGGGGATCGATGCCATCAAGTGGAACTTCACCAAGTTCCTGGTCGGCCGCGACGGCTTGCCGATCAAACGCTATGCGCCCACCGACAAGCCGGAGTCGCTGGTGCGCGATATCGAGGCCGCACTGGCATGAGCCGGGGCGTGCATCTGGAGTTCGATTACCAGGCGCCACTGCTGACGGTGCGGTTGCAGGGCGAGGTGGCGCCGGAGGCTAACCTCGAAGTGACGCGCGGTTATTGGCAGCAGATCGCCCGCGAGGTCGCCCTCTGCGGCGCCACCCATCTGCTGGTGCTGGACATGCTGCCGGGCGAGGTGATGTCCAACGAGGACCTGGTGCGCTTCTTCGACGGGGTGGCCGGGCTGGGGCTGGAGGCTGTGCGGATCGCCTATGTCGAGGGGCGGCTGGACCAGGTGGCGCGCATCGAATACGCGGAGCTGCTGGCGCTGGAGCGGGGTTACCGCATCCGCATGTTCGCCAACGAGCCGGATGCGCGGCTGTGGCTGCGCCATGGCGGCTGAGCCGCCACGCGGGTTCATTTCTCGACGAACGCGCGCTCGAACACGTACTCGCCGGCCGTGCCGATGCGCGGCGAGGCGGTGAAGCCACGGCGGTCCAGGATGGCGCGGAAGTCGGCCAGCATCTGCGGGCTGCCGCAGATCATCGCGCGGTCGTGTGCCGGGTCCAGCGCCTCGATCCCCAGCGCCTCGGCGACCCGGCCCTGGTCCAGGTGGTCGGTGATGCGGCCGCGGTGGTCGCGGCCGTGGAATTCGAACGGCTCGCGCGACACCGCCGGGTAGTACAGCAGGCGGTCGCGGAGGATGTCACCCAGCAGTGCGTGGTTGGGCAGCTCGCGCTCGATGTAGTCGCGGTAGGCCAGGTCGGCCGCGCCGCGCACGCCGTGGCACAGGATCACGCGCTCGAAGCGTTCGTAGGTCTCCGGGTCCTTGATCACCGACAGCCACGGTGCAAGGCCGGTACCGGTGCCCAGCAGGTACAGGTTGCGCCCGGGGTGCAGGTCGGTGACCAGCAGCGTGCCAGTGGGTTTGCGGCCGATCAGGATCGTGTCGCCCGGCCGGATGTGCTGCAGGCGCGAGGTCAGCGGGCCGTCCTGTACCTTGATGCTGAAGAACTCCAGCTGCTCTTCCCAGTTGGCGCTGGCGATGGAGTAGGCGCGCATCACTGGCTTGCCATCCACTTCCAGCCCGATCATCACGAACTGGCCGTTGTCGAACCGGAAGCCGTCGTCGCGGGTGGTGGTGAAGCTGAAGTAGGCGTCGGTCCAGTGACGGACATCGAGCACCGTTTCGGTGCCGAAGGGGGAGGCCATGCGGGTGGGGGTCGGTAGATTGGAGCGCTTATTTTACGGTGCGTTGCAGCATCGGGTTTGATCCGGCGCAAACTGGACTTTGCCTGGAGATGGTCTGAGCAGCGCCACCTGACGTTATCGGCCGTCCGTCCGAGGCCGACGGGCATTTTCTTCGGAGATTCCCTGGCGTTTCGCGGCAGCCGGTGGCACCACCCGCAGCAGCTGACCATCCGCCTCGTCGGTCAGCACGTAGACGGCCCCGTCCGGGCCCACGCGGACGTCGCGGATGCGGCTGTGCAGCTCGCCCAGCAGGCGCTCCTCGCCGACGATCCGCTCGCCGTCCAGCGACAGCCGGATCAGCCGCTGCCCGGCCAGTGCCCCCAGCAGCAGGCTGTTGTTCCAGGCGCTCTCGGGATGGCCGACAAGAAACGCCATTCCGGACAGCGCGGGTGACTTGGCCCAGACGTGGTACGGCCGCTCCATGCCGGGCGTGGCGCGGCCCTGGGTCTCGGGATAGGGCAGGTTGGTCAGGTAGTCCATGCCGTCGCTGATCACCGGCCAGCCGTAGTTCTTGCCGGCCTCGGGCCGGTTGATCTCGTCGCCGCCGCGTGGACCATGCTCGCTCTGCCAGAGTCGGCCGGTGCGCGGATCGACGGCGAGCCCCTGCATGTTGCGGTGGCCGTAGCTCCAGATCTCCGGGCGCGCACCGGGGCGGCCCACGAAGGGGTTGTCCGCCGGAATACCGCCGTCCAGGTCCAGCCGCACCAGCTTGCCCTGCAGCACCGACAGGTCCTGCGCCAGCGCCTTCTGGTTGCGCTCGCCCTGGCTGATGAACACATGGCCGCCGGGCTTGCCGTTCACGGTGTCGAAGGCGATGCGCGAGCCGAAATGGTGGGGGCCTTCCAGCTTGGGCAGCTGGCGGTAAACCACCCCCAGATCGGACAGCCCGGTATCGCCCAGGGTGGCGGTGGCCACGGCGGTACCGGCGGTGCCGCCATCGCCGGGTTCGGCGTAGCTCAGCCAGAGCCGCCGGTTGTCGGCGAAACCCGGGTCCAGCACGACGTCCAGCAGCCCGCCCTGGCCTTCGGCGAACACCGCCGGCACGCCGGCCAACGGGGGCGACACCCGGCCCTGCGCGTCGATACGGCGCAGCCGGCCGGGGCGCTCGGTGACCAGGAAGCCGCCGTCCGGCAGCAGTGCGACCGACCACGGATGCTCCAGGCCGGTCGCGATGGTGTCGATCCGCAGCGTGCCGGCGGTCGTGGCCTCCGTGCGCTCGGCGCCGGCGGTACCCGGTGCGGGGCGGGCGCACGCATCCAGCGCCAGCGGAAGCAGGAGGCAGAGCGCAAGGCGGGGCAGGACGGGCATGCGGAGCTCCTTCATCGGTAGCCGGCGGCCTGCAGTTCGAACAGCTCGGCGTAGCGGCCGCCCTGGGCCATCAGCTGTTCGTGGGTGCCGCTGGCTTCCACCTTGCCATCGGCCAGCACCAGGATGCGGTCGGCCATGCGCACGCTGCTGAAGCGGTGGCTGATCAGCACGGCGGTGCGCCCGGCGGACAGCTCCTTGAAACGCTCGAACACCTCGAATTCGCTGCGCGCGTCCAGTGCGGCGGTGGGTTCGTCCAGGATCATCACCTGGCCTTCGCGCATGTAGGCGCGGGCGATCGCGATCTTCTGCCATTGGCCGCCAGACAGGTCCACGCCTTCCTTGAAGCGCCGGCCGATGATCTGGTCGTAGCCCCGCGGCAGGCCGGCCACGACGTCGTCCGCCATGCCCTTGCGGGCGGCGCGTTCGATCCGGGCGCGGTCGTCAAGGGCTTCGATGCGGCCCACCCCGATGTTCTCCGCCACGGTCAGGTGGTAGCGCACGAAGTCCTGGAAGATCACGCCGATGCTGGCGCGCAGGCTGTCCAGGTCGTAGTCGCGCAGGTCGCGGCCGTCCAGCAGGATGCGGCCTTCGTCCGGGTCGTACAGGCGGGCCAGCAGCTTGACCAGCGTGGTCTTGCCGGCGCCGTTCTCGCCCACCAGCGCCAGCACCTCGCCGGCGCGCAGCTCGAACGACAGGCCGCGCAGCGCCCACTGCTCCGACCCTTCGTAGCGGAAGCCCACGTTCTCGAACACGAAGCCCTGGCGGATTGGTGTGGGCACCGGCAGCGCCCCGGGCCGGCTGGTGATCTCCGGCTGCAGTTCGAAGAAGGAATACAGGTCCTCCAGGTAGAGGGCCTGCCCGGCCACCTGCGAGAACCCGCTGAGCAGGCTTTCCAGCAGCTGGCGCAGGCGCCGGAAGCTGCCGGCGAGGAAGGTCAGGTCGCCGATCGAGAAATCGCCGCGCACCGTCCGCCATGCGAGGTAGGCGTAAGCGACGTAGTAGCCCAGCGTGCCCAGCGTCCCCAGCAGCGTCCCCCACAACGCGCGCCGGCCCGCCAGCCGGCGGTTGGCCTCGTAGAACTTCTCGGAAAGCGCGCGGAAGCGCTCGATGAAGAAGCGGTTGAGGCCGAAGATCTTGACCTCCTTCGCAGTCTCCACGCTGGCACCCATCTGCCGGAGGTATTCCAGTTGGCGCCGCTCCGGCGTCCACTGGAAGTTGAGCGAGTAGTTCAGCGCGTTGAAATGCGATTCGCCGATGAAGGCGGGCACCAGCGCCACCGCCAGCAGCGCCATCAGCCAGGGCGCGTAGGCCAGCAGGCCAACGGCAAAACTGAGTACGGTGATGGCGTCCTGGGCCTGGCCGAACAGCTGGCCCAGCAGGTTCATGCGGCCCATGGTCTGCCGGCGCGCGCGGTCCAGCCGGTCCTGCAGGTCGGCGTCCTCGAAGTCCTCGAGGTCCAGCGTGGCGGCGTGCTCCATCAGCCGGATGCTGGTGGCGTTGGTGAAGCGCTCGGAGAGCAGGGCGTCCGCGTAACCCGCCAGCCGGCCCAGCAGGTCGGAGCTGATGGCCAGGCCGAACTCCAGCCCCAGCAGGGCCAGCAGCGGGTCGAGCTGGCCGGCGTGCCATGCCGGCAGCAGCGCGTGCACGGTGCCCAGGCCGACCAGCCGCACCGCTTCGTCGATGATCAGCTTGCCCACGTACAGCGTGGCGACCGGCAGCAGGGCACGCACCAGCCGCAGCCCCAGCGAGGCCAGCGTCAGGCTCGGGCTGGTGGCCCAGATGCCGCGCAGGAACGGCGCGATATTGCGGATCGCGTCGAAGCGCTGGCGCAGGTCCAGTTGGGGCTGGGGCAGGGGCGGTGACATCGTGGGGGCGCGTGACGTTCAGGCGTTGGCGACGGCTGCGTCTAAAATACCCGCTTCCCGTCCCCCCGCCGGAACCCCGTTTGCCGTGACCTCCATCAAGCAGGAAGACCTGATCCAGTCCGTGGCCGATGCGCTGCAGTACATCAGCTACTACCATCCGGTCGACTACATCACCAGCCTCGCCGCCGCCTACGAGCGCGAGGAGTCGCCCGCGGCCAAGGACGCGATGGCGCAGATCCTGATCAACTCGCGCATGGCCGCCGAAGGCCACCGCCCGCTGTGCCAGGACACCGGCATCGTCACCGTATTTCTGAAAGTTGGCATGGACGTGCGCTGGGAGGGCTTCACCGGCTCGCTGGAGGACGCCGTCAACGAAGGCGTTCGCCGCGCCTACAACCACCCGGACAACAAGCTGCGGGCCAGCGTCTTGGCCGACCCCGCCGGCAAGCGCAGCAACACCAGGGACAACACGCCGGCAGTGATCAATGTCTCGATCGTGCCGGGCGACAAACTCGACGTGATCGTGGCGGCCAAGGGCGGCGGGTCCGAGGCGAAGTCGAAGTTCGCCATGCTCAACCCTTCCGATTCCATCGTCGACTGGGTGCTCAAGACCGTGCCCACCATGGGCGCCGGCTGGTGCCCGCCGGGCATGCTGGGCATCGGCATCGGCGGCACCGCCGAGAAGGCGATGCTGCTGGCGAAGGAATCGCTGATGGAGCACATCGACATCCAGGCGCTGATCGCGCGCGGGCCATCCAACCGCATCGAGGAGCTGCGCATCGAGCTGTACGAGAAGGTCAATGCGCTGGGCATCGGCGCGCAGGGCCTGGGCGGGCTGACCACGGTGCTGGACGTGAAGATCAAGGACTACCCGACCCACGCCGCCAACCTGCCGGTGGCGATGATCCCCAACTGCGCGGCCACCCGCCACGCGCACTTCACCCTGGATGGCTCCGGCCCGGTGATGCTGGACGCGCCGTCGCTGGAGCATTGGCCCAAGCTGACCTACGACGCCTCGAAGGGCCGTCGCGTCGATCTCGACACCGTGACCCGCGAGGACGTTGCAAGCTGGAAGCCAGGCGAGGTGCTGCTGCTCAACGGCAAGCTGCTGACCGGCCGCGACGCCGCGCACAAGCGCATGGTCGACATGCTGAACAAGGGCGAGCCGCTGCCGGTCGATTTCAACGGCCGCTTCATCTACTACGTCGGCCCGGTTGATCCGGTACGCGACGAGGTGGTGGGCCCGGCCGGCCCCACCACCGCCACCCGGATGGACAAGTTCACCGAGCAGGTGCTGGCGCAGACCGGCCTGCTGGGCATGATCGGCAAGGCCGAGCGCGGCCCGGCGGCGATCGAGGCCATCCAGAAGCACAAGTCGGTCTACCTGATGGCGGTGGGCGGCGCGGCCTACCTGGTCTCGAAGGCGATCAAGGCCGCGCGCGTGGTCGGCTTCGCCGACCTCGGCATGGAGGCGATCTACGAGTTCGAGGTCAAGGACATGCCGGTGACCGTGGCGGTGGATTCCGCCGGCACCTCGGTCCACAAGACCGGCCCGCGCGAGTGGCAGGCCCGGATCGGCCGGATTCCGCTGGAGGTGCTGGGTTGAGCGCGCCACGCACCGTCGACGGACCCGGCTTCCGGATCCGATTCGAGTCGTTGCCGGGCTACCTGCGTGCGTTCGTGTTCGACGGCACCGATTCGCTGGCCGTCTCGATGGCTTACTGGCGGATGTTGGGGGACGAGTGCCGGGCCACCGGGGCCACCCGGCTGCTGGTGCTGGAGGAGCTGCAGTCCACCGTCGATATCGCGGATATCCACCCGCTCATCGAGGTCATGGCGGAGGGCGGCATGGCCAGTGTCCGCATCGCGTTCGTGGAGTTGCTGGACGACATCGCCGGCAGCGAGTACGGCGAGATCCTGTGCCGCGAGCGCGGCATCACCATCCGCACCTTCTCCGGCGAGGACGCCGCGCGCCGCTGGCTGCTCTACGGGGATTGAGCGGGACGCGCTCAGCGCGCCTTGCGTTCCGGCTTGTCCTTGGCCTGTGGGGTGGCGGTGGCACTGCCCAGCCCGTTGCCAAGGTGCTGCTGGAAATCCTTCCACAGCGCCATGTTGCGTTCGGTGAGCTGGTTCAGCACCGCCCACGGCGTCTGCCCGAGCAGGCCACCCATCTGCGAACGGAACTGCTGCTGCTGTTCCAGGAACAGCTGCATGGAGCGCTCCAGATAGTTGCCCATGAAGCCCTGCAGGGAGTCGCCATAGAAGCGGATCAGCTGGCTGAGCAGCTGGGTGGACAGCATCGGCTGCCCGTCCTGTTCGTGCTCGGTGATGATCTGCAGCAGTACCTGCCGGGTCAGGTCTTCGCCGGTCTTGGCGTCGCGGACTTCGAAGGACTCGCCATCGACGATCAGCTGGCGCACGTCCTCGATGGTGATGTAGCTCGAGATCTCGGTGTCGTAGAGGCGGCGGTTCGGGTACTTCTTGATGACGCGGATCGCGGACATGGAGCAGGAACTCTGGACGGCGCTGACCGCAGCATGGCGCAGCGCAGCACGGCTTGCAACTGCCGCGCCGGGTGGCACGCCGCCGTTCGCGCGGCACGCGCTTGAAGGCGTCGCGCGGCGCCACCGGTCCTGCCGTTCGCCACTTTGCCGGAAGGCCGGCGGGCCCCGGCCGATTAAACTGGCGGCATGGACACGGCACTGAAAGAACGTTTCGGCGGCATCGACCGCCTCTACGGTAGCGGCGCATTGGCGCGGCTGTCGCGCTGCCACGTCACCGTGGTGGGGATCGGGGGCGTGGGCTCGTGGGCGGTGGAAGCGCTGGCGCGCAGCGGCGTGGGCAAGCTGACCCTGGTGGATGCCGACGATCTGTGCGTCTCCAACACCAACCGCCAGCTACCGGCACTGGACGGCCAGTACGGGCGCGCCAAGATCGAGGCGATGGCCGAGCGCTGCCGCGCGATCCATCCCGGCATCGCGCTGGACCTAGTGCCGCAGTTCCTCACCCCGGCGAACATGGCCGAGCTGCTGGACGCCCCGGGCGAGCTGGTGCTGGACGCCTGCGACAGTTTCCGCACCAAAGTCGAAGCCATCGCGTACTGCCGCCGCAGCAAGCAGCCGATCATCACCGTGGGGTCCGCCGGTGGGCGCAGCGACGTCACCCAGATCCGCGTGCGGGATCTTTCGCGCACCGAGCACGACGCGATGCTGTCGCTGATTCGCAAGAAACTGCGCGGCGAGTTCAACTTCCCCAGGAACCACGCCCGCTACTTCGGCGTGCCGGCGGTGTATTCGCTGGAGAACGTGCGTTATCCGCAGGCCGACGGCAGCGTGTGCGGCGTGCGCCCGCAGCTGGGCAAGGACGAGGCGTTGAAGCTGGACTGCGGCGCCGGCCTGGGCGCGGCGACGCACGTCACCGGTGCGTTCGCGTTCGCCGCGGTGGGCAAGGCGATTGAAATGTTGCTCAAGCCGGAGAAACGGGGCTGAGCGCCTGCGCTGCGCGGCTCAGCGCACGGTGATCCCGAACAGCCGTTCCGCGTTGGCGGTGGTCGCCGCGGCCACGGCCTCGTGCGGGATGCCGCGCAGCGTTGCCACTTCGTCCAGCACGTCCAGCAAGTGGGCAGGCTCGTTGCGCTGGCCGCGGTGGCGGACGCCTGGCTGGTCGGGGCTGTCGGTTTCCAGTAGCAGCTGTTCGATCGGCATCGTCGCCACCAGCGTGCGCAGGCGGTTGGCGCGCGGATAGGTGACCGGCCCGCCGATCCCCAGCAGGAAGCCCTGCGCGTGCAGCTGCGCTGCCTGCTCGGGGCTGCCGGAAAAACTGTGCACCACGCCGCGCAGTCCGCCCACCTTGCGTATCGCGGCGATCACCGCGTCGACGGCACGACGGGCATGCACGATCACGGGCAGATCGAACTCCCGCGCCAGCCGCAGCTGGCCGAGGAAGCAGGCGTGCTGCGCCTCCGGGTCGAGACCTTCGACGAAGAAGTCCAGCCCGCATTCGCCCACGGCCACCGGGCGCTCGCGCGCGAGCCAGCCGCGCAGGGCGTCCAGATGCTCCGGTCGATGTGAGGCGATGAACATCGGGTGCAGGCCGTAGGCGGGGTGCAGCCCCGATGCCTGTGCGCAGACCTGCTTGAGTGTCGGCCAGCCGGCCGCGTCGATCGCCGGCACCACCTGTGCCACCACGCCCGCCGCGCGGGCGCGGACAAGCGCGGCGCCGCGGTCGGCGTCGAACTCGGCCGCGTCGAAATGGCTGTGGCTGTCGACCAGGTGCATCTCAGCGCCGGGTATCGTCTGCGGGGACAGTCTTGCCCTTGCCGGGCGCCGGCTTCTTCCAGCGCGCCAGCAGCAGGGTGCCCAGCCCCAGCAGCAGCTCGTCCGCAAACGGAATGAAGTCCGGCACCAGCAGGTCCAGCACGAACAGCGCCGCGCTGAGCAGGAACAGGCGGGGGAAGCTCAGCCGGCCAAGCCAGCGCAGCAGGGGGGCGATCAGGAGATTGGGCATGGCGGAAACGCTAGCATGCACGCCGCTTGAACATTCCGGTCAGCAAACTGAATGCCGCCGGTCCACGGCCGGCGATGCTGGGGCACAATTCAGATTCGCCGTGCTGCAATCGCGTCCGGGACAGGGGCCCACCACTCAATTTCATTGCGGGAGAACACCGATGCCGAAGAACAATACCCTTGCCGTCGCGCTTGCCGCGCTGCTGGTTGGCGGCGTCGCCACCGCCGGCTACATGAACAGCCGCAGCCATGACACCCCGGTCGCCGCGCCGCAGGCCGTCCAGGCGCCAGCCGCGGCCAATGGCGACCAGCGTGCGCCGATGGACAACGCCATCCCGGCCGGGCCGCGGGTGGACTACGCCGAGGTCGTCGCCGTCACGCCGATCACCAAGCGCGAGGCGCAGTACGCCACGGTGCTCGGCAGCGAGCCGATCCGCGAGTCCAGCACTACCACCACGCCGCAGCAGGTCTGCAAGGATGTGGTCGTGCAGGAGCGCCTGCCCGAGCGCGATGGTGATGTCGGCGGCACCGTGGTGGGTGCGCTGGTCGGCGGTCTCGTCGGCAACCAGGTCGGCAAGGGCAACGGCCGCAAGCTGGCCACCGTGGCCGGTGCGGTCGCCGGCGGCTATGCCGGCCGCGAGATCGACCGTCGCCACGAGGGCGGCAAGGTGGTCGAGCGCACCGACCGCCAGTGCGAGACCGGCAACAGCACGTCCACCAGCGCCCGCACCGTGGCGTGGAAGGTGACCTACCGCAACCCGGACGGCACCACCGGCAGCATGCGCACCGAGACCAAGCCGGGCAGCCGCATCGCTCTGGGGGATGCCCAGAAGACCGTGGGTTACGAGGTGACCTACCGCTACAACGGCGAGGAGCGCACCGTGCGCATGGACGAAAAGCCGGGCGCCCAGCTGCCGGTGGTGGACGGTCGCGTGGTCACTCAGACTGCTGCGGTCGAAGGCGCCACGACCCAGCGCTGAGCCTCGGCTTCATATCGCCATGCAGAGCCACCCTGCGGGGCCGGAGCGATCCGGCCCCGCTTGTATTCGTGGCGCCGCAGGGGGCTGGCGGTCGAAACGCACGGCTTTCGCGCAAAGCGCAGCAAATTGACCGCCTTTATTGGGCGGTTCGTACGTACCGATTGCGCGGCCTGCACGATTACAATGGCGGTTCGTCCATTTCGACCGTCAACACATGGCCCTGCATCCGTACGATCTCTACGACGTCCGTTCCCTGCTGAGCGAGGAAGAGCGCGCGGTGCAGGACACCGTGGCGCGCTTCACCAACGAACGCGTGCTGCCGATCATCGGCGACGCCTTCGACGAGGGGCGTTTCCCGAAGGAACTGGTGCCCGAAATCGCCGGGCTGGGCCTGCTGGGCTCGTCCCTGCCGGAAAAGTACGGCTGCGCCGGCCTGAACTCCGTCAGCTACGGCCTGATCTGCCAGGAGCTGGAGCGCGGTGATTCCGGCATCCGCAGCTTCGTGTCGGTGCAGAGCTCGCTGTGCATGTATCCCATTTACGCCTACGGCAGCGAGGAGCAGCGCCAGCGCTGGCTGCCCGACATGGCCGCGGGCAAGGTCATCGGCTGCTTCGGCCTGACCGAACCGCACGGCGGCTCGGACCCGGCTAACATGAAGACCCACGCCAAGCGTGACGGCGACGACTGGGTGATCAACGGTTCCAAGATGTGGATCACCAACGGCAACTTGGCCGACATCGCCATCGTCTGGGCGATGACCGACGAGGGCATCCAGGGCTTCCTCGTCGAGAAGGGCATGCCGGGCTTCACGGCGCAGGAGGTCAAGCACAAGATGAGCCTGCGCGCCTCGGTCACCAGCGCGCTGTTCTTCGACAATGTGCGCGTGCCGGATTCCAACCGCCTGCCGAATGTGAAGGGCCTGAAAGGCCCGCTGGGCTGCCTCACGCAGGCCCGCTATGGCATTACCTGGGGCCCCATCGGTGCCGCCGTCGCGTGCCTGGACGAGGCACTGCGGTACACCAAGGAACGCATCCTGTTCGGTCGCCCGGTGGCCGCCACCCAGGCCGTGCAGCTGAAGCTGGCCGACATGGCGCGCCGCATCACCACGGCGCAGCTGCTGTCGCTGCAGCTGGGGCGGCTGAAGGACGCCGGCACCATGCAGCCTACCCAGGTCTCGCTGGCCAAGTGGAACAACGTGCGCATGGCCATCGACATCGCCCGCGAGGCGCGCGACCTGCTGGGCGGCGCCGGCATCACCACCGAGCACTGCCCGATCCGCCACGCGCTGAACCTCGAGTCGGTCATCACCTACGAGGGCACCGAGACGGTGCACCAGCTGGTGGTGGGCCGCGAGCTGACCGGCATCAACGCGTTCTGATCCGGAGCTGCCGGCATGTCCGGGCCCGTCCTCGAAACCGCGCGCCTGCTGTTGCGGGTGCCGCAGGCGGCTGACTTCGACCGCTACGCCGAGGCATTGTCCGACGAGGCGACGACCCGCCATATCGGCGGCGCATTGCCGCGCGCGGCGGCCTGGCGCCGCTTCCTGCAGATGCCCGGGGCCTGGGCGGTGCAGGGTTTCGCGATGTTCTCGGTCGTCGACAAGACGACCGGGCGCTGGTTGGGTCAAGTGGGGCCGTGGAAGCCGGAGGGTTGGCCGGGCAACGAGGTCGGCTGGGCCTTCCACCCGGACGCCTGGGGTTGCGGCTACGCCACCGAGGCGGCCGTGGCCGCCATCGACTGGGCATTCGCGCAGCTTGGCTGGGATGACATCATCCACTGCATCGATCCGGCCAACGCGGCCTCGCAGGCGCTGGCCCGTCGGCTGGGTTCCTGCAACCGCGGTCCGGTGGTGTTGCCGGCGCCCTATGAATCCGCACCCTCCGACGCTTGGGGCCAGACCCGCGCGGAGTGGATGGCCAACCGGATGCGCTTCGCATGATGCGCGTCCACGGCTTCTCAGCGTCCGGCAACTGCCACAAGGTGCGCCTGCTGCTGGCCCAGCTGGGGTGGCAGGAAGGCCGTGATTACCGCTGGGTCGAGATCGATAGCTCCCGCGGCCAGACGCGCACGCCGGAGTACCTGGCCAAGAATCCCAATGGCAAGGTGCCGATGCTCGAGCGCGACGACGGGCGCGTCCTCGTGGAATCGAACGCCATCCTGTGCTGGCTGGCGGAAGACAGCGGCTTGCTGCCGGCCGACCCGTGGCAGCGGGCGCAGGCGCTGTCGTGGATGTTCTTCGAGCAGTACAGCCACGAACCCTACATCGCCGTGGCCCGCTTCATCTGCGGCTGGACCCCGTTGGACTCGCCGCGTCGCGCCGGGTTGCCGGTGCTGCGCCAGTGCGGGCATGCGGCGCTGGCGGTGATGGAGCGGCACCTCGCGTCCACGCCGTGGTTCACTGGCGACGATTACGGCATCGCCGACATCGCCCTGTTCGCCTATACCGGCGTCGCCCCGCACGGCGGCATCGCCCTCGACGCCTACCCGGCGGTACGCGACTGGTTGGCCCGCGTCGCGGCAACACCGGGGTTTGTGCCGCTGCCGGCGCCAGATGCCGAGGCGCAGGCGCGGATCGACCAGTCCTCCTGAGTTTCCTTTCCCTCGACCTTCCCGTCTTCATGGACGGGGGAGACCTGTATGTTCGCCACCGTCCCCAACCCCATCCCGGCCCGCATGAAGGGCCTCAACCGCGCCGAGATCTGCGACGTCAACTTCCAGGAGTTCGTGCGCGGCTGGAACGGGCAGACGCAGCCCAAGCCGGCGCCGGATGAGGCAATCCTCGACGGCAGCGCGCTGGACGCCCGCGGCTTCCGCGAGCTGTTCGAATCGCAGCTGATTTCGCGCCACCTGGACCTGATGGCCCGCGTGCTGCGGGTGCAGAACAAGGTCTTCTACACCATCGGCTCCAGTGGCCATGAGGGCAACGCGATGGTCGCGCGCGCGGCGCGCCATACCGACCCGGCGTTCCTGCACTACCGCAGCGGCGGTTTCATGGCTGAGCGCTTCCGCAAGCTGCCGGGCATGGATCCGATCATGGATTCGGCGCTGAGCTTCGCCGCCAGTGCGGAAGACCCGGCCAGCGGTGGCCGCCACAAGGTCTGGGGCAGCAAGCCCTTGTGGGTGCTGCCGCAGACCTCGACCATCGCCTCGCATCTGCCGAAGGCGCTGGGCACCGCGGTGGCGATCGAGGCTGGCAAGCGCCTTGGTGTGGGCCTGCCGATCCCGGATGATGCCATCGTCATCTGCTCGTTCGGCGACGCGTCCGCCAATCACGCCACCGCGCAGACCGCGTTCAACGCGGCCAGCTGGACCGCTTACCAGAAGCTGCCGGCGCCGGTGCTGTTCGTCTGCGAGGACAACGGCATCGGCATCTCGGTGAAGACGCCGACGGGCTGGATCGGCGAAAGCTTCCGCAACCGCCCCGACCTCGACTATTTCTTCGCTGACGGCCTGGACCTGGCCGCCGGCTACGGCGACGTGCTGCGTGCGGTGGAGCACTGCCGCCGCACCCGTCGGCCCACCTTCCTGCACCTGCGCACCCAGCGCATCATGGGCCATGCCGGCACCGACTTCGAGATCGAGTGGCGCAGCATCGAGGAGCTGTGCGCGGTGGAGGCGGGTGATCCACTGCTGCGCTCGGCCGCGATCGCGCTGGAGTCCGGGTTGATGACCAAGGACGAGATCCTGGCGCTGTACGAGGACACCCGTCGCAAGTGCTTCGCCGCCGCCGAGGACGCCGACCGCCGCCCGCGCATCGAAACGTTGGAGCACGTGATGCGCCCGTTGGCGCCGTACACGCCGGACAAGGTGCAGGCCGAGGCCACCCGCGCGCCGTCCTTCGATGCCCGCGTGAAGGCGTTCGGCGGCGAAGACAAGCTGCCCGAGAAGCAGGCGGCCAGGCATCTGGCCATCCAGATCAACCAGGCCCTGCACGACCTGTTCGCCAAGTACCCGGACACCCTTCTGTTCGGCGAGGACGTGGCCCAGAAGGGGGGCGTGTACACCGTCACTAAGGGCCTATACAAGGCATTCGGCAGCAAGCGCGTGTTCAACACGCTGCTGGACGAGACCATGATCCTCGGGCTGGCCCAAGGCTTCGCCAACATGGGGATGCTGCCGTTCCCCGAGATCCAGTACCTGGCCTATCTGCACAACGCCATTGACCAGCTGCGCGGCGAGGCGTGCTCGCTGCAGTTCTTCAGCAATGATCAGTTCCGCAACCCGATGGTGGTGCGCATCGCCGGCCTGGGCTACCAGCGCGGTTTCGGCGGGCACTTCCACAACGACAACTCGGTGACCGCGCTGCGCGACATCCCGGGCTTGGTGGTCGGCTGCCCGTCGCGCGGCGACGACGCCGCGATGATGCTGCGCACGCTGGCGGCGCTGGCGAGGGTGGACGGTCGCGTGACGGCCTTGCTCGAGCCCATCGCGCTGTACATGACCAAGGACCTGTACGAGCCAGGCGACGGCCAGTGGCTGACCGAATACCCGACGCCCGACCGGGCGCTGGTGCTGGGCGAGGAACGCGTCTACAACGCGGAGGCCACCGACTGCGTGATCTTCAGCTTCGGCAACGGCATGCCGATGAGCCTGCGCGCCGCGCGTGAGATCGAGAAGAAGCACGGCTGGAAGGTGCGCGTGGTCGACCTGCGCTGGCTGGTGCCGCTGAACCATGCGGCCATCGCGAAGCATGCGGGCGAGTGCGACCGCATCCTGGTCGTCGATGAAGGCCGCTTCAGCGCCGGCATCGGCGAGGGCGTGATCACCGCGATCACCGAAGCCGGCTTCGGCGGCAAGCCGATCCGGCGCGTCGTGGGTGCGGACACCTACACGCCGCTGGCCGGCGCGGCGTTCCTGGTGATTCCCAAGGACGAGGACATCATCGCGGCGGCGGCCACGCTGTAATCGCCGGCGCGTGGCCCGGCGGCCGCGCGTGACGGTGCCGGCCGGGTCAGGGCGCGATCTTGCGCTTGAGCGCCCGCGCCACGGGCAGCGGCAGGTTCGGCAGCGAGCGCAGCAGCCACGGCAGCAGGCGGCGCTTGGCGCCGCCCAGGGACTCCGGCACCACGGCTTCGATGAGGTGCGGACCCGGCTGGGCGAGGGCGTATTCCAGCGCCTTGCAGAAGGCTTCCGCGGTGTCGGCACGGGCCGCGTGCACGCCCATGCCCTGCGCCAACCGGCAGAAGTCCAGCCGTGGCTGGTCGAGGTCGAGCTGCGAGCGGGCCTTGGGGCCTGGGGTGGTGTCGGCGCCCACGCGCTCCAGTTCGACGTTGAGTACCGAATAACTGGCGTTGTTGAAAATGATCGTGGTGACGTCGAGGCGCTCGCGGGCCATCGTCCACAGCGCCTGAAGGGTGTACATCGCGCTGCCGTCGCCGACCAGCGCGATCAGCGGGCGATCCGGACAGGCGATGGCGGCGCCCACGGCGTTAGGCAGGCCTTGCCCGATCGCCCCGCCGGTGAGGGTGAGCAGGTCATGGCGCGGACAACCGGCGGTCATCGCGCCCAGCAGCAGGCCGGAGGTGATGGCCTCGTCGATGACGATGGCGCGCTCCGGCAGCAGGTGGCCGACGGCTTTGCAGACCTTGGCGGCGGTGAGGCGGCCGCGTGGGCGGGAGGGGCGGAAGGCGGACTGCAAGGCGGGCGCGGCCTGTGTTGCGCCCAGCGCGGCGGCGAGCTTTTCCAAGCTGGCCACGGCATCTTGGGCGGGGGTTGCCAGTGCATGCACGGTACAGCCGGCGGGCACCAACTCGCTGGCCTTGCCGGGATAGGCGAAGAAGGACACCGGCGGCTTGGCATCGACCAGCACCAGGTGTTCGATGCCGGTGAGCTGCAGTGTGGCCAGTTCGGCCAGATAGGCGATCCGCTCTAGCGCCGGCAGGCCGGCGCCGCGCTCCAGCCGGGTCGGAAACACTTCGCAGAAGAGCTTGACGCCACAGTGGGCGGCGATGCGTGCGGCGGCCAGCAGGCCCGGCTCGCGCAGGGCCTGACCGCCCAGCAGCAGTGCGGCGCTGCCGCCGCTGCGGATGGCGCTGGCGATGCTCGCCACGGTGGCGTCGTCCGCCGCCGGCGGTGCGGGCGGCGGCGGGGGTGGGCAGGGCGTGCCGCCTTCGCTCCAACTGACATCGGCGGGCAGGATCAGCGTGGCCACCTGGCCGGGCAGGCCGCGTGCCGCACGGATTGCATCCACCGCATCGGCGCACAGCGTTGCCGTGTCTTGCGCGGTGCGCACGAAGCCGGGCGAGACGTTGCGGGCCACGGTTTCGATGTCGGACTGTAGCTGCGCATCCAGCGGTACGTGGTAGGTGGCATGGTCGCCGACGATGTTGAGCACCGGCACCTTGCCCTTGCGGGCGTTGTGCAGGTTGGCCAGGCCGTTGCCCAGGCCCGGCCCCAGGTGCAGCAGGGTCGCGGCGGGTTTTCCGGCCATGCGTGCATAGCCGTCGGCGGCACCGGTGGCCACGCCTTCGAACAGGCACAGCACGGCGCGCATGCGTGGCTCCGCGTCCAGCGCGGCCACGAAGTGCATTTCGCTGGTGCCGGGGTTGGTGAAGCAGACCTCGACGCCAGCATCGGCCAGGGTTTTGAGCAGGGCGTGTGCTCCATTCATGGCATCAGACTCCGGTGATGGATCGGGCAGCGGCCTGCGCGGTGAGGATGCAGCCGGGCAGGAAGGTGCCTTCCAGTGAGCGCTTGCCGCAGGCACCGCCACCGCCGAAACCGGCGGCTTCGCCCACGCAGTACAGGCCCGGGATCGGCGCGTCATTGGCATCCAGCACCCGGCTGTACAGGTCGGTACGCAGCCCGCCCAGGCTCTTGCGGGTGATCAACCGGGTCTGGATGGCGATGAAGGGGCCGGCGCCGTGCAGTTGCAGCGGGGCGGGTTTGCAGGTGCGCAGGCGGTCTGGCCCCCACTGGCGGGCGTGCAGGATCCGCCGCACCTGCCAGTCGTCCTGTGGGTTGGCGCCGGGGGCGAAGTGCGCGTCGAAGGCGTCCACCGTGGCCTGCAGCACCGCCGGGTCGATGTCGTGCGAGCAGGTCAGCGCGTTCATTTTGGCGGCGAGGCCCGCCAGCGTGTCATCGACCAGGAAATGCGGGCTTTCCTGCTGCATCTGCCGCACCAGGCGGGTATTGCCCAGAAGTGTTTCCAGCATGAAGCGCACAAACTGGCGGTCGCGGATGCGGGGGTTGTGTTCCGCGCCGGAGATGGCGAATTCCTTGATCGCGATGCGCCAGTTGAGCAGCTGCCAGGTCCAGGGTGTTGCCTGTTCGGCCACGCGCTGGCACAGCCAATGGGTGTCGAAGCCGGTGACCAACGGTTCCGGGCCGATGCGGCGGCCCGTGTGATCCAGCCACAGCGCCGATTTGCAGGGAATCAGCGACAGCCCGTGGCCGGGAAAATGCGGAAATGGGTGGGGGATGCCGGCGGCGTAGTTCCACATCTCGCCGGGACGGACGATCTGCGCGCCCAGCCGGGCTGCTTCGTCGTGCATCTGGCCATCGGCGAACGGATGCGCGCCGTTGAGCAGCTCGGTCGGCAGCGGCCGCTCCGGTGGCCAGTGGCGGCGCAATGCTTCGTGGCTGCCATTGAGGCCGCCGGTGGCCAGCACCACGACGGGCGCGTCGATATGGACCTCCTTACCGGTGCCGTCCTCCACGGCCAGCACGCCGGTCATGCGGCCACCGGTGGTCTCCAGCGCGGTGGCACGATGGCGATGCAGCAGCGTGAGCTTCCCGCCCGCGCCGGCCCCGCGCAACGCGGCGATCATCCGTCCCGTCAGTTCGCGCGATGTGCCCCAGACAATGTGGTAGCGCGGGACGGTGTTGCCGTCGCCGTTGCGGCCGCGCTCCACCCAGTTCACCGCCGGCATGAATCGGATGCCGTGTTCCTGCAGCCAGTCATGCACGTCGGTGCGCGAGCGCTCGACATAGTGGCGCGCCCAGGCCACGGCATGGGTGTCACTTGGATCAAGCTCGCCAAAGCGCAGCCAGTCGGCCAGCGCGCGCTCGGGCGAGTCGGCAATGCCGCGGCGGCGCTGCAGCGGCGTGTCCACCAGCGCCATGCCGCCGAACGCCCACAGCGCCAGCCCGCCGAAGCGCTCGGGCGTGTCGCGATCCACCAGCGCCACGCGCTGGCCATCACGCAGGGCTTCCAACGCGGTCACGATGCCGGCGAGGCCGCCGCCGATAACCACCACGTCTGTTTGCAGGCTTGCCATGCGGTGCCCCTCAACGCCGTCTTGGCCGGCGCGCATCGCGATGACGCCGCCCGTCGCAGCCCCACGATAGCCGCAAGTCGTGCGCGCCGTCCCTCAGCGTGCCAGGCCGGCCAGCAGCGACTGTTCGCGCAGCGGCACGCCGCCCGGACCCTGGATGCCGTCGCCGTGGCCCAGCGGCAGCACCGCCAGCGACAGCGTCCCCGCGCTGCTGACCACGCTGCCAAGCGGCTGATCGTTGCGACGCAGCTCTGCACCGGCGGCCAGCGGCACGTCGCCTTCCAGCAGGACCAACCCGCGCTTGGCCTGGCCCAGGAAATGGGTGCGCGCCACGATTTCCTGCCCGGGGTAGCAGCCTTTCTTCACGCTGAAGGCGGCCAGCCGATCCAGCGAGAGCTGCTGTGGCGTCCACTGCTCGGTCTGCGCGGCCGGCAGCCACGGCAGGCCGTGGGCCAGATCGGCACGGAGCCAAGCTGCCTCCGCCCGGGGATCGGCTGGTGCCGGGGCGCCACCCAGCAGGAGCGTGCGCGGGCCGCCATCGCCGCCGACGTCCAGCGCAAGGCGGCCCTCGTCCAGCTGGCCCATCCGCGCCCCCGCGGCCGCGGGCAGCGCGGCAAAGCAGCCCGCCACCGGCATGGCCAGCGGGGCCAGCGTCACCTTGCTGCGGAACACGAAGCGTTGCAGCCGCGCAGCCAATCCCGCGGCATCAGCCTCGGGCAGCAGCACCAGCCACAGCGTCTCCGCGTCCAGCCGGAGCAGCGCAAACAGCGCGATGACGCGGCCTTTCGGCGTCAGCCAACCGTTCCATTGCCACTGGCCGTCCGCCAGTACCGTGACGTCGTTCATGAATTGCGCCTGCGCGAAGCCCACCGCATCCCGTCCGGACAGGGCGAGGGCGGCGTGGCCGGGCAGGGCGAATTCTTGGGCTGGTGCGGCTTGCGGCTTGTCGTGCATCGGCTTGCGGACGTAAACTTGCGGGGTCGTGAATGCATCGATCATAGGCCAAACCCCCGTCACGCCGGAGCCCGCGCCCACCGCGCCCGCGCCGGCCGGGGCGCCGTCGCCGGATCCATGCGCGCCGTCCGTGCGTACAGAAATCGGCGGTCGCGACGGCCCGGACCCCACGCGTTACGGGGACTGGGAAAAAAACGGTCGCTGCATCGACTTCTGATCTTTCGCCACGCGGTCTTGACCGCCCCTCCCGGAGAACGCACCGATCATGGCTGCTTCCGAACCACGCGTCCGCGAACGCCCGCTGTCGCCGCACCTGCAGGTCTATCGCTGGCAGGTCCAGATGGCATCGTCCATCCTCCACCGCATCACCGGCACGATCCTTGCGGTCGGTGCGCTGGCGTTCGTCTACGGCCTGCTGGCGCTGGCCGGTGGCCCGCAGCGCTGGGCCGCGTTTGCGGACTGCCTAGAGGGCCCGCTGGGCAAGGTGTTGCTGTTGGGCTTCAGCTGGGCGCTGGCCTACCACCTGATCAACGGCGTCCGTCATCTGCTGCAGGACGGCGGGCTGGGCTTCTCGGTGCCGGATTTCGTTCGCAGCAGCTGGATTTCGATCATCGGCAGCATCGTCCTCACAGCCGTCGGCTGGGGTATCGTGCTGTCGCACTGGGGGCAGGCATGAACGGCAACGCGAATGATCTGCGCACGCCGCTGAAGCGTGCGCGCGGCCTGGGTTCCGCGAAGGACGGCACCCACCACTTCATCTGGCAGCGCGTTACCGCCATTGCGACCGGCCTGTCCGGCCTGTGGCTGCTGGGCATGCTGCTGACCCTGCGCAGCGGCGACTACGCCGTGGTGCACGGCCTGGTGGCGGATCCCGTCAATGCCACGGTGCTGGTGGCTTTCCTGCTCGGCATGTTCTGGCACGCGCGTCTGGGCCTGCAGGTGATCGTGGAGGACTATGTCCACACGCCGCTGTCGGCCACGCTGGCGCAGCTGGCCATTCTTTTCGTCTGCGCCCTGGCGGCCATCGCCGGCGTGCTCGCGGTGCTGCGCATCGCGCTCGGGAGCTGATCTCCGATGTCTGCCTACAAGATCCAGGAACACACCTTCGACATGATCGTGGTCGGCGCCGGCGGCGCCGGCCTGCGCGCCACCTTCGGCCTGGCCCAGAAGGGCCTGCAGACCGCCTGCATCAGCAAGGTCTTCCCCACCCGCAGCCACACCGTGGCGGCGCAGGGCGGCATCTCCGCCGCGCTGGGCAACATGGGCGAGGACGACTGGCGCTTCCACTTCTACGACACCATCAAGGGCTCCGATTGGCTGGGTGACCAGGACGCCATCGAGTACATGTGCCGCGAGGCCATCCCGGCGATCATCGAGCTGGAGCACCAGGGCGTGCCGTTCAGCCGCACCGAAGACGGCAAGATCTACCAGCGCCCGTTCGGCGGCATGACCACCCACTACGGCAAGGGCACCGCCCAGCGCACCTGTGCTGCCGCCGACCGCACCGGCCACGCCATCCTGCACACCCTCTATCAGCAGGCGCTGGCGCACCAGGCGCAATTTTTCATCGAGTACTTCGCCCTTGATCTGATCATGGACGAGGAAGGCGCCTGCCGTGGCGTGCTCGCGCTCGACATGGCGGAGGGCACCCTGCACCTGTTCCGCGCCCAGGGCGTGGTGCTGGCCACCGGCGGCTACGGCCGCGCCTATTTCTCGGCCACGTCGGCACATACCTGCACCGGCGACGGCGGCGGCATGGCGCTGCGCGCCGGGTTGGGCCTGCAGGACATGGAGTTCGTGCAGTTCCACCCCACCGGCATCTACGGCGCGGGCTGCCTGATCACCGAGGGCGTGCGCGGCGAAGGCGGCATCCTGCGCAACAGCAACGGTGAGCGCTTCATGGAGCGCTACGCGCCCAACGCCAAGGACCTGGCGTCGCGCGATGTGGTGTCGCGCTCGATGACCATCGAGATCCGCGAAGGCCGCGGCGTGGGCGAGCACAAGGATCATATCTTCCTGGACCTCACCCATCTCGACCCGAAGGACATCCACGAGAAGCTGCCCGGCATCGCCGAGAGCGCGCGGATCTTCGCGGGCGTGGACGTCTCGAAGCAGCCGATCCCGGTGATCCCGACCGTGCACTACAACATGGGCGGCATCCCCACCAACTACCACGGCGAAGTGGTGCAGCTGAAGAACGGCGACCCCGATGCGGTGGTGCCGGGCCTGTACGCCATCGGCGAGGCGGCCTGCGTGTCGGTGCATGGCGCCAACCGCCTAGGCTCCAATTCGCTGCTGGATCTGGTGGTGTTCGGCCGTGCGGTGGCCAACCGCTGCGCCGAGACCATCAAGCCCGGCGCGCCGCACAAGCCGCTCGCAAGCGACGCCTGCGACAAGGCCCTGGCCAATCTGGACAAGCTGCGCAACGCCCACGGTGACACGCCGACCGCGCAGATCCGCCTGAACATGCAGCGCGCCATGCAGCGCGATGCGGCCGTGTTCCGCACCGGGGAGACCCTGGCCGAGGGCGTCAAGGCGATCCGCGACATCCATGCCAGCTTCGCTGACGTGCGGGTTTCCGACCGCTCGCTGGTGTGGAACTCCGACCTGATCGAGACGCTGGAACTGCAGAACCTGCTGGGCCAGGCGCTCACCACGATCGTCTCCGCCGAGAACCGCAAGGAGTCGCGCGGCGCCCACGCCCGCGAGGACTTCCCGGAGCGTGACGACGAGAACTGGCACAAGCACACCATCTGCTGGGCCGACGAGGCGGGCAACACCCGCATCGATTACCGCCCGGTGCACATGTACACGCTGACCGGCGAAGTCGACGTCGTGCCGCCGAAGAAGCGCGTCTACTGATCCGGGAGATCTGACCATGGCCGAATTCACCCTCCCGAAGAACTCCAAGATCCAGAAGGGCAAGCACTTCCCGGCGAAGGGGGCCAAGCAGCCGCGGACCTTCAAGGTCTACCGCTGGAACCCCGACGACGGCATGAACCCGCGCACCGACACCTACGAGGTGGACATGGCGCAGTGCGGGCCCATGGTGCTGGACGCGCTGATCAAGATCAAAAACGAGATCGACCCCACGCTGACCTTCCGCCGCTCCTGCCGCGAGGGGATCTGCGGCTCGTGCGCGATGAACATCGGCGGTACCAACACGCTGGCCTGCATCTGCGCGGTCGAGGACGTCAAGGGCAACGAGATCGCCATCTATCCGCTGCCGCACATGCCGGTGGTGAAAGACCTGGTGCCGGATCTGACCCATTTCTACGCCCAGCACGCCAGCATCCGGCCGTGGCTCCGCGCGCAGACGCCGCCGCCGCCGGACCGTGAGCGCCTGCAGAGCAAGGAAGATCGCGCCAAGCTGGATGGTCTGTACGAGTGCATCCTGTGCGCCTGCTGCAGCACGTCCTGCCCCAGCTACTGGTGGAACGGCGAACGCTATCTGGGCCCGGCGATCCTGCTGCAGGCCTACCGCTGGATCGTGGACAGCCGCGACGAGGACACCGGCGAGCGTCTGGACGAGCTGGAAGACCCGTTCAAGCTGTATCGCTGCCACACCATCATGAACTGCGCGCGGACCTGCCCGAAGGGGCTGAACCCGGCCAAGGCGATCGCCGAGATCAAGAAGCTGATGCTGGCCCGCAAGGCCTGATCCACGCAAGCTGGAACGCCATCGCCAGACCGTCGCCCCTCGGGGCGACGGTCTTCGCGTTTCCGGGGGTTACTTGACCCGCCGCTTTTCCAGCTTGCGCGCCAGCGTGCGGCGGTGCATGCCCAGCTGGCGGGCGGCCTCGGAGATGTTGAAGTCCGCCGCGGCCAGGGTCTCGTGGATGTGCTCCCACTCCAGCGTCTTGATGGAGGAAGGACGTCCGCCGAGTTCGACGCCGGTATCCCCTTCGGCGCGGGTGAATGCGGCCTCGATATCGTCGGTGTTCGACGGCTTGGCGAGGTAGTGACAGGCGCCCAGCTTGATCGCCTCCACCGCGGTGGCGATGCTGGCGTAGCCGGTCAGCACCACGATCAGCATGTCCGGGTCATGCGCGTGCAGGGCCTTGACGCAGGCCAGTCCGGACGCGCCGCCGGCCAGTTTCAGGTCCACCACCGCATGGGTGGCGGACTCGCCGGCGTCCAGCGCCGCCTGCAGCGCTTCCAGCCCGGGCAGCACATGTACCGTATAGCCACGGCGTTCGAATGAACGCGCCAGCGTCCGTGCGAACGCGGCGTCGTCTTCGATCAGCAGCAGGCGGCGGGCGTTGCCCATCATGGCGGGTCTGAAGAAGCCTCGGGGTTGTAGGGGGCCAGGGCTTGCAGCGGGATTCGTACGGTGACCACCGCGCCGCCGCCTGGCCGGTTGCGGGCCGCAATGGTACCGCCCAGCGTACGCGCCACATTAACGGAGAGAAAAAGCCCGAGCCCACGCCCGGGCGCACCTTTGCTGGAGCGGTAGGGGGTGCCCAGCCGTTCCAGCATGCCCGGGCTGAAGCCAGGGCCGGCGTCCTCCACGGCCATCACCAGCTGGTCGGCTTCCAGGCGCGCATCCAGCGTCACCTGGCCCGGCGAGGCCTCCTGTGCATTGTCCAATACGTTGAACAGCATCTGCCGGATGCCGTCATCGGCCACGATGCCGATGCCCGGCATGATCTGGTTGTGCAGCGCCAACGGGGCCTGGGTGCGCTGGCGCCAATGCCCGGCCAGCGACTCGATGAAGGCGTGCAGGTCGGTCGGGTGCGGCGCTTCACCGCGCGGTTCGCCAGCCGATTGCAGGATGCCGCCGACGATCGCCTTGCAGCGCAACACCTGCGCCTGCATCTCGGCCACGTCCTGCAACAGTTCCGGGTCGGAGGTGAAATGCGGCAAGTGCTGCCAGTCGCCCAGGATCACCGCCAGCGTGGACAGCGGCGTACCCAGCTCATGGGCCGCGCCGGAAGCCAGCAGGCCCATCCGCACGATGTGTTCCTCCTCGGCGGCGCGCTGGCGCAGCGCCGCGAGGCGGGCATCGCGGGCGCGCAGGATCTCGCCAATGCGGCCGATGAACACCACCAGCAGCATAGCCACCAGCACGAAGCACAGCAGCAGGCCCTGCACATAGCGGTCAGCCAGCCCGGCAGCGGGGTTGGCCGGCAGCCGAACCGGCCCGGGGAATACGGCCAGCGCCACCACGCAGCCGGTGGTCAGTGCCACCACCAGCCAGCGCGAGCGCGGCCGCAGCAGCACCGCGGCCAGCACCACCTGCAGGACATAGAGGAACACGAAGGGGTTGGTAATGCCGCCGGACAGGTGGAGCAGGGCGGTGAGGGCGGCCATGTCCAGCAGCAGCGCCAGCAAGAGGTGGCGATCGGTGATGCGGCCGCGCCGACGCCAATAAGCCGGGGCCAGCAGATTGAACACGCACAGCCCGGCCAGCACCAGCAGCATCGGCAGCAGCGGCAGGCGGATGCCCATGCCCGCGTGTACCACCACGATGGCCAGCAGCTGGCCCGCCACCGCGATCCAGCGCAGCAGCACCAGCTGCTGCATGTTCCTGCCGCGGGCGGTGCGCTGCCAGCCGAAGCCGGTGTCAAGGCCGTCGTCAGGCATGCCGGTCGGGGGGCGGGGGGAAGTCGGCATCGGGCCCATGGTGCCGCATCCGGCGCCCGTCGGACAGCACCCGCCACAGGCCCCATGCCGATAGCAGCGCCAGTGCAAACCAGGTCAACGCGTATTGCAGATGCTGGTTGCGGAAGCGCACCACCGTCATGCCAGGGCGCGGCCAGCCGGTCGCAGCGGGATTGGCCGCAGCGTCGATGAAATAGGGCGCCACGTTCTGCAGTCGGCGTGCACGGGCGATCGCCGCGACATCGCGAGAGTACCAGCGTTCCTGTGCCGGCTGGTTGGTACGCAGGAAACCGCCACCGGGCTCGCTACGGCGCAGCAAGCCCGGCACCGTCACCGGCCCGGCAGGCGGTGGCGCGGCCTGTGCATCCGCAGGGACGAAGCCGCGGTTGATCAGCACCATCCAGCCTTGCGCTGTCCGCAGCGGGCTGAGCACCCAATACCCTGCGCCGAGTTCGGTGACGGCCTGGGTGCGGGTCTCTGCACCCTGCACATACTGGCCATGCACGACAACGCGCCGGTATTCCTCGCGTTCGCTGTCCAGCGTCGGCCACAAGGCGGGCGGTGGAGCCGGGATGGGTGGAGCATGCAGGTAGCCCTCCACCCGGGCGATCAGCGCCCGTTTCCAATGCAGCCGCTTAAGTTGCCACACGCCCAGTGCCGAGAAGCCCGCCACGCCGCACACCAGCAGCGCCAGCAGCAACAGGCGAGACAGGCGGCGGGGCGCGGGCATCCGGGCACTCCCGGCGTCAGTCCACCATCCGCGCGTCGTGCGGGGTCATCGGCATCATGTTGGTGTTCATGTGGTGCATGACCCACAGCGTGCCGGCCAGTACGATCACCAGCAGGATCAGGGTGAAGAGGATCGAGATCAGGTTCCAGCCGCCCTCGGAGCGCGCATCCAGGTGCAGGAAATACACCATGTGAACCAGGATCTGTACGACCGCGAAGGCGATCAGCGCCACGCCGGTGACGGTGGCGCTGGGCAACACCTTGCCCATCACCAGCCAGAACGGGATGGCGGTGAGCACGACCGAGAGGAAAAACCCGGTCAGGTAGCCGCGCAGGCTGAAGTGGATCCCCGGCGTGGCCTCGTGGCCATGGTGTGCGCCGTGGCCGTTGGAGTCGGAAGAGTGCGGGTGTTGGCTCATTGCAGCACGCCCATCAGGTAAACGAAGGTGAACACGCCGATCCAGACCAGATCGAGAAAGTGCCAGAACATCGACAGGCACAGCAACCGGCGCTGGTTGGCCGCGGTCAGGCCGAACCGGCCGACCTGCAGCATCAGCGTGAGCAGCCAGACGATACCGAAGCTGACATGCAGTCCGTGGGTGCCAACCAGAGCGAAAAACGAGGTCAAAAACGCGCTGCGCTGTGGGCCTGCGCCTTCGTGGATCAGATGCACGAACTCATAGATCTCGAGGCTGACGAAGGCCGCGCCCAGCAGGCCGGTGATCGCCAGCCAGCCCAGCACGCCACGCTTGCTGCCAGCCTGCATGGCGATCATCGCCAGCCCGTACGTCAGCGAGGAGAATAGGAGCAGGGTGGTGTTGACCGCCACCAGCTTCAGGTCGAACAGCTCGGCGCCGGACGGGCCGGCCGCATAGCTGCGGCCCAGCACCCCGAAGGTGGCAAACAGGCAGGCGAAGATGAGCAGGTCGCTCATCAGGTAGATCCAGAAGCCCAGCAGAGAGCCGTTCTCCGGATGGTGGTGGCCCTCCAGGTCGAGGAAGGCCGCGGTGGGGTCGGCCGGACGGCCGGTGGCAGGCAGGGACATCGCGTCAGACATGGGTGTGGGCCAGTTGCTGGGTGCGCGCGGCTTCAGTCGCGGCCACGTCTTCGGCCGGGATGTGGAAGTCGCGGTCATAGTTGAAGGTGTGCACGATGGCCGAGATCACCAGTGCCACGAAGGCGGTGACCGCAAGCCACCAGATATGCCAGACCAGGGCAAACCCAAGCACCAGGCTGAGGCCGGCCAACACCACACCGGCCGCAGTGTTCCTGGGCATGTGGATCGGCAGGAAGCCAGACTCAGGACGCGTGAAGCCATGCTGCTTCATGTCGGCCCAGGCGTCGTTGTCGCGCACCACCGGGGTGAAGGCAAAGTTGTATGCCGGCGGCGGCGAGGAGGTGGACCACTCCAGGGTGCGGCCATTCCAGGGATCGCCGGTGAGGTCGCGCAGCTGCTCGCGCTTGCGGTAGCTGACCACCAGATTGACCAGGAAGGCGGCGATGCCGATGGCGATCAGCGCGGCGCCGAAGGCAGCGATCACAAACCACGGCTGCAGGCTGGGATCGTCGAAATGGCTCATGCGGCGGGTGACGCCCATCAGCCCCAGCACGTACAGCGGGGTAAAGGCAAACCAGTAGCCGAAGAACCAGAACCAGAACGACACCTTGCCCCAGAACGGATCAAGCCGGTAACCGAACGCCTTGGGGAACCAGTACGTCATGCCGGCGAATGCCCCGAACACCACGCCGCCAATGATCACGTTATGGAAGTGGGCGATCAGGAACAGCGAGTTGTGCAGCACGAAGTCGGCCGGGGGCACTGCCAGCAGCACGCCGGTCATACCGCCCACGGTGAAAGTCACCATGAAGCCGATCGTCCACAGCATCGGCACCTCGAAGCGGATGCGGCCGCGGTACATGGTGAACAGCCAGTTGAACATCTTCGCCCCAGTTGGGATCGAGATGATCATGGTGGTGATCCCGAAGAACGAGTTCACGCTGGCGCCCGAACCCATGGTGAAGAAGTGGTGCAGCCACACCAGGTACGACAGGATGGTGATGCACACCGTGGCGTAGACCATCGAGCTGTAGCCGAACAGGCGCTTGCCGGTGAAGGTGGACACCACCTCCGAGAACACGCCAAACAGCGGCAGGATCAGGATGTAGACCTCCGGATGGCCCCAGATCCAGATCAGGTTCACGTACAACATCGGGTTGCCGCCGAGGTCGTTGGTGAAGAAGTTGGTGCCCAGGTAGCGGTCCATGGTCAGCATCGCCAGCACCGCGGTCAGCACCGGGAAGGTGACCACGATCAGGATGTTGGAGCACAGCGCCGTCCAGGTGAACACCGGCATCTTCATCAGGCCCATGCCCGGCGCACGCATCTTCAGGATGGTCACTACCAGGTTGATGCCGGACAGGGTCGTGCCGACGCCTGCGATCTGCAGGGCCCAGATGTAATAGTCCACCCCGACGTCAGGGCTGTAGTCGATCCCCGACAGCGGCGCCATCGCCAGCCAGCCCGTTTTGGCGAACTCGCCGACGAACAGCGAGATCATCACCAGCCCGGCGCCGGCGGTGGTCATCCAGAAGCTGAAGTTGTTGAGGAACGGGAACGCCACGTCGCGGGCACCGATCTGCAGCGGCACCACGTAGTTCATCAGCCCGGTGATGAACGGCATGGCCACGAAGAAGATCATGATCACGCCGTGGGCGGTGAAGATCTGGTCGTAGTGGTGCGGCGGCAGATAGCCAAAGTTGTCGCCAAAGGCGATCGCCTGCTGGGCGCGCATCATCAGCGCGTCGGCAAAGCCGCGCAGCAGCATCACCAGGCCCAGCACCATGTACATGATGCCGATCTTCTTGTGGTCGATGCTGGTGGCCCACTCGCGCCAGAACACGCCCCACAGGCGGTACCGGGTAACCAGGCCAAGCACGGTCAGGCCCGCCAGCGCGGCACCGATGAAGGTCGCGATGAGGATGGGCTCGTGATACGGGATCGCCGCCAGGCTCAGCTTGCCCAGCCAGGGCGAGACGTCGGCGGCGCCGGGGGAGAGGGTGGGGGAGGTCATCATGGCGTTCGGAAGTCGGAATCAGGGGGCGCGCAGCGCCAGCGTCCAGGCCGGGGTGGCGGCGTCGGCGGTGCAGACCTCGCCCGGCACGTAGGGGCGGCCGCGCAGGTCGCCGCGGCTGCGGTTGCGGAGCATGGCCAGGCCGCTGCCAGAGGCGCTACGGCCGCCGGTCGCGTCAATGGCCATCATCTCGTGCATGCACATCCGGCCCGGATCCACGCAGCGGTTGAGGACGGCGTCGTACAGGCCCGGGTCCACTCCGGCGAACAGGCGCGCAGGCTCGCGCTCGCTGGGCTTCTCCAGCGCCAGATAGCGCGCGCGGTCCAGGCGTTCGCCGGCAGCACGTGCCTTGCTCACCCAGGCCTGGAACCCGGCTTCGTCGGTGGCATGCACGGCAAAGCGCATCCACGAGAAACCGGCGCCGCTGTAATTGGAAGAAAAGCCGACGAACTCACCGGGCTGGTTGGCAACCGCGTTCAGCTGGGTCTGCATGGAGGGCATGGTGTAGATCATCCCGGCCAGCTCCGGGATGTAGAACGCGTTCATCACGGTCGAGGACGTGAGCAGGAAGCGCACCGGGCGGTCCACCGGCAGCGCCAGTTCGTTGACCGCGGCCACGCCCTGTTCGGGATAGATGAACAGCCACTTCCAGTCCAGTGACACCACCTGCACCTCCAGTGGCTTGACGTCGGCCGGAACCGGCTTGCCGGGGGCGATGCGGTCGAGCGGGCGATAGGGGTCCAGGGTGTGGGTGGTGATCCAGGTGATGGCACCCAGGGCGAGGATGATCAGCAGCGGGCCGCCCCAGATCACCAGCTCCAGCTGGGTGGAGTGGTCCCAGTCCGGGGTGTAGGGCGCTGAGCGGTTGGAGGCGCGGTAGCGCCAGGCAAAGAACAGCGTCAGCCCGATGACCGGCACGATGACGATCAGCATCAACGCCGTGGCAACCAGGATCAGGTCGCCTTGCTGGCGGGCGACATCGCCGGACGGATTCAGGACTACGGTGCGCGCGCATCCGGTAAGAGCCAAAAGCGCGGGCAGCAGCCACGTTGCGCGTGGAAGCTTGGGCATGGTGGGGAAGGGACTTGGGGGAGTCTGGGCGCCACTGTAGCCCCGGATCATGGCGGGTGCGATTGGACGTTTTGTCCTATCGCGCCGCTGGTCGGGTTGGCCTAAGCTGCTACAGGGCGGCCTTTGGCCGCATCTTTCCCCCTGCCTCTGGATCTGCCCACGATGTCCGTCCATCCCCAGGCCATGGCTTCCACCCACGACCACAACGCCAAGAGCGACCCGCACGTCGCTCCGGGCGAAATCGCGGTGGGCGTGGTGATCGGCCGCGCATCCGAGAACTTCGATTTCTTCGTCTACGGCATTGCCTCCGCGCTGGTGTTCCCGCGCGTGTTCTTTCCGTTTGCGGACGCGCTGACCGGTGCCCTGTACTCCTTCGCCATCTTCGCGCTGGCCTTCGTGATGCGGCCGCTGGGGACAGCACTTTCCATGCAGCTGCAGCGGCGCTGGAGCCGCGAAGCCAAGCTGACCGTTGCGTTGTTCCTGTTGGGCACGGCGACCGCCGGCATCGCCTTCCTGCCGGGCTACGCGACACTGGGCGGCGCGGCCATCGTGCTGCTGGCGTTGCTGCGCATGCTCCAGGGCATGGCGATGGGCGGCTCGTGGGACGGTCTGCCGTCGCTCCTGGCCATCAATGCTCCCAAGCATCGTCGCGGCTGGTACGCCATGCTGGGGCAGCTGGGTGCGCCGGTGGGGTTCATCGTCGCCGCTGCGCTGTTTGCTTACCTGATGGCCAACCTGTCCGAGCGGGATTTCTACGACTGGGGCTGGCGCTACCCGTTCTATGCCGCGTTCGCCATCAACGTGGTGGCACTGTTCGCCCGGCTGCGGCTGGTGGTGGCCCGCGAGTATGAGCAGGAAATGGGCCAGCGCGAGCTGGAGCCGGTGCCGCTGCGCGAGCTGTTCAGGGTCAAGGGCCGTCATGTGCTGATCGGGGCGTTCGCGCCGCTGGCCAGTTACGCGCTGTTCCACATCGTGACCATCTTCCCGCTGTCCTGGGTGCTGCTGTTCGACAAGCAGCCGATCGTCGGCTTGCTGTGGGTGCAGGTGCTGGGCGGTTTCATCGCCATCGGCGGCGTGCTGGCCTCGGGCGTGATTGCCGACCGCGTGGGGCGCGTGCCCACGCTGGGCGGGCTGGCGCTGGCCATCGCGATGTTCAGCGGCTTTGCGCCGACGTTGCTGGGCGGTGGCGAGCTGGCGCAGGACGCTTTCATCCTGATCGGGTTCCTGCTGCTGGGGCTGTCCTACGGCCAATCCTCCGGCGCGGTGACCCGCAATTTCGGTTCGCGCTACCGCTACACCGGCGCGGCGCTGACCACCGACTTCGCCTGGTTGATCGGCGCGGCTTTCGCGCCGCTGGTGGCGCTGTGGGTATGCGCGAAATTCGGGCTGGCGTTCCTCGGCGCCTATCTGCTGTCGGGTGCCATCAGCACGGTGGTGGCGCTGGTCGTGCACCAGCGCATCAAGCGCGCCGAGGCGCGTGCCTGATCGGGCCCGCCCCGCGCGATAATCAGCGCGACCCCACCCACGGATCTTCGCCATGGACGAGGAAGCGGAACTGAGGAAGCTGCGCTGGCGCTGCCGGCGCGGCATGCGCGAGCTGGACCAGTTGCTGGAGCGCTGGCTGGAACGCCAGTGGCGGCAAAGTCCGACCCACGAACGCGAGGTGTTCCTGCGGCTGCTGGACACCGAGGACGACAAACTCTGGCGCTGGTTCCTCGGCCATGAGGTGTCGCCCGATGTCGAAATCGCATCGCTCGTCCAGCGCATCCGCCAGCTTCCAGTGTGACTGGCGGCCATCCAGGCTGGGCCTGGCCGCGCTGATGGTGCTGTCGACGCTGGCCCCGCTGTCGGTATTGGCGTCGGATCTGCCGCTGCCCCTGGCCTGGTCTCTGGCCTGTATCGCCCTGCTGGCGGGTGCCCGCCAGGCCAGCCGCTATCGGCGCCGGGCGACGTGCCGGCTGTCTGTGCCCGCGGGGAGTGGGCTGCCGCAGTGCGATGGCGTGCCCATGCGGCAGTTCCGGCTGCACCGGCGCGGGCCGCTGCTGTTCCTGCACTGGCGGGGACCCGACAGGCGCCCGGAGCGCCTGGTGTTCTGGCCCGACACCTTGCCTGCCCCGGCGCGGCGTGAACTGTGGCTGGCCCTGCAGCGGGGCGCCACTGCCGGCCAGGGGGCTTCGATGGCAGGATAGGCGCTCACTCGAAAGGGCTTGCGATGTTCAAACCCCTCCCCGTCGCTATCGGCCTGCGCTACCTGCGCGCCAAACGCCGCAACGGTTTCATCTCGTTCATCTCGCTGGCCTCGATCCTCGGCATCGCGCTGGGCGTTACCGCGCTGATCACCACGCTGGCGGTGATGAGCGGCTTCCAGAAGGAGATCCGCGACCGCATGCTGGGCATGGCCGCGCACGCCACGGTCAGTGGCTACGGCGAGCCGCTGCAGGACTGGCGGCATGCGGTCCAGGTGGCCACCGCCGACCCGCGCGTCGCGGGCGCCGCGCCCTACATCGAGAAAGAGGCGCTGGTATCCGGTGCCAGCAACCAGCCGGCGATGCTGCGCGGCGTGGATCCGGCGCTGGAAGGCCGGGTATCGGTGCTGCCCGGCAGGATGGTGCAGGGCAAGCTGGCCGACCTGGTGCCAGGCAGCTTCCGCATTGTGCTGGGCAAGGAGCTGGCGTTGTGGCTGGGCGTGGGCGTGGGCGATGACGTCATTGTCACCCTGGCCGAGTTCCGCAGCACGCCGGTGGGCGGCATCCAGACCATGAAGCGCTTCAAGGTCAGCGGTATCTTCGAGGTCGGTTACAACGAGTTCGACAAGGGCTTGGCGGTGGTCAACCTGGCCGATCTGCAGCGCGTGCTGCGGATGGGCGACGGCGTCACCGGCGTGCGCCTGAAGCTGCACGACATGGACCGCGCCTTCGACGTGGGGCGCGATTTGGCGCTGAAGCTCAAGGGCCCGTACCGGGTCAGCGACTGGACCCAGGACAACGCCAACCTGTTCCGCGCGCTGAAGATGGAGAAGACGGTGATGGCCATCCTGCTGTCGCTGATCGTGGCAATGGGCGCGTTCAACCTGGTGTCCTCGCAGGTGATGCTGGTCACCGACAAGCAGGCCGACATCGCCATCCTGCGCACGCTGGGCCTGACCCCCGGGCAGGTGATGCGCACGTTCATGGTGCAGGGTGGCCTGATCGGCCTCATCGGCACCGTGGCCGGGGTGATCGGCGGCGTCGCGCTGACCCTCAACCTCAACAACCTGCTGCAGGCCATCGAGCGCGTGTTCGGCGTGCAGCTGCTGCCCGAGGATGTCTACTACATCACTGGCCTGCCCACCGACATGCAGGCGGGCGATGTGGTTGCGATCGTCTGTGCGGCGCTGTTGATGGCCTTCCTGGCCACCCTGTATCCCGCCTGGCGCGCATCGCGCACGGCCCCGGCGGAGGCGCTTCGCTATGAATGAGCCGATGCGGGACGTGATCCGCGCCGAAGGCCTGGGCAAGACCTACGCCGAAGGTAAGCTGCACACGCCGGTGTTCGATGGCCTGGATATCGCCGTGCAGGCGGGCGAGACCGTGGCCATCCTTGGCGCCTCCGGTGCCGGCAAGAGCACCCTGCTGCACCTGCTGGGCGGGCTGGACGTGCCGAGCGCGGGCGAGGTGTACGTCGCCGGCCAGAAGATGAGCGCGTTGTCCGACGCCGCCCGTGGCCGCCTGCGCAACCGCGCGCTGGGCTTCGTCTACCAGTTCCACCACCTGCTGCCGGAATTCACCGCGCTGGAGAACGTGATGATGCCGGTGCTGCTGGCCGGCGAGTCCACCGGCCAGGCGCAGCGGCGCGCGCAGGCGCTGCTGGAGTCGGTGGGGCTGGGGCATCGGCTGGCGCACAAGCCGGGCGAACTGTCGGGCGGTGAACGCCAGCGCGCCGCCGTCGCCCGCGCGCTGGTCAACAATCCGGCCTGCGTGCTGGGCGACGAGCCCACCGGCAACCTGGACGAAAAGACCGCCGGCCATGTGTTCGCGCAGATGCTGGAACTCAACCGCGCGCAGGGCACCAGCCTGGTGCTGGTGACCCATGATCGTCGCCTGGCCCGGCGCCTGGACCGCGTGCTGGAGCTGCGCGAAGGCCGGCTGCATGCGCTGGCGGCTGCCGACGTCTGAGCCCATCGCCCGGCCGTTGCGCCGAAGGTAAACGAGGCCGTCCGGCAGCGGTGCAGCGGCGCGGGGGGAATCACAGCTGTTGTGCGTTCGCCGGAAGCAGCCCGCCCGCCGGCAGGCTGTCGATGCGCGCGCCGGGATGCTGCAGGCCCGCCGCACGCGGCAAAGCCTGAGCCGCCCGCGGGCGGAGCGCCGATGCACATCGCGCTGGCACTGCCCGAGGCTGCGGGCATGGCCTTCGCCGTTCCCGCATTTCGCTGCTGGTGGCCCGTCTGGGGCGCATCTCGCCGACCCGCAGGCGTTGTCTTTCCGCTATTCGGTCCCGCTTGCGCGGCAGCATTGCTGGCCGGCGTCACCTGCTGCCTGCTGCTGCCCGCGCTGCCGCCTGCTGGCCTGCTGGTGTTGCTGGCGCTGGCAGGGCTGGCGGTCCTGCTGCTGCCGGCATGGCGTCCGGCAGGCATGCTGCTGCTCGGGGTCGCGTTCGCGGGTGCGCATGCCACCGTGGCGCTGGCGCAGCAGCTGCCGCCAGCACTGCAGGGACGCCTGCTGCAGCTGCAGGGGCAGATCGTGGAATTACCTCTGCATGAGCCGCGCCGGACCCGCTTCCGCTTCCGCATCGACGATGCGCCGGGGCAGCCGGAGGCGTTACGCGGACGCACCGTACAGCTGGCCTGGTACGACGACGACCCGCGGCCACGCGAGCGCCTGCAGGCCGGCAGCCGGTGGTCGTTCCCGGTGCGGCTGCGTGCGCCGCGTGGTTTGCGCAACCCGGGCGGTGGAGATGCGGAGAAATTCGCGCTGGCCGCACGCACCGCGGGCACAGGATTCATCGCGGCGCCAATCCTGGCTCGCCGGTTGGCATCCCCGTCCGGTCTTGACGCGTGGCGGGAAGCGATGAGTGCACGCATCGGCGTTGCGGTGCCCGGGCCGTCCTCGCGCTACGTGCGCGCGCTGGCGCTGGGCGATACGCGTGGCTTGGATGCCCTGGACTGGGCGCGGTTGCGGGCGGCCGGGCTGACCCATCTGGTGGCGATCTCGGGGTTCCATGTCGGGCTGGTGGCCGGCTTCTGTGCGTTGCCGCTGGCGGCGCTGTGGTGGCTGTGGCCTGCACTGGGGCGGCGTTGGCCGCGGCCGTTCGCTGCCGGTGCCGGGGCGGTGCTGGGGGCGTTCGGCTATGCACTCCTGACCGGCATGGCGGTGCCGACCCTGCGCACCGCGGTGATGATCGCCGTGCTGGTGGCGGCCCGCTGCCTGCGTCGGCGGCTGCGGTTGGCCGATGCGCTGGCGCTGGGCTGCGGGGTGCTGCTCCTGCTGGACCCGCTGGCGGTGCTGGGGGCAGGGTTCTGGCTCAGCTTCGTTGGCGTGGCGTGGCTGCTGTGGTGCCTGCCTGGTGGGGAGGAGCGGGGCGTAGGGGCGATGCTGCGGGGTTTCCTTGCAGCGCAGGCCGTCGCCAGCCTGGGGCTGCTGCCGCTCACCGTGGTGCTGTTCGGGCAGGCCTCGTTCGCCGGTCCGCTTGCGAATCTGGCGGCAGTGCCGTGGTGGAGCCTGGTGGTGGTGCCGCTGGGCCTGCTCGGCGTGCTGGCGGACACGCTGCAGGCGGGTGCGGGCGATCCGTTGTGGCGCATGGCGGCATGGTGCTTTGACGCGCTGTGGCCGCTGCTGGCCCGCATCGCGGACAGCCCGCTGGCGATGGCCTGGCTGCCTGCGGCGCGCTGGTACGCCCTGCCGCTGGCCCTGCTGGCAGCGTTCTGGCTGTTGTTGCCGCGCGGACTGCCGGGCCGGGGTTTGGCCTTGCTGCTGTGGCTGCCGCTGCTGTTTCCACCGCGCGAGCGGCCGGCATTGGGCGAAGTCGAGCTGACCGTCATCGATGTCGGGCAGGGCCTGTCCGTCCTCGTGCGCACCGCCCACCACGCACTGTTGTACGACATGGGGCCGGCGCTGCCGGACGGGTTCGACGCCGGGGAGCGCGCCGTGGTGCCGGCCTTGCACGCATTGGGCGTGACGCGCCTGGACATGGCGATGATCAGCCACGGCGACAACGACCATGCGGGTGGGCGCCAGGCGGTGGCGGCCGCATTCCCACTGCCGGTGGTGCTGGCGCCCGCGGGCAGCCCGGCAAAAGGTTCCGCGTTTTGCCAGGCCGGCCAGCGCTGGGCGTGGGATGACGTGCGGTTCCGCGTGCTGCATCCGGGCCGGGATTTCCCGTACCTCGGCAACGAGGCCGCGTGCGTGCTGCGCATCGAGACCGATCACGGCAGTGCCCTGCTGGCGGGCGATATCGGCCATTACGTGGAGCGCAAGCTGCTGGCCATCGATCGCGCAGCGTTGCGCAGCGATGTCGTGCTGGTGCCCCACCACGGCAGCGCAGGCTCGTCGGACCCCGGCTTCGTCGCCGCCACCGGTGCCCGCCTGGCGGTGGTGGCCAGCGGTGCCGACAACCGCTTCCGGCATCCGCGCCCGCAGGTGGTGCGGCGCTGGTGCGATAACGGCGCGGAGGTGCTGGATACCGCCCGTTCCGGCGCCGTGCGGGTCTGGTTGGGGCGTGGCAGGCTGCGCGTGCGCGAGGAGCGTGCGTTCCATTCGCGGGCCTGGGACGCGGTGCGCAGGCGCGGGGAAACGGCTGGGCTATGCTACGCGCCGGAGTTTTCGCGGCCATGAGGGCCGGAGGATCGACCCGTGCTGGAACTGATCAAGGCCGGTGGCTGGCCGATGATCCCGCTGCTGCTGCTGACCGTGGCGGCGCTCGCCATCATTGTCGAGCGCTTCTGGAGCCTGCGCCGCGAGCGCGTGCTGCCGCCAGGGCTGGGGGACGAGGTGCGCGCCTGGGTGGCGCGCGGCAAGCCGCTGGAGCCCGCGCATATCGAATCCCTGCGCGCGACCTCGCCGCTGGGTGCGCTGCTGGCCGCCGAGCTCGACGTCCGCCACCGCGGGCGCGAGGTGATCCGCGAGCGCGTCGAGGACGTGGGGCGCCACCTCGTCCACCGCATGGAGCGCTTCCTCAATGCGCTGGGTACCATCGCCGCCGCCGGACCGCTGCTGGGCCTGTTCGGCACCGTGGTCGGCATGATCCAGATGTTCCTTGGCATCCTCGACCACGGCATCGGCGATGCCAATCAGCTGGCGGGCGGCATCGGCAAGGCGCTGGTCTGCACCGCCACGGGCATGGTGGTGGCGATTCCCGCGCTGGCCTTCCACCGCTATTTCCGCGGCCGCATCGCCGGCTATATCGTCGACATGGAACACGAGGCCATGCGGCTGCAGGACGTGCTGGACGTCCCGCCCGGCATGGCGCCGGCCGGGCAGGACTGAGGCCTGGTGCGCATGCGGATCGCCGACCATCGCGACGACGACATTCCCGAGATCAACCTGGTGCCGCTGATCGATGTGGTGCTGTGCCTGCTGATCTTCTTCGTCGTGACCACCACGTTCGACGCCCGCTCGGTGCTCAAGCTCGAGCTGCCGCGCGCGGACGGCCAGCCGGCCCAGGCGGGCTCCCAGCCGCTGGGCATCCTGATCAACGCCGACGGGCGCTATTTCGTCGGGAATCGCGAAGTGCTGCGGACCGATGTTGATGCACTGAAGCAGGCCTTGCGGGAGGTGGCCGGCGACGACCGCAGCCAGGTCGTGCTGGTGCGTGCGGATGCGCGCACGCCCTGGCAGGCGGTGGTGACCGCCTACGACGCCCTGGGCCAGCTGGGCTTCCGCAAGGTCGCCAACGCCACCGTGCCGGCGCCGGCCGCGGGTGCCGGGAGCGGCCAATGAGCGTTGACCTCTCGCCACGCGCCATCTACCGGCGCCTGCCCGCGCTGGCCAAGCCCTACCGGGCCGTCCTGCTGGTGGCGCTGCTGGGACTGGTGGTGGAGGGGGCGGCCGCCGGCGCGTTCGGCATGCTCACCAAGCCCATGGTGGACGAGACGTTCGTCGCCAAGAACCAGCAGTTCGGACTGCTGCTGCCGCTGGCCATCGTCGCCATCTTCGTGGTGCGCGGTATCGCGGGTTACATCACCGACGTGTACATGGCGAAGGCGGCCCGCGGCATCGCCCGCGACATGCGCGTGCAGGCCATGGATAAGTACCTGCGCCTGCCGGGCCTGCGTTTCGATACGGAGCCGGTGCCCTCTATGCTGGTGCGGTTGGGTTCGGACAGCGACCAGGTGGCGCAGGCGGTGGTGGATTCTGCCAAGGTCATGCTGCAGCAGTCGCTGCAGGTGGTCGCGATGCTGGGCGTGATGCTCTATGCCAGCTGGCGGGTGACGCTGGCCGTGCTGCTGCTGGGGCCGCTGATCGCCTGGATGATGGACAAGGTGGGGCGCCGCTACCGCCGGTTTGGCCATCGCGTGCAGGAGACCTCGGCGCAGATGATGCTGGCGGCCGACCAGGCCCTGTCCAACCAGCAGGAAGTCAAGGTCTATGGTGCTCGCGCGGCGGAGATGGAGCGCTACACGGCGCTGGCCGACCACTACCTGCGGCTCAGCCTGAAGGTCGAGGCCACGCGCAGCATTTCCTCCGCGGTCGTGCAACTCACCGGGGCCGTGGGGCTGGCGCTGCTGCTGTTCTTCGCCGGTCGCGAAGCGATGGCAGGACGCCTGAGCGCAGGCGGATTCGTGCAGTTGATGATTTCAATGCTGGCCATCATCCCGGCGCTGAAGCAGCTCACCAACGTGCAGGGCATGCTGCAGCGCGGCGTCGCCTCGGCCGAGCGCCTGTTCCACGTGCTGGATGCCGAGGACGAGATCGATGCCGGCACCCGCCCGCTGGCACGGGCGCGCGGGTTGATCGAGTTCCGTGATGTCCGTCTGGTCTATCCGGGGCAGGCGCGGCCGGCGCTGGACGGGATCAGCTTCACCGCAAGGCCAGGCACCGTCACCGCCATCGTGGGCCGTTCCGGCAGCGGCAAGTCCACGCTGGTCAAGCTGCTCCCCCGGTTCTACGAGCCCAGCGGTGGCCAGATCCTGCTGGACGGCCACCCGTTGACGGATTACCGGCTGGCGGATCTGCGCCGCCAGTTGGCGATGGTGGGGCAGCAGGTGATGCTGTTCGACGGCAGCGTGGCCGCCAACGTGGCCTATGGCGAACTGCGTGGCGCCCACTCCAGCGACGTTGAGCGGGCCCTGCGTCATGCCAACGCGATGGAGTTCGTCGAGCAGCTGCCGGAGGGCCTGCAGGCGCAGATCGGGGTGAAGGGCGGCAAGCTCTCCGGCGGCCAGCGCCAGCGCCTGGCGATCGCACGGGCGATGCTGAAGGACGCCCCGATCCTGATCCTCGACGAAGCCACCGCCGCGTTGGACAACGCCTCCGAGCGGCTGGTGCAGGACGCACTGGCGCACCTGATTCCCGACCGCACCACGCTGGTCATCGCCCATCGGCTGTCCACGGTGGAACACGCCGACCAGATCCTGGTGCTGGACGATGGCAAGCTGGTGGAGCAGGGCACCCACGCCGAACTGCTGGCCCGCGGCGGCGTGTATGCGCACCTGCATGCCATGCAGTTCCGGGAGGCTGGCGCTTGAGCCGTCCGCGGTTGCCGCAGACGCCCGCCTGGTGGTTTGACGGTAGTCCGCCACCGGCGTGGACCCGCGTGGTCGCGCCGCTCTACGGCGCGGCAGTCGCCGTTCGACGCGCCGCCTACGCCCGCGGCTTGCTGCGGCCTCGGCACCCCGGGGTGCCGGTGGTGGTGGTGGGCAATCTGGTGGCCGGCGGTAGCGGCAAGACGCCGCTGGTCCTGGCCGTCGTCGCGCACCTGCAGGCGGCCGGATGGACGCCAGGCATGGCCAGCCGGGGCTACGGCCGGGCGGAGCCGGCCACGCCACGCTGGGTCGAGCCGGGCATGTCGGCGGCGCTCTGTGGCGACGAGCCGCTACTGATCGCACGCGCCACCGGCGCGCCGGTGCGGGTGGATCGCGATCGCGCGGCGGCGGCGGCGGCACTGGCCGCGGCCGGCTGTGACATCGTCGTCTGCGATGATGGCCTGCAGCATTACCGTCTGGCCCGCGACGTGGAAATCGAGGTGCTGGATATCCGCCGCCGCTATGGCAACGGGCTGCTGCTGCCCGCGGGCCCGCTGCGTGAGCCGCTGGAGCGTGCCGCCGACTGCACGCTGCGGGTGATGAACCTCGGCGTGACGGCAGCCACGGACGAGGCATCCTGCGCGGGCGAGTGGCCGATGCGGCTGCGGGTGGAGTCGGCGCAGCCGCTGCTGGGCGGGCGCCCGCTGCCTCTGGCCGCCTTTGCCGGCCAGCGCGTACATGCCGTCGCCGGCATCGGCGAGCCGGAGCGCTTCTTCACCACGTTGCGGGACGCCGGCATCGCGGTGGTTCCGCACGCCTTCCCGGACCACCATGCCTACGCAGCGGAGGATTTCGCCTTCGCCAGCCCGTTGCCGGTACTGATGACCGAGAAGGACGCGGTGAAGTGCATGGCGTTCGCCCAGCCTGGCTGGCACAGCGTGCCGGTGCGGGCCTGTCTGCCGGAGGGCTTCTGGCAAGCGCTGGCGGCCCGGTTGCCGGCACGCGGGGCGTGATCGTGCGTCCGCCAACCGCTGACCTTCCGGGCGGCGAGGGGCGATAATCCCCGCATGGACACGCCCCGTTTCATCGTCGCCATTCCCGCCCGCCATGCCGCATCGCGCCTGCCGGGCAAGCCGCTGCGCCTGATCGGCGGTACGCCGATGGTGCTGCACGTCGCCCGCCGCGCGCTGGCGGCAGGTGCCGACGCGGTCTGGGTTGCCACCGACGATGCGCGCATCGCGGAGGCGTTGCAGGGCAGCGGCGTGCATATCGCGATGACCTCGCCCGACCATGCCTCCGGCACCGATCGGCTGGCCGAGTGCGCGGCGATCGCCGGCTGGGCGGACGATGCCATCGTGGTGAACCTGCAGGGCGATGAGCCCTTCGCACCGGCCGATGGGATCGCCTGCGTGGCGCGCACAGTGGCCGCCAGCGGCGCCGGCATCGCCACGCTCGCCACGCCCATCGAGGCCGTGGAAACCCTGCTGGACCCCAACGCCGTCAAGGTCGTCCGCGCGGCCAGCGGCGACGCCCTGTATTTCAGCCGTGCACCGGTGCCGTGGCCGCGCGATGCCTTCGCCCGCGACCGCGCCACGATGCCCGCCGGGCAATGGCTGCGGCACATCGGCATCTACGGCTACCGCGTTGCCGCGCTGCGCGCGTTCGCGGCGCTGCCGCCGGGGCGGTTGGAGCAGGTCGAAGCGCTGGAGCAGCTGCGCGCGCTGGAAGCGGGCTGGCGGGTCGCGGTGGCGCTGGCGCCATCGCCGTTCCCGCCGGGCGTGGACACGCCCGAGGACCTCGCCCGCGCCGAGCGCATCTTCATGGAGCAAGCGTCAGGGAATGACCATGGCTAGACCGACCGGCATCCTCATGGTGTGCCTGGGCAACATCTGCCGTTCGCCGACGGCCGAGGGCGTGCTGCGCGCCCGGCTGGAGGAGGCGGGCCTGGGCACGCGCGCGCGGGTGGATTCCGCGGGGACGGGCAGCTCGCACATCGGCCAGCCGCCGGACGAGCGCGCCATCGCCTGCGCCGCCAAGCACGGCATCGACATCGCCGCGCTGCGTGCCCGCCGCCTGGCGCTGGAGGACTTCGACGCCTTCGACACCATCCTCTGCGCCGACCGCACGATCCTGCACGAGGCGCGCATGCGCAAGCCGCGCACCTCGCACGCGCAGGTGGAGCTGCTGCTGGAATGGGGCGGGGTGGGCAAGAAGGACGTGCCGGACCCGTATTACGGCAATGCCCGCGACTTCGAGCACGCCTTCAAGCTGATCGACGCCGCCGCGCAGGGCATCGTCGAGCGGGTGCGCCAGGGCCGGTTCTGACCGGATGGCCAAGCGCAAGGCGCCCGCCCCCGACTTCGATGGCCGCGCGTTCGCCGCGGCGCTGCCGCTGGCGCCCGGCGTCTACCGCATGTTCGATGCCGAGGGCGGCCTGCTCTACGTCGGCAAGGCGCGCGCGCTGCGCAACCGGGTGGGCAGCTACTTCAACGCCACGCCCAAGGCCACGCGCATCATGGCGATGCTGGCGCAGGTGGCGCGCATCGAGACCACGGTCACTCGCAGCGAGGCCGACGCCCTGCTGCTGGAGAACCAGCTGATCAAGTCCCTGCAGCCGCGCTACAACGTGATGCTGCGGGACGACAAGAGCTATCCCTTCGTGCTGCTGACCAAGGAGGAATGGCCGCGGCTGGGCTTCCACCGCGGCCCGCGGGCCATCCCGGGCCGCTACTTCGGGCCGTATCCCAGTGCCGCCTCGGTGCGCGAGACGCTGAACCTCATGCACAAGCTGTTCCGCCTGCGCAGCTGCGAGGACAGCGTGTTCAAGAACCGCAGCCGGCCCTGCCTGCAGTACCAGATCGGCCGCTGCAGCGCGCCGTGCGTGGCGCGCGTCGAGCCTCGTGAGTACGCCGATGCGGTGCGCCGCGCCACGCTGTTCCTCGAGGGGCGCAGCCAGGCGCTGGGCGAAGAGCTGGCGGACGCCATGCAGGCGGCCAGCGATGCGCTGGAGTTCGAGGAAGCCGCGCGCCTGCGCGACCTCATCGCCACCATCCGCAAGCTGCAGGCCCGGCAGACCATGGACGGCCGCAACGCTGATCTGGACGTGCTGGGCGTGGCCATGCAGGGCGGCGCCGCCTGCGTGCTGCTGCTGGCGTTCCGCGACGGACGCAACCTCGGCACCCGGGCATTCTTCCCGAAGACCAACGGCGAGGACAGTCCGGGTGAAGTATTGGCGGCGTTCGTCTCGCAGTACTACGCCGAACAGCCGCCGCCGGCCGAGATCGTGCTGGACGGGGATATCCCCGAGCGCGAATTGATCGAACTGGCGCTCACCGAGCACGCCGGCCGCAAGGTCGAGCTGCGCGTCAACGTGCGCGGCGAGCGCGCGGCGCACCTCGACCTGGTGCGCCGCAACGCCCAGTTGACGCTGGCCACGGAGCTGGCCAGCAGCAGCGCCCAGCAGGCCCGCGTGGAGGGGCTGCGCGAGCTGCTGGGCCTGCCCGAGGCGCCGGCGCGGATCGAGTGCTTCGACATCAGCCACACCATGGGCGAGGCCACGGTGGCCTCCTGCGTGGTGTTCGACGCGCAGGGCCCGGTGCGCAAGCAGTACCGGCGCTACAACATCGCCGGCATCGCGCCGGGCGACGACTACGCGGCCATGCACCAGGCGCTGCAGCGGCGCTTCCGGCCCGCGGCGGAAGGCGAACCCGATGCCGTGCTGCCCGATGTGCTGCTGATCGATGGCGGCGCGGGACAGGTGGCACAGGCGCGCGCCGTGCTGGCAGAGGCCGGGGTGACCGGCGTGGCGCTGGTCGGCGTGGCCAAGGGCCCCGAGCGCAAGCCGGGGGCGGAGACGCTGCTGCTGCCGGATGGCTGCGAGGTGCAGCCCGGCGCGGCATCGCCTGCATTGCAGCTGGTCCAGCAGGTCCGCGACGAGGCGCACCGGTTCGCCATTACCGGCCATCGGGGCAAGCGGCAGAAGGCGCGCAGCACCAGCCGGCTGGAGGATATCGCCGGGATCGGGCCGCGCCGCCGCGCCGCGTTGCTCAAACACTTCGGCGGGCTGCAGGGGCTGAAGGCTGCCCCGGTGGACGAGATCGCCAAGGTCGAGGGCATCAACCGCCCCCTCGCGCAGCGCCTCTGGGACAGCCTGCACGGGCTGGCCACGGATGCGGCCACAGGCGAGGGCGGCAAGTAGAATGCGCGCATGAACCTGACCGTCCCGACGTGGCTGACGCTGGCGCGGATCGCCCTGATCCCGGTGCTGGTGGTGGTGTACTACCTCGACCACCGCTGGTCGAACATCGCCGCGGCGGCGGTGTTCGTCGCGGCGGCAGTGACCGACTGGCTGGATGGCTGGATCGCCCGCCGCTACCGGCTGTTCTCCAGGTTTGGTGCCTTCCTCGACCCGGTCGCGGACAAGCTGATGATCTCCACCGCGCTGGTGATCACCGTGCAACACCACCACACGGTGTGGATGGCGCTGTGGGCCAGCGTGATCATCGGCCGCGAGATCGCGGTGTCGGCGCTGCGCGAATGGATGGCCGAGCTGGGACAGCGGGCGAAGGTGGCCGTGGCGCTGGTCGGCAAGGTCAAGACCACGGTGCAGATGATCGCCCTGGGCTTCCTGCTGTACCGGGAGCCGCTGCTGGGCGTGCCGGTGTTCCAGATCGGCGAATGGCTGCTCGCGGCGGCCGCGATCCTGACCCTGTGGTCCGGGTTCGAGTACCTCCGCGCGGCCTGGCCGGCCCTGCGCGCGGACGATGAAAAAAGTTGCTGAAAACCTGTTGACGATCCAGAAAAAGCCCGTAGAATGGCGGGCTCAACGCGGGAATAGCTCAGTTGGTAGAGCACGACCTTGCCAAGGTCGGGGTCGCGAGTTCGAGTCTCGTTTCCCGCTCCAAGTTTTGCAGAGCAAGTTCACGAAGCCCCGTTCGCGGGGCTTCGCTTTTTCCGGACCCAGGTCCGGTGCGTTCCGGCCCATAGCCTCTCGCGCGCCTGCGCACGATGTGGAAGAATCCGGAACCAGACGCGTCATCCGGCCGGGTGGCAGAGTGGTTATGCAGCGGACTGCAAATCCGCGTACGCCGGTTCAATTCCGACCTCGGCCTCCAATCGAAAGCCCCGCGAAAGCGGGGCTTTTCTTTTTGTTCGATGCAGTCGAGCGCATGCGGCCGCGGCGGGCCGCCGAACCGGGGGCACGCCGCGAGTACGTCCATGTGGGCTGATCGGGGCATCCATGCCGCCGATTGTTCCCAACTCGGTGGGCCGCCACCGTCGCTTCGTGCATTACGGTCACCGCAGCCTTCGCGTTAAGCTTGCTGTGCAGGCCCGGATGGCGAAACTGGTAAACGCAAGGGACTTAAAATCCCTCGGCCGCAAGGCCATGTCGGTTCGATCCCGACTCCGGGCACCACCTCATCCTTGGGGAGATGCCGTGCTCCGCTACACACCGTACCTCGCCAGCCTCGCGCTGGTTTCGCTTTCGGTGGCCTTGGCGGCTGTCCATCCGCAGTGGTGGTGGGGCGTGGCCGGGTTCGGGCTGTTGGCGGCACTGGGCACCGTCGACCTGTTGCAGCGCAAGAGCACGCTGCGCCGCAACTACCCGCTGCTGGCGCACTTCCGCTACGGGCTGGAGACCATTGGCCCGGAGATGCGGCAGTACTTCATCCAGTCCGATACCGCCGAGGTGCCGTTCTCGCGCCAGCAGCGGGCGCTGGTCTACCAGCGGGCCAAGCATGCCAGCGATGTGCGCCCGTTCGGCACGCTGCGCGATGTGTATGGCGTTGAATACGAATGGATCAACCATTCGCTGGCGCCCACGGAGATTGCCGATCACGACTTCCGCATCACCATAGGCGCCGGTTGCGCCCAGCCGTATTCCGTCAGCGTGTTCAACATCTCCGCGATGAGCTTCGGCGCGCTGTCCGCCGCGGCCATCCGTGCGTTGAACGCGGGCGCGGCGCGCGGCGGCTTCTACCACGACACCGGCGAAGGCTCGATCTCGCCCTACCACCGCGAAGGCGGCGGCGATCTGGTCTGGGAACTGGGCTCGGGCTACTTCGGCTGCCGCGACGACCAGGGGCACTTCAGCGAGGAGCGCTTCGCCGCACAGGCGCGCGAGCCGCAGGTGAAGATGGTCGAGGTGAAGCTCTCGCAGGGTGCCAAGCCCGGCCACGGCGGCGTGCTGCCTGCAGCGAAGCTGACTGCCGAGATCGCCGCCACTCGGGGCGTGCCGATGGGGCAGGACTGCATCTCTCCGGCCAGCCATTCGGCGTTTTCCACGCCGGTGGAGCTGCTGCAGTTCATCGCCCGACTGCGCCGGTTGTCCGGCGGCAAGCCCGTCGGCTTCAAGCTGGCCATTGGTCATCCCTGGGAATGGTTCGGGATCGCCAAGGCGATGGCCGAGCATGCCGACCGCAATCCCGAGCTGCTGCCCGATTTCATCGTGGTGGACGGCGCCGAGGGCGGCACGGGCGCGGCACCGGCCGAGTTCGTGGACCATGTGGGGGTGCCGATGCAGGAAGGCCTGATGCTGGTGCACAACACCCTGGTGGGGCTGGACCTGCGGGACCGCATCCGCGTGGGCGCCGCCGGCAAGATCACCAGTGCGTTCGACATCGCCCGCACGCTGGCGATGGGCGCCGACTGGTGCAATGCCGCGCGCGGCTTCATGTTCGCCTTGGGCTGCATCCAGTCATTGAGTTGCCACACCAACCGCTGCCCGACCGGCATCGCCACCCAGGATCCTGCGCGCTGGAAGCATCTGGACGTCACCGACAAGGCGGCGCGCGTGCATGCCTTCCATCAGCACACGCTCGTGGCGCTACGCGACCTGCTCTGTGCGGCGGGGTTGTCGCATCCCGAGCAGTTGGGGCCGGAGCACATCCTGCGCCGGGTCTCACCGACCGAGGTGCGCTCGCTGTCTGCGCTTTATCGCTACCTGGAGCCGGGTGAGTTGCGGGATGGGCGTTTGCCGGAGCATGCCGTCTTCCGCGATTTCTGGGCCGAAGCGCGCAGCGATGCCTTCATGCCGCCACTGCACGTCGCCCGCCTGCGGACCAGCAAGTCCAGCTGATACCCTTGCGCTTTATCCAGCTGGTTCCCGCGACCTTGACTGCCGCTGTGTCCCACCTCGACCGCCTCGAAGCCGAGAGCATCCACATCCTGCGCGAAGTCGCCGCCGAGTTCCGCAACCCGGTGCTGCTGTATTCCATTGGCAAGGACAGCACGGTGCTGCTGCACCTGATGCGCAAGGCGTTCTTCCCGGCGCGGCCGCCGATCCCGCTGCTGCACATCGACAGTACCTTCGAGTTCCGCGAGACCTATGCTTTCCGCGACCAGGTGCCGGCAAGGTGCGACGTGGAACTGCGCGTGCACATCAATGAAGAGGGTGTGCGCCGCGGCATCAATCCGTTCGATCATGGGGCCAGCGTCTACACCGACGTGATGCGCACGCAAGCCCTGCGCCAGGCACTGGAAGCCGGGGGCTACGACTGCGCCATCGGGGGGGCGCGGCGCGACGAGGAAAAATCGCGCGCGAAGGAGCGCATCTTCAGTTTCCGTAATGCCCGGCATCGCTGGGAACCCAAGCACCAGCGACCCGAGCTCTGGAGCTTGTACAACACCCGTATCCACAAGGGCGAGTCGGTCCGCGTATTCCCGATCTCCAACTGGACGGAGCTGGATGTGTGGCTCTACATCCTGCGCGAGGAGATCGCGCTGCCGCCGCTGTATTTTGCCCGGCGCCGGCCGGTGGTCGAGCGCGATGGCGTGCTGCTCATGGTGGATGACGACCGCATGCCGCTGCGGCCGGGCGAGGTGCCGCAGGACAGGATGGTGCGCTTCCGCACCTTGGGCTGCTATCCGTTGACCGGCGGCGTCGAGTCCCAGGCCGCGACCACGGCGGAGGTGGTCGCCGAGGTGCTGGCCGCACGTACATCCGAACGGCAGGGCCGGGTGATCGACCATGATCCGGCCGACTCGATGGAGAAGAAGAAGCAGGAGGGCTACTTCTGATGCGCATGGAAGCTGCCGATGCGCAGGTCGCCGCCTACCTGCGACAGCATGAAACCAAGGGCCTGCTGCGCTTCATCACCTGCGGCAGCGTGGATGACGGCAAGAGCACCCTGATCGGTCGGCTGCTGCACGATACCCGCCAACTGATGGACGACCAGCTGGACGCGCTGGCCGCCGACAGCCGCAGGCACGGCACCCAGGGCGAGGCGATCGACTTCGCCCTGCTGGTCGACGGGTTGCAGGCCGAGCGGGAGCAGGGCATCACCATCGATGTCGCCTACCGGTTCTTCGACACCGAGCGGCGCAAGTTCATCGTCGCCGACTGCCCGGGCCATGAGCAGTACACCCGCAACATGGCCACCGGCGCGTCCACCGCCGACGTGGCGGTGGTGCTGGTGGATGCCCGCAAGGGCCTGCTCACCCAGACCCGCCGGCACAGTTACATCGTGTCGCTGCTGGGCATCCGGCACGTGCTGCTGGCGGTCAACAAGATGGACCTGGTGGACTTCAACCAGGCCGTATTCGATGCCATCGCCGCCGACTACCGCGCGCTGGCCTCCCAGCTGGGCATTCCGCACGTCCAGTGCATCCCGCTGTCCGCGCTGCGCGGCGACAACATGGTGGAACGTTCCGCGGCCATGCCGTGGTACGGCGGCCCTGCGCTGCTGGAGGCGCTGGAGACCGTGTCGGTCGATCGCGCCGACGCGCAGGAGGCCTTCCGCATGCCCGTGCAGTGGGTCTGCCGCCCGCACCAGGATTTCCGCGGCTTCGCCGGCACGATCGTGGCCGGCACGGTTGCGCCGGGCGATGGCGTGGTCGTGCTGCCCTCCGGGCGCCGGTCCACCGTGGCCCGTATCGTCACCGCCGGTGGCGACCTGCCGGCGGCAGTCGCCGGGCAGGCGGTCACGCTGACCCTGGCGGACGAGATCGACGCCAGTCGCGGCGACGTGATCGCCGCCGCGGCTGCCCCGCCGGAAGTGTCCGACCAGTTCGCCGCCCACGTCCTGTGGATGGGCGATGAGCCGCTGCTGCCGGGCCGGCCCTACCTGCTGAAGATCGGGACGCGCACCGTGGGGGCCTCGGTCACCGAGATCAAGCACAAGGTGGACGTCAACACGCAGGACGAGTTGGCGGCCAAACATCTGGAGCTGAACGAAGTCGGTGTCTGCAACCTGCACCTCGACCAGCCGGTGGTCTTCGCGCCTTACGTGGACAGTCGCGCGCTGGGCGGGTTCATCCTGATCGACCGGCAGACCAATGCCACCGTGGCTGCCGGCACCTTGGACTTCGCGCTGCGCCGCGCCGCCAACATCCACTGGCAGCATCTGGACGTGGACAAGGCGGCGCGCGCCGCCGCCAAGCACCAGGTGCCGCGCTGCCTGTGGTTCACCGGCCTGTCCGGCGCGGGCAAGTCCACCATCGCCAATCTGGTCGAGAAAAAGCTGCTGGCGCTGGGCCGGCACACCTATCTGCTGGACGGCGACAACATCCGCCACGGCCTCAACAAGGATCTGGGCTTCACGCCGGAGGATCGCGTCGAGAACATCCGCCGCGTGGCCGAGGTGGCGAAGCTGATGACGGATGCCGGGCTGATCGTGCTGGTCAGCTTCATCAGCCCGTTCCGCGCCGAGCGCGAGATGGCGCGCAGCCTGTTCGATCCCGGCGAGTTCCTGGAGGTATACGTCGATACCCCGCTGGTGGAAGCGGAACGACGCGACGTGAAAGGCCTGTATGCCAAGGCCAGGCGCGGCGAGCTGCGCAATTTCACCGGCATCGATTCGCCCTATGAGGCACCTGTCGCACCCGAATTGCATCTGCGAACCACCGAGGCTGACCCAGTGGCATTGGCCGACGCGGTGGTCGCGGCGCTCTGGCTGGACATGCGCGCCCCCGGGTCCTGATAACGCCGCCGGCCGGTGCGGGCAACAAAGACAAACGCCGGCCCATGGCCGGCGTTTGCGTTGGACACGCTTGGTATGGTGGGCGGTGCAGGGTTCGAACCTGCGACCCTTGCCGTGTGAAGGCAATGCTCTACCGCTGAGCTAACCGCCCGAAGCAGGCGCGCATTCTACAGCAACTTGGGCTGGCCGCAATATCTGCATCGTTAGTGGGGTGCGGGCGCCTCGATGCCGGGGCGTGGCTGCCTCCTACAGTCTCGCATCCACGACTTCCCGCGGTACCACTCCCTTCACGTCATAGACCACGCAGCCCTCCGGCTTTCCGAAAGCGCGTACTCCTGCCCCCCCCAGTGCCACGAATTGTTGGTGAGCGACAGCAAGGATGACGGCGTCGTAGGTGCCCGATGGGGGCATCGCGGACGGGTCGATTCCGTATTCCTCGATGGCCTGTGTCCTGTCCACCCAGGGGTCGAAGGCATCCACCCGGGCGTTGTAACCCTGCAGTGCGTGGACGATGTCCAGCACGCGGCTGTTGCGCAGGTCCGGGCAGTTCTCCTTGAACGCCAAGCCCAGGATCAGCACACGGGCATTCACCGGATTGATGCCCTTGCGTACCATCAACTTGATGACCTGGTCGGCCACATAGGGGCCCATGCCGTCGTTGGTGCGACGGCCGGCCAGGATTACTTGCGGGTGGTGTCCCACTTCCTGCGCCTTGTGGGTGAGGTAGTAGGGGTCCACGCTGATGCAGTGGCCGCCCACCAGGCCGGGCCGGAATGGAAGGAAGTTCCATTTGGTGCCGGCGGCCTCCAGTACGTCCAGGGTGTCAATGCCCAGCTTGTTGAACAGGATGGCCAGGTCGTTCACCAGCGCGATGTTGAGGTCCCGCTGGGTGTTCTCGATGACCTTGGCGGCTTCGGCCACCTTGATGGTGGGCGCCTTGTGGGTGCCTGCTGTAATGACGCTGGCGTAGAGTCGATCGACAAAATTGGCTGTCTCCGGGGTGGAGCCGGACGTCACTTTCTTGATCGTGGTGACCCGGTGGGTCTTGTCGCCAGGGTTGATGCGCTCGGGGCTGTAACCGATGGCGAATGTGCCGTCTCCCGCGCCGGTGGTGCCTTCGTAGCGCAGGCCCGAGACGCGCTCCAGGATCGGCACGCAGATTTCCTCTGTGCAGCCGGGATACACCGTGGATTCGTAGATCACCGTGTCGCCTGGCTTCAGCACCTGCCCGATGGCCTCGGTCGCTTTCATCAGGGGCGCCAGGTCGGGGCGCTTTGCAGCGTCGATGGGTGTAGGAACGGTCACGATGTAGACGCCGCAGTTGGCGATGTCTTCCAACTGGTCCGTGAAGTGCAAACGAGTGGCCTGGGCCAGCAGTTCAGGCTCCACTTCCAGCGTGCTGTCCCGGCCTTGCCGTAACTCCGCGATGCGGGCGGCGTTGATGTCGAAGCCAAAGGTGGCGTATTGCTTGCCGAATTCCACCGCCAGCGGTAGCCCGACGTAACCAAGGCCGATGACGGCAATGCGGAGAGGGTGTTCGGGGGGCATGGTGGGTTGTTGGAATAGGCCGTATGCAAGTATGCGGGAATTGACTGTAGTCAGTTGGTCACGGCGTGATGAAGGCGTTGCGTGCATCGCCGCCAAGCCGGGTACGCTTGCCGATAGTATTGAGCGCCCGTACTCCTGGAACCAGCATGAAAATCCTTGTCACCGGTACTGCAGGCTTCATCGGGTCACACGTGGCGCAGGCGCTCCTGTCCCGTGGCGATGAGGTCATCGGTCTGGATAACCTCAGCGACTACTACGATGTCACCCTCAAGCAGGCGCGGCTGGCGAGGCTCACGGGCAATCCCTGTTATACCCATGTCACCGCAGATCTGGCGGATCGTTCAGCGGTGGAACAGGTGTTTGCGGTGCATCGCCCGCAGCGGGTAGTGCATCTGGCTGCGCAGGCGGGAGTGCGTTACGCGGCGGAAAACCCGCATGTGTACGTGCAAAGCAACGTGGTTGGTTTCCTGCATGTGCTGGAGGGGTGTCGCCATCACGGTGTCGGTCATCTTGTGTATGCCTCCACCAGTTCGGTTTACGGCGCCAACACGGCAATGCCGTTCTCCGAGCATGCATCGGCCGAGCACCCGCTGACCCTGTACGCGGCCACCAAGAAAGCCAACGAGCAGATGGCGCACAGTTACAGCCATCTGTACGGCATCCCCAGCACTGGCCTGCGCTTCTTTACCGTCTATGGGCCATGGGGCCGCCCGGACATGGCCCTGTTCCTGTTCACCCGTGCCATCCTGGAGGGCAAGCCGATCCGGGTGTTCAATCACGGTCGCCACAAACGCAGCTTCACTTACGTGGACGATATCGTGGAGGGCGTGGTGCGTACTTTGGACCGGGTGCCTGGCAAGGCCCCGGACTGGTCGGGCGCGCGGCCGGACCCCGCCACCAGCGGGGTGGCACCCTACCGCCTCTACAACATCGGTAACGAACAACCGGTAGAACTGCTGCGCTATATCGAAGTGCTGGAACAGTGTCTTGGCCGCAAGGCGCAGATGGAGTTGCTGCCGCTCCAAGCAGGAGACGTGCCCGACACCGAGGCGGATGTCTCCGACCTCATCGCCAATGTGGGCTATCGGCCGGTGGTGCCGGTGGAGCAGGGCGTCGCCAACTTCGTGCGCTGGTACCGGGACTACTACGCAGTCTGAGATCGATGCCGCGCAAGGCCAATTGTCGATCCGGCAGGGCGGGAGCGCAGATGCGGCATATCGACTGCACGCTCCATCAGCCACGCCGCCGCTGCGCGCCCGGCGCGCAGGCCGCTGGCGAAGCAGGCGGTGAGCAGGTAGCCGCCGGTCGGCGCGTCCCAGTCCAGCATCTCGCCCGCGCAGAACAGCCCCGGGCAGTTGCGCGCCATCAGGGCGTCGTCCAGCGCTTCCAGCCGCACGCCGCCCGCGGTCGAGATGGCCTCGGCGATGGGGCGCGGGCGCAGTAGCCGCAGCGGCAGGCGCTTCAGGGTGGCGGCGACGCGCGCCATGTCCTGCTGGGCGGGCTTGTCCAGGACTTCGAACAGCAGCGCGCATTTGGCGGCGTCCAGCCCGGCCTGGCGGCGCAGGTGTTCCCCCAGGCTGCGGCCCTTGCGCGGTTTCGACAGGTTGGCAGCCAGGCGGGCGAGGTCGCGGCCAGGCGCCAGGTCCAGGTGCAGCAGCGCGCTGCCCTCGCGGTGGATGGTGGCGCGCAGGTCGGCACCGATCGCGTAGATCAGGCTGCCCTCGATGCCGGTGGCGGTGAGCACGCACTCGCCCTGCAGCGCGTGGTCGCGGCCATCTGCGGCCTGCCAGTGGGCCACCACGGGCTTGAGTGGCGCGCCGGCGAACTTCTCCGCCAGCAGTGCGCTCCAGCCGATGTCGAAGCCGCAGTTGGCCGGTTGCAGCGGCGCGATGTCCACGCCGCGCGCCGCCAGTGGAGTGATCCATGCGCCGTCCGAGCCCAGCTGCGGCCAGCTGCCGCCGCCCAGCGCCAGCACCACGGCGTCGGCGGCGAACGTGGTCTCGCCCCCGGGCGTGTCGAAGCGCAGCGCGCCCGATGCATCCCAACCCTGCCAGCGGTGGTGCACGTGCACTTGCACGCCCGTGTCCTTCAACCGGCGCACCCAGCTGCGCAGTAGCGGGGCCGCCTTGCGGTCCAGCGGAAACACCCGCCCGGAACTGCCCACATAGGTCTCCACGCCCAGTCCGCGCGCCCAGGCGCGCAGGGCCTGGGCATCGAAGGCATCCAGCCAGCGGCCCACCGCTGCCGCGCGCTCGCGGTAGCGCGCATCGAAGCCGGGGCGCGGCTCGCCGTGGGTCAGGTTCAGTCCGCCCTTGCCGGCGATCAGGAACTTGCGCCCCACCGAGCCCTTGGCCTCGAACAGGTGTACGTCCACGCCGGCCGCGCGTGCGGCCTCGGCCGCCATCAGGCCGGCGGGGCCACCGCCGATCACGGCGAGGCGAGGCGGGGTGGGGGTATCGGGCATCCGCACATGATGCCGCGGGCGGCGTCATAGGGCGACTACAATGCGTGGTTTGCGTCGCAGGTGTTCCGCATGGTCCTCAACATTGCCGCCTATCTGTTCGTGGCCATCGACGATGCTGACGCGTTGGCCCTGCGCCTGCGCCAGCATGCCGAGACCGCGGCGCTGCGCGGCACGATGCTGGTCACGCCGGAAGGCCTGAACCTGTTCCTGGCCGGCGCCGAGGCGCCGCTGCGCGACTTCCTGGCCTGGCTGCGCGCCGACGGCCGATTCGCCGCGCTGCATGCCAAGGAAAGCTGGAGCGAATCGGTGCCGTTCGCGCGCCTGAAGGTCAAGCGCAAGGCCGAGATCATCACCTTCCGGCGCGAAGCGGCCTCCCCGCTGCAGGCCGGCGCGCGCGCGCCGACGGTGGCGCCCGCCACGCTGGCGCGCTGGATCGCGCAGGGTCACGACGATGCCGGCCGCCGGCTGGTGTTGCTGGATACGCGGAACCGGCAGGAGGTCGCCTATGGCACGTTCGAGGGCGCGTTGACCCTGCCCATCGACCGCTTCACCGACCTGCCCGCTGCGCTGGCGCCGCACCGCGAGGCACTGCGCGACGCGACGGTGGTCAGCTTCTGCACCGGCGGCATCCGCTGCGAAAAGGCCGCGCTGTGGCTGCGCGCCGACGGCATGGACAACGTGCTGCAGCTGGATGACGGGATCTTGGGCTATTTCGAACAGGTGGGCGATATGGGCTATGCGGGCGGGTGTTTCGTGTTCGACGAGCGGGTGGCGCTGGATCCGCAGCTGCGCCCTATGTCGTCCTCTGCCACCCACGGCTTGGTGGCCGCATGAACTGGGTCGCGATCGTCCTGGTGGTGTTGGGCGTGTGGCTGGCGATCAAAGTCGCCGGCGTTCTGGTCAAGCTGTTGCTGTGGGCGGCGGCCATCGCGGCCTTGTGGTGGTTCATCCACCCTTACCTGGGGTTGCCACTGCTGCCGGTCTGACCGGGCCGTCCGTTCAGGCGCCCAGCGCGTTGCCGGCGGCGTGGCCGCTGGCCCAGGCCCACTGGAAGTTGTAGCCGCCCAGCCAGCCGGTGACGTCCACCACCTCGCCGATGAAATGCAGGCCCGGCACGTGGCGCGACATCATCGTGCTGGACGACAGGCCGTCCGTGTCCACGCCGCCCAGGGTCACCTCGGCGGTGCGGTAGCCCTCGGTGCCGCTGGCCACCAGCGGCCAGTCGCGCAGCAGCGCGGCGATTCCGTCCAGCTCACGCGGGGTGTACTGGCGCAGCGGCTTGCTGGCCAGCCAGTGCTCGCAAAGCCGCTGGGCAAAGCGCTTGGGCAGCACTTCGGCCAGCAGCGTCTTCAGTTCGGCGTCGCGCCGCGTCTGCTGCCACTCGCGCAGCAACGCATCGGCGTCTTGCCCGGGCAGCAGATCCAGGCGCAGGTCGTCGCCGGGTTGCCAGTAGTTGGAGATCTGCAGGATCGCCGGACCGCTGATGCCGCGGTGGGTCACCAGCAGGAAGTTGCGGAACGCCATGCCGTTGCAGCGGGCCTCCACCGGCAGCGCCACGCCCGCCAGGTCGTGCAGGCGCTCGGCATGCTTGCCGGTCAGGGTGAGTGGCACCAGCCCGGCGCGGGTGGGCAGCACGGCGTGACCGAATTGCCGGGCCAGTTCGTAGCCGAACCCACTGGCGCCCATGCTGGGGATCGACAGGCCGCCGGTGGCCACCACCAGCGCGGCCGCTTCCAGCCGTCCTTGCACAGTGTGCAGTCGGAACCGTCCGGCGTCGGTGTGCTCGACCCGCTCGATCGCGCAGTGGGTGCGGATCTCCACCCCGGCGGCCGCGCATTCGGCCAGCAGCATCGCCACGATCTGCTTGGAGGACTCGTCGCAGAACAGCTGGCCCAGCTCCTTCTCGTGGTAGGCGATGCCGTGCCGCTCCACCAGCTCGATGAAGTGCCACGGGGTGTAGCGCGCCAGCGCCGACTTGCAGAAATGCGGGTTGGCCGACAGGTAGTTCGCGGGCGTGGTGCCGGTGTTGGTGAAATTGCAGCGCCCGCCGCCGGACATCAGGATCTTCTTGCCGACCTTGTTGGCATGGTCAACCACCAGCACCCGCAGGCCGCGCCGGCCGGCGGTCAGCGCGCACAGCAGCCCGGCGGCACCGGCGCCGATGACGATGGCATCGAAGGAAGCAGGGGCGGTGGCGGTCATCCGCGCAGGATCGGGGCAGGGACGGGATGCGTCATTGTCGCCGCGAAGTGGCGGACATGGCGTCCGCCGGCGGTCTGCCGGTCCGGGCCCGGAGGCCCGTCAGGGCGATGTGCTGGCGTGGATGGCGCGATCAGCGCGGGCCGCGCGGCTTGAAGCCGCCTGGCTTGCGCGGGCCGCCGTGGCCGCCTGGACCCGGCCGGCCGCCGCGCGGCGGGCCGAAGCTGCGCTTGCGCTTCGGCGCGTCCTGGTCTTCCGGCGTTGCCGGCCGCATCCGCAGCGGACGGCTGGCCACGCGCACCGTCTGCATGTGCTGCAGCAGATCCTCGGGCATGCCTTCCGGCAGATCCACCAACGTGTAGTCGTCGCGGATGTCGATGCGGCCGATGAAGCGGCTTTCCAGGTCGGCTTCGTTGGCGATGGCGCCGACGATGTTGCCCGGCTGCACGCCGTGCTGGTAGCCCACGTCGATGCGGAAGGTCTGCATGCCGACGTCGGCCGGCAGCGGTTCACGCGGGGTGCGCTCGCGCGGCTCGCGGACGGGACGCTCGGTCCGCTGCGGGCGCTCGTCGCGCGGGACAAAGGTCTTTTCCGGCGCCACGGGCTTGGGCAGCAGCAGCGGCGTCTTGCCCTGCACCAGCTTGGCCAGCGCGGCGGCGATTTCCACCGCCGGCACGTTCTTCTCGCGCTCGTAGCGTTCCACCAGGTCGCGGAACACCGACAGGTCGTCGCTGGCCAGGGCGCCGTCGATCCTGTCGAGGAACTTGGCCATGCGGCGCTCGTTCACGGCGTCCACGCTGGGCAGGTTCATCTGCTCGATCTTCTGCCGGGTGGCGCGCTCGATCGCGCCCAGCATGCCGCGCTCGCGCGGCGCCACGAACAGGATCGCCTCGCCGCTGCGGCCGGCGCGGCCGGTGCGGCCGATGCGGTGGACGTAGCTCTCGGTGTCGTAGGGAATGTCGTAGTTCAGCACGTGGCTGATGCGTTCCACGTCCAGGCCGCGGGCGGCCACGTCGGTGGCCACCAGCACGTCGATCTGGCCGTCCTTCAGGCGCTGGATGGTGCGCTCGCGGGTTTTCTGCTCCACGTCGCCATTGATCGCCGCCGCACTGAAGCCGCGCGCCGCCAGCTTCTCGGCCAGTTCCTCGGTGGCCATCTTGGTGCGGGCGAAGATGATCATGGCCTCGAACGGTTCGGCCTCCATGATCCGGGTCAGTGCGTCCAGCTTGTTGATGCCGCTGACCATCCAGAAGCGCTGGCGGATGCTGGCCGCGGTGGTGGTCTGCGCCTTGATGGCGATTTCCACCGGGTCCTTCAGGTAGGTCTGCGCGATGCGCTTGATCTGGGCGGGCATGGTGGCCGAGAACAGCGCCACCTGGCGGGTGTCCGGGGTCTTCTTGAGGACGGCCTCGACGTCGTCGATGAAGCCCATGCGCAGCATTTCATCGGCTTCGTCCAGTACCAGCATGCGCAGTTCGGACAGGTCCAGCGTGCCGCGCTCCAGGTGGTCGATGACGCGGCCCGGGGTGCCCACTATCACGTGCACGCCGCGCTTGAGCGCGTGCAGCTGCGGGCCGTAGCCCTGGCCGCCGTAGATCGGCAGGATGTGGAAGCCGGGAATGTGCTTGGCGTAGGTCTGGAACGCCTCCGCCACCTGGATGGCCAGTTCGCGGGTCGGCGCCAGCACCAGCACCTGCGGCTTGCCGGCCTTCGCGTCCAGCCGCGCCAGCGCGGGCAGGGCGAACGCGGCGGTCTTGCCGGTGCCGGTTTGCGCCTGGCCCAGCACGTCGCGGCCTTCCAGCAGCGGCGGGATGGTGGCGGCCTGGATGGGCGAGGGCGACTCGTAGCCGACGTCGCGCAGGGCGGCCAGCAGGGTTTCGGGGAGCTTGAGGTCGGAGAACAGCAGGGAGGCGTTGTCGGCGCTCATGGTGCCTTGGGGCGGGGTCGCCGGAATAAACTGGGCGCATAGTGTACGCGCCACCCGTGGAGCAGAGATTCCAATCCCGCTTGGCGGTGGGACCCGGCTCAGGCTCGAGTGGCGCGGTAACGGGTTTAATCCGGGTGTTTGGCGCGGTCTTGCTCTCCACAGATGCGAGCCATTCTCGGAAATCCGCGCGCAAGGCCGCCGGATGGGGACTGCGCAAGCAGTTTCACCCCGCAAGGTATGGCCCCCGTCGCGCTGCGGCGGTTACAATGCGCGGCTACTTGCGAGCGGCCATCGTGGCCGGCAAGCCCACGAACAACGAAGAAGAGGCAAGCGTGCTGGCCGAATATCTGCCCACCCTGCTGTTTTTGATCGTCGCCACCGGGATCGGCATCGCCCTGATCATCGTTGGCAACGTGCTGGGGCCCAAGCGCCCCTCGGACGAGAAGCTGTCGCCCTACGAGTGCGGCTTCGGCGCCTTCGAGAACGCGCGCATGCCGTTCGATGTGCGCTACTACCTGGTCGCGATCCTGTTCATCGTGTTCGACCTGGAAATCGCCTTCGTTTTCCCCTGGGCCGTGGTGTTCCGCGAGCTGGGGGTGTTCGGCCTGGTCGAGATGGGCGTGTTCCTCGCGCTCCTCGTCATCGGCTTCGTGTACGTGTGGAAGCGCGGCGCGCTGGAGTGGGAATGAGCAACATCGTCCAGAATGTGTTGGAAGCCGCCAGCAATCCCCTGCCTGAGGGGCGGCTGGATGACATCCTGAGGCCGGACGGCGACAACCCGCTGCTCCAGAACGGCTTCGTCACCACCAGCATGGATGCGCTGTGGAACTGGGCGCGCACCGGTTCGATGTGGCCGATGACCTTCGGCCTGGCCTGCTGCGCGGTGGAGATGATGCACGCCGGCGCCGCGCGCCTCGACCTCGACCGTTACGGCGTGGTGTTCCGGCCGTCGCCACGCCAGTCCGACGTGATGATCGTGGCCGGTACGCTGGTCAACAAGATGGCGCCGGCGCTGCGCAAGGTCTACGACCAGATGCCCGACCCGAAGTGGGTCATCTCGATGGGCAGCTGCGCCAACGGCGGCGGTTATTACCACTATTCCTATTCCGTGGTCCGCGGCTGCGACCGCGTGGTGCCGGTGGACGTCTATGTCCCGGGCTGCCCGCCGACCGCCGAGGCGCTGGTCTACGGCATCCTGCAGCTGCAGAAGAAGATTCGCCGCATGGAACAGAACCCGTTCTCGCGGACGCCCCGTCCGGAAGGGGCGCGCGCATGAGTGCCACCCTGGTCAATGCGTTGGTGGCCCGCTTTGGCGAAGCAGCCGTGCAGGTGGCCCAGCCGCGCGGCGAAGTCACCCTGGAGGTGTCGGCCGCCGACTGGCAGGCCACCTGCATCGAACTGCGCGATGCGTTCGGCTTCGATACCTTCGTTGACTTGTGCGGCGTCGACTACCTCGGCTACGGCAGCGACGAGTGGGATACCGACAGCGTGTCCTCCGAGGGTTTCAGCCGTGGCGTGGAAGGGCAGGGCCCGGGCCGCTTCGGCTGGGGCGAGTGGCCCAGCCATCAGGGGCGCGAGCCGGTTTCCCCGGTGCCCGACGAGCGTGCCACCCGCCGCTTCGGCGTGGTGCTGCACCTGCTGTCGCTGGGTCGCAACCAGCGCCTGCGGGTGCGCTGCTTCGCGCCGGACGACGCCCTGCCGGTGGTGGCGTCGGTCACCTCGGTGTGGCCGGGCGCCAACTGGTTCGAGCGCGAGGCGTTCGACCTGTTCGGCATCATCTTCGAAGGCCACCCGGACCTGCGTCGCATCCTGACCGACTACGGCTTCGTGGGCCATCCGTTCCGCAAGGATTTCCCGCTGATCGGCAATGTCGAAGTGCGCTACGACGAGGAGAAGCAGCGCGTGGTGTATGAGCCCGTCACCAGCGTCGAGCCGCGCGTGGGCGTGGCCCGCGTGATTCGCAACGACGCCCGCTTTGCGACTGCCGAGGCCGAGCGCGGCAGCCGCCTGCTGGAGCGGGAGGCGCGTCGATGAGCGTCCACGCCAATCCCAGCCACGAGGCCTTCGCCAGCAACCCCGCGGAAGCCATGCAGGAAATCCGCAACTACACCCTGAACTTCGGCCCGCAGCATCCCGCTGCGCACGGCGTACTGCGCCTGATCCTGGAAATGGACGGCGAGGTGGTGCGCCGCGCGGACCCGCACGTGGGCCTGCTGCACCGCGGTACCGAGAAACTGGCTGAATCCAAGCCGTTCAACCAGTCGATCGGCTACATGGACCGGTTGGACTACGTGTCGATGATGTGCAACGAGCACGCTTACGTGCGCGCCATCGAGACGCTGATGGGGATCGAGGCGCCCGAGCGGGCGCAGTGGATCCGCACCATGTTCGACGAGATCACCCGCATCCTGAACCACCTGATGTGGGTGGGTTCGAACGGGCTCGACCTTGGCGCAATGGCCATCTTCCTGTACGCCTTCCGCGAGCGCGAGGAGCTGATGGACTGCTACGAGGCGGTCAGCGGCGCGCGCATGCACGCGGCCTACTACCGCCCGGGCGGCGTCTACCGCGACCTGCCGGACCGGATGCCGAAGTACAAGGAATCCCCCTGGCGCAAGGGCAACAAGCTCAAGCGCTTCAACGAATGGCGCGAAGGCTCGCTGCTGGACTACCTGGAGCACTTCACCCAGGACTTCCCGAAGCGGATGGACGAGTACGAGACGTTGCTCACCGACAACCGCATCTGGAAACAGCGCACCGTCGGCATCGGCGTGGTCACGCCCGAGCAGGCCAAGGCCTGGGGCATGAGCGGCCCGATGCTGCGCGGCTCGGGCATCGAGTGGGACCTGCGCAAGAAGCAGCCCTACGCCAAGTACGCGGAGGTTGATTTCGACATCCCGGTGGGCGTCAACGGCGATTGCTACGACCGCTACCTGGTGCGCATGGCGGAGATGCGCCAGTCCAACCGCATCATCGCCCAGTGCGTGAAATGGCTGAAGGCCAACCCGGGCCCGGTGATGCTGGACAACTACAAAGTTGCACCGCCGTCGCGCGCCGACATGAAGCAGAGCATGGAAGCGCTGATCCACCACTTCAAGCTGTTCACCGAAGGCTATTGCGTGCCGGCCGGTGAGACTTACGCCGCGGTGGAAGCTCCGAAGGGCGAGTTCGGCTGCTACCTGGTCAGCGATGGTGCCAACAAGCCGTTCCGCGTGCACCTGCGGGCGCCGGGCTTCGCCCACCTGTCCTCGATGGACGAGATCACGAAAGGGCACATGCTGTCCGACGTGGTGGCGATGATCGGTACCTACGACATCGTCTTTGGTGAGATCGACCGATGAAAGCAACCGGCAATTTCGAGGCGTGCCGCAACGTGGATCCGATGCAGATGCTGTCGGATGCTACCCGCGCCCATATCGACCACTGGCTGACCAAGTTCCCGCCGGACCGCAAGCGTTCCGCCGTGCTGCAGGGGCTGTTCGCCGCACAGGAGCAGAACGGCGGTTGGCTGACCGACGAGCTGATCGCCGCGGTGGCCCGCTATCTGGATATTCCCCCGGTGTGGGCCTACGAGGTAGCCACCTTCTACTCGATGTTCGAGACCAGGCCGGTGGGCCGCAACAACGTGGCTTTCTGTACCAACATCAGCTGCTGGCTCAACGGCGCCGAAGACCTCGTCGCCCATGCCGAGAAGAAGCTGGGTTGCAAGCTGGGCGAATCGACCGCTGACGGCCGCATCTACCTCAAGCGCGAGGAGGAGTGCGTGGCTGCCTGCTGCGGCGCCCCGGTGGTCGTCATCAACGGGCATTACCACGAAAAGCTCGACGCCGCGAAGGTCGACGAGTTGCTGGACGGGCTGAAGTAATGGGCGGACACGGACACATTTCAGAGGGCTACGGCCCGGTGGGCCCGGCGCCGAAGGAGCACCAGGCGGTCTACACGACGCTGCACTTCGACAAGCCGTGGTCGTACGAGAACTACCTGAAGACCGGTGGCTACCAGGCGCTGCGCAAGCTGCTGACCGAGAAAATCCCGCCGGCTGACGTGATCGAGATGGTCAAGGCGTCGGGCCTGCGTGGCCGCGGCGGCGCGGGCTTCCCGACCGGCCTGAAGTGGAGCTTCATGCCGAAGCACGACGGCGAGAAGTACATCCTGTGCAACTCGGACGAGTCCGAGCCGGGCACCTGCAAGGACCGCGACATCCTGCGCTACAACCCGCACGCGGTGATCGAAGGGCTGGCCATCGCCTGCTACGCCACCAACACCAAGGTGGCCTACAACTACATGCGCGGCGAGTTCCACCACGAGCCGTTCGAGCACATCGAGGAAGCCTTGGCCGAGGCCTACCAGCACGGCTGGCTGGGCAAGGACATCCTGGGCTCCGGCATTGATATCGATATCTACAATGTGCTCGGCGCGGGCGCCTACATCTGTGGCGAGGAAACCGCCCTGATGGAATCGCTGGAAGGCAAGAAGGGCCAGCCGCGCTACAAGCCGCCGTTCCCGGCCAACTTCGGCCTGTACGGCAAGCCGACCACGATCAACAACACCGAGACCTACGCCTCGGTGCCGGCCATCGTGCGCAACGGTGCCGAGTGGTTCATGGCGCTGGGCAAGCCCAACAACGGCGGCTGCAAGATCTTCTCGGTCTCCGGTCATGTGGCCAGGCCGGGCAACCACGAGATCCGCCTCGGCACCCCGTTCGCCGAGCTGCTGGAACTCTGTGGCGGCATGCGCGAGGGGCGCCGCATCAAGGCGGTGATCCCGGGCGGCTCCTCCATGCCGGTACTGCCGGGCGAGGTGATGATGGGTCTGACGATGGACTACGACGCGATCCAGAAGGCCGGCTCCGGCCTCGGCTCCGGTGCGGTCATCGTGATGGACGACACCACCTGCATGGTGCGCGCTTGCCGCCGCATCGCCCAGTTCTACAAGGCCGAAAGCTGCGGCCAGTGCACGCCGTGCCGCGAAGGCACCGGCTGGATGTACCGCATGCTGGACCGCATCGCCAGGCTGGAGGCGACCATGGACGATCTGCACATGCTGCGCGCCGCAGCGGGACAGATTGAAGGCCACACCATCTGCGCCTTCGGCGAGGCCGCGGCGTGGCCGGTGCAGGGCTTCCTGCGCCATTTCTGGCATGAATTCGAATACGTCATCGTGCACAAGCGCTTCTATGTCGACGACGAGCGCGCCGGCACGCTGGCCACGTCCGAGAAGGTGGTCGCGTGAGCGCACAGCCCGTCAATCCCAACCTGCCGCCCGACCACGTCACCGTCTTCATCGACGGCGTCGAAATGGCCGCGCCGAAGGGCTCCATGATCATCCAGGCGGCCGACAAGGCCGGCATCCCGATTCCGCGCTTCTGCTATCACGAGAAGCTGCCGATCGCCGCCAACTGCCGCATGTGCCTGGTGGATACCGAAGTGGGCGGCCGCGCTGCCCCCAAGCCGTCGCCTGCCTGCGCCACGCCGGTGATGGACGGCATGAAGGTCTTCACCCGGAATGAAAAGGCGCTCAAGGCGCAGCGCAATGTGATGGAGTTCCTGCTGATCAACCACCCGCTGGATTGCCCGATCTGCGACCAGGGCGGCGAGTGCGAGCTGCAGGACCAGTCGCTGGGTTACGGTCGCTCGGTCAGCCGGTTTGTCGAGCGCAAGCGGGTGGTGCCGGACGAAGATCTGGGGCCGCTGGTGGCCACCGAGATGACGCGCTGCATCCAGTGCACCCGCTGCGTCCGCGTGACCGCCGAGATCGCCGGCACCTACGAGCTGGGTGGCATGTACCGCGGCGAGAACCTGCAGATCGGCACCTATGACGGCAAGCCGCTGACCACCGAATTGTCCGGCAACGTCATCGACGTCTGCCCGGTGGGCGCGCTGACCAACAAGGTGTTCCGGTTCAAGGCGCGCCCGTGGGAGCTCACTGCCAAGCCGTCGCTGGGCTACCACGACGCGCTGGGCAGCAACCTGTTCCACCACGTCCGCCGCGGCGAACTGATGCGCAGCGTGCCGCGCGACAACGAGGCAGTGAACGAATGCTGGCTGTCGGACCGCGACCGCTATGCGCACCAGGGCCTGTCCGCCTCCGACCGCGCCACCGTGCCGCTGGTCCGCGACGGCGAAGGCTTCCGCGAGGCGTCTTGGAATGAGGCCTTGGCGAAGGCCGCGCAGATCCTCAAGGACAACGCGGGCGACGCACTGGGCGTACTGGTGCATCCGGCTACCTCGAACGAGGAGGGCGTGCAGCTGGCCCGCCTGGCCGAGGGGCTTGGCAGCGGCAACATTGACCACCGCATCGGCCAACTCGACCTGTCCGACGGCGCCCATGCCGAGGCGTTCGGCATGCCGGTCGCCGAAATCGAGCAGGCCGATGCCATCGTCATCGTCGGCTCCAACATCCGCCATGAAGTGCCGCTGCTGCACCAGCGCGTGCGCAAGGCGACCAAGCGCGGTGCGAAAGTCCACGTGGTCAATCCGGTGGACTTCGACTTCACCTTCGCTATCGCCGGCAAGCACATCGTGCCGCCGTCGCAGCTTGCGGCGGCGCTGGCCGGTGTGGAGTTGGGGGATGCCGCTAACGTCGCGGTGATCGTGGGCGGCGTGGCCGAAAACGGCCCGTATGCCGCCGCCATCCGCAAAGCCGCTGCCGACTTCGCCGCGTCGAAGAACGCCAGGCTGTGCCGCATCCCGCAGGGCGCCAACGCGCTGGGCCTGTCGCGCCACGGCGTGCTGCCGGCCGGACGCGACGCCCAGGCCATGCTGCGCGAACCGCGCAAGGCCTACGTGCTGTATGGCATCGAACCGGGCCTCGACTTCGCCGACCAGCAGGCCGCGCTGAAGGCCTTGGGCGGTGCGCAGGTGGTGGCGTTCAGCCAGTTCGCCTGCCAGTCCACCCGTGCGGTTGCCGACGTGATCCTGCCGATCGGCGCGCTGCCGGAAGTCGACGCCACCCTGACCAACCTGGATGGCTTCGACCAGGAGGCCGTCGCCGCAGCCAAGCTGCCCGGCCAGGCCCGTCCGGGTTGGCGCGTGCTGCGTGCACTGGCTGGCGCGCTGGCGCTGCCGGGCTTCACCTTTACCGATCTGGCCGGCCTGCGCGCCGGGCTGGCGCCGAAGGCGGTCGCGGTGGCCAAGGGGGCCGCGGTGACGGCCTCCGGCACCGGTCTGGAAGTTGCAGCCTCCGCCGCGATCTATCGCGTGGACGGCATGATCCGCCGCTGCGATGCGCTGCAGGCGCATCCCTTGAACGTGGGGCCGTTCGCGGCGCTGCATCCGGCCGACGCCGCCCGGCTTGGCCTGACGGAGGGCGCGATGGCCAAGTGTGCCACCGCCGCCGGCACCGCCACGCTGCCCGTCCGCGTGGATGCCCGCGTGGCGCAGGGCAGCGTGTGGGTGGAGTCCGGCCACGGCGCCACCGCGCCGCTGGTCGCCGCTGCCACCCTGGAGGTCGCACGCGCATGAACATCGCGACCAATCCCCTGATGCAACTGGCTGTCGATCCGCTGCGCGAAGCGCTGCTGTCCTTCGGCACCATCGGCATGCTGGCGTGGATCCTCGTCAAGATCCTGGCCATCGCCGTGCCGGTGATCCTGGCGGTGGCCTTCTACGTGGTGTGGGAGCGCAAGCTGATCGGCTGGATGCACGTCCGCCACGGGCCCATGTACGTGGGTTGGGGCGTGCTGCAGGCCTTCGCCGACGTCTTCAAGCTGCTGTTCAAGGAAGTGGTGCAGCCCAGCGTGGCGCATCCGCTGCTGTACCGGCTGGCCCCGCTGCTGGCGCTGGTGCCGGCGTTCGCGGCCTGGGCGGTGGTGCCGTTCGACGCGCAGGTGGTGCTCTCCAACGCCAACGCCGGCCTGCTGTACCTGCTGGCGATGACCTCGCTGGGCATCTATGGCGTGATCATCGCCGGCTGGGCCTCGAACTCGAAGTACGCCTTCCTGGGTGCCATGCGCGCCTCGGCGCAGATGATCAGCTACGAAATCGCGATGGGCTTTTCGCTGGTCGGCGTGCTGATTGCCGCCGGCAGCCTGAACCTGTCCGAGATCGTGATGGCGCAGGCCGGCAACGGCTTCCTCGGCTGGTTCTGGCTGCCGCTGCTGCCGCTGTTCGTGGTGTATTTCATCTCCGGCGTGGCCGAGACCAACCGCGCACCGTTCGACGTGGTGGAGGGCGAGTCGGAAATCGTCGCCGGCCACATGGTGGAGTACTCCGGCTCGCAGTTCGCGCTGTTCTTCCTGGCCGAATACGCCAACATGCTGCTGGTCAGCTTCCTGACCTCCATCTTCTTCCTTGGCGGCTGGCTGAGCCCGTTCCACGGTTGGGGCATCCCGCTGCTGTCGGTGGACGGCTGGTGGTGGCTGCTGGCCAAGGTGTTCTTCTTCGCCACCTGCTTCATCTGGTTCCGCGCCGCGTTCCCGCGCTACCGCTATGACCAGATCATGCGGCTGGGCTGGAAGGTCTTTATCCCGATCACCATCGCCTGGATCTTCGTGACCGCGATGCTGGTGTATTTCGGCGTGATCGGCGGCAATGCGATGGGGGCTGCGGCATGAGCAAGGTGGTGTCCTACTTCAAGAGCCTGCTGCTGCTGGAACTGCTGGGCGGGCTGTGGCTGACCCTGAAGTACCTGTTCCGTCCGAAGTACACGCTGATGTACCCGATGGAAAAGACCCCGCAGTCGCCGCGCTTCCGTGGCGTGCATGCGCTGCGCCGCTATGCGAATGGCGAAGAGCGGTGCATCGCCTGCAAGCTGTGCGAGGCGGTGTGCCCGGCGCTGGCGATCACCATCGAGGCCGGCCCGCGCGCGGACGACGGCAGCCGCCGCACGACCCGCTACGAAATCGACCTGTTCAAGTGCATCTTCTGTGGCTTCTGCGAGGAGTCCTGTCCCACCGATTCCATCGTGGAGACGCATGTGCACGAGTACCACTTCGACCAGCGCGGCCAGAACATCCTGACCAAGCCAAAGCTGCTGGCCATCGGCGACCGCCTGGAGGCGGAGATTGCCGAGCGCCGCGCGGCCGACGCCCCGTACCGTTGAGGCAAGACCGAGCATGGACTTCGACTTCCAAACCCTTGCCTTCCTCGGCTTCGCGGCAGTCGCCGCGATCGCCGCGCTGGCCGTGATCACCGCGCGCAACCCGGTGCATGCCGTGCTGTGGCTGGTGCTGACCTTCTTCTCGGTGGCCTGCACCTGGATCGTGGGCGGCATCGAGTTCCTCGGCATCGCGCTGGTGCTGGTCTACGTCGGCGCGGTGATGGTGCTGTTCCTGTTCGTGGTGATGATGCTGGACATGGACAAGGCCCCACTGCGCCAGGGCTACGTGCGCTACCTGCCGGTGGGCCTGTTGGTCGCGGTGGCGATGCTGGTCGAGATGCTGGCCCTGATCGGCGTGCGCAGCGCCACCGCGACGCCGCTGGCGGACAACGCCGCCGTCTCCGCCGACGTGCCCAATACCACTTGGCTGGCGCGGGCGCTGTTCACCGACTTCGTGCTGCCTTTCGAAGTGGCGGCCGTGATCCTGACCGTCGCGGTAATTGCAGCGGTGATGCTGACCCTGCGCCGTCGCGAGGGTGCGCGCCACCAGAACCCGTCCGAGCAGGTGCGCGTGCGCGCCGCCGACCGCGTGCGCCTGGTGCGGATGGCTGCGGAGACGCCGACCCCGGCGCCGGCGAAGGAGGAGGGCGCGTGATGAGTCATTTCATGACCGGCCTGAGCCTGGGCCACTACCTCGCGCTGGGCGCGGTGCTGTTCTGCATCAGCGTTGCCGGCCTGTTCCTCAACCGCAAGAACGTGATCATGCTGCTGGTGTCGCTGGAGCTGATGCTGCTCTCGGTGAACATCAACTTCGTCGCGTTCTCGCGCGCGCTGGGTGATGCGGCAGGCCAGGTGTTCGTGTTTTTCATCCTGACCGTGGCGGCCGCCGAGGCCGCGATCGGCCTGGCGATCCTGGTGACCCTGTTCCGCAACCGCCGCAGCATCGATGTGGCGGACATCGACAGTTTGAAGGGCTGACCTGATGGATTCGGCAATCCTGCTTTCCAAGACCCAGCTGGTGCTGGTGGTGCTGCTGCCGCTGGTCGGCAGCATCCTGGCCGGTCTGTTCGGCCGCCAGATCGGTCGCGCCGGCGCGCATACCGTCACCATCCTCGGCGTGGCGGCCAGCTGCGCGCTGTCGGTGCACGTCCTGTGGCAGCTGATGCACGGCGCCGCCGTGTTCAACGAGAACCTCTACACCTGGATGCAGGTGGGCGACATCTCGGTCAACGTCGGCTTCCTGGTCGACAAGCTGACCGCGATGATGATGGTGGTGGTGACCTTCGTGTCGCTGCTGGTGCACGTCTACACCATCGGCTACATGGCCGACGACGACGGCTACCAGCGCTTCTTCAGCTACATCTCGCTGTTCACCTTCAGCATGCTGATGCTGGTGATGAGCAACAACTTCATGCAGCTGTTCTTCGGCTGGGAAGCGGTGGGCCTGGTGTCGTATCTGCTGATCGGCTTCTGGTACAAGCGGCCGACCGCGGTGTTTGCCAATCTCAAGGCGTTTCTGGTCAACCGTGTGGGTGACTTCGGTTTCCTGCTCGGCATCGCTGGTGTGCTGCTGTGGCTGGGGACACTCGATTACGCGCACGCGTTTGCCAATGTCGATCAGATCCGAGGTGCGACGGTCGAGATCCTGCCTGGGCATGTCTGGTCGATTGCCACCGTGATCTGCATCTGCCTGTTCATCGGTGCCATGGGCAAGTCCGCGCAGGTGCCGTTGCACGTGTGGCTGCCGGACTCGATGGAAGGCCCAACCCCGATTTCGGCGCTGATCCATGCCGCGACCATGGTGACCGCGGGCATCTTCATGGTGGCGCGCATGTCGCCGCTGTTCGATCTGTCGCAGACGGCGCTCAATTTCATCCTGTTCATCGGCGCGACCACCGCGTTCTGGACCGGCCTGATCGGCATGGTGCAGAACGACATCAAGCGCGTGGTCGCCTATTCCACCCTGTCGCAGCTCGGCTACATGACCGTGGCGCTGGGCGTGTCCGCCTACTCGGCGGCCGTGTACCACCTGATGACCCACGCCTTCTTCAAGGCGCTGCTGTTCCTCGGTGCCGGCTCGGTCATCATCGGCATGCACCACGAGCAGGACATGCGGAAGATGGGCGGCTTGCGCAAGTACATGCCGGTGACCCACCTGACCATGTGGATCGGCACGCTGGCGCTGGTCGGTACGCCGTTCTTCAGCGGCTTCTATTCGAAGGACACCATCATCGAGGCTGCCGCGCACCACGCGCACGAGGCGGGTGGCTGGGTGGCGCAGTACGCCAACTGGGCGGTGCTGCTGGGCGCTTTCGTGACCAGCTTCTACAGCTTCCGCCTGCTGTACCTGACCTTCTTCGGGCCCGAGCGCTTCCGTGATGCGCATGCCGATGGCCACGGCCACGACGCGCACCACGACGACCACGGCCACCATGGCGATCACCACGGTGCGCACGCGCCGCACGAGTCGCCGTGGGTGGTGACCCTGCCGCTGGTGCTGCTGGCGATCCCGTCGCTGCTGGTCGGCTTCTTCACCGTCGGCCCGATGCTGTTCGGCACCGACGTGCTGGGCCACACCAGGCAGCTGCCGTACTTCGCCGGTGCGATCCGCGTGCTGGAGCAGAACGACGTGATCGCGGCGCTGGCCGAGGAGTTCCATGGTCCGGTGGCGTTCGCGCTGCACGGCTTCATGGCGCCGGCGTTCTGGCTGGCGCTGGCGGGCTTCGGCCTGGCCACGCTGCTGTACCTGGTGAAGCCGGAGCTGCGCACGGGCATCACCCGCACGCTGGCCGCGCCGATCCGCCTGCTGGAGCGCAAGTACTACATGGACGACCTCTGGATCGGCGGCTTCGCCGGCGGCGGCGTCAAGCTGGGCAAGCTGTCCAGCGTCTTCGACAGCAAGGTGGTGGACGGCATCGTGAACGGCGCCGCGCGCCTGGTTGGCACCACGGCGGCCTTGGTCCGCCGCGTGCAGACCGGCTACCTCTACCACTATGCGTTCGCAATGATCCTGGGCCTGGTCGCGCTGCTCGCGATGGCCCGGTACTACTGGCAGTAAGCCGGCAACCGACGAGATGGATACCGCAAGCGTGACCCACTGGCCCCTGCTTAGTCTTCTGATCTGGCTGCCGATCCTGGGCGGCGTGTTCACCCTGATGGCCGGCAACGCGCGGCCGCAGCTGGCGCGCTGGACGGCGCTCGGCTTCGCATTGCTGTCGTTCGCGCTCAGCATCCCGCTGTTCACCGGCTTCGACGCCGGCAGCGCGGCGATGCAGTTCGTCGAGCAACGCGCCTGGATCCCGGCCTACGATATCCAGTACCACCTCGGCGCCGACGGCCTGTCCGTCCCGCTGATTGGCCTGACCACGCTGGTTGGCGTGCTGGTGCTGGTGGGTGCGTGGGGCTCGGTGGAGAAGCGGGTCGCCCAGTACTTCGCCTGCCTGATGTTCCTCGAGGGCGCGATGGTGGGCGTGTTCTGCGCGCTCGATGCGATGCTGTTCTACGTGTTCTTCGAAGCCATGCTGATCCCGATGTTCATCGTGATCGGCGTGTGGGGCGGTCCGCGTCGCATCTACGCCTCGCTGAAGTTCTTCCTGTACACCTTCCTCGGCTCGGTGTTCATGCTGGTCGGGCTGGTCTACCTGTACCTGAAGGGCGGCAGCTGGCAGATCGCCGACATGGCCGCGCTGCCGCTGACCATGCAGGAGCAGACCTGGCTGTTCTTCGCCTTCTTCGCCGCGTTCGCGATCAAGGTGCCGATGTTCCCGGTGCACACCTGGTTGCCGGACGCGCACGTCGAGGCGCCCACTGGTGGCTCCGTGGTGCTGGCGGCGATCATGTTGAAGATCGGTGGCTACGGCTTCCTGCGCTTCACCCTGCCCATCGTGCCGGACGCCGGCCACGAGTTCGCCTGGCTGATGATCGCCTTGAGTCTGGCTGCCATCGTCTACGTGGGTCTGGTGGCGCTGGTGCAGGAGGACATGAAGAAGCTGATCGCCTATTCGTCCGTGGCGCACATGGGCTTCGTGGTGCTGGGCACCTTCATCGCGTTCTCGCTGGTTCGTGACCAGGCGCTGGGCGATGCCGCGCGCCTGGGCCTGCAGGGTGCGATGGTGCAGATGATCTCGCACGGCTTCATCTCCGGCGCGATGTTCTCCTGCGTCGGCGTGCTGTACGACCGCATGCACACCCGCATGATCAAGGACTACGGCGGCGTGGCGAAGGTGATGCCCTGGTTCGCGCTGTTCTGGGTGCTGTTCGCGATGGCCAATTCCGGCCTGCCGGGCACCAGCGGCTTCGTCGGCGAGTTCGTGGTCATCCTGGCCGCGTTCCAGCAAAATCCGCTGATCGCCTTCGTTGCCGCATTGACCCTGATCATCGGCGCGGCATATTCGCTGTGGCTGACCAAGCGGATCATCTGGGGCGACGTGGGTAACGCGCACGTGGCCGAGCTGAAGGACATCAATGCGCGCGAGTGGATCGTGCTGGGCGTGTTCGCCGCCTTCACCCTGGCGCTGGGCATCAATCCCAAGCCCCTGACAGACCTGATGGAGCCCTCCATCGCGCAACTGGCGGGCCAGCTCGCCGCGACCAAGCTTTAAGGACATGACGATGATGCAGGCCACCCTCGCCATGCCGGCAGCCACCGAACTGCTGCCGCTGATCCCCGAACTGGTGCTGGTCGGCGCCGCGTTCGCGCTGCTCATGCTGGATCTGTTCCTGAAGGACAGCCAGCGCGTGGTGACCCACGTGCTCTCCGTCGCCACGCTGCTGGTGGTGGGTTGGCTGGTCGCCGCCGGCATCGGCGCGGGCGACGGCACCGCCGTGCTGAACGGCATGTTCGTGCGCGACACCATGGCCGACGTGCTGAAGGTCGTGACCTGCGGCATCTCGGCGGTCGCCCTGCTGTTCATCTGGCCTTACCTGCGTGAGCGCGGGCTGTACAAGGGCGAGGTGTCGGTACTGGTGCTGTTCGCGGTACTGGGCATGATGCTGCTGACCTCGGCCGGCAGCCTGATCATGGTCTACCTCGGTCTGGAACTGCTGGCGCTGAGCTCCTATGCGCTGGTGGCGATCGACCGCGACAGCAAGCTGGCCTCCGAAGCGGCGATGAAGTACTTCGTGCTGGGCGCGCTGGCCTCCGGCCTGCTGCTGTACGGCATGTCGCTGGTCTATGGCGCTACCGGCAGCCTGGATCTGGCCACGATCCGCGATGCCGCCCCGGGCGTGGCGCAGCCGATGCTGCTGCTCACCGGCGTGGTGTTCATGGTGGCGGGCATCTCGTTCAAGTTCGGCGCCGCGCCGTTCCATATGTGGCTGCCGGATGTCTACCAGGGCGCGCCGACCCCGATCACCCTGTTCATCGGTTCGGCGCCCAAGCTGGCGGCCTTCGCCATGGTGGTGCGCCTGTTGGGCTTCGGCGCCTCGCCGCTGGCCGCGCAGTGGCAGCCGATGCTGGCCGTGCTGGCGGCGCTGTCGCTGGTGGTGGGCAACATCATCGCCCTGATGCAGGCCAACCTGAAGCGCATGCTGGCGTATTCGACCATCTCCCACGTCGGCTTCCTGTTCCTGGGTTTGGCCGGCGGTGGCGCCGAGGGCTACTCGGCCGCGATGTTCTACGCCATCAGCTACGCCGTGATGGCCACCGCCGCGTTCGGTGCGATCGTGCTGCTGGCGCGTCGCGGGTTCGAGGCGGACAGGATCGAGGACTTCAAGGGCCTGAATGCCCGCGATCCGTGGAGCGCCGGCATGGTGCTCTGCGTGATGGCGTCGCTGGCTGGCATCCCGCCGTTCCTGGGCTTCTGGGCCAAGCTGGCGGTGCTGCGTGCGGCCATCAACGGCGGCATGCTGTGGCTGGCCATCGTCGGCGTTGTGTTCGCGGTGATCGGCGCGTTCTATTACCTGCGGGTCATCAAGGTCATGTACTTCGACGAGCCGGTGGGCGAGGCCGTGGTCCCGCGCGACGACCGCCTGCTGCGCGTCGTGTTCGGCGTCAATGCCCTGGGCCTGCTGGTGTTCGGCATGTTCTGGAACCCGCTGATGGCGTGGTGCCAGGCCGCGTTCGTCTGACTCCAGGCCATCCGGCTGCATACCCGAAGCACCCTGCTTTGCAGGGTGCTTCTCTTTTTGCGCCGCCGGTCGGTGGCTCAGTGCCGCTGGCCCACGCCGCCTGCGCGCAGGGCGGGGTGGTCGGCCTTTGGCCGGTCGAGGTGGTAGCCCTGGACCATGTCCACGCCCATCTCGCGCAGCATCAGCAGGGTCTTGCCGTCCTCCACGAACTCCGCGACGGCCTGTTTGCCCATGCCGTGCGCCACTTCGATGATGGCGCGGACGAAGACCTGGTTGTCGCGCTCCAGCGGCAGGTCGCGGATGAACATGCCGTCGATTTTCAGCACATCCGCCTGCAGGTGTTTGAGGTAGGCGAATGAGGCGAAACCGGTGCCGAAGTCGTCCAGGCAGATCGGGCAGCCGGTGCGGCGCAGGGCGGCGATGAAGCGTGCGGCGTCGCCCATGTCGGACACGGTCGCTGTCTCCGTGAGTTCCACCAGAAGGCGCTGGGGCAAGACGTGTTGTTCCCGCAGCTGCGCCTCGATGTAGGCGGGCAGGTCCGGGTCGTCGAAGGAGCGCCCGGAGATATTGATGGCGATGGCGGGCAGGTGCGGGTGGAGGGCCAGCAGACGCACGCTCTCGCGCACCACCCAGCGGTCCACCTCCAGGATCTTGCCGCTCTTCTCCGCGTGGTTGATGAACTGCGCGGGCATGATGAGCTGGCCCGGGTTGGCTTCGTCTTCCATGCGGATCAGCGCCTCCAGGTGGGCCAGCTGGCCGTTTTGGGTGCGGTACACGCCCTGGAAGTGCAGGCGCAAGAGGTCATGCTCCAGCGCCCGTTCGATGCGATCGTTCCACGTCAGGCGCGATGCCATCTCGTAGGAGGTGTCGCGGTCCGGCCGGTAGACCATCCAGCGGTTCTTGCCGCTGCGCTTGGCCTGGTACATGGCGGCGTCCGCATGGGCAACCAGGTCGCCTGGGTTGTCCGCATGGGTGGGGAAGTGGGCGATGCCAAGGCTGGTGGTCAGGCGCACGGTCTGTCCTTCCAGTGGCAGCGGTGTCTGCGAGATCCGCCGCACGATCCGTTCGGCAAGGTGTTCGGCATCGCTCTGGCTGGCATGCGGCATCAGCACCGCGAATTCATCGCCGCCAAGGCGGAACAGGGTGTCGTCCTCGCGGATCAGCGTGCGCAGCTCGGCCGCTACCCGGTTGAGCACCGCATCGCCAGCGCGGTGGCCCGCGGTATCGTTGATGTACTTGAATTCGTCGAGGTCGAAGAACAGCAGTGCGGCCTGGTCCGCGACGCGTTCGGCGGCGTGGAAGAAGTCCGCCAGCTGGTCTTCGAAACGGCGCCTGTTGTACAGCCCGGTGAGCGGGTCGTGTTGCGCCAGTTCCACCAGTTGGGCGGCAGTCTGGCGCTGGCGGGTGACATCTTCCTGCACCCACAGCCGGCCGATGAGCTGGCCATGGGCATCGCGCACGGGGTAGGAGTTGTGGAGCAGGATGCGGCCGTCGCGCAGTTCGATCTCGAAATGGCGCGGATGGTCGGGTGCGGCGTTGGCATCGCGCAGATGGGCCAGCACTGTGTCGGCGTTGGCGATCAGGGGCTGCACTGCGGCCACCCCTTCCTGTACCGTGCGGCCCACCACGGCGGTGCCGGCCGGCAGCGCCCAGATGGCGCGGAAGGCGGCATTGCAGTAGATCACCTGATTCTCCAGGCCCACGAATACGGTGCCCACGTCCATGGCGCCCAGCAGCGCCAGCAGGCGCGCGCGTTCCTGCTCCAGCCGGGTCATGAACAGGCGACGCTCCTCCACTTCGGTCTGCAGTGCCTGCGCATGGGCCAGCTGCAGGGCGCGCTGCTGGGCCAGTTCTTCGACCATGTCGTCAAAGGCGCCCGCCAGCCGGCCCAGTTCGTCGTTACCCGGCAGGTCGATCCGGCCCGGCTCGCGTCCTTGGCTGAGTTCGTCCACGGCCTGGGTGAGCCGCTTGAGGGGGGTATCGATCAGCCGCCGCACCTGCCTGCGCAGCAGCCAGGTGGCGGGAAGCAGGCCGGCGATGCCGACGACGAGCAGCGCCCCCAGGCCCCAGGCCAGCAGGTGGTTCAGTCGCGACTGCGGCAGCAGGTAGACCTGGTACCAGCCCGGGCCATGGATTTTCGACCAGGCCACCCACTGGCCGCCGCTGGACGCAAGGCCGGCGCCACTGTCTTGGCCGCTGCGGACAATCAACCGGTGCACTTCCGCCAGCAAGGGGTCCCCCAGGCTGGCGACCCGGAGTTGCCCGTTGGCGGCGGCAATGCGCTGGCGCAGCTGCGGATGCGCGATCAGCTCGCCATCGGCACTCATGACCAGCAGGGTGCCATCGTCCCTGCCGGTTGCAGCGGTGCGGTCGATCAGGGTCTGGATGGATACATCGTGTCCCAGCGTGCCGACCCACTGGCCCTGCCAGTCCAGCGGTTGGATCACCGAGACCATCCAGGTGGCCGCCTGGCGGTCGAAGTACACGGGTGTCCAGAAGCGTTTGCGGCCCGGGTTTCTGTGGGGCTCGGAGCCCTGCATCGTCGGATAGCCGGTGTTGGTGGCGGTGGCGTCGGCCCCGCTGCCCCAGTCGATGCCGCGGGCATACACCATCAAGCCGTCTTCGATGAAATCCATGTAGACGGAAAAAAACGGCGGCACCAGGGCTGGCCCCTGTTCCCGCAGCAGGTCATAGGCCACCACCGCGCGCAGCCGCGTCGAGTCGCTCAAGCCGGCCGGTGGTTGGTGCAGGTACAGGGTTGGGGCATGCTCGGGGTCCACCCATTGGGGGCGCAGGCGCCACAGGCCGTCGGCGCTGCGGGCGAACAGCAGGTCGAACCGGGCCAGGGTCGCCTCACGGTCGGCGCTGTCCAGACGCTGCAGCAGCTCGCGCTGCAGGCGTGTCACGCTTTGTTCGGCCTGCAGGAACAGGGTTTCGCTGGCTCTGGCGCGCAGTTCGACCATCTGCTGGGCGATGGCCGGCACCATCCGGTCCATCGCCGTGCGCATCGCCAGATAGCCAAGCACCGACAGCAGCAACAGCAGCGCCAGGAACATGCCCCAGATGCTGAGCGAAAGCCGATAGGTCAGCGAAGCGCGTGGCCGGGGATGCGGCACAGGGAATCCTCTGGGAGGCGTGGAACGCCGGTTCTAGCTTGCTGAACGGCCTGATGCCGCCATCCTTGATACGGGATGGCGCGCGGTTTCGCAACAGGAAGGGGCCGATTGCTGCGCCGTTTTCGATGGGCATTGAAAACGCAAAACGCCCCTTGCGGGGCGTTGGGCGGGCCTGGCGCGAGTGGCGCGGTGGGGCGTCGGCTCAGCGGTGGCGGTAGGTGATGCGGCCCTTGGTGAGGTCGTACGGGGTCATTTCGACCTTGACCCGGTCGCCGGTCAGGATGCGGATGTAGTTCTTGCGCATGCGGCCGGAGATGTGGGCGATGATCTCGTGGCCGTTCTCCAGCTTCACCCGGAACATGGTGTTCGGGAGGGTTTCGGAGATCGTGCCTTCGAATTCGATGACGTCGTCTTTCGCCATGTGTCTGCCGGGGCGTGTCCTGTCTGGTGGGGCGGAGAGCCGGGAAACAGGCTCTAAAGTCCGACATTGTGCCACGTCAAGCCGGGTCTTGCAAAAATCCCGTTAATCCGCAACGGCTTCGGCCAGCGAGTAGGCCGGCCATTCCCCGAAGGCGTCCCGCCACGTTCCGGGCATGCCGGGGGCGTCGCGCAGTTCGGTAAGCGCGGCCAGATAGGCGGCGCGCGGCCAGGCCTGCACGCCCAGCCGTCGGGTGTGGGCGTTGGGGACCTGGGCATCGATCAGCGGCCAATCCCAGCCCTGCAGCCGTCGCGCCAGCATCGCCAGCGCCAGCGAGGACGCGCCGGACTCGGCGGAATACATGCTGTCCCCGCAGAACATCCGGCCGAATGCCAGCCCGAACAGCCCGCCCACCAGCCGGCCATCGCCGTCGAACACCTCGATGCTGTGGGCATGCCCCTGCCGGTGCAGGGCAAGGTAAGCGGCCTGCATGCCGGCGGTGATCCATGTGCCGGGCTGCCCGGCGCGGGGCGCAGCGCAGCCGGCCACCACGTCGGCAAAGGCGGTGTCGGCGCGCACGGTCCAGCCGCTGTTGCGCAGCCGTCGCCGCAGGCGGCTGGGCAGGTGCACGCCGTCGGTGCGGAACACCGCGCGCTGCGACGGGCTCCACCACAGGATCGGGTCGCCCTCGGTGAACCACGGGAAGATGCCGCTGCGGTAAGCATTGAGAAAGCGGACGGGCGAGAGGTCGCCGCCCCAGGCCAGCAGGCCATCCGGTTCCGCCAGTGCGCTTTCTGGCATCGGGAAGGGGGCTTCCGGATCGGCCGCCAATTCGGGGATCGGCACGCTCATGCCGCGGGCTCCGGGCGGAAGGGCGCGTGCGCCCACAGCGCCTGCCGACGGGCGCGGACGTGCGCGCGCTCTTCGCGGCACCAGCCGCGCAGGGCGTCGGCGAAGCGGGCGTCGGCGATCCAGTGGCGGCTGCGCACCGGCGTGGGCAGAAAGCCGCGGGCCAGCTTGTGCTGGCCCTGCGCGCCGGGCTCGAAGCGGGCCAGCCCCTCGCGCAGGCAGTACGCGATGCCTTGGTAGTAGCAGGTCTCGAAATGCAGGCCCGGGTGCAGTTCCGTCGCCCCCCAGTAGCGTCCGTACAGGGTGTCGCCGCCGCGCAGGCACAGGGCGCCAGCGATCGTCGCACCCGCGCGCTCCGCCAGCACCAGGACGAGCTGGCGCGGCATCGTGCGGGCGAGGTGGTGCAGGAAATCCAGCGTCAGCGCGGGCGCGTTGCCATAGTCGGCGAAGGTGCGCAGGTAGAACCCGTGCATCGCCGCCAGGTCGTCGTCGCTGGCCTCATTGCCGTGGACGATGCGGGACGTGATGCCCGCGTCGGCGACCTTGCGCCGCTCCTGGCGGATGTTCTTGCGGTGCTTGTGGTCGAACGCTGCGAGGAACCCATCGAAGTCCTGCCATCCCCGGGGGTTGGTCCAGTGGAACTGGGTGTCCTCGCGCAGCAGCCAGGCGTCGCCGAACGCTGCGTCGTCGGTGGCGGCATGGAAATTGACGTGGGCCGAAGACAGGCCGGCCTGCACCACCAGCGCCTGCATCGCCTCCAGCAGGGCCGTGCGCGCTGCGGCGTCGCGCGCCAGCAGGCGCGGGCCGGTCACCGGCGAGTAGGGCACCGCGCACAGCCATTTGGGGTAATAGTCCAGGCCGTGGCGGGCGTAGGCCTGGGCCCAGGCGTGGTCGAACACGAACTCGCCGTGGGTGTTGTCCTTCAGGTAGCCGGGCGCCGCCGCGATCAGGCGGTCGCCTTCCCAAAGCCCCAGATGGCAGGGTGTCCAGCCCCAGTCGGGCCGCAGGCAGCCGGTGGCTTCCAGGCCGTGCAGGAACGCATGCGCGATGAACGGATGGGTGCCGTCGTGCAGGGCGTCCCAGGCCGCTGCGGGGATCTCGGACAACTGGCGGTGGAGGCGGATCTCGGGCATCGGCGGTGGCGGGGCGCGGCCCGCGCGGACGCGGATCGCCCATCCGGGCGACCCGCTGGCAGGCTTACTCGCTGTCGAGGAAACGCTCGGCGTCCAGCGCGGCCATGCAGCCGAAGCCGGCCGAGGTGATGGCCTGGCGATAGACCTGGTCGGCCACGTCGCCAGCCGCGAACACGCCGGGAATGCTGGTCTGGGTGGCGTTGCCGTCCAGGCCGGTCTGGATCTTCAGATAGCCGTTCTTCATCTCCAGCTGGCCTTCAAACAGCGCGGTGTTGGGGCTGTGGCCGATGGCGATGAACACGCCTTGGACGGCGATCTCGCGGGTGCTGCCGTCCTGCACGGACTTCAGGCGCAGGCCGGTCACGCCGGCGTCGTTGCCCAGCACTTCGTCCACGGTGTGGTGCCACACGGTTTCGATCTTGCCGGCGGCCACCTTGGCGAACAGCTTGTCCTGCATGATCTTCTCGGCGCGCAGGGTGTCGCGACGGTGCACCAGGTAGACCTTGCGGGCGATGTTGGACAGGTACAGCGCCTCTTCCACGGCGGTATTGCCACCGCCGATCACCGCCACGTCCTGGTCCTTGTAGAAGAACCCGTCGCAAGTGGCGCAGGCGGAGACGCCACGGCCCTTGTAGGCCTCTTCCGACGGCAGGCCCAGGTACTTGGCGGTGGCGCCGGTCGCGATGATCAGCGCATCGCAGGTGTACTCGCCGGAGTCGCCCACCAGCCGGAACGGCCGCTTGGACAGGTCGGCGGTGTGGATATGGTCGAAAATCACTTCGGTGTCGAAGCGCTCGGCATGCGCCTGCAGGCGCGCCATCAGATCCGGGCCCATCAGGCCGTGGGCATCGCCCGGCCAGTTGTCCACCTCGGTGGTGGTCATCAGCTGGCCGCCCATCTGCAACCCGGTGATGACGACCGGCTTGAGGTTGGCGCGGGCGGCATAGACCGCGGCGGTCCAGCCGGCGGGACCGGAGCCGAGGATGACGAGTTTCTGGTGGCGCGTGTGGTTGGTCATGGTCATGGTTTAGAGCAATTTCCCTATAATTGGCGGATGCCCGCGCTGGGTGCCGTTGGTCGCTAGCTTGGCGGCGGCAGCGCTTCGATACAAGCCGCGACAGTCGGAACGCTGTCGCCCATCACGACAACATCGCCAGGAGCGACGCAATGCGCATCGGTGTACCCAAGGAAACCAAGACCCTGGAAGGGCGCGTTGCGCTCGTCCCCGCCGCCGCGGGCGACCTGGTCAAGCGTGGCCACGAGGTCTGGCTGGAGAAGGACGCCGGCGTCAAGAGCGGCTTTTCCGATGAGCAGTACACCCGCCTGGGCGTGAAGATCGCCCCCGATGCGGCTGCCCTCTATGAAAAGGGCGAGCTGATCGTGAAGGTCAAGGAGCCGATCGAGGGTGACCTGCAGCACCTGCGCAAGGATCACCTGCTGTTCTGCTACCTGCATCTGGCCGCCGAGCCGGCGCTGACCCGTCGCCTGCTGGACATCGGCCTGACCGGCGTGGCGTTCGAGACGGTGGAGCTGGCCAACGGCGAACTGCCGCTGCTGGCGCCGATGTCGGTGATCGCCGGCAAGATCGGCGTGCAGGTGGGCACCCACCTGCTGCACCAGCCGATGGGCGGCAAGGGCAAGCTGCTGGGCGGGCTGGCGGCGACCGAGCGCGGCAAGGTGGTGGTGTTCGGCGCGGGCAAGGCCGGCGGTGCGTCCGCTGCGCTGGCCGCGGCCTCGGGTGCCAACGTCACCGTGTTCGAGATGCGCGCCGACCGCCAGGACGAGATGATGCGCCTGGGCAACAACGTCACCGCGCTGTACCCGTACCACGACGTGGTGGCGCGCGAGGTGGCCTCGGCCGACCTGGTGATCGGCGCGGTGCTGGTCACCGGTGCCAAGGCCCCGCACGTGATGACCCGCGACATGCTGAAGGGCATGGAGCCGGGCAGCGTGGTGGTGGACATCGCCATCGACCAGGGCGGCTGCTTCGAGACCTCGCGCCCGACTACCTGGAAGGAGCCGACCTACGTCGAAGAGGGCGTGACCCACTTCTGCGTCACCAACATGCCGGGCGCGGTCCCGCAGACCAGCTCGCAGGCGATCTGCGCGGCGATCCTGCCGTGGGTGAACCGGCTGGCCTCGGACGCCGGCTGGCGCAACGACGCGGCGCTGGCGAAGGGCATCAACGTGGACGGCGGGAAGATCGTGCACCCGGCGCTGCGGGACATGGATCTTTGACGTATTATCAAAGGCCTATGGGGATTTCCTGAGGTCTGATCGCAGGTGGCGAGAGCGGGGTCCGAGGTCGGCAAAGCCGGCCGCAAAGCGGCAGCGAAGACGGGTGGCGGCCGCACGGACGCCAACCCGCGCCGGCAACGCCTGTGGCGCGATCTCGCCCTGATCGTGATCGCGCCGCTGCTGCTGTACCTGTTGGCCTGCCTGGTCACCTATTCGCCAGCCGACCCCGGCTTCGACCGCGATTCCAGCCTGCTGGCGCCGCTGCACAACGTGGGCGGCGCGGTCGGCGCATGGATCGCCAGCTTCCTGCTGTTCCTGTGCGGCTATGTGGCCTTCCTGCTGCCGCTGGTGCTGGGCGCGATCGCGTGGATCGCGCTGTTCGGCATGGACAGCGATGGCGATGGCGAGGCCGACCTGGGGCCAGCGCTGCGGCTGGTCGGCATCGTCGGCTTCCTGGTCGCCGCCTGCGGCCTGCTGTACCTGCGGGTGGGCGGCGGCAACGATTTCTCCGCCGGCAGCGGCGGCATCCTCGGCCAGCTCACCGGCCGCTCCTTGCTGCGCGGCTTCGGCCCGCTCGGCGGCAACCTGTTCCTGATCACGCTGCTGCTGGTCTCGGTCACGCTGGCCACCGGGCTGTCGTGGCTGGCGGTGATGGACCGCATCGGCGCCTGGGTGCTGGCTTTGCCGGGCCTGCTGGACCGCGGCGCCCGCCAGGGCGTGAAGCAGGCCAGCGAATGGAGCGAGGCGCGCGCGCTGCGCGAGGAGCGCGAGGTCGCCCGCAAAGCCGACAGCGAGATCCGCCTGCGCCGGGAGAAGGTCAAGATCGAGCCGCCCGCCGCGCCGACGGTGGAGAAGAGCGAGCGCGCCAAGCGCGAGCAGCAGATCCCGCTGTTCCATGCCGATGACGGGTCCGGTATCCCGCCGCTGGCCCTGCTGGACGACCCCAAGCCGCAGCCCAAGGGCTACGACGCGCAGACGCTGGAAACGCTGTCGCGGCAGATCGAATTCAAGCTCAAGGACTTCCGCATCGATGCCGAAGTCGTCGGCGCCTATCCGGGCCCAGTGATCACCCGCTTCGAGGTGCAGCCGGCGCCGGGCGTGAAGGTCAGCCAGATTTCCTCGCTGGACAAGGACATCGCCCGCGGCCTGTCGGTGAAGTCGGTGCGCGTGGTGGACGTGATCCCGGGCAAGTCGGTCATTGGCCTGGAAACGCCGAACACCCACCGCGAGATGATCTACCTCAGCGAGCTGCTGCGGTCGAAGGAATACGACAAGGCCGGCAGCCCGCTGACCCTGGCGCTGGGCAAGGACATCGCGGGCAAGCCCATCGTGGCCGACCTGGCGCGCATGCCGCACCTGCTGGTGGCCGGCACCACCGGCTCCGGCAAGTCGGTGGCGGTCAACGCGATGGTGCTGTCGCTGCTCTACAAGGCCTCCGCCAAGGACGTGCGGATGCTGATGATCGACCCGAAGATGCTGGAGCTGTCGGTCTACCAGGGCATCCCGCACCTGCTGGCGCCGGTGGTCACCGACATGAAGGAGGCCGCCAACGGCCTGCGCTGGTGCGTGGCGGAGATGGAGCGCCGCTACAAGCTGATGAGCGCGGTGGGCGTGCGCAACCTGGCCGGTTTCAACAAGAAGGTGAAGGACGCCGCCGACGCCGGCCAGCCGCTGCTGGACCCGCTGTTCAAGCCCACGCCGGGCATGGACGAGGCGCCGCCGACGCTGGAGCCGCTGCCCTTCATCGTCGTGTTCATCGACGAATTCGCCGACATGATGATGATCGTCGGCAAGAAGGTGGAAGAACTCATCGCCCGCCTGGCGCAGAAGGCGCGCGCCGCCGGCATCCACCTGATCCTGGCCACCCAGCGGCCGTCCGTCGATGTGATCACCGGCCTGATCAAGGCCAACATCCCCACCCGCATCGCCTTCCAAGTGTCCAGCAAGATCGACTCCCGCACCATCCTCGACCAGAGCGGCGCGGAAACCCTGCTGGGCCACGGCGACATGCTGTACCTGCCGCCGGGCACGGCGATGCCGGAGCGCGTGCACGGTGCGTTCGTCTCGGACGAGGAAGTGCACCGGGTGGTGGAGTTCCTCAAGCAGGGCAGCGGGCCGGACTACATCGACGGCGTGCTGGAGGAGGTGCAGACCCTGTACGACGGCAGCAGCGTCGGTGCCAACGGCCTGCCCGAGGCGGCCGGCAGTGATGACCCCGAGGCCGACCCGCTGTACGACCAGGCGGTGCAGATCGTCACGGAGACCCGCCGCGCCTCGATCTCCGGCGTGCAGCGCCGGCTGAAGATCGGCTACAACCGCGCCGCGCGTCTGATCGAGGCGATGGAAGCGGCCGGCATCGTCAGCACGCCCGAGCACAACGGCGACCGCACGGTGCTGGCGCCGCCGCCGCCCCGGCCCTGAACCCGCGCCAACCCGGCGCTGTTGATCCGCCGGGCAACCGGCGCATCCTCGCACCCCATTCAGCCAGCCCGCGCGACACTGCGCGGCATCCCCGTCCGGAGACTTCCCGATGCGCTTCGTTCCCGCTGCCCTTGCTGCCACGCTGCTGCTGGCCAGCCATATTGCTACCGCCGGCGCGCGCGAGGACCTTGCCACGTTCACCCGGGGCCTGCAGGGCCTGGACGGGCAGTTCAGCCAGCAGGTATTCGACGGACGCGGCAAGCAGAAGGAGGCGTCAAGCGGGCGTGTGGCGGTATCGGCGCCGCGCCTGTTCCGCTGGGAATACACCCGGCCCTACGTCCAGCTGGTCGTTGCCGACGGCAAGACGGTATGGGTGGTCGATCCGGACCTGGCGCAGGCTACCCGCCGGCCACAGGGCCCCGAGGAGGCGAACAGCCCGCTGGCGATCCTGTTGGAGCCGGCGCGGCTGGACCGCGATTTCGTGGTGAAGGACGGCGGCGCCCGCGACGGTCTGAACTGGCTGGAGATCGCCCCGCGCAGCGCCGACGCCGGCTTCAAGACGGCGCGGTTGGGCTTTGCCGCGGGCCAGCTGGCACGGCTGGAGTACGTTGACGCGCTGGGCCAGCGCACCGTCATCGCCTTTTCCGGCTGGAAGCGCAACCCCGCGTTCGCCGCCGGCACCTTCACCTACGTCCCGGCCAAGGGCGTGGATGTGATCGGCAATTGAGGCGTGGCCGCGGCGGGTAGAATCGCGTGATGTCGCGCTTGCGCCCACCTGCATCCCCGCACGACCTGCTGGCCACCCAGCACGAGGCGCTGCGCCCGCTGGCCGAGCGCATGCGGCCGCGCACGCTGGACGAGATGGTGGGCCAGCGTCGCCTGCTGGCGCCGGGCTCGGCGCTGCGCCGCGCGATCCAGGCGGGCCGGCTGCATTCGATGATCCTGTGGGGGCCGCCCGGCTGCGGCAAGACCACGCTGGCGTTGCTGCTGGCCCAGCACGCGGATGCCGAGTTCGCCGCGATCTCGGCGGTGCTGTCCGGCCTGCCGCAGGTCCGCGAGGTGCTGGCGCAGGCGCAGGCCCGCTTCGATGCCGGCCGTCGCACGCTGCTGTTTGTCGATGAGGTGCACCGCTTCAACAAGGTGCAGCAGGACGCGTTCCTGCCGCACATCGAGCGCGGCACCATCCTGTTCGTCGGCGCGACCACCGAGAACCCCTCGTTCGAACTCAACTCCGCGCTGCTCTCGCGGTGCCGCGTGCATGTGCTGGAGGCCGTGGCCCCGGCCGACATCGCCGCCGCGCTGCGGCAGGCGCTGGAAGACGGTGTGCGCGGCCTGGGCGGGCGCGGCCTGCGCATCGAGGACGCCGCGCTGGAGGCCATTGCCCAGGCCGCCGACGGCGACGTGCGCCGCGCGCTGACCTTGCTGGAAATCGCCGCGGACATCGCGGAGGGCGAGGGTGGCGCAATCAACGAGGCCACGCTGCACCAGGTCCTGGCCGACCGCACCCGCCGTTTCGACAAGGGCGGCGACCAGTTCTATGACCAGATCTCGGCGCTGCACAAATCGGTGCGCAGCTCCAACCCGGACGGCGCGATCTACTGGCTGGCGCGCATGCTGGACGGCGGCTGCGACCCGGCCTATCTGCTGCGCCGGCTGACCATCATGGCGGTGGAGGACATCGGCCTGGCCGATCCGCGTGCGCTGGAGATGGCGCTGAACGTGTGGAACGCCTACGACCGCATCGGCCCACCGGAGGGCGACATCGCGCTGTCCAATCTCGCCATCTACCTGGCCAGCACCGCCAAGTCCAACGCCAGTTACATGGCGCTGAAGGCCGCACGCGCGGACATCGCCGCGCTGGGCTCGCAGCCGGTGCCGATGCACCTGCGCAATGCGCCGACCCGGCTGATGAAATCGCTGGGCCACGGCACCGGCTACCAGTACGACCACGACGTCGAGGGTGGCATCGCCCTCGACCAGACCGCTTTCCCGGACGCCATGGGCGAGCGCGTCTATTACCAGCCCGTCGCCCGTGGCCTGGAGATCAGGCTCAAGGAAAAGCTTGATGCCCTGCGCGAGGCGCGTGCCCGGGCTCGCGGCGAGGCCGGCAGCTAGGCATACTGCTGCGATGGGAGATGGCATCCTCCCCAGACCGCCGTTACGGCTGATGATGCCTGCCAACCCCATGACCGGGCGGCAGGCGCGCGCTCCGGTTGCACGAAGGAGCAAGCGATGGCGATGATCTGGTGGCAGCAACTGGTCCTGGTGATGTGCGGCGGCGCGCTGGGCGCGGCCGGACGGTTCTGGCTGGGCGGCGCATTGCCGCGCATCCTGGGCGAGGGGTTTCCCTGGGGCACGCTGGCGGCCAACCTGATCGGGTCGTTCGCGATCGGCTTCCTTGCCGTCTGGCTGGAGGGCCGTGGCCCGCATGCCCTGTACTGGCGGGCCTTCCTCATCGTGGGTCTGCTGGGCGGGCTGACCACCTATTCCTCACTGATGCTTGAATGCCTGCTCATGGCGCGCTCGCCGCGCAGCGCGATGGCCTTGGCCTACCTGGCCAGCACCCTGGTCACCGGGTTGCTGCTGGTGTGGCTGGGTACGCGCGCTGCCGCCACGCTGCGCGTGCCGTTTCCCGGCCCCTGAACCTGCGCGGCTTGGCGGTGGCAGCGCACAGGCCTGCGGTTGCCGCAGGCATGCGAGCGAAAAAAATCCCGGCCGGGGCCGGGATTGGGGGAGGGCGCATCGGTCGGGCGTGAAGGCCCGGCGCTACCGGTCAGAACAGTTCCACGCTGCCGGCATCCATGCTCTGCTGGAGCACCGGCTTGTGCGGCGGGCGCTCCCATTCGCCGCGCATCTGGGCGATGCGGTTGCCGATATTGGCCAGCGCCCTGCGCATTTCCGGGTCCTGGAAGTTGTGGCTGCCGCGCAGCAGGTCGTGCAGGGTGGTGGCTTCGTTATTGATCTGTTCCAGGCGCTGCAGGTGCACCGCCGCTGCGGTCAGGGCCTGGGTGGCGATGTCTTCGAACTGCAGCGAGCGCACCGCCTCGGCCACCGAGGCGTCGATCGCCCGGCCGCAGTCGGCGATGTCGCGCATGCCGTTGCCCAGGGTGCGGTGGATGCTCTCCACACGGTCCATCATCGAGGCCGATTCGTTGCGCGCGACGCGGGCGCGGTCGAGGTCGCGGGACGCCATGTGCGAGACCGTCTCGCGGACCTTGGCGATCGACTCCTTGGCGTTGTGCGCCAGCTTGCGGATCTGTTCGTTGAACGCGGTGCTGCGCTCGGACAGGTTGCGCACTTCGTCGGCCACCACCGCGAAACCGCGGCCCGCCTCGCCGGCACGGGCGGCTTCGATCGCGGCGTTCAGCGCAAGCAGGTTGGTCTGGTCGGCGATCGACTTCACGTCCTCCAGCAGGGCGAAGATGCCGTCCAGATGGCCGGCCATGGCGTCGATGTGGTTAACGGTGACGCTGCTCTGGCCGCTGGCCTGCTCCAGCGCCTCCACCAGCTGTTCCATCTGCTGGGTGGCCTGCTGGGCGAAGCGGGAGATGTCGATGGAGCCGCTTTCATCGCCGGTGCGTTCCACCAGGCGGGCGACCACGTTGCTCTGCTCGCGCGACTTGCGGTTGACCGCGTCGAAACTGGCGCCCAGCTTGGCGACCGACTCGCGGATCAGGCTGCGGGTGCGCTCGATCTCCGAGTGCGATCCGTTGATTTCATTGCCTACGAAACCACGCAGCTCCCCCAGCAGGCGCGCATGGTCCTGCAGGACCTTGGCTTCCGCCTTGTTGGGCAGCGCACGCCAGACAACCACGCCCCAGGCCAAGGTGGCGGTGACCACCAGGGCCAGGCGGACGGCCAGCGGCCAGGCGAGAGTCTCGGCAATGAGCAACAGCAGCATCAGCACCATCGGGGCAGCGATGCGGAGCAGGGCGCGGGGTTCCATCGTCAATCTCGTCGGGGACTCGCTTGGAATAACGGCCGGACGGGGGGCTGTCTTTAGGGAGTCTTCGAACAGCTTCGGAAATTCCCGTCGGCATGGATGGCCGACCCCGCAGCGATCGCGCAAGCGAAGGCTGCGTGTGAACCGGGCCCGGACATGTGCCGGGCCCGGCGTGGGCTGACAACGCCAGGATGGCGTTGTTCAGGCCTTCCTTGGGGGGAAACGCCCGCCCGGCCTCAGGTGCCGGCGTTGGTGCTGGCCAGCAGGGCGCCGGCGATCTCCGCCAGCGGCAGCACCTGCTGCGCGGCGCCCAGCGTGTAGGCGGCCCCGGGCATGCCCCACACCACGCTGCTGGCTTCGTCCTGCACCATGGTGGCGGCACCGGCCTTGCGCAGGGCCAGCAAGCCGCGGGCGCCGTCATCGCCCATGCCGGTCAGCAGGGCGGCGCTGGCATTGGCGCCTGCGGCCTGGGCCACGGAGTCGAACAGGGCGTCCACGCTGGGGCGGTGGCGGCGGATCGGTTCGTCCTCGCCCAGCCGGCAGCGCCAGCGCGCGCCGCTGCGTTGCACCCGCAGGTGCAGCCCACCGGGCGCCACGTAGGCATGGCCTGCCAGCAGCGGCATGTCGTCCTCGGCATGCACCACGGTCATCCGGCTGTGTTTGTTCAGGCGCTCGGCAAACGGTTTGCTGAAGGCGGGCGGGATGTGCTGGGTGATGACGGTGGCGGGGGCATCGGCCGGCATCTGCTCCAGGATCGCGCGGATCGCCTCGGTGCCGCCGGTGGAGGCGCCGATGGCGATCAGGCGGTCGGTAGTGCGGTACTTGATGGTGTCCGTCGATACGGGGGCCGTGACCGTTTGCAGCCGCGCCACCCGTGCGCGCGCTGCAGTCTTGACCTTTTCGCACAGGTCGGTGCCATAGCGGGTCAGGCCGCGCTGCACGTCGAGCTTGGGCTTGGTGACGAAATCCACCGCGCCCAGCGCCAGCGCGTCCAGGGTGATCTGGGCGCCGGCTTCGGTCAGCGACGACACCATCACCACCGGCATCGGGCGCAGCCGCATCAGGTTCTGCAGGAAGGTCAGCCCATCCATACGCGGCATTTCGACGTCCAGGGTCAGCACGTCGGGGTCGAGCTGCTTGATCTTCTCGCGGGCAATCAGCGGATCCGGCGCGGTGCCCACCACCTCGATGCCCGGGTCCCCGGACAGGATCTCGCTCAGCACCTGGCGCACCAGCGCCGAGTCGTCGACGATCAGGACGCGCACCTTGCCTGGGCGCTGGAATTGGGGATTGGCCATCAGAACAGCTCCACGGAACCGGCCACCGGCTTCTGCGCCAGCTGGCTGCGGTAGGCGCGTTCGACGCGGGCGATCTCGCCCGCGGCGGGCAACCGCTTGACCAGCGTGCGGCCGGTGCGCACGAAGAAACACACTTTGCGCGGCTGTACTCCGAACAGGTCCTGGGCGACGATCGGGATGCGCTCGGCGTTGAGGTAATCGAGCACGAAATTGCCGTTGCGGGTACCGATCGGGTCCAGGGTCATGCCCGGCAGCACGTTGCCGCCGCCAAAGACCTTGGCCTGCAGGCGCTGGCGCAGGGCGCCGGCTTTCAGCAGGGCGTTGATCAGCAGTTCCATCGCATGCGCACCGTAGCGCGCGCTGCCGTCACCGGGCGCTGCGTCAGGCAGCATGAAATGGTTCATGCCGCCGATGCAGGCGGTGGGGTCGTAGAGGCAGGCCGCCACGCAGGAGCCCAGCACGGTGGCCAGCGCGACCGGCTCGGAGGACACCCGCCATTCGGCAGGCAACAGCTTGATGACGTCGGCATCCAGCGCCGGGTCGTAATAGGTGCCCGCTGGCGGAGTGCGCGCGGGCGCGACGCTGGCCGGCAGTCCCGTCATTGGCTGTCCCGGGCGGCGCGGTAGATGGTGCGGCCGCAGGGCTGCACCAGGTCAAGGGCGTGCGCGAAGCTCTCCGAATGGCCGGCGTAGAACCGCCCGCCCGGTGCCAGCAGCGGCACCACCTTGCGCAGCACGTCGTACTGGGTGGGTTTGTCGAAGTAGATCATGACGTTGCGGCAGAACACCGCGACAAAGCGCTGGCGCAGGCCGTAGTCGGGTGCCAGCAGGTTGAGCTGGCGGAACTCGACCAGCTTGCGCAGATGCGGCTTCACGCGCACCAGGCCCTCGTTGGGGCCGGTGCCGCGCAGGAAAAAGCGGCGTTTGCGCTCGGGCGACAGATCCGCAATGCGGTCGATACCGTACGTGCCAGCGGCCGCCGTGGTCAGCGCGTTGGTGTCGATGTCAGTGGCCAGGATGCGCACCGGCGGCGTGTCCGAGCCGAACGCCTCGCAGGCGGTGATGGCCAGCGACCACGGCTCCTCGCCGGTGGAGGCGGCGCAGCACCACAGGTCCACCGGCTCGCCGCGCGGCAGCTCGCGCAGCTGCTCGCGCAGCGCGTCGAAGTGGTGGGCTTCCCGGAAGAACGAGGTCAGGTTGGTGGTCAGGGCGTTGATGAACGCCTGCTCCTCGCTGGCGGGATCGGCTTCCACCAGGTCCAAATACTCGGTGAACGAGGATATCCCGCGTGCGCGCAGGCGTCGCGACAGTCGGCTGTAGACCATGTCGCGCTTGTGGTCGGCCAGATGGATGCCGGCGCGCGCGTAGATCATCCGGCAGGCACGCCGGAAGTCGCGGTCGTTGAATTCGAAGCTGATGCCTTCGCGCTCGCCTGAGTCAGCCATCCAGAGGCTCCGCCTGTTGTGTCTGCAGCCGTTCCCGCAAGGTGCCGTTGTCCAGCGCGGGTGCGTACAGATAGCCTTGCGCCTCCTCGCAGCCGTGCTGGTGCAGCCAGGCGGCCTGCGCCTGGTCTTCCACGCCCTCGGCCACCACGCGCAGGCCCAGCGCGCGCGCCAGCATCAGGATCCAGCGCACGATCGAGGCATCCTCGCCCTTGTGCAGCAGGCCGTTGACGAAGCTGCGGTCGATCTTGACCCGGTCGATGCGGAAGCGCTGCAGCATGGACAGCGAGGCATAGCCGGTGCCGAAGTCGTCGAAGGCTAGGTTGACCCCGCGCGCACGCAGCGCGGCCAGCGCGGCGGCACCGGCACTGTTCTGGGTGAGGGCGATGGTTTCGGTGATCTCCAGTTCCAACCGCTCCGCCGGCAGGGCGGCGGCGGTCAGGGCCGCCTCGACCTCGCGGATCAGCTGGTTGCCGAGCTGCGCGGGGAACAGGTTGATGCTCACCGAGGTGTCGGGGTCCGGCCAGTGCGCGGCATCCATGCAGGCCTGCCGCAGCACCCACGCGCCCACCTCGGCAGCCAGCGGGCTGCGGGTCAGCAGGTCGATGAACTCGCCGGCGGGCACCATGCCACGGGTGGGGTGGCGCCAGCGCAGCAGCGCTTCGGCCCCGCAGATGCGGCCGCTGGCCAGCTCCACCTGCGGCTGGTAGTGCACTTCGAATTCGCCCTGCGCGAAGGCGCGCCGCAGGTCCAGATCCAGCGCGCGCCGCGCCAGCGCATCGACACGCATTTCGGGGTGGTAGCGGCAATGCTGGCGGCCGCCGGTGGATTTCGCGCGGTACAGCGCCAGGTCGGCGGAGGCCAGCAGGTCGCCGTCGCCCCGCACATCCCGGCGCAACGCCAGCCCGGTGCTGACCTCGGGGTGGATCTCGTGCCCACGCACGCGCATGGGCTGCTCCAGCTGGCGCACCAGCGATGACACCAGGTCCAGGCCATCCCCGTCGATGGCATCGAAGCGATCGTCGCGGCAGGCCAGCGCGAACACGTCGCCGCCCACCCGGGCCAGGCACATGTCGGCGTCGGATCGGGCCTGCAGGCGGTCGGCGAAGGCTTGCAAAACCAGGTCGCCAACGGCGTGGCCCAGGCCGTCGTTGATCCATTTGAAGCGGTCGATGGCGATCAGCACCACGCCCCAGTCGGGGTGTGCCTCCAGTGCCCCCACCAGGGCGTTGCGGTTGGGCAGGCCGGTGAGGGAGTCGAAGTGGGCCAGGCGGTCCAGCTGGGCGCGCTGGTGGGCGGCGTCGGTGACGTCGTGCAGGATCAGGGTGACGCCGCCATCGCGGCCGTGGCGCCAGGCCGACCGGTTGGCGTCCAGCAGGCGAAGGCTGCCGTTGGGCGCGATGATCCGCAGCGACCGGCTGCCCTCCAGCTGGCCGGCCAGCCAGGCCCGGGTGGCTTCCTGGTCGGCCTGCAGCCGCAGCGGGAACAACTGCGCCAGAGGTTGGCCGATCAGCTGCGCGCCGAACAGCCGTTCGGCGGCGCGGTTGTGCCAGCGCACGCGGCCGTGGCGATCGCCCACCAGTACCGCTTCGCGCGCCTGTTCGCCGGCCAGCGTCACGATCAGTGCGCGGCGTTCGATGTCACGCTGCTCCAGCAGGGCCGCGGCAAGCCGCCCCAGCCGGGCGAGCGCGTCGCACTGCGCCGCGGTGGGGGCTGGCCGGGGGGCGCCGTCCAGCACCGCCAGCGTCCCCAGCCGTTGGCCGGTGCGCGAGTGCAGGGCGACGCCGGCATAACAGCGGGCGCGGCAGCGCGGGTCGGCAGGGATGTCCGGCAGCACCAGCATGGGCGTGTGCTGCTGCCAGCTGCGCACGATCAGGTGGTCGCGGGAAAGCGGGCCGTGCGTGCGGGCCAGCCCGTGGCTGGCTGCCAGCGTGATGCGCTCGTCCTCGCAGGCGGCCACCACCGCCATCGGCATGTCCAGTGCCGCTGCGGCCAGCAGGGCCACGTCGGCAAGGCGCTCCTCAAGCTCGGCACTGGCCGATCCCGGGCCGGCGGGCGAGGCATCGTGCGGGGTGCGGGCGGATGGCGGCTCGAAGGTCATCTGCGCGGGGGCGAACCAGGGAAAGGTTGAGGGCCGCGGGCCGACGGCGGTTTGCCGCGCGGCCCGCCTTGCCCGAGGTCAGAACTCTTGCCAGTGCTGGTCGCCGCCAGCAGCCACGCTCTGACGCGCCGGTTTGGCCGCCACCGGTGCCGGGCGTGGCGCGGGGGCGGCAGCCGGCTTGCTGCGCCGGCCTTCCGCCGCATCGCGCAGGGCGCGGATGGCGGTCACCGTCTCCTGGGTCTTGCGGGTGAACTCGCCGTCCAGCAGGGCCTGGGCCTGGGCCGTCCGGCCGCGCTGGTGTTCCTGGATCACCTTGCCGGCGAGGGTATGGAACTGCCGGTGATGCTCTTTCAGTTTCTGGTATTCCGGCAGGTGCTGTACCTGTTCCCCCTTACCGTACAGCCACTGGCCCAGAGCGCAGACGCTGTCTTTCTGGACGGTATCCGGATCCAGCGGCTCGCCGCCGCCACGCAGGTAGGTCTTCAGCCGCAGCTTCCACTGCGCGTGCTTTTCGATCATGTCCTCGAACGAGGCAATGGCCCCATCCTGCGCGTGGCCGGCCGCCCCGCTGTGTGCATGGGTGTGGGCGGGCGCGGGCGCGGGCGCACGGGCGGCGGCGCGGGCGCTGGCCTGCTGCTGCGCGGCCAGCCGGAACGCCGCCACCGCCTCGGCCAGGGCCTCGGCCTGCTGGCGCATGCTCTCCGCCGAGGCGGCCGCCTGCTCCACCAGCGCCGCGTTCTGCTGGGTGCCTTCGTCCATCTGGGTGATGGCCTGGTTGACCTGCTCGATGCCGCTGCTCTGCTCCTGCGAGGCGGCACTGATGTCGGCCATGATGTCGGTGACCCGCTGCACCGAGGTCACGATCTCGTGCATGGTGCTGCCGGCCTGGCGGACCAGGGTCGAGCCGTCGCTGACCTTGCCCACCGATTCCTCGATCAGCTGCTTGATCTCCTTGGCCGCGCCGGCACTGCGCTGCGCCAGTGCGCGCACTTCACCGGCCACCACCGCAAACCCGCGGCCCTGCTCGCCGGCGCGCGCCGCTTCCACCGCCGCGTTCAGCGCCAGGATATTGGTCTGGAAGGCGATGCCGTCGATCACCGAGATGATGTCGGCGATCTTCTTCGACGAGGCCTCGATGGCGCTCATCGTGGCCACCACCTGCTGCACCACGTCGCCGCCCTGGGCGGCCACGCCGGCCGCGCCCTGCGCCAGCTGGTTGGCCTGGCGGGCGTTGTCGGCGTTCTGCTTGACGGTGGAGGTCAGCTCTTCCATCGACGAGGCGGTTTCTTCCAGCGCCGCCGCCTGCTGTTCGGTGCGCGCCGACAGGTCGGCGTTGCCGGCGGCGATTTCGCCCGCCGCCGCGCCGATGCTGTCGGAGGCGGCGCGGATCTCGCCGATGATCCGGGTCAGCGCGTCCACCGTGCGGTTGGCGTCGGCAGCCAGCTGGCCGAACTGCCCCGGCAGCTGGATCTCGATGTGCCGGGTCAGGTCGCCTTCGGCCACCGCGGCCAGCAGGTTGCCGACCTCGTGCAGGCCCTCGTCGCCCACCGCCATCAGCCGGTTCAGGTCGTCCAGCAGTTCGCGGTACACGAACTCGAAGCGCTGGGCGTCGCCGCGCTTGCTGAAGTCGCCGGCCACTGCCGCCTCCACCAGTGCCTTGATCTCGGCATTGACCGCCAGCATGTTGCGCTTCACCGCATCCACCGCCTCGGTGATGCGCGCTTTCTGGCCCGGGTAGCGGGCGATGTCGCGCGAGAGATCGCCGCGGGCATACTCCGCAACAAGGCCGATAGCTTCCAATTTGAGGGCGATATGTGATGCCACCAGGGTATTGACCTGGTCGGCCATGACCCCGAATGCGCCGGGGAAGGCCTCGGCTTCGATGCGCTCGTCGATCTGCCCGGCTTCGTGCTGGTCGAACATGGTCTGCTGGGCTTCGGAGAAGCGGCGCAGGCTGTCGGCCACGCTTTCCATGCTGCGGCCGATGTTGTACAGCTCGTCCTGGGTGTCCACCCGGATCTGGTCGTTGAACTGGCCGGCGGCCAGGGCGCGGGCACCCGATTCGATGCGGCCCAGCGCGATGCGCGTGCCGCGGGTGAAGCCAATGAACAGATAGGCGGCCAGCAGCAGGGCCAGGGCGGCGAAGCCCAGCGTGCCGAACGCACGGCGCTGCAGGCTGGCGATGGCGCGGTCGCCGGCGGCGCGGACGACGTCCTGGGCGGCCTTCATGGCCTTGTGCATCGCCATCAGGGTGGCGCTGTCCTGGCGGGCCAGGTCGGCTACCGGCGAATCCGGGGTTTCGGCGTCCAGGATGCGCGCCTGGATCAGCTTGTTCTGCGCTTCCAGGGCCGCCAGGGCTTCGGCCATGGGCTTGCCGAACAGCGCGGCGCCGTTGGGGAGCTCCTTCTCGATGTACTTGCGGCTCTCGGCGATCTGGCCGACCAGATAGTCCTGCATGCTCTTGCGCACGGCCAGTTCGGTGCGGTCGGACACCCAGATCGCGCCTTCGCCCAGCACGCGGATGCCCACCAGTGATTGAGCGGCGCTGGCGGCCGCCAGCTCGGGCAGCAGAACGCCGCCCATCTCGCCGCCGCGCAACATGGCGGTGTCGCTGGCCACCGCGGTGATGGCGGTGAAGGTCAGGCGGTTGATGGCAGTGCGCAGGGCGGCGAGTGCGGCCGTGTCGGCCTCCGGCGCGGCTTCGCCTTCGGTGGCGACGGCCTTTTTCCAGGCGGCGCGTGCCGCCTGCTTCGCTGTATCCAGGTCTTCGTCGTGGAGGCCGGACTGGGCATACCAGGTATCGAAGGCCGCCAGTGCCTGGTCGGCGCGGGTGGCAGCGTCGGCCACTTCCGCCTCGGTGGCGGTGGTGTCCTTGGCCAGCTGGCGGGCGCGCAGCTGGCGGTGCTGCTGCATGGCGATCTGGGCGTCGTCCAGGGCGCCGATGCCCACGGTGGCCTCGCGTGCACGGCGGGCATCCGCGATTTCGCCCAGCGAGCGGGTCACCACCATGCCGGCCAGGACGGCGCAGGTCAGGGTGAACGCTGCGCCGATCAGCATGGCTTTCTGGCTGAAGCGCAAACGCCCCATCAGACGGGTGGCGGGTGCGAGCAGTCGGTCGGCAAGGGAGTGGTTTGGCTGCATGGAAGGCCCCTGTGGCGGCGCGGTGAAAAGAAATGGCGGGTCACCGCCGGCAACGGCCGGCCGGGGGGAATCTTTAATGGCCGGGCGCACGCACACGGGGAAGTGATCGCGTAAACGTGACCGGGCTCGCAATCCGCGCGATGGGGGCGGGCGTCGCCCTCAAGTCCCGCCGCAAGCGGCCGATGTGAGCGGTGAGCACATCCGTGCGCGTACCCCCTCCATGGAGCTTTTCGTCATGTTTCGACACCCCCATCGTTTCCTGAGTGCGGCGTTCCTGGCCGGCGCGATGGCCCTGTCCCTGCCGGCGCTGGCCGGCAACCCGATCAAGCGTGTCGATCCCGTCTATCCGGCCGATGCGGCCCGTGCCGGCACCACCGGCTATGTCGAGGTGGAATACAGCGTGGGCCCGGACGGCAAGGTCACCGAGGTGTCGGTAGTGGATGCCAAGCCGGGCCGCGTCTTTGTTGCTGCCGCGGTGAAGGCGGTCAAGCAGTGGGAATTCGCGCCGGGTGAGAGCCACGGCAAGGTCAAGCTGGAATTCAAGCTCTGACCTGGCGCCGGGGCGGGCGCGCGGCGCCCGCGTCCGGCGACCCTTGACGCCCAGCCTTTCCACTCAAAGCCTTTCCGCTCAAGGAAGACCGCGCGCGCGCCAATGCTTGGCGCGTGCGTTTCTTTGTGCTTGCCCGTCCCGCGGGGGGCCGGCAGCAGTTGCCGGAACGGCCCGGGGCGAGGACCGTTGCGGCGGACCTGCGGCGGCGTGTTCAGGCGGCCTGCGCGGCGTCGTCCACTACCAGCCCCATCTCGGTGCTGGTCATCAGGCCTTCGATGTCCAGCAGGATGAGCATGCGCTCGTCCAGCGCGCCGATGCCGGTCAGGAAGCGGCGGTCAATCCCGGTGCCCACTTCCGGCATCGCGCGGATCTGCTCGGCGGTCAGCTGGACCACGTCGGACACGCTGTCCACCACCATGCCCACCACGCGGTTGGCCACGTTGAGCACGATCATCACGGTCAGCGCGTCCACCTTCGCTTCCAGCCGGAACTTCACCCGCATGTCGATGACCGGCACGATGGTGCCGCGCAGGTTGATGACGCCCTTGATGTAGTCCGGTGCGTCCGGCAGGCGGGTGACGGCATCGTAGCCGCGGATTTCCTGCACCTTGAGGATGTCCACCCCGTATTCCTCCTGGCCCAGAGTGAAGGTCAGGAACTCACCGGAAGTGGCTTGGCTGGCGGACGTGGCGGGGGCGGCAGGGGTGCTCATGTGGGAACCGGGTGCAAGGGGACACACACGGCATCGGCACGGACCGGAGAATCTTGAGGCCCCTGCGGGCGGCGGTTTCCGCACGGGGCGGGGCGCCTTCCGGAGCGGCAAGCCGCCTGCAGCAGCGGGCGGCCGCTCAGGCCGCCCCGGGGCCGGGCTCAGTGGGCGCCGGCGAACAACTCGCGGCCGATCAGCATGCGGCGGATCTCGTTGGTGCCGGCGCCGATGGCGTACAGCTTGGCATCGCGCAGGATCCGCCCGGTCGGGTATTCGTTGATGTAGCCGTTGCCGCCCAGCGACTGGATGGCTTCCAGCGCCACCTGCACCGCCGCCTCGCTGGCATGCAGCAGGCAGGCGGCGGCATCGACGCGGCTTTTATGGCCGGCGTCGTAGTCGCGCGCCACCTGGTAGGCGAAGGCGCGACTGGACTGCAGCGCGGTGTACATGTCGGCGATCTTGGCCTGCATGATGCCGAAGGTGCCGATGGCCTCGCCGAACTGGCGGCGCTCGCGCACGTAGGGCAGGGCGATGTCCAGTGCCGCCTGCATCAGCCCGATGGGCCCGCCCGACAGCACCAGGCGCTCGGTGTTCAGGCCGCTCATCAGCACTTTGACGCCGTTGTTGACCTCGCCCAGCACGTTTTCCTGCGGGATCTCGCAGTTCTCGAACACCAGTTCGCAGGTGTTGCTGCCGCGCATGCCCAGCTTGTCCAACTTCTGCGCGGTGGAAAAGCCCTGCATGCCCTTTTCGACAAGGAAGGCGGTCATGCACTTGCTGCCCGCCTCCTTGCCGGCGGTGCGCATGTAGACGATCAGCACGTCGGCCTCGGGGCCGTTGGTGATCCACATCTTGTTGCCGTTGGCCACCCACACGCCGTCCCGCAGCTCGGCGCGGCAGGCCATCGAGCCCACCACGTCGGAACCGGCGCCGGGTTCGCTCATCGCCAGTGCGCCCTTCCACTCGCCGGTGCACAGCTTGGGCAAGTACTTGGCGCGCTGCGCCGCGTTGCCGTTGGCATACAGGTTGCTGACGCACAGGTTGGAGTGGGCGCCGTAGCTCAGGCCGATCGACCCGGAAGCGCGGCTGATTTCCTCCATGGCCACCAGATGGGCCAGATAGCCCATGCCGCTGCCGCCATATTCGGTTGGAACCGTCAGGCCCAACAGCCCCATTTCGCCCAGCTTCGGCCACAGGTCCTGCGGGAACCAGTTCTCTGCATCCACCTGGGCGGCGCGAGGCGCGATTTCAGTGTCCGCAAACCGGCGGACCGCCTCGCGCAGGGCATCGATGTCTTCACCAAGGGGGAACGGACGCATGGGATTCCTCGAAGGTCTGGAGGACCCGCTGGCGGCGGGCCTGATGGGTCAATTGTAATCGGGTCGCCGCACGGCCTTGTCCCACAACGAAAACGCCCGGATTGCCGGGCGTTTTCTTCCTCCGATCCGGATGCAAAGCCCCCCTTGAGTCAAGGGGGGTGCCGCAACAGCGGCGGGGGATGTGGAGGCTACGGAAGCACTGATTCCGGCTCCGTCGGAATCAGTTCCCGCGGATGCGGCCCTGGAAGCGGGTGCGGCCGCGGCCCAGCGGCAGCTTCAGCTTGCCGATCTTCTCGATGCGCTCTTCGGCCAGGCGGTCGGCGGCGCGGTAGGTCGGGATGCCCTCGCGGTCGGCGATCTCGTAGATGCGGGTGAGGTTGTGGTAGATGGTGCGCATCATCCGCATGGCGCGTTCGCGGTTGTAGCCGTCCAGCTCCAGCGCCACGTTCATCACGCCGCCGGCGTTCACCGCATAGTCCGGCGCGTACAGGATGCCGCGCTTGACCACTTCCTCGCCGATCTCGTTGTTGGCCAGCTGGTTGTTGGCCGCGCCGCAGATCACCTTGCACTTCAGGCGGGGCAGGGTCTGCTCGTTGACGGTGCCGCCCAGCGCGCACGGCGAGTACACATCGGCCGGCACGTCGTAGATCTCGTCCAGGCCCACGGCTTCGGCGCCGTATTCGGTCACGGCCTTCTCCACCAGCGCCGGGTTGATGTCGGTCACGAAGATCTTGGCGCCGCGTTCCTTCAGCAGCTTCACGTACTCCATGCCCACGTGGCCAAGGCCCTGCACGGCGTAGGAATACTTGCCCACGTCCTCGTCGCCGAACTTGCGGTTCAGCGTGGCCATCAGGCCCTGCAGGGTGCCGTAGGCGGTGAACGGCGAGGGGTCGCCCGAGCCGCCGTGCACCTGGTGCACGCCGGTCACGTACTCGGTCTCGCGGTACACGTATTCCATGTCGTTGACGTCGATGCCAACGTCCTCGGCGGTGATGTAGCGGCCGCCCAGCGACTCCACGAACTGGCCGAACGCGCGGAACAGCGCCTCGGACTTGTCGGTGGCCGGGTTGCCGATGATCACCGCCTTGCCGCCGCCGATATTCAGGCCGGCCACGGCGTTCTTGTAGGTCATGCCGCGCGACAGGCGCAGCACGTCGTTCAACGCTTCGGCCTCGCTCCTGTACGGCCACATGCGGGTGCCGCCCAGCGCGGGGCCCAGCACGGTGTTGTGGATGGCGATGATCGCCTTCAGGCCAGCGTCCTTGTTGTGGCAGAACACGACCTGCTCGTGGCCGTAGATGTCGAGCGTTTCGAAGATCATTGGAAAAAACTCCGGCCAGCGCCGCCGCACGCAGCGGAACCAGTGGCATTGGGAAGGGAACGGGATTGGACTGCGGCCGGCCAGGCCCGCCGCAGCCACCCATTTTAGGCCATTCCGCAGGGCGGGGCCTGCGTACGCAGGGGTATGGCCCCCGCGTCTCCCATTCAGCCGGAGGTCTTCGGCGCCTTGAAGCCCGCGCACGGGTCGGGCCGGGTGGTCGCCGGGATGCGCTCCACGGCGTCGAAGGCGACTGCGTCCGAGGTCGGCTCCAGGAAGCCCACCGCGCGCGGCGCCAGCCCGTCGCGGCGCAGCCAGTACGGCACCGCGATGTCGCGGCGCACGTGGCCGTTGCCGGCGATCAGCACCACGCCGCGGTCGGCGTGGGTGCGCAGGGTGTCGGCCATCACCACGTCGCGGGCGATCTGCGCCTTCGCCATCGGCGCCACCAGACTCTCCGGCAGCCCGCCGCAATGGCTGTCGCGGACTTCGGTTTCCTGCGCGGCCAGCACCTCGGCGGGCAGGGCGTCCAGCCGGTAGCGGGCGATCAGTTCAGCCGGCAGCGCGGCCGCGAAGCCGTCCTGCACCACCTTCGAGGCGTCGCCGCGCGACAGGTTGGCGGTCAGCAGCGGCAGCTTGAATTCCAGCGCCAGTGCGATCACCGGCTGGTAGTAGGGCCACGTCCAGCCGGCCTTCGGCGGTGCCACGCGCGCCACCACGCAGGCGGCATCCACGCAGTCGCGCATGGCCGCGTCCAGCGCGGGCTGCTGGGCGGTGTCGAACTGCTCCATCGCAATCGCCGGCCGCCAGCCCGCCTCCAGTTCCTTGCGCAGCAGCGCGACGCGGGCGGCGTGGCCGGCGGCGCTGTCGTGCACCTCGCCCAGCAGCAGGACGCGCGGCGCCTGCGCGGCGCCGGCGAACGTGGTGGCGGCGAGGGTCAGTCCCAGGCAGAGCGACAGCAGGCGGAAGCGGGGCATGGCGGCAGGTCCTTTGGGCGTCGAGCCCATCCTAACCCGCGCGCTACAATCGGGAATTGTCCTTTGATTGTGTGGATGCGCCCCATGAGCACCCCCGCCGCAACGTCCCCCGACACCCACGCGACCCAGCCGCTGCCCGAGGCCACCCCGCTGCGCTTCGTCACCGCCGCCAGCCTGTTCGATGGCCACGACGCCGCCATCAACATCATGCGCCGGCTGATCCAGGCGCAGGGCGCGGAAGTGATCCATCTGGGCCACAACCGCAGCGTGGAGGACGTGGTGCGCGCGGCCCTGCAGGAAGACGCCGATGCCATCGCGCTGTCGTCCTACCAGGGCGGCCACGTGGAATACCTGAAGTACATGGTGGACATGCTGAAGGAGCGCAACGCCGCGCACATCCGCGTGTTTGCCGGCGGCGGCGGCACCATCACGCCCGAGGAAATCCGCGAGCTGGAAGCCTACGGCGTCGAGCGCATCTACCACCCCAACGACGGCATGCACATGGGGCTGGTGGCGATGATCGAGGACGTCATCCGCCGCGCGGGTGCCGCCCGCAAGGCCAAGGCGGCGCAGGACGGCCAGCTGCGCGCGCCGGCCAACGACGCTGCCCTGACCGATGCCGCCTCCGAGATCCACGTGGGCCGCATGCTGTCCGCCATCGAGGCGTCCGCGCTGGCCGAGTCCGAGCTGGCCCACCTGCGCAAGCAGTGGCAGCTGGCCGGCGGCAAGACCCCGGTGGTGGGTATCACCGGCACCGGCGGCGCCGGCAAGTCGTCGGTGACCGACGAACTGCTGAACCGCTTCCTGTCCAGCTTCCCGGACATGCGCATCGCGGTGATCAGCGTCGATCCCACCCGCCGCCGCACCGGCGGCGCGCTGCTGGGCGACCGCATCCGCATGAACAGCCTGCGCAGCCCGCGCGTGTTCATGCGCTCCATGGCCACCCGCCGCCAGCATGCCGCCACCAATGCAGTGCTGAAGGACTGCATCGCCTATCTGCGCTCGCTGGCGTTCGACCTGGTGATCGTGGAGACCGCCGGCATCGGCCAGAGCGACTCGGAGATCGTGGACCTGGTCGATTTTCCGATGTACGTGATGACCAGCGACTTCGGCGCGCCCAGCCAGCTCGAGAAGATCGACATGCTGGACTATGCGGAACTGGTCGTGCTGAACAAGTTCGACAAGCGCGGCGCCGAAGACGCCCTGCGCGACGTGCGCAAGCAGTGGAAGCGCAACCGCGTGAAGTTCGACCTGAAGGACGAGGATGTCCCGGTCTATCCCACCATCGCCAGCCAGTTCAACGACCCCGGCCTGAACTGGATGTTCGTCAATTTGTGCCGCCTGCTGCGCGAGAAGCTGTCCCTGCCGGCCGACGCCCTGCAGCCGGCCATCGACACCACCCTCAAGGAACCCCGCGCCACCGTCCTCATCCCCGGCAACCGCGTCCGCTACCTGGCGGAGATCGCCGAGCAGGGCCGCCAGATCAACGCCCGCATCGAATCGCAGGCGGAGATCGCCGACCGCGCGCAGTCGCTGTGGGACGCACTGAAGGAACTGGGCGACGCCGCGCTGCCGAAGCCGCTGGACCTGTATCCCACCGAAGCCCTCACCGAAGGCGACGACCGCAGCCTGAAGACCTTGCGCCAGCGCTACAACGATGCCATCCAGTCGCTGGATGCCGAGGCGCTGAAGCTGCTGCGCGACTGGCCGGCGCGCCTGAAATCCATCACCGAGCCGGTGAACGAATACCAGGTGCGCGACAAGACCATCCGGGTGGAGAACTACCGCGAGTCGCTCAGCCACCAGCAGATCCCCAAGATCGCCGCGCCCACCTACAAGGCCTGGGGCGAGCTGCTGACCTTCCTGCAGAAGGAAAACCTGCCGGGCTATTACCCCTACACCGGCGGCGTGTACCCGTACCGCCGCACCGGCGAGGACCCCATCCGCATGTTCGCGGGCGAGGGCACCCCGGAGCGCACCAACCGCCGCTTCCACTACCTCAGCCTGGGCCAGCCGGCCGCGCGCCTGTCCACCGCCTTCGACAGCGTGACCCTGTACGGCGAAGACCCGGCACCGCGCCCGGACATCTACGGCAAGATCGGCAACTCCGGCGTCAACGTGCCCACGCTGGACGACATGAAGAAGCTGTACTCCGGCTTTGACCTGTGCGCGCCCACCACCAGCGTGTCGATGACCATCAACGGCCCGGCGCCGATCATCCTGGCGATGTTCATGAACACCGCCATTGACCAGCAGGTGGAGAAATACCTCAAGGCTGACCCGGATCGCTGGGCGCAGGCGCAGAAAAAAATCGACGCTCTCTTCGAAGGCAAGCAACGCCCGCGCTACGAAGGCGAGCTGCCGCAGGGCAACAACGGCCTGGGCCTGGCCCTGTTGGGCGTGACCGGCGACCAGCTGGTGGACGCCGAGACCTACGCGCGGATCAAGGCCGAGACCCTGAAAACCGTGCGCGGCACCGTACAGGCCGACATCCTGAAGGAAGACCAGGCGCAGAACACCTGCATCTTCAGCACCGAGTTTGCGCTGCGGATGATGGGCGACATCCAGCAGTACTTCGTCGATCACCAGGTGCGCAACTTCTACTCGGTCTCCATCTCCGGCTACCACATTGCCGAAGCCGGGGCGAACCCGATCAGCCAGCTGGCCTTCACCCTGAGCAACGGCTTCACCATCGTGGAGTACTACCTGGCGCGCGGGATGAAGATCGACGACTTCGCGCCCAACCTGAGCTTCTTCTTCAGCAACGGCATGGACCCGGAGTACACCGTCATCGGCCGCGTGGCCCGCCGCATCTGGGCCCGCGCCATGCGCGAGCGCTACGGCGCGTCCAGCCGCAGCCAGATGATGAAGTACCACATCCAGACCAGCGGCCGCTCCCTGCACGCGCAGGAGATCCAGTTCAACGACATCCGCACCACGCTGCAGGCCCTGTACGCGCTGTTCGACAACTGCAACAGCCTGCACACCAACGCCTACGACGAAGCCATCACCACGCCCACCGAGGAAAGCGTTCGCCGCGCGGTAGCCATCCAGATGATCATCAACAAGGAGCTGGGGCTGAACTTCTGCGAGAACCCATGGCAGGGCAGCTTCATCGTGGACAAGCTCACCGACATCGTGGAAGAGGCCGTCTACAAGGAGTTCGAGGCCATCAGCGAGCGCGGCGGCGTGCTGGGCGCCATGGACACCATGTACCAGCGCGGCAAGATCCAGGAAGAAAGCCTGTACTACGAGCACAAGAAGCACGACGGCAGCCTGCCGCTGGTGGGCGTCAACACCTTCCTGCCCAAGGAACACGGCGGTGATATCGTCACCGAAATCGAGCTGATCCGCTCCACGGAAGCGGAGAAGGGGCAGCAGATTGCCAACGTGGCGGCGTACCAGCGCAACCGCAACGGGTATGCGGCCGAGGGGTTGAAGTCACTACAGGTGACGGCGCGGGAGCGGCGGAATGTGTTTGCATCGCTGATGGAAGCGGTGAAGACGCATTCGCTGGGGCAGATCAGCCATGCGTTGTATGAGGTGGGTGGGGAGTACAGGAGGAATATGTGAATCTCCGCTTCGCGGTTGCCGAACTAACATTCGCTAAATGGCGAAATTGAAACGTTCCATCCCTGTTTCCCTGCGGCTTCGAATTGAGCGGCAAGATATTCGAGCGTGATGGCGAGCTTTGGGTGCTGCATGTCGTTTTTACTTTCGATTGCACGAACGCCAATGAACTCATGGAAGGCGTGATCCATGTCATCGTCAGGGTCGGTTTTATGTGCTAGAAAATGCTGATTTTGCAGGGGCTTTAGCCCGACCTGCTCGGGAATAAACAGCTCGCCCGCCTCAAGCGTTTTTCGGATTCCGTCAACGATCGTCGTGTCTATCTGGCCAAACAGGATGACTGCAGCTTCCGTCTTCCAGTTGCCGGCGTCTCTGTATCTGTACTCGAAAATGCAGTTGCTCATTGGCTGCTCCATGTCTAGGCGGGCAAGGATTCTCTCAGGGGGGCGTCTCAAGGCCTGATATGACGCGGCTCCGAGTCGTGTCGCTTCCGCTATCCTGGCGTCAGACTCAGGAGGCGCTATGGAACCCGCGCAGACTTCTTCGAGCGGCTATCGCCGCTACGGTTATGGACGGCCGCTCGCCGAATTTTTGGTCGCTGACTCGCGGACCGTGCTTGGAGAGCTGACTCGGCGCTCGGCATTCAGCATTGATCAAACACAAGTCTCCGCATGGGAGGGAAGCATCGAATGCCTTCGAGAAGCTTTGGCGCCAATCGATTTCGAGGGGTATCTGTTTCTTGAGTTCGATGTGCCCCGCCTTGGTCGGCGTATCGACGCGGTTCTGATTCTTCACCATGCTGTGTTCGTCATCGAGTTCAAGGTCGGCGCCAATGCTTTTTGTGCCGCTGATCTCGACCAGGTGGTCGACTACGCGCTCGACCTCAAGCACTTCCACGAGACCAGCCACGACCTGCCGGTGGTGCCGATCCTAGTCGCCACGGAGGCTCGCTCCGTTTCCGTACAGGCGGCGATGGACGCTGCCGCGCCGAACTTGTTTCTGCCGATGCGCTGCACGCCCAAGACCTTGGGGCATGGCATCGCTTTGGCACTGGAACTAGCCGATGGGCCGGCCATCGATGCTGATGCGTGGGTGCGCGGTCGTTACAAGCCTACGCCCACCATCGTCGAGGCTGCGATAGCGCTCTATGCCCGGCATGACGTGGCCGACATCTCGCGCAGCGATGCGGCCAACCTCGCCCAGACTTCGGGCTTTATCAGCCAAGTGATCACGCAGGCCCGCGAGCAGGGCCGCAAGGCGATTTGCTTTGTGACCGGGGTGCCCGGCGCGGGCAAGACGCTGGTGGGGCTCGACGTCGCCACGCAGAGCACCAATGCCGAGGCCGAGCTTCACGCCGTCTACCTCACGGGCAATGGGCCTTTGGTGCAAGTGCTGCAAGAGGCCTTGGCGCGCGACCGCGTACGCCGCGAAAAAGAGCAGGGGCGGGCGCTTGGCATCGGCGAGGCGCGCCGGCAGGTCAAGAGCTTCATCCAGAGCGTCCATCATTTCCGTGACGACGGGTTAGCCGACACCGCGCCACCCATCGATCATGTCGCGATCTTCGACGAGGCCCAGCGCGCGTGGAACCGCGAACAGACGGCCCGATTCATGCAGCGCAAGCGCGGGCAGGCGGGTTTCGACCTTTCGGAGCCGGAGTTTCTGATCTCCTGCCTCGACCGCCACCCTACGTGGGCGGTGGTGGTGTGCTTGGTCGGTAATGGGCAGGAGATCAACACCGGCGAGGCTGGCATTGCCGAATGGTTGAGCTCGGTCGAGCGTCGCTTCCCTGAGTGGGAGGTGTATGTCTCGCCCGAGCTGGGGCAGGACGACGCCACCGTAGCCGTGCTCAAGACGCACGTGCAGTCCCGCAAGAAGCTGCACGAGTCGTCATCCCTGCATCTGGCTGCCTCTGTGCGCTCGTTCCGCTCGGAACGCTACTCTGAGTTCGTGAACCGACTGCTCGACCTCGACGTTGACGGCGCCAAGTCACTGCTGCCAAAGGCCACGGCCCGCTTCCCGCTTCGCGTCACACGCGACCTTGCGGCAGCCAAGGCGTGGCTGCGTGCACGGGCCCGCGGTAGTGAGCGCTACGGCATTGTGGTGTCGTCCGGAGCGCAGCGGCTGCGCCCTCACGCTATCGACGTGCGTGTGAAGGTCGATCCCGTGCACTGGTTTTTGGCCGGCAAGGAGGACACACGTTCCTCTTACTACCTCGAAGACGTCGCCACCGAGTTTCAGGTACAGGGCTTGGAACTCGACTGGACTTGCGTGGTGTGGGATGGCGACCTGCGCCATGCTGGAAACGCGTGGACCTGCCACAGCTTCATCGGTGACCGTTGGACCAACATCCATAAAGACGACCGCCGAGCCTATCTCGTCAACGCCTACCGCGTGCTGCTAACTCGTTCCCGGCAGGGCACGGTGATTGTGGTGCCGCAGGGCGACGAGACTGACCCCACCCGCGCGCCGGCGTTCTACGACCCGGTGTATGACTACTTGCGGGCGGTGGGAGTCGCTGATCTCTCGGCCAGTTGAGAGTCGGGAAGTGAACTGAACCGCCCCGGCTTTCTCGGAGGCTCCAAACTTTGAGAAGATTGGAGTATGAACACAGAGAACCGGCACTAACCCGCGGTACGGGAGCGGGCGGTGCAGATGGTGCTGGATCACCAAGCCGAGTAAGGTTCAGAATGGGCAACGATCGGGTTGATCGCGACGAAGTTTAGGTGCCCTGCAGAGACGTTGCGCCGGTGGCCCATCGGTCAAGGCAGGCGTGGCGGGTCAGGGGGTGCGCCACTTCTGTGTGGGAAGTGCATCTGACCTCGGCGAGGTCACCTCACCTGCGCACGCCCAGCAGCTCCACCTCGAACACCAGCGACGCGCCCGGCGGGATGACGTCGCCCGCGCCGTCCTTGCCGTAGCCCAGGTTGGCGGGGATGCGGAGTTCGCGCTTGCCGCCCACCCGCATGCCGGCCACGCCGTCGTCCCAGCCGCGGATGACGCGCCCTGCGCCCAGCAGGAACACGAACGGCTGGCCGCGGTCGCGGGAGCTGTCGAATTTCCGGCCGCGCTTGTCGGGCGCGTGCTGGTCGTAGAGCCAGCCGGTGTAGTGCACGCTGACTTCGTCGCCGGCCTGCGCGACGGCGCCCTGGCCCGTGGCGATATCGATGCGCTGCAGTTCCGCGACATCGCCCCCGGTGTACGGCGGCGCTTGGCGGCAGGCGGTGAGCAGCAGGATAGACAGCGTGGCGATCAGGCGGAGCGTGCGGAGGGCCATGGCAGCGGTGTGGTGGAGGGCGGGGCAGGATACGTTGCGGGGCAGGCGAAGCGAATATCGGAACCACTACATCCGCTGGGGGCGCTCCCTGCGCGTTGCGCCCACCTTGCCCGATTGAGGAGCTGGGCAGGCCGGTTCCATCCGCCGGCCCCGCCGCGCGGCGCCCGGCATTATTTTCCTGCACAGGGTGAGCGGGAACGGGGAAGCGGTCCGCCGCACGCCCGTTGCATCCAATCGCCCCGCCGCCCGCGTTACTGCCACACTTTCCAGCCGCGCCCGGCATCCTGCCGGCTTTCCTCAGGAGCAATAGTATGTTCAGTCACGTGATGGTGGGGTCCAACGATATCGAGCGCTCCAAGCGCTTCTACGACGCGGTGCTGGGCCTGCTGGGCGCCGGCGAGCCCCTCCGCAACGTGTCGGGCAGCGGGCACGTGCGGCTGTTCTACCCACACGACGGCAGCATGTTCTGCGTCACCCAGCCCATCAACGGCGAGCCGGCTTGCCATGCCAACGGCGGCACGGTGGGCTTCAAGTGCGCCTCGCCGGAGCAGGTGCAGCAGTTCCACGACGTGGCGGTAGCCCACGGCGGCACGTCCATCGAGGACAAGCCGGGCCCGCGCCAAGGCGCGCTGGGCGCCATGCACCTGGCCTACGTCCGCGACCCGGACGGCAACAAGCTCTGCGCGCTGTACCGGGCGGGCTGACAGGGCCTGCGCTGGCCTGGCGGTCGGGAAGACGCCTCGCGCCTGCGGTATCCGTAACGGGGTCGGCGCCTGTCGTGGGCGCCGGCCCCGTTGCCTTGTGGGGCTGCCCGCGGGGTTGCCCGGCGCACGCCGGTGCGTGGGCCTGAACCGTGGCCAGCGGCGGATGACCGCTTCGCGGGAACCCCGCCGTTGGACGTAGGGTGCAGCCGGGCATCCGTCCGGCCACGACGACGGAGATACGGCATGAAGGCGTCCCTCATCCGCGCTGCCACGGCGGCGCTGCTCGTAGTCGGGTTCCATGGCGTCGACGCGGCTGCCGGCGATTGCGGCATGAACAGCAACAAGCCGTGCCCGCCGCCGGGGCAGACCACCGCCAAGGAGCCGGCCTACAAGAGCATGAACAGCAACAAGCCCGCCTCCCGCGCTGCGGCGCCGAAGACGGTGCAGGCCAACCCGCCGGCCGGCACGCCCGCCAAGGCCACCCTGACGGGGGTCAGCCCCAGCGATCTCAAGGTGAAGCCGAGGCCGGCGTCGACCATCGGCTAGGAGCCGGCGGGGAACAACTAGGGGCAGCAGGCGGGTGAGAGAGGTGCAGCGGCGCCTTGCACGCGCACGAACGTGAACGGTGCGAGCGGCGGCTGCCATGGCGGTGCTGGACGCGGCGCGGGCGCTCAGGGACGATGGCGATCTATGTCCGCCCCGACCACGCCGTCCGGCCACCTGCTGCAGCTGCTGCCCGAGGCGGTGGTGCAGACGGACGCGCATTGGGGAATCACCTACCTGAACCCGGCGTGGTTGGCGCGCACCGGCCATCCCGTCGAGGCCGCGCTGGGGCGCTCGCTGCTGGAGTACGTGCACCCGGATGACGTAGGCCCAGTGCGGGCGGGCATGCCGGTTTTCCGGCTGCGCTTCGCCGACGGCGAGTTCCGTTGGGTGCGGTTGCAGCTGCACCCGGAATCGGACGCAGCGGGGCGGGTGATCAGCCGCCAGGGCGTGCTGATCGAGATCACCGACGTCACCGAACAGGTGCTGGTGGAAGTGCGCCAGCGCTTCCTGCGCCTGCTGGAAACCATCGATGGCGTGGTGTGGGAGGCCGAGCGGGGCGTGGGCAACACCTTCCTCAGCCCGCAGGTCGAACGTTTGTTCGGCTATTCGGTGGAGGAGTGGCGCGCGGACCCGGGGTTCTGGCGTGCGCACGTGCACCCCGACGACCTGCCCGACGCCCTGGCCATCGACGAGGCGGCGTACAACGCGACGCACAGCTACGCGTACGAAATGAGCTACCGGCTGATCGCCAAGTCCGGCGAGGTTGTCTGGGTGCGCGACCTGTGCCGCGCGGTGGTGGAGCCGGGCCGGCCCAACCGCATGATCGGCCTGATGATCGACGTGACCCGGCAGAAGAACACCGAGTTGGAGCTGCTGCGTTCCGACAACCGCTACGCGCTGGCCACCCGCGGCTCCAACGACGGTATCTGGGATTGGGATCTGCGCACGGACGTGCTGCATGTGTCCGAGCGCTTCCACGAGATCCTGGGACTGGCGGACCAGCCGCCGGTGCACGACGGCGGTTGGCGCTTCCTGCAGCAGCACATCGACCCTGACGACCGCGCCCGCGTGCAGTCCGCGTATTGCCGGCACCTGGCGGGCGACAGCCCCAACTTCTCGGTGGATTTCCGCGCCTTCCACGGGGCGGGGCGGCTGGTGTGGGTGAACTGGCGCGGCGTGGCCGAGTTCGAGGACGGCGTGGCCGTGCGCATGGCCGGTTCGCTGAGCGACCTGGCCGAGCGTGGCAGCTCCTACGACGCGCTCACCAACCTGCCGGGCCGGCCGCTGTTCCGCGAGCGCCTGGCCCACGCTATCGCGCTGCACCGCCACGAGGCCAGCGGCGATGCCGGCATTCCGGCGCGATGGGGCACCACGGCATTCGCGGTGCTGCTGCTGGACCTCAATCGCTTCAAGGCGGTCAACGACACCCTGGGCCACCACGCGGGCGACCAGCTGCTGCAGCAGGTGGCGCGCCGGCTGGAGGACTGCGTGCGCACGGTGGACCTGGTGGCGCGCATGAGCGGCGACGAGTTCAACGTGCTGCTGGAGGCCATCGACCCGGCCGAAGCGGTGCAGCGCGCCCGCCAGATCACATCCGCGCTGGACGCGCCGTACTACATCGGTGGGCACGCCGTGCACGTCACTGCCAGCATCGGGCTGGTCAGCAGCACGGCCGGGCTGGCCACCATCGATGACTACCTGCGTGCCGCGGATGCCGCCATGTACCGCGCCAAGAGCGACGGGTTGGGTGTCTGCGTGTTTTCGCCGGACGACCGCTGAGCCTGCCGGTGCGTTGCTGCGCCCGGCCACGCAGCGTCAGCGCGCCACGTCCACCATCACTTCGTTGCGCCGCAGGAACCACGGCGTCCACGGCGGGTTGTACTGGGCCAGGGTGACCGGCCCGATGGGGTGCAATCCGCGCGCCTGCACCCATGCCAGCAGCGCCGCCGATTGCGCCTGCACGTCGTCGGGCCGCGCCAGCCCGGAGAACCGCCGTATAGCCAGCCGGGCCGGCTCGATGCGTTGCAGGCTGACCCGCGCATCGTTTGGAACGGGCAGGGTGTCCAGCGTCCACGCGCTGGGCATGGTGAAGCGCACCTTCCAGGTGCCCGCGGCGCCCGGCACCTGCGCGACCGGGGCGGTCATCGCGATCTTCTCGCCCACCGCCTGCTGCGCCACCGGCGCGGTCATGGCGATCTCCGCGCGCTTGCGGTTGCCGCCGAAGATGTAGTTGGCCAGCAGGCGGAAGCCCCGGTTGGCCGCGGTTTTCTGGTCGCCTTCGACAGTGACCTCGGCCACCACCAGGGCGGGGTAATCGCGCAGTTCGTGGTCGCCATCGCGCAGGACGGTGGCGTAGCGGGGTGTTTCAACGGCCATGGCCGGGCCTCCCAATAGCGCAGTTGCCAGTACGCCTGCCAGCAGGGCGTGTTTCCTTTGCATTCTGTCCTCTCACGGGGGGCATTGTGGCGTGGTCCTGTCGCGGCGCTTGTGCAGGCGGCTGGGCTTCACAGAGGTCTACGCAGGAGCCGGCCAAACAGACGCGGCAACCGCACGCGGCGCGACAGTCAGGCCAGCCAGCGCTCGATGGCAGCCACCGCCTCGCCGTGGTCCAGCAGGGCGAGGTGGCCGGCATTGCAGATGACCCGCCTGTCCATGGGGCCCAGCCCGGGCCCGCGCTGCGCCAGTGCGCTGGCCACCGAGACCAGGCCGTCGCCGCCGCGACGGAGGGTGCCGGCAATCGCGTGGCAGGCCACGCCCGCCGGCAGCGCGGCGGGTGATCCGTCGGCGGTCACGCGGCCGTGCCCCAGGTCCTGGATGCCGGCACTGCGGGTGCCACCCAGCGCAACGAACGGTGCCGTGTACGGGCTGAGGCCCAGCAGGCCATCGACGCGCTTGCCCACGCGCTCCAGCACGGCGCCGTGGTGCGGGGTGCCCAGGAAGACCAGATGCCGCAGCCGGTCCAGCCACGGCGCATCCGCTTGGCGCGCGTGTTCGCAGGCGCTGCGCGCGACCAGGCCGCCCATGCTGTGGCAGACCAGGGCGAGCTCGGCGGGCGGTGCGGGCCACGCGGCCAGCAGCGCGTCGAGTTCGGCCGACAGGTCACGGCCGTTGTCGGCGATCGCCCGGCCGCTGTTGTAGTGCAGGTACAGCGGCGTGTAGCCGAGCGCGCGCACCGCGGCAACGGCGCTGCCCGCGCCGCGCGGCCACTGGCGGTCGTGCATGCACAGCCCGTGCAGGAACAGCGCGATGCGCGGACGCGGCGGTTCGCCGGGATCGTCCTGGCGGATGGCCATGGGGATCGCCAGCGGATTGCCGGCCGCGGCCAAGCGGTCCCCCAGTACGCCGTTGAGGGCCGCGACCAGGTGCGCCCGTTGCAGGGGGTCGGATGCAGGTCCAAGTGCGTCGGCGAGTGGTGCCAGCGCGCGGTCCAGGCCCCAGCCCACCCCGCGCGCCATGCCGCGGATATTGCGGTAGACCATGCCGGCGATGCCCCGCGCCGGCTTGGCATGCGGTGGGCCGATCGGCGCCCGGATCGACGCGATGGTGGCGTGCATGCGCTCGACGATCCCGGTCACGCCCACCACGCCGTCCACTGCCAGCGCGGCGACGCCGCGGACGTCATGGGCGATGCGTGCGGCGTGGTCCTTGCGCGGCGTCACGGGTGACGCCTTCCAGGCAACGTGGGGATGCTGGCACCGATGTGCTCCATCGCAATCGCTTCCTTCTGGTCGGACGTTCGCAAGCGACGGGGCGGCAGCTTGGCGATCCGTGGCAAGGCATGCATCGGCGTATGACCGGTGGGGACGGGACGGACGCAGCGGTGCGGGGGCAGGGCGGCGACCGTGCGCCTCCGGGCCGGGCCGGCGGGCATCACCCCTTTGCCAGCTTCTTTTCCTTCTTGTCGGCCTTCTTTTCCTTCATCGTCTTGGCCGGTTTCTTCTTGTCCTGCTTCTTCTGGTCCATGCCCTTGCTCATGTGCGGCTCCTTGCGTGGCGTTGGCACGGCAGCGGTCGCTGCCGGCTGCCGGAGTATGCGCCCTTGGCACCGGGCCGCCCGGCCCGGACGGGCGCGGACAGGTCTGGACTAGAAGCGTTCGCCCACCGGCAGGTAGCGCCACAGGCCCGCCGGCATCTTCGCCAGCGACACCTTGCCGATGCGCAGGCGGCGGATCGACACCACCTCCAGCCCCACCTGCGCGCACATGTGGCGCAGCTGGCCGCCCTGCACGCCCTTCAGCGCGAAGCGCAGGCGGATTTCGTTCTGCCAGCTGACCTTGCACGGCGGCAGCGGGCGGCCGTTGTAGTGCAAGCCGTGGTTGAGCTTGCGCAGGCCGTAGGGCGCGATCTCGCCGCGTACCTCCACCACGTACTCCTGCTCGATGTCGTCGCGGTCCTCGGTCAGCCGCCGCCACACCCGGCCATCCTGGGTGAGCACCATCAGTCCGCTAGCCTCGGCGTCCAGCGGCACCAGCGGCGTCAGGCGGTGAAAGTGGCGCTCCAGCAGCGCGACCCCGGATGGATCCTCGGGCCAGCGCGAGGCCGGACTGACCAGTGCGGCGGCGGGCCTGGGCCCGCTGATGGTGTCGAAGCCGGCGGGCTTGTGCAGCAGGAGGGTGGCCGGCTCGACGGCCTCCACGCGCGCCGCCGGGTCTACAACGACCGCTTCGGACGACACCGGATGTGCGGGGTCTTCCACCACCCGGCCGTCCACGCGGACCCAACCGTTCTTGATGTAATGCTGGGCGTCGGTGCGCGAGCAGTGGGCGAGTTCGGCCACGCGTTTGGCCAGTCGAACTGGATCGGACATGCGGTGGCATCGGCGGAAGAGGACAGACAGTGTAGCGATCAGGCACTCTGTCGCCCCGGAGTTCCCCGCCAGTGCGGCGCTGGCTCCCCTGCTAAGAGACCTGATGAAAACGCCCCCAGCCCTGCAGCCGTTGATCGACGACGGCGTGATCGACGCGGTGATGCGGCCGCTCAAAAGCGGCAAGGAAGCCGCGGTCTACGTGGTGCGCGCGGGCGACGAGGTGCGCTGTGCGAAGGTCTACAAGGACATGGCGCAGCGCAGTTTCCAGCAGCGCGTGCAGTATCAGGAAGGGCGCAAGGTGCGAGGCAGCCGCGAGGCGCGGGCGATCGGCAAGGCCACCAAGTACGGCCGCAAGCAGCAGGAAACCGCCTGGAAGAATACCGAGGTGGACGCGCTGTACCAGCTGCGCGATGCCGGCGTGCGGGTGCCGGAACCGTATGGGTACTTCCACGGCGTGCTGGTGATGGAGCTGGTGGTCGATGCCGAAGGCCACTCCGCGCCGCGGCTGGGCGAGGTGGACCTCACGCCCGACCAGGCGCGCGAGTACCACCGGTTCCTGGTGCAGCAGGTGGTCAGGATGCTCTGTGTGGGGCTGGTCCACGGCGACCTGTCGGCCTACAACGTGCTGGTGGGACCGGACGGCCCGGTCGTCATCGACTTCCCGCAGGTGGTCAGCGCCGCCGGCAACAACGCCGCGCGCGCCATGTTGCTGCGCGACGTCAACAACCTCACCGCCTACCTCGGCGCGGTCGCGCCCGAGCTGCTGGACACCTGGTACGGCGAAGAGATGTGGGCGCTGTACGAGGCCGGCGAGTTGCGGCCCGACACCGAGCTCACCGGCGTCTTCGTCCCCGACGACACCACCCCGGACCTCGAGGGCGTGCGCCAGGCGATCAACGACGCGCGCGAGGAAGCCCTGATCCGCCAGCAGGGCCGGGAGGCCGCGGCCGACGCCGACTGAGCCGGTCGCTGGCCGCGTCCAGTGAGGCTCTCCCCACAGCGGAGCGGGCACATGTCCGGTCCGCGGGGACGAGCAGCCCTGGCAGGGCGGGCGCGGCGCGCCCGGCCAAGACGCCGGAGGGACGCCCGGGATTGACCACGATCAAGCTGCCGCCCTCAGGACGTGCCATGCTGTGCCTACCTTCCGGAGGATCTGCCCATGAAATCCAATGTCGGTGGCATCGATAAGTGGCTGCGCATCATCGTCGGCCTGCTGTTGATCGCGTGGGCCGCCACCGGTGGCCCGGTCTGGGCGTGGATCGGCGTGGTGCCGCTGGCCACGGGTGTGTTCAATTTCTGCCCGCTGTACCGGCTGATCGGCGTCAACACCTGCAAGCGCTGACCTGATCGGACGGGGCCCTCGCCGTCGCGGCGGCCTGCCCGCCAGGCGGCGACCGTCGCGCCGTCCGGACGTGGGCGGCGGGGCAGGGTGCGGAGGTGCCCAGTGCCGTTGCCGGGGCCGGATATCGCCCGGCGCGTGAACATGCGGCCGTTTCGCTGGCATGCTGGTGGCCAGTCCCGTCTTGGCTGGAGCCCGCGCCGTGCGCCCATCGCCTATCGCCTCCCGCATCGGCCGCATTCTCGCCGTGCCCTTCGGCCTGTGCTTCGCGGCGCTGGGCACCGTGGCCCTGCTGTCGGTGCTTGGCGTGCTGCCAGGCAAGGTGCCACCGACCGCCGCCTACCGGGTATTCGGCCTGTGCGCGTCCACCGTGTTCCTCGCCGCCGGCCTCGGCATCGTGTTGTTCGGGTTGGGGTTCCAGCGCGTCGCCGCGAAGGCTGGCGGGGTGGCACTGCTCGCCTTCCTGCTGGCCTTCAACTGGATCGCCTTCGGCCCCGGTCAGCGCACCTTCACCCGCAAGCTGTCCAGCAGCTTCACCGCGCCCTCGGTGTCGCAGGTCCCCGAATGGGAGGGCCGCGCCGTGTTCGGCATCGTCGCTTTGTTGATGGACGCATTGCTGGTGTACGGGGTAGTGAAGGGACGGAGGTCATCTTCTTCCAGCCGCTCCTGACGGCATCACTGCCGCAAGGCCCTGTGTCATGTAAGCCGCGATGCAGGGTTCAGGATGGAATGGCTTGCATCGGCGGTGACGGACACGGGCGTGGGTCTCCTGCGTCCTGCACCCGGCGGCTCTGGCAAAATCGCCCTGTCAGCCGTTACGGCCCCGGAGCCCCCATGCCCTCGCTTTCCCATCACGTTCCCGCGCCTGCAGCGGTGCCGGCCGGCACCACGCTGACCATCGCCCGGCCCGACGACTGGCACCTGCACCTGCGCGACGGTGCGCTGCTGGAGGCGGTGCTGCCGCACACGGCGGCGCAGTTCCGCCGGGCCATCGTGATGCCCAATCTGCGGCCGCCTGTGACCACCACGGCGCTGGCGGCGGCGTACCGGGAGCGGATCCTGGCGGCGCGGCCGGCGGGGTCGGACTTCGAGCCGCTGATGACGCTGTACCTCACCGACAACACGCCGGCGGAGGAGATCCGCGTCGCCAAGGCCAGCGGCTTCGTGCATGCGGTGAAGCTGTACCCGGCGGGGGCCACCACCAATTCCGATTCCGGCGTCACCGACCTGCGCCACGCCCGCGCGGCGCTGGAGGCCATGCAGGAGACGGGCATGGTGCTGACGATCCACGGCGAGGTGACCGACCGCGACATCGACGTCTTCGACCGCGAGAAGGTGTTCATCGAGAACATCCTGATCCCGCTGCGCCGGGACTTTCCGGGGCTGCGCGTGGTGCTGGAGCACATCACCACGCGGGACGCGGCGCACTACGTGCGTGACGCCGAGGGCGAGATTGCCGCCACGATCACCGCGCACCACCTGCTGTACAACCGCAACGCGCTGTTCACCGGCGGCATCCGCCCGCACTACTACTGCCTGCCTGTGCTGAAGCGCGAGTTGCACCGCCAGGCGTTGCTGGAGGCCGCCACCGGCGGCAATCCGCGCTTCTTCCTGGGCACGGACTCGGCGCCACACGCGCGCGGCGACAAGGAAGCCGACTGCGGCTGCGCCGGCTGCTACACCGGCCTGCATGCGCTGGAGTTGTACGCCACGGCGTTCGAAGCCGCCGGCCGGTTGGACCGTCTGGAAGGCTTCGCCAGCCACTTCGGCGCGGACTTCTACCGCCTGCCGCGCAACGACGGCACGGTGACGCTGCGCAAGGACGACTGGGTGATCCCGGCCGAACTGCCCTATGGCGAGCGCACGCTGGTGCCGCTGGCGCAGGGCGAAACGCTGGGCTGGCGCCTGGCCGGTTGATCCCGCCGCGACGCGTCCTCCACGCCACGTTGGGGTATCGTCGCGATCCTGTTCCCCCGCAGGTCGTTGCCATGAAAGCCACCGTCGTCGGTCTGGTCACCCCGCACATCCTGAGACTGCTGGACATCGCCAAACAGGCCGAAACCGGGGCCAACGTGGACTGGCACCTGCGCGATGCCGTGGCCCGCACGCTGGAGGACCTGCGCCAGCAGTTCAATGCGCGCGAATTGCTGGCCGCTTATGCCAACGGCCTGGAAATGGCGGCCCGGGATGCTGGACCCGGCCGCAGCGGCTATGCGGAGCAGCTGCGGGCAGCCGCCCGGATCGCCACGCGGGAAATCGATCGGCTGGATTGAGGGCGCCGCGAGCGGCCTGCCGGGCAGGCGCGCCCATCCACCGCAAGAGCCGGAACGCGGCGCCACCACGCTGCCGTCAGGCGGGGACGCCACGCCACGGAAGTCCACCATCGCGATGTTGCAACACATCGCCGGGCGGGCCTTGTCTCTGGCCTGCGGCTTTTCCGCGTCCGCCAACGGCGCTGCACTGCAGGCGGACGGCGGGGGTGTGCGTCGAGCTGCCGGGCCGCGGTTACTCAGGCGGCGGCGCGCGACGCCTGATGCCCCAGCAGGTGGCCCAGCAGATCCTTGGGGTTGTCCATCTGCGGCACCAGGTCGATCTTGGTGCCCAGCTTCAGCTCGGCGGCGCAATCGCGCAGCAGGCGCAGCGCGGAGTAGTCCTCCAGGGCGAAGCCCACCGAATCGAACACGGTGATCTCGTCGGCGTTGCGGCGCCCCTCGGCATGGCCGGCCAGCACCTGCCACAGTTCGGTGACCGTGAACCCGGCGGGCATCTGCTGCAGTTCACCCTCAATGCGGCTTTGCGGTTCGAACTCCACAAACACGCGGGCGCGCTCCAGTACAGCCGGGGCCAGCTCGGTCTTGCCGGGGCAGTCGCCACCAATGGCGTTGATGTGCATGCCCGGCTCCAGCATCGCGGCATCCACGATCACCGCATTGGTCTTGTCGGCAGTGGCCGTGGTGACGATGTCGGCGCCGCGGACCGCGTCGGCCGTGCTGGCGGCACGCAGCACGCGCAGCTTCGGTGCGATCACGGCGAGATTGGCGGCCAGCTTGTCGGTGGCGGCCGGGTCGATGTCGAACAGGCGCACTTCCTCGATTCCCAGCAGGGTGTGGAAGGCCAGCGCCTGGAATTCGCTCTGTGCGCCGTTGCCGATCAGCGCCATGCGCGATGCGTCGGGACGCGCCAGGCATTTGGCCGCCATCACCGAGGTGGCGGCAGTACGGATGGCGGTGGTGATGGTCAGCTCGCTGAGGACGGTGGGCTGGCCAGTGGCCACGTCGGCCAGCGCGCCGAAGGCCATGACCGTCGGCAAGCCGAATGCCGTGTTGCCCGGATGGCCATTGACGAATTTGAAGCTGTATTCATGGTCGTCGGCCACGGGCATCAGCTCGATCACGCCCACCGGCGAGTGGGCGGCCGTGCGTGCGGTCTTGTCGAAGGACTGCCAACGCCGGAAATCGGCTTCCAGGTAGCCGACCAGGCGGCGGGTCATTTCCGCGACGCCGTGGATGGCCACCATGCGGCGGATGTCCTGGATGGTGAGTAGGGTGGTCATAGTGCCTCCAGACGACGATTGCGGTGATGCCGTCATTTTCCCGGAGACTGCTGTCAATCCGAAATGGCAAAAATGTGTAATAAATGCTAATTTGTATATCACAATGACAATGATGATTGCCATATTGCAATGGACCAGCTCGATCACGCGCTGATTGCCGCCCTTCGCCAGGACGCACGCCTGCCGGTAGCGGCGCTGGCGCAGCGCCTGGGTGTATCGCGTGGCACCGTCAGCAACCGCATGGAGCGGCTGCAGCGGGAGGGGGTGATTACCGGCTACACGGTGCGTCTGCGGCCGGACCGCGCGCCCGCCGAAATCCGTGCCTGGATGTCGGTGGCGGTTGAGGGCAACCAGCAGTCGGTGGTGCGCGCTTTGCTGGGCGAGCCCGGCGTGGCGGCCCTGCATGACACCAACGGGCGCTGGGACCTGCTGGCCGAGCTGCGCGTCGACGATCTGGACGCCCTGTCGCGTACGCTGGAGCGTATCCGCAGGATCCCGGGCGTCAGTGCCACCGAGACCAGCGTGCATCTGCGCACTTTCCGCGGTTGATCCGCTGCGTTGCGCAGATCCGGCAGGCGAGCCACAGCGCGGGGCGGGGCAGGGGCGTGAAGAAGGCAGAGGCATCGCCCCGTGAGGCATGGGGCACATGCCGCGCCTGTGCCGTCAAACCTGCGGCGGGTTGGCTGCCATGCCGGCGCTATCGCTGTCGATGCGACCGTCCACCAGCTGGATCGTGCGGTCGCAGGTCTCGGCTAGGCGCGGATCGTGGGTGACCACGAGGACGGCGCAGCCGAATTGTTCATTGAACCGGCGCAGCAGGGTAAACACGTCCGCTGCGGTCCTGGTGTCGAGGTTGCCGGTGGGCTCGTCCGCCAGCAGCAGCGCCGGCCGCGTAACCAGCGCGCGGGCAATCGCCACGCGCTGCTGCTGGCCGCCGGAAAGCTGGTCGGGTTTGCGGTCGGCCAGTTTTTCCAGCCCCACGTCAGCCAGCAGGGCGCGGGCGCGATCCAGCGCGTCGCGGTCGGGCTTGCCGTGCGCCACCATCAGCGGCATCAGCACGTTTTCCAGCGCGGTGAACGCACCTATCAAATGATGGAACTGGAACACGAAGCCGATGTGCCTGCCGCGCGCGGCAGTCCGCGCCTCGTCGTCCATCGTGCGGGTGGGCTGGCCGAGCAGATAAAGCTCCCCGGCGGTGGGCGAATCCAGCAGGCCGATCTGGTTGAGCAGGGTGCTCTTGCCCGAGCCCGAGGGCCCCACCAGCGCGGCGAAATCGGCGCTGTCCACCCGCAGGTCGATGCCGTGCAATACCTCGACTTCGTTCGGCTGGCCGATGTTGTAGGACTTGCGCAGGCCTTCCAGCCGCAGCACTTCGCGCCGGTCAGGCATGGCGGATGGCCTCCACCGGGTCCAGCTTGGCCGCGCGCGATGCGGGCACGGCCGCGGCCACCACGCCGGCCACCGTGGCCAGCGCCATGGCCGCCGGGATCAGTGCCGGCGGCAGCGGGATATAGAACAGCTTCGGGCCGAACGTGTTGAACGCGCCGACCAGGCCCAGGCCCGCCAGTGCGCCGATCAGCGAGCCGACGAGGCCCAGCACCGCGCCCTGCACCAGAAACACGCGCAGCATCTGCCCGCGCCGCGTGCCCATCGCGCGCAGGATGCCGATCTCGCGTGTGCGCTGGGTCACGCTGACCGCCAGCACGCTGGCGATACCCAGCGCCACCGACATCGCCACGAACACGCTGATCATCCGGGTGGACATGCTCTGCGAGCTCAGCGCGTTCATCAGCTGCGCGTTGGTCTCCATCCAGCTTTCCGCCTTCAGCCGGGTCAGGCCACGGATGCGCGCGGCGCTGCGGTCCGCGCCGAACAGGTCGGCCACGGTGACGTCGATGACGGTCACGCCGCCGGGCAGGGCCAGCAGCGATTGCGCCTGCTTGAGGTCGAGGTAGACGTAGCGCGCGTCCAGTTCGCGCACGCCCAGTTCAAAGATGCCGGCGACGTTGACGATGGCCTCGCGGCCCTTGCCGGCGTCGATGCGCAGCTTGCCGCCGGTGCGCAGGCCCAGGTCCTTGGCCAGCTGGCGGCCGATCACCGCGTTGCCGGAGCCCAGGTCCAGCCGGCCGTCCACCATGTTGCGGTCCAGTGGGATCACCCGCAGGTAGCGCAGCAGGTCCACGCCCACCAGCGCGATGGATTGCACCGCCTCGCCGCGGCGGCCGAACGCCGGGCCCGACACCACTGGCGACACCGCGGTGATGCCGGGCAGCCGGTCCAGCACGTCGCGCACCTGCGGCCAGTTCACGATGGTGCGCAGCGCCTGCGCGCGGCGGTCTTCCAGCACCAGCTGCAAGGTGCCGGGCGGGGCGGGCGCGATGCGGTTCACTTCATCCGGCGCCTGCACCCGGATGTGCGCCTGCGTGCCCAGCGTGCGCTGGATGATGTTGGCCTGCAGGCCGGAGATCAGCGCGGTGACGAACACGATCACCGACACGCCCACGGCGATGCCGAACAGGATCAGCAGCGACTGCCCGCGCCCCTGGCGCAGGAACCGCATGGCGATGGTGATCTCGATCCACATCGCTCAGTTGAACTTCACGGGCAGCTCGCGGCGGGTGGCGGAATCGCCGGCCGGCAGCGCCTGGGCCGCGATGCGCACGCGGTCGCCGTCGGCCGGCAGCGCGTCGGCGCCCAGTGCACTGGCGGCCACCACGTGGTCGCCGGCGCGCAGGCCCGCCACCACTTCGCTCATCGCCAGCCCGCGCAGGCCCAGCGTCACCACGGTGCGGCGCACGCGGCCGTCGCGCACGACGAGGACCGTGGCGCGGTCGCTGCCGTCGCGCGCGTCGAGCAGGGCATCGTTGGGCACCGCCAAGGCGCTCTTGCGCTGGCCGGTCAGCACGGTGACGGTGACGGTCATGTCCTGGCGCACGAAGTCGGCCTTGGGGTCGATCCGCAGGCGCACGTCCACCGTGCCGCGCGCAGGGTCCACGCCCGGCGCGATGTGGTGCACGGTGGCCGCGAACGGCCGGCCGGGGAAGGCGTCGGCGATGCAGGTGGCGCGCTGGCCCACCCGCAACCGCGCGATGTTCTTCTCGTCCACCGGCAGCAGGACCTCGCCCGGCGCGTCGGCGGCGATCTCCAGCAGCACGTTGCCGGGGCGCACGGTGTCGCCGGGCTCCACGCCGCGGGTCAGCACGGTGCCGGCCACGGTGGCGCGGATCACCGCACGGGCCAGCGCGGCTTCGGCGGCGGCCAGCTCTTCGCGCGCCAGCGCTTCACGGGCGCCCCCGGCCAGTGCGTCCACCGCCAGCCGCGCCTGTTCGGCCGCGGCGCGCGCGGCCACCACGGCCTGCGCGGCCTGCTCCACGCTCTCGGGCGCCACCAGCTGGCGCTGCCCCAGTTCACGGCGGCGGGCATAGTCGCGTTCGGCCTGGGCCAGCTGCGCCCGCGCCTGGCGCAGGCGAGCCTCGGCGTCGGGGCGTTCGGCCTGACGCAGTGCAGCCAGGGCGGCGCGGGCCTGGTCACGGCGGGCTTCCAGGTCGCGCGCGCGCAGCACGACCAGCACATCGCCCGGTGCCACCCGGTCGCCCTCCATCACCCGGCGCTCCAGCACCAGTCCGGTGATCTCCGGGCCCACCTGCACCCGCGACGGTGCGGCCACGCGGCCGGTGGCCACCACGTTCTGCACCAGCGGGCCGGCTTGCACCGCGTAGCCCGGTAGGACCGGCCCACGCAACTTGGCCACGCCCCACAGCGCCAGCAACCCGATTGCCACAACCGTGGCGGCGAGCCATCCGAGGCGGCGGGGCAGGGCAAGGGGCATGGCGAGGATCCAGTGGGGCGACCCGTCATTCTTGCCGACGCGGGGCGCGGGTGTCGATGCGTGGCCGCGGCAGGCGCGCCGTTCCGCGTTTTAGCAAAGATTTAGGAAACCCTTAGGCACTCCTTAGCAACGAAACCGGAAGCAGGTCGATAGCCTGCTCGCGCTGGCCGGCTGTGTCCGGTCGGATCCCTTTTCGATCGCTTTTCCCTGGAGTTCCCATGCAATCGCAGTCCCGCTACAACATGTACGAAGTCATCCACAAGGCGCTGCGCGCCCGCCTGTCCCGCACGCTGGTCGCCATCGGCCAGCTGGACGTGGACGACGAGCCCAGCTTGCGCGAGCTGGAGGCCGAGGTTGCCACCACGCTGGCGATGATGCGCGGCCACCTCGCGTCCGAGAACGCCTTCGTGCACACCGCGATGGAGGCCCGCGCGCCCGGCTCTACCCGCCGCATCGCAGAGGAGCACGCGCACCACGAGGACGACATCGACGTGCTGGCCGCGGCCTGCGCCACCCTGGTGGCTGCCGCGCCGGGCGAGCGTGAGCCGTTGGCGCAGCGCCTGTACGTGATGTTCGACCTGTTCGTGCAGGACAATCTCACCCACATGCGCCACGAAGAAGACCACCACAACGCGGTGCTGTGGGCGATGTACAGCGACGCTGAGATCCTGGCCATCGAACAGGCGCTGGTGGCCGCGCTGCCGCCGGAGAAAAAGGCGCTGTACCTGCACGCCATGCTGCCGGCAGTGCCCACCCGCGACCGTGCCAAGCTGCTGGGCGGGCTGCGCCAGGCGCTGCCGCCAGAGGCGTTCGCGGGGCTGTATGCGTCGGTGCTGCCGTTGCTGGACGCCCCGGCGCAGCGCCACCTGGCCGCGGCGCTGGGCGAGCCCGTGGCACTGGCCGACGCCGCCTGAGCGGGACTCAGGCCATCTCCAGCAGGGTGACCCGCCGGTCCACGTGCAGGCGCAGGCGCCCGCGGCCGGTTTTTTCCAGCCGCAGGGCGCCGCCGCGCTCGGCCAGCCGCTTGCCCAGCAGGATCAGTCGCGCTTCGAGGTTGTCGGTAATGTCCGGCAGCCCGATGGCCGGGTCGCGTCGCAGTTCGCGGTTGGAGAAATCCACCCGGCCGTCGCGGGTGTAGGCCTGCAGCAGGCGCCACAGGATGGCGCCGGCGACGCCCTTGATCAGGTAGTCGTCGTCGAGGAACAGGCTGTTGTCGCGCGCGTAGCGGCGCACCTGCAGCGGCGCGGCGTCGGCGGCATCCGGCGCCGCGGCCTGCGCGGCGGGAGCGTCGTCCTCGGCGTCTGCGCAGTCCTCCAGCGCCCGGATCGCCCACGCCAGCGTGCCGGCCAGGCTGGCCAGCGCGTCCTCGTCGTCGTGGTTGAAGCGGCCTTCCTCCGGGCTTTCCACATACAGCAGGCCGATCGCCTCGTCGCCCAGCAGCACCGGCACGGCCAGCTGGCTGCCGGGTTCGGCCAGGCCCGGGAACGGGATGGCCATCTCCAGCGGGTCGGCCAGCCCGCGCGCCAGCGCGCTGTCGCGCACGGCGCGGCCGTAGGCGTAGTCGGCGGCGCTGTAGTTGATGCGGATGGGTACGCCTTGCTGCGCGGCGACGCCGATGACGCCGGCACCGTCGGGGATCTCCGAGCCCACGCCCGAGCTGGCATACCCGCGGCTGGCCACCACGAACAGCCGCCCGCGGCCGCGGTCGCGCAGCAGCACCATCGCGTGGTGAATGTCGAAGCGGGCGTCCAGCGCTTCCAGTAGGGTTTCGAACAGCCCGGACATGGTGTCCGCGCGCGCGAGCTGCGCGGCGGCCTCGCGCACGCGCGGCAGCAGCCGCTTGTGACGCAGCGGGGCGGCCGGGGCGTCGTCCACCGCCGCCACGTCCTCCACCGCATAGACGTCGCTGCCGCGCAGGTGGAACACGCCGCTCATGCCCGAGTGTGAGGCGATGCCGGCCAGCCGCGCCTTCATGGTCTCGAACAGCGGGCCTTCGCTTTCCGTGCGCAGGTAGCGCAACTGCAACCGGTAGCGCGCGCCGCTTTCGGGATTGATGACGAACGCGGTGGCCTGCGGGTTGGCCAGCACGTTCTGGCGGGTCTTGTTGAAGAACTGGAACGACAGCGCCACGTGCCGTGCATCCACAAGATGGATCTGCGAGACATAGCTGATGTTGGGCGTACCGTCCGCCGCGCAGGTGGCGACCACCGCCGGGATGCCGCCCTCCATGCATTCGCGGATGGCGAACAGGTCGATGCTCACCGGCCGCCCTCCAGGCGCTGACCGGCCTGTGGCCCGGGGGTCTGCTCGAAGCCTTCGTGCGGATGGCAGGCGATGGCGATGCGATCAGCCGGGGGCGCGTGCAGGATCGCCTGCGGGATGGCTGCCGGATAGCCGTAGTCGACGATGATGGCCGCGAACGCCCGGGTGTAGGCGTCCACCGCGGCATGGTCGTCCGCGTCGAGTGCCTGCAGGCGCGCATCAGTCGCCTTGAGCTGCAGGGTGCGGTGGCTGACGATGTTGGAGAACACCACGGCGACCTGGCCGGTGGCGGCGATGTCGTCCAGCAGCGTCCCGGCCTGCGGGCCGTTCACGAACAGCCGCACTTCACCACCCGGCAGCACCCGGCAGCCCACGCCGCGCGTCACCGACGGCCGCAGCCGCGCATCGCGCGCGCCCAGACTCATGGACACGCCGGACTGCATGAAGGCGGCGCGGTCCGCGTCGAACCAGGCGGGGAGGTCGGGCTGGGGCATCGCGGGGTGGGCAGCGATGGGACGGACGCGGATCATAGCGCCGCATCGACTTGGCCGCGTGCGCAACGGCGAGGTCTGAGCGGAAAAGGGAACTGTCGGTGCGGTTCCCCTGCGGCGATGTCAGCTAGCTAGCGCGCGGCGCGGGTCTTGGGTGGCGGCGTCGGGGGCTTGCGTTGGGCTGCGTTGGAGCGGAACGAGGTCGGCGTGTATTTGCGTAGCGGGGTATTGCCAAGGACCTGGATGCGCCCGCCGCGGCGGCGGAACTCGGCGATATCGGCGGCGATGCTCTGGTGGGTGGCCTCTCGGGTGTCGACAGCGGGTGGCGTTGGCTTGCGGGCCATGCTTCTCCTTAACTGTGGGGCGAGTGTTTTAAAATTATATTCAAAATCAATAAGTTAGTCAATTAGCGCGATGGCCGTAACAGTTCCCGTTGCGCCACCGCGGTCATTTGCGATCTCTGTCCCAGCGGATTGCCCAGCAGCAGCGTTTCCAGGCCGGGCAGCAGATGATCGATCCAGAGGTTGATCCCCGCGGCGAAGAAGGAGATGGCCGGGCGGGCTTTCATGGCCGTCGCGGCGGCCATCAGCCGGGCCAGGTCCGGCTGATGGAGTGCCCAACCGGCCAGCATCAGGGCACTGGCGACCAGCATGCTGGAGACCACGACTACGGCCAGAGGGTGCGGGCTGCGCAGGGGACGACGACGATGGGCCGGGCGGACAGCGGGTCTGTCATCGCGCCGGATGGTGGTAGCAGGCGCTGCCCGAAAACCGGCGGCCCGATATGCGGCGAGTCGATCGCGTCTCCGCCGCGTTCCCGTGTATCCGCCCGGGAACTGCGCTCAGGTCAGCACCGCCACGAGCAGCGCCACCAGCGCCACGGCGAGCGCCACCGCCGCCAGCCGGAAGGCGCGCGCGGCGCCGGCATCCGGCGCGGGGGCAGGCGCCACCGACGGTTCCGGCGCGGCATCGCCGCCGGTGCGCAGCATGTCGAGCACGGCGGCCACGGTGGCGGCGTCGAAACGGTAGGGATCGAACGTCACCAGGCCCTGGCGCTGCAGCAGGGCCTGCATCGGCGCGTCCAGCGGCACGTATTTCATCGACCATGCGGCGAAGCTGGTGCGATCGATGGGCTGGCGGTCCAGCACCTTCAGGTCGGTGTGACGCGGATCGCGCTGCAGCGCGGCGTAAAGCCGATCCACGTCCTGCGCGCGCCCCTCGAGGCACTGGAAAAAGCAGCCGTCGCCGAAATACAGCGCTCCCACCAAGCCGCGCCGGGCATTGTTCAGCCGCGACTGCGACAGGATGCGCGCCACGTTGGGTTCGATGCCGCGCTCGGCCGGCATCGGGGTGAAGGTGGAGCGGCTGACGTAGACGATCCGGACGAGATCGGACACGGTGATACCCCCGATAGCGGCGACATACCGCATACGGCAACGCGGCCGGGCCGGATGCGGCTGCGCGGAGGCGGGAGATCGGGACGTCCCGGTCAGCGCCAGCCGACCACGATGTTCAGATGCTCGTGGTCCCGCACCAGGCGCAGCGGGCGCAGGGCGATCACCAGGTCCTTGATGGTGAAGCCCAGCGCCAGCACGCTGCCGACCAGCAGGCCCCAGCCCCAGGCCGGCAGCACGATGCGCCACGGCAAGCCGCTGCCCAGCACCACCAGTCCGGCCAGCACCCCGGTGCTGCCGAGGGCGGATTCCAGGCACAGGCAAGCCATGCGCCGCGGCTGACCCGCGGTCGGCGCGGTCCGGCGCCGCCACAGCAACCAGAGGTCGCGCAGCAGGCCCTGCAGGAGCAGCAGCACCGCGCCGACCAGCAGCAGCGTGCCGACGCCGGGCGCTGCCGGGAGGCGCGCGCCCATGGCCCACGCTGCGGCGGCGCCCATGGGGATCAGCGCAAGTTCCAGGCGTTCGGCATGGGTCATGGTGCTTCCTACGCAGCGGGTGGCCTACAGGATGCAGGGCCAGGCCCCCGCTCAGGGATTGCAATGGTCGCAGTGGGCCGGGTCGGCCAGACTCTGCCGGACCGGTCGTTCCGCCGCGTGGCCGCAGCCGTCGCACTGCAGGCGATGCGCCCGCGCCAGCGCGGTGGGACGCCGGCACCAGCCGCAGGGCAGGCCTGGTATCGCCATAGCCGGCACGTAGCCCGGCCGGCTGCAGGCCGGGCAGCGGCTGCGCCATGTCCGCACCAAGGCCAGCGCGGCGCGGCGGATCCGGCGCATCCGCCGCGGGCAGCGGTGTGCACGCAGGTCGGTCTCCAGCCAGGCCTCGCCGCGTGCCGCCAATTCGTGGTCCACCGCTGCGACCAGTGCGGCCTGGTCATCAAGCGCCTTGTACAGACCGAGCTGCGGTGCCGGTGCGCCGTCGGCCATCGCCATCACGATCAGGCCTTGTGCCGGAAATCCCGTTTGCTGCGCCAGCGCCAGCGCGGCCTCAACCGAGGCGACCCGCTCACCGCGGGCATAGGGCGCCGGTGCGCGGTGCCAGCCGGCCAGCTCCAGCCCGTACACGCGGTCGATCAGCAAGACCAGCTCGGTGCCCAGCGGCACGAACGGCAGTGCCGGATGCGGGCCGAAACTGCCTTCGCTGGCCAGTCCCACCGTGGCGTCGGGGCAGCAGGCAAAACCGGCAGCGATCTTGGCCCGTGCAGCGTCCAGTGCGCTGCCGGCGCGCGGGATCTCGCGGCTGAAAGTGCCGAAGCGGTCGCTGTCGAAGTGTTCGGGCACGACCACGTGCAGCCCGGTGAAACGTGCCAGCACCGGCCCGATCGCGGCTTCTTTGCCGTGCAGGGTGGCCAGCACTGCGGTGCGGCCGGCCAGCGCGTCCAGTGGGGGCGATGACATGGGGGGGTGCTCAGTCGGTCGGCACGCTGCCCTGGCCGGCGGCACGCAGTAGACGGTCGCGCAGGGCGTCGGCGGGGCCGTCGCCTTCCGGCAGTTCCGCCACCACCACATCGACGCCCAGCATGTCGGCCTCGCGCAGCAGGCCATACAGCCGCTGCATGCGGGCATCAAGCGTCTCGCCTGCGGCCAACCAGACCAGCGCAGGGTGGGGCTGGGCGGGCGCTGTGGCTGAGAGTTGCGCAACCCGCCGGCCGGCCATCAGGTGGTGTGCAACCCGTTCGGGCAGGGCATGGGTGGCGACGCATTCCACCTGCGCACGCGGACTGTAGTGGCGCTTCATCAGGCCGGGCGCGCGGGTGCCGGCGGCGGGTTGCAGGCGAACCTCGCGCTGCAGGCAGTCGGCGATCTGGGCGGCGCTGATCGCACCTGGGCGCAGGATGCGCGGCCTGTCGTGACTCAAATCGACGATGGTGGATTCGATGCCGACCGTGCAGGGGCCGCCATCCAGCACCAGCGGCAGGGCATCCCCGAACTCCTCACGCACATGGGCGGCGGTGGTCGGGCTGACCCGCAGGTGGCGGTTGGCTGATGGCGCGGCGACCCCGCGCCCGAGGCGGCGCAGCAGCGCCAGTGCCACCGGGTGCGCCGGCATCCGCAGCGCCACCGTATCCAGCCCGCCGGTGACCACGCGGGGCACGTCGGGACGTGCCGGCAGCACCAGGGTCAGGGGGCCGGGCCAGAACGCGCGCGCCAGTGCCAGCGCGGCGGGCGGTACCTCGGTCGCCCATTCCTGCAGCTCGTCCACGGCGCCGATGTGCACGATCAGCGGATGGTCGGCCGGGCGCTGTTTGAGTGCGAAGATCGCGCGCACCGCGTCCGGGTTACGGGCGTCGGCGGCCAGGCCATAGACGGTTTCGGTGGGCAGGCCGACCAAGCGGCCCTGCATGAGCAGGGCCGCGGCGGCAGCGAGGTTGGCCTCGGTGGAGGCGGGCAAGACAGGATCCATGCCCGCCATGGTGCCATCCGCCGGGCTCATTCGCCTTGGGCGACGGAGTAGCCGGGTTGGCCGTCGAAGCGGTACAGGTTCTCGGTCTTCACCGCCGGCAGGTCGTGGTCCAGCAGCCGCGCCAGCAGTTCCGGTACCTGTGCCGGCGCCAGCGTGCCGTCCACCGCCTTGAAGCGGCAGCGCCAGTGGTCGGTGCAGAACGTGTCCGGGTGGCCGTCCGGCCACACTTTGACGCCGCGGTTGGTGATCACCGCCAGACGCAGGCCGTCCTGTGCGGCGGCTTGCAGGCGCTGGGCTAGGGCCTTGGGGTCGCGGTTTGCCTCGTCCCAGTCAAGGAACACGTCCACGCCTTCCAGCACCTTGTCCTGGCGCGCGCGCGGCGCGGCGTCTTGCGGTGCCTGCACCGGGGTGGCCGGCGCCTGCCGGTAGTCCACCGCCGGCAGGTGCTGCGGCATCTGGCCGAGGCGCTCGACCACCGCATGGGCGAACTCGCGGGTGCCCAAGCAGCGGCGACTGGTGCGCTCATTGAACAGGTCGCGGGTGTGCAGGCCTTCCTCCAGCGTGCGCAACCAGGCGTTGTGGATGTCGCGGGCGGCGTCGGTTTCGCCGATGTGCAGCAGCATCTGCACCGCCGCCAGCAGCAGGCCGGACGGGTTGGCGATGTTCTTGCCCGCGATGTCCGGCGCCGAGCCGTGCACCGCCTCGAACATCGCGCCATGCAGGCCGATGTTGGCCGACGGTGCCAGGCCGATCGAGCCGGCCACCTCCGCGGCGATGTCGGACAGGATGTCGCCGTAGAGGTTGGGCGTGACCACCACGTCGTAGTCGCGCGGGCGCGAGGCCATGCGCGCGGCGCCGATGTCGATGATGCGGTGCTCGGCCTCCAGCTGCGGATACTCCGCCGCGATCTCGTCGAAGACGCGGTGGAACAGCCCGTCCGTGAGCTTCATGATGTTGTCCTTGGTCATGCAGGTGACCTTGCGCCGTCCGTGCGCCAGCGCGTACTCGAACGCGTAGCGGACGATGCGCTCGCAGCCCGGGCGGGTGATCAGCTTGAGGCACTGCACGACCTCGTCGGTCTGGCGGTGTTCAATGCCGCCGTAGGTGTCCTCTTCGTTCTCGCGCACGATCACCACGTCCATGCCGGGGTGCAGCGTGTCCACGTAGGGGTGGTAGGCCACGCAGGGACGCACATTAGCGAACAGCCCCAGCGTCTTGCGCAGGGTCACGTTGATGCTCTTGTAGCCGCCGCCCTGCGGGGTGGTCATGGGGCCCTTCAGCAGCACCGGATACTGGGCCAGCGCGTCCCAGGTCTGTGGGAGAATCCCGTTCATGTGGCCGCTGCGGTACGCCGCTTCGCCCATCGCCACTGGCTGCATGCGCAGGTCCGGCACGGCATGGCGGAGGACGTGCAGCACGGCGTCCATGATTTCGGGGCCGATCCCGTCACCGTGGGCGACCGCGATGGTGCGGAGGGACGGCACGGCGGCCGGGGCGGTATGGTGGAGGGGCGACAGCTGGGCGTTCATGCGTTCTCCTATTCACGTAATTTAAAACACGAAACACATGTCGCATATTGAAAAGCAAGCAGGGAAGGCTGTCAAGCGGCCGTCGGCCAGGCGCGCGTCGGCGCCGGTGGCGGCGCCCGGGGACTGGACCTACTTCAGCAACCACGGCCACGTGCTGTTCTGTCTGGCGCGCGAGCCGGAAATGCTGCTGCGCGAGGTTGCCGCGCGGGTGGGGGTGACGGAGCGCGCGGTGCAGCGGATCGTGGCCGACCTGGAAGCGGCGGGCGTGCTGCTGCGCCAGCGCGACGGTCGCCGCAACCGCTACACCATCGATCCCCGCGCGCCGCTGAGGCATCCCAACGAGGCGCATTGCACGGTCGGCATGCTGATCGACACGGTGGTTGGCAGCGGGTGAGGCGCCCCGCGTCGCGTCGTCTCAACGGGTGAGACGGCGCCCGCCGAGACTCGCCGGCATGCGGATCGAAGAAAAACTCGCGGTGCTGGCGGATGCCGCCAAGTACGACGCGTCCTGTTCCTCCAGCGGCGGCACGCGCCGCGATGCCCGCGGCAGCAAGGGCGGCATCGGCTCCACCGGTGGGATGGGCATCTGCCATGCCTATACCCCGGACGGCCGCTGCATCTCGCTGCTGAAGATCCTGCTCACCAACTTCTGCATCTTCGACTGCGCCTATTGCATCAACCGGCGCAGTTCCAACGTGCGGCGCGCGCGCTTCGGGGTGGACGAGGTGGTGCGGCTGACCATGGATTTCTACCGCCGCAACTACATCGAAGGCCTGTTCCTGTCCTCGGGGATCATCCGCTCCAGCGACTACACGATGGAGATGCTGGTGCGGGTGGCGCGCCAGCTGCGGCAGGACGAGCACTTCCGCGGCTACATCCACCTCAAGACCATTCCCGACGCCTCGCCGGAGCTGCTGGCCGAGGCCGGGCGCTGGGCCGACCGGCTCAGCATCAACGTCGAGCTGCCGACCGAGACGGGCCTGAAGACGCTGGCCCCGGAGAAGGACGCCGGCGGCATCCGCCAGGCCATGGGCCGGCTGCGCGCCGGCATCGACGAGGCCCGCGCCGAGCGCCGCGCCCCGCGCTTCGCGCCGGCCGGGCAGAGCACCCAGATGATCGTCGGCGCGGATGCGGCCAACGACCGCGACATTCTGCGTGCCAGCGATGCGCTGTACAGCGGTTACCGGTTGCGCCGCGTGTACTTCTCCGCGTTCAGCCCGATTCCCGACGCCTCGCGCGCGCTGCCGCTGCAGGCGCCGCCGCTGGTGCGCGAGCATCGGCTCTACCAGGCCGACTGGTTGATGCGTTTCTACGGATTCGGCGTGGCCGAGATCGCGCCCGACGATGACGGTGGCATGCTGGACCTCGACATCGACCCGAAGCTGGCGTGGGCGCTGCGCCACCGCGACCGCTTCCCGGTGGACGTGAACACCGCCCCGCGCGAGCTGCTGCTGCGCGTGCCCGGGCTGGGCGTGCGCACGGTGGGGAAGCTGCTGCGGCTGCGCCGCCATCGCCGCGTGCGCCACGACGACCTGGTGCGCCTGCGTGTGCCGATGGCCAAGGCGGGGCCGTTCCTCGCCGCGCTGGAGCACCGTCCGCAGGCCGACCTCGACAGCGTGACCCTGCGCGCGGCGCTGGTGGCAGCCCAGCGGCCGCGCCAGCCGGACCTGTTCGGCTTCTGATGCGCCGGGTCGTGCTGGCCGATGGCGGAGATCTGGCGGAGTGGCGGACCGCCGCACGCACGCTGCTGGCGGCGCGGGTACCACCGCCGCAGGTGCAGTGGGCGTGCGGGATGCAGGGTGATCTGCTCGAGACGCTCGCGGAGCCACTGGAACCAGCGGCCGGCAACGCCGCAGCCGAATGCGCCGGGCCGATGCCGGATGTGCGGGTGCCGCGCGAATTCCTCGCGTTGGCCGAATTGGTGCTTGCCCATGCGGATCCGCAGCGGCATGCGCTGCTGTACCGCCTGCTGTGGCGCCTGGTGCTCGGCGAGCGCGCCCTGCTGGGCATCGTCACCGATCCCGACGTGGCGTGGGCGCGGGCGGCAGCCTCGGCGGTGCGGCGCGAGCGCCACAAGATGAAGGCGTTCGTGCGCTTCCGCGAGGTCGCGGACGCGGACGGCCCGGTGTACGTGGCCTGGTTCGAGCCCGCGCACGACGTGCTGCCGCTGGTCGCGCCGTTCTTCGCCCGCCGCTTCGCCGGGATGGGCTGGTCGATCCTGACCCCATTGCGCAGCGCCTACTGGGACGGCGTCGTGCTGCATCTTGGGTCAGGCGCAAGCTGTTCCGATGCGCCAGGCGATGACGCGCTGGAGGAGCTGTGGCGGGTGTATTACGGAAGCACCTTCAACCCCGCGCGGTTGAAGGTGGCCGCGATGCGCAAGGAGATGCCAGTGCGCTACTGGAAGCACCTGCCGGAGGCGCGGCTGATCCCGGCCCTGGTGCGCGATGCAGGCGCACGCATGGGCGCGATGTCGAGCGATGGCCGCCGTGCCGCCGCAGGCATCGGCGCGAGGGGGACGGGTGGTGATGTGGCATCGGGCGGGCGGATGCCGTGGCCGCGCACGCGGCCACGGCGCACCGGCAGCCATCGCATCGATACGGCCGCCTGAGCGTCGCGCGGGGCTTACGGCTTGAGGGATGTCGGTGCGGCGTGGGTCGCGCGTGCTTCCGGAACGCTTTCGAAGTACGCCGCCAGGACCGCATTGCCGCCACCGCCCGGGAAAAAGGCGCGGCCCAGCGCGTCGACGATTCCGACGTAGACCTGCTGCGAGCGGCCTGCATCCATCAATGTGCCGCCGAAGCGGGTCAACGTGCTGGGCATCACCTGCGGTGCATCCGAGAAGCTCATGTGGCTGCCGCCGCTGATCGACACGCCCCAATGGGTGTCCTGTTGGCCGCGGGACAGGAAGTCGAATGGCGGTCGGCCCAAGTCGGGCACGGTGACCGGCCGCTCCGGCTTGGCAGACCGGCTCAGCGCCAGCAGCGTCGGGCGCACGGGGCCTTCGGCGTAGGCCGTGGTGCCATCGACCACGCCTTCGAAATCCGCGCATGCGGAGACCCGCGGTTCGTGCGAGCAGACCTCCACCGCGACCGTACCGCCCAGCGAGTGGCCGACGGCCAGGATGCGGGCCATGTCCAGCGTCAGGCCGGTGGCGCGCACGCCCCGTGAGGCGGGCAAGGCGTCCAGCGTCTTGCCGATGTCCTGCGCCCAGGCGATGACACGCGGCTGCCAGGCGTGCGGGTCGTCGGCTTGTTGCACAGGATCATCGGTGCCGGACACGATCCGACTGTCCGCCAGCCGCGACAGCCCGAGGTAGGGCGCATCGACCACCGCCACGGCATATCCGCGGCGGGCGATTGCGCTGGCCAGTTCCGCATAGTGGAAGGCCGCCACGCCGGAGCCCGGTGATAGCGTCACCAGCGGCAGCGCTGCTTCGACGGCGCGGGCATCACGACGGGCCGGCGCAGGACGCGCCGCCCATGCACGGATGTCCTCGGCCGGGATGTCGTAATAGCCGGACTCCGTCATGCGCGCGAGCAGGATGGGGTCGTCCGCGTAGGGCCGGGCTTGCCCGGTGCCGGCCACGGCCGGGTAATAGAGATCCACTCGCCATTGGCGCGCGCCACCGGCCAGCGGGTCGGTGCGGGAGGGATCGGTCAGGGCAATGGAAGTCATCCCCACCGGCGTCTGGTCCGCCGCCGGTACGGGGCCGGACAGCGCAAGAAGGCAAGCAAGTGCAAGTGCGAGGCGTGGCATGGGCGGCGTCCGTTGACAGGGCGGTGCCAGCCACGATGGCGCTCTGTCGGCGGCTTGGCGCGTGGCGAACGTCACATCGTGCTTGGTGCCGCTCTGAGATAATTCGGCATGTCCTCCCCCGCATCCCCTTGGGCCGGCCGCGTGCTGGTCCTCGCCGGCATCCTGTTGTCCGCCCTCAACCTGCGCACCGCGGTCACCTCGCTGACGCCGCTGCTGGACCTGCTGGGCACGCGCTTCGGCTTCGGCCCCGCCGTTGCCGGTCTGTTCGGCATGCTGCCGCCGGCCGCGTTTGCCCTGCTCGGCGTGGCCATGCCGAGCATCGCCCATCGCATTGGCTTGGAGCAGGCCGCGCTGCTGTCGATGGCGCTGGTCGCTGCCGGCCTCGCCGTGCGTCCGTTCGCGACCGGGCCGCTTGCGCTGGCGGTGGGCTACGCGGTGGCGCTGGCCGGCATGGGTATGGGCAACGTGGTGCTGCCGCCACTGGTGAAGCGCTATTTCCCGCAGCGCGTGGGCACGGTCAGCACGCTGTACCTGACCCTGCTGCAGGTGGGCACCATCGCGCCGGCGCTGCTGGCGGTGCCGCTGGCCGAGAGTTCCGGGTGGCGGGTGTCGCTGGGCGTGTGGACGTTGCCGGCGGTGGCGGCCGGGCTGGTCTGGCTGGGCGTGCTGTGGCGCTAGCGCCACGGCGATCCCGTGCTGGTGCCGCTGCACGACCGCGCGGTGCAGGCCGGCGATGCGGCGCCCGAACTGGCCAAGCCCGACCTGCGCCTGCGTCCATGGCGGTCGCCGCTGGCCTGGGGCATGGCGCTCATGTTCGGCATGACCTCGCTGGTCACCTATTCGATGTTCACCTGGTTGCCCAGGCTGATGACCGAAGCCGGCGCCAGCCCGGCGTTCGGCGGCACCATGGTCGCGCTGTTCGCGACGCTGGGCCTGGGCAGTGCGCTCACCATGCCCGCGGTGGCGGTCCGGATGCGCAACCCGTTCCCGCTGGTGCTGGTGTGTGCCTCGGCCTATGCGGTGGCGTTCCCGAGCCTGCTGTGGGCGCCGATGGCCGCGCCGGTGCTGTGGGTGGTGCTGCTGGGGATCGGCCCGGGCACCTTCCCGCTGTCGCTGACCCTGATCAACCTGCGCACGCGCACGCCCGCCGGCTCGGCCAAGCTGTCCGGCTTCATGCAGGGCGTGGGGTACACGCTGAGCTGCGCGGGGCCGATCCTGTTCGGCGTGCTGAACGATCGCAGCGGCGGCTGGGGGCTGCCGTTCGCGTTCCTCGGTCTGTGCACGCTGGTGATGGTGGCGGGCAGCTGGCAGGCCTGCCGCGAGCGCATGCTGGAAGACGCCGCCGGCTGAGTCCGGGCGGACTTCTCGCCCGCTTCACGCAGGCGCCGCGCCGCGGCCATGGCGCCGCCGGATACTGGCGACACTCCATCGACGTCGAGGGCACGAGCATGCATACCATCGAAACCCGTGGGCAGGGCGGCAGGCGATCCATTCGCGGGTGGCGCGGCTGGCTGTGGGGCGGAGCAGTGGGATTGCTGCTGTTGCCGGCGCTGGCGATGCGGTTCTGCCCGCAGGCGGGCGTCGATTGGTCGCCGCTGGATTTCGCGGTGATGGGCGTGCTGCTGGCCGCGGTCTGCGGCCTGCTGGACTTCGGCCTGCGCCGGGACGGATCCCCGGCCTATCGCGCGGGGTTCGCCGTCGCGGTGCTGGCCGGCTTCGCCACGATCTGGGCGAACCTGGCCGTGGGGATGTTGGGCGGCGAGGGCGATCCCGCCAACGCCCTGTTTGCCGGCGTGCTGGCGATCGCGGCGGTGGGCAGCCTGCTGGCGCGGTTCCGCGCGGCGGGCATGGCGAAGGCGATGGTGGTCACCGCCTTGGCGCAACTGGCCGTGGTGGGCGTGGCGCTGGCGTTGGGCGGCTTCCTGCCGCGCGAACTGCTGCTCACGGCCGGCTTCGCCCTGCCGTGGCTGCTGTCGGCGGGGCTGTTCGGACGCGCGGCGCGTTGAGCCCGGGTGACAACCAGCGCGCTCAGCCGGCCGGTTTGCGCAGGTGCACGCGGGGAGCGTCCGCCGCCGGCATCACCGCTTCGGTCGTGGGGGTGGCAGCGTCTTGCGGCTGCGCCGCTTCGCGCGCCTCGCGCTTGCGCGCGTCTTTCTCGTCCTGCTTCTTCTTCTTGGCCAGCTCGCGCTGGCGCTTCTCGAACGCGTAATTGGGCTTCGGCAAGTCGGACTCCTGGGGTCAGCGTGGGGTTTTGCGCGGGCGTCCCTTGCCCTGCGGCGCGGGCGGCTCCGGCACAGCATCGGCGGGCAGCCCGATGCGCTGCAGGGCACGGGTGGTGCCCAACACTTCGATGGTGCCGCCGGCCTTGCGGAACGCATCCATGTGCTCGGCGATCCGTTCCCGGGTCAGCGCACCGCCACGCTCGGCCGGCTTGCGGGCCTGGAACAGCGGGCTGGTGCGGCCGCCCGGGGAAGCGGTGGCCTGCGGGGGCGTTTCGGCGGTCTTGGTGCGCGGCATGCGGGCCTCCTGGGCCTGATGGCGGAACGTGTGCCGAGGGCGAAGGGCTGCGCGCGGCGGAAGCGGCGGTGCGCCCGGCGGGGGCAAGGACGCGGTGCCTTGCGGTGCCCGGGGGGCTGGAGCGCGCCCGTACGGGCGGGACGATCGATGCGCCATGCAGGGCGCGGTGGATGCAAGCAGCGGCTGGAACCAGCAGGTTTTGGCGCTGGGTGGCACCGTGTTCTCCCCATCCTACGCGAATGTGCCGGGGGGCGCCATGCACGTCGGGCCCGGCAGGCGTAGGATCGGCCCATTCCGACACATCGCGGGGTGGGGCATGAAGGCGTTCGTTCCGATGGGCCTGGTCCTTGCGCTCCTGGCGGCGCCTGCGCACTCCGCCAGCGGCATCAATGGCATCAACAGCGGCATGCCGAACCGCATTTCGATGAACGTGACCGTGCCCAAGCAGACCCAGGGCGCGACGTTCGGCGAGAAGGTCAATGCCGGGCTGCACGCGGCCGGGGGCGCGCTGTCGCAGGGCGCCAGCCTGCGCATCGACATCGCCTGCGATGGGCGCACCTGCCTCATCGCCTTCCCCGACGGGCAGGCGGTGCGCGCGGACCTGCAGGCCATGACGCTGACGCCCGTGGACGGTCAAGTTGCGCCGCCGGCCGCACTGCAGGGCGTGGTGCCCGGTGCGGGCATCGTGTCGGCGGCTGTGTCGTCGGTCTCCGCGCTGGGCGGGGCGACAGGCGGCGCGGCGGCGGCCAGCTACGCCGCGAGGGGCCGGATGGCCGGCACGCCTGCCGCGTTGCCGGCCCGGACCGTGGCACCCGATCGCATCGACGTGACCCAGCCGCTGGCCGACGGCGACTACCAGCTGTCGTTGGTGGTGGAGAAGGCCACCAGCGGGCTGAAGGACACGCTGAAGACCCAGGTGCGCACGATGGCAATGGCGCCGGCCCGGGTGCGGATCGAGCTGGCCTTCCAGGTGCAGGATGGCGTGTTGCACACCCGCCACGAGACCGCCAAGAACAGCATTTCGAACATCCGCTGAGCTGCGTCGTCAGCGCCGGCGCTTGAGGGCGTACATCGCGGCGTCCGCATGGCGCACCAGCGCCTCGGCGGATTCACCGTGCTCGGGGTAACTGGCAATGCCGATGCTGGCGTCCAGTTGCAGCGGGCCATCGTCCAGCACGCAGGGGGCGCGCAGGTGGTCGCGCAGCTGGGCTGCGATGGCGCTGGCGTCGGACGCGCTGCAGCCAGGCAGCAGGACCACGAACTCGTCGCCGCCCATCCGCGCCACCAGGTCGATCCGGCGCAGGCCCAGGTGCAGGCGGCGAGCCACCTCGCACAGGATGCGATCGCCGACTTCGTGGCCGCCGCGGTCGTTCACCTCCTTGAAGCCGTCGAGGTCGAGGAACAGCAGCGCGACTTGCCCCACCTGTGACTGGGCCTGCTGCAATGCCTGCTCCAGTGCCTGCTGCAGCCGGTGCCGGTTGGCCAGGCCGGTCAGCGGGTCGTGATTGGCCCGGTACTCCAGCTCGCGTTCGGCGTGGCGCATGTCGCCGATCTCGCGCGCCACCCCGATGCGCACGCCGCGGTCGGGCAGCCAGTGCGCCGACCACAGCAGGTCCACGGCCTGACCATCGCGGTGCAGGTAGCGGTTGCGGAAATGGCGTTGTCCGCCGCCCGCCATGAGCGCGCGCGCCTGGTGGGCCGTGGCCTCGCGGTCCTCCGGATGCACGTAATCGAACAGGTCGTGGCCCCTGATCTCCACGAGACGGCGGCCCAGCAGGGATTCAAAGGCTGCATTCACGAACTGGATACGGCCGGACGCATCGACGATGCAGACGGCGTCGGGCAACAGGTCCAGGACCTCGGAAAGCGGTGGCAGGTGGGCGGGCATGGAAAGCCTAGGCCGAAGGACGGCCCGACTGTAATGGAAAACGCCATCGGCGTGCGTGATGGCATCTGTGCGTTGGGAGCAGCCGGCGGGTAATGACAAAGGTGGGGGGTGCACTTTGTCCGCAGGCGCGAGCCGCGGCCCCGCCTTGATGCGTGCATGCGGCTCGGCGAACCGATCACGATCGCGTATCGTCGGGGCGACGCGGACGGCGCGGTGATCGACATCCGGATTGCCGGCCCGGCGGAAGGTTGACCCCCACGGAGCGATGCCATGCACCTGCCTGCCTTCTACTTGCACGCGCCGCGCCTGCTGCTGCGCGACCCGCTGGCCGCGTTCCTTGGCGCCGCCGACGATGGCCTGATCGAGTACGGCTATCCGGATGCCGTGCGGCTGGCCGGGCATTCCTGTCCCACCGTCGCCGGGGCCTACCTGATGGCGCGCGCCGGGCTGCGCCTGCTGTATCCGGACGCCGTGCCCGAGCGCGGCGCGATCCAGGTGACGATGAGCGGCGCGGAAGTCGAGGGTGGCAACGGCGTGGTGGCGCAGGTGTTCACCCTGCTGACCGGGGCGGCGGCCAACAACGGCTTCCAGGGCCTCGCCGGGCGCTTCGTCCGCCACGGCCTGCTGCGCTACGGCGGGGGCGACCTGCGCTCGGTCGCGGCATTCCGGCGCCTCGACAATGGCGACGCCGTGCACGTGTCGATGGATCTCGCGGCGGTGCCGCCGGCGCCGCATCTGCGCGCCCTGATGGCGCGCGCACTGGCGGATGACGCCAGCCCGGAGGAGCGCGCCGCGTTCGCCTCCCTGTGGCAGGACCGGGTGCGCCAGCTGCTGCTGGAGCATGCGGACGACCCGGTGGTGATCCGCGCCGAGCGGCGCCCCTGAGCCTTCAGGCTCAGGACTTCGCCGGTTGCGGCGCGGTTGCCGGCGGGGCCGGCAACGGAAACGCGATGATCGCCGGCGTCGCCAGCAGCACCTTCGAGCGGTAGCTGCCATTGAAGATGTCCTCTTCCTTCACCACCACCCGCTGCGCCTTGTCGATCCAGAAGCGCTGCACGTTGCCGCTGCCCGGCTTGCCGCTGTCGGTTTCCACCAGCCAGCAGGCGCGCGTCGCGCCATCGGCGCCCGCCAGCCTGCGTTCGCCCAGCACCACGTAGTCCACGTCCATCGGCGCGGCCATGCCCACGTCGAACAGGCGGATGCGCAGGGTGCCGCCTTTCTCGTAGGGCAGCAGCGGCAGCAGGGTGAGGTCGGAATGCCAGTTCATCCACCAGCCCTCGCGCATGGCGGCGAAGCCTGCCTCCATGATGGTGCGAGCGGCGTCCGGCAGGTCTCCGTCGATTTCGCCATGGCCGCTGGCTGCATCGATGCGGGTGGTGAACTGGCGTCCCGCGCGGTTCCACTGGCTGGTCTGCGCCAGCGTGGCGGCGTCCTTTGCCGCGTGGACCGTGTGCGCGGTGTGGACGATGCCGGTCTCGTCCTCCCAGGACTGGTCGATCACCCAGGCGTCGATCCCTCCCGATCGCTCGCGTTTCACGGTGCTGGTGGCCAGCATGGCGCGCTTCGCGCCGCTGCCGGCGGTGCCGTGGAAATAGACCAGGTAGGTCATCGTGGCCGGACGCAGCGCCTCCAGATGGAGGTCGGCGGCGGTGACGCGCACGGGGTCGGCCGCGGAGGCGGCGAAGGGCAGGCACAGGGCCAGGGCAAGCGGCAACAGGCGGAAAGCGCGCATGGGGTGGTCTCGCAATGGGAGGTCGCCATTGCACCGCGGTCGGTTGGCGCGAGGCAGTGCCGGCCGGCACGATGACCACCGGCCCATGCGCCGCGCACGGCTTCAGCGTTTCGTGGCCAGCACGCCGTCCAGCGCCAGCTCGGCGCGGAAGCCGGCTGTCTCCAGCCGCTTGGCGACCTCCCGCGGCACGTCGCGGCCGGAAGTCAGCTTGTTGGGGCTGCCGGTGTAGTGGAACAGCCGGCCGCCGCGCCGCAGCACCCGCGCCAGCTGCTGGTAGAACGCCAGTGAATACAGCTCGCCGGCGATGCCGAAACGCGGCGGATCGTGCAGGGCGGCATCGAACGCCGCATCCGGCAGGCCGGCGATCGCCTGCACGACGTCCGCATGCGCCAAGCGCAGGCGACCCGCGCTGTCGTCGGGGTCGGGCGACCACGGATTGAGCGTGCGCAGCCACAGCACGTCCTCGTTCTTCTCGAACGACTGGATGGCCGCCACGCCCGCCTCGAGGCAGCAGGCGGCGAAGTAGCCCAGCCCGCCGCAGGTGTCCAGCACGGTCTTGCCCGCGGGCTGCACCAGCGCCACTTTGCGGCGCGCGTCGTCCAGCGGCGACTGCCTGGACGTCGGCAGCATCTTGATGCCGTCGATCTCGAAGGTTGGCACGTCCCACCCGGTGGGCACCAGCTTGATCAGCTGGCCGGCGTAGCGCGACACCGCCGAAAACGATTCGCCATCCCACCAGTACAGCGTGCGGTCCTTGAGCTTGGCGGGGTAGGGATAGGCCATGCCGCGCCAGGTCCAGTGGTCCTCCAGCATCGCCACGGTGTCCTGGTGGCGGCCCAGGTCCAGCGAGCCCTGCCAGGTGGATTGGCCGGCGGCGCGTGCAGCCAGCAGGGCCTCGCCCAGCGGGCGGGTGAGCAGGGGCGTGGCGATGCGAGGCATCGGGCCATGATAACGGCGGACTGAAGTGCGTCGGGTTTTCCGCGACAATGGTGGCCCGTTTCCGTCGTGCTCCAAACGATGCCGCTGCTTCGCTTTGTCCTGGTCCTGCTGGTCATCTCCGCCAGCACTGTCCTGCACGTGGTGCCCCTGCTGCTGGTGGCGCTACTGAAGGGACTGCTGCCCCTGCCTCGCCTGCGGGTCGCCTGCAATCCGCTGCTCACGGGCCTGGCGGAAAGCTGGATCGGCGTCAACAACTGGCTGTGGGACGTCTGCACCGATACCCGGCTGGTGGTGGATGGCGATGCCACGCTCCGCAAGGATGGCCATTACCTGGTGCTGGCCAACCACCAGAGCTGGGTGGACATCCTGGTCCTGCAGAAGGTGTTCAACCGGCGGATCCCGCTGCTGCGGTTTTTCCTCAAGCGGCAGTTGTTCTGGGTGCCGCTGCTCGGGCTGGCCTGGTGGGCGCTGGATTTCCCGTTCATGGGCCGCTACACGCCCAAGCAGATCGCCCGCAATCCGGCGCTGGCAGGCCGCGATATCGCCGCCACCCGTCGCGCGTGCGCCAAGTTCCGCGCGATCCCGGTGGCGGTGATGAATTTCGTCGAGGGCACCCGCTTCACCGCGGCCAAGCACGCTTCCCAGGGCTCGCCGTACCGGCACCTGCTGAAGCCGAAGTCGGGGGGTGTCGCCTTCGTGCTGGACGCGATGGGCGAGGGGCTGCATGCCATCCTGGACGTCACCATCGCCTATCCGGCAGGGATACCCGCACTGCCCGACCTCATGGCCGGACGCGTCCCCGAAGTTCGCGTGCGCATCCGCCAGCGGCCGATCCCGGCCGATCTTGTGGGCGGTGATTACCAGAACGACCGTGCGTTCCGGGTGCGTTTCCAGCAGTGGATGAACGGCGTGTGGCGAGAAAAGGACGATGACCTGGACGCGCTGCTGAAGGCTAAGTGAGGCAGCGCTGGCGTTCTGCCAAAGTCACCCAGCACTCATGGCTGCGCAGGCACATGTTTCTGGTCTGCCCGACGGTGGTGAAAATATACGGTTTCTGCCGCCCAGCGCAGCGGCAAGGAATGCAGAAGCAGGTCGAATGGCCAATCCATTTGAAACTTGTCGAATGCCCAGCGCAGCAGCCGCTTGGTGTAAAAACGGGGTGCAGCGTCGATGGCGGCCTGCTCGGCTGGCGGGCCCTGATCGAGCAGGTGTGCAGCAATGGCGGCACCGACCCGCCAGCCATGATCCCAGGCTGAGTGGATGCCGCCTGCGGTGACCGGTGAGACGATGCCTGCGGCATCGCCAGTGAGAATGGCGCGGTCGTTGGCAAGGGCGCGCACTGGGCCGGAGCAGGGAATCAAGCCGGCGCGCACATGATGCGGTTTCATGGACAGGGGGAGTCCGGTCATCGCGCTCGTGTGCGCAAGGAAGCCGTCGATATCGGGGAGGCGCGCATGTGCGGGGTTGTGTCGAAGGGCCAGCCCTGCCTGCACGCCGCAAGGATTCTGCGCAAACCAGCCGATATAGCCCGGCGCATAGCGCTTGCTGATGAAACAGTGCAGTGCGTCGGAATCGACAAGATCGGCGCCTTGGAATTCGTATTCGACGCCATAAAGAAAACTCCGGACCAGCCCAAGCCCGCATTTGCGTGCGACCTGCGAGCGGGCGCCATCGGCGCCCACTAAATAGTGCGTGGTGCCGACGTCGGTGACATCCCATCCTCCGGCGCGGCGGCAGGCGTCGCGGAACGGCTGGCCCAGGCGCAACTCGACCCCGTGTTCATGGAGTTGGCTGGCCAGCCAGCGCATGACCTGGGGGGTATCCGTGGTCAGGAAATAGTAGCCAGGCGCAGTCAGACGTAGTTGCTTCAGACGAGGCGAGTACAGGCAGACCCTCTCCACGCGCCGCGTGGCGTTGGTGGGCAAGGCGTTGAGCAGGGTCTGTTCCGCAGCTTCTTTGACGATGATGCCGGTGGTATGAAGTTTCTCTCCTGGATCCTGCTTGCGTTCCAGTACGCATACCCGCAGCCCGCGGCGGGCTGCCGAAATGGCGCAGGCCACGCCGGAGAAGCTTGCGCCGGCGATGATGATGTCGAAATGGGGGCGGGTGGGCATGGTGTGGGATGCAGAAGGGGGCGGGGCCAGGCAGGGGATGGCGTCGGCAACGTTGAATGCGTTAGCGTAAATCCAATTCATCAGGAAGCTCTGGCCATGCTCAATCCGATCGTTGCGCGCTACAGTCGAATCCAACGGCATCTGCACTGGTGGATGGCACTGCTCGTGGTGCTGGCGTATGTGCTGATCGAGCAGCGCGGCCTGTTCCCGCGGGGCAGTGGTGGCCGCTTTGCGATGATGCAGGGCCACTTCTGGGCTGGGATCACCATCTTCCTGCTGGCCTGGTGGCGGATCGCCAGCCGGTTGCGGCATGGTGCGCCGCCAATTACCCCGCCGCTGGACAAGGTCAGCGCGTTGCTGTCGAAGCTGCTGCATCTGGCGCTGTACGCCTTTTTCATCGTGATGCCGCTGCTGGGCATGGCCACGGCGTGGAGCGACGGCAAGGCGGTGATGATCCCGTTCACCGGCATGGCCCTGCCGGCGCTGCTGCCTGAGAACGAAGCGCTGGCGCACCAGCTGGAAGATCTGCATGGCGCCATCGGCGAGGCTTTCTACTGGGTGATCGGCTTGCACGTGCTGGCCGCGCTGTATCACCACTGGGTGCGTCGCGACGACACGCTCAGGCGGATGCTTTGATTCCACGGTCTGGTCCGGGTCTGGCTTGACCGGGATCAGGGCGGGCCGTGTCCCGACGGCGCAGGCTTTAGCTATGCGCCAACAGGGGCGCGTCGCGGAGATCGTCCATGGAATTCCGGATCCGGCTGGCGTCGGAAACGCCGGACATGACCGCCATCGACGAGGCGCTGCGCCAGGTCGATCCCGCGGCGATCATTGATCGCGACCCGGCGGGCGGCGCGCTGCGCGCTACGGTGTGGCTGGGCGGCGACGAGCTGGCAGCGGTGCTGGCGCAGGCCGGTTATCCCCCCAGCGAGGTACAACAGCTGGCCTCGGTCTGCTGCGGTGACTGCAGCGGCTGAGGCGTCGGGCGGTCCGCTGCCGCGTGGTGACGCCGGGTTGAGGTCTGCGCCTGCGCGGGATGCGAGAATCGACGCTTCGACCTCTCGGGAGCCCCTCGGATGTCCACCCGCATCGGAACCATCGGTACCCCCGGCTTGGCCTGGGGAAATACAGAAAGAACGCAGTGGCGGGCGCTGCAATCGAAGAAGCGCAGCTACGCCGACGAGGTGCTGGTCCGGATCGATGCCCTGCGCGAGGCGTTCGAGGTGATCCGATACGGCGAAGTGGATTGGGGCGACGACGGCCGCTACCCGCTGTTCGCACTGCGCAGCCGCGGCTGGGATGACGCCCTGCCGGTGGCGCTGGTCACGGGCGGTGTGCACGGCTACGAGACCAGCGGCGTGCACGGCGCGTTGCAGTTTGCCGAGCGTCATGCCGCCGATTACGCGGGCCGTGCCAACATCCTGATCGTGCCCTGCGTCTCTCCGTGGGCATACGAGCGCATCCACCGCTGGAACCCGCAGGCATTGGATCCCAACCGCAATTTCGTGGCGGACAGTCCTTGCGCAGAGTCCGCGGCGCTGTGGGCTTGGGTGCGCCCGCTGGCGGACCGCGTGCGGATGCACATCGACCTGCACGAAACCACGGACAGTGACGAAACCGAGTTCCGTCCGGCGCTTGCCGCGCGCGATGGCAAGCCATTCCTGCCCGGCACAATCCCCGACGGTTTCTACCTGTGCGCCGACAGCGCCCGGCCGGCGCCGGCGTTCCAGCAGGCAATCAATGCGGCGGTGGCAGAGGTGACGCACATCGCGCCCGCCGACCCGGACGGCACCATCATTGGATCAAAGGTGGTGGCGCCAGGCGTCATCGAGTACGACTACCGCGCGCTGGGCCTGTGCGCCGGCATCACCGATGCGCCGTACGTCACCACCACCGAGGTCTATCCCGACAGTCCGCGCGCAACGCCGCAGCAGTGCAACGATGCCCAGGCCGTCGCGGTACGTGCGGCGCTGGACTTCGCGCTGGCGCATGCCTGACGGCGGTACGGTTCAGCGTGGCACCTCCTGCCGGCCCATCCGCCACAGCATCAGCGCGAAGCAGGCCAATCCGCCGATGAAGCCCAGTGCCAGTGCAAGATCGGCGCGGGCGGGATTGCTGGCCAGCTGGTTGACCGGCATCTGCCAGGGCATCGCCACGCCGGCCTTGGCGGAGGTGGCGACCACCGAGAAGAAGGTGCCGGCGATGCCTAGCGCGAGCGCCGGCACGAAGCTGGCATAGCGCAGCGCCAGCCACAGCTGTACGGCCACCAGCAGCCAGGCGGCCAGGAAGATCCGCCCGAGCAGCAGCAGGAATGCAGGCAGGTCCGGCGCGCCCGTGGCCGCCATGGCCGGCTTCAGTGCGCCGACCAGCAGGACCGCCAGCGGTGCCAGCACGGCCAGCAGCACGCTCATGCCTGCCACCACCCCCAACGCGCAGGCCGCCTTGGCGGCGTAGAAGTGCCAGCGCGGCCGCGGCAGTGCGCGCAGGTGGTCCCAAGTGCGTGGGCCGTGTTCGGTTTGGGCCAGCAGCGCGGCGAGCGCGGTGGCGCACATCGGCAGCATGAAGAAGGCCCAGATCGCCGCCGATGACTGCAACGGCATCGTCCATGGGACCGGTTTTCCAATGCGAAGCAGGTTGAAGAACACGAACACGGCGATCAGCAGCGGCGCGACGGCGGCCAGCAGCAGGGCCAGCGAGCGACGCAGTTTGTAGGCTTCCACCGCGAGTGCAGTGGCGAAGCGGGGCGGGGCGAAGGCAACGGTCCGGGTGGTCATGGCGGGGGTCCTCGTCAGGCGGCGGCCGCGGGCTGCGCGGCTTGCCGGTACAGGGTTTCCAGGCTGCGGCGGCGCGGTGCCAGCGCATGCACGCGCACGCCAGCCGCGCACAGCGCGTGGTTCAGTGCGGCGGCGACGACCTGCGGCACGTCGCCCGCGGACAAACGCACCACCACGGCATCGGCATCGGCGTCGGCCTCGCGCTCGGCCATGAAGCCATGATCGCGGACCACGGCCAGCGCGCGCTCGGGCGCATCGCTGCCGATTTCCACCTCGGCGGCCATGCCCGCCTGCAGGGCGGTCAGCGCGCCTTCCAGCACCAGCCGGCCGTGGCTGACGATGCCGACGTGGGTCGCGACCTGTTCGATTTCCCCCAGCAGGTGGCTGGACACCAGCACCGTGGCGCCTGCGCGGTCGGGCAGTTCGCGCAGGAAGCGGCGCATGTCAGCGATGCCCTCGGGGTCCAAGCCGTTGGTGGGCTCGTCCAGCACCAGCACCGGCGGGGCGCCCAGCATCGCCCGCGCCAGCCCCAGCCGCTGGCGCATGCCCAGCGAATAGTCGGACACCCGGCGACGCCCGTGCGTGGCCATGTCGGTGGCGGCCAGCACGCGGTCGATCTCGGTAGCGGGCAGGCCCAGCAGGCGCCGGCACAGGTCCAGGTTCTCGCGGCCGGTCAGGTGTGGATAGAAGCCCTGTGCCTCCAGCAGCGCGCCGACCTGGCGGGCAGCCGCCAGCCGATCGCGGGTGACGTCCAGGCCCTGGATCCGGACGCTGCCAGCATCCGGTAGCAGCAGGCCCAGCAGCAGTTTGATCGTGGTGGTCTTTCCGGCGCCGTTGCGGCCGAGGAAGCCATAGACGCTGCGCGCGGGGACGGTCATGTCGATGCGGTCGACCGCGGTGCGGTCGCCGAAGCGGCGGGTCAGGCCCTGGGTTTCGATGGCAAGGGGCGGTTGGTAGTGCATGGCATCGCCTCGGGATATTTAAGTCATACATAAAGTTTGCACGAACCCTATAATTTAAGTCAAGATTAAAATTCCACTGGCCGCCGACACCCGAAGACGCCCCTCGCCATGTCCATCCCCGATCGTTTCCGGCAGCAATGCCGTCTGCTCCGTATCGTCACGCTGGTGGTGTTCTGGGGGTTGTTCCTGTTGCTTGCCCTGGGCGCTGGGGGGTTGCCGTGGTTCCCGTCGCGTGCCGACGGCGACCTCGGAACACGACTGTTGTTGATGCTGGTCCGGCTGCTCCCGGGGCTGGGCTATCTATGGGCGCTGTGGGCAGTGCAGCGGGCGTTGGGCGATCTGGCTGCCGGCCGGCTGTTCCACGCCACCCTGGCGCGGGCGTTGCGCCATGTCGGCATCGGCGTGCTGGCCGGTGCGTTGCTCAGCGTGTTCGCGGTGACCAACCTCTCGCGCTGGATCCTGGGCAGCCACGGCAGCGTGCTTTACTTCGATCTGTCCGGCATCGTGCTGGGCGTGGTCGGCGCCGCGCTGATGCTGCTTGCGCAGGTGATCGACCGCGCACGCGCGCTGCAGGCCGAGCTGGACGAGATCCTCTGATGCCGATCCGGATCACGCTGGACGCGATGCTGGCCCGGCGCGGCATGACCGCGCGGGAACTGGCGGCCACGGTGGGCATCAGCGAGACCCAGATGTCGCTGTTCCGCAGCGGCAAGGTCAAGGGCATCCGGTTCCGCACGCTGGCGCGGCTGTGCGCGGCGCTGGGCTGCGCGCCCGGTGACTTGCTGGACTATGCCTACGATGCGGACGACCTGCGCGACGCCCACGAGGGCGGGGACGGCGAGGCCTGACCGGCGGAGCTTGCGCGCATCGCGTCCGCGGGCGATGGTGCGCAGCCCACAGCAGGAACCATCCCCATGATCGAACGCATCGATGCCGGCCCGCGCATGTCCGAGGCCTGCGTGCATGGCGGCATCGCCTACCTGGCCGGCCAGGTCCCGGAGACCCCGGGCGCCGACATCGAGACCCAGACCCGCGAGGTGCTGGAGGCCATCGACGCGCTGCTGGCGCAGGCCGGCAGCGACAAGACCCGCATCCTGCGCGCGCAGGTGTACCTGGCCGATATCGCCGACTTCGCCGGCATGAACCGCGCGTGGGACGCGTGGGTGGCGCCCGGCCAGGCGCCGGCCCGCGCCACCGTGGAGGCGCGGCTCGCCAATCCGGATTGGAAGGTGGAGATCGTGGTCACTGCGGTGGTGTAAGCACCGCAGTGACCCGGCCACGCGCGGCCCGGCTGGCGGGCCGTGCGCGGGTGGACGCCGCCGTCAGCGGATCGGCTCGTCCAGCATCAGTTCGCGGACGTAGCGCACCGGCGGCGCGCCATAGGACAGCACCTGGTCGTGGTAGGCCTTCAGGTCGAAGCGGTCGCCCAGCTTGTCCTGCATGGCCTTGCGCAGGTCGAAATGTTCCTGCGCGCCGACGAAGTAGGTGGGCAGCTGGGCGGACGTGAGCTGGGCGCGCACCCACTTGCCGGCGGCCTCGCTCTCCTGCTGGAAGGCATCATGCGTCATCAGGCGCATGGCCTGCTCGCGGCTCCAGCCGTCCACGTGCACCCCCTGGTCCAGCAGCGCGTTGGCAATGGTGCGCAGGTAGAACTTCAGCTGCACCAGCTGGAACAGCGGGTCGCCGCCCAGATAGCCCTGTTCCTGCATCATCCGCTCGGTATAGACCGCCCACCCCTCGGCGAACAGGCCGGAGCGCAGCACGCCCCGCAGCACCGACGGGTACTTCGCCGAGTGGCCGCCCTCCAGGTAGTGGCCCGGGATCCCTTCGTGGATGGACAGCAGGTGGATCATCCGGCCGTTGTATTCGCGCAGGAACGAATCCGCCTGCGCCTGGCTCCAGTCGTCCGGGATCGGCGAGATCGCGTAGAAGGTCTTGAGGCCCTTGTCGAGGGGGCCCGGCGAATCGCAATAGGCCACGGCGACACCGCGCTGGAACTCCGGCATCAGGATCACGTCCACCGGGGCATCCGGCAGGGTGACAAGTTTCTTTTCACGCACGAAACCGGTGGCCGCCTGCAGCGAAGCCTTGGCAGCGTCCACCACCTTGTCGCGCGCCGGGTGATCGGCATAGGCCAGTTCCAGTGCGGCTTCGATCGCCACCTGCCGCTGCGCCTCGGTCGGCTGTTCCGGCAGCGGCGGCGCGCCGGCCTTGCCCGCCAGCACGGTGCGGGCGATGCCGTACATCTGCCCGCGCACGCGCTGCATCTCGGCCTCGGCGCGCTGTTTGATCTCGGCGCGTGACAGCGAGGAGGACAGCGCGAACTTGAGCTTCTGGTCGTATTTGTCGGTGCCGATGCGGAAGTCGCCCTTGGCGTTCGGCACCAGCGTCTTGTCCAGCCACGCCTGTTGCCCGGCCACCGCCTGCTGGAGGCCATCGATCGCGGCGCGGGTGCGCGCGGCGTCGGCCGCGGGCAGCTCGCCCAGATGCGGGGTGATGAAGGTTTCGACGATCGAAAGGATGCCGGCGTTCTGCTTGGCCACGGTTTCGGCGTGGATCTTCGGTACCCGCGCCGGGTCCAGGTTCGCGCGCGCCTGGGCGAACAGCGCGGGCAGCTTCTCCATGCGGGCGGTGGCGGCGCGGATGCGGTCCGGCAGCGGCGCGAACTCGCGCGCCATCAGGCCGTAGATCGCACTGCCGGCAAGCCCGCCGTAGATCTGCGGGTCCCAGGCCCAGTCCTGCAGCACTTCCGCGGTCCACAGGTCCGCCTGCAGCTGGTTGTGCAGGATCGCGGCGTCCACCTGGTTGGCACGCGACAGACGGCTGGCGTCGAGGGCGTCAAGCTTGGCCAGCAGCGCCTTGTTGGCGTCGATCCGGCGCTGGCGGCCTTCGGCACTGAGGTCGTCCAGCTGGTCGTCGTAGCGGTGGTCGCCGATCTGGGTGGCGGACACGGGCGACAGCCGCATCCAGGTGTCCAGCGCTTCCTTGGACAGCGCGGCGAAGATGGCGTCGGCCGCGGCGTCGCTGGCGGCCGGGGCCGTGGCTTGGGACGCAGCAGGCGCCTGCCCGTCGCTGCAACCGGCAAGCAGGGCGGTCAGGGTGATGGCGAGCAGGGTGGGGCGCATCGGCAGGGTCCGGAAACAGGAAAGCGCAGACGATACGGGCGAAGGCCGCTTGCCGACAGTGCCGAAGGGCGGCAGCCGGGCCAACCAAAGTCACGGGCGCCGGGAGGGTGGGCAGGGTAGGCTCGGGGTTCCCATCGCCGCCATGAAAGCCTCCACATGAAGCGTTCTTTGCTCGTCCTCGGTGCCGCCGGCCTGCTGTCCGTCGCCATTTCCTCCGCCATCGCCGCCACTCCCGCCACCAAGGGCAAGGCCCAGCTGGGCAGCTTTGGCGTGGACCTGTCCGCGCGCGACCTGTCGGTCAAGCCGGGCGACGACTTCAACCGCTACGCCAGCGGCCACTGGATCGACACCTACGTCCTCAAGGACTACGAGACCAACTACGGCTCGTTCAACCAGCTGCGCGACCGCGCCGAGGAGCAGACCCGCGCCCTGATGGACGAGCTGCTGGCCCGCAAGGATCTGGCGCCGGGCAGCAATGCCCAGAAGCTACGCGACTACTATCTCAGCTTCACCAATCGCGCCGCCCGCGACGCCGCCGGCATCAAGCCGCTCAAGCCGGTGCTGGATCGCATCGCCGCGATCGACTCCCGCGACAAGCTGGTCGCCGCGTTCGGCAACGCCGGCATCGACGGCAGCAACGCACCGTTCGGCCTTTACCTCGGTGTGGACCGCAAGGATCCGGACAGCTACCAGGTGGGCCTGGGCGTCGGTGGGCTGGGCCTGCCGGACCGTGACTACTACCTCAACCCGGATGCGCGCTTCGCCAAGATCCGCGAGGCCTACGTCGCCCACATCCAGCGCATGCTGGGGTTCGCCGGCGTGTCCGGCGCCGATGCCAAGGCGCGTGCCGAGGCGGTGCTGGCGCTGGAGACCGCGCTGGCCAAGCCGCAGTGGGACCGCGTGAAGCTGCGCGACCGCGACAAGACCTACAACGTCTACACCTTCGCCGAGCTGCAGCAGAAGTTCCCGGGCTACGACTGGGCCGGCCAGCTGCGCGCGCAGGGCATGCCGCTGCCGGACAAGCTCAACGTGTCCACCCCGGACGTGATCCAGCCGGTCATCGACGTAATCGCGGCGACCCCGCTTACGACCTGGCGCGATTACCTGACCTTCCACGCCATCGACGGCAACGCCGACCTGCTGAGCACCGAGATCGACCAGGCGTCCTTCGAGTTCAACGGCAAGGTGCTGGCCGGCCAGAAGGCGCAGCGCGAGGACTGGAAGCGCGCGCTGGGCATGGTGGGTGCGCGCAACGGGCTGGGCGAGGCGCTGGGCGAGCTGTACGTCGCCCGCTATTTCAAGCCGGAAGCCAAGGCGGCGATGGACCAGCTGGTCGAGAACCTGCGCACCGCGCTGCGCAAGAACATCGAGCAGCTGGACTGGATGGGCGATGCCACCAAGGCCGAGGCCTTCCGCAAGCTGTCCACCTTCCGCCCGAAGATCGGCTATCCGTCGAAGTGGAAGGACTATTCCAGCGTCACCATCAAGGCCGACGACCTGCTGGGCAACGCCATCGCCCTGCGCGAATTCAACCGCGCCGACCAGAACAGCCGCGTCGGCAAGAAGACCGACCGCGAGGAGTGGGGCATGACCCCACAGACGGTGAACGCCTACTACAACTCCGCGTTCAACGAGATCGTGTTCCCGGCCGCCATCCTGCAGCCGCCGTTCTTCGACGTGAATGCCGACCCGGCGGTGAACTACGGTGGCATCGGCGCGGTGATCGGCCACGAAATGGGCCACGGTTTCGACGACCAGGGCAGCAAGTCCGATGCCGACGGCATCCAGCGCAATTGGTGGACCGACGAGGACCGCGCCCGCTTCGAGCAGCGCACCAAGGCGCTGGGCGCCCAGTACGACGCCTACTGCCCGCTGGAGGGCCAGTGCGTCAACGGCGGCCTGACCATGGGCGAGAACATCGGCGACCTTGGCGGCCTGTCCATGGCCTACACCGCCTACCAGCTCAGCCTGGGCGGCAAGCCGGCGCCGGTGATCGACGGCCTGACCGGCGATCAGCGCTTCTATCTGGCGTGGGCGCAGGTGTGGAAGGGCAAGTACCGTGACGAGAGCCTGCTGCGCCTGATCAAGACCGACCCGCACTCGCCGGTGATGTACCGCGCCAACGGCCCGCTGCGCAACCTGGATGCCTGGTACCGCGCGTTCGACGTGAAGCCGGGCGACGCCATGTACCTGCCGCCGGAGCAGCGCGTGCGCATCTGGTAAAGCTCGTAATGTCCGGTAGGCGTCGTCAGGCGCCTGCAGGACGGATCTCCGTTGCCCCTCGGCCTGCGTTAGGCTCCGCGGGAAACAGCCTCGCGGAGAGCGACCATGCGCCTGTTGTCCCTGTTCCTGCTGGCCTGCACCACGCTGGCGAGCGCCGGCGAGCCGGCCACGGCGCCCGACAAGCCGGGCTTCGATGCCGCGCTGGCGCAGCGCACCGGTGCGGACGATTACGGCATGCGCCGCTACGTGCTGGTGATCCTGCGGACCGGCCCGACGCCGGTGATGGATCCGGAGGCCCGCAAGGCGATGTTCGCGGGCCACATGGCCAACATCCAGCGATTGTCGAAGTCCGGCCAGCTGGCGCTGGCGGGCCCGTTCGACGACACCGGTGGCGACTGGCGCGGGCTGTTCGTCTTCGCGGTGGACGACATCGACCAGGCCCGCGCACTGGTGGCCACCGATCCGGTCATCGCCAGCGGCGAGATGGTGGCCGAGTACCACCGCTGGTACGGCTCGGCCGCCACCTTGCTGGTGGCGGGGCTGCACGAGACCTTGGCACGCAAGGCGCTCTGAGCCCGGTGCGCGGGGCGGTCAACGCTGGGCAGGCTTGGCCTGCAGCGCCGCCAGGGCGTCCAGCATCTGCTTGACGTGCTGGTTGGGGTTCATGGAGTCGAACTCCGCCACAATGCGGCCGTCCTTGCCGATCAGGTAGGACGTGCGGCTGGACAGGTCCGGCTTCATCATCATGGTGGCGTCGTAGGACTTGGCGATTTTGGCGCCATCATCGGCGGCAACCGGGAACTTGCCGGCGCACTTCTCGGTGTCCTTGGAGAACTCCGCCAGCCGCTCGGTATTGCCGGCGGTGACGCCGACCACGCTGGCGCCCTGCGCCTTGAACTTGTCGATGGCCTGCGAGAAGGCGGCGGCCTCGGCGTTGCAGCCCGGCGTGAACGCGGCCGGGAAGAAGTACAGCACCACCGGGCCCTTCGCCAGCGCGGCCTTCAGGTCGAAGGTGAACGGTTTGCCGGCGAGGTAGGCGGGCGCGGTGAACGCCGGCGCGGCGGCGCCCGGTTTCAGGGCGGCCAGGGCGATCGCCGGCAGCAGGGCGAGGGTGAGCAGCGAGGCGGTGGCAAGACGGCGCATGGCGGACTCCGGGGGACGGGTGGATGCTCATGGTACGCACGAAGCGTTGCGACTGGATGCAGGCGCCGGCACCGTCCCGTGATCGCCGCTGCCGGTGCGGGGCACGGCGCGGTCTGGTAGC